>LVZA01000001.1 GCA_023101505.1 Pasteurellaceae bacterium Pebbles2
TATGACGACTTAATTGTGCAACAAGATGCTCATTGGGACACCTATTTTGAGTTTTTATTGCCATCATCACTTGAAAGCAAAATGACTTTAACAGAAGAAATTTTAGACACTTTAGTGGAAAATGGGGTGGATTTATCGTCGCCAAAATTGGTTGAGCATAGCTTTCATTTCAACGAAAAAGAAGAAGTGGAGCGGTTTATCGAAAAATGTAGCCTGTCTGATGTGCAATTTAATCACATTAAATACACCGAAAATCCTGTACAAACAGACGACTCTAGCGATGTTTATTTAGTTAAAATTGAGCAAGAAATGAGTTTAGATACGCAAGATATTTTCAATCAAGTGGAGCGTTTTTGAGCAACTTGCCGATGCCTTTTCTGCCAATATTTAGGCTGGGAATATGGCAGTTTTGGGCAACGTGGGAATTATTTAAATTAAAGTGGTAAATTTGGCTTAGTTTAATGTAAAACTAAGTCAAATTACACCGCACTTTTAGTCAGTTTAAATCGTTTTTAAGGCTTCGCTTGCAACACCTTGCCGCTGTCGCCGTCCCATTCTAGTTCGGCAATCGTCGCTGGCATAAAAGACACATTATTTTGCCGCATAATTCAGCTACCATTTCGCCAACCAAAGGCAAGTGTGAGATGATTAATAGGCATTCTACGCCTTGATCAAATAACACTGAAAGATAATCAGAAACCAGTTCTGCGTTGCCGTAGGGCGTGATGGCGTCCCAAGTTTCGGCGAGGGGTTAATTGTTGTTCAAATGCTTGATTGACTTGTTGAAAGGTTTGTTGCGCTCGCACATAGGGGCTGACTAAGACTTTGTCAAAGCAAAGTGCGGTGGAATTTTAACCAAATTCCTTGATTAAATGCGCTTTCTTGACCAAATTCTGAGAGTTGGCGTTCTTTATCCGATTTGGCAAACATTTCTGCCTCACCGTGTCGCATAATAAAAATTTTCATTTGATTTTCCTCTATGCTGGATATTTGGCAAATATAATAAACCAAATTTATCTAAAAGTCAAAAGGAAATTTTGTTGGAATGGATAGCTTTCAACAGTTTTAGGCGTATAATGTTGGGCAGTTTTTTCATCGTTGCAGATGTAGCGCAGCGAGAAATAGATTAACAGCTTAATTTTTAAAGAAATATAATGAGGGAAAATCAATGTCTAGAAGACTTAAGTAAGAACAAAAATCGTATGTACAATGGGGCCTGCAACGGATAAAGGCAACAATTTAGAAAAAAATTATTGCGGCAGGTGCAAATGTTGTCCGTATGGAATTTCTCTCACGGTACACCAGAAGATCATATTACTCGTGCTGAAAAAGTGCGTGAAATTGCGGAAAAATTAGGTAAGCACGTGGCGATTTTAGGCGATTTGCAAGGCCCGAAAATTCGTTTCAACCTTTAAAGAGGGTAAAATTTTCTTAAACATCGGCGATAAATTTATTTTAGATGCTGAATTGCCAAAAGGTGAGGGTAACCAAGACGCTGTAGGTTTAGATTACAAAACTTTACCGCAAGACGTTGTGCCAGGCGATATTTTATTATTAGATGACGGCCGTGTTCAATTAAAAGTGCTTTCAACCGAGGGTGCAAAAGTATTTACCGAAGTTACTGTTGGTGGTCCTCTTTCAAATAATAAAGGGATTAACAAATTAGGCGGTGGCTTATCTGCTGATGCGTTGACTGAAAAAGACAAAGCCGACATTATTACAGCGGCACGTATCGGCGTAGATTATTTAGCGGTTTCTTTCCCTCGTTCAAGTGCAGATTTGAACTATGCTCGTCAATTAGCGACAGATGCTGGCTTAAAAGCAAAAATCGTGGCGAAAGTAGAGCGTGCTGAAACTGTGGTTGATGATGCGGCAATGGACGACATTATTTTAGCTTCTGACGTGATTATGGTGGCTCGTGGCGACTTAGGCGTGGAAATCGGCGACCCTGAATTAGTGGGCGTACAGAAAAAATTAATCCGCCGTTCACGTCAATTAAACCGTGTGGTTATCACAGCAACACAAATGATGGAAACAATGATCAGCAACCCAATGCCAACTCGTGCGGAAGTTATGGACGTAGCGAATGCGGTGTTAGACGGTACGGACGCAGTAATGCTTTCAGCAGAAACTGCTGCAGGTCAATATCCATCTGAAACGGTGGCTGCAATGGCTAAAGTGTGTTTAGGCGCAGAAAAAATGCCAAGCATTAATGTGTCAAAACACCGTATGGATCGTCAATTCGACACCATTGAAAGCGGTTGCAATGTCTGCGATGTTTGCTGCAAACCATATGAAAGGGGTGAGCGCATTGATTTCAATGACCACAACAGGTCAAACAGTAAAATTAATGTCGCGTATTAGCTCAGGCTTGCCAATCTTTGCTTTATCACGCCACGAATCTACATTAAATGCGTGTGCATTATATCGTGGTGTTGTGCCAGTATTCTTCGATGAAGAAACTCGTACGATTCAAGGTTTAAGATCAGCGATTGCGATGTTAAAAGATAAAGGCTACTTAATGAGTGGCGATCTTGTTTTATTAACGCAAGGCGACCAATTAACTTCAGGCGGCACAAATACTTGCCGTACATTGATTGTAGAATAAAAATCAATTAAACGAAAAACGGTGGTTGTGCCACCGTTTTTTTTATGGCTGGAAAAAGATTTATTTGCTTATCTGGCTAATAATTTTGCAAGAGGCTTGGAAATCGAACGCTGATTTGTGATATAATAACCAACCTGATTTTTAAGGCGTGGCATTATTGATGAAAATCAGCCCAATTTCGCCTATTGAGAACTCTATATTCTATTTTAGTCGTTGGAGGACTAAATGACCAGTACTGTAAATAAACGTTCCGTAATGACACTTTTTTCTGATAAATCAGACATTTTTTGCCACCAAGTGCGCATTGTCTTAGCAGAAAAAGGCGTTGCTTATGACACAGAAGTGGTAGATCCTCAATCTTTATCAGAAGATTTAATGGAATTAAACCCTATGGCACATTGCCAACATTGGTTGACCGAGATCTTGTATTATTCAACTCACGCAATCATATGGAATATTTGATGAGCGTTTTCCGCACCCACCATAATGCCAGTTTATCCTGTTTCTCGTGGTAAAACTCGCTTATTAATGTTGCGTATTGAACAAGATTGGTATCCAAGTTTGTTTAAAGCAGAAAAAGGCACGGCAGAAGAAAAAAAAACGCATTAAGACAGCTTAAAGAAGAATGTTAGCCATTGCGCCAATTTTCGATCAAACGCCATTTTTTATGAGCGAAGAATTTAGCTTGGTGGATTGCTATATTGCGCCATTATTATGGCGTATGCAAGAATTAGGCGTAGAATTTACTGGTGCAGGCAGCAAAACCTTAAAAGCCTATATGGCACGCGTTTTTTGAACGTGATTCATTCAACAATCTGTTGGCAATAGCGCACCTAAAAATTTAATGGACGATAAATAAATACAATGGAATATAAATCTTCCCCAAAACGCCCTTATTTATTAAGAGCTTATTATGATTGGTTAGTGGATAATAGTTTACGCCTTATCTTGTGGTTGATGCCACTTATTATGGCGTAGTTGTTCCGCAAGACTATGTTAAAGACGGACAAATCGTACTTAATATTTCATCTGGTGCGGTGGGAGCATTGTCTTTGGGAATAACGCTATTGAGTTTAACGCTCGTTTCAAGGCATTCCACAAGATATTTATATTCTATGGGGGCAGCCTTAGCAATTTATGCTCGAGAAAATGGCGATGGCGTGATGTTTGAACCTGAAAGCATTTATGATGAAATGGATAAAGCGCAAATAGAGCAGCCGACCAGTTTCCAAACATTGTCGATAAACCGAGTTCAAGCAAGTCAAAATGAAACAACGGATAAAGCAAAAGACACAGCAAAAGCCTCATCAGCTTCTCATTTAAGAATTATTAAATAAAACATTAAAAAAGTGCGGTGTAAAAACGAAAGAATTTTACACCGCACTTTTTATTTGTGTTAGTCAGCGAGCAGTTCGCTTGGCAGGTTTTTCTCTAAAATATTGTTTTCATCAAGCGTGGAGAGGCGAGCAATCGCATTACGATAAGAAATCTCAAGGCTTTCTCGGCTGGTAGCAAGTACGCCCTGATCGACCAAAAAGCCGTCGTTGACATCATATACCCAACCGTGCAAAGACAGTTTTGCCCCTCTTGCCCAAGCATCTTGAATAATCGAAGAACGCCCGAGGTTATAAACTTGTTCGGCAACGTTGATTTTTGTGAGCATATCAGCACGTTTTTCAGCGGATAAATTCCCTAGCAAATGACTGTGCTTAAAATAAATATCACGAATATGCAGCAGCCAGTTGTTGATTAAACCCAAGTCTTGCTTAGTCATTGCCGCTTTAATGCCGCCGCAGTTGGTATGTCCGCAGATGATGATGTGTTCGATATTTAACACGTCCACAGCATATTGCACCACCGATAAACAGTTCAGATCGGTGTGAATAACTTGATTTGCCACATTGCGGTGGACGAATAATTCGCCCGGTTCTAAATTGGTGAGTTTTTCTGCTGGCACACGGCTATCGGAGCAACCAATCCACAAATAATGTGGCGTTTGATGTTCGGCTAATTCCTTAAAATAGTCGGAATTTTCCTCTTTCATTCTTAATGCCCAACTGTGATTGTTGGCAAATAATTGTTCAATTAATTTCATAAAAATGCGCTTTCCTAATATAAAGCTAATTTATTTAACGATTTCATAGCAAGGCTCATAAGCATCGCCTGTCGGTAATTTCATACGATGTTGCACGATAAAATCTTGTAAAAGCTGATCGACTTTATTCATTAGCTGAGCATCACCGTGAAGTTTAAATTTCCCTTTTTGGGCAATTTCATCTTGGGTTTCAGCCTTGATATTACCAGCCACAATACCTGAAAAGGCACGACGTAAATTTGCCGCTAAATCCACCGCACTTTGGTTCAAATGGAGATTTAAATTCGCCATATTTTCGTGGGTTGGTACGAATGGTTTTTGAAAATCTTCTGAAATATGCAAAGACCAGTTAAAGCTGTAGCTGTCGCCTTTTTTATAGCGTTGTTGCTGAATATCGCTCATTGCCGATTTCATTTGGCGAGCCACGTTAGCTGGATCGTCAATAATAATTTGATAGAGTGATTGCGCTTCTTCGCCTAAGGTTTCTAGCACAAAGCGATCTATCGCCGCAAAATAATCTGCGCTTTCTTTTGGACCAGTTAAAATTAATGGCAAATGTTGCGCTTTATTTTTCGGATTAAGTTTCACGCCTAAAATAAACATAAATTCTTCAAATGTGCCCGGGCCACCAGCAAAAATAATGATGCCGTGTCCTATGCGTACAAAGGCTTCAAGGCGTTTTTCAATGTCTGGCATAATGATCAATTCGTTTACAATCGGATTAGGCGGCTCAGAAGCAATAATTGATGGCTCAGTAATGCCGACAAAACGGCTGTTTTTATAACGTTGATGAGCGTGTCCGATTGCCGCCCTTTCATTGGTGCTTCCATTACGCCAGTGCCACAACCAGTGATGATGTTAAGCTCACGCAAGCCCAATTCTAAGCCAACGGCACGGCAATATTGATATTCCACTTGGGTAATCGAATGTCCGCCCCAACACACCACAAAATTCGGCATTTCACCAATCGCTAATGCCTTAGCATTGCGCAAAATATTAAAGACTAAATTGGTAATTTGCTCGCCATCATCATTTTTTTTGAAACCGAGATTTGGCAGCATACTATTCACGAACAGAATATCACGCAATACGGCAAAAGAGTGGTATTGAATATTGCGAATCATCACGCCATCGACAAATGCAGTTTGTGGGGGATTGTGCAATTCCAGCACCACACCACGTTCTTTTGCCACTAAATTCACATCAAAATCTTGATATTTGGCTAAAAGCGCACGGCTGTCATCAGTGATTGCGCCAGAGTTTAAAATCGCCAATGTGCAATTACGATAAAGTTGATAGAGCGGTGATTTGGCTTGTTTGGCAAGTTGCTTTACTTCGCAATGAGAAAGCTGATCCATACTGCCTTTTGGATTAATACAATAAACTTGCTGCATATTATTGTCTCGCTAAACGTTGATTTGCTGGAATAGGCTCAAAATTAGAACGATAAGGGTTAATGTCTAAACCGCCACGTCGGGTATAACGTGCATAAACCGTTAATTTCTCAGGTTGGGCAAAGCGCATTAAATCGTTAAAAATGCGCTCGACGCATTGTTCGTGAAATTCGTTATGTTGACGGAAAGAAATCAGATAACGTAATAATTTCTCACGTTGAATTTGTTTGCCCACATAATGAATTTGCACCGTTCCCCAGTCGGGTTGGCTGGTGATTAAGCAATTTGATTTTAATAAATGGCTCACTAAATATTCGTCCACGTGCTTTTCATTGGTGCAATTTTCCAGTAGAGCAGGGTTAAAATCGTAATTATCAATGCAAATATCTTGTTCATCAATACATTCGCCAGCCAAATCGGCAATGGCTTGAGATTGATAAAATGCTAAAGAATTTAACCGCACTTTAACTTCACCTTGTGCACAATCAGCAAGATCTTGTTGCATAATGCGCTGAACTTCGTCGAATGAGCTAAATTTTGTTTGATTAAAGCTATTTAAGTAAAGTTTAAAACTTTTGGATTCAATTAAATTCACCGAGTGATAATCAATAGCCACATCAGCAATCGCTACTTGTGGCACGCCATTAGGATTTAGCCACGAAATTTCATAAGCTGTCCAAATATCTGCGCCAATCGAAAAAGGTTGCGCTTGTGTAATACCTAAGTCATCACGATTTAATGCACGAGGCACGGCTTGCAATAAAATGCGGTCATAATTTGCGCAATATTCGGTTTTTTGCCCGAGTTTTAATGCTTTTAAGCTGTGATTATGTTGATACATTATTTCTTCCAAATGATGTGATATTGTCGATCTTCTTCTTGATGAGAGATAAGGAATTTGGCAAAAATATCGTCCATTTCATCTTGCTCATTGACTAAGCCAATCCAAACTTCGGCATATTCGTTCGGGTCGATAAGCACACCAATTTCCTGATCCCAATCTTCGGCGGTTTCTACAAATTCCACCGCACCACGTTCTTCAAATTGCAGATTGAATAATAAAATATCTGCAGGATCTAAATTTTCGCCCGCCATTTCTAAAAAAATGTCATAGGCAATATCAATGGCTTGATCTGGGTCGAGTTTTGTTAAGGTTGTTTCTGTCATTATCTTATTTTCATTGTGTAATAGGGTGATTAAAATGAAAAAGTGCGGTGAAATTAACCGCACTTTTACCGCTTATTGCGTAAAAATCTTATTCAGGCTTTTTCGTCGGTTTAATCGCAAGCAGATTACATTCTAATTTGCTGATAACGTGTTCCGCCGTGTTGCCTAATAGGGCTGCTGAAAGCCCTGTGCGTCCAACTGTGCCCAAAATAACCAGCTCCGCTTCCAATTCTTTCGCCACTTGTGGAATGATTTCTTCAGGGAAACCCTCACGAACGTGGGTATGATCTTCGGCGATACCAAAATGCTGGCGCAAGGCTTTCATATTGATTAAATGCTGTCCACGCACGCCATTAATGTATTCGCTGGTGTGGAATTCAGGCAAATCAATCGCCATATTCATTGGTGTCGGCGGATAAGCACTGACCAAATGCACGTTGCCACGTTCTAATTGATCGGCTAAATCCATACTAAGAGAAACCAATTCTTTGTTGAAACTATCGTGATATTCTTCATCGCCCGACACATTCACAGCGACTAAAATTCGACGTTGATGTTTCCAATTACCATCACGCACCATTAAAAGTGGCGCAGGGCATTTGCGCAATAATTGCCAATCCATCGGCGTAACAAAGAGGGAAGTCAAACTTTCTTCTTCTTTGGTGTATTTCACCACCAAATCATAATTATTATTTTCGATTTCAGCCACAATCGCTTCTGCTTCATTGCTGTTCCACACAACAACAGAACGGAAATTAATCATCGGATCTGCATATTTTTCCAAATAAGGTAGCACGTCTTTTTTACGTTGTTCTACCACCGTTTGGTGCATTTCATCACGTTCCTCTGAGGACAGTAATGCTGACATTTCGTAAGATAAATCATAGACAGGCAGAAAAACAGTGATATTCACTGGCTCATCGCTTTTTTGTTCATTAACTAAACGAACCGCTCGGGCAAGCCCATATTGCTTTTCATTTTCAGGGTTAAGAATAACGAGAATGTTATTGAATTTCATCATAACCTCCATTGCATTTCGCAGTTTGACTTCATTCTTTGGATTGCTTGTATTTGTTAGCATAGAGCAGATTTCTGCAAATAACAAGTGAGCCTATTTAAAAATGTGATTAGCATAACAAAAATTTGCTATGCTAATCGAAGAAAGGAATATTTTACTCTAAAAATTGGATTTTGGTACGATTAATTCCAGCCAATTCGGTGAGTTGTGGCAAATCGTTAATCGTAATATATTTGCCCTGCACGGCAAGAATGCCCAATTTTTGGAAACGTCCGAGTAAGCGACTAATGGTTTCAACGGTTAAACCGAGGTAATTGCCGATGTCGCCACGTGTCATTGTTAAACGGAATTCTCGTTGTGAAAAGCCTCGAGCAGCGTAGCGTTTTGATAAATTATAAATAAATGCGGCTAAACGTTCTTCAGCATTCATTTTTGACAATAACAAAATCATATCCTGATCACTTTTGATCTCGCTACTCATCAAACGCATAATTTGTTGGCGCAATTTCGGCATTTTACCCGCTAAATCATTTAAAATATCGTATGGAATTTCGCATACCATTGCGGTTTCAAGTGCTTGAGCAAAACTTGGGTGGCGCATATTCATAATGGCATCAAAGCCCACCAAATCCCCAGGTAAATGGAAGGAGGTAATCTGTTCTTCGCCAGCTTCATTGATGGTATAAGACTTTATCGTGCCAGAGCGAATAGCATAAAGCGATGCAAGTTCATCTCCTGCTTTAAATAACACTTGAGATTTTTGGATAGGTTTTTTGCGCTCAATAATATTATCAAGCTGATCCAATTCGTGTTCATTTAATGTAAAAGGAATACACAACTGGCTGATGCTGCAATCTTGACAGTGAATAGCGCAGCCGCCCGATTGAATTCGGCGACCAATACGTTGTTCTGAAGATAAAATACTCATTCTGCCTCAAATTTATGATAAAATTGATCTAACGCAAAAAATAATAGCATTATTTTACCAAATTAAGAAGTAATAAAATCTAATCTCTAACAAAAATAGGTTATTTATGCCCGCAGAAAAGCTCACTAAAAAACGTCTTATACAGTTGATTATTCTCTTTTTTATTCTCTTAACGGCTTTTAGCTACAAGACCTATCAACATTATCAAACACAAGAAAGCGAACAAATTCAAGGCGAGAAATAAAAAAGTGCGGTGGAAAAATTTAACGTTTTTTCACCGCACTTTTATTTTAAACAAAAGCCAATAACTTAGTTTGCACTAGAAAGTGCACCTAAGTCTTTGTCTAATAAGAAAATTGATTTGCCATCTTCGCCTAAGATATTGAATTTATCTAATACGCTGCCGAATAATTTTTCTTCTTCGTGTTGTTCCGCCACATACCATTGTAAGAAATTAAATGCGGAGAAATCTTTTTCTTCAAAGGTTGCGCCGACCAATTCATTGATTTTTTGCGTGATCAATTTTTCGTGAGCAAAAGTCAATTCAACCACTTCTCTTAATGAGCTGTATTCGTGGGCAATGGCTTCAATCGCTTCGATTTTTGCTTCCGCACCAGTTTCATTTAAGTAGGTAAATAATTTGCGCATATGCTGCATTTCTTCAGCGGCGTGTTCACGCAAGAATTTGGCTGCGCCCACATAGCCTTTATGTTCGCACCACGCACTCATTTGCAAATAAAGGTTTGAAGAATAAAATTCTAAATTCATTTGATCGTTTAAAAGTTTAATCACTTTTTCTGCTAACATTTTTATTCTCCTTTTTATAACGTTAATAAATCTTTATCAATTAAATATAAGGCTTTGCCGTC
This sequence comes from Pasteurellaceae bacterium Pebbles2, assembly GCA_023101505.1. Classification (GTDB taxonomy): domain Bacteria; phylum Pseudomonadota; class Gammaproteobacteria; order Enterobacterales; family Pasteurellaceae; genus Lonepinella. The sequence continues at coordinate 10,080 of LVZA01000001.1, forward strand.
TTCGCCTAGAATATTAAATTTATCAATCACACCGTTGAACAACGTTTCTTCTTCGTGTTGTTCGGCCACATACCACTGCAAGAAGTTAAAAGTAGAGTAGTCTTTATGAGCAAAAGTAACTTCCACTAATTCGTTGATTTTTGCCGTAACGTGTTTTTCGTGAGCAAATGCGGTTTCTAGTACGTGGCGTAAAGACTGATATTCTGTATTCGGCGCATCAATTTTGCCTAAAATTGGCAGACCACCAGTTTCGCTAACATAATCGAACAATTTTTGCATATGTTCCATTTCTTCGTCGGCGTGGCGCAATAAAAAGGCAGCCGCACCCTCATAGCCACGGTTAGCGCACCAAGCGCTCATTTGTAAATAAATATTAGAAGAATAAAATTCTAAATTAATTTGTTCATTTAATTTTGCAATAATCGCTGGATTTAACATATTAATTTCCTCATTGTTGATGAAGTGAAAGGATTTAATCATTGTAATCTCATTTATTAATATTGCAACCTTTATTTTGCATAACTCATTAATTTTAAAAGAAATTTTAATGTTAATTATTTTTATTTAGAATTGATTAACAAAAAATTAACATAAATAAAGTTGCTAATAATTCGTATTTTTTCCACCGCACTTTTTATTGGCGATAAATCCTGCAATTCATTGAAGAAAATTTGATTTTTTGTGAAATTTGATTATAATACGCCCTCTCAAATTTATTTTGAGCAAATTATGGGAAATCGCTGGGTCGCCTGCGATTTCTGACTTTAAACAATCTTACTTAATAGAGAACATTAAAATGGCATTTAAATTTAACGCTGAAGTTCGTACATCGCAAGGTAAGGGTGCGAGCCGCCGCCTGCGTCATAATGGTCAAATCCCTGCAATCGTTTATGGTGGCAGCGAAGCGCCAGTTTCAATCGTATTAAACCACGATGAATTAAACAACGCTCAAGTACACGATAGCTTCTATTCAGAAGTAATCACATTGGTAATTGATGGCAAAGAAGTTGCAGTTAAAGTACAAGCAATGCAACGCCACCCATTCAAACCAAAATTAGCACACATCGACTTTAAACGTGCTTAATCCTTATTCTATAAGGCTTTAACACTGTTTTTTGTTCTGAAACTATTAACGATTTTAATTGTTTTCATACTAATAAAATCAATATTTTATAAAATAGTTTCGGAACAGGTTTAGTGATGAATATAGGCTCTTTTGTAAAAAGCAAAAGGGCTTTTTTATTGCTTGTTTTTGGTTAAATAATTTTATCTGTTGGTTTAAGTATTTCACCTTTACCAATGTAATGTTGAGCCATTTGAGTAGAAGAGTGTCCAAGTTATTAGCCGTTCAGAGCAACCTAATATGGTGCTGTGTGAGCGTGCTTAGGTTATCGATCACCGATAACCTAAAGTGGGAACAATGTAAATTAATGATTTAATTCTGTCTTTTGAGTGTTGCAGAAAAGTGAACCATTACAAGCAACCATTTTGTCTATTAAGCGAAATGCAGCATTGCAAAATTCACCGCAAATCCACCAATAACTAGCCATAAGAATACCGCAAAACCTAAAATCAGCGGTTTGATGCCAGCTTGTTTGATTGCACTAATATGTGTGGTTAAACCGAGCGCAGACATTGCCATCATCAATAAAATGCCGTCAATTTGAATGAGTAATTGTACCAGTTGTTCGGGGAGAAAATGGAACGAATTAAACACAGCAACTAAAATAAAATACAGTGCAAACCACGGCATATTGAATTTGGTTTTGCCACTTTGCCCTTGTTGTTTATGCAAATAAAAAGAAAGCACAATTAAAAACGGCGCAAGCATCATTACTCGTAGCATTTTGGTGATCACTGAAATATCGGCGACTTGCGCATTGATATTTTTGCCAGCGGTATAAACCTGTGCAACTTCGTGTACGGAAGAACCAATATAAATACCAAATTGATTATCGCTTAAGCCTTGAATTTCGTGGTAAATCGTTGGGTAGATAAACATCGAAATTGTGCCGAAAATTACGATTAAGGCAATCGCCACCGACACTTTGTGCGAATCTGCTTTGACCACGGGTTCAGCGGCTAAAATTGCCGCCGCACCACAAATGCTACAACCTGTGGCGGTAAGATAAACAATTTGTTTATCAATTTTTAGCAAATAAATACCTAATGCGAAGGTCACAAAAAAGGTGCTAACTAACATGATAACATCGGTAATAATCGCATTTGCTCCAACGGCGGTGATGTCTTGAAAAGTGATATTAAAGCCGTATAAGATAATGCCGAAACGCAATAATTGCCCTTTGGCAAACATCACGCCTGCGTTGGCTTGACTGGCAAATTTGGGGTAAATAGTGTTGCCGACGGCAAGCCCAAATAAAATTGCCAATGTCAGTGCGCCCAAATGCCACTGCGTTGCCCAATCAGTCATTGAGCTTAATTTGGCAAATAGCGTGATGATTGCCACAATGGCTAAGCCAATTAGTTTATTTTTCATAATATTATCTCATTAGCAAGGTAATTTTATTTCTCGGAATGTCATTGTGAGCCCGTCGATCATTAGCAAGCGTCCTGTTAAATTCTTGCCAATTTTTAACCGCACTTTAATAGCTTCAAAGGCTTGAATTGAGCCAACAATGCCCACAATAGGCGAAAGCACCCCTGCTTCCACACAGCTTAGCGCATTTTCGCCAAAAAGTTGGCTAAGCTGGCGATAGGTTGGCGTGTTTGGTTCATAAGTGAACACCGAAACGTGCCCTTCCATACGAATTGCCGCCCCTGAAATAAGTGGCACTTTGGCTTGCTCACACGCCTGGTCGAGCTGATTTCGGCTTTCTACGTTGTCGGTACAATCAAGCACCACATCAAACTGCGGTATAAATTCCGCTAGTTTTTCTGCCGACAATTTTTGCGCCACGCATTCAATTTCGATGTGTGGATTAAGGGCTTGCAGCGCGAGTTGAGCGGATTGCACTTTGGGCATTTCTAAACGAGCATCGCAATGTAACACTTGGCGTTGTAAATTGGATAAAGACACGGTGTCGAAGTCGAGTAGTGTTAAATGCCCTACGCCTGCAGCAGCTAAATATTGGCTGGCAGCGCAGCCCAAACCGCCCAAGCCAACGATTAACATTCGGCTGTCTTTTAAGCGTTCTTGACCGTCAAAATCAATCGCTTTGAGAATGATTTGACGGTTATAGCGCAATTCTTCTTGATAACTTAATTCCGCCATAATTTAGCCTAATAAATGATTGTAAGGTTCAATGGTTACTGTTTCGCCGACAGCAATATTGCCACGTTCTTGTTCAAGGCGAATAAAGCAATTACTTTTCACAAAGGTGCTGAATAAATGCGAACCTTGAAAGCCCACCGGTTCAACTTCAATTTGCCCTTGCGCATTCAGTTGATAAAAACCACGCTGAAAATCTAAACGGCCCACTGCCTTTTTCATTGGGCTACGAGCAATGGCTTGAAATTGTGGCGCTGGCTGAAATATTGCGCCTGATAATTTGGCGATAACAGGCTGCACTAATTGATAAAACGTAACGAGCGCAGAAACAGGATTGCCCGGTAAACCGCAGAACCACGCATTGTCTAATTTACCAAAAGCAAAAGGTTTACCTGGTTTGATGGCGAGTTTCCAAAAGTTGATTGCGCCCACTTTTTCTAGCACAGTTTTGGTGAAATCAGCTTCGCCCACCGACACGCCGCCGCTAGTAATCACCAAATCAGCTTGTTGTTGCGCTTGTAAAAAGGCTTGTTCAAATTGCGCTGGATTATCAGGCAAAATGCCGAAATCAAGCACGTCGCAGTCTAATTTTTGTAACATTAATTTTACTGCAAAACGGTTCGTATCGTAAATTTGACCTGTTTGCAATGGCTGTCCAATAGGCACTAATTCATCACCTGTTGAAAGTACCGCAACGGTTAAACGAGGGTAAACTTCTACTTGCGCAATACCAAGAGAAGCGAGCAGTGGCAGCGAAACTGCGGTGAGTTTTTGCCCTTTTTTTAGCACCACATCACCACGTTTTACATCTTCGCCAATGCGGCGGATATTTTGGTTAATCTTCGGCAGAGTGTTAAAAGTTACCGTACCATCATCGCTAACTTGCACATCTTCTTGCATTACCACCGCATCTGCGCCATCGGGAATGAGTGCGCCTGTCATAATTCGCACCGCACTTTGCGCTTTCCATTCGCCAACAAAAGGGTTGCCAGCAAAAGATTTACCAGCAACAGACAGCGTCAGCGATTGTGTTAAATCGGCTAAACGCACGGCATAACCGTCCATTGCGGAATTATCGAAAGAGGGAACATTAATTGGCGAAATGACATCTTGAGCGCAAACTAAATTGGCGGCTTGTTGAATATCGACAAGGTGGCTTTTTTGTGGCGTTGGCAAGGCAGCCAACATTTGATCGAGAGCTTGTTCTAACGTAAGCATATAAATCCTTTTGATTGATGTCGCTAAATAGGGATATTCTACATCTAAAATGAACAAAAATGGCAAAAAAATAACACCACGAAATTTCGTGGTGTTAAGTGATATTGGTTAGCTTAAAAAATAAGCCAAATAAGACCGCACTTTAGGCGATTAAAGCGCTCCAAGGCTAACGAATAAACCTGCGATTGTTGCACTCATTAAGTTAGCAAGTGAACCCGCTAACACTGATTTTAAGCCTAAACGAGCAATGTCGCCACGACGGTTTGGTGCCATTCCGCCTAAACCACCGATTAAGATGGCGATTGAGCTGAAGTTAGCAAAACCACAAAGTGCAAATGTGATGATAGCTTTAGTTTTTTCGCTTAAGACCATTGGTGCTTCTGGACCTAAATATTTGGTAAATTCAAGGTAGCCCACGAATTCGTTAATAGCGAGTTTCATACCAATCATTTGACCAGCAACCGCTGATTCTTCCCAAGGGATACCAATTAAATAAGCTAATGGTTTAAATACCCAACCGAAAATACTTTGTAAACTTAAACCCTCGACACCGAAAAGTGAACCGAGTGAATCAAGTCCCCAGTTGAATAACGCAATTAAACCGATGAATGCGATTAACATTGCGCCCACGTTGAATGCTAATTGCATACCAGAGCTTGCGCCTTGCGCCATTGCTTCTAGCACATTAGCTGGTTTTTCTTCGTTGCTTTGGGTAATGTTGTCGTCAAATTTTTCAGTTTGTGGGAATAAAATTTTGGCGAATAATAAACCTGCTGGCGCAGCCATAAAGCTCGCAGCAATAAGGTATGGAAGTGGCACGCCCATTCCAGCATAAGCGGCTAAAACAGAACCTGCGATTGACGCTGTACCACCTGCCATAATGGCAAATAATTCAGATTGTGTCATTCTGCCGATGAAAGGGCGAACAACTAATGGTGCTTCAGTTTGTCCTACGAAAATATTCGCAGCCGCAGACATTGATTCTGCCTTTGATGTACCAAGAATTTTTTGCAAGCTACCACCGATGATAGCGATGATCCATTTCATTACACCTAAATAATATAGAATAGAAATTAGACCAGAGAAGAAAACGATAATAGGCAATACTTTAACTGCAAAGACAAAACCGTTTTTCTCAACATTGGTAAATGAACCGAAGACAAAATCAATACCGTCATTGGCAAAGCCGATAATTTTTTGTACGAAATTAGAAATTGCTTCTAACACATCACGCCCAAAAGGCACATAAAGAATAAATGCCCCGATAGCGATTTGAATGGCTAACGCACCAAATACAGTGCGATAATTAATGGCTCGACGGTTATTTGAAAATGCAAATGCAATTAGTAACAACGCGAAGATACCGATGATACTCATTAAAATGTCCATATTAGACCTCAATATTGATTAATAAAAAAAGCATAGCGATTATACTTTTTTATATCGAAATACACAAAGCAAAAAGTCGTGAAATGAGTGAGATGGATCACAAATTAACGACAAAAAAAGAGGCTTTTGTAATGCCCCTTTAGATTTTGTTTTATTTTTGTGCGATTATGGTTGCTTTCTTGCCAAAAGTGCGGTGTTTTTTTAACAAGTTTTCCTTAACAAATCACCACAATTTTTTTTATGCCACATTGTTTGGCATAATCGGCGAGAGCTTGAGTTTCTTCAATGCTTGGAATATGTGGTTCTAAACCTTGTGGATCTCTCGTGCCTTTGTTATGCACTCGGATTAATTTAAACACTACATCGGGATAGGCTTGCAATAATTCGGCAGTTTGTGCCACTAGTGTATACGCATTAAAGAAATTCTTCACGAAAACTAACCGCACTTCTTCCACTTTATCCATTTCAAGCAAGCGTTTTAAGTTCAAATAATTACGTTGTAACTTATCGGCTTTAATCTTGGCGACAGTGGGAATGACTTGCGTTGGCGTTTTGCCTTGTTGATTTTTTCGCTCAAAACAAAGAGTTTCTAGACCAGCGCCCTCGCCTTTAAGATCGAATAAAAATTTATCGGTAACTTCAATTAAAGGTAAGATTTTATCGAATTCAAAAAAGCCGCTGCTATCAAGATAACAGCTTAATCCTTGTTGGCGTAAGGCATTGAAAAGTGGTACTAATTTTCGATGATGCAAGGTTGGCTCGCCACCTGAAACCGTAACGCCACGAATGAAAGGGACTGCGTCCATCGCTTGCTCATATAAATATTGCAAACTGACTAATTTGCTGTCGGGGCTGTAACGAGGAATCGTTTCGGGGTTGTGGCAATAAAGACAGTTTAGCTTGCAACCTTGCAGAAAAATACTGGTGCGATTGCCTTGCCCCTCGACATTAGAAAAGGGGATTATCCGATGCAGCGGCACGGTGATATTTGCAAGTTCATCAGCAAAAAGTGCGGTTATTTCACCGCACTTTTTGGCGTTTTGCATTTCGCTGTGCATTTTAAGCGGCGCAGACATCGTCTTCATCACGTAATTGGCGGTCGAATACATTGGCGCAATCGTCAGTACCAGCGCCATACCACGTGGTATCTCGCAACACCGCTTCGCCTTTGCGGAAACGTTCGACTTCGCTTTTCTTCACTAAATAACCTGTTACACGAATTAAATCAGTGTTTTTCAAATAGGTGGTGATGTAGCGATAGCCTAATTGGAATGAACCGTCGATAATATCCACCACGGCATCAAGGTGGTCTAAATAGCCTTGATCAAAAGCAAATAAATCGCCTGTGCCAGATGGGAAATATTTATGATACGGCGCAGATTGTTTCAAATGCGCTAATAAAGTCGGTTCTTCGCCCACACGAATACGGTGCGCTGGCGTGTTGAGTTTATCTTCAGCGTGGTTGCTTGCGCCCACTTGAGCGTGCAATAAATAGCGATTGTTAGTGCGTTCCACATAAACGCCCTCGTGCGCTTGATTTACTGCGCTTAATTTATCCATAATCGCTGTTGCGATTTCTTCACCACGTGCGCTTTGCCCAAAGGTTTCTTGCAATCCCTCTTGTTGTAGGAAGTGGTTTGTTGCATCAGCAAGTCCGACAATGGCAATCATACTAGTGAAATTTTCACGGCGAATAAAGCCCTCACGCACTAAGAAATCACTGTTGAAGAACTTGCTTTTTTCTACTAAATAATGATGGCGTTTGTCCATTGTTGAAAGGGCTAAATTTGCCACTTTTGGCAACAATTCGTTGACCATTTCATCAACGCTTGAACACGCTCGAGCAATCGTGCCCAAGCGCAAACGAGTTAAAGTATAAGCACCACCGCATTCAGGCAATGCATTATAACAACTTGCCACGCCATATTGTTCGCCCAAATCTTGAATATAATAAGGGTCATTAGCAAAGGACGGCTTAGACACTAATAAACAGGCTTTCGCCGCAAGCTCAGCAAATTCTCGGCTTGTTTTTTGTTTATCGTAGCGAATGGTCATATTCGGTGTGGTATTTTCCAATTCAATCACCGCTTGTAAAATCAGGCGACCTGCTTTAGTGTCGTAAGGCCCAACATTGGCGTGGCAAAATGAATCTGGAATGGTTTTATCAATGTGATTTAAAAAACGTTTAATTTTTATATAATCTTGTTTTTCATCAGTAATAAACGGCTCGAGCAACACATCAAGGCGACCAATATAAACAGGGTAGGTCGTAATCGACGGTACATTCGCATATAAAATTAACAAGCCATCTAAAGCCTCGTCTAAATTGGTTGGCGCAGGCAAGTCTAAAAATTGGCAACCTTTTTCGATATAAACATTATAATCAGGCAAAATATAACGAGGGCGATAAATAGCGTGCCCCTCATTTAAATCGCAAATCATCTGATTTTCAATATATTGCCATTCTTCATCAGTATAATTTAGCAAGGTTTTTGGGTTAATTAAGCGTTCTGCGATGTTGCCTAAAATCATTAATTTTTGCTGGCAAGTCAATGAATTAGATTCAACGGTGTCGATAATATCTTGAAGTGAAGATTGCATATTGATTGACCTTATCGTGAAAGAAAAGAGAGTTTAATTATAAAATAATCGACACACAAAATACAGTTTAAGCACGGTGTAAATTGTGAGCTAGATCACAGTTTTAGCATTTACTGTATCAAAATTATCAGTGTTCAATCGGAAAACTTTTCATTCTTTAAATGTATATTCTCATTTCATTCTTAGCAGAATGTTTGCTAGAATAGCCGATTATTTTATGGGAGTAGTGAATGAGCAATATTTCAACAGAAGCGGCTAAAGTGCGTGATGCTTTAGTGGCAAAGGGAATTGAAACCCCAATGGTTAAAATTGACTTTACGCAAACAAAAGATGATCGCCGCAGCAAAATTGAAGGCAAAATGCGTGAAGTGCTTGAATTAATCGGATTAGATTTAACTGACGATAGCATTGAAGAAACGCCACATCGTTTAGCAAAAATGTTTGTGGACGAAATTTTTAGCGGCTTGGATTACGCCAATTTCCCTAAAATTACCAATATTGAAAATCGAATGAAAGTGAGCGAAATGGTATTGGTGAATGACGTAACGTTAACCAGCACCTGCGAACACCATTTTGTAACGATTGACGGTATGGTTTCGGTGGCATATTATCCGAAAAAATGGGTAATTGGCTTGTCGAAAATTAATCGAGTGGTGGCATTTTTTGCCCAACGGCCACAAGTACAAGAACGTTTGACTGAACAAATTTTGTTGGCATTTCAAACTATTTTGGAAACCGATGACGTGGCAGTTTATGTGAAAGCAACGCATTTTTGCGTAAAATGCCGTGGCATTAAAGACAGCAACAGTTACACGGTAACATCAGCTTTCGGCGGTGTATTCCTTGATGATCGTGAAACTCGCAAAGAATTTTTGAGCTTAATTAATAAATAATTTTCTTTATCCATAAAAAAGTGCGGTGAATTTCACCGCACTTTTTCGTTATTCCATTCCAAATTAGAATTTCGTTGAGTAATAACCACCCATTGCACTATAAATTGCGTTTTCATTTTGAATAACCGCATATTTTGCATTCAAGATAGCCACTTGTGAGGCTTTTTCGGTATTGGCTGCATTTAACCATTCTCTTAACTCAGACACGCCAGCGTTGTAGCGGTTTTGATAATATTTGGTAATGCGTTGATCGTAATCGTATTTTTTCTTCAAATTGGTATAATTTTGTTGCGATTGCGTATAAGCAAAATAGTTGGTGTCGATTTCGTTCAATGCGGTGGTGATGCCTTGCTCATAAGTCAGGCGAGCACTTTCATAAGCCGCTTCTGAAATTTTCACATTCCATTTCACGTGATTCCAATCTAAGAATGGCAAGCTAATGCCTAATGTGCCAGCGGCGAGTGGATTGTCGAAAGCATTGCCTACTTTATTGCCGCTAGACGATAAGCTGCCGCCTAAACTAATGGTTGGAAACCACGATTTTTGTGTTGCTTTGGCATCTTTAAATGCACTGCTTAAGCGGTATAAATTACCTTTAACATCAGGGCGATTAGCAATGGTTGAAACTGGCACATTTAAATTCACTGGCACAGTTTTCACATTTAAAATATGTGGAAAGCTAATGTTAAGTGGTTGATTTGGCTTTAAATTTAATAAATTACGCAAAGTTTGCTCGGCAATTTTACGCTGAGTTTGATAAGTAATTAAATTATTTCTCGCCACCAATACAGCTTGTTGTGCTTGGTCGGTGCTGGCACGGTCGGCAACCCCTTGAGCAAGGCGATTTTGCATAATTTTGTTAATTTGGCTGTAATAGCTAATTGTGTCATTGGTTGCCGCAATAGCATCATTTAAATACGCCATTTGATAATAGCTCACCACCACAGAGTTCACCAATGAAAGGCGAGCAGCAGCAAGATCTTGTTCAGTGGCTTTTACATTCCATTCAGCCGCATTCGCCATATCAGCTAAACGACGCCATAAATCCAAAGTGTAGCTCACACTCAAAGAAGCGCCGTGGCTAATGGTGGAATTTGAACCTGGATTAATTGGACGGCTTGCTGAAGATTGGGCAGAACCACTGAAGTTAGGCACTAAATCTGCGCCTAATAAATTGGCTTGATAAAGGGCAGAATTCACTGAAATGGCGGCTTTTGCTAAATCTTTATTATTCAATAAAGCCTGTTCAACCACACGGTTAAGTTGTGCATCATTATACAACGCCCACCAATTTTCTTTAATATTATATTGTTGGGTAATTTGTTCATATTGTTGATAATCTTGTTGTGTTTGCTGATAAGAATTATCAATATTTGCACAGCCTATCAAGGCGGTTGAGAAAATCACACTTAAGGCGATTTTATTCAGTTTTAACATATTTTGTCCTTAATAAAGAGAGAAAAGTACGGTGAAAAATGTTGTGTTTTTTGCACCGCACTTTTTAATATATTCTTCATATTTACTTTTAATGAATGAACGTTCGTTCATTTTTCTCGGCTATTTTAGCAGAAAATTTATTTTTTTCTACTATTTTAACTGCCAAATTGACGGCGTTTATTCTCTTGCCAAGGCATTAATCGGGTTTAATTGCGAAGCGTTGCGAGCAGGCATATAACCGAAAATTACGCCAATTAGCGTAGAGCAAAGCACCGCTGCCACAATCGAGAATGTCGAGAAAATCATTGTGAAATCTGTTGCCAGCCAGTTAAATAGCACACCAAGCATCAACGATAAGAAAATCCCTGTTAAACCACCAATTAAGCAAATCAACACCGCTTCAATTAAAAATTGCTGCAAAATGTTAGATTGACGAGCACCGATTGCCATTCGCACGCCAATTTCTTTGGTACGTTCAGTTACTGAAACAAGCATAATATTCATTACGCCAATGCCGCCAACCACTAAGGAAATCAAGGCTATAGAGGAAATGAGTAATTTCATTGTATTGGTCGTCGCTTGAATAGTTTGCTTAATACTGTCGGTATTCATCACGAAAAAGTCTTTTTTGCCGTGGCGAATGGTGAGTAGGTTAGTCAAATCTTTTTCAGCTACAGTAGAATTAACATCATCTTTGATTTTCACCGTAATGCTGTCGATTTTTTGATTACCCGAAATTTTATTCATCGCTGTGGTATAAGGAATATAAATATTCAAACTTGAGCTGATATTGCCCATATTATTGCGCGCCGTTGCCACGCCGATCACTTTCAGCGGTTTTTTATTGAGCATTAAAATTTGCCCGAGCGGATTTTTCTCACCAAAAACTTGCTTTAACGTGTTTTCATCAATCACCGCAACGTTTTCATTGCTTTTCACTTGAGTGGCATCAAAAAAGCTACCCTGTAACAAAGAAAGCCCTTTAACGTTAAAATATTGTTCGCCCACGCCACGCACTTGTGCTGTAAAGGTGGCGTTGCTATAAGTTAATGTGCCGCTCACGCCGCTATTTGGCGTAACGCTTTCGATATAACTTTGCTTCGCCAGCATTTGGGTGTCGGCAATGTTTAAATTTTGCATTTTTTCTGCATTGCGATCACCAAAGCCCGTGCCGTTATAAACGTCCATTGTGTTCGTGCCCATTGAATTAATATTTGCTAGGATTTTCTGCTGTGAGCCTGTGCCTAATGCCACCACAGAAACTACAGAAGTAATCCCAATAATAATGCCGAGCATTGTGAGCAAAGAACGCATTTTGTGAGCGATAATCGCTTTCACTGACATTCGGAACGATTCCATAAATTGATCTTTATAGAAACTGAATGCGTTTTTATTCACCGTCGGGCTAGGGGATTTTTCAGCGATTAAATCGCTTTTACGCTGATCTTGAATAATACGTCCGTCTTTAATTTCAATAATACGATTAGCAAATTGTGCTACATTTTTATCGTGCGTAACCAAAATAATGGTGTGTCCCTCGGCGTGAAGCTGACGCAAAATCTCCATTACGGTTTCGCCACTTTTGCTGTCTAACGCCCCCGTGGGTTCGTCGGCGAGAATAATATCGCCACCATTCATCAAGGCTCGAGCAATACTCACACGTTGCTGTTGACCGCCTGAAAGCTGGCTGGGTTTGTTGTCTAACTTATCGCCTAAACCTAATTTTTCCAGCAAAAGTGCGGCTCGTTCTAAACGAGTTTTTTGATCTGCCCCTGCATAAATCGCAGGAAGTGCCACATTTTCCACCGCACTTAGCGTAGAAAGCAGGTTATATCTCTGGAAGATAAAGCCGAATTTTTTTTGGCGTAAATCGGAAAGCTGATCACGATTAAGATGGCTAACTTCTTGATTATCAATTTGATAAGAGCCTGATGTCGCTGTGTCTAAACAGCCGATAATATTCATCAGCGTTGATTTGCCCGAACCCGATTGCCCGATAATCGCAATAAAATCGCCTTTTTTAATTTCAAGATCGATTTCTTTCAAGATTTGCGTGCGGTTTTCGCCAACGCCGAAAAATTTAGAAATACCTTTTATTTCAATAATATTCATAAAAACTTACTCAATTTTCACCGCAGTTTAGAACATTCTCGGGCCACGACGAGTATTGCCCACGCTTTCGCCTTGTTCCACTTGCGAAGAAATCACTTTTTCGCCCTCGTTTAAGCCCGATAAAATCTGCGTATTAACATCGTCGCTCAAACCAGTTTGCACTTCACGTTTTTCCGCTTGATTATTATTCAACACATTGACAAAAGTTTTGCCATTTTCTTTGTGTAAAGTTAAAGTCGGCACGAGTAAGGCATCGTGGCTATCGGCAATGGTAATCACATTTTGCGTAGTCATTCCGATACGCAATTTGCCGTCAGGATTATCAACAATCACATTCGCATAAAAATAGACCGCATTAGTGTCGGTAACATCTTCGCTATATCCGTTATCGGTGAGCGTGGTCATTGCTGGATCAACAGAGCTAATCACGCCTTGATATTTGTGATCGGGATCAGAAAGGGTAGTGAACTCCACATTCATTCCTTGTTTCACTTTGGTAATATCGCCCTCGGAAATTTCAGGTTTAATCAACATTTTGCTTAAATCTGCCACTTGCACGATGGTCGGCGTGGTTTGATTGGCATTCACTGTTTGCCCCACCGAAACAGGAATTGAAATCACCGTGCCATTCAACGGCGACACAATTTTGGTATAGCCCAAATTGGTTTGTGCGGTATTAACTTCAATTTCGGCTTGTTTTAATGAAGCCTCAACCGCCTGAATTTCAGCTTCCGCATTGGCTAAGGTATTTTTCGCTGAATTTAGCTCATCGAGCGTGGTCGATTTTTGATTATAGAGTTTCGAAATGCGATTATAGGCTGATAACGCCACGTCGTACGCCGTTTTTTTCGCTTTGAGTTGAGCTTGATAAGAAGTGAGTTGGGCCTGTGCGGTGTTTAGGCTGTTGACTTGCGTTTTGGAATCAATTTCTGCAATCAAATCACCTTGTTTAATTTCTTGCCCAAGGCGAACGTGGATTTTTTCAATTTTCCCCGAGGCTTGCGCACCCACTTCCACACGATTATAAGCTCGCACTGTGCCACTGGCGATCACCGATTTTTGCAAATCACCACGGCTCACAGTTTCTGTTAAATACGTTACTTGCGGTTGGCTATTGCTGTTAAAATAATACCAAGCTCCGCCTGCAATAACAGCGGCGAGTGCTAAACCGATTAATGTTTTTTTCATAGTTTTTTCCGAAAATAAAATAAGTTACCTTAAACTATACAGCAAAAAAGCGAAAAAGTTCTAAAAAGAATAGCTTTTTAGCCTAAAAAGCATAAGTCTAAATTAATGAATAAATGTGCGGTGAAAAAATTGCTAATTTTGCACCGCACTTTTTGCGATAATCCACGATTTCACACAGGGCTTAAATTGTAATCCTAATGTAAAGCGTGTAGAATAAAGCGAATTTTTAATTGAGAATTTTTGTATATGACAACAGCGACAACAACTGAAAATATGGAATTAACGGCTGAAGCTCGTCCGACCAATTTTATTCGTCAAATTATTGATGAAGATTTGAGTGCAGGCAAACATCAAAGTGTGCAAACTCGCTTTCCGCCTGAGCCAAACGGCTATTTACACATCGGACACGCAAAATCAATTTGCTTAAACTTCGGCATCGCTCAAGATTATCAAGGCAAATGTAACCTGCGTTTCGACGACACCAACCCAGTGAAAGAAGATGTGGAATATGTGGACAGCATCAAACAAGACGTAGAATGGCTTGGCTTTAAATGGAATGGGGAAGTGCGTTATGCATCGGACTATTTCGACCAACTTTATGGCTATGCCATTGAATTAATTAACAAAGGCTTGGCTTATGTGGACGAACTTTCGCCTGAACAAATGCGTGAATATCGTGGCACATTAACCGAAGCTGGTAAAAATAGCCCTTATCGTGATCGTTCAGTAGAAGAAAATTTGGCGTTATTTGAAAAAATGAAAAACGGCGAATTTGCGGAAGGAACGGCAGCGTTGCGTGCGAAAATTGATATGGCTTCGCCATTTATGGTAATGCGTGATCCAGTGCTTTATCGTGTGAAATTTGCCCATCATCACCAAACTGGCGACAAGTGGTGCATTTACCCGATGTACGATTTTACCCATTGTATTTCTGATGCGATTGAACGCATTACGCATTCATTATGTACGCTGGAATTCCAAGATAACCGCCGTTTATATGATTGGGTATTGGAGCATATTTCAATCGAACGCCCATTGCCACATCAGTATGAATTTTCTCGTTTGAATTTAGAAAGTACCTTAACGTCTAAACGTAAACTATTGAAATTAGTTGAAGAAAAAGCCGTGGACGGTTGGAATGACCCTCGTATGCCGACTATTTCAGGTTTGCGTCGTCGTGGCTATACGCCTGCATCTTTGCGTGAATTTTGTCGCCGCATTGGCGTTACAAAACAAGATAACGTGGTGGAGTTCAGTGCGCTTGAAAGCTGCATTCGTGATGATTTAAACCAAAATGCACCACGTGCGATGGCGGTGATTAATCCGTTAAAAATTGTGATCGAAAACTTAAAAACGAACGAAATTTTAACCGCACCTAATCACCCAAATCGTGAAGAAATGGGCGTACGTGAAATGCCGTTTACCCAAGAACTTTATATCGATCAAGCGGATTTCCGTGAAGAAGCCAATAAGCAATATAAACGTTTGGTGTTAGGCAAAGAAGTACGTTTGCGTAATGCTTATGTGATCAAAGCTGAGCGTGTGGAAAAAGATGCGGACGGCAACATCACTTGTGTTTATTGTAGCTACGATCCTGAAACTTTAGGCAAAAATCCTGCCGATGGTCGCAAAGTGAAAGGCGTTATTCAATGGGTATCAGCAACCGACAGCTTGCCTGCGGAATTCCGTCAATACGGCCGTTTATTCGATATGCCAAACCCAGGAGCAGAAGACGATATTATTGCAGCGGTAAACCCAAATTCATTGGTGGTCAAACACGGATTTGTGGAGAAAAGTTTAGCCAATGCACAGCCTGAAAAAGCGTATCAATTTGAGCGTGAAGGTTATTACTGCGCAGACAATAAATACAGCCAGCCAGACCGTTTAGTATTTAATTTAACTGTTAGCTTAAAAGAAGGATTTTAATTAATGAAAAAAGTTGTATTAGTCATTTTAGCTGCCTTGGCGGTAACTGCGTGTTCTCAACCGAAAGATATTTATTTCAATGGTGCAGAGGGTTCGCATTCAGGCATTAAATATGACAAAAACTCTGGTTCTTTTGGGCTAAACCCATAATTTTGTGATACGGTAACAAAATTTAATAAAAACAATGTAAAATTAAGCATAAAGTGCGGTGAAAAATGTATGATTTTTTGACCGCACTTTTCCTTTATAAATAGCAAATGCAGATACCAAATTATGCAAGAAATTAATCGTTTTTGGGAACAAAAAACGCTCACCGAAATGAACGAAAGCGAGTGGGAAGCCTTGTGCGATGGCTGCGGAAAATGCTGTTATCGTAAATTTATTGAAGGGCGAGGCAAGCGACAAAAGCTGTATTACACACGCATTGCCTGCAATTTATTAGATTTAGAAACAGGGAAGTGCGGTGATTATTGCAACCGTTTTAAACTTGAGCCAGATTGCACTAAACTCACCAAGAAAAACTTGCCCGATTTCAAATGGTTACCGCAAACTTGTGCTTATCGTTTACTTTATGAAGGAAAACCTTTATTCGATTGGCACCCATTAATTTCTGGCGATACAAATACGGTAAAACAGGCAGATATTTTAATCAAAAATGGCGTACACGAACGAGATGTGATTGATTGGTTTGAATTTGTGATTGAAGAAAGCTAACAAGCTACTTAATCAGAAAATAGGACTTTCTTGTGATAACGTAACATTTGAAATGTTTCAATAAAAAACGGTCAGAATTAGCTGACCGTTTTCTTTGGTAAAAAACTTACGTTATTTCAACCATTTATTGCTCAATGTACCAGCAACCATTGCGCCATTCACATTTAATGCCGTGCGTCCCATATCAATTAAAGGCTCAATCGAAATGAGCAAACCCACTAAGGCCAGTGGCAAGTTGAGGCTTGAAAGCACCACGATAGCGGCAAATGTTGCGCCACCGCCGACACCGGCGATACCAAAAGAAGAAATTGCCACCACTAAAATTAAAGTGAAGATATATTGTGCGCTAAATGGATCAATGCCAACCGTTGGCGCAACCATTACTGCCAACATTGCAGGATAAATCCCAGCACAGCCATTTTGCCCAATCGTCGCACCAAAGGTTGCTGAAAAATTAGCAATCACGCCTTTATTGCCCAATTTTTCGGTTTGCGTTTCAATGTTCAGTGGAATAGTCGCCGCACTTGAACGTGAAGAAAAGGCAAAGCTAAGTGTTGGCAACACTTTTTTGAAATAGTTAATTGGATTAATGCCCGATAAAGCAAGTAAAATACCGTGCACGCCGAACATCAGCAAAATAGCTACATAAGAAGCGACAATGAAGCTGCCTAAATTCACGATATCTTCCCATTTCGCAGTCGATGCCATTTTAATCATTAATGCAAAAATACCGTAAGGTGTTAAGCGAATAACGAAACGGACTAAACGCATAACAAGTTGATTTAAACTTTCTACACCTTGCGCAATGCGGTTACCTAATTCTTCATTTTCTTTGCGTAAACTTAAGGCTGCAACACCTAAAAATGCAGAGAAAATAACCACGCTGATAATTGAAGTCGGGTTAGCGCCAGTAAGTTCAGCAAATGGATTGCGTGGAATAAAAGATAACAGCATTTCAGGCACGGTTAAGTGGCTAACTTGCTCAAATTTTCCATCAACTTTAGCTTGCGCTGCCAATTCACGCTCACCAGCAATTAATCCCTCGGCTGATAAATCAAAAGCGTAAGCAACAGCAATACCAATCGCCGCCGCAATAGCAGTTGTAACCAATAATACTGATAAAACGCTAAAACTAATTTTACCTAATGAACCTGCTTGGTTGAGTTTGGTGATAGCAGATAAGATAGAAACAAAAACCAACGGCATTACAATCATTTGCAATAAACGAACATAGCCATTGCCGACGAGGTTAATCCAATTCAATACGGCATTAATCGTGTCGCCATCAATAAAAGTTTGTAATACAGCACCAAATAACAAACCTAATATTAAAGCAACAAATACCGTTGAGCCGAGTTTATTTGTGCGGCGGAAAAGCGTGTTTAATACAAAAAGCACCGTGATAAACACGGCAAAAATTAAAACAAGCATATTTATAGCTCCTTATGAAAAAGTGGTAGAAATTTATTCTATCAAACTAATTTAAATAGTGTTATGACGAATTTGCATAATTTATAACTAAAAATATTAATTCGATAAATGACAACGTAACAACGGCATTGATGCTAAAAAAATAACCAATTCATTTTGGCAAAATCTGACGATAATTTCCTTTAATAAAAGAGCAGATTTCACGTAGCGTTACCAAAATCACTTAAACAAAAACATCATATAAATCCCTTTTATACAATTTCTAATTTTAAATTTTTTAGCTCAAGTTTATTGATTGGCATCTATATCAGCTTGAAAACAAATTGAGGGGAGTTTGCTAATTACAAAAGTTACATTTTTATTATTTATTTAACATAATATATATTATACGAAATCAGTTATAAGGTTAGGGAATACTACGCATCAATAAAATCACAGACTTATTCACAGGTTCGCTGTATCGCTAAAGCTAGACATAAAAAGGCTTTTTAGTGAATTTTCAACAAGAAAATTTAAAGTTATTCAAGTTAAAAACGAAATGTAAAGATGATCTGCCTAATTTTTAGCAAAGAAAAATACCGATGTAGTTACTAGATTTAAGGTGTTATTTTTGTTTTTTTAAGCTGGGTTATGTTTTGTGATATGAATAAATCGAAATGCTCGATTTGTGCTGAAAGGAATTTTTGTGAAAAAAAATCACGCTCAAATTTTAGCGTGATTTTATTTTGTTACAATGTAACTATTAAGGTTTAATTAATTCATTAATCGTACGGCATAATCATAAACTTGTTGCAATAATTGTAAGTTTTCAGGATTATCTGCATTCTCGTTGATCAAATTTTGCATTCTTTGCTCAAAATCTACCGCACTTTTTTCTAATTTACGGCGACGATAACGCTCCCATTTCAGCTGCTCGGTGCGATTAAGGGTTTTGAAAAAATGTCTTGCTCGATAATGAAATAATAGCTCTGGAATGCGTTTATCTTCAAAGCTCAAGCCTGTTTCAGCCAGTTTTTCAGCTTCAATTTGGCGTAAAATTGCCATATTGTTTTTATCATTCTGACTAAAAAATCCATTATAAAGTTCAGTTTCAACGTTATCACTTGGCTCAAATTCACGTTCTTGTCTAAAAATATCTTCAATTTTTGACCGCACTTCAACAGAATTACGCAGTTTTTTCAGATTTTCTAAACAAAATTCACGATTAATGCCCAAACGTTCGGCATTTTCAGGCAACAAGGTTTTGGCTGGGGCGATAATTGGGCATTTATTGATATGCACCAATTTCAACGGCACAGGCAAAATACCACGGCTTTCTAAATCCGCTTTTTTGCTATATAAATTCGTCCGCAACTCCTCTACGCTTTTATGCAATAAATCGTCCACATTTTGCGATAAATCGCACACAATCACCGCATTTTGATTGGTTGGGTGCCACGCTATGGGGGCAATCCAAGTGCAGTTGCCACGATAATTACCTAACATTCCAGAAACGTGTACCAATGGGGTCATTTCTGCCACGTCAATCATCGCCTCAATTTGTTTTTTGCCCCGATTTTCAAAGAAAAATTGAAAAAAACGTGGTTGTTTTTCTTTGATTAATTTCGTCATTGCAATGGTGGCATAAACGTCCGCCATTGCATCGTGGGCATTGCTGTGTTCAATTCCATTGGCTTGGGTGAGCTTTTCAAGGCGGAAACTCGGCATTCTCCCATCGTCATATGCCCACTCTATTCCCTCGGGACGTAAAGCATAGCAAGCACGCACAAGATCAAGCAAATCCCAGCGTGAATTGCCATTTTTCCAACTATATTCATAAGGGTCGATAAAATTACGATAAAAGGTATAACGTGTCATTTCATCGTCATAGCGAATATTATTAAAGCCCATTACGCACGTATTCGGCTGACTAAATTCCGCCAAAATACGAGCTGCAAATTCAGGTTCAGACACGCCTTTTTCGTTACATTCTTGCGGCGTAATCCCTGTTACCAACACCGCTTCAGGTGCTGGCAAATAGTCGTTAGTTTGCTTGCAATATAACATCACAGGCTCGCCGATAATATTAAAATCTTTATCCGTGCGAATGCCTGCAAATTGTGCTGGGCGATCTTCAGCAGGATTTACGCCAAAACTTTCGTAATCATAAATAAAAAAACTAAATTCTGAGCTCATTTTCTTTCTCGTTTATAATCTTAACAGCAAAATCGCCATAATCCCCAAAGCAATACCAAACAGGTTAATTTTGCTGACACGCTCTTTAAACAACCACGCACCAACGACTGTACCAAGGCAGATTACCCCTAAATCCATCGTTGAAAAAACGATAGTCGGGTTTTCTTTGTAGGCTTGATGTGCATAAATATAAAACAAAATATTACCGAAATTTAATGCTCCCAAAGCCACGCCAGCCAATAAACTAGCACCATTCCATTGCGTACGTTTAATCAGCAAATAAGCAAACATAATCACGGCGGCGATGACAAAAGTGATAAATAAAGTGGTTGGAAATGCACCGCCCATTAAGGCGATTTTTTTGAATAAAATACCTGTTGTTCCCCAAATCAACCAAACACCAAGCAAAGAAAACATTGATTTTGCTCGATTTTGCACCGCACTTGTTGGCTTAAATAGCAAACAAAATAAAGCAACGAAAGCCACAATCACGCCAACGACTTTCATATCGGAAAGTGCTTCACCAAAGATCACCACAGCAGCAATAATTTGTAAAAATAAGGCAAAACGTTGTGCTGCATCAGTGCGTACAATACCGCCGTATTCCACAGCTTTGGTCATTACTAAAAAGCCAACAGGCAATAACACACCAAGGGTTAAAAAGATAGGTTTGGCTGGGCTTTGGGCAAAATATTCGGTAAAGCCTAAGCCATTAAAATTAGGGGTTAATAAAAAATAACTCAAACTCAACGCCACAAGATAGCCAAAAGCAATCATCTGCTCGGCAACTACGCCAAAACGTTTAAATAATTTAAATAAAACAGAAACAGAAACGCTACAAAGAATAGCGAAAATAAGAAAGTGCATTTTTTCTCCTTAATAAATTGCGCTAAATTGCTTGTTTAATCAAGCTAATAATATATTTGAGTTTGTTTAGTTTGAATTCGTGTTCTCTAAAAAACTGCGGTCAAAACTTTCAAAGTTTTAACCGCAGTTTGTATTTTACTCGGTAGCGCCGAAGCCACGCAAGCCGACCACGTGAACTTGCTCTTGGTTACCTGAAATTTTACGCACTAGTTTGTAGGTTGTGCCTTTTTCTGGGCTGATGTTTTCAGGGGCGGCGATGAGTAATTGCATATCTAAACGTTCGCATAGCTCGAACAAGGTCGAGATGGATTTGCCGTCCAAACGTGCAGCTTCATCAAGGAATAACAAGCGACACGGCACGATGTCTTTGCCACGAATACGGCGGCTTTCTTCTTCCCAGCTTTGCACCACCATTAGCAAGATTGACATACCTGTACCGATGGCTTCACCTGTTGATAATGCACCGCTTTCCGCACGCAACCAGCCGTCAGCACCACGATACACTTCCACTTCCAAATCAAGGTAATTGCGGTAATCTAACAATTCTTCGCCAATGGTTTGTGCGGTGCGTTGTCCCATATCAATATGCGGATTAATACGTTGATAGAGCTTCGCAATGGCTTCCGAGAAGGTCATTCGGTTGTCGCTGAACAGATCTTGATATTCTTCCTGATTGCCTGAAAGTGCATCAAGTAACATTGCGTGCGTATCACGAATATTCACCACCAAACGCACTGATTTCACCTGACCAAAGGCGATATTTTGTAAGCCTTGGTTGAGCATACGAATGCGGTTTTGTTCACGTTGAATGGTTTTACGCATAATGTTTGCCACGGATTCAGAACTAATTGCCAATTTTTGCTCACGGCCAGTCAGTTCGTCCGTCAAGCGGTTAAGCTCAATTTCCATTTGCTCGATTGCGTCAATCGGGTCATCAGTTTTGATGATGTCTTGACGAATACGCTCACGCAAATGTTGATACACGGCAATAAAGAACCGCACTTTGTTTTCAGGTTTGCGGTTATCTTCCGACAGGCGTAAGGCATCACGCAGATATTCGTTGTCTGCCACCGCTTGACGTAATGAACCCAAGGCTTTATCCGACATTGAACGCAATTCATCAGCAGATAAATACGCCAACTCTCGGCGGTTAAGGCGTTTTTCCACATCGCTGTTGCGTGATAAACGCAGCACCGTACACCAGCTGACTTTCGCCGCAACCACTAATTCTCGTTGCTGTTTATAATCACGCTCAGCCTTGCGAATGCGACGGTTAAGATTTTCCGCTTCGCTTTCAATCAGCGTTAATTGTTTTTCCACAAAAGAACGGCGTTGACGGTTAGTCGAAAGCTGTTGATGTAGCTCATCTTTGCGAATACGAGCTCGTTCTTCAGATCCGCTGTCAGCACGCACGCCCAACTCACTCACTTCTGTTAATAATTCTTTGAGCAAATCATTTTTACTGTTATATGAACTTTGAAGTTGAATAAGCACTTGATTATATTGAGCAAATTGTGCTTGTTTTTGGCGTAATTGTTCACGTTGTTGTTCACGACGTTGTTGAGTTTGTTCAAGACGACTACGTAACTGTTCATTTAAACCGTTGCTTTCAGTGTGCAATTCGCCCTCATAATTGAAATGCGTTTTACGATGCACCACGTCCGCCAAAGCAAACATTTTTTGTTGCACTTGCTTTTGCATTACAACAGCTTGAGCCAAGTCATCTTTTAAGCGTTCATAATTTTCAGGATCGCTTTGTAAAGTGTTAGCGATTGGCTCTAATTGTGCTAAGTTTGCCCCGTGTTGACGAATAAAAATTTCATCTTGTTCAGCAATATCAAGCTGTTCACGGCATTCTTCAATTCGATCAAGCAGGCTTTCGTCGGCAATCACCGCTAATTGCGGAATGAGCTTGTTAAGCAACTGCATTTTTTCTTTAGAATTATCCAATTTCAGGCGAAGTTGCTGTTCGTTGGTAGAAAGTGCGGTTAATTCTCGCTCAATTTCATTGCGTTCAATATTTAATTCACGCATTAATTCTTCAGGATTTGGCTGGAATGCTAACGCCAAATGCAAGCCGACAAATTGGCTAAATTGCTGATGTAAACGCTGACATTTTTGCACGTCAAAAGCACGTTGCGCATATTCTTCAGTGACATTGTCACGCTCAATCTCTAATTCTGCTAAATGCTTTTCACGAGCGGCACGTCCAAATAATGGCGTTTCAGGGAATTTGGAATAACGCACTTCCCTTTCAGACACTTGCACCACGACGCCGTGTTCTAGCTCTTGGGCTGAAAGCACGCTGTCGTCAAAGGCAGCTGGGTCGCCCTCGATTAAATACAAATCTTCTGGGCAATCTTCAAGGCTGCTTAATTGTGCTTTTATCGCATTTAAATCACGCACCACAATGGCGTGGCGTGCTGGACCGTAAAGGGCGGAGAAATACGGTGCATCTTCAATCGGCACATCGTCATAAAGTTCAGACAACAACACGCCGCCAAAACGTTCCGCTAACACATTCAAGCGAGCATCTTCTGAACCGTCAGGCTGGCTTAAACGTGAAATTTGCCCCTCAAGTTGCTGACGTTTTTGTTCAAGTTGATCACGCTCAATGGTTAATTCACGCTCTTTGACCAACTGTGCTTGCATAAAATTCATCACATCTTGGCTATCAACAAAGGTTTCGCCAGCCTGTTCTTGCAAGCGTTCTAATGCTGATTGTGCCGTGAGCCACGCAGGGGCTTTGCTTTGCTGTTGATTAAACTGTGCGGTTAATTGTTCACGTTTTTGACGTAAAGTTGAGCGTTCTTCCACCTGCTCAGATAATTGTGTATTTAAATCGTCTAATAAGGCTTCTTGTTCGGTGTAATATTCTTCTAAATCTTCCGCCGTTTCCAAACTCAAATTAGCACGTTGATTAAATTCTTTTAATAAACGCACCGCACTTTGTTGTTGATTATGGCGTTGTTCAAGCTCGTGTAACTTCGCACGCAACTGTGGTGTTTGAGCCGCTTGCACTTTTTGGCTTGGGTATTCACGCAATAATTCTTTCGCACTTTCCCACGCCACAGAACGAGGCACATCGCCAGCGATTTTGCACACCAACTGATAGGCTTTATCAAATTGTGTTTTTGCCGCTTCTGAAATTGACATTTTTTGCTCAAGTTCAAGCACACGTTCGGTCAAAATGTCGCTTTGTGCGGTGAATTCATCGTGATATTCGTCCACATTTTTCATCGCCAAATCAGCTAAACCACATAAAGTTTTCGCTTTTTCAAGGGCTTGAATGGCTTGCTGATACTGCAATGCACGAGTTTGTTGTGCATCTAACGCTTGCTGATAATCGGCTAATTGTGAACGAATTTGATCCACTTCGTTTTCAAGTTGCTCAAATTGGGCTTGGCTTTCTTCAAGTTGCTCATTGGCGGTTTCAACCACCATTTTTTGTTCTTCTAAACGAGCCACTAATTCGCCAGCATCTTCTTGATAACGTTCAATTTTTTCTTGATGACGTAAGGCATTTAAAACTAAATTTAAATGATCTGAAGCACTTTGATGATCAACTTCAAGCGTTTTTTCGCTTTCTGCTAATTCCGCCACTTCACGGCTTAAATCCACTAAGCGATGTTGCGATAAATCCTGCTCTGACTTGGCTTGATACCATTCACGGCGAGAATTTAACGCCGCTTCAATATTACCCTGACGCTCATTGGCATTACGCATATAATCCGATGCCACATATTGCGTCGTTTCGGTGATTAAATGCTTGAATAAATCACGATCTTGTTGGGTAACTTTAATCGCTTCCAAAGTCATACGGTTTTCGCGCAATGCCGATTCCATATCTTGGAACGCTTTGCGCACACCTAAGTTTTCAGGCAATAAATAATCACGCAAAGATTTAGTGATGGCACTTGAAATACCGCCGTATAAAGAGGCTTCGATGAGCTTATAGAATTTGCTACGGTCAGACGACGAACGTAAGCGTTTTGGAATAATGCCCAAGTCGAACATCATTCCGTGATAATCAGCGATCGAATGATATTGCTTAAATTGACCGCCAATTTCGTCGATCTTATCTTTAAGTTCGGTTAAGTTTAATACTTTGGCTTGGCGTTCATTAATCACATCAGTAAAAAGTGCGGTCGGATTTAACGCTAATTCCACGCCTTGAATGCTGAACGTTTTAATATCAACTTTTTTATCACGCCCTGCCACTTGCTGTAATCTAGCCCCAACAAGGGTACGTTGATGGCGTGAATTGATGGTATCTAAAACCGCGTAACAAACCCCAGGGCGTAATTTACCGTGCAAGCCTTTATCTCGAGAGCCGCCACTTGCGCCTGCTTCGGTGGTATTACGGAAATGTAACAAAGTTAAATCAGGAATTAACGCCGTAACAAAACCTGCCATCGTGGTGGATTTACCCGCACCATTACCGCCCGAAAGCGTGGTTACGAGTTCGTCTAAATCAAAGGTGCGAGCAAAAAAACCATTCCAGTTAATTAAGGTTAAAGAACGGAATTTGCCACGCTCCACACCTGCTGGGTGAGTGAATGGCGAAAGTGCGGTTAAATTTTCTGCTATTTCTTCAGCGGCATCTTCACTTTCAATGAGTTCTTCCGCTTCCATAACATCTTGTTCTAATTCAAAATCCGCCATTATTCTACCCCTTCTGGATTTATTTCATTTTCTTCTGCAACATCAGCATTGTCAAAATCTTCATCATTTTCCACCGCACTTTCATCACGGTTAGCAGTGGCATTCGCCTTATCTGCTTGCAATGATTGTAAATTTGCCGCTTCACCCTCTCGAATTAAGCGTAATTGTGCTTCAAGCGGATCATCGCCCGAACGCACTTCCGCCCCAAAACGGAATACGCTTTCAGAAATAGTGAATTTACCGCTATTTTGTTCGCCCACGGTGTGCAACATTCCTAAACGACGTAAACGCCCAATCGCCGCACGCACTTTTTCGGCGAGTTTTTGTTTATCTAAATCTGAACCGCTGGCACGTAAATTAATCGCTTTCAACAATTTCGCTTCATCGGCTAAATTTAACAGCTCATCATACACTTCTTGCGTGGTGAAAATGCCTTGTTGCGCTAAGCGTTCTGGGCTTAAATATAAATAACAAAGCACCTTGCCGACTAGCATTTCCAACTCGCTCAATACTGAACGTGCAATCAACGTCGTCGCTTTCGGACGCAAATAGAAAAAGCCCTCAGGCGCACGGATTAATTCCACATTATAACGACGATAAAAACTATCTAATTCATTTTGGAAATCGCCTAAAAACGCATAATTATCCAAATATTCTTGCCCAATATGGCGACCTGCACGCAACTGGCTATCCACTTCTGGAAATAACGGATTGGCAATAGCTGCCGCCAATTTGGTTGAAATTACATCTTGAAGATTGTCTGTCATTTTTTCTTCTCTTTTCGTTTTATTCGTTACTTATACTCATCAATCACATTCGCCTGCACTTCTGCACCAGCGGTGTTAATGGCGTGCCATTGTGCATAAACGCCCGACAGGTCGGCACTTGCCATACCCAATCGAACGGCTTGATCCACAATCACACGAGCCACATCGAAATGACGAGATAGCGGATAATTTTCTAGCTGCTGTTTTAACACTAAGCTGAGATCTATCGGTTGGTTGTGTTCTCTGTGAGCAATTAAGAGATTTTGCATTGTTTCGACGATTTGATCGTGCAAATCGGAAAGTTGTTCATATTGCAATTCTTCTGGCAATTCGCCTAAGGCATCTTCTTCTCGCAACACCAATTCTTCATCACGCAAATCAATTAAGCGTTCTGCTTGGGCAGTCCATAAGAACCAAGGTGCATCGAAATAATTATGAATGGAAGTGCGTAAACGTTGGCTGAATACACGATTTTTATCCAAATCAATCGCAGTACGAATGAATTTATGCACGTGGCGGTCGTAGCCAATCCACAAGTCAATGGCTTGTTGTCCCCAGCTAATAATGCGGTCGAGTTTGGCTTGCAAATCCACAATTAGCTGATCAATAAAATACAATTCATCGTGTCCGATCACGCAATCTTGAATACGCAATAATTGGGCTTGTAGCTTATCACCAGCAGCGTTGAGCGTATCTTGTAATTCACGCAAATTGCCTGAAGTTTCGTCTAATAAACGTTCACAACTGGCAATCGCCGCCTGCCAATCTTTGGTTAATAAATCAGCGATTTCTTCTTTGATACTCTGCTGATTTTCGTCCATAATACGTTGCGATAAATCAATGCTGTCAAAAATTTCTGCCACTGAATATTTCAACGGTGCGAACACGTTTCTACGCCAAAAATATTCATCTTCGTTGCGTGCTAAGCCTTCCTCTGCAGATTGCGAGGCTCGTTGAATTTCGTCCGCTACAATGGCTAATTGCACTGAAAGACGCAATGCAGAAAATTCACGCTGGCGAATATAATAATCCGACACGCCAACACCCAACGGCGTTAAGCGATAAATAGACAGCCCTTCGGTAAATTCGCTGCTAAAACGATTAATAAAACGCTGTTTAACCAAATCGTTAATCGCATTGTTCGCACGAGTGGCAACGTTGTCAGAAAATTCAAATTCAGACGACACTTGACGGAAAATATCCACCAAATCGCTTTCTTGCATTTCGCCGTCAAAACGCTCGTTGTTATACAAGGCTATCGCCAACAAAAAAGCTAAACGTTCCGTATTCAAGCTCAGGGAAAACTCTCGCTCCCTCGCCCACGAAACCAGTTCAGGAATAGTTTGTGATGTTTCAAGCATTAAAATTTCTCACAACACGAAAAATAGATACAAAATTAGGCAAAGATTATACAGGATCTTTCTTCATTTTGTAAGGTTTTGATTATTTGAAAAAAGTGCGGTCAATTTTTTCATATTTTTTATTGAATTTTTTAAATTTGAGCTTACTATACGCAGGTTAATTTTAGGAAAAATCAAATGACAACCGAGTTAAATCAAGAAAAGAAACAAACTTATAATCTGAATAAATTACAAAAACGCCTACGTCGTAACGTGGGTAACGCCATTGCTGACTTTAATATGATTGAAGACGGCGACAAAGTAATGGTGTGTTTATCGGGCGGCAAAGACAGCTACACCCTGCTCGATATTTTGCTCAATTTAAAACTCAACGCCCCAATTCATTTCGACATTGTGGCGGTGAATTTAGACCAAAAACAGCCCGGTTTCCCTGAACATATTTTGCCTGAATACCTTGCCAGCATTGGCGTGGACTACAAAATTGTGGAAGAAAATACTTATGGCATCGTGAAAGAAAAAATCCCTGTGGGCAAAACCACTTGTTCGCTCTGCTCTCGCCTACGCCGTGGGATTTTGTACCGCACCGCTACAGAACTTGGCGCAACCAAAATTGCCCTTGGTCATCATCGTGATGATATGTTAGCCACGCTGTTTTTGAATATGTTTTATGGCGGCAAATTGAAGTCTATGCCACCGAAACTGATCAGCGACGACGGCAAGCAAATTGTGATTCGTCCATTGGCGTATTGCAAAGAAAAAGACATTGAAAAATATGCCATCGCCAAGCAATTCCCGATTATTCCGTGCAACTTATGTGGCTCGCAACCGAATTTGCAACGCCAAGTGGTGAAAGAAATGCTCAACACGTGGGATCGCCAATACCCTGGGCGTTTGGAAACAATGTTTACCGCAATGCAAGACATTGTGCCGTCCCATTTATGCGACACCAAACTGTTTGATTTCAAAGGAATTAAACGTGGACAAGTATTAAATGGTATCGAGGGCGACATTGCTTTTGATAAAGAAGAACTGCCAAATAGCCCAATTTCATTTGATGATGACGATGTGGAAAATAGCGATTTTCACAGTCAGCAACAAATCAGTTTCAAAGAAGTAAATTAATCAAGCAATAAAAGTGCGGTGAAAAAATCCCTCATTTTTTGATGAGGGATTTTGCATTTTATTGTCGCAATTAAGCCTGAGTTAAATCTTTAATCACAGTTGTTGCTGCATTATTGATCACCGATTTCACGCCGTTTTTAGCGGAATCTTGTGAAGAATAATATTGGCTACGTCCAATTTCTTGGTGATTTTTTGCTTTTAAAATAAAATATGGCTGATCGCTTTTGGTTACTCTAAACTCAAAATTGCTTTCATCGCCGCCATTTTTTTGTACTGAAGCGATACCATTTTCCGCTGCCGCACGAGTTTTATAAAGCTCGCTGGTTAAAATAACTTGGCTATTTGCTGCTTTCAAGTTAAACATAAATTGCCCGTCATTGGCTAATTTTAATTCATACCAACCTAATGCCATATTGTGCTCCTATAAATGTTAATGAGATGGAAACCTTTCCGTTTAAAATCATAGGCTTTTTGTTGAAATTTTCAACTGTTTTTTTGTAAATTTTATGTAAAGAAATGACTTTTGTTTAAACCTAAGTAAATTTCTTTAAATCAATTTGCGCTATTTGACTTAAGACCGAATTTTCTTGAAAAAATACACCGCACTTTGGTACGCATTCAATACTAAACTTCGCCCCTTGATAGCAAAAATCTAGCCGATAAGCGTGCAAATAAGTGCGGTCAATATTTTTTATTTTTTCGTTCTCAGCTACTTTTCCACCATAGAGTTCATCACCTAAAATTGGGCTACCTAAACTTTTCATCATCACACGTAATTGGTGCGTTTTACCTGTTTGTGGCTGCAAAATAAATAAACGCAAATTCGGTTCACAACTGACTGAATAAAATCGAGTAATCGCAGGATTTTCTCGGCTTTTCAACAACTTCCACGCACCACGACGAGCCTTTTGCATATCGCCAATAACCAAACCTTGTTTCTTTTTAGGTTTATCCGTTGCTAAAGCAAGATAAGTTTTCTGAATTTTATGCTCAGCAAATAAGCCCGATAAACTCGCTGCTGCTTGCTCATTTAAGGCTAAAATCAGCAAACCTGACGTAACTTTATCCAAGCGATGCACCAACCAAACTTGCGCCACACCTAATTGCGTTGCTAACATTTGAGTTAAACCAATGTCTTGATCATCTTTATGCACCGATAAGGCTGGCGGCTTGTTGATAATGACAAAATCTTGATGGCGATATATAATTTCGAGCATAGTTAATTGTAACCAAAGGGAAAATAATGAAAAAAGCACTCACCTTTTATTTTATACGACACGGTCGCACAATTTGGAACGAGCAAGGTTTAATGCAGGGTTCTGGTAATTCTAACTTAACCGCACAAGGTGTACAAGGTGCGGTTAAAACGGGTGAGGTTTTGCGTGATATTCCTTTTGTGGCGGCTTATTCGAGCTGTTTACAACGCACTATTGACACCGCCAATCATATTTTAGGCGAGCGAGATATTCCGCTATTTCAACATTGTGGCTTGAATGAACATCACTTCGGTTCTTGGGAAGGGCAACTTGCCAACGATATTCGACACACGGCTGAATTTCAACAAATGCTCAACGATCCTGCGAATTATCAAGCCCTTAGCAATAATGGTGAAACTTGGCAGCAATTAGCCGAGCGAGCGATAAATGCGCTGAACGATATTATTCGCATTCATCAAAATGGTAATATTTTGGTGGTTTCTCACGGCCATACGCTGCGCCTATTAATCGCCCTACTCAACGGTGCAACGTGGCAAAATCATCGTGAAGCTGGCAAAAGTGAAAACTTGCAAAACACGTCGATTAGCGTGGTGCGATATGAGCAAGAAGATGGCGAAAGCACAGGGAAATTTATTCTCGAAAAAATTAATGATGTCAGCCATTTAGCCTAAAAAAATCGCACTAAATTAGTGCGATTAATTAGTTTAATTTGAGTAAAAGTGCGGTTAAATTTTTGCGAGTTTTATCCTTATTCTGATAATTGCAAAAATTCGCCTACGGTATGGAACGAACCAAAGATCAGCACAACATCATTTTTATCGGTATTTTGCACCGCACTTTTCACCCCTGCTTTGACTGAAGTTTCCGTTTGAATATTCACGTCAATCCCCTGTTGTTGCGCTGTATGCTTCAACTTCTCCGCCAAGCTCTCGCCAGTCTGACCACGATAGCCTGTTAAGCTCACGCAATACCAATTATCAATCACAGAAAGCAATGGTGCAAGCACGCCTTGCGCATCTTTATCTTGCAAAATGCCACAAACTGCGGTGATTTTTTGGTGCGTTTCACTTTTTAGATCGTGCAATTTCTCCGCCAAATAACGAGCAGCGTGTGGATTATGCCCAACATCAATAATCACCGCAGGCAAGTCATCAACAGCAATTTGAGTGAGTTGAGAAAGTGCGGTTAAATTTTCTGCTTTTATACGCTGAAAACGCCCCACCAACTCCACTTCTTTTAAGGATTTTTGAATTATTTCAACGGAAATATTAAAAGGCAAATATTGCACTGCAGCCAATGCCGTGGCAGCGTTTGCTAAAGGAATTTGACAAAATGGCAGATTTTCTAACCGCACTTTTTGCCCATTTTTATTACCCTGCCACGCCCAATTTTGCGCATTCACACTAAACAGCCAATCTTGATTACGACAAAATAATGCACAATTTAACTGTTTTGCGTGATCGGTCATTGAATTGGGCACATCAGGTTCACCGATAATCGTAGGCTTATTCGCACGGAAAATCCCTGCTTTTTCAAAGGCAATTTGCTCACGATTATCACCAAGAAAATCAACGTGATCAATATCAATACTGGTGATCACCGCTAAATCGCTATCGACAATATTGGTAGCATCTAAACGTCCGCCCAAACCCACTTCTAAAATAACCACGTCTAAATTAGCTTGCTTAAACAAATGCAAGGCAGATAAGGTGCTAAATTCAAAATAGCTCATAGATTGGCTTTTATGCGCTTCAATAAAAGCAAAAGAACGGACGTGCTGTTCATCGCTAAGTTCTTGATTTTGAATGCGAACACGTTCATTGTAATGAATTAAATGCGGCGATGAATAAACCCCAACTTTTAATCCTGCATTCAATAAAATCGTTTCCAGCAAGCGACACGTTGTGCCTTTGCCATTCGTGCCACCCACGGTGATCACATAGGGCGCAGGTTGCAATAAATCGAGTTCATCAGCCACTTTTTTGATGCGTTCCAGCCCTAAATCAATCGCTTTAAAATGGCTATTTTCTAAATAATAAAGCCACTCGCTCAGGCTTGATTGTGCCGTTGGCGATGTGGCTTTCAAATTATGTGTCATAAATTGAATATGATCCTATTTCACGTCTGAGCTATTTTATGCCGCTGGTGTTTCGTGATTTTCAATTAATAATTCAGCTTCAACAAAAGGCGACGGCAGTCCCATTAATTGGCTTAATATGTTCGCTAATCTTTCACGCATTTGTGAACGCTCAATGATCATATCAATCGCACCGTGTTCTAATAAAAATTCAGCACGTTGGAAGCCCTCAGGCAATTTTTCACGTACGGTTTGTTCAATCACTCGTGGGCCTGCAAAACCAATTAAGGCTTTAGGCTCAGCAATATTCAAGTCGCCCAACATTGCAAAACTCGCCGACACGCCACCTAAAGTTGGATCGGTTAATACTGAAATAAAAGGCACGCCTTTTTCTTTCATTTTAGCTAAAACCGCACTGGTTTTTGCCATTTGCATTAACGAGAATAACGCTTCTTGCATTCGTGCGCCACCACTGGCTGAAAAACACACGAAAGGACAATTTTTCTCAATCGCTAATTCAGCCGCTTGCACAAATTTTGCTCCCACAACTGATCCCATTGAACCACCCATAAAGCTAAAGTTCGATGCTGCTGCGACGATAGGCATATTATATAAAGTGCCTGATACTGTGATTAAAGCGTCTTTTTCGCCCGTTTCTTTTTGTGCTGCGGTAATACGATCTTTATATTTTTTCAAATCTTTAAATTTCAAAATATCTTTTGGTTCAAGATCGGCAGCAATTTCCACGATGCTATCTTTATCTAGCAAGGCTTCTAAACGCTCACGAGCATCAATACGCATATGATGTCCACATTTTGGACACACTTCTAAGTGGCGTTTTAATTCATCACGGTACAATACTTGCTCACAAGATGTACATTTCGTCCACACACCTTCAGGCACGTTTGATTTCTTGCTTGATGAAGATGATGGCGATTTACTAAAAATTTTGTCAATCCAACTCATATTTAACCTTAAATTTGTTAAACGAAAATCTGCGCTATTTAACCACAGTTTTGCTTTTTTTTATAGATTTTTCTGTAAGAAATTTGCTGATCTGATTTGTTTTTTCGATAAATTTTAACTTTCTTTCTACTCACTATTGAATTTTCTGAACATTTGCCCCATTTTTTTGTCATATCGAATAGATCGATTATTTACCTTAATTTTATTTAAAAAGGAAATTTATGAAAATGAAGAAAACACATTTTGCATTAACTGCGATTGCATTAGGATTAAGTGTATTAACCACACCATTAAGCACAATGGCACAACTCCCGACAGAAGTTGCAGGTACGCCTTTACCAAGCCTTGCACCAATGTTGGAAAAAGTGTTGCCTGCGGTGGTCTCTATTAATGTTGAGGGCAAAGAAAAATCAAGTTCTCAACGCCAACAAATTCCTGAAGAATTTCGTTTCTTCTTTGGCGATGACTTCTTTAATGATCGTGGTAATAGCCCTCGCCAATTCAAAGGAATGGGGTCTGGCGTGATTATTAACGCTGAAAAAGGTTATGTTTTAACCAATAATCACGTGATTAATGGTGCAGATAAAATCACGATTACCTTAGATGACGGACGTGAATTTAAAGGTAAAGTGGTTGGTGCTGACAAGCAATCTGACGTGGCATTGGTTCAATTAGAAAATCCGAAAAATTTAACTGCAATTACTATTGCAAACAGCGATAAATTACGTGTGGGCGATTTCACTGTTGCTGTTGGAAACCCATTCGGCTTAGGACAAACCGTAACATCGGGTATTGTTTCTGCACTTGGACGTTCAACAGGCTCAGACAGTGGCGCATATGAAAACTACATTCAAACAGATGCGGCGGTAAATCGTGGTAATTCAGGTGGCCCATTAATTAACTTAAATGGTGAATTAATTGGTATCAACACCGCTATTATCTCGCCAAGTGGCGGTAATGCTGGGATTGCCTTTGCAATTCCGTCCAATATGGCGAATAATTTAGTACAGCAAATTATTGAATTTGGTGAAGTGCGTCGTGGCATTTTAGGCATTAAAGGTGGCGAATTGAACGCTGATTTAGCCAAAGCCTTTAATGTTGATGCGCAACAAGGCGCATTTGTGAGCGAAGTATTGCCAAACTCTGCGGCAGCCAAAGCAGGCATTAAAGCAGGCGATGTGATTACCGCCTTAAACGGTCAAAAAATTATCAGTTTTGCTGAATTACGTGCCAAAATCGCCACTTCAGGTGCTGGCAAAAAATTTGAGCTAACCTATTTACGTGATGGCAAAACGGAGAATGTAGAAGTTACTCTGCAAGCTGACGATCAAACTCAAAGCGCATCGTCTTCAAGTGCTGATGATATTATTCCAGCGCTTGAGGGGGCAACCTTAAACAATGGTAAAGACGGCGTTGAGGTAGTAAAAATCGCAGCAAATTCTCCAGCCGCACAGCGTGGTTTGAAAGCAGGCGATATGATCGTGGGTGTTAATCGCCAAAGCGTGAGTAATTTGAAAGAATTACGCCAAGCATTAGAGCAAAAACCATCTGCGATTGCGCTTAATATTCAACGTGGTGGCTCAAACTTCTACTTGCTTGTGCAGTAAGTTAAAAGTTGTTTAAAACAAAAAAGTGCGGTGAAATTCAGCGCACTTTTTTATATTTTTGATGATATTTATAGATTATTTAAATCTAATACATCGGTCATATCAAACAAACCTTGTTGTTTTTCATTTACCCATTTAGCGGCACGCACTGCGCCATTCGCAAAGGTCATTCGGCTAGAGGCTTTATGCGAAATTTCAACTCGTTCGCCAATATCTGCAAACCAAACGCTATGTTCGCCCACAACATCACTTGCTCGAATGGTAGAAAAGCCGATTTCATCACGTTTACGCTCGCCCGTAATGCCTTCTCGACAAAATACGCCGTGCGTTTTTAAATCACGCCCAAGGGTTTTAGCGATATGCTCGCCCATTGATAATGCCGTGCCTGACGGTGCATCAACTTTGTGGCGATGATGTGCTTCAATAATTTCAATATCGCAATAATCCCCCATTACTTTGGCGGCTTTTTCCAATAATTTAAATACTAAATTTACACCCACGCTGTAATTTGAAGCAAAAACAATACCAATTTTTTCAGCTGCTTTTTCAATGGCTTGTTTACCTTCGTCATCAAAACCAGTAGTACCGATAATCATATTTTTCTGGTGCGCAACACAAAATGCTAAATGAAACAATGATCCCTCTGGGCGAGTGAAATCAATTAACACGTCAAAGTTATTCACTTGCTCGTCCAAATTTTCACTTACTTTCACGCCTAGCGCCCCAACGCCAGCTAATTCGCCTGCATCTGCACCGATTAGAGATGAACCCACTCGCTCAAAAGCAGCACCTAACTCCACATTTTCAGCAGCTTGCACGGCTTGAATTAATTGTCTTCCCATTCTGCCGCCTGCGCCGACGATCCCAATTTTTAATGTCATTTTGTGTTCCTCTTTTATACCTAATCTTTTCATTATAATAAAAAAAACACCAACAATCAGCGATTATTGGTGTTTTAATAAAATAAACTTAGAAATTAATCACTTTATCCGCCCATAATGTCCATTCTGAGACATCGTCTAATGTGCCGACGGAAACGCCTTGTACTAAAGGCAAATGTGTAATGCCACGTGCTTTGGTACAGCTGGTGCAAAGTTTGGCTTCTGCGCCTAAACCGGTTAAAACTTCGAGGGTTTGTTGCACGTTGTAGCCGTCATTGGGTGCTTGTCCAGCCAAGCCTGCAAGCACGCTGTCTGAGAAGAAAAAGGCTTTTATTTCAACATTTTTGCCGTATTCTTCTAATAAATTGACGGCATAACGTAAACCGTTAAATGTTTTTTCTGTTCCGTATGGCGATTCGTTAAAAATAAATAAAATTTTCTGCATTGAACACCTCCTCGTGTTTTAGCCAACCCAAATAAATTTAATTAAAAATAAAATAGAAACAACCCAAACAGAGGCATTCACTTCTTTAATACGTCCTGTGCAAGCTTTCATCACGCAATAGCTAATAAAACCAAACGCAATCCCCTCTGTGATTGAATAAGTGAACGGCATCATTGCGGTGGTGATAAAGGCTGGCGTGGCTTCGGTGAGGTCGTCCCACTTCACTTCGATAAGGCTTGATGCCATCAAAATGCCCACAAATACTAATGCGCCTGCGGTTGCATAGGCTGGTACAAGTCCTGCTAATGGTGAAAAGAAAATGGTGAGCAAGAATAAAATACCGACCACAACGGCGGTTAAGCCTGTGCGGCCACCGACAGATACACCTGAACCACTTTCAATATAAGTACTGATCGCTGATGTTCCCATAAATGTGCCGATCATTGCGGCTGAACTATCGACTAAAAGTGCTTGCTTCATTCGTGGGAAACGCCCTTTTTCATCGGCAAAGCCTGCTTTGGTGGTTACGGCGATTAATGTGCCTGATGAGTCAAATAAATTCACTAATAAGAATGAGAAAATGATGCCAAGCAAGCCCACGTCAAATGCGCCTGCAATATCAACTTGCCCTACGACAGCATCAAGGCTCGGTGGCATAGAAATAACGCCGTTAAAAGTTACTGCAGGATCAAGAATTAATGCAAGTGCGGTGATAATTACGATAGAAATTAATACGCCCGAATGAATACCTTTCGCGGCTAACACGACGATGATGAAAAAGCCCAAAATGCCAAGCAAGACTTTTGGATCGTGTAAATCGCCTAAAGCCACTAAAGTTGCTGGATTTGCCACCACTAAGCCCATATTTTTAAAGCCGATTAAAGCGATGAATAAGCCAATCCCTGCGCCAATACCGACACGTAAACCCAACGGAATTGCCGACATAAACCAGTAGCGAATTTGTAGCACGGTTAAGAGGAATAAGCCCACTGAACCGAGGAAAATTGCGCCCATTCCCACTTGCCACGAATAGCCCAATTTTTGTACCACCACGAACGCAAAGAACGCATTCAAGCCCATTGCAGGCGCAAGGGCAATGGGTAAATTACTGAATAAACCCATTGCGATTGTGCCGAATGCGGCGATTAAACAGGTGGTAACGAACACCACTTGGGTGTCCATTCCTGCCACGCCCAAAATCGACGGGTTGACGAACACGATGTAAACCATTGTAAAAAAGGTAGTGATCCCAGCCACAATTTCGGTCTTGGGATTACTGCCCTTTTGTTTTAGCTGAAAAAGTTTTTCGAGCATATTTTGTTCCTTATGAATAATGTATTAATAACCTTGCTGATAAATTTTTTCTAACAACTGAACGGTTAAACTGGCTAAATTAAAACGTTGCTCATCGGCAACCGTCCAAAATTCTACGCCATTTTCCACCGCACTTAAGCCGCTGATGTGCAATTTCACTTGTTCTTCACTGCTTTCAGCTTCGCCGTTTAACACGGGCGTAATCAAATTTTCTTTCACTTGAATAAGCGGATTTGCCTGCCATTGCGATTTCAAACGCTCCGCATCGATTTCATAATCTGAAAGTGCGGTGATTTTTTGCGCCATTCCATAAAAAACGGGCACTTGAATGGCGTGAAAAATCACATTTAATGTTGGGAAAATCTTTTGAATTTGTGCAGAAAAATTCACCGCACTTTTGGCTGCGCCTTGCGCTAATGGAAAAACATCAAATGCTAAACGTTGCTCTCCCTCATCAAGCGGAATACCGTTTAATAAACAAGCGGTTTGTCCCGCTAATTTGCTGACGGTTTCGCCGTCGGTATAAGATGCAGGTAATAAAGAACTAATTAAAACTTGATTTAATTGCGTTTCATTGGCTAAAGCGGCTAATGCTAATGTAGCTTGGCTTACCTGCGGATCAGGCAATGCCACGATGTTACGTTGTCGCAAATCAACTAATTGTTCTTCATTCACGGTTGGCACAATCACAGGTACACCTGAAATCATTGCCGATACGCCTTTCATATCAATCACTACGCAACCTACTTCTGCTGCGTTTGCAATAACGGGCGCTTGCGTAATTTCACCGGCGAAAAGCACATAATCAAAGTCCGCCCAATTCACCGCATCAGCGGCAATTTGCTCAACGGCTCGGTTGTTAAATCGCACACCTTGTTCTTCATTAAATGGCACAATTTCCACCACGGCAAATTTGCTCACGTTCAAACGACTTTGTTGTAAAAATTCAGCAACTTTTTCACAAAGTTCGAACTCTGCAGCCACCGCAATGTTTAATCTATTCATATTTTGCTCTCACTGTAATAAAATAATAAGCCTTGGACATTTTAACGTTTTTTAGGCGGAAAAGAAAATGACACCTGCAATAGATTTACTAAAAAAACACAAAATTTCGTTTGAATTACATCACTACGATCACGATCCTAACAATACGCATTTTGGCGATGAAGCTGCTGAAAAATTAGGTATTGCACCCGAGCAATCTTTTAAGACGCTTTTAGTGGCTGAAAATGGCGATCAGAAAAAGCTCGCTTGCTTTGTGTTGCCAACGGCAAATATGCTGAATTTGAAGAAAGCAGCAAAAGCCATTGGCGTGAAAAAAGTCGAAATGGCAGATAAAGATTTTGCGCAAAAAAGTACAGGTTATCTCGTCGGTGGCATTAGCCCTTTAGGGCAAAAGAAACACCTTAAAACGGTGATTGATCAAAGTGCGGTGAATTTTGCGCAGATTTTTGTTTCAGGCGGTAAACGTGGCTTAAGTGTGGAGCTCGCTCCGCAAGATTTGGCGGCACTACTCAATGCTGAATTTGTTGATATTGTTGATGACGAATAAATTTATTACACCAACAAAAAAGTGCGGTTAAAAATATTGATTTTTTTCACCGCACTTTTGAGTAAATTAATTATTCAGCTTCAATAATTGGGATAATTTTTGTTGCGTGTGAACCTTTATCTCCCTGAATAATCTCAAAGTTCACTTTTTGCCCAG
Organism: Pasteurellaceae bacterium Pebbles2; assembly: GCA_023101505.1. GTDB lineage: Bacteria > Pseudomonadota > Gammaproteobacteria > Enterobacterales > Pasteurellaceae > Lonepinella. The sequence continues at coordinate 49,390 of LVZA01000001.1, forward strand.
CTTTTAAAGAACGATAACCGTCCATTTCAATGGCAGAAAAATGAGCAAAAATATCTTCCTCACTTCCCTCTGCGTTAATAAAGCCGAACCCTTTCGCATTATTAAACCATTTAACAACACCAATTTCCATACGATACCTCTTTGGTCTAACGATAATATTGCAAGACACCCTTATATGTCTTGTTTCCTGAAATACCTAAAAATGATAAGGGATTTTTACCTTTCTGCAACAAGTAAATCGTGAAAATTCGACACGGATCACAAAAAATTTTTACTTAATCCATTCAGCTATTTTTTAAATTATTCAAACTGCGGTGAAAAATAATCAAGTTTCTAGTTAAAGTCTAAATTTTTAATAAAATTTATTGGGAATTTTTTGTTAAATGAAACAAGTTAAGGTAAACTATTTGCGTATAAACTAATTTTAATTATCGGAGATAAAAATGACACAAATTGCCCCTATCGCTGATGTGCTAAAAGGAAAAATTGCCCTTGGCGAAAGTGTAACTGTTCGTGGCTGGGTGCGTACTCGTCGTGATTCTAAAGCGGGTCTTTCTTTTTTAGCGGTCTATGACGGTTCTTGTTTTGACCCTATTCAAGCCATTATCAATAACGATTTAAGCAATTATAATGACGAAGTTTTGCGTTTAACCGCTGGCTGTTCAGTGATTGTTACTGGTGTTGTGGTGGAATCACCTGCAGAAGGTCAAGCTGTTGAATTACAAGCACAAAATGTAGAAGTTACAGGTTGGGTTGAAGATCCTGATACTTACCCAATGGCTGCAAAACGCCATTCTATTGAATATTTGCGTGATGTAGCTCACTTGCGCCCACGCACAAACTTAATTGGTGCAGTGGCTCGTGTTCGCCATTGTTTAGCGCAAGCAATTCACCGTTTCTTCCACGAACAAGGTTTCTATTGGGTTGCAACGCCATTAATTACGGCTTCAGACACTGAGGGCGCAGGCGAAATGTTCCGTGTTTCAACCTTGGATTTAGAAAACTTGCCACGCACTGCCGACGGCAAAGTTGATTACAATCAGGACTTTTTTGGTAAAGAAGCATTTTTAACGGTTTCAGGTCAATTAAATGGAGAAACTTATGCTTGTGCATTAAGCAAAGTTTATACTTTCGGCCCAACTTTCCGTGCTGAAAACTCAAATACCACTCGCCACTTGGCGGAATTCTGGATGGTTGAACCTGAATTCGCTTTTGCTAACTTAGCCGATAATGCGAAATTAGCGGAAGATATGTTGAAATACGTGTTTAAAGCGGTATTAGCTGAACGCCCTGATGATATGGCATTCTTTGCTAAACATATTGATAAAGACGTAATTAATCGTTTAGAGAGCTTTATCGCTGCACCATTTGCGCAAATTGATTATACTGATGCGATTGATGTGTTGTTAAAATCAGGCAAAAACTTTGAATTCCCAGTGTCTTGGGGCATTGACCTTTCTTCTGAACACGAGCGTTTCTTGGCGGAAGAATATTTCAAATCACCCGTGGTGGTAAAAAACTATCCAAAAGACATTAAAGCGTTCTATATGCGCTTAAATGATGACGGTAAAACCGTGGCAGCAATGGACGTTTTAGCTCCAGGTATCGGCGAAATCATCGGTGGTTCACAACGTGAAGAACGTTTAGATGTGTTAGATAAACGTATGGTTGAAATGGGCTTGAACCCTGAAGACTATTGGTGGTATCGTGATTTGCGTAAATACGGCACTGTGCCACACGCTGGTTTTGGCTTAGGCTTCGAGCGTTTAATTGTGTACGTAACTGGCTTGCAAAATATCCGTGAGGTAATTCCATTCCCACGTGCGCCACGCAATGCGAATTTCTAATTAAATTCAATAACAAGCAAAGAGAACCTTAGGTTCTCTTTTTTTATTGCCCTTTCTTTTTAACTTTAAAAAACAGCGCAAAAAGAAACCGCACTTTTATCCATTAAGTTAAAAGTGCGGTTGTTTTTAGTTAAGTTTTAGACTTTTTATAATGCTTTTAGAATGTCATCAACACGTTCTTTAGCATCGCCGAATAACATTTGGGTATTTTCTTTAAAGAACAATGGATTTTGTACGCCAGCATAGCCCACCGCCATTGAACGTTTAAACACGATAACGTTTTGTGCTTTCCAAACTTCAAGCACAGGCATTCCTGCGATTGGGCTGTTTGGATCTTCAAGTGCCGCTGGGTTTACGGTGTCGTTTGCACCGATAACCAATACTACATCAGTATCAGCGAAATCTTCGTTGATTTCGTCCATTTCCAACACTACATCATAAGGCACTTTCGCTTCAGCAAGTAATACGTTCATATGGCCTGGTAAACGCCCTGCTACTGGGTGAATACCGAAACGTACGTTAATGCCACGCTCACGCAATTTTGCGGTGATTTCTGCCACTGGATATTGTGCTTGAGCCACTGCCATACCGTACCCTGGGGTGATAATTACAGAGCTTGCGTTTTTCAACATTTCAGCCACTTCTTCTGCCGAAGTTTCACGGTGCTCGCCTTGTTCTTCATCAGAAGATGCCACAACATCGTTACCGAAACCGCCCGCAATTACGCTCACGAATGAACGGTTCATTGCTTTACACATAATGTATGAAAGAATTGCACCAGATGAACCCACTAACGCCCCCGTTACGATTAACAAGTCGTTGCTTAACATAAAGCCAGCTGCAGCCGCTGCCCAGCCTGAATATGAGTTCAACATTGACACTACCACAGGCATATCTGCACCACCGATTGATGCCACTAAATGCCAGCCGAATGCTAAAGCAATCGCCGTCATTAATAACACAGGGAAGATGTTATCTGGTGATTTTAAGAACGCAATCATCAATAAAGCAGACACCACTAACGCCGCTAAGTTTAATTTATGGCGATGTGGTAACATCAAGGCTTTTGAGTTGATAATGCCACGCAATTTACCAAAGGCAACGATAGAACCAGTGAATGTTACCGCACCAATGAAGATACCAAGAAATACTTCAACGCTATGAATATTCGCTAGAACTTCTTGCTCAGCATAAAACGCCGCTTTAGCCTGTTCTAAGGCTTCCATATTGGTGAATGCCATTCCCTCAGGGGCAGCAAATTCAGCCACGTGATGCAAACCAAAACTATTAAAGCCTACTAAAACAGCCGCTAAACCGACAAAACTATGCAAAATTGCCACTAATTCTGGCATTTCTGTCATTTCTACTTTAAGTGCACGGTGAATACCAATCACTGCACCAATTACCATTGCGATAATGATCCAAGACTGTCCCTCTGTAGCTGGTCCAAAAATGGTTGCGACTAAAGCAATCGCCATACCCACGATACCATACCAGCACCCTGCTTTGGCGGTTTCGTGCTTAGACAAACCTGCTAAGCTCATAATGAAAAGTAATGCGGACAAGATATATGCCGCTTGTACTAAACCTACTGACATTTTCTCTCTCCTTAACCTTTTCTGAACATCGCAAGCATACGTTGGGTAACTTTAAAGCCACCGAAAATATTGATACTTGCCACAAGAATAGCCACAAATGCTAAGATGCTCACAAAGAAACTTCCTTGCGCAATTTGCAATACCGCACCGACAATAATAATGCCTGAAATCGCATTCGTTACCGCCATTAACGGAGTGTGCAATGCGTGGCTGACATTCCAAACCACATAATAACCGACCACGCAAGACAGCACGAATACGGTGAAATGGGATAAAAATGCCGCTGGTGTTACCGAAGCAAGTGCTAAGAATAAAAATGCCACCGCAGCCATTACGCCGTATTTCACACGAGGATTTGTTGGTTTTTCTTCTTTTTTCGCCACAGGCGCTGCTGCTTGTTTTTGCGGTTGAGCAGACACTTGAATTGGTGGTGCTGGCCAAGTAATTTCACCATCACGCACCACGGTTACGCCACGTAAAACTACGTCGTCAAAATTAATATCAATTTGACCGTCTTTATTCGGTGCTAATAATTTTAATAAATTGACTAAGTTTGTGCCGTAAAGCTGTGAAGATTGGGTTGGTAAGCGAGCTGGGAAATCAGTATAACCAATGATTTTAACTTGATTTTCGGTAACAAAAATTTCGCCTGCTTTAGTATATTCGCAGTTACCGCCAGTTAATGCGGCTAAATCCACGATCACCGAACCTGGTTTCATTGAATCCACCATTTCTTTGGTAATCAAACGTGGCGCTGGTTTACCCGGGATTGCCGCCGTGGTGATAATAATATCCACGTCTTTGGCTTGCTCGGCATAAAGCTCCATTGCACGACGGTTAAATTCTTCCGACATTACTTTGGCATAACCATCACCTGAGCCGCCCTCTTCTTGGAAATCAATTTCTAAGAAGTCTGCACCCATTGATTTGACTTGTTCTTTTACTTCAGGACGGCTGTCAAAAGCACGAACGATTGCGCCTAAGCTATTCGCCGCACCAATAGCTGCTAAACCAGCAACACCAGCACCAATCACAAGCACTTTCGCTGGTGGCACTTTTCCTGCCGCTGTAATTTGCCCTGTGAAGAAGCTACCAAAGGCATTTGCTGCTTCAATTACCGCACGATAACCTGAAATATTTGCCATTGATGACAATGCGTCTAAGGCTTGAGCACGAGAAATGCGAGGAACAGCGTCCATTGCTAATACATTGATTTTTTTCTCGGTCAATTTTTGCATTAATTCAGGATTTTGTGCCGGCCAAATAAAGCTAACTAAGGTTGCTCCCTCTTTAATTAAAGCGATTTCCTTATCGGTTGGCGCATTCACTTTGAAAATAATGTCTGCTTTCCACACTTCTTTTGCCGAGCCAACTTTCGCCCCAGCGTCCACAAATGCTTGATCTTCAAAACTCGCACGGAAGCCAGCGTTTTGCTCAACGATGACTTCAAAGCCTAATTTTAAAATTTGCTGAACCGTCTTTGGCGTTGCCGCCACACGACTTTCATTATCAAGCAGTTCTCTAGGTACACCAATTAACATAATGTTTCCTTTAACTTGGTTGATTACAAATACTGGGTACGTCGTACCCAATGCGGTCAAGATGACAAAACGTCAAACTATGCCTAACTCTACCATTAAACCCACAAAAATTAAAAAGAATTTTTCAATTAAATTGATAGGTAGGGCTTGTAGGTATTTCATTTTTTCAAAAAAATAACCGCACTTTTTAAATCTATAAAGTGCGGTTAATTTTCTACAAGTTTTTTTAGCTATTTTTCATTGTGAATTTCAAGATTTGTGGCATCTTTTTCACGTTTCTTTTTCGCTTTATCATTACGTCTTTCGGCAATATCGTCTAAATATTCAGGGGTAATATCGCCTGTTACATATTTACCTGTGAATACCGATGCATCAAATTCACGAATACTTGGATTTTCTTGCTGAACCGAAATTTGTAAAGCTTCCAAATCTTGGAAAATTAAGCGATCTACACCGATTAATTTCGCAATTTCATCAACATTTCGTCCATAAGCGATTAATTCGTGTTTGGTCGGCATATCAATGCCATACACATTTGGATAACGAATTTCAGGTGCAGCCGAAGCAAAATAGATTTTGTTAGCACCAGCAGCACGTGCCATATCGACAATTTGCTCAGAGGTTGTGCCACGCACGATAGAGTCATCAACCAATAACACGTTTTTGCCTTTAAATTCCGTTGAAATAGTGTTTAATTTGCGACGAACCGCACTCACACGCTGCGTTTGCCCTGGCATAATAAAGGTACGCCCCACATAACGATTTTTCACAAAACCTTGGCGATATGGTTTGCCTAAAATATGCGCAATACGCAAAGCAATATCATTTGAGGTTTCAGGCACGGGAATGACGACGTCAATATCTGCATCTTTCCATTCTCGAGCAATTTTTTGCCCCAAACGTTCGCCCATATGCACACGTGCGGCATAAACTGAAACGCCGTCAATGGTGCTATCAGGACGAGCAAAATACACATACTCAAAAATACAAGGAGTTAATTTCGGATCTTCAGCGCAAATTTCCGCATAAATTTCACCGTCGAATGTTACATAAACCGCTTCACCAGGTTTAATATCACGCACAAATTCAAAGCCCACGGTGTCTAACGCAACGGTTTCAGAAGCAAACATATATTCCATTTTGCCGTTTTCTTCACGTTGTCCTAATACCAAAGGACGAATGCCATTCGGATCACGAAACGCCACTAAGCCGTGTCCAATAATCATTGCAACGCAAGCATAAGCGCCTCGAATATCTTCGTTGGTTTTGCGGATTGCGCTGAAAATGTCAGCTGGCGATAAGGTTTCTTTATTAATGTGATCGATATGATGTGCAACGATGTTCAATAAGGCTTCAGAATCAGAATTGGTATTCACGTGGCGGCGGGCTAATTTGTATAATTTTTCGGTTAATTCCGCTGAATTAGTCAAGTTGCCGTTATGCACCAAAGTTAAACCGTAAGGCGAATTCACATAAAAAGGCTGCGCTTCTGATACACTTGAACTGCCTGCCGTTGGGTAGCGAACGTGTCCAATACCTGCGTTACCTTGCAAACGTTGCATATGAATTTGCTGGAAAACATCGCTCACCAAACCATTCGCTTTACGCAGGCGGAAACGGTTTTCATCATCAACCGTTACGATGCCCGCCGCATCTTGCCCACGATGTTGCAATACGGTTAAAGCATCATAAATAGATTGGTTTACAGGGCTTTGGCTAACGATACCGACGATACCACACATAGGGCTGATCCTTTTCTTATTTAGTTGGGTTTAAAGTTGAATTTAAAAAACTGGAATTTGCTTGTAATTGTTGGAAAAACCATTCCACAATAAAGCCAAAGTGCGGTATTAATTGCGATGATTTCCACCATTCACTTTGATTGAAATTAGTAAAGGTATCCACGAAGAATAACAATGCGGCAACAATTAACACGCCACGCAAAAAGCCAAAACACGCTCCCAACACACGATCTGTGCCAGATAAACCTGTTTTATCGACTAATTGTGCAATCACATAATTGACCACTGCACCCACGATGAGCGTTAAAATAAACAAAATGGCGATTGCCGCACCGTTACGGATATATTCAGACTCAATCTGTGTTAATAAACTGGCTAAATAAGGATAAAATTGGCTGGCAACTAAAAAAGCAACAACCCAGCTGGCAAGCGACAACACTTCACGCACAAAGCCACGTAATAGGCTGACGATAATGGAAAAGGCAATAATTCCGATAATAATGTAATCAATAACAGACATTGAAATCTCTAAAACATAAAAATAATAGACCGCACTATTCTACCGAAAAAACACAAAAAAGAAAACGTTTGCGCAGAATATTTGTGATGATGATTAAAGCTCGTTCCAAAATGATTTTGGTAAATGCTGCGCTGCCTTTTTTAGCAGTTCCGCCAAATCTTGATAGGTCAATTTTTCAGCATTAGGTGGTTCAATACTTGGCAAAGCCACACCTTGCTGGCGTAATTGCTCAAAAATATGCAAATATTGCACCGCACTTTGTGCTGGTAAAGTCGTTTTTGCACGTTTCCCCAGCCAATACAAGCCTTGAAATGGAATGCAAAGAGCGAAAACTGCGGTCAAAATCGCCGCAGAAAATGCCACCAGATTGCCTTTAGAGGAAAATTGCTGCCACACAATCGCAAATACCGCAATAAAAGGCATTAATTGTTGGGCGAATTTGGTTGCCTTAATCACTCGATTTTCAGGGAAAATTGCCCCAAGTTTGGGGTGCAATACCCAAGTGTTAAGGTAGGTTTGTCCGTTTTTTAAGGTTTGAAATAAAGTCATCTTTTCATTAACAAAAGTGCGGTGAAAAAAGATCGAATTTTCACCGCACTTTAAATCTATTATTTAGTTCTGCTGAGCCATTTACCGTCAACAAAGTCCACAATCCATTTGGTCGCTTTGCCGTCTTTCTCAGAGGTAACATATTGACGTTTTTCTTTACGGCTAAAGCGAATAATCGCATCGTTGCCGTCAGGGTCTTTTTGCGGAGCATCAGCCAAATATTGCAATTTTTCAGGCAGACGATCACGATATTGTGCTAACTCCGCCACTTTTGGTGCACGAGTTTCTCGAGATTTCGGGAAATTATGTGCTGACATAAATACCCCACTTGCACCATCACGCAATACAAAATACGCATCTGATTTTTCGCATTTTAATTCAGGGAAATGAGTTGGTTCTTCTTTTGGCGGTGCTACTTCGCCATTTTTGAGAATTTTGCGTGTGTTATCACATTTGGTGCACCCCATATATTTGCCGAAACGCCCTAATTTCAAGTGCATATCTGCACCGCATTTATCGCATTCCACCACAGGTCCGTCGTAGCCTTTAATTTTAAATGAGCCTTGTTCAATGGTGTAACCATCGCAGTTTGGATTATTGCCACAAATATGTAATTTACGTTGTGGATCAATTACATAACTGTCCATCGCCGATTCACATTTCGGGCAACGTTTACGTGCCATTAATGCTTTGGTTTCGCTTTCGCTGTCTAATACATTGAGCAATTCCGCTTCAGGAATTAAGTTCATCGTGGTTTTGCAACGCTCTTTTGGCGGTAAAGCATAACCTGTACAGCCTAAAAATACACCCGTACTCGCCGTGCGAATTGCCATTTTACGTCCGCAAGTTGGGCAATCAATATCTGTCGGCACAACACTATTTGGTTTCATTCCGCCTTCAATTTCGCCCAATTCTGCGGTGCTTAATTGGTGAGAAAAATCTTTAAAGAATTGATTTAATTCAGTTTTCCAATTTTTAGAACCATTAGCAATTTTATCTAAAGTGTCTTCCATATTGGCGGTGAAATCGTAGCTCATCAAATCTGCGAAAGATTGATTTAAACGATCAGTCACAATTTCCCCCATTTTTTCCGCATAAAAACGGCGGTTTTCGGTGCGAACATAACCACGCTCTTGAATGGTCGAGATAATCGCCGCATAGGTTGACGGACGACCAATTCCACGCTTTTCTAGCTCTTTGACTAAAGCCGCTTCAGTAAAGCGTGCTGGTGGCTTAGTGAAATGTTGGCTTGGCAACACTTCTTTTAATTTTAGCTGATCGTTCACTTTAACCGCTGGCAATTCCTGATCTTCAGGCGATTTGCCCATTTGCGGTAACACTTTCGTCCAACCATCGAAACGTAAAATACGCCCTTTGGCTTTCAGCTCATAATCCCCAGCACTCACAGTTAACGTGCTGCTGTCATATTGTGCCGCAGGCATTTGGCACGCCACGAATTGTCGCCAAATCAAGTCATATAAACGTTCGGCATCTTTTTCCATTCCAGCTAATTGTTGCGCTGTAACATTAACATCAGACGGACGAATTGCTTCGTGCGCTTCTTGTGCATTTTCTTTGCTTGAATAGAAATTTGGCTTTGCTGGTAAATAATCTGCGCCGAAATTATGTTCAATGTAGCTACGAGCCATATTCAACGCATCAGCACTCAAATTGGTGCTGTCGGTACGCATATAAGTAATGTAGCCAGCTTCGTATAAACGCTGTGCCAACATCATCGTTTTCTTCACACTAAAGCTCAAACGAGTGCTTGCCGCTTGTTGCAAAGTTGACGTAATAAACGGCGGACGAGCTTTTGAGCTGGTTGGTTTGGTTTCTAAATCTGAAACAATAAAATCAGATTTTGTTAAAAAATCCACCGCACTTTGTGCTTGTTCGGCGTTTTTCGGCTCAAATTTTTTGCCCTTAAGAGCGGTAACTTCTAAGCGAATTTTGTCTTTCGCTTGGGTCAACGTGTCAGCCGCAACTTCCCAATATTCTTCGGGTTGAAAGGCTTTAATTTCACGCTCACGTTCCACTAATAATTTCACCGCAACAGATTGCACACGCCCTGCGGATAAGCCTCTAGCCACTTTTTTCCATAATAATGGCGACACCATAAAACCCACCACACGATCTAAAAAGCGGCGAGTTTGCTGTGCGTTTACTCGGTCCAAATTCAGTTGTTCAGGCTTTTCAAAGGCTTGTTTAATGGCGTTTTTGGTAATTTCGTTGAAAACCACACGGCTAAAACGCTCGTCATCGCCACCAATCACTTCACGTAAATGCCACGCAATCGCTTCTCCTTCTCTATCCAAGTCGGTTGCGAGATAAATGTGATCGGCTTTTTTTGCTAAAGATTTTAATTCTGCCACGACTTTTTCTTTGCCAGGCAAAATTTGATAATTTGCTTTCCAGCTGTGATAAGGGTCGATTCCCATTCGTTTCACTAGCGCATTTTGTTCTTTTTCGGCTTTGATTGTCGCTTTTTCTTCTGCGCTCATTCCTTTGGTTGAAACAGGTTTTGCTTTCTCTCCCGTACTCATACCCGCCGTCGGCAAATCACGGATATGCCCCACGCTGGATTTCACAACGTAGTTGCTCCCCAAATATTTATTAATGGTTTTCGCCTTGGCTGGCGACTCCACAATAACCAAAGATTTGCTCATATTTAATACCTAATTGTCGATTATTTGTGTAAAATTGAAAAAATTCTTTTTATATTGCCTAATGAAAGGTTATTAGGTCAACCATTTTTTTGCAAAAGGGACTTAAATGGATAAACTAAATGCAATTTCGGTGTTTTGTCGAGTGCTTGAAACGCAAAGTTTCACTCAAGCGGCGGCGCAAGAAAATATTTCGGTCGCAATGGCGAGTAAATTAATTGCCCAATTAGAAGAACAATTACAAACACGTTTATTGCAACGCACCACTCGCAAAATTTCGCCGACGGAAGCAGGCTTGGTTTATTATCAACATTGCCAGCCGATTTTGGCGGAATTAGCCGAAGCCGATGCCAGCATTAGCGACCTTTCTTCTTCCTTGCAAGGCAATTTATTCGTTTCCGTGCCAATGGATTTTGGCTTACGTTTTATTGCACCCAATTTGCCACGCTTTGCCAAACTCAACCCGAATTTGCATATTGATATGGATTTCAGCGACCGACGAGTGGATTTAATGGCGGAGGGCTACGATTTAGCCTTGCGTATTGGCGCATTGCAAGACAGCTCTTTAGTGGCGAAAAAACTTGCCAGCACCAGTATGCACTTTGCAGCTTCCCCCAATTATCTTGCCCAACACGGTACACCAAAAACGCCAGATGAACTTTCACAACACAATTTTTTGTGTTACAAACAATCAGGTAGCATCGTCCATTGGGACAATGCCCATTTCGGTAACAAAAGCCAAAATTTAAAAATTCAGCCTAAAATCACCTCAAATAACGGCTTAACGCTCACAGAAATGGCCAAAGCAGGTTTAGGCATTATCAATCAACCACGCTTTCTTCTCGACCAAGCACTGGCATCAGGTGAATTGGTGGAAATTCTGACCGATTATCGCCAACAAAAAGTCGATCTCCACGCTATTTACCCGCACCGCCGCTATCTCGCCGCCAAAGTAAAAGCCTTTATTTCGTTTTTACAAGATTTAAAATTAGACCAATATTAACGAAAACTGCGGTGCAAAATTGTAAGATTTTTGACCGCAGTTTGTTTATTTTAAGAAATCGCTAAGCATTTGCTTTAATTAGCAATATCCTGCCTTTCACACGCCCAATCCAACCATTTCGTCTCTTTATTCTCACGGCGACGTATTTCCCGAATAGAACGAATGACCAGCCAATGAAACGGTGTAAACAGTGAACATATTTTCTCACGTTCTTCTTCACTTGAAACAGCGAAATATTGGTGAAAAAGATACAAAAATTGTTCGCTAACAAGACTAAACAACAACGAATGCTTTAAAGGATCGGTTTGATTTTTCGCCATTTTCGCCAAATGCTCTGTAGTTTGAAGTATTGAACGCATATGTTCTAAGGTTCGTTGCCGCATAGTGCTACACGGGCGAACAATATAGTGGTACACAATACGGTTAATCTCCAACAAAGTGGTATCAGCACCAGCAAAATAGCATCTCGTTATAAAAAGCATATCTTCACAATGCGTCAAACCAATGGGGAAACGCAACTGATGTTGATTGAGAAAACTGCGGCGGTAGAAATAAGTGGTAAATGCAGGAAAAAATCCGCTTGCGATGCGTTCCTGCAAATAATCCATCGTGGAAATATGATTGCCAAGCGTTTTTTTATACCTTCCAGAACATAAATGAAACTGCGGTAACAAAGCACTCATTTTCTCACTGCCCGTGCCGACTTCCGTACCGTAATCGTCTGTGCTCGCAATAAACCCTTTCACCAAATCCGCTTGTTTTTCTTGGCTTAAAACTTCCGCCATTGTGTCAAAAGTGATTTGATCATCACCGTCCACAAAGAAAATCCACTCACCACGAGCTGCGTCAATACCGTTATTGCGTGCCACTGAAACGCCTTGATTTTCTTGATTGATAATTCGGATAATTTCAGGAAATTTGGCTTGATAGGCTTGCATAATCGCAAGGGTATTATCGGTTGAACCGTCGTTGATTAAGATAATTTCTTTGCTGTCGGTTACATTTAAAATGCTGTCTAAACATTCCGCTAAATATTGTTCGTCGTTATAGACGGGCACAATAAAGGAAATTAGAATTTTTGCTGATTGCTGATTGCTGATTGCTGATTGCTGATTGCTATTATGTTGCATAATAATTCCGTCGAATTTCAATCTATTTGTGTAAATAATTTGCTTTTAATGCTGATAATATTTCATCAGCATTTACCTTTGGGAGCTACTCCCAGCTCGTCCAAATTGGCGTGATGTTTTCAGTGATGTGAAGTGATTTTCCTAATTCAATCCACGCACAAGGAAAATGAAAATCTGAACCCAGCGAACCGAGTAATTGATATTCCGTCGCCCAACGAGCCAATAATTGGCGTTGGTCAGGCGTTTGTCCGCAACCTGCAATTTCTAAACCGTCGCCGCCCCATTGTTTGAATTCGCCAATTAAGCGTTTAATCCAGCGGTTGGTCATTGTGTAACGCAAAGGATGTGCCAGCACCGCCAATCCGCCTGCTTGATGAATAACGTCAATGGCTTGTGGAATGCTGACCCAATCGGATTTGACATAGGCAGGTTTGCCTGCGCTCAAATAGCGTTTAAAGGCTTGTCCATCATTGGAAACTTTGCCAATTTGCACTAAATAACGTGCATAATGCGCTCTTGTTACTTCGCCTGAGGCTAAGGCTTTTGCGCCGTCGAAAGCATTTTCAATGCCTAAGGCTGCTAATTTTTCGCCAATTTCTTTGGCTCGCTGATGTCGAAGTTCGGCTTGTTGGGCTAAAAGTGCGGTCAGTTTTGGCGAAGTTTCATCAAAATTTAATCCAACAATATGAATGCCACGATTTTCCCACATTGTAGAAATTTCCACGCCGTTAATTAACTGAATTTGATGTTTTTCCGCCGCACTTTTGGCTTCACTCAAGCCTGAAATGCTGTCGTGATCGGTGAGAGCAAGCACATTCACATTTTTTTCAGCTGCTCGCTCAATCAGCTGCGTTGGCGTTAAAACGCCGTCAGAAGCGGTGCTGTGAGAATGAAGATCGTATATTTTCATTGGATTTTTATTCTGCCTATTTAATCGCTGCGACCAAGTTTTTCACTAAAGCTGGTCCGTGATAAATCAAACCTGAATAAACTTGCAATAATTGTGCGCCAGCGTCCATTTTTTCTTGCGCATTTTGCACACCGTCAATTCCACCGCTACCGATAATAGGAATTTCGCCTTTAAGTTCTTGGTGTAAACATCGAATAATTTCGGTACTTTTGTGCTGTAATGGTTTTCCGCTTAAACCGCCAATTTCGTGCGCATTCGCTAAACCAGCAACATTTTCTCGTGAAATAGTAGTATTTGTAGCAATCACGCCGTCCATCTTGTTACGACGTAACGTGTCGGCAAGTTGCACTAATTCTTCTTCGCTTAAATCAGGCGCAATTTTCACTGCAATCGGCACATATTTATTGTACTGCTCTGCCAAAATTGCCTGACGAGCTTTGATGCTTTGCAACAAGTCATCTAAGGCTTCGCCATATTGCAACTGGCGCAAATCTGGCGTATTTGGCGAAGAAATATTCACCGTGATGTAATCCGCATAATTATAGGCTTTGTTTAAGCAGAAAATATAATCGTCCTTGCCCTTTTCAATCGGCGTAATTTTATTTTTACCAATATTAATGCCTAAAATACCGTCGTATTTGGCATTTTTCACATTTTCGATTAAGTTATCTATCCCTTTGTTATTAAAACCATTTCGGTTAATAATTCCCTCAGCTTCCACCAAACGGAATTGGCGTGGTTTTGCATTTCCATCTTGCGCCAAAGGCGTTACCGTGCCAACCTCAATAAAACCAAAACCCATTGCGGCAAAACCATCGATGGCTTCACCGTCTTTATCCACACCAGCGGCTAAGCCAATCGGATTTTTAAAATTCAGCCCCATCACTTTTTTTGCTGTGCCGTTTGGGCAAGCTAAAAGCGTTTTTAACACAGGGTTGATTAAGGGATTATTGGCGAAATGCAAGGCTGAAATCGCAAGATTATGAGCTGTTTCTGGCTGTAAGGCAAAAATCGCTTTCCGAATTAAGGGATAAAACATTGTGAATAATCTCTATTGTGATCAAAAAAAGTGCGGTAAATTTTACCGCACTTTTGTGTTTTTCTCTAGCCTTTCAAGCGAAACAATCGCTGATTAAGCCAAGGAAGAAGTGAGATATTCACGCCATTATTGCAACGCTTTCTCAATTTTCTCAAATAAATCACGAGATAAATTTTCCACTTCCGACAAACGCACTAAAGCACGTTTCATTAGCGTTTGACGCTGACTATCGTAACGTGAGAAACGAATTAATGGCTCAATTAAACGTGCCGCAACTTGCGGATTGCTTTCATTTAAACGCAACAAAATTTCCGTTAAAAAACGATAGCCCGAGCCATCTACTGCGTGGAATGCTGGCAGATTTTGATTGATAAAACTGCCCACTAACGCACGCAAGCGATTTGGATTGTTGAAATTAAAACTTGGGTGATCCATTAATTTTTGCACGTTTAACAGCACATTTTCATCAGGACGTGTGGCTTGCAAATTGAACCATTTGTCCATAACCAAGCCATCGTGTTGCCATTTTTGTTCAAAATCGCTCAGAATGTTATCACGGCAAGTTAATTGCGCTTTGCACGCTGCATTTAAGGCGGCAAGGGTGTCAGTCATATTATCGGCATATAAATAATGCTTATTCACCAAAGAGTTACCCATTTCTGTGAATGCTAAATAATGCAAGCAAAGATTGCGCAAACCACGTAATGCGATGTCGTGTTGATTAACCGCATAAGCCTCTAATCGAATGTGATGATAAGTTTCAAACCATTGTTCTTTCAGGCTTTCTGCCAAGCTCACTTGCATAAAATGGCGCACAGCTGCAATGCCAGTTGGATCGATAACTTTAAATTGTTCAGCAAATTCCACTTCTTTTGGTAAGCTCAACATTAAGGTCGTCAACTCGATATTACTTTGGTAATTCGCCAAAACTTGCGAAAGTGCGGTTAAAATTTCGTTAGAAAATACCAATGTTTGCCCATTTTGATATTGCTCAAGCAAACGGCGCAATTCCGCACTAAACAGCATTTGCACTGCGTCCCAACGCACAAATTCATTCTGCGCAAATTGCATTAGCGTAATGAGCTGTTCGGTGCTGTAATCATAATCTAATTTCACTGGTGCAGAAAAATCACACAGCAGCGCTGGCACTGGGCGGCTTAATACATCGTGAAATTCAAAAATATGTTCACTTTCCTTAATATCCAACACATCATTAACCAAATCGCCATTTTTTAACAAGGTGAACGGCATTCCTTTGTTATCATAAAGGGCAATTTTTAGTGGAATATGCAAGTTCGCTTTGCTCATTTGATCTGCAGTTGGCGGCGTATTTTGCGACACAATGAGTTTATAAATGCGTTTTTTCTCATCATAACTGTCGCTAATGCTCAATTCAGGCGTGCCTGATTGGCTATACCAACGGCGGAATTGCGTTAAATCCACGCCTGAAGCACGTTCCATTGCTGACACAAAATCTTCACAGGTTGCTGCTTTGCCGTCGTTTTCCGCAATATACAACTGCATTCCTTGTTGGAAACGTTTTTCGCCGAGCAAGGTGTGCATCATACGAATTACTTCTGCCCCTTTTTCATACACCGTCATTGTATAGAAGTTATTCATTTCTAACACTTTTTCAGGGCGAATTGGGTGCGACATTGGGCTGGCATCTTCCGCAAATTGAGCAGTACGCAATAACTTCACATTATTAATACGATTAACAGCTCGAGAACCTGTGTCTGATGAAAATTCTTGATCACGGAAAACCGTTAAGCCTTCTTTTAAGCTCAGCTGAAACCAATCTCGACAAGTTACACGGTTACCAGTCCAGTTGTGAAAATATTCGTGCGCAATCACACTTTCAATGGCGAGATAATCTTCATCGGTGGCGGTTTGTGGGTTTGCCAACACGAATTTAGAATTGAATACGTTCAAGCCTTTATTTTCCATTGCCCCCATATTGAAGAAATCAACAGCGACAATCATATAAATGTCTAAATCATATTCTAAACCGAAACGGTCTTCGTCCCATTTCATTGATTTTTTCAGGCTTTGCATTGCCCAATCGGCACGATTTAAATTGCCACGATCCACATAAAGCTCAAGGGCAACTTGACGACCACTTTTTGTCACAAACTGATCTTGCAACAGGTCAAAATCCCCTGCCACAACAGCAAATAAATAGCTTGGTTTTGGGAATGGATCTTGCCATTGCACCCAATGTTTGCCATCATCTAAATCGCCACTGGCAACACGGTTTCCGTTCGATAATAAGTAAGGATAGCGTGTTTTATCGGCGGTAATTTTAACATCATAACGCGCTAATACATCGGGGCGGTCGAGCATATAGGTAATTTGGCGAAAGCCCTCGGCTTCACATTGTGTGCAAATCCCATCACCCGATTGATATAAACCCTGTAACGAAGTATTTTCAGCAGGAATAAGATAAGTAACAATTTCTAAAGAAAAACGATCCGCACTTTGTTCCGTTAAATCGAGCGTTAGCCCCTCGCCGTCTTGTTTATAGGCAGTAAAATCTGTACCGTTTAATTTAATTGAAGCAAATTGAAAGCTGTGTCCGTCTAAGCGTAAATTGGTTGCTTCGGGATTTAATCGCTCAACTTGGCTGATAGCAGTAATAACGGTGTGTTGTGGATCTAATTGAAAATCAAGAGAAATGTGGCTAATCGTAAAATCAGGCACACGGTAGTCTTTTCTGTATTTAGCTTGCATAAAATATCCAAAATAAGAAAATGAAAGAGAGATAAAGCGATAAAAGTGCAGTCTTTTTCACCGCACTTTTTTAATTATTTCGCTTAAATTCGGCGTACTTGCCAAAAAACTTTGCTCCAATAAGGATTATTTAAAGAAGAATAAATTACGCCACCTTTGGTTGAGGCGTGTAAAAATTTATCATCTTTAACATAAATGCCAACGTGGTAGCCATTTGGGCCTCGTCCTGTTTTGAAGAACACTAAATCGCCCGTTTGAATTTGGCTGCGTGGCACTTGTTTGCCATATTTAGCTTGTTCCGTCGTGGTGCGTGGCAAATGAATATTGAAGCGATCTTTAAAGGTGGTTTTTGTAAACCCAGAGCAATCAACGCCTCGTCGAGTATTTCCGCCTAAAATATAAGGCGCACCAGCCCATGCTCGCTGCTGTTCACTCAATAAAGTGATGACCATAATCGGATCGTTGAGCTGACCTTGATAATTTATGCCCTCATTTTCATCGCCGCTAAATGAAGTACAAGCGGTTAAAAATGCAGGCAATAAAAAACATAAAGACCTTAATCGTTGATAATAACTCATCGATCTTCCTTTTTTAATTAGTTGAAAAGCTATTCAGCACGACAGAATAGCTTTTAACGGATTAATATTAGTTTTTCGGCTTCGCATTTTCGACACGAGAACGCAATTTTTGTCCAGGGCGGAACACCACGACACGGCGTGCAGAAACAGGAACACTTTCCCCTGTTTTTGGGTTTCTACCTGGGCGAGTTGCTTTCTCACGTAGCTCAAAATTACCAAAGCCTGAAAGTTTCACATCTTCGCCTTTTTCTAAGAAAACACGAATTTCTTCAAAGAAACTTTCTACTAAACTTTTAGCTTCAACTTTGTTTAAGTTGTGTTTTTCGATCAGATTTTCTGAAATTTCTACTTTTGTTAATGTCATAATTAATCTCTCAAGTAAGCATTAAAACGTTGTTTTAATTCGGCTAATACAACAGAAACCACCGCATTAATATCTTCTTCTTCCAAAGTTTTTTCGGTGTCTTGAATGGTTAAACTAATCGCTAAACTCCTATAACCCTCTGGCACACCTTGGCCTTGGTAAACATCAAATAAGTTCAGATGAGTTAATTTATCTCCAGCCACAGCACGACAAGCATCAAGTACATCAGCAGCTGCCACTGTAGCTTCCACGACAACAGCTAAATCACGGCGGTTTGCAGGGAATTTTGAAATTTCTTTTGCTGAAGGAACATTTCCTTTAGCAAATTTTTCCACTAAAATTTCACAAGCATAAACCTTGCCATTTAGCCCCATTTTTTGCGCAATGCTTGGGTGAATTTGCCCAATAAAGCCCACTTCTTCCCCATTTAACACCACTGCAGCTGATTGCCCAGGGTGGAATGCTGGGAATGCTTTTGCCACGAATTTTACTTCTGAACCATAAGCACTTAATGAAATTAAGTTTTCAACATAGCCTTTCAAATCAAAGAAATCCGCAGCTTCAGATTTACCAGCCCAATGTTCATTTAAACGAGCACCTGTTAATACTGCCGAGAAAACTTGCTCTTGACGCACGCCAAATTCAGCTGTTTGATCAGGCACGA
This sequence comes from Pasteurellaceae bacterium Pebbles2, assembly GCA_023101505.1. Lineage (GTDB taxonomy): Bacteria > Pseudomonadota > Gammaproteobacteria > Enterobacterales > Pasteurellaceae > Lonepinella. Next base: position 68,268 of record LVZA01000001.1, read on the forward strand.
AACGTAAGCCCATTTCAAATAAACGAATACGGTTTTGCTGACGATTTTGGTTATACACCACTGCGCCCAATAAACCCGTCAATAGCGATAAACGCATTGCTGACATTTCGCTTGAAATTGGGTTTGGTAAAATCAACGCTTGTTGATTTGGGTGTAATAACTGCTGAATTTTGGGATCAACAAAGCTATAAGTAATCGCTTCGTGGAAATCGTTACCAATAAGTGCCGTTTTCAAACGTGATAATTCAACGTCAGCTTCACAGTGTTCACGCATTTTTAAATGCGCTAATGGTGCATTGTTTGGAATGCTGTTATAACCATAAATACGTGCCACTTCTTCAATTAAATCTTCTTCGATTTCAATATCAAAACGCCAGCTAGTTGATGTTACAGTCCAAACGTTATTGGCAAAACTCACAGGAAAACCTAAACGTTCAAAAATTTCAGTCACTTTTTCATCTTCAATGTGATGACCAAGTAAGCTATCTAATTTTTCACGGCGTAATTGCACTTGTTTTACTTTTGGTAAATGGGCTTCGCTTGCAACTTCGCAAATTTCGCCAGCTTCACCGCCGCAAATTTCAATTAATAATGCAGTTGCACGCTCTATTGCGTTACGCTGTAACTCAAAATCAACGCCACGCTCAAAACGATGTGAAGCATCTGTATGCAAACCATATTGACGAGCACGACCTGTAATAGCAAGTGGTGCAAAAAATGCCGATTCTAAAATCACATCTTTAGTTTCAGCGTTCACTCCGCTGGCTTCGCCACCGAAAATCCCCGCCATTGCTAATGCGCCTTTTTGATCAGCGATCACTAATGTATTACTTTGTAATTTAGCGGTTGTGCCGTCTAATAACACTAATTCTTCGCCCTCTTTCGCCATTCTCACTTGCACTGGCTGTGTTACTTTCGCTGCATCAAAGGCGTGCATTGGTTGCCCGAATTCAAGCAAAATGTAATTAGTAATATCAACGACAGGATCGATTGAGCGAATGCCACAACGGCGTAATTTTTCTTTTAACCACATTGGGCTGCTGGCTTTCACGTTCACATTTTTTACTGAACGTAATAAATAGCGAGGGCAAGCCTCTGGTGCATTCAGCTCAATATTAACCACTTCATTATGCGTAACTGGCACGACATCAAACTGCGGTGCATTTACCGCAAGTTTATTCACCACACCAATTTCACGTGCAATCCCTGCGATACTTAAGCAGTCTGCCCGATTTGGGGTTAAGCTAATTTCAATCGCATTATCATTTAATTGCAAATATTGACGAAAATCCGTGCCAACAGGCGCATCTGCTGGTAATTCAATAATGCCATTATGATCTTCCGAAATACCTAATTCACTAAAAGAGCAAAGCATACCTTCTGATGGTTGACCACGTAATTTGGTTTTCTTAATTTTAAAATCACCTGGTAATACTGCACCTTCTACGGCACAAGCTACTTTTAAACCTTGGCGACAATTTGGTGCGCCACAAACAATGTCTAATAAACGTTCACCGCCAACATTCACTTTGGTTACACGCAATTTGTCTGCATCTGGGTGTTGAGCGCATTCAACCACTTCGCCCACAACAACGCCATTAAATTCACCTGCAACTGCTTCCACGCCGTCTACTTCCAAACCTAACATTGTGATTTGGTCGCATAATTGTTCTGTGTTAATCGCAGGGTTTACCCATTCTCGAACCCATTGTTCACTGAATTTCATTTATAATCTCACTTCTATTTCAAAATTTGGAATTGTAAGCCTTTGAAGACTGTGCTGTTAAATTGCGCTTCCATCGCATAAGTTCCCACAGGATCTTTCGGCCCAAACTTCCAACATTGTACAACCGCATTATTATGCATTTGCGGTTTATCAAACACCGCTAAAATTTCTGTTTTATCTTCAGAGAAATTTAATGTTGCGTTCGGCTGCAATGAGTTCATTTCCATCGCTTGTGGCGCTTTGAAAAATACCGCCAATCTATTTTTTTCTAAAGGTTGAATATTGTTGATCACTAGACATAATTCACGCTGTTTAGAACGAGATAATTTATTCCCTTTAATTAATTTCGGTTCTTTGCCAAAGGTATTAAAAACTTGTACTGCCGCAATAGGCTGTTTATTTTCGATGGCTGATTTCAACATTTCAGTCGTTACTTCTGGTGCGGCTGTTTGAGGTGTAGCTTCAGTATTCGCTAATACGTTTGCAGAAAATAAAGCCAATGCGATAGCTGCTAATTTTTTCATTTTAATCTCCTAAACTCTATTTAAATTGTTTCAAGAAACGTAGATCGTTTTCAAAGAATGAACGTAAATCGGTAACGTTATAACGTAACATTGTTAAGCGTTCAACGCCCATACCAACTGCAAAACCAGTGTATTCATCAGGGTTAATTCCCACATTGCGCAACACATTTGGGTGGACCATACCACAACCTAACACTTCTAACCATTTGCCGTTTTTGCCCATTACGTCAACTTCTGCCGACGGTTCTGTAAATGGGAAATAAGACGGACGGAAACGCACTTGTAAATCTTCTTCAAAGAATGCACGCAAGAAATCGTGTAACAAGCCTTTTAACTCGGTAAAGTTGGCTTTTTTATCCACATAAAGTAATTCAATTTGATGGAACATTGGCGTGTGCGTTTGGTCATAATCGTTACGATAAACACGACCTGGCGCCATAATACGAATAGGCGGCTGCATTTTTTCCATTGTACGAATTTGCACGCCTGAAGTTTGGGTGCGCAACAACAATTCAGGATTAAACCAAAATGTGTCGTGATCTGCTCGTGCTGGGTGATGTTTTGGAATATTCAACGCATCGAAATTATAATAATCACTTTCGATTTCAGGGCCACTTTCTACTGAAAAACCGAGCTCAGAGAAAAATTTCACCACACGCTCAATCGTGATTGAAACAGGGTGCAAACCACCAATTTCCACTTTGCGACCTGGTAAGCTCACATCAACACGTTCTTTTTCTAATTGCGCATTTAAAGCGGCTTGTTCAAGCTGTTCTTTTTTCGCATTTAAAATATCCAACACAGATTGCTTAGCTTCATTGATTTTTGCCCCAACCGCAGGACGTTCGTCCGCTGGCACATCACGCAAGCCTTGCATTAATTGAGTAAAATGTCCTTTTTTACCGAAATATTCAACACGAAAATTTTCTAAAACCTCCAAGCCCTTATTTTCCAATTCTGCCAAGGCAGCGAGAGCTTGTTCAGTAATCTCTTTAAGGTTTTGCATACCTACCCTTCTTCATTTTATGTGGTCTATTAAAAATTCTTCTAATAATAATACTAACTCATTAAAAAATCACGTTATTCTTCATAATTTTTATATTTTTCACCGCACTTTTTGCTTTTGGCAAAGAAAAAAGGGAAAGATCACTACGATCTTCCCCTTTTTCGCTCAATAAAATCTCGTTTTATTTCACAAATTCCGTTTTCATATAGCTCAAACGTTCAACATTGGTAATGTATTTCCCTACATCTTGCTTTTCAGGTTTATGAATATACGGAATTTCACCGAGTAAAGGCGCATCAATTTTTGCTTTGAGCGTGTCGATAATCTCGGCATAATGCCCCAAGCAAGGGTTAATTCGGTTCGCCACCCAGCCCATTAACGGCACGCCTAAACTCGCAATAGATTGTACCGTGAGCAAAGAATGATTGATACAACCCTCTTTAATCCCCACAACTAGCACCACTGGCATTTGATGTTCCACAACCCACTCTGCAAAACTAAAATGTTTGTTAATTGGTGAAAGCCAGCCAAAGCAGCCCTCCACTAAAACCATTTGAAATTGCTGATTTAAACCAGCTAAATCTTGATTGATTTTGCTGATTTGAATGCGTTCCCCTTGGTCGGTGAATAACGGCATTGTGTGCCCAAAAGTGTAGCTATTAATATCTTGATAAGCCACATCTTGCTTGGTCGTATTCATCAAGGTCAACACATCGCCATTATTTTCCTCGCCATAATCACCACTTTGCTCGGAAAGATCGACCACATCGCTATCTTCTTGCGCACAAGCAATCGGCTTATAACCCACAATACTTACATTCAAATCTTGTAAGGCTTGAATAATGGCTCGGCTCACAACGGTTTTCCCCACATTGGTGTCCGTGCCTGTTACAAAAAAGCAGCTCATAATTTATTCCTTATTCTCTGAAGTGCAGAAAATTGTAAAATAAACTTAACAATTAAGATTTGAGCTAACGCAAGTTTCTAGTGATTTATTCCTTTTATTTATAATTTATTGATCTAACGCAAATTTTAATCCGCTTTGACGCTTGCTTTTTCGAGCAACTGCGCTTCTCCAAATGCTTTCAGAGCAAAATACGCTAAATTGTGTTTTGGCTCGAGTAACCGCCGTGTAAATTAATTCTTTGCTTAAAACAGGGTTATTTTCCAACGGTAACACTAAAAAAGTATGCTCAAATTCTGAGCCTTGTGATTTATGCACCGTCATCACATAAGCTGGTTCAAACTGACTTGGAATGCGACTACGTGAAACTAAATCGTAGCGTCCGCCACGCTCAAAACACACTTGATTATTGCCCACATAAAGCCCAATATCGCCATTAAATAAATTGGCGTGATGATCATTTTGCGTAATCATAATCGGTTTGCCCACATACCAATCTCGATCTTGCTGAAATTGCACCAAACCTGCTTGCTGTAAGGCGTGAGCGATTTGGTGATTTAAATTTTCTACGCCAAATTCACCGTTGCGCAACGCAGTTAAAAAGCGCACCGCATTAAATTTAGTGAACAATTCTTTAAAATGAGCTTCGCTTAAATGCGCTTGATATTCGGTTAAAAACATCAAATAATCTCGATAATTTTGCACCGCACTTTTTACAATTTGCACCACCGCATTCGCCACATTGGTTTTATCATCAAATAAACACAAATGGACTTTTCGCTGTTCTTCGGGTTGTTCTAACTGCTTTTGTAAAATCTCCCAGCTTTGCTGAATCGATTGATAATCTTTGCGGTTCACCGCAGACGCTAAATGACCAATACTCGATTGCGCATCAAAACGACGGCTATCAGGCAAATAGCATAAACAGCGGCTTAATGCTGGTAAGGCGTGTTCATTTAAAGGCAAGGTTTCACCTGTAACTGCGGTTAAAAATTGATGAAATTTCGCATCATAACAAGCTATATTTTTTTGCCTTTTTTCATCAAATTGCAAAGGAATGAACTGCCCCAATTCGCCCAAAATCGCCCCTGCTTCCACGGAAGAAAGCTGATCTTTATCACCTAATAAAATCAATTTTGTTTTTGCCGATAACGCCATTCGCAATTTTGACATTAAAGACAAATCAATCATCGAGGCTTCGTCGATAATCAGTACATCATAAGGCAATGGACGCTCTTGGTGATATGTCGTTTGCTCGCTAAATGGTCGCACGCCGAGCAGACGATGCAAGGTTTTTGCCTCTTTCGGCATCACTTGCATCAAGCCTTTTTGCTCTAATAATTGCTGCAACGGTTGTTGCGCAAATTCTTTGTCAATGCTTTCCTTTAAACGAGCCGCCGCTTTGCCTGTGGGGGCAGCTAAACCAATATGCAATTTGCCTTGATGCAATTCTTGCAACACTGCCAACAAACGAGCTACAGTGTAGGTTTTCCCTGTACCTGGCCCGCCTGAAATTAAACAGAAAGATTGACTTAACGCCACTGCAACGGCAACTTTTTGCCAATTAATTTTATCACTTGGTGGCGAAAAATAACGATCTAAGGTTTCACGCCATTGTGCTGTTTCTGCCAAAACTTCATCATTTTGCACCGCACTTTTTATATAATCCGCGAGGCGATTTTCATCTTGCCAAGTGCGGTAGAAATAAAGCGCATTATGCTGAAACACCATCGGTGCTATTTTTTGTGCAGGCTGAGTGCTAAAAGCAATATGATTAGCCAACTTTTCAGCCCACATTGCTGGCGCTAAATGCCCGATTTTTTGTTGAATTTCCGCCAGATAATCTCTGCTATTTTCACTGTGAACATAGCCTAAACCGAAAAAATCTTGTTCCAGTTCTTGCTCTAAAAACAAACACGTATTGCCTTGCGATAAGCTAAATTGACACAATGCTGCCGCCAACACCGCTAATTGTTGGCTTTGCTCATCGTAGTCCAAGCCTTGCTGCTTTTCATTGATAAATTTAGCAAAAAAATAATCCGCTTGGCTCAGGCGATTTTGCTGGCTTAGCTCGAATAATAAATTAAGCATTAAATAACGCCTCCAACTTCTCAATCAACAGCGCTTCAGGACGGTCAAAAAACACGCCAGACACATTTTCATTTGACGCTTCGCAGCCCTGCATTCCACGCAAAAAGGTATAAATCACGCCACCGAAATGGCTTTCATATTGATATTGCGGATCTCGCTGTTTTAAATAGCGATTTAATGCCAAGGTATAAAGCAAATATTGCACGTCATAATGGTGGGTTTTCATTGCCTTAACCAGTTGTTCTTGCTGATAATCTTGCGGCAACTTCCCAAGAAAATTCGATTTATAATCCACAATATAATATTTACCTTGATGACGAAAAACCAAGTCAATAAAACCACGCATCATTCCTTGCACGTCGTCAAAAAGCAATGCTTCACCAGCCAAATGATGATGTTGCTGTAAAATTTGATTAAATTCGTCCACCTTAAAACTGCGGTGTAAATTAAAGTAGAATTGCATTTCTTTTAAACAATTCTGCGGCGCAAGATCAGCAAAACAAAGTGGCGTATCCGTTAATAATGGCGTATGTAAAATAGCATCAAACCATTGTGCAACTGGCTCAAACCAGCTTTCATCTAATTGGTTTTGTTGGCAAATTCGCTCGATTACGTCCTGATTAACTGGCTGATTAAAATTCATTTTTTCTAATACGGAATGCAACAACGTCCCAACTTTTGCCCCTTGTGGAAAATCCACAGGCGAACGATTTTCTGGGTAATTTTGCCATTGCGTAACAACGTTTTTTTCAGAATTGTCCGTCAAAGCCATCGGCAAAAATTGATCATTATCTTTCGCCAAATCCAAAACAGTTGAATTTTCCACCGCACTTTTTAGCCTATTTTGCTTCTGATGCTGCAAATGCGTTTGGATCAAACCAGTAAAGCTCGAAAGTTGCCAATTCAGCTCAATATCCCCAGTGAAAACCGCCGCTTGCAACGCTGTTTTTTCGGTTGTCGCAGGCGATTTTTGCGTAATCTGTTCGAGATTCAATTCGCTAATCAACTGAGTATTAATTTCTGCACTGGTAAGCGCATTTTGGAATTGTGCTAATAATTGCGCCGTATCATCGCTCTCTTTCACTTTTGGATTTGTGCCGATTTTGCCTTGGCTTAAAGCATACCAAATTGCTGTCCATTCTTTTGCTAAAACCGTTGGCAACGCCACATTGAGCTGATATTTGGCTCGAGTTAATGCTACATAAAGCAAGCGCATTTTTTCCGCCATACTTTCTTTGTCGCTCAAGGCTTGTTGCTGCTGACGAATATCCCAAAATTCTTGATGATTTTCGTCGTGATAAGTATTGATATTTTTTGCTTTCCCCAAGCTCGAAAAAGCAATAAATGGTAACCAAACCAAACCATATTCCAAACCTTTGGATTTATGAATGGTTACAATCTTTACCAACTGATTTTCACTTTCAAGGCGTAATTGTTGCTCATCTGCGCCATCTTGCTGATGTTGAATTTGTAACTCAAACCAACGCAACAAACTGGCTTCGGTTTCGTTTAACGGCGAAGCCTGCTGCAATAATTCGGCTAAATGAAGTAAATTGGTTAAACGTCGCTCCCCTGTTGGCGTGGCTCGAACTTTCTCCACCATTGAACATTTGCCGTCAGTTTTTTCCAAGAATAGCGAATATAACATCGCCAACACACCTTGATGAAACCAGCTACGTTGATAACGTTCAAAACGATTAACCCATTGTTCTAACAAGCTATCTTCACGCTTTATTTGCTGAATATCTGCCGAACTCAAGGCGAATAAACTGGTTGCAATCGCATTTAAAATCGCTTTGGTATTTGATGGATTTAAACACGCCGCTAAAATGCGCGCGAGCTCTTTGGCTTCGTCGCTTTCAAACACATTGCTACGATCCGATAAATACACCGACGCAATTCCCTGTTTGCGCAAGCTGTCTTGCACCAATTTGGCTTCGTACCAATTTTCCACCAACACTGCAATATCATTAGCTTTTACCGCTTCGCTATGTTCCCCTTTAACAAAAAGTGCGGTGTTTTTTTCTGCATTTTTTTGCACCGCAGTTTTACTTTCTGTAGTTTTACTGTCCGCCCCACCCAGCCACTGCGCAATAGAATAAGCGCAAGTGTCGGCAAAAAGCTGTTTGCTTTCACTCTGGGCCGCTTTTAAATTATCGCCGAGATAAAATTGAATAGGCGCTTGGGCTTGGTTATTGAAGTAAAATTGTGCTTGCGAACGCCCCACGCCCACAGGCTGGAAAGCAATCTCATCATATAAAAAAGGCGATTTTGGAAAATCAAAAAACTGATTTGCCACTTCAATCAGCGGCGCACTCGAACGGTAGTTTTTATCTAAAGTAAAACGTTCGGCTTGCTGAGCAGCGTGCAAATAAGTGAAAATATCCGCACCACGAAATTTATAAATCGCCTGTTTAGGGTCGCCGATCATTATAAAACCGCAATTTTCTTGTTTAAGATAAATTTTGGCAAAAATCTGATATTGACGATTATCGGTATCCTGAAATTCGTCGATCATCGCAAAAGGATATTGCTGGCGCAAACGCTGAGCGAAGTCATCGCCTTGTGCTGACAGCAAGGCATCACGCAATAAACGCAACAAATCATCAAAACTTTTTTCTCTATGGGTTAATTTATACGCCGTCAATTTTTGATTAACGCCTTGCATATAGTGGTACAAAATGCTGTTTTGCAAATAATGATCATCGCTATTTTGTAATTCGTCCACCTGCGCAAAAATGGCGTGTTCCACTGGCTCTGCATTTTCTAGCAAATATTCGCTATTTAAACGTTGTTGTGAAAAATAAGTGGTGAGAACATCGGGTAATTCAAGCTGATCTGCACGAGCTGCCCATTGATTAATTTTGTCAAAACGAGCAGTTAAATGATTAGAGCGAAAACTTGCAGCTTTTAATTGCTTGTTTTTCAATGCTTTTTCAAAAACTTGCTGAATTTCCACCGCACTTTCTTGCCACGTGGCTTTGAATTGCCTAATACGTGCCACGTTATCTTCAATTTGTTGGAAAATTTGCGTCAGCGATGGCGGTATGCTGCCTTGCACCTTTAAATTATCACCGCTCACATAAGCACGGATCATTTTTAGTACATTTTTAGGCGACTGAAATCTGTGGTGAATAAATTGCGCCACCGCAAAAGGCGCAGAATAAAATTGTTCACGCCAAAATTCTTGCACAAAACCTTGCAATAAAAGCGTTTCATCTTTGACTAAATCCATTTCAAAATGAATTCCCGAATGAAACGCATATTGCATTAGCACTCGGCGACAAAAGCCGTGAATAGTATAAATCGCCGCCAAATCCATATTCTGCTCTGCCAAACGCAGGCGTTGAATGGCGATGTTTAAATCGGGCAAATAATCCACTAATTCGGCAAGGAAAGGATTATCCACAAACACCTGTTTGTCGTGAGTTTCAAGGTAACTTTCGAGCTGTTGTTTAGATAAGCGAATGCGTTGGCGAATGCGTTCTTTAAGCTCTTGCGTGGCAGCTTCGGTAAAGGTTACCACCAAAATTTCTTCCACGGTCAAAGGGCGTGAAAAATGATTTTCGCCCGCTTGCAACAATAAACGAATATACAAACTTGCCATTGTGTAAGTTTTGCCCGTGCCTGCGGAGGCTTCAATTAAGGTAGTTGAAATCAGCGGGAGAGAAATCGGGTTAAGTGCGGTGAATTTTGCCATAGAATTTTCAAAAAATAAGCCAACAAAAATTTTCGTTAGCTTATCATAATGGCAAGATTTGTTCTATTCTAGTCCTGCACGAATTTTCCCATCAAAAATATCGTAATCGACCAAAAAAGCGTCGTGTCCGTAATCGGAGGCAAATTCAAAATATTGCAAATTGACTTGGCTTTGTTCCAGCAAGGTTTTACTTTTTTGCAAATCGGTGATTTTGAACAGCTGATCATTCGTTACCGCAATTAAGGTATAGCGAGCTTTGATGCGAGCTAACGCCGTTTTGATATTCTCATAGCCAACGGCAGGATCATACAAATCTAACGCACGCAACAAATGCAGATAGCTATTGGCATCGAAGCGGTCGAGAAATTTCTTGCCTTGATAGCTTAAATAGCTTTCCACTTGGAATAAATCGCCCCAAAATTGCCCCTCAGCTTTCGTGGCTCGCCCAAAGGCTTTGGCAAGCTGAATATCAGTGCGATAGGTCAACATTCCGAGCATTCGAGCAATCGCTAAACCTTTGGCTGGCGGTTCGCCGTCGTAATAATCGCCGTTGTTGAAATTTGGGTCATTAATCACCGCTTGACGCATCACGTGATTAAAGCCAATGGCTTCCGCACTAAAGGTGAGTGATGAACAAAGATTAACCACATTATCGACAAAATCTGGATAATCAATCGCCCATTGAGTGGCTTGCATTCCGCCAAAAGAACCGCCGACCACGGCGTGCAAATGGGAAATGTTTAAATGATCTAATAAGGCTTTTTGCACCCGTACAATATCTTGCACCAAAATATGGGGAAATTGACTGCCATAAGGTTTGCCCGTTTGCGGATTAACGGACGCAGGGCCTGTTGTGCCTTTGCAACCGCCCAACACATTAGAGCAAATAAAGAAATAACGGTTGGTATCAAACGCCAAGCCTTTTCCCATAAAATTCTGCCACCAACCATCATTTTGCCCATCGTCAAAATAAGGTTCGGCATCGCCAGTTAAGGCGTGGCACAACAAAATCACATTTGTCTTGTCGGCATTTAATGTTCCATAAGTTTGGTATGCAATCTCGATCTGTTCAAGCTGACCGCCTAAAACGAGCTTAAGCGGTTGTTGTTTAAACAGTGTGATTTTCTGTGCTGCCATTGAGAATTCCGAGAACGAAAAAGTCTAATAAAATTAGCTATAAGCTACCTATGTCGCCATCGCTTGTCAAGAAATTTTAGCCGTCTAAACGTCTAAATTTTAATTTCACTAAAATTACCTTGAATTTCACCGCACTTTTCTTTAATGTAGGGCTATTCGCTTTATAAGGAAATTTTAAATGCCCATTCAACCCGAAGGACAACATCAATCCATTCGCTTTTGTCGTTTTAGCACGATAAAAAAATGGATCTACGCTCTTCTCGGCATTGCGACCTTGGGCATTTTAACTTTAGTTTTAATCGATCAAATCGTTGGCTTTAGCGTGCGTAACAGCCTATATCGTGATGTCGAAAAAACACCTTATCGCCCCTACGCCGTGCTACTCGGCACATCAAAATATGTGGCTAGAAACACGCCAAATCAATTTTATCAACACCGCTTAGCCAGCACCAAAGCCTTATTTGATGCACAAAAAATTGATTATATTTTATTAAGTGGCGACAATCGCACCTTGCAATACAACGAACCACGCACGATGAAACGTGATTTGCGAAAAATGGGCATTAGCGAGCAATTTTTATTCCCTGATTACGCCGGTTTTCGCACTTTAGACAGCATTATTCGAGCCAAAGAAGTATTCAAAGCCGAACCAATGACCATTGTTACGCAAGCCTTTCATTGTGAACGAGCCTTGTTTATCGCCAAATATCACGACATTGATGCCATTTGTTTTGCCGCCAATAATCCCGACGTTTACACAATGACACGCTTACGTGAAATGCTAGCTCGCTTTTTGATGGTGTGGGAATTATTAACCGAAAAGAAACCGCACTTTTTAGGCGATCCTGAACCATTGCCACCACCAATCATACGACAGCAGGAAAATCATTCTCAAGATGAACATAAAAGTGCGGTGGAAAATTCAGCCGAAATTCAATGAGATAAGTCTAAATTCGGCTAATATCAAATTTCGCTAAATCAATCTTATCTTCTGTGCCATAAAACTTGGCGAGTGCTTGGCGTAAGGTTTCGGCTCGTTTTGGCAGCCCTTTTTCGGCATAGACTTTCACTTGGGCATAAACCGCTTGCTTAAACGGCTCGGCATCACCTGGATTGCCATTTAAATTATCGGCACTGGCAAAATAACGGAAATTGGCTGCCGTGGCTAAAATCCATTCCAAAGCTTGCGGTTTCACTTCCACTTTTTCAAAATCACGCTGGCGTTCGGTTGAACGGCCGTCGGGTTCATACCAATAGCCAAAATCTTCTAATTTACGACGTTCTTTGCCTGCCACTAACCAGTGTGCAATTTCGTGCAACGCACTACTATAAAAGCCTCGAGCGAAGTGAATGGTGTGATAAGGCACTTCATCATTGGCTGGCAAATACACAGGATCTTCGCCACCCTTGACCAATTTGGTGTTATATTCTGCAAAAAAGCATTGTTCAAAAATCTGAATAATATCTTCCAGGCGATGTGTGGCGTTATTTTGTTGCATCATTTTCTCTTATTTTATGTTTTCTGGTTTTATGCCAATAACCACGCATTCTACCACAAACTCATTTGTTCATTTTGTTTTTGTTCGGGGATTTGAACGTGCAAGCCCACTAAACGTACACTTCGCCCTTGGCAACGTGTCCAAATTTGCGTTAATAATTGACTAAAAGTTTCAGGGCAAAATTGCACCGCACTTTTTTCTAAGGTCGTGGTTTGAAAATCATCAAATTTTAATTTTACGCCCATTTTTTGATAAGCCGATAGCGGTAAATCGGGCTTAGCTCGCAAAATTCGTCGTTCTAATTCAGGATAAAGTTCAGTTAAAATCTCTTGTGCCTGCGTGAGCTGATCGATATTTTGCCTTAACGTCCGTTCTACACCGACGGATTTACGCAGTCGGTGAGCCTGCACTTCTCGCTCATCAATGCCGTGGCTAAAATCCCAAATGCTTTTACCTATTTTGCCAAGTTGATTGAGCAACAAGCGAACATCTTGTTTTTGCACATCGCCGCAAGTCAGCAAACCCATTTTTGCCAATTTTTCGCTGGTAACTTTGCCCACCCCAGGGATTTTCTTCAAGGGCAAATTCAGCACAAAATCTGCCACTTCATCGGGTTTAATCACAAATTGTCCGTTCGGTTTATTTTGATCTGATGCGATTTTTGCCAAAAATTTTAGCGGTGCAACGCCTGCGGAAGCGGTTAAATGTAACTCATCAAAAATTTGCTGACGAATTTGTTGGGCGATCCAAGTAGCAGAACCTGAACATTGCTCGCAATCGGTAACGTCTAAATAGGCTTCGTCTAAAGATAGTGGCTCAATGATGTCGGTATAACGATGAAAAATTTGATGAATTTGCTGCGAAACTTGCTTATATAACGCCATTCGCACAGGCAATAAAATCAACTGCGGACACAATTTTAACGCTTGTGCTGTCGGCATTGCACTACGCAAACCAAAGGCTCTTGCGGGGTAATTACAAGTCGTCAACACGCCTCGCCCCTCGACACTTCCACCGACAGCAATCGGTTTGTCTTTAAGCTGGGGATTTTCACGCATTTCAACGGCGGCATAGAAGCAGTCCATATCAATGTGAATAATTTTGCGAGCTTTGGTCTGTGGCATTGGCATTACCCAAATAAATAAAGTGCGGTTAAAAAATCGAATATTTTTGACCGCACTTTAGCATAAATCTGTATAAAAAACCACTATACTTTATGGCATTTATTGTGTTCGACTTAAATTCAATACTTTAGAAAATAAGCGTTTAAATAATAACGGAATAGACTGAGCTCCTTGCTGTGCAATTTCATTAGACAAAGCAATCGCTAAATCAGGCTTCGAAGTGCGTTGAATGGCTCGCTGAATAATTTTGCTCATTGGGCGATTTTGCCGAGCGGGAGAAACATCTTGCCAATGTGCCAATTTCAAGAAAACTTTTTCAAAACCTTCGGTATAAAAGAAATGCTCAATATCTCGCCGTGGCAAACTGGTTAAGCGATTGTTTAACATATCATTTTCATCAACCAAACTCCGCACAATGTCGGCATATTTCCGCCCTGCTTCATCGCCATCGGTCAACACATACCACTCAATGCCCATTGCTTTGGCGTATTTAATCAGCGGTTTTAAACCCGATTGGGCAAATTCAACAATACGAATGCCCTCGGCGGCTAAATTGATGTCGAGTAATTTCGCCAGTTCAGACAAAATCCACACTTCGGTTTCGCCCTCCACCAACAGCCACATTTTAGAAAACAACGCAAGGCTGCGATTGTGTCGAACGTGAAAACTCAGGCGACGCAAATCCTCTTTGCTCATTTCTCGGCGAGAAAGTCGATAGGCTTGCGTTTTGTCGGAATAACGCACTAAACGGCAAATTGACGGCAATTCCACTTGGGAAAGTAGCTCCACGGAATTGGTGGTGGTGATGCGTTGAATAGGCAAATATTGCAATAATTCCCACGTAATCGACGACATTCTTGGGTGCAATCTTGAACCTAAATCTTCCAATAAAATAATCGGCTGAATGGCTTTTAGTTTGTCGCTATTTTGTTCGTTAAAAAATAATGAACGCAAAAAAATTAGTAATTGTTTCTGCACATCGTTTGGCTTATCGTCTTGCTCAGCTTGACGCAAACGAAAACACAGGCTATTTAACTGCTCCCACAATAAATTAGGATCAACATCGTGCCGATCTAAATGTTGCTTATCTAAAAAATAATATTGAAATAATTGAGCCAAAGCAAAAAACTCTTTTTGCAAGGCTTTGTCGCCACCCCACAACACGGGTAAGCAAGCGATTTTTTGCTGATTTAAACGAGCATCCCTGAAACGATAAACAGGATAATATTTCGCCAAATGTTGGGCGATTTGCTCATTTTGTGCAGACTTAACCAACTCGCCTAATTCATTTAAAAAAGAATAACGAGTGATGATTTTATCGCCTTGCTTCTCGCCTGAAACTCGCAAATATAAACGGTGCAAATTATCTTCGTTAGCGACAAATAAAGTGCGGTATAAATGATGATGTTTTGCTTTGCGTTCGTTCGGATATTGTTCGCTAAAGCAAAACAACAACGTGATATCTTGCGTTTCTTGCTCAGAAATATGGAAATCTTGTGAGGTGAATTGATATAACGCTTCTCCACCATTTAAAATTAAGCTCAAGGCAGAAAGCAAGCTCGATTTCCCCCACGCATTCTCACCGATTAGTACCATATTGGGCTTAAATTGTATGGATAAACGCTTAATTCCACGAAAACCAGCAATATCTAATTGGCGTAAATACATAATTTCTCCTGCGAGCTTTATCTCTTTATC
The DNA here is from genome assembly GCA_023101505.1 of Pasteurellaceae bacterium Pebbles2. GTDB lineage: Bacteria > Pseudomonadota > Gammaproteobacteria > Enterobacterales > Pasteurellaceae > Lonepinella. The sequence goes on from LVZA01000001.1 coordinate 83,677, forward strand.
CTAAATGTTATACTATGTTCCCCTGTTTGACGAGAGATAATATGACTGAAGGTTTACTAATTGTATTTATCCCAATGTTTTTGGGCTATTTAATCAAAACGCAACACGCAACATTGTTAAATTTGGCGAATAAAACGGCAATGTTTTTGGTGTACGCTATTTTATTTATTATGGGCGTTTCACTCGGGCAACTCGACGACGTGATCGCTAAATTGCCATTAATTGGCGTTTCGGCATTAACATTCACCGCCGTGATTTGTTTATGTAATATCATCGGCTTAATCAGCTTCGATAAACTTAACCCAGCGCCGACAAAACAAGGGCATCAAGTCCTACCACCACGTTGGAAATTATTGCTCGACAGTGCAAAATTATGTTCAATGGTGGTGATTGGCTTTGTGATCGGTTTTATTACCAAAGGCACAGTCGATTTTCCTTTTGGCACAAGCACTTACGCACTCGTCATCTTGATTTTCTGCGTTGGCATACAGCTACGCAACAACGGCATTTCCCTGCGTGAAGTGCTGTTCAACAAACGAGGCATTTACACTGGCTTAATTATGGTCGCCACATCGTTATTCGGCGGTATTATCGCTGCATTATTGCTCAATTTACCCGTAACGCAAGGGCTTGCCATTTCATCAGGATTAGGCTGGTATTCCCTTTCCAGCGTCGTGATTAACAACGCTTGGGGGCCTGAATTTGGTAGTATCGCCTTTTTTAACGATCTCACCCGAGAAATTTTAAGCCTATTCATCATTCCACTTTTTATGCGAAACTACCGCTCCACAGCCGTCGGCATAGCAGGAGCAACCGCTTTAGATTGCACCTTACCGATCATTCAACGTGCAGGTGGCATTGATGTTGTGCCATTAGCGATTAGTTTTGGTTTCGTGACTAACATACTTCCACCAATTTTATTAGTATTCTTTTCATCTATACCACTCTAAACACCACAAAAGTATGCCAAACAAGGCAATTTTTGACCGCACTTTACGCAAAAGCCGAAAAGTGCGGTGTATTTTTCTTTAATTTTTGACAAATCTTTGCTAAACTGAACACAATTTTGGGGCTGATTCTGGATTCGACGGGATTGGCGAAGCTCAAAGTGCACGTCGAGGTGCGGTAGGCCTCGTAAATAAACCGCAAAAAAATAGTCGCAAACGACGAACAATACGCTTTAGCAGCTTAATAACCTGCATTTAGCCTTCACGCCCCAGCTTCCGCTCGTAAGACGGGGAGTTCGTGGAGTCAAACCAAAACGAGATCGTGTGGACGCTTCCGCTTGGAGATCGAAACACTAAATTAAATCAAGCTAGTTTATTCTTCGCGTGTCTGTCCGCAGGGGGTAAGCGAAATTAAAGACTAGACTAAACGTGTAGTACTGAAGGTAGAGTAATTTCGGACGCGGGTTCAACTCCCGCCAGCTCCACCAATTTTAATATAACTGAAACATAACAACGGTTATAAAATCAATAAGTTATAATATTAGGCGTTTATTTAATATCACTAAAATATAACTTAAAATGATCCGTATATGATCCGTGAGTTATCATTCCAAAACAAAAGGCGGATCACTCCGCCTTGTTTTATCTCTTTAAACCAAAATTTCACCTACAGATTTAAGGTATTCATAACATCGTCGCATTAAAATTTCTTGCGGTGTTTTACCTAGATCATCTTTAGTTAAAGCTATATTGTTTAGCTCGGTAGCTTGCTCAGAATTTATATACTTATAAACTTCGGATAATTGGCTGAAATTTTGAATTTCTCCGTCTTGATCACTTCCTACACCAACCACATACTTTAACTGTATTGAACCATCATCTAACTGAGTAAAGTTAGTTAATGTGGTATATACGGATTGTTCTATTTTGTTGAATGTTTGTTTCATTTTTTGTTTCCTTTTATAATTTAAATCGAAGCTAATATCCAATCAAAATGAATTTTATTCACAGAAAAGATAGGAAACCTTTCCATAGCTGCTGCATCATTAGCTTGCATTCGACGCATTATGTTAAATTTTGAACTATCCATTTCTAAAAAAATATTGTTATCCTGTGGCAATTTGGCAAAGACATTTGTAAGCTTAAAAACATCATTCACGTAATAATTTGCTACAGCTGTGATTAAAATTAAGCTACCGATACTAACGAAATGGCCATTTGTTTGCATATCATCGACATAAGCGTAATATTTTTGATGAGTATAACCTCCTCCCGCCCAGTCTGGGCGAGTGGTTATTTTAACCTTGTTTTCTTGGTATTTATCAATATCGCATTTTGAAATCTGTAAATTTCCTGTATATTTTTTACCATAATTATATCCATTTAAATAAAAACCATAATTTTCTTTAGGGGTATTCCCTGATAATTCTAAAACCTCAACATCAGCACTTTCGCTAATCAACTCTAAATAGCTTACATTTCTAAAATTAATTTCTATAAACGATTTACTCTTAGTTCGTATAAAAAAATGAGAATTATTAAATTCTAATCTTGTTTTTATTCCTTTCTTTACAGTAAAAACTCTAGCAAAAAGTTGAGGTTCTTGTTTTTGATTATCAATAATAAGCCCGTAATTTTTATTGCTCATTACGCCCACTAAATTATTTTGTTGTAATATTCCACTTGATTTACGATATTGATTGCCTAATGGATAATAAACTGGTGGATATCCCCCCCCCCCCCTGATAAGTCAAATTTAAACTATTAAATGGAATGGCTATAGCATCTTTTTTTGTTGTGAATTGTTTATCAGTATTACTTAAAGATGGATAAATTCCAAAATTAGCCATATCATCACCCTCTTGCTGAGAGGTAACATTTCCCCCAATCGGCATTTTCGATTGAGATTGTTTCGGGCTCTTGTGATTGATAAATTTGCTCACGCAATTTTTCAGCCATATCAAAATTTTTCTTAATAACGCCATAAATAGCTCCTTGTAAACTATCCAAGATTTCTTGTGTTAAAGTAACAGTGGTATTGTCCATTGTTTTCCATTCCTGTGGCTCGACTTGACCTTTAGCCAACGCTTTTCCGTATAAATCATATGCAGTTTGAGATGTTTGGTCGGTATCAAACCATTTATCCGAAATAGGTTCTAATACACCACCATTATTTTTCTTTTCTCTGTACTCTTTGACATTATTCCAAACACTATCTCGCCGTGCTTGTAAGGCTGCATCAGCCTCTATTTGGTCAAAAATCCATTTTTTGCGTTTACTATCCCATTTGTAAAAATCTCCTGCTTTAACACCACTCCAACGTAAATTATGAGTATCATCAACCCATACTTCACCCTGTTCTAAAGATTGTTCAATTTCATATTCTTCCTTGTCGGAAATAATGAACGTGTCATCTGTCATTTCTTCCTTTTTGTTAATCTCGAAGAATGTTTTACTGTTGAATAGAAATACTTTCATTATTTTGCTCCTTATATGTTAAGCGTGCCGTTTCAATACTAATGATGTCGTAATCCTTGCGTACTTTTTTCTGATAAAAAATTGATTTAGGCTCTGTAACCAAATGCCTTAAACAAAAGTTTGTAGGGTCTAAATCAAATGTAGGTGATTTGTCGATGGAAAATACCAATACTCGATCATTTTCTTGTGTCCCTGTGGTGTCGCCTCTATCAAAACTCAACCAGTGTTCTCGATTTCGCCAACAGCTCACAATAAATTCAGTAATATTATTGTGATAATCGACAGCGACTTTAAAGATATGAAAAAAGCCGTATGTTTCCACACGACCATCAATATGAAGTTCGACATTTTCTTCTATGTAATACATAAATTCTCCTTAAGATAATTTACCCACTTTTACCCTTAATGTACTTCCCTCCCATACGGTTAAGTTCTTCGATAAAGATGAAAGCACTATACCGCCTTGAGTATCGAAACTCCTTAGGGTAAATTCGGAACTATCTAAATAAAACCCTGTCGCCCCACTAGCCCAAGTACCTTGATTACCTTTTTGAGCATTACCAATCCGAATTGTCCCTCCAGTTATTGAGCCACTAGTTAATGTTCCCATATTGGCTGAGATTGCAGAAAGGTTATTTACGGCTAATTTATCTACGCCTATCGTTTTCGCCTTAATCTCCGTCCCTGTTATTGTACCTACTGCGATTTCATTAGCAGTAAGCGTTCGGGCTGCGATTTGTTGGGCTGTAACTGAGTTTGTTACGATAGAACCACCGTGAATGGAGGTTACCCCAGCATTTTGCCAAGGGCTAGGTTCTTTGGTGTATTGAGTGCAAATTTCAAGCATTGGTCTTCGTACCGCAATCATAGGGCCATTTTCAGTACCATACGCAAAGAAATTAACAATAAATCGTACTCTTTTAGATTTGGTTGCCTTAATAATCATATAAATACGATTGGTTTCGCCATTACCACTTAAACCATATCCACCAGTAACGCCTGCACCACCCCAACTCCGTTTAATTACTGTTCCCTCTAATTGCTCAACATTTAATTGTATATAAGCTCGATGAGATGCAACATAAGCAGAAAAACAATAATATTCACCTGCAATAATGTTTAAATCTTGATATAACCCACCCAATCCAACATTACCCGCATTAGTATTTTTTCTATTTTGTTGCCAACGCCATTGATTTTCTGTTGGTAGATAGCCTGCTCCCTGATATGCTCCCGAGGCTTGATTGATAGCTAAGCCTCCAGAGTTCATATTGGTGCTATCGATATAATGCCCCCAACCATTGGCATTGTTAGCAAAAATAGGATTGTAGAATAAATTCCCCCCTAACCCGACCGCCAATTTATCCGCACTAACCTCGCCTGCTGCAATATGATTAGCTCTCACTGCACTCGCTTGAATTTTAGCGGTTGTAACAGAGTTCGCTTGAAGTTTATCTGCGCTAATCGCATTCGTTTGAATGGCATTTGCACCAATACTATTCGCCTGAATTTGACTTGCGCCAACACTGCTTGCCTGTAGATGATTAGTGCCTATTGCATTTGCCTGAATAGCATTCGCACCGACTGCATTTGCTTGAATTTGGTTAGCTGAAATCTGCCCTGACAGCTTGGTCGTTGGTACACTTGGGAGGTTGTTCACACCAACTACACCAGCAATTTTATTCGCACTCACAGAACTAATCTGTGCATCAGTGAGTTGACCTGATAACTGCGCTGTAGGAATTGCCGCTAATTGGCTCGGCTGAATAATCCCTTGAATAGCAGTCGCTAAGACTTCTTGACTATCTGCCGTATATTCTGAACCATTCCAAACATACAATTTGCCGTCAGCTTCGCTGTACACTTGTTTGTGGTTAAGAAAGGTTGTTTTATCTTGTAAATCACTAACAGTTTTAATCAGCTCTAAATTTCTTGCTGGAAGTGCGGTATCAATAATTTCATTCACAATATTGACACTTAGTTTTTCATTAAGAAGTGCCAATTCCTTGTCAATATCTGCCCCACTTTCAGCACGCAATCCTACATCTTGATTAAATGCCCCAATATTCATTCCCCGAATATGGCGTAACCAATAATAACGAATTGCTCTTGCCCCCACTTCGTGCGAGTACATACGCCCTAAAATGGTGGTGATTTTCTTCGCTGTCGCTCGGTCATCGGTTTCACTTGCCCAAATTTCTGTATGAGTAATGTCATTGACATAATCCCATTCAATAATGATATTACTCAAGCCCCCTGTTACGCTAACATTCTGTGGTACAGGTGGGCGGTCGATTGTAAAGGCTCGTGAATTTTGGCTGAGGATTTGTCCTTGGTCATTTTTGGCAATAACCACTGCAATGTAATTTCCATTAGGTAAATCATCGGTAATGATATTGGGTGATTTCAATCCTTTATGATATGAAACTAAGACGTTTTCACGCAGAATTTTAATATCGTATTGGGTTGCCGTGCTTGAACCTAACGCCCCTGAATTACTCACACTGCCATTAATCACCAGTTTACTGCCGTCATACTCCACTAAGACATTATCAATAGCAGTGCTTTTAATGGTCGGTTTTGGCGAAAAGTGCGCTCCATTATCTACAATCGCCTCTTTTTGTGGTTCGTGCTGTAATGCCGTAATCGAATATTGACCGTTATCCTCTTCACTAATAGTAATCGCACGATAAAGCTGACTGGTAATTTGCTCCGTAGTTAATGACCAAATCCCATATTCAATTAATCCCACCGGCTCGCTTGCTAAGGTAACTGCATTTCCTTTAACACTCACAATTTTGACATCACGCTGACGTAATTGTTGGTCAACATAAGTAAAATAGCTGTTGTTCGTGATTTCAATAGGGCAATCAAGCTGAACGGTATTGCCATTAATCGACAGCACTCGACCGCCGATATTGGTTGCGGCATAATCGCAATCAGAAACCCGAATAATATCACCGGGCAAGTGCATTAACCCTTCACGCCCCACCTTAAATGTAACGGTTTTCGCTTCCAGTTTTTCGGTCATTAATGTCCATAAGCCGGTGCGGTGAGCTTGTCCTCGAGAAGTGCAACCAAACGCCGTGATTTTTTTAATGTTCAAGCCATAACGACGGATTAAATCATCATCAGATACAATCTCAATTTTTTTCTCATAACCATCTGTTTCATCAGCATACTCTACGTGAATTTCATTATGGCGAGATTTTAACGCTGAATATTGATATTCAAATTCACCGTTGACCACATTTGCATTAGTATAAGTCCACACTGGATCGGTAGGTCTGTCCATTACCACGGTGAACTCTTTGCCATTCCATACTGGCAAGGCTCGGAAAATCGAACAAATATCAGTGATGACATCATAGGCCTTACGCTGTTCTGTTAGCCAGACATTGCAACGAAAACGTGGCTCTTGTTCACCAAAGCCATTTGGCACAAGTTGGTCGCAATATTGGGCAACTTGGTACAACGTCCATTTATCTACATTAAAATCACCTAAACGCTTACCTAAGCCGTAACGTTTGTTGGTCATTACGTCATACAGCACCCACGCAGGGTTATCTGACCACGCAATTTTGAACGAGCCGTCCCAAAAGCCCGAATAAGTTCGTTTAATGGGGTCGTAATTACTCGGGACTTTTAATTTAATCCCTTTAATTTCATAAGTGCGGTTAGGAATTTGATTAAAATATTCAGAATCAAATTTCACCCCGATTAATGCGGTATTGGGGTAAGTAAATTCCGTATCAATGATTTCAGTATAGCTTGCCCAAAGGGTATTATTTTGTAAGCGTTGGCTATCGCTATCTGCCGTTTTACGTGTTACTCGAATTTGAAAGGGCGTTGCAGGTAAATCATCAAATTCATACTGTTTCAAATATTGTGAGCTGTATTTTCCACGCATTTCAAAATCGTGTATTTGCTCGCCAATCTGAATAGAAAACTGCACTGATGACGGCTTAGTATCGCCCTCATTGTTTTGTTTAAATAAAGACTGAACGCCAAGTGTTAAACGTAAGCGAGTAACTTTCTCATCGGTAATAGTGCGAACAATCGGATTGTTCTTTTTAACCTGAACGCTCACCGAAATTTCTTTTTCGGACGTATCAAAATTATCCAGTTCATCTTGAACTTGTAAACCTGTTCGCCCCTGAATTTCGACGTTTTTGAAGTTATAGCTTTCATCGGCATTTTGAATGGGGGTTTTGTCTAAATAGACTGACTTCATTCCCTCGGCTAATCCCTCAATTTCTCCCTCAGAAATAATTTCAACAATTTTTACTTGTTGTTTCGAGCGACCTGTTTCAGGTGCTTCAACAGGTGTTCTTGCTTTACCACCGCCACCTTTGCCCATAATATCTCCTTAATTAGAATAATCTTGCGTGCTTACGCCTTGTGAAATAATCAATGAACCTGTTCTAATTCGCCCATACGCCAACGGAACGGATTTACCTTGTGCCACCATATTGGCAAGATTTGAAAATGCAGTTGAACTTTTCTTTTCGCTATTCGCTGAACTCATTGAGGGTTGTTTCGTGAGCATTTGTGCTACTCCGCCTAATAGCATTGAAGCCCCAATCCCACCTAACATCAACGCTGAATTAGATGCCAACACCCCCATACCAACAGGTCCAAGTAAAAAAGCCGCCCCGATCAAAGTCGCCCCTAAAATGGCTTGAAACACACCACCTTTTTTCGCCCCCGCCACAACTGGGGTAAAATGTACGGTGTCGCCGTCTTTTAAATGATACGATAAACCTTTTTCAAGGTAGTGTTCATCAAGATAATCTCGACCGATACGCACCTTATACCAACCTTGCATTAAGGCTTGGCGTAAGCCTTTCAGTTGACTTGTTAGGGCGTAAATGGCTTCGCTTGTGTTTTTTACATCTAATTGAAATGTTGTCCCAAACTGCTTAAGGGAACCGTAAAATCTAACCTTGACCATTCTTTAAATCTCCAAATACTATGTGTGTGTTTCAACCAGTAACCATCATAAACATCTCGTTTAGAAAGGCGTTTCGGGCTGTGATGTAAAACAAGTTGATTACCCAAATAAATGCCAGCGTGATTAGCCACATTCGCCCCCACTTGCATTAAAATTACATCGCCTAATTGCAACTGATGAATATCATCAATCCGCTCAAACCCTTGTTTTGCCATATTGTCTAAATACAAATCTTCACCCTTTTCCCACCAATCATCAGACCGAGAAAAATTCGGCATCGTAAAGCCGGCTAATTGGTAAAAATCTCGAAAAAGCGTGTAACAATCGACATCGCCGTGTTTAAATTCACGCCCAAGTAAAGGCAAGATATTAGGGAATACCATTACTTCATCATCACAAACAAGCCACCAATCAACTTGTGTCAGTAACTGCATTTTTCGGTCTGCGGAGGATAATGTCGGTTCACCGTCAGGGTGAGAATGCACCACAGCCACAATCTCACCGAAATGTTCGGCTTTAATCCATTCTTCGGGCGAAATTTCAAAATAGCTTTCAGGCTTAGACGATATATTTTCACAAGGATAAAACTGATTTTTGCCATTCACAGAAATAACAAAGCCGCACATTTCGCACGGCTCTTGCTGTTTAGCATAATCTATTAACTGTTGTTTCAACTGCGCCATATATCACCTAAGAATTTAATTTATCCACGCTAACAAATCCGCCAAAATTACGCGTATTATTGCGTAATTTACAGCCGCTAAGCAGACCGCTACATTTATCTTTTTTACGGTCGCTTGTGGGTTGGTCTTTTTCATCTGCCACCGCTTCGCCTGTGTAACCACATTCACTGCCTCGATAAAGAAAACCACAGGTTACAGTGATAGAACGAGCCGAAATTAAGGCGTTATCGGTTTCTGTAGGCAAAGCTAAAGTAAAGGTAGCCACATCTCTTTTTAAGTTTGAAAGTTGTTCTATCACATAAAGACTTAATGCTTCTTGTGCGGGGTCGGCTTGCGGATTGCCTTTTTTAAAATTCACTGCATCTAAATACTGTACATAGACTTGACGACGACGTACCACACCACCTAAACATTGGTCAAAGCGATGAGTAAGTGCGGTGATAAATCCATTAATATTTGACAGCGTTAGGCTGGGGCGATTGCTTGCCCCTTGCCCTGAATTAGCAAAACCACTGGCAATAACACCGTAAGGCTCGTATTTATGCCCTTGCCATACGATGGGCTGATTTAATTCGTTTGAGCCTGAAAAAAAACGGTAGAGTTCACCACTCATACCGTTTTCATCTGTTAAACTTCTTAAATCGACTTCCCATAGCTCAAGTAAGGCATTTTGCTCTAACTTGGCTAAATCCAAGGTCATTTTTAATGGTGTAGGTCTGTCCATTATGCCTCCTAAGCTGTTAATGCACTTAATACATTACCATTACGCATATCATTCATTTGATTTTGTCGATAGCGGTTATCGGCAATTTTATCCATTTGCTTTAATAGTTCGACGGTAATTTCAGTCTGCCCACCATTTTGCTCCGTATGGACGTTCGCATTCACTGGTTCGCCATTATTAATGATTTTCACTGAAACATTATTGTTGCCATTTACAGCTGATAAAGTCGGAATATTAACACCACCGCCATTAGCAAAGCCAATAGGTTTAGATCTTGATTTATAATTCAGATGGTCAAGGTAATCTATACCCAATCGACTGGTGGCCTCCTTGGTCAAAACATATTCACCTTTATGAACAATGCCAGCAGGATCATACTTGCCGCCATAGCCAGTAAATCCACCAACATCAAAACCGACTAAACCACCTTGAGAAAAACCTAACCAGCCACCTAATGTTGTTCCTGATAGTGATGATTTTAGTGCATTGAATAACATCATTTTGATCATCATTGAGGTAATATCTTTGATGATCGAAGTCGCCAGTGATTTAAAATCAGCTTTACCAGTTAAAACGAAATCAGTTAACGCATCTCCCATTCCGTTTAGAGCATCTTGAGTTATCTGAGAGACATTCCCCATTACGTCCATCGCTCTATCACCAAATTTAGCAAAGCCATCTTTAATCCCAGCCATTGGATCTGATCGAGTTTGCTCCCTGAAAGATTGCATTTCAGTTAATTGTTTTTTAATTAATTCATACTGAGCTGAAAGCTCGCCTCTTAATTCTGGCGACGTTGAAATTAATTGCTTCTGATAATCCATCTCTAGCTGATTAATTTCGTTGAGCTTGGTTTTCTCACTTTCCAACATACCAATCATTCGTAACTCATCTGTTTGAGCTTGAATTTTCTGTTTTTGATTGGCGATCCATTCCCGCATTTCTTCGACCGCAGTTCGTCCGTGATTTTTCCGCTCTCGACCTCGCTTTTTTTTCTTCAGCTCATCACCTTGACTATCCGCTATTGTTTTTTGTGTAGCCGTACTCAAGTCAGCATTTTGTTTTTCTTCACTTTTATTCAGAATTTTCCCTTTAGCCCCAGCTAACATAATGTAATTTTCAATGTTTGAACCTAATTTTCCAAGATAATCTGTAGAGCCGACCTCATCAATAACGCTGTTGATTTGCGTTTTAAAATCCCTCGCAGCTTGTGAGACTTCAAATTTAGGTAATTTAACTTCCATTGAAGATAAATCAAAACCCTCCATACCAACGCTATCAAGTGCTTGATTAACTAATCTAAGTAAACTTTTCAACTTATTCATCAAAAAGTTGACAGCTTCTTCAAAAATAGTCACTAAAACATTTGCAGCACCTTTTGCTATTGCTTCCATTGCTACAGGAAAGTTATTCCAAATAAGAATTAAGGCTTGATAGCCAAAATCAAAAATGCCTATCACGCCATTTACGACGGATTTTGCAATATCGACTAAAAAACCGAAAAGCTCACCTATATCTGAAATGGCGCTACCAAATGAGCTTGCAATCATCGTAATTGATGTATCAATATAATTTGTTACTACTTCCCAAACATTGACAGCTACATTTTTGAAATCTTCCCATATACCAGCTGCCACATCGCCCCACGTGGCATTAAATGCACCAAAGCCAATCTCCATTTTAGAAATAAATTGATCAAATACATAAATAACACCAACAATCGCCGCTGCTATTAGCCCCAAGGGGTTAGCTAACATTGCAACAGTAGCACCTCTTACTGCTAATGTAAGGCTTCTAAACCCAAAAGTAAGTAATCCAACGCCATTTGTTGCTGCTTTAAAATTTGCTGCTAATGAAACAATATTGAATGCAGCATAAGCTGCCGTGGCGTATATCAATGTTTTTGCAAGCAAGCTGAAATTGGTTGCTAATAAAGAAACGAAAGAAGCCAACATACCCGTAATGCCAGAAGATGTATCAAAATCTGAAATAAATTTTAAGACAGCATTGTGCATTTGGGTCATTGCCTGCCCAAATGTAACTGGTACTTTTTTAAAATCTTCAGAAATCTTCTGACTTGCTCCAGAAATAGCTTCAAACAGAATTTGAGAAGTTAACTTACCATCACTCGCCAGCTTTTTCACTTCTGCTCTTGTTTTGCCCATATAATTGGCGACAATATCAAGAAGAATCGGTGCAGCTTCAGAAATAGCTCTAAATTCATCGCCTTGCAATCGCCCTGAACCTAATGCTTGAGATAATTGAAATAATGCCGTAGATTGTTCTTGAGCGCCAACTCCACCTATAGCCATCGCTTTATTTATTGTTTCGGTAAAATCTAATACCCTTTTTTGGCTATAACCATACCCTTGTAAGGCACGAGCAGAACGAATATAGAGAGTGGTTGTTGCCTCAAGGCTTGCCCTTGTATTTTGAGAAATATTAAATAATTCTTTTTGGACAGCATTAAACTCTTCTGTTGTTCTAGTAACAAAACGGACTTGAGAGGCTAAAGTCTTCATTTTATCTGCCATCTGGACAAATACACTGATGGTTTGAAAGCCAATCCCAAGGGCTAGCAGTGATTTCAACCGAGCCATCATATTGCTTAAAGCACTGACAGATTTTTCAGTTGCCCCTGCTTGAGCTTGGATTGAACGTAAATCATCATTCGCCTTAGTAGCACCATCTGTTTTAATTTTGATGCCAAGTGTTGCAAAATCAGCCATAATCAATCCTTATTAAAAGACCACTTCTTTAAAAGAAGTGGTAATAATACAAAATCCCGTACTTATTTCCTTTTGCCATTCCGAGCAAATAAAACGCCCCTGCTTTTCTCCGTATGGCGTCCACAAAAAAGCTTTTACCCCACAATGCTCAGCTAAGAAATCGTCAATCTCTTTCGCTATGATTTCATTACTTTTAAACGTAAGATCGAATGTACGTAAATCGTTATTCAGACCTTTGGGAATACGTTGCTGATAACCATTACCAAAATCAATAGTTAACACATCAGGCTGTCTATTACGCTTCATATTCCATTGCGGAAGCCAAGTGAATGTTTTTGTCATAATAAAATCTCAAATAGAAAACTTTGTATATCAAGGAGGTTATTCAGACTGCACACTTAACCAAATCATATCTAATTGTTTAATCACTTCAATTTCCCATTTAGCTAAACAAATGTGAGATAATTCAGCCCAACTTTTGATTTCAGTATATAAAATTGGGCTTGCACTTATTCCAATCTGACGACTTAGACTTAACTCAAAGAAATAATCCAATAAATATGTTACAGCTTGGTTTGGCGGTTCATTATTGAGTTCTTCGGGTTTTATGCCTGTCTGCTCCCAAATTAAATGGAGATGTTCTCTTACACTTGATTTTGAATCTTTAGGCTTTTTATCTAATTCAAATTCAGCCTTAGCGAACGTATAAAGCTGTTCAACTAGGCTTTCAAGAAGTTTCCCAAATCAGATGATTGTTCAATGACTTGTTCTTGCAACCAAGTACAAGCTTCTAACATTTTGCGAGCATTCTCTGCACTAAACTCAAGCGTTTTTCCTTCCCACTCTACGGCTTCCCAGCCAGCTATACGCACTAGAGCATTCTCCAAAGCATCTTTACGAAGTTCGTCCAACTCACGAAGTTTTGGTTTGCGAGATTTTTGGTTATCAAGTTCCATTTTTTGAAACTTACGTAACTGTTTTGCTTCAAATTGTTTTACTGCATCACTATTTTGACCAAACACATCAATATAAGCTTTTAAGCCTTCCCCAGTTGTAGGGTGAACAATTTCAAAACGATGTGTAATTTCAGCAGTTTCTTGGGTATTTAATTTAGACAAATCCATAGTAATTTCCTTTTTATATAAATTTCTGTAAAAAAGACCGCACTTTAGGCGGTCATTTGTTTGATTTTTATTGATTAAGCCAATGTATCTTGAATGATCAGTGTTGTTGCTTTCTTAAGTTCATCAGCAATCGTACTTTCTGAATCATAGACTGCAGGGAACGCATCAAAATTGACCGTTTGAATCAGATTTTTAGCACCATCATCAATGCTTACTGAGGTTGCTTTAATCCCAGGCAAAATCAAGGTGATATAATCTGCATTATCTACACTTTCAGCATCCATTCTTAACGCAACTGAAAGATTTTTTCCTTGTCTAACGGCATCAATCATTGATTTATCTTGTAGATACATCGTAAATGAACCGCTAATTGCAACAGTACCGATAAAGACATCAGGGGCATACTTTTCACCCAATACAGCTTCGCTTGAGGCGTTAAGGTCGATATCCATTTTAAAGCTAGTAATCAATGCTGCTTTTTGTTTATTGACCAATAACTGTCCGTTTATACCGGCTAATTTCGGTGATTGAGTAATTTCCGCTGGATTAGTAAAATAAGCCGTTGCACTTTCCTCACCACGTTGTCCTAAGAAGGTAACAGTAATTGATGCAATTCCATTAGGTTGTATGTCTAAGCTAATTTTAGACACTCGACAACCTAGATAAACACGGCTGAGCGAGACATCAGTAAAGATATCTTCAATAGTAAATGAATCTGTAGAATGCCCTGTTTCAGGGATAATCAGAATTTTACCTTGTTTTTCACCTGTACCTGCTGACGTTTTCTTCACGATGGCTTCTTTTACCGCTGACCAATTTCCACGCAGTGCGGCTGAAAAGAATTGCGACCACTGTCCTGCAGCTAGTTCACCTTTCAAGTCGCCCTCAACCTTTTCAAAACCAACAATAGATGGTGAGCGTTGCATATTTTCTCGAATTTCTTCACTAGAGAAAGAATCAAAAGCTGTGTTTAACGTGCTTTCTGTGCGAGGAATGATTTTCCCTGATGTTTTGACTGGTTTTGTACCAAAACTACTTTCTTTAGATACAACAACTTTTCGCTTAACGCCTTGTGCATTTGCCATAAGGTTCTCCTATAATTCGTAAGCTGTAAAATTAATAGTAATAGGTAAGACAAGTTTATCATCTTGAAGAAATACCCCACCAATCACAGGCGGCGTATGAATGACAACTTGCGTGCCGTTTTGGGCAAGAGATTGCCCATAAAAATGATTACGGATAAGCTCGGCTCTCTCTTCAATTTTTCTTGTTCCCAATCCTGCCTCTGAATATAAAGTAACTTGAAAAAAGCCTGTTTCAATCGCTTTGGGAGCATTAGAAATTGCACCTGTTACGCCAGTTGAGATATTTAGCCATACAGATTGATATGGTAGGGTTGGAGTATTCTTGACACCTTCCCACGCTGTATTGTATTCGCCCAATGTAACAAGATGAGACTGTAAAATAGATCGAATATCTGTTTTCATTCAAACCGCCCTAAGTTTTGCTGCAACCAAGCCTGCATTTCTTTTACGGTAATTCTAACCATACCTTGCGGTGCTTGAGTTGAATAACCATCAATCGTTTTCTCTCCGCCTGGTTTAGGGTAAAGCCCATATTCAAGCATAGGCGCATAGGTTTTATCTGTAGCAATATAAATATTATTACCAAATTCAACCATCTCAATCACAGTATTTGAACCATTAAAGCTCGTTGGCAATCCACCTAGAGAAACAGTCCAACTAGCTCTCAACTGCCCAGTATCCACCGGTGTTTTGAGTTTAACTCGTTCATAGGTATCTATCGCTACTTTCCTAAGAATAAGATTCGCTCGTTGATCTGTTTTGTTGATAAACTTACTGATATCTACACTAAATGTCCCCATTTACACCACCTTTCTAGCTTGGCATTGATAAATTAATGCTGTATTGGCTGGTTTGATTGGTTGGCACTTAATAACAGACCATCTCTCATCACTAACAATAATTTCCGAACCAAGCTCTGGCTCTGCTTCTGCTGCCACATAAATAATAACGTCCCCTTGTTCAATCATACTTGAAGAGTTGCTATTTACGCCCATTGATTGGTGTGATGGGAAATCATAAGCAAGATTATCGAATAAGCAATGTGCTTTCTTTTCTGTAAAACCACTTGAACTTACTTCAGCGGTTAATGGATCATACTTACCTTGAGTTCGTGTTTTGATTAAACACTCAACACCGAATTGTCGAATAAGCTTATTTGATAAGGTCTTCAATTTATCGTACATAGCTTCTCCTTACAGCGTGTTAGCCTCTTAACATTAACGAGCTACCAAAGCCATTTCGTTTATCTAGATATGAATCAAGCAGTGATTTCACATAAGAAAAACGATTAGATTTATTTCCTTGTGAGCTATCTTGTTCGTAGTTAACTGAAATAGGACCGACTTTCACACTTGCCATTTTCTGATCTTCGTTTTGATTAAGATTTTCCTGTAATGCCAATTCAAAAACCGCAAGTTTGATAGGTATTGGAATATCTTCATTTGTATTTTTTCGTGGAAATTGCCGATATTGTTCTTCAGAATTTTTCTCTCCTAAAAATCGGTAATTCACATCAAGAAAATCAGAAGCGCTGACCAAACGACGTTTTTTAATTTCATCGCTTAATTCATTCCAACTATCAAAACTAGATCGCAAAGCGTGATAGCGGTTAGCTTCATCAACTGAAACATAGCTTTCATCAGGAATGCTCAGATTGGTCATTTTCCCCCTCCTGACCACGCTTCAATGCTTGTTTAAGTACTTCAAGCAGTTGTTCTTTTTTTGCCGTAGCTTCAAAACTAATGTTAAGCGTAGTTAATTTTGCTTTAATTTCATCTACTTTAGCTTTGCTGTAATCTTTCAGTTCTTCTATTGTCGGAAGTGGGCTAGATTGTTCAGCACGCAATCTACGCATACGATTAAAAGCTGCTAATCCCATAAAAACTCCTTAAAAAAGACCGCACTTTTTTAAATGCGGTCTGGTTTAATTATGCTGTGGTCAATTTATGTTTAAATGCCACAATACGGATTTGTTTTGGATCGTAAACTCGTTGCCAGTTGGTTTTAGTTTTCAAACCAGTATTATCTGGAGCTAAACCTGCTGCGCCAGCCCATTTCACACCACGTGGGTGTAAGACAAAATGGCGTCGATGAATAAGAATATCATCTCCTTGTAAGCTATCACGATCTGTCTCTACAGGTACAGGAGGAGACACTTCAGCATATCCTAACGCACCTGCACCGAATAAATAAGATGTATATACATCTCCATTGCGTGGCATTGTGTCATCTACAATAATTCGACGATTCATATAAGTGTGATAAAGCACCACACCATCAGCATCACGAATAGTTTCAATTAGCCCTTGTTTTGCTAAAAATGCGGACGTGGCTGAATGCATTGCAACTGCGGTGAGATTATCTACTTCATCTCCCAATTTATACGCAGCATCAATAAATGAACTACCACTGATTGCTGCAGCAGAACCTACACCAGCCGAAATATCGTGTAAGTTGGCTGCCATTGTGTCTGCAGCAAATACACCCTCTAATGTAGCAAGTGTGATACGCTGCATTTCACGAGCCCAATAAGTTGCGGCTAATTCAGAAACTGCACCAAGTGGATCATCACCAGATAATGCTGTCGCTAAATCATTTGCTCCCCAAGCCTTACCACGAGCGTGAAGAATTGCTACATCTGATGCAGCTGTGATTTTATTCACATTTAATGGCTTGCTATCGGATAGCACTTCAGAATCACCATTCAAATCTTCCCAAAATGGCATTGTAATCATTGCTCCGCCATTTTGAGAGAATAGAGCCGCTTCAGGCAATTTTGAAATAATACCCGATTGCCACAAAGCTGATTTTTCGGTTGTGCGATTAATAACGTATTTTGAGAAAAGTTCTGGAACGATAACGTCCGAAATGCGAGTAGGTGTACCCATAATTTTTTCCTTTTATTGATTAAATATTAATTCCTGCTTGCAGTGCTAGACTGCGAGCTTTCTCAGGCGATTCTTTAAAAATTCTGGCTTGCTCAGTCATATTCCAATGATCTTTAGCCCAAGGATTTTTTGAACCATTTGAATTTATACCATTAGACGAGCCTCCACCTTGGTTGCCACTAGGTTTTAAAATATGATCTTTCTGCGGATAGCTAGAGATGATAAATTCCAATGCTTCATCAAAGTCCGCCAATTCTCCTGCTTTTTGGCGACTAAAAATAGCACTACCATTTGCATCTTTAGCGGTAATTTTTCCATCTTCTACGTTGAAATGTTTACCAAAGAATGACTGGACTAAATCAACAGGAATTGACATTTTCTCAGCAATAAAAGCTGAACGAGCAAATGCACCACCAACAACTTCATTGTGCAACTCTTGTTTAGCCTGAGTGAGTTGTTTATCCTTTTCAGCTAACTTAGCTTCGTAGCTTTTCACCACTTCAGCTTTAACTCTATCCACTTCGCCTGCCTCAATCAGCTTTTTATCATCAAGATTCTTGACTGTTTCCAAGGCTTTTTTAGCCGCTTCAACGTCATCAATACCTTCAAATTTTTCCAGCTCGACTTCCGCTTTTTCTTTAGCTAAACGATGAGTTTTACTTTCATTGTTTAACTCTGCGATCTTCCGTGTTGCTTGTTCTGCATCAAATGGCACTTCCTTACCATCATCATACACATACACAGGTTTACCATCGGCAACAACTACGTGTCCGTTTTCGTCTAATTTAAGTTTCATTTGTAATTCCTTACAGGTTGATTAATGGGCTTCCACCCGAGAACGTGCCATCTTCCGAATAGCGGGTAATAAAAAACCGCACAATAAAGTGCGGTTAATTTAATAAAGGTAATTCAATTTGCATTTTGTCTTCAAAGACTTTCAAGGTCGCTTCAAGGAATGGTTTTTTATTTTTCCATTCATTTAGTGCTTTACCACAAAAACTTGCAACTTGTTTCTCAGCTTTATGTTTAAGTAATAACTCATTGTAACGATGGATTAAGCTGTAACCCTCCTGTGCTAACTTATCTCGCATTAAATCAAATGCTTTGATAAATTCCACTTTGAACTTCATTGCTTTTTTGGTTTTATACCCCATAACTAAGAGTAAGAACCCATTTTTGGTCATTTGATACATAACCTGTTTTCTTCCCCATTCATCTTTGTAAGAGGTCTCCTCAAAATTGAGGAGAGCAAATTCTCCACAATCTTGCTCTGTAATTAATGCTCTGATATCACGAATAATGTTATCGTGACGTTTCCCAAATACCGCAGAAATATAGCGAGAAGTTGTTACAATACGTTGATTTTGGTTTATTAATAAAAATTGTTCAAAATTTTCAATTTTAGTTAATTTCATAATGTCTCCTTAAATTTCAGGCAATAAAAAACCCGACCATTTCTGATTGGGTTCGTTATCCGAAACTATCCAACCTTATTACAGGCTCGGTCGCTACCGATTTAATGTTGTTTAGGAAGTTTTGGGCATAAAAAAACCACTCCGAAGAGTGGTTATGTCATAGTTTCTACTGACCTTTTAAATCTTTCACTATTTCAGCATTTTCAGCATCATCTTTCCACCAAACTTGATGGCTATCTTCTTTGTACCACATAATTATTCTACTTTCCAATTAGTAGCAGAGATTAGCTTTCATAGCTTCATAAGCTTCGATCTCTTCCTTGCTTGGATTGCTTTGATAGAATTCATATTCTTCAAATTCATCATCTAAATAATTATAAGGTAAATGTTCCATTAGTGGTTCAGGAATATTTAACTGAGCTTTCTGCAACAGAATAACTAATTCAGAAGGTTCGGTAAGAGGATTTTTTACTTCAAAAGTATGTTGATGGACTTTGATACTCCAACGTTCTCTCACCGCTTTTTCTGTGAGCCAATATAAATATTTTACGGCTCTTTGATATCCTGTAAAAGAGCCTTTTTCACTATCCCAAATTACAGGGAAAATTTGCAAATATGACTCTTCTTGTTCATCATCATAAATGAAAAATGGTACTTTTATTTCTGCTTTCATAATTTATACCTTGTTAATAATGTTATACCTAAATGGAATAGCTCGGGGTCTTTTGTACGTAAAGACTCAAATCGCTCTTTGCTTCCGCCAAGCAGTGATTCAAATGTCATTGTAAGCATTTCCATTGGTTTAGGGTTGAGTACATTACCGTAATCTCTCCCGTAATAAGGTTCAGGAAAACCACCATCTTTAAATTTACCCACGTTCGCATAGCCATATTCTCTTAAGTCCAACTCTGGCTTACCTGCGGTTCGCTTTTTCCAAAAATCAACAAAATACTTATCAAGCTCAGGCATTATTTCTTGCAATCGATGTCCAAACTCGTGAATATGTGTTGAAATTCGACGTTCAAGCGTCCAATTTTTATGAGTTGAAATAATTTTTAAAGCAGGGTTGTAACTTGGAATCCCTCCTTTTTTGGTTATTTCTTTTACAACAACTTTGCCTGAAAGATTATGTGCTTCAATCCAAGAGTTAGGGTAACGTTGAACAGAAGATATTAATTCAGAAACCGCACTTTTTTTAATGCCACTGACTTTAACATCACCACCTAACTCAACGCCTTCACGTCGCATAATTTCCATTACACCTTCGTGTGGCTTACCGTCGGCAATAGCTTTATCTAAAACATCAGCATATTTATTAGAAATACTTTTACCAATTTCTATTACTTTTGACAACTCTTTTGGTAAATATTTTGAAAAAAGATTATTAGATTTGTCTGAACCATTTAACTCCATCAATTCTTTCAATGTTAATGGTCTTCCCGACTGATCTAACATATCCCGAAAAGTAATTACGCCATTACGCCATAAATCCGCCTTACCTTTACCAAGCACTTTATCTTGTTCTTCAGGGCTTTTATTCTTGAGCCAGTCTTCATAATTAAGACCTTCTTTTATCTGCCCGTCCATCGAAGCTCTAGTGCTTTCGGGGATTTCATCTACATCAATCCCTAATTCACGCCAAGATTTGGTAAGTAATCGTAACGTCGAACGGCAATTAGGGTGTAACGGTGGGCGTTGATAAGGCAAATCGTGTTCACCTATTGGTTTCTTATCTAAATCCCACGCTTTACCATCTCGTACACGGCAAATTTCTGATGTGCGTAAATCTAAGGTGGAAATTTGTTGTTCACCTTTGAGAATATCCAAATTTTCATCTCGTAAAGCTTGTTGAGCTTGATCGTGAACTTTCATCACAGCGGTTCGAACTAAGGTTTCCGACCATCGACGAGATGCTACTAATAATTC
Organism: Pasteurellaceae bacterium Pebbles2; assembly: GCA_023101505.1. GTDB lineage: Bacteria > Pseudomonadota > Gammaproteobacteria > Enterobacterales > Pasteurellaceae > Lonepinella. Next base: position 104,630 of record LVZA01000001.1, read on the forward strand.
TTTAACTTCGCTAATTAACTCGCTAGTCGGTTTCCCATCTAATATTCCTTGTCTGATAATATTAGTAAATTTAAAATTTAGATCATTCGCTTGTTTTGACCACCAATCTTCTAGCGGTGAACCCGAGATAATGCCTGCATTTTTAATAGATTGCAGTTTATATGCCGGCACCTGATTAAATAAATCGAATTTCACCGACTCATTGTAAATGCTGTGTACGGCATCAACTTCAAGTGGAAATAATTCATTGAGTTCTGATTGGCTAAACTCGCTCACATTTTGATAACTCTCGTTAATGAGTTCTTTAATATTTTTAAGTAACTGCACGCTCTCTTTTTTATTGATATTTTCAATATCTGCGGAAGCCAAGCGATTAAGAAGTTTTTTCTGAAGTGCGGTGAGTTTTTTATAGATTTGTTGGCGTAAATAAGCATCGTAACGAAACAAGATAATCTTTCGATCAGCTAACAAACTCTCAAGTTGTTCATCAACTGTGAGGTTCTTCTGTGAAACGGTCATTATTCATTCCCTCTGAGTCCAATCTGACCTGCTCATCTTCCCAGTTCACATTGTCAGAAATTAAGCCACGACGTTTGCTTTCATCAAAAGCTGTCTGTTTAGAGATAATACCTGCTGATTGCAATTTGATTACACTATCCATTGACACATTAGGATCTACATTATCGTCAATGTTACCAGTAATCTCTACGTTACCAATTTGAGCTTTCTCAATACCTAACCATTTACCAACATACTCAAGAGCCAAATCAAGAGCATCTTCAAAGCGATTAGCATATAAACGTAATTGGCTAATTTCCTTACCTTTTTCATCTTTCGCTTGACTATCAGTCATAGCTAAGATGGTTTTATCAAGCAATTTAGCTCCTGCTACACGCATTTGGCTTTCCAATTCTTTTAAACTGGTCAACCCAGCATTAATTGAAGCCCCTGAATGTTCTACATAAGTTAGCGTACCATCTTTAGGTAAATCTATAATTGAGCCACCAATTTTGACCACACTATCATCTTCCACGCCAGTTCGAGCCAATAAAGGTACTCTAGCTGTATTTAAAATATTGTCTTGATCAGATTGAGATTGCCAGTGTTTTACATTCAGATAAGCTAATTCCATCAATGGTGGCTCACCTAATGCAAAAACACCTATTTTCTTAGTGATAAACGGTACAATCGGCACAAAATCAAGCGATTTACCATTGAGCTTAAGATCAATTTCTTCATTAAAGCCATCATCACCTTTTTCATTCGGTCTAAACCGACGAATTTTACCTAATTCAATTACATTGATTTGTTCAATAGTTTTTGTGCCAAATTCACCATCATCAATAGTAATTAATTCTTTATAACGAAATTGAGTAATTTGTTGTTTACCATTGATTCGTTCAGTTTTAAACCCAAGAACAGACTGTGGTTTAATATGCACTAAATAAGGTCTAGCACCTTGAGCTTTTTCTTCTGCTAAGGTTTTAACATTTTCAATACGAGTATAATCAACAAGAACATAACTTACCCCATAAGCCAATGCGGAATAAAACCATTGTGAGGCAAATACATCAATATTATTCCCTTGTAAATCCACATCAGGGAGAATATCTTGTTGAATATGTTTATTAATATTTGTTACCGTAACAGGCTCAAAAAATACACGTCCTGTCATTTGTGATAAGGTTTCACCTAATGCAGGATAAAGCGTTGCACTTTGTAAACGAGATTTATAGGTATCATCACTTTCTAACGGCATTTGGAAAAGATAAGCCTTACCCGCATTACGCATAGCCCCTGTCCCACCAAGCAAATCATCAATAATCTTCGCTTGATTATGTAGATGTGTCATTTCAGCACTAACTGCAGATACTCCACTCATAAAATTTCCTATATAAATTATCGATAAAGATTAAAAGCTGCTTGTTTAAAACTGCCACTTGGTTGAATTAATGGATTTAGAGCATAGCGAAGAGCATCGATATAATGATTATTTTCATCTAGCACTTCAGGCAAAATATCACCAGAATGTTTATCGACTTTATAACTATACAAACGAAATTCTTTTGCTATTTCTTCACAATCGGGGTGAATTACAACCTTATCGTAAGACTTAATGTGTGCTATGCCATCTTCTACACTCCCCTTCCATTTCTTAACGCCTTCAATACGAGGTAAACCGTGGCGTTTTAAATAACTGATAGATTCAGGGCGAGCTGAATCAGCTCGTAATGTATATTGACTAAGATTAGGAATATCCTTTAAGAAAAACTGTGCCGTATCATCAAGCTCTAACCCAACTTTCCCAAAAGAGCGATCTACATAAAGGCAATTCTGATAAACCCAGCAACGAACAACCGCTGTTGGATCTTGAGCAAAACCGAAATCCATACCGTGATATGGACCGTTCCAATTTGACTTAGGTTCAAAATCTTCTATGCAATACTTACCATTAAACACTTGTGCATCGCTTTTAATGTTATAAGCACCATTCCAAACGTGATCGAACGTAGAGGAATTATAACGTCGGTCATATTCCATCTCTTTAAGCAATTCATCTGGTAAAAATGGATTGGCATCATAATTAACGTGAGATAATAAAAAACCATCGGCATTATTTGCGATGGCTTCGTTAAAAAATGCATCAACTGCATCTGTTTCTTGGTCAGGGTTCCACGTAAACCAAATTTCACTACCAGCTTTACGAATTGTCGGACGAAGTAATTGTAAACTGCGGTGAGAAAGGTTCTGAGCCTCCTCCACCCAAGCTAAATCAAAGCCTTCAAGAGATTTAATGCTGTCCGCTGTGTGATCTTGCATTCCCTGAAAAATCATTATGCCTTCACCGCCAATACGCTTGATTTCATTTTGAGTAATATCAAACAAATGCGACACACCAAATGCTTGAATTTTTGACTCAATCAAAGCCTTAGAAGAAAACTTCAATGAACGCTGAATTTCACGAATACAGACCATCTTACAGTTTGGCTGCATTATCATCTTCTCAACTAAAGCCTCTCCGACAGTGTGAGATTTACCACTACCACGACCACCTTTAATTCCTTTGTAACGTTTCGGCTCAAGATAAGGCAAGAACCATCTAGGCGTTTTAATTTCCAGCTCCATTAGAATCAATTACCTTTCTAATTATCACCTGTGGTGTCATACTGCCATCTGATGAAGTTAAATCAACATTATCTTTAAACATTCCTAGGTGTTTACCCAGCAACTCAAGAGCTTTATTTGCAGCGTGCGGCTCAAAGCAAACTTTCTCAATATCTACTGGAACGATAGAACCATCTACTTTACTCAATTCTGTTTCAATAACCTTCTTTTGACCTGTACTCATTGAGATAATATCAAGCAAGCCATTTAATACGTCGTCTTGAGTGATTTTAGTACGCTTGGAACGTTCACTCCGAGCTTGCTCAATAGCCGCCTGCACCATAACATTTGATAACAGGCGAGAAGATTGCTCTTGAGCTGTTTTTTCGCTATACCCAGCCCGAATTGCTGCCTGAGTAGCATTTAGATCTACTAAATATTCTTCTACAAATCGCTTTTGCTTATCTGTTAATTCACCACGCCCTTTAGACGTGGATTTAACCACGTCTTGTTTTGGCATAGTTAATTCCTTATTTTGTAATTATCCCAACGGATAAGAGTTTAATATCATTACTAACTTACTTATCCAAGTTTTCAGCTTGCCACTCTCGAATTTTATCAATTCGATTTAAACAAATATCACGTTCACGTTTGAGTATTACCGCATATTGCGTAACATCACCATAGGTGCGACCTGTAAACTTTGTTTTATCTAAATGACTAAGTAATACAGGGGGAATGCTGGAACATACCTTTACTGGTGGCTCACTGGTGCAAGAACTCAACAACATTACTAGGAGCAACAGTGTTATAGACATCACTTGCTTTAACTTTCGCTGGAATAGATTTAATAACGTCATCAGCTCTCCCTCGTATATCACTTTCTTGTTTTGATAGCTCATCAGTCAGCTTTCGGTTTAGTTCAATATCTCGCTGTAACTGAGAGATGGTCTTATACTGCGTTTGAATGGTTTGGGCTTGAGCTTGGTTTTTGGCGATTAAGCTATCTATTTTCTGTGATTGAACCCAAATCCAACCGCACAAGCCCAATAACAAAAAAAGTGCGGTTAATTTCACCGCACTTTCTAGTCTGCTAAACATAACTGTCGTTCCTTTTCACGCCGTAGTTCTAAGCCTTTCAAGCGTTGACCGCCCGCATAAACCCAGCGAGGAAACTGATTACACATTGCAATAATATTTCCTTGCTTGGCGTATTTAAATAAGGTTGAACTTTTCATTGCGCCACAGCCTACATTAAATGTAATTGATGTCGCGGCTTCAAACGCACCTTGTGGTAATGCTAGACCATTGGCATATCGATTAACGCAATTTTCAGCAATGCTAATATCATTTACCCAACGTTCGGCAATTTCTAAATCAGAATAACGTTTGTTCGGATTGATAACTTCACCACCTGCTGCCGTTGAACCGATACCTACGGTTAAAACATCAGCGGGACATTTATATGGTTCACGACGGCAACCCTCTGCATTACCAATAATCATTAACCCTCGTTCGCCTGTTCGTATTTCTTCGGCAAAATAAGTGGTAACTAAACCGATAATTGCCACAACAGAACAAACGCCACCAGCAATAGCTCTCTTACTCATCTCTTAACTCTCGCTCTAATCTTCTCACTTTTAATGCGTGAAGTTCTTCTGACTGTTTCATTTCAAGATTATGTTTTGCTAAATCACGCCGCTCTTGTGCTTTCTTTATCTGCCCATCTCGGCATCTTGCGTACATATTCACTAAGGTTGTGATGATACCTAATGCCAAACTGAGTAGCATTAAGTTCTGTTGATCTGTAAACCAAGCATAGATACCACCAAAGCCAGACCAAAAATAACTATGATTACTCGCATCTTTCAACATTTTCATACTCCACCTCGCCTTTCTCGAGGTAATAAAAAACTCAGTATTTCTGCTGAGCAGCTAATTTTTGCTAGAATGAAATTTCTACATAAACAAACTAGCTGAGGTTAAAAATGACTGGCGTTATAACTAAACAACAAATATCCTCAATGATCATTGAGGAATATCGTTACTTTTTTGATTTACGGTTTGATACTCTTACAATCGATCTAATAAGACCCTTTGAATTACTTACTGAAGCAATCAATCTATTTTGTCAATACGCCAACATCAATAAAAAAGCAGAACTATTTTTTAACTATGGAAACCAAGGTGTTCTACATTCTCCAAATATAAATATCCAATATGAGATCTCATCTGCGATACATATCCATTACAATAATTGTATATTTTTCAATATATATTTATCATCGAAATATGATCATCGAATGCAAATAGCAATGTATTTAGAGGAACTAGCTCACTGCTATATGAATATTGAAGATGAAATCTTAGTTAAGAAAGTAGTTAGTACAATGTACCCTTTAGTCAACTATAACGAGCACGCAGATCAATATGAGCTTACCGAATAATATATTTATCAGATGGAAACTTAGAGCTAGACGTTTCAATATTGCTACAAGCAATATGATTTACTGCAATAGAATTAGCTAACAATGCCGATTTTTTCCACTTAGGCTCAAATACAGTATTTAAATGTGAATGAAGTGCCTTAAGTAAATATTCTGGCACTTCTTCACCATTAATTTTAATTTTATCACCTAATGTTAATTCCATAACTCCACCTAAAAAAACAAAACCCCAAGCATTTCTGCTCAGGGTTATAAAATTCATCTTGTGCGCTCATATGCAACTATCGCACTATGACATAAAATATACACTTTTTGTCCGGAAAAAGCAAGGGTTATTGCATCAAACGATTTACCTTTTCTTGAATAGCTTCTCCAACGAAAGCATTTAATGACATATCGCCAGCCACTAACACGGCATTACGATGTAATTCTTCACTAATACGCACATTAAATGTACCCTTAAATGGTTTGTCAGGAACACGCCCTAATTCAGTACAATCTGCTAAATATAAATCCACAGAATTTTGAAATTCCTGTTCAAGCTCAGGCAATGTCTGTGCTTCATAAGTAACCAAATCACGAATATAAGCGAGCTTGCCGAACAACACATTATTTTCTAAATCGGGTTCAATCGTCCCTACATAACCTTTATATTTTAACAATGTCATAATATCTTCACCTGTTTCAATGCTTCTTTTACGGATTTTAATGCACCGCCCTTAATATAATTCTCAGGGTGCGGTTTATGTAACAAAATTAAATGGTCTAACTCATTATTATAAAATCGAACTCGAGAACCCGCCATTTCTTGTTTTTCATAGCCTTGTTGTGCGAGCAACGTTACTAAATCTGACCAAGCAAATGTATTTTTTGCACTCGCTAATTTTTCTAATAACTTTTCAGCACGCCCCATAGGAAAACCTTATTTTTAATTCTTTCGTTAATTATAGCAAAGAAAACCAATTTAGCAACTAATTTTAGCACTAAACTTTAAGCCATCATAATAGTTCTATCTTTATACAACATCATTTCAAGTGCGATTTCAGCTGCTTTCAGTTGAGCGTAATACTCTGTTTTACTAACACTAAATCTCGTCAAAATCCCCTTTGTAATATGATTATTAGCATCTTTCACATCAAACACAGGGCAACGATAAGCGTAAGTTGCTACAAATAATTCATACAATTCGGGGTTCACTTTTTTCATTACACACAAACATTCATCAATTTTTAACGCTAAGCGTTCATCAATAGGCGACACTCTATAACTTACTATATCAACAGGTAATGGAATTGCTTTTGTCATACAGGGATAATCTGTTTCTAATCGTGGCGTTGCCCAATATCCCCACTGTACACATATTTTTTTAAACGAACAAAACATCAAGCTAACTCCTTACACTTCGCCTTATAAAACTGAATAATTTCTTTACAATCTTCAACTGAATATTTCTTCGCTTCGTGGTCTTGCCGTTCTAGCCATTCCACCTTATCCGCCCCGATTTTTTTAATCAGGTTAATGCGGTACTCAATCACATTACCGCTTTTGTGGTTATTGCAGGGCTGACACTGCTTGTGAACATTCAACTCACAGAACCGCAATTCAGGTGCTGCACCAACACTACGATAATGCCCTGCGTGCCATTGCCCTTGATGATAGCGACCGCAGCTGATACAGGGCAAATCTTTATCTCGCAAGCGAATAAATTTATTAAATACATCTTGGGCATCTTTCACCCAATCCCTACGGCTTTTTAGTTTCGCCTTACGTGCTTTCAGCTCCTTGCGTTCTGCTTTTGCTTTCTGCTCTTTCACCAGCTCTAACGCACAAGCCGGGCTACAGCATTTCTGTAAGCTATTGCGTGGCGAAAACTCCGCTCTACAAATCTTGCATTTTTTTAACCGCACTTTTGCCAAAACTCCTTTTTAACTGTTAATTGCTTAAACTTCCCAGCCCTCATTATTCATCTTCACAATATTCCACACCTAAATCTTCCAACCCGAAATCGCCGCAAGATTTAGTGCGGTTAAAAGGGTGTCCCCACGTTAAAATATCATATTTCTTTTCAGACAACGGATAACCGATACAAGAAAAACGGTCATCGTCCCACTCACCTACATTCCCATCGTCCCCGAAATAAAAATCCATCAATTCCGCACCGCACTTCGGGCAACATAAAGGTTTCTCTGTCATTCTATTTCCTACTGTATCTTTCTGTATTTTCTTGTGTGTTACTATCTACACTGCGGACAGTAGCTAGCCATAAAATCCGAAACGGTCATTAAACCGCACGCCATTTGATACACCGTAAGCCGTAACATACTCAATCAGGCTTGCCATTCGTTTCACGCTCATTTGTGCCGAACTTTCCCGAATATTCACAAATTCACCCTCAAGCCCTGCCACAATTTCCGAACCCTCTTTCGTTGCTTGGGCGTGAGCCGAGATAAACAACACTTTCCACTGCTCCATTGACAGCTTTCTGCCGTGAAATTCAAGCTGATTTGCCACGTCTTGACACATTGCGTGAAACTTAGCATTTTGCTCAAGGTTACGTGTCATCGGCTTAATTTGCACCACAGACGGCTTTTTCTCATCAATCTCCAAACTGCAGATAAACTCCAACGAATTTAACCGCACTTGCTCTGAACGCAGGAAGAATTGCTGTTTAGCCATCTCAATTCACTCCTAGGCTAGGCTGACTTCTGCCCAATGCGGTACGCATTTTGGCGATATAATTTGCCACTTGCTCATCAGTGGCTTTAATCTTAACTTTTTCAGGTAATACCCGATAAGGTTTCGGGGCTTGCCAACCCGCTTTAATCTTTTCGGCTGTGGCGGTTAATTCTTTGCGAATGCCGCTACGTAACTGCTTTTCGTTCCAATTTTCAGCTCGGGTTTTATGCCACAGTCCAGTGATTAAATAACGCTCTAAATCACTCTTGAACGTGAATTTATCGACTTCGGTCATACCGTAAGCCATAAATTTTTCAATACGCTCACGCAATTCATCTTCAGACGGCAAGCCTAAAATCTCAAGTTCCCCTTGCTTACACCAAGCCACAAACTGCCCAATGCTCGGTAAAAAACGATTTTCATCGGTTTTGGCAATCGCTAAAGCGTAATCAATATGGCGTGGCGTTAATCTCTGGCTCACAATGGTTTCAAGCCATACACGACGAGCATTTTGATAATCTGCATCACTGGTAAATGCCGCTTTCCAAGCGGGGTAAATTGCTCTTAGCTCGTCAAATAATTCGTTAATCATCTTCGCCGCACGTTCTGAAACTTCAGGTTGCGGAAGGTGTTTTAAATTGTTTGCTACTGGAACTGCCACGTTTCATCTCCAACCTTGATTTCCATACCCCTAATCCACTCAGTGTCTGAATTATCATAATTCGGTTTATCAGGCTTTGAGAGCCTTGAGCCTTGTGCTTCATCACGCCAATCCCAGTGCGCCTTAAATCCACGCCAACTGCGCTCAATGCTAATCGCCACGGCTTGCTGAATGGAAATCCCAGCTTTGTCCGCTTCACGCTGAAAACCTTGCAATGCGGTTTTGGTGATAGTCGCCTTGAACGATTTTCGGTGCGCAATAAAATCTTCAGCCAGTTGGTCGGTAATACCAAACTCTGCCAAAATTTCTACCGCACTTTGCGATTTTCTCGTGCGTGCGTTACTACCCGTTAGGGTAGTATTATGGTTAATTGATTGGTTAAAAGAGTGATTGGTTATGGGTGCAGGAGCTGCACTACCCCCTAGTGCAGGAGTTGCACTACCTAGTGAAACATTTGCACCACCTAGTGCAGGATTTTCACTACCTTTTTCAAGGTGTAATTGGTACAAATTTGAACTAGATCCATCTTTATTTTTACGTGATTTTTTACTTATCAACCCCATCTCAATGAGTTCATCAATATGGTTAATGACACTACGTCTGGAAATTTCACAAACGTCCGCAATATACTGGTAACTAGGGAAGCAAATACCATCATCATTAGCGTTATCTGCTAATTTAACGAGAACTAATTTCCGTAATGGATTGCCTACTTTCAATTTAAAAGCCTTGGCGGCTAGAAACATACTCATTGTATAACTCCATAACGACGTAATTCTTTAACACCTAAAAGAACCGCACATTTCGGCAATCCTGTAACGTCCATTAATTTATAAATGTCATCTGCGCCATTACCACGATAAATAGCCATAGCAACAAATAATGCATCATCAGTAATAAGGCTTAATAGCTCATCAACAAACATATTTGATACTTGAAAAGAATTAGAAATAATTTGATTACTCATAGCATTAACTCCGAAGCGTAACGTGCCGCAATAAATTCCATTCCTTTACCTGTTACTCTAGTTTGAGTGAAGTTATGACCGTGTTCGGCTGTACCTGTTTTTACAGTAAAATATCCTTTACTGTGGGCGGTTTGATGCGGTAACAAGTTTCCTGATTGACGAAATAAAAACTTATCTCGAATTAAACAATCAATCATCGCTCGTTCAGGCATTTTTAAAATTTTAGAAACCTCACGCAGTGATTTACTTGTGCCAACGTCCACATAGTGATCGACAAACGCCACTTTCGGGGCATTGCGTTCTTTCTCTGCCTGTAATTTCGCCGCCAACATCAACGCTTCTGAATATGATTGTGGAATAACAGCGGTCGGGGTTTGTTGGCTTTCGAGTTCTTCTAATCGGTCAATGATTTTTGCTCGTAAATCAATTCGATAACCTGAAACTAAAATCATCGTTTCACGCTTAGGTAAACAAATTTCATCAGTAAGCCCTGTCAACAAGTCTTTCTTGACAAAAATTCCTTTTAAATCAAGACTATCCAAATTTGGATAGAGTTCATTGAGCATATTTCGAATATCACGTAAAACGTGAGCGTGCTGTTTCTCACACAACTCCGCAATCTCCCGACTGCTCATCGTAACGCTTGCATTTTGATTGGTTATCGTAGATAATAAATTCATAGTTTTTGTAAACTCCATTATAAAAATTATTCAACTAACCACCGCCCTACGGTGGTTTTTTATTTGTCTAAATACTTCTCACGCAAACGCACATCAATGCCTTGTAGGGCGAGCAGCATTAACTCAAGCTCTTTTTTATCGACTGCTACTTGAGTTGAACGGTCATAAAAACCAAACTCGTTAGCGGCAATAAAATTCAGTGCTGTCGTTAATTTTTCCCCATTCTCCCCAATCAAACGGCTGACCGTTGCAGGGTCTTGGTTCATAGCGTGTGCCACATTAACTTGCTTTTGCTGGTAATATTTTTTCATCAGAAGATCGGCAAGCTGACTTGCGGATCTTGTCAATTCATTGCGTGCCATTGCACACTCCCTTTGGTAAGTTAATTCTCAGCAGGAAAGACATAATCAAGAGAAACATTGGCACCTAATTTATTAAGTTCTTCTACAATTCGTCTTGCATCAGCTAAGGACGGTGTACGAAGATTTAACTCATAATTTGCAATGCGACTTTGTCCGCCCCCAATGGCATTTCCTAATTGGGTTTGCGTAATACCAATACTTTCTCTTGCTTTAGCAAGATTATTCATATTTATCCCTTATTGTGATTTGTTAAATATAATTAAATCACATCTAGTGATAAATATCAATCACATTTTGAAGTTATGAAATTATAACGTAGCGTGATATTATTAAGACAAGTAAAACAGGAGCTGAAAAATGAAAACATTAGGCGAAAAAATTAAAGAATATCGAAATAAAATGGGCGTAAATCAAAAGGAATTTGCTGAAATGTGTGGAAGATTTGACACTCGAGAACGAGCTTGGGGTCAATCTCGCATAGGAAACTATGAAACAAACGCAAGAGAACCAAGCCTAGAAGATATTGAAATTATCGCTAAAGTATTAGGGATTAACCCTGCTGACCTAGCTTTTCAAAGTAATGCAAAATTTGCTCAAATTATTAAATCATTCTATTACCCACTACTCAGCCCAGTGCAGGCTGGTTACTTTACCGAAGTTAATTTGCTTAGCCATACCGACAGCGATGAACAATACGAAATGATTTCTTCACAAGTCAAAGCCAGTGAAAAGTCGTTCTACCTTGTAATTGACGGTGATAGTATGCTCCCACGCTTTCAGCAAGGCGATATGGTACTCATTGACCCTGCTCTTGAAATCAAGCCAGGGGATTTTGTTGCCGCCATCAATGAAGATGGAGAGGCCACATTCAAGCAATATAAACAACTTAGCACAATAGATGACTACGGCAGACCCGATTTTGAGCTTGTGCCACTCAATGAATTTTTCCCCCGCCTAAACAGCAAAGACAACAACATCACCATTATTGGCAAAGCAGTTGAGCATCGTCAGGTGTTGTAAGGAAATAAAAATGAAAGAAAGCGAAATACTAAAAACCATCACCCCACAAATACTTGCGGATTACCTTAATGCGAAAGGGGCAAATATGGATACTTTTAAATGCCCTATTTGTGGTTCTGAGCATATCGCCGTAATAGACAATCAGCCTTTTGATGTAGGAAAAGGGCAGGTTGAAATTAAAAGTACTGGTAAAGCAATGATGCAAGCTGTTTTGCCGACAATTTTATATCCTAGAGCGGCAGATTTTAATCAATATATTGAAAGCGGGAAAATTGAAAGCCAGTTTCATTATTTAGGTAATTTCATTACTCATATGTCAGCGGCTAATGCTGTAACATTACCTGTTATTCATATTATTTGTGATAACTGCGGAAACGTTAGAACATTCGACAAAGCTAAGATTTTAGACTGGCTGAAGCAACAGCGGAGTAATGCTAATGAATAATCTTAATGTTACTGGTCAGGCGAACTCAATATCTGCTAAAATGATAAACCAACAACCGATCAATCAAATGGATATCATTGTGAAAGATTACACATTCAGAATAAGTTCTCTTGAAGAAAAGGTTAATACAATAGAAACTGATGTCAGTACAATAAAATCAAATTATCTTACATTAGGTGCATTTTATCGCTCAGGACTTCTTGCTCTTATCGTGCTAGTAGGTGGTGCTTGGGCATTATATTCTCATACAGATAATAAATATGAATCTCGATTTTCTAGTGTCGAACAAAAGTTTGCGACCATCGATCAAAGATTTGAAAAGATAGATGACCGCTTTCAATCAATTAATGAAAAAATTCACTCTATCGATATTCGCCTAACTAAAGTTGAAGAAAAAATAGATAATATCGATGACAAATTAGATATTTTAATTCAACAAAAGCAAGCTAAGAACTAAAAAAACAAAACCGCCCTAGTGGCGGTTTATTTTACGCATAACTCTGCTTCACTTCAAAACTCAAGTTCAACGCTTTCATCACTTTAAGCACGGTCGCAAAAGACGGATTGCCCTTACCTGACAAGGCTTTATACAACCCCTCACGAGTAACCCCGGCATCTCTAGCGATTTGGCTCATATTACGAGCTTTTGCAATATCCCCTAACGCAGACAAAATCAACTCGACATTATCTTCTTGTAACACTTCATTTAAATAAAGCTGAATTTCTTCTTCATTTCTCAAATGAGAAGCCATATCAAAATCTTGTAATTCTACCATCTTACACCCCCAACTCTTTTGCTAATACTTTTGCTTGTTTAATATCGTCGTCTTGCGTTGATTTATCGCCGCCACACAATAATATAACAATAATACCATTTTGATTTTTCAAATAAATACGATACCCCTTGCCCTCAGTTATTCGTAATTCGGAAATGCCACTCCCAACAGGTTTTACATCGCCAAAATTACCAAATTGCAAGCGTTTAATTCTCGCTTGAATTTTAGATCTTGCCCTTAGATCTCTTAAACCATCTAACCAACGGCTAAACACGGTTGTAGATTTTATCTGAACCATTATATCCCCCTTTATGAATATAATATAACAACTTCCTTTTAAAATGTGAATTATATTTTACATATCACTTAATAATTATATCCACTCCCGCATCAACTCGCTCAAATTTTCAGCAATCAAACACTTTTCTTAAAAATTTATTTCCTTAAAAATCAACCAAATAATCACTTTAAGTGATTTTCATCATAAATTTATCACACTTTGTTATTGACTATGAAATCACATTAAGTGATAATAAACCCATCAAAACGAACAACAGTTCAAAGCTCTTTAACAATTAAATAAAAAAACACACAGCCTGCCTAATGGTGAGATGGCATCAACAAACTTAGTGAAAGCCTAAGTTCAGGCGGTGTGGCAACAGGCGGAAATAAGAAACGAAAGGCAGTTGTCAGGACACTTAAACGCCGTTGCAAAATAACAATCCCTAGCCTATTGGGTTAAATAGGCATTATTCAAAACCGCATTCCCCATTGAGCGTTTTAAGCTACTACTTTTTCACTCAACGAGTGCGGTTTTCAATGATAAAAGCACTTCGCAGAAAGTGGGTAATCGCTGCAATAATGGCATAGATGATCCGTTAGCCCCACGTTTGTGGGGATTTTTTTAAGGCTTATTTGAGATCATCGCAGGTAATGTAAACGCATATTGCAAAAACAACTGCGTAAATAACCGCAGTTTATCTAGCTCATCAGCTGAAATTTCATTATGAGTTGCCTCATTTCCTAGCGAACGAATGGTATGAGCAAAATCGCCCATTGACTTAACCAAAACCTGAGTTTTCACTAAATGGTTAATTCGCCTATTTAGGTTTTTATCCGAATTATCATCAAGATACTTTAATGCTTGTTCAAGTGCTGAGCGATATGCAGTGCCAGCAAACTCAACTAAATTTTCATCGTGTTTTGTCTGAAAATAAATTTTTTCACCAGCTAAAAATTTCCTTTCGACATCAACTGGTAAATATTGCGGTGCAACAGAGATTGGCGGTTCAGGAAACCAAGCAAGTTTTTTATCAAAAACATCATCAAAAAAGTGAACGAGTTTATCATTCACCGCAGCAATTAAGCCATTCGCAGATGGCATACCATTAATGTAGTCATCGCTGTTGTTTAATATATACATCGCCGTAATTCCACTAAAACAGTGATTACAAGTAGCAAACACATTATGAACAGTTTGCCCACGATATTTCCCAGTATCAGCGACATTGCTCGCAATATGACGAATAGTAAATGCAACATCTTTCTTAGCACAATACGGACAATCATAACCAAAGGTAATCATTATGGAACTCCCAATATATACAAAACTTATCGAAGATAATATCAGCGAAAACAACGCAATGTCATTACTTTTCGATATTTACCAAGTCATTTCTTCAGAAGAAGAAAAAGATACATTTGTTTTAGCTCTTATAGGTCAAGCAGTTACAACACACCAACTACTAAAACACGAATGTAAAAATAATCCGTTAAAAACCACTTAATTTAAGAAAAATCAAATACAAGGAAACCCAAAATGAAACTCATCAAAACCTACTTAACAAGCCTTTTGGCAGGACTTCTTGTTGCTGTTCTGTTCATCATCACCCTAACAATTTTCGGTTGCCTACGCCCTGCTATGGCGGTAGAACAGCCTAACTTAATAGAACAATGCGCCAACGAGGGCGGTGTATGGAACAGTCATTATAACGCCTGTCTCGACCCACCGATAACCGCAGAACAACAACTCGAAGCGGAACGGTATATAGCCATCAAACAATTTGAAATGAGAGAAAAATATGGCGAAGAAAAAATCCACCGATAATTACAAAATTATTGATTTAACCGCACAAGGCAGGGGTTTTCATTTGTACTTAGGCGAAGGCTTTCTCGGCAACTTTGCTTGCGAAGAATTGGCACATACAAAACAACGCAGCCACCAGCGAGAGCGCAACGGAATTGCTGAAATGCCTGTTCAACCATCTAGGGCGTATGGCGTATCACTAAGGAGTAAAGCAAAATGAGAAGAAAACCGACATTTTTATCACCGCACTTTTTCGATAGTCCTGATGATTATGAAGCACAATTCGCAAGTAGCGAAGACCACGAAAAAGAACCTGATGACGACTTCGACCCTATCGAATGTGATCGGGATTGTGATTGCTGGCAATCAAATTTTTATGGAAGGGGCTAATTATGAAAATTACTTTACCACCAAATCCTACACCCAAAGGTATTATTGAATTGATGTACTTAAGATCTGTCATCGTTAAAAATGTTGAACGTGTAGTAAATCGAAAAATTATTGATGAGATGTACAAAGTTCAAACCGAATTTGAACATCACTCTTATTTCAGCATCAGATGGGCTTTGTATGTCTATATTACCGCCATCAAAAACTTTCTTTCTAAGGTGAAAAAATGAAACTGTACGAAATTAGCGAACGTTATCAAAATATAATGGATTTAGTCAATAATCCCGAACTTGCCGACAACACCGACATTCAAACGCAATTAGAGCAAACACTAAACGGCATTGAAGATGAGTTCGACAGCAAAGTACAACAAACCGTCTTTGTGTTGAAAAATATCGAAAGTGAAATTGAGCCAATAGATGCGGAAATTAAACGCTTACAGGCAATGAAAAAAGCACGCCAAAACAGCGTAGAGCGCATTAAAGATTACTTAAAACATCATCTTCACGCCACCAATATTAAGGCAGTAAACTGTGGTGTATTTAACGTATCTTACCGAGAAATGAAGCAAAGTGCGGTTGAAATTGACGACGTTTTATTCTCTGCCAATAACCTAGATGAAAGTTTAGTCAATGTGAAAATCACCCCAAACAAAACCGCTATTAAGCAAGCCTTAAAAGACGGCGTAGAAGTGATAGGTGCAAAACTGGTAGATAGCCAAGTGTTGACGATTAGATAGGGGAAAATATGAGTATTTACCAAAAACTCGCCGAAGCACGAGTAAAACTGCAAGAAAAAGGGCTTGCCCAAAGCGGATACAATAAATTTTCAGGTTATAAATATTTTGAATTAAAAGATTTCTTACCTGAAGCAAACCGCATTTTCAACGAACTGAAAATATGCGGCGTGGTTAGTTTTACCAAAGAGTTTGCTACGCTCACGATTTACGACAGTGAAAGCGATGGCAAAATAGAATTTACATCACCAATGGCAGATGCCAACCTGAAAGGTTGCCACGACATTCAAAATCTAGGGGCGGTCGAAACCTACCAACGCCGTTATTTATACGTTACTGCGCTGGAGATTTCCGAGTGTGATGTGCTTGATGAAAACACAGGTAATCCCGAAAGAACCCCAAAGCCACAACCCAACAACGTATCACAAGCAAAATCCGTGAAATCGCCCCCGAACTCGACGAGTTCTACACCGCCTAAAACCACGTGGGAAAAGCTACAAGATGGGCTGAAAGCCTGTAAAGATAGAGCGGAGCTTGAAGCGTTATACGCCAAACAAATGCCGTATTTAGAAGAAAAATACCGAGAATTAATCGACCCATACAACACTTGTTATGATGAAATTTTATTTAATTTAACCCATTAAGGATTGAAAAATGTCAGGAATAAATGAAGTGACTATATTAGGTCGTCTTGGTAACGACCCCGAAATACGCACAATGCCGAATGGCGACCCTGTCGTAAAAATCAGTGTTGCCACATCGGAAGAATGGACAGACAAACAGTCAGGCGAGAAAAAGCAAATCACCGAATGGCACACCATTATTGCCTTTCGCAAGCTGGCTGAAATTATGGGGCAATACCTGAAAAAAGGCTCACAGGTTTTCATCAAAGGCAAGCTCCGCACCCGTAAATGGCAAGACCAAAACGGCACAGACCGTTGGACGACCGAAATCATCGCCGATAAGCTCGAAATGCTCGGCAGTTCACAAAACAGCAACAACTGGGCGACTGAAACCGAAGGCAAGCCGAAACAATCACCACAGAGAAAAGAATGGGACGGCTACGCCGACAACGAACGACCGCAACCGAATGAATTTGATGATGATATTCCGTTTTAGGGGGTATACCTATTTATTTAAACAGGTAAAGGGGATTA
This sequence comes from Pasteurellaceae bacterium Pebbles2, assembly GCA_023101505.1. Taxonomy (GTDB): domain Bacteria; phylum Pseudomonadota; class Gammaproteobacteria; order Enterobacterales; family Pasteurellaceae; genus Lonepinella. The sequence goes on from LVZA01000001.1 coordinate 122,138, forward strand.
CTCCTCTTTCTGTTGTTTAAACAATTCCACGGATTGCATAATCAGCTGATTTTGCGGAATATCATATTGCTTACTTAATTGTTCAAGCTCAGCAATAAAAGTGATAGGTAACTTAAAGCTTTTGGTTTTAACACCACGTCTTTCATCGCTTAGGGCTTTTAATTGATTGGTTGACAATTTCATTACAAACTTCCATAATAAGACCGATTGAAGAACTGGGAGCTTTCACCCCCAGTAAGTTAAACATCAAATTAGTAGGCTGGGGAGCTAATCACTAATAAGATGATAACTAGGATAATGTATTTAAACATTTAGCTATCCTTCTTCGATTATGTAAGGATTAAGCCTTACACTCACTTTCAAGCTCAACTCTTGAAAGTGAAATTATTATAATTCGGTTTACCGAATAAAACAAGTATTTATACAGAAAGCCTATGATTTTTTCGTAGGCTTTTTTATTTGACAAATCGCCCACACGCCGAATTAATTTGACATTACACAAAGTAATAAATAAACTTATCACATAGCGTGAACAATGGGTTCAAATTAAGGAAATGATTAATGAGCTTAATTAACTTATTCAAGCGACCTATAGAGAAAGAAACGCTAGATGATTGGGCGAAAATCGCTAGCGACATTGCCAAAGTGGCATTGCTGGCTATTCCCGTCGTATTATACGGCAAAGACCCAATTTATTTAAAAACGATTAACTCCGCTCTGCTTATGACAGGTGCTTATTTTGCCTTACAAAGCGGACGGATTATTAGACGATACAAAGCAAAGCAGGAGGAAACACAATGACCTACGGACTGTTAATTTTTGCCCTTGTAATGATGGGGATTGCATTTGCATTAAGCCGTCTACTTAAAATCTAACACCAAGGAAACCTAATGCCATTAAAATATCAGCCAAAAGAAAAATCCGTTTTAATGTGTGATTTTGCTGGTTTTAATGCACCTGAAATGGTTAAAGTTCGTCCTGTTATCATTATTGCTAAACACAAGAAAAATCGTGAATTAGTAACCATTGTTCCACTAAGCACTACACAACCCGAACCCCTTGAACCGTACCACTACCCTATGCCGTCTAATCCATTGCCCGATAAAGCCAATATTCAATGCTGGGCAAAATGCGATATGATTTACACTGTATCAATAGCAAGATTAGATCGCTATAAACTGGCGAAACGTGAGTATATTGTGCCAACGGTTAATGAACACGATTTTGAACAAATCAAAAAAGCCGTTGCAAAAGCATTAAGATTAAGTTAAATTAACACTGAACCCGAAAGGGGCTTGTAAAACCAATCTGAAAAATGGTTGGTCGATTAAACAAGGGCGATAACAAGCTGGTTTAATCGTGAAGTGGGGAGCTAATCGCTCCCCTTTGTTTTATCTAACATTTGACAACCCCAAAACTTTATACTACTATCCGTCATAAGGTGTCAGAACCGAACTACTATAGGCGGATAGTTTGCTAATCGCCACAAGGCGATTTTTTTATATCCGTAATCTCGTCAAGTCGAGAGGGCGACTAATACAATACCCGAAAGGGGAATACGTCCAGTCGTTGCCTATAGTACGACTTCTGAACCTCTCGGCACCATTTGTCAGAAAATGGTAAATATTCAGAAAACTATAGGAATGTCAAAATGACAAATCAAATCTCTACATTCAATTTTAAATCAAACCCAGTACGTATCGAACTAATCCAAAATGAACCGCACTTTGGCTTAGCTGATGTATGTATTGCATTACATATTGAAAACTCTCGTCGAGTATCTGCGGATATGTTAGATCAAAAGGGGGTACGCAAAACGTACACCCTTACAAAAGGCGGAAAGCAAGAATTAACATTCATCAACGAGCCGAATTTATATCGGATTATTTTCAAATCAAGAAAAGCCGAAGCGGTCGAATTTCAAAACTGGGTATTTGAAGAAGTGTTACCGCAAATTCGCAAAACAGGATCTTATTCACAGGCACAGCAATTAGCCTTGCCCGAACCCGAGCCACAAATCAGCAAATCGCTCACCGAGCGTCAATGGCTACAATTCGCCAGCCACTGGTTTGCTTTGTACAATATGCTGGATTTAATGGCAGAAATCGAAGCCCCGCTCAAAGCTCTAGGCTCACGCTACGCCAGCACGGCATACACCCACGCTCACGAATATGTGAACAGCCTTAGAATGATGAAACGCATACTTGAGCCAATGTTGGCGGAGTTCGACATCGACCCAAGCGAAGACGCACATATTCATCTCGCACTCAAAACCTTGCGAAACTACCAAGTGAAAGGCTTGGCGAAAATCGCAAAAATCTAAAAACTTAACAAAAACCAACCGCACTTTATTGTGCGGTTTTTTATTGGGAATTTTACAATGATTTCACAACTAGACACTGAAGGCTATCTATGGATTGGCGGTAGGATTGGTGAATTTAGGCACACAAAAGACTGCAACGCTCTTGTTCCGTTGCTTTACGTGATAAATTGGCGTTACAGCTATGATATGCGCAATATCCCCTTTACTTCCCCAATATCAGCCGAACAGCTCGCAAATGAGCTAAATACCGCAAGAGATAATCTTGGTGCGTATTTTGAAAATGAAGATGGCGATTATGAAATCCCTGATGAAATATCCGAAGAGCAAGCAGAAGAAATCGAAGAATTATTAGACACTTATGATAAAGCACTCGAACGTTGTATGTTTGCGTTAGATATTCCAGAAATCAAAAACTGTTTATTAGAAATGGAAGAATAAAAATGAACGAACCCAAAATCCCTATCCCCTACTCTGAATTTCACGAATTTATTATTGATGCAACACGCTACCGAATGGAACGACACAGCTACAAAGTTCTCACTGGCGTTGAAATGATTAAAAAATACTGGGGATTACTCACCATTGGCACAAAAGATATCATTAAATCAGATGTTGAAAATTTTGTTCAAGAATGTGCTGATTGGGAGCTAAGCGAATTTAACCGCCACAATTACCGTGTGTGGAAAAAACTGCTCGCCTGGATTAAAGCCCAACACCACCACCCAAAACCACATCAAAGTTATATCGAATTACCCATAGTTAGTCAGGAGAAAGTCAATGCTAAAAAGAATTAAACAATGGTTTAGCAAATCCAAAGCAGAATTGTTTGCCGAATTGGAAAAAGTTCAAAGACAGATGAAAATAGAAGAAGCTGAAGCAATATTATATAAAGCTATATGCAATGAGCAGAAAAAGAAAATCGACGGATTACAAACCGTCATTAAAAACCAAGCTAACGACATTGTAAAACTTAAGAAAAAACAACCGCAGTTTAAACGTAAGAAAGGGGGCAAAAAATGAAATTATTTAATCCTGAAATACCACGACCAACATTAGACAATGATGAGCTACGCCGTGAGTTTTTGATAGGTTGGCTTAAAACTTATTATGCTGACGAGCTAAACGAATGGTATGACGACGGTGATGCTATCGCAGATGACGATATTGTTAATATTGACTATTTTAAAGATCTAGATGAGAAATATTACCTTTGGAGTGATGGAGAAGGATTGATGGAAAACCTGATTAGATATGATGGCTGGCATATGTCTGACTGGGAAAATATTCAATCCTTAGATTTCGATAGTAGAGACTTTCTTCAAGCTAAAGTCGAAGAATGGATTAGAACAAATAACTATTCTTGCCCATTTAAAGAAGGCGATAAGGTTAAATATCGTAATGAAATAGGTACTATTCAGCCAATTACAGAAGATTATGAAATTAGAAATTATACCAACCAAGGAAAATCTATTGTTCAATTCCCTAAACATATCGCTGAAAATGAGCAACTGGCAAAAAATGGGCATTCAGGTTATGTTAAAGGGCAAATTATAGAATGGGAAAAGTTGGAGTTAGTTGATGAGTGTGAACCTAGTGAAAGCTAGGTTTTTTATTAGGTGAAAAAAATGATTATATGGGCATTGTTTGATAGCGGCAACGGTTGCTATACACAGGCATTAGAAGCCTTCAATCAATCAATCAATCAATCAATCAATCAATCAATCAATCAATCAATCAATCAATCAAATATATCCTATCGGAATAGACATTAAAAACAAAAGTAATCATTTTATTAACTTAAATTTAGCCGATTACTCAAGAATTTTTGGGAATAACTTTTTATTTGAAACTTTAGATAAACTCCCCCAGCCTGATTTAATCATTGCTAGTCCACCTTGCGAAAGCTGGTCTGTGGCTAGTGCAATGTGGGGCGGTAACGCAAGCTGGAAACAAGAAAATGCGGGAGCATCAAAGTTCACCATTAGAAATAGTGTTGACTATGATTTACCACACGTTCAGTTTAAATACGAGCGGTCGTTCTTAAATCGAATAAATGGTGAGTTATGTATATACAATACGATAGAGATTATTAAACGATATAAGCCTAACGTTTACGTAATTGAGAACCCAGCAAGTAGTAAGATTTGGCATTATATCAATGATATTCTCAACTTCATCATTCCATTTGATAACTTAACTTACTACAACAATTATGGCTACCCAATTCAAAAACCAACAAAATTTAAAAGCAATATCAATCTGAATTTAAGATCAGATAGAAAAATCAAAGCAGAAAAACAATGGGGGGATTTCTCCAAGGACTATAACGAAAGATCAAATATACCTATTGATTTAATCATAGATATTTATAAAGCAGTAAAAAATGCTTTGAACAGCAATGTTTCAATTAAATATCAGGGAAAACTTTTTTAATAGAAATATATCGACCGTACTTTTTAGATACGGTTTTTTATTGGAGTAGATATGGAGCAAGCAGAAAAAATCGTTATTATCCCAGCCAAAACAATGCCAATTACAAAATATTGTGAAGTGTTTGGATTGAAATTAGAACAAATTAACCGCCGGTTACAGCGTGGTATTTGGCAAGAAAATGTACATATACTCAAAGTTGACGGTTGTAAAGAAAGATTGGTCGATTTAGAAGAGGTTGACAGATGGGCGAGAAAAAACAAAATCCACGTGGTGTAACAATTCGCAAACATAAATCTAGCGAAACGATCAATATTACATTCACGTTTAAAGGGGTTAGATGTCGTGAACCCCTTTCATTACCAGTAACTCAAACTAATATTAATTATGCTGCAAGATTATTAGGGGAAATTCAAAATAAAATTGAACGTAACACATTTCATTATGCTGATTATTTCCCAACTTCATCAAAATTAAAGATTTTTGGAAAAATCATTGAAGGCGTTACAGTTAAATATTATTTAGATGATTACCTAAAAAATTGCATATCTCGTAAATTATCACCATCAACGATTAATGGTTATGGAAAAATAATTACTGAATTATCGCATTTTCATAATGTTACCGTATCACAACTTACTCCAGCAATGGTAAAAAATTGGATAAAACAGCAAAATTGTAAAGCCAAAACAGTACGCAATAAACTGTCCGTGCTACGCTCTGCATTAGATGAAGCTATAACCGATGGTGTAATCCAATTCAACCCAGTCTCACTGGTAACTATTGCTCGATACATTGAGAAAAAAGACACTTCATCACAAAATGAATATCTAATAGATCCTTTTGCACCAAATGAAGTAGCTCTAATTCTTGAGCATTGCCAACACATACAACATCGCAATCTATTTCAGTTTGCTTTTCATACTGGTTTGCGTAGCTCAGAATTATGTGCTTTAAAATGGGTTGATATTGATTTTGAAGAACGCACCGCTTATATTCAGCACGCTAAAGTTATTGGCATAATGAAAGGCACTAAAACAAAATCAGGCACTCGTTTAGTCGAATTAGATGACATGGCATTAAGTGTTTTGCAAGAACAGAAAGAATTATCTGAACAATCTGATTTTATCTTTCTTAACCCCAAAGGACGCAAACCTTGGAATGATGCCAGCCAAATTAGGAAAAGTGCTTGGATACCTGCTATCAAAGAAAGTGGCGTAAGATATAGAAACCCATATCAAACAAGACATACTTTTGCTACAATGCATATTAGCATAGGCTGTAACTTATTTTGGCTTGCTCAACAAATGGGGCATAAAGGCTTGGAAATGATTTATCGCAATTATGGAGCATATTTAAAAGAATATGAAAATCAAACGAAAAAGAGCCGTATTTGATCCGCAGAAAAACAATTCTTTAAACATATCCAATAAAATCAATAGATTATTATCACTTCTTTTTCGGGTTCAACTCCCGCCAGCTCCACCAATTTTAATATAACTGAAACATAACAACGGTTATAAAATCAATAAGTTATAATATTAGGCGTTTATTTAATATAACCAAAATATAACTTAAAATGATCCGTATATGATCCGTGAGTTATCATTCCAAAACAAAAGGCGGATCACTCCGCCTTGTTTCTCATTACCCCGTACACCCACAATCTGTAATGATCTAACTTTTTACAACAATTCAAAGGCAGTTTTGATACACTCTTGAACAAACAGAAAGGAAACATTACAGGATCTGTGGGGCAAGTTTATTAAAACAACTGATGATACTTAACCAACTCCGCTTTACTTAACGAAAACACGCCTAGTCCGCCGTTTTTAAATTCAATCCAATTAAACGGCACTTCGGGGTAAAGGCGTTCAAGGTGAATCATTGAATTGCCCACTTCGCAAATTAATACGCCATTTTCTTTTAAAAAGTGCGGTGCATTTTTTAGGATTTTTTTCACGAGATCTAAGCCGTCTTCTCCTGCAGCCAATGCCATTTCAGGTTCGTGTTGAAATTCTTCGGGCATTGTGTCGATGTCTTCCTGATCAACATAGGGCGGATTGGTTACGATAAGATCGTACTGATCTTGCGGCACTTGTTCAAATAAATCCGATTGTATCGGAATAACTCGCCCTAGCATTCCGTGGCGTTCAATGTTGTATTCTGCCACGTCTAAAGCATCAGGAGAAAGATCCACCGCATCAACTTCCGCTTCGGGGAAACGATCCGCACAGGCAATCGCAATGCAACCGCTCCCCGTACACATATCTAAAATGCGTGTAGGTTCGTGCTGAATAAAATCAGCAAAGCCATTTTGAATTAGCTCTCCAATCGGCGAACGTGGAATTAATACTCGTTCGTCCACATAAAACGGTAAGCCACAAAACCACGAGCTGTTCACCAAATAAGGGGTCGGAATGCGTTTTTCTACTCGAGCCACCGCCAATTCGATAATATGTTGTTTCTCGTCTAAGGTTAGGCGAGAATCGTATAAATCTGTCGGCACATCAAGGGGCAAATTCAAACTGGTTAGCACCAATAATGCGGCTTCGTCCCACGCATTATCTAACCCGTGTCCGTAAAAAATATCTTCACGATTAAATGTGCTATAAACCCAGCGTAAATAATCTTTAATCGTGTGTAAATCGTTAGTAATGGCGTTCTGTTCAGATTGTGCTGAAAAAGTCATTCGTTTCTCTTTAATTGCTTATGGTAAAATTAAAACATAGTATATAGAAATTTATGAAAACTAGGAATGAAAGAATGTCGGAAGATGACGATTTAGATGATTTTGCGCTGTTTCGTAGCGAAATTAAGGGAGCAAAAGCCTTAAAACAGGATACCTTTGTGCCGCCACGTAGCAAAACGCAGTTAAAGTCGCAATTAGCCAAAAAGGAAGCATTAAAGAATTTGCGTGAGAAAGAAGATACGCTTTTTTACTTTTCTGATGAATATGAGCCGTTGTTAAATGATGAAAGTGCGGTGAAATATTTGCGAGAAAATGAAGACAGCTATTTGCTCAAGCAACTTCGTCGTGGTGATTTTTCGCCTGAACTTTTTTTGGATTTGCACGGTTTAACCCGAGAGCAAGCCAAAATGGAACTCGCCAGTCTAATTCAAGCCTGTGAAAATGAAAATATTTTTTGTGCCAGCATTATGACAGGTTACGGCACTTTTACCTTAAAAAAGCAAATTCCACGTTGGCTAGTGCAACACCCGAAAATTCGTGCCTTACATCAAGCCCCTAAAGAATGGGGCGGCGATGCGGCGATTTTGATTTTAGTCGATGTGTAAAAAGAAAAAAGCCCAATGCAACACATTGGGCTATTTGAGAGATGATTGATTAAAACGTTGACGTATCTTTGAATAAGCCGACTTTTAAATCTGTTGCGGTGTAAATGACACGTCCGTCCACTTCCACTTCGCCGTCAGCCACACCCATAATTAATTTGCGATTAATCACCCGTTTAAAATGAATTCGATAAGTTACTTTTTTCGCCGTTGGCAACACTTGTCCTGTAAATTTGACTTCGCCTACGCCTAAAGCACGACCTTTGCCCTCACCGCCAATCCAGCCAAGATAAAAACCGACTAATTGCCACATTGCATCTAAACCTAAGCAACCCGGCATTACAGGATCGCCAATAAAATGACAATCGAAAAAGAATAAGTCAGGGCGAATATCCAACTCCGCTTCCACATAGCCTTTTTCAAACAAACCGCCTGTTTCGTTCATTTCAGTGATGCGATCCATCATCAACATCGTCGGTGCTGGAAGTTGTGGTCCTTTCGCACCGAATAATTCGCCACGTCCTGAAGCTAATAAATCTTCGTAGTCGTAGGCATTTTTTTTAGGAGTACAAGCGTTAGTCATTTTTTTCTCTTTAAAATTAGTCAAATTTCAATAGGATTATTGAATGTCTGTATATTAACAGAGTTAATTTTAAAAAGATACAGCTAACACTTGTTCGCTAAACAGTTCCGATCAGTTATTTTTTAGCGAACCATTTTGCCCAAAATGGCGGCGTTTGATGCTGTTCAGCATACAACTCTACTCGCTTCAAAATGCTTTGTGCGATAGATGTTTTTGCACTTTCATTATTTTCTTCGCTGATTAATGGACGATCAAATAAAATCTCACAAGCATCAAAAATGTCGTTGACCAACCAAATAGAAAATTGCTGATTTTTCACCGCACTTACTACTTCATCACTTAACGAAAGCTGGTGAACACAGGCTTCAGGCAAGATAACGCCTTGTTTTCCTGTCAGCCCACGGCGTTGACAAATGGTGAAAAAACCTTCGATTTTATCGTTCACTCCCCCAACAGCGTGTACATTGCCAAATTGATCTATCGCCCCTGTTACGGCTATCGACTGAGGAATAGGTAAATCAGATAATGCACTGGTTAAAGCTAAAAAAGCGGCTAAAGAAGCACTATCGCCGTCAATTTCGCCATAAGATTGCTCAAAAACTAACGAAGCGGAAAAAGGTAATTGCGATGGCAAATCTAAAATACTGGCTAAACAATTTTCAGCAATCATCATTCCTTTGCCGTGAATATTGCCTGCCAACTCACTTTTTCTTTCAATATCAATCACTTCCCCATCACCAAATTGTACAATACAACTGATGCGAGCAGGTTCACCAAAAGACATTGGCGTGCCAGCAAATTCCACTACGGATAATCCGTTAATTTGTCCGACCATTTCGCCATCGGTTTCAACGTAAATTTGACCATTTAAAATATCAGCGTACGCCTGTTCTCGTAAAAAGCCTTGTTTCGCCTGTTTTTGTTGAAAAAATTGCGAAAAATCCACCGCACTTAGGGCATTTTTTTCTTTCGCAATCACCGAAACTTCACTCAAAATACCTTTTAAAATCAATGGAGAAGCATTAATTAATGCCCGATTTTCGCTTTCTCTAACCAAATATTGATACAGTTTTTCTACGCTTCCATTCATCAACGCAGGAAATTGGTGTTGTACGGCAAAGGTCTGCACATAATGTTGCCACTGTTGCTGTTGCTCGTCTTCTTGCACAGAAACATAGCTTTCAATCTCGGCATAATCCGCAAAATGATACAGCTCCGTTTCAAGCTCGCTAAATGCGGCTAAGGCTTCTCGATTGCCAAGTAAAATCACTTTTAATGACAAATCATAGCTCGGAATTTCGCACGGCAAGGCTTTGAAGGGGTGGGCTGAATACCAGTCAAATCGGCGATGTAACAAAATATGCTTTAAACGTTCCCAGCAATCATATTGTGCTAATAGTGCTTCCACGCTCAAAATTAATACGCCATTATTTAGCTGCTGCACTAAGCCTGCGTTGAGTTGAATGTCGTGCGAACTCGGGTGAATGCGAACCGAACCAAACAAGTGGCTTTGATCAAAATATAACGCACTTGCCACGGTTTTCTTCGCTGCAAAATTGTCTTCAACAGATTGGGCAGGCTCGGCATACACTCTCGGGAACGAAAAACTATCCGCCTGCTCCACAATATACTGCACGCCAGACAGCGAAAGTTCTGGCTGTTGTGATTTAATCCAATTTTCCACCGCACTTGCGTATTCGCTCTGATCGTCCGCTTTCAATACCAGCAAACTGCGGTGCGAATTTTGCAAGAATTGCGTTATCGCCGTACAGGCTTTGGGCTGTAAATCCAAAAAATTTACCACAGAAAGGGGCTGTTGTTCAGTCGTTGCTAAGCTAGGTTGTAGCATCGTCCAATCTAATTTGGCTTTATCTTGTTCAGATGAAATCACGCATTTTTCTCTTATCAAATAAAATAATATGTGCATTATCGCACACTTCCACAAAATTCTTAAAATCTGCTAGTAAAAAAAATAAAAAAAGCATATATTATGTTTAGTTACAAGGTAACTGAATAAGAGAAAATAATGAAATATCAGAAACTTGAAAATCAGGAAGCCCATTGGAAATGGACTTATCTCACCAAAAAACAGCGTGATGGTGAAAATGTAACACGTTATACCGAAAGAAGTTTGGCTGAAGACAAAGTAAAACAGCTCATCGCTTGCCAAAATCAGCCTGCGGAAATTGAAGCGTGGATTAACGAGCATTTGGCGGAAGATTTAGTGGTGAAATTAGATCAAGCCATTCGAGCTCGTCGCAAGCGTTTTTTTAATGCCGAAAAGCAACACACGAAGAAAAAATCTATTGATTTGGAATATGCGGTTTGGCAACGCCTTTCACGCTACTCTCGCAAAATGAATATGACCCTTTCGCAAACCATTTCTTATATGATTGACGAACGAGAAACCAAAGCCTTATACGCCAACCAAGTCAATGCAATGAAAGAAAGTTTGAAAGATTTGTTGAAATAAAAAACTTCCCTCGGGAAGTTTTTTTATTTTGTTATGCTTGGTTTTGAATTTCAAGTATGCCACTGTAAATTAAATAAATACCAAACGCTAAGAAAATAATACCTGCCGTATTATCAATATAACGGCTGTATTGGCTGTAGAAACGTTTGGCGAATGGACGTGAAAATAGCACCGAAACAAGATAAAAATAGACAAAAGTTTCGATGATAATAATTAGAAATGCAGTAATCATTTGCCAGTAAGTGGTCAGATTGACCAAAATTAACGACATTACGCTAGCAAAATAAATCACCACTTTGGCATTAGATAAATTAACAAATAGCCCTTTTAAAATTTCTTTTTTGGCGTTGGTTTGTTGATTTAATTCTTGCTCAGAAAGCGGCTCGAATACGGCATTGCTACGACTTTTTGCCATTAATAAGCCTAAATAAGCCAAATAACCGCCGCCCATTAACATAATAATGCCGTGCAACATTGGCATTGTAGTGAATAACAATGCTAAGCCGAGCATTGCCGAAGCTGCCCAGAAACTGACACCGAGAGTAATTCCGATAATACCAAACACAGTGTTGCGGCGAGAATTACTTGCAGCCATTCGGCTCACATAAAAGAAATCTGGCCCTGGTGTTAATAAACCGAAAAAATGAACGATGATTAAATTAATCATTCCTGCTCCTAACTGAAAATCAAATAAAGTTTAATCACTAGAATAGCGTAAACTGCCGCAAGCACGTCATCAATCATAATGCCAAAGCCACTTTCTAGTTTTTCGTCAAAAATTTTTATTGGATAAGGTTTTAAAATATCAAACAAACGAAATAATACGAAAACCGCAGCGCACCAAGCCAAACTCATTTCAGGCATTACCAACATAACCAGCCAAATACCGACAAATTCGTCCCACACAATCGATCCGTGATCGTGTACGCCCATATCTTTTGCTGTTTTTCCACAAAAATAACAGCCCAAAATAAAGCAAAGTGCGGTGAAAAAAATGAAGATTTTCCACGGTAGCCATTGCCACAATATTGTTCCAATCGCTAAGCCAGCCAAACTGCCCCACGTTCCTGGCGCAGGGTGAATTAAGCCCGAACCGAAACCGACGGCAAGTAAATGAATGGGATTGCTAAAGCGAAGTTGCTTTAAGGGATTTTGTGATGTCGTCATTCTATTATCTTGTTTAACTTTATTTAAAATGCTCAAAACTGTCGATAGTCAGCGAGATGGTTTCGCCTTGCCGTTGATAACAAATCGCTTGTTGAGGATTTTGTTCAACAATGCGCCCAATGCAAGTATAAGGCACATTTAATGGCGCAAGATATTGATCGAGCAAGGCTTTTTTATGATCGGGCACAGTAAAGCAAAGTTCATAATCTTCGCCCCTTGCAATGCTAATCGCTCTGCTTTTTCACGTCCGTATAATTCAACTAAGGTTTCAGAACAAGGCAAATCTTCTAAATTTATCACCGCACTTACACCACTTCGCTCTAAAATATGCCCTAAATCGCCCACTAAACCGTCAGAAAGATCTAACGCGCAAGCGGAAAGCTGATGTTGAGCTAAGGTTTTACCTAAGGCAATTTGCGGTGTAGGTCTAAAATTTCGGCGGATTAACTGATTTTCTAGCGTATTCGTACTTATTCTTATACCTTGATGCAATTCAGACAGCAAGTAAAACCCCGCCAGAGCATCGCCCAATGTGCCTGAAACATAAATCCAGTCGCCTACCTTGGCTTGATGACGACAAAGTGCGGTGGATTTTTCTACAAAACCGTGTGCAGTAATGCTTACCGACAAAATTGCGCCGCTTGTGGTATCGCCACCAATTAACGCCACATTATGTGTATTTAACAGCTCAAACATTCCTTGGCTAAACGCCTGTAGCCATTTTTCATCAGCTTTAGGCAAGGTCAATGCCAAAGATACCCAAGCAGGCTCTGCACCCATTGCGGCGAGATCGCTTAAATTGGTGGCAACCGCTTTATAACCCAAATCTTGCGGATTAATATTTGGATAAAAATGCGAATTTTCCACCATTGTGTCCGTGGTAATTGCTAAGGATTTCCCCTTCGGCAATTCCGTTAAAGCGCAATCATCACCAATGCTTAACACAACATCATTACGTTTGAACGGCTGCGCTTGGTGAAAAAATTGGTTGATCAGATCAAATTCTGCAATCGCCATTTTTGTTCCTAAAAAAAGGCGGGATCAGCCCACCTTTATTTTTTATCTTGAATTATCTACGTCCAATAGCGGGTGCAACTTTATCCAATACACCATTAATATATTTATGGCTATCTTCCGCTCCAAAGGTTTTGGCAAGCTCAATCGCTTCGTTGATCACCACTTTGTAAGGCACGTCTAACTCATACTTCAATTCATAAGTTGCTAAACGAAGAATAGCTTTTTCAATCGGCGTTAATTCTTCAGAAGTGCGGTCTAAAAATGGTGCGATTGTGCTATCAACGGCATCTAAATTATCGATAGTTTGACGAAATAACTTGCGGAAATACGCCACATCAACGCCTTTAAGATCTTGTTCTGTAACAAAAGCCAACTCAATTTCAGCGGCATCATTTTGTGAAACAAACCAAGAATAAAGCGATTGCACCGCACATTCACGAGCACGACGGCGTGCCGACGGTTTTTTTACTTGTTCAGTCATTTGTTATGCCTATGCTACATCAATTTGGTTTAACAAATTGATCATTTCTAATGCGACTAATGCGGCTTCAGCACCTTTATTACCTGCTTTTGTGCCAGCACGCTCAATAGCTTGTTCAATATTTTCTGTCGTCAACACACCAAATGCTACTGGAATATCAGCGTTAAGCGCCACGTTGCCCAAACCGCTGCTTGCTTCGCCTGCAACATATTCAAAATGCGCTGTGCCACCTCGAATAACTGTGCCTAATGCAACAATAGCATCGAATTTTTTAGTATTGGCTAAACGGCGTACCGCTAAAGGCAATTCATAAGCACCCGGCACTTTCACTAAAGTGATATTTTCTTCTTTAACTTGACCAACACGTTTTAATGCATCAACTGCGCCGTCAACCAAGCTGTCGTTAATAAAATGATTAAAACGAGCCACGACCACTGCAATTTTAGCGTTTGGTGCGCTTAATACACCTTCTAATACTTTCATCTGTTATCCTTTTTTCTATAAACGAATTTGGTCGCCAATTCTACCACAGAATTCCAAATTTGATAATAAAAAAGGAAGCCAAAAGGCTTCCTCTATCATAATGCAGATAAATTTAAATTATTTAGCTGCTTCTTGTGCTTTTTTAGCTTCTTCAATTTGCTCAGCAGTTGCTGCTTTCGCTTTGATTCCGCCTTCAGTTACAGCTTCTTTCACTTCTGCAGCTTTGTTTGATACTGCGTCAGCTGCTTGGTTTACTTTCTCAGCGGCTGCATCTTTCATTTCTGTTGCTTTGTTCATTGCTGAATCTTTTGCTTCAGTCATTTTAGCCATTGCAGCATCTTTCATTTCAGCTGTTTTTTCTACGGCCGCATCTTTCATTTCTGCTACTTTAGCAGTTGCTGCATCTTTAACTTCTGCTGCTTTTTCTACTGCCGCATCTTTAACTTCTTTTGCTGCATCAACAGCAGCGTCTTTCACTTCAGTTGCTTTTTCTACAGCTGCATCTTTAACGTCTTTCGCTGCTTCAACTGCTGCATCTTTCGCTTCAACTACGCTTGTTTTTGCTTCTTCAACTTTTGCAGAAACTTTTTCTTGAGCTTGATCGCAAGCTGCTAATGCAAATGTTGAGCCTAAAACTAATGCTGCTAATAATGATTTTTTCATTGTGTCCTCTAACTAAAAAGTAATTTGTTATATCGGTCATTCCGATGGTTGCGTATTTTGAACATATTAACGAAGAAATGCAAAGCATTTTAACAATCTTTACACAAACTTTACATTTCTCAATATAAACAAAATAAATTGCAGACTTAAATTTTGACCATAAAAAAAGTGCGAAGTTCAATCCGCACTTTTAATTCTTTTAATTTAATTATTCTTCAATGGTACGAAGTAACTCGTTGATACCCACTTTACCTAAGGTTTTCGCATCAACTTTTTTCACAATCACTGCGCAGTAAAGACTGTATTTACCGCATTTTGATGGTAATGAACCTGACACAACTACAGAACCTGCTGGCACACGACCGTAGTGGATTTCGCCAGTTTCACGGTCGTAGATACGAGTTGATTGACCGATGAATACGCCCATTGAAATCACACAACCGTCTTCAACGATAACACCTTCAACTACTTCAGAACGTGCGCCGACGAAACAGTTGTCGCCGATGATAGTTGGGTTTGCTTGTAACGGCTCTAACACGCCGCCGATACCTACACCGCCTGAAAGGTGAACGTTTTTACCGATTTGTGCGCAAGAGCCAACAGTCGCCCAAGTGTCAACCATTGTGCCTTCGCCCACGTGTGCGCCAATATTTACATAAGATGGCATTAATACGCAGTTTTTAGAAATATATGCGCCTTTACGTACAGTTGCAGATGGCACGACACGGAAACCCTCTTGCGCAAAGCGTTCTTCTGTATAGTCAGCAAATTTTAATGCCACTTTGTCGTAATATTTGGTTTCTGCGCCATCAATCACTTGGTTATCGTTAATGCGGAATGAAAGTAATACCGCTTTTTTTAACCATTGGTGTGTAACCCATTCACCGTCGATTTTTTCCGCCACACGATATGTGCCATTGTCTAAACCCTCGATTACTTGCTCAATCGCTGCACGAGTTTCAGCATCAACTGTTTTTGGAGTAATATCAGCACGTTTTTCAAAAGCGGCTTCAATAATTGCTTGTAAATTTGACATAGTCTTTCCTATATAATGTAAATAAAAAAAGGTCGCATAGTTTTATCATATTTTTAACCAAAACTCACCTTAAATTTTGGTTTATCTGCATTTCCTTTAGCGATATTTTCGCCCATCATCGCCATTTTCTTCGGTCTTAAAACGACGATGTAGCCACATATATTGCTCCACGCCCTTTAAAATTTCTGTTTCAACTAACTTATTCATTCGCATTGCAATCTCTTTTGCTTCGGTTAAGTCAGAAAAATCCACAGGGGCTGAAATCGTTACGGTGTAACCCGAATAATCCGCATTACGTAATGGTGCAAATGGTACAACTTTACTTTCAGGTGAGCCCTTAATTAAATAATATGAACCCGTGGTCGTTGCCGCATCTTGCACAGAAAAGAACGGAATAAACACCGCACTTTTTCGCCCATAATCGTGATCTGGCGCATACCAAATAGTTTCCCCTTGGCGTAAAGCCTTAAGCATTGCACGCAAATTTTTGCGCTCAACCACATCTTTATTAGAACGCAAACGCCCCCACGTTTGTAACCAATTCATAATCGGCTTATCATTCGGACGATAAATTCCAATGCCTGGGTGATATAAACCCACAATGCGAGCTCCCAACTCTAAGGTTAAAAAATGTACGCCAACAAAAACAATCCCCTTTTCTGCATTGTCTTTAAGGTGATGTAGCCCCTCAACTTTCGACCATTTTTTTATCCGACGATCCGACCAAAACCACGCCATACCGGTTTCAATAATCGCCATTCCTACATTTTGCATATTGGCTCGCAAAATTTCTTCACGACGTTGTTCGCTTAACTCAGGAAAAGCTAATAAAAGATTACGACGAGCAATTTGTTCACGTCGTTTTCCCACTTTTAATTGTGAAAAAAGCCAACTTAGGCCTTTACCAATGCGCACTAAAATGGGATAAGGCAAGCATAAAATTAGCCAATAAAAACCTAAACCAAGCCAAAATCCCCAATGTTTCGGGTGTAAAAAGGCTTTTTGAAATTTAGGCAGGTGATTTTCATACATAAATTTACCTAAAAAAAGACAACACAAAAAAATATTCCGCCTAGTTTAACGGAATTTCAACGAAAATTTAAGCCAAAGTCGTTTTTGCTGTGCTAAAATTATCAAAATTTCTTATTTTTGATGTAAGGACAACCTCGATGACGCAATATTCCGCACAATTTCCACAAGCTAACGTACTCGTTTTAGGCGACGTAATGCTCGACCGTTACTGGTTTGGCGCAACAAATCGAATCTCACCTGAAGCGCCAGTTCCCGTAGTGCGAGTGCAGCAAAATGAAGAACGTGCTGGCGGTGCTGCCAACGTAGCAATGAACATTGCCAGTTTAAATGTACCCGTGCAATTATTAGGCTTAACAGGGAATGACGAAGCAGGCAATGCCTTAACACAATTACTCGAACAGCAAAAAATTCAGTGCGATTTCGTGCGCTTAGATAGCCACCCGACGATTACTAAATTACGTATTTTATCTCGTCATCAGCAATTATTACGTCTTGATTTTGAAGATGATTTCCATCAAGTTTCCAGCCAAGATTTGCTCCAAAAACTCGAAAGTGCGGTGCAAAATTGTGGTGCTTTGATTTTGTCAGATTACGGCAAAGGCACACTTTCTGACGTGCAACAAATGATCCAAATTGCTCGCAAAGCGAATGTTCCTGTGCTAATCGACCCGAAAGGTACTGATTTTGAACGCTATCGTGGAGCGACCTTGCTCACTCCAAATATGTCTGAATTTGAAGCCGTTGTCGGCAAATGCCACAACGATGAAGAAATCATTGAAAAAGGCTTAAAACTCATTTCTGACATAAATTTAACCGCACTTTTGGTTACTCGTTCAGAAAAAGGAATGACCTTATTGCGCCCAAACCAACCAGCATATCATTTGCCGACAGAAGCCAAAGAAGTGTTTGACGTTACAGGCGCAGGCGACACTGTAATTAGCGTGCTTGCCACCGCTCTTGCGGACAAACGTTCATTTGAAGAAGCCTGCTACCTCGCCAATGTAGCCGCTGGCATCGTTGTGGGCAAACTCGGCACATCAACGGTTAGCACGGTTGAACTTGAAAACGCCATTCACGGACGTACCGCCACAGGCTTTGGTATAATGAGCGAAAGCGATCTAAAAGCTGCGGTAAAATTAGCCAAAGATCGTGGCGAAAAAATTGTAATGACCAACGGCTGCTTCGATATTTTACACCCTGGACACGTTTCTTATTTAGAAAATGCCCGCAAATTAGGCGACCGCTTAATCGTCGCCGTCAACACCGATGCATCGGTTAAACGCTTAAAAGGTGAAACTCGCCCAATCAATGACTTACACAGCCGAATGGCAGTATTAGCTGGCTTAGCTTCTGTCGATTGGCTAGTCGAATTTAGCGAAGACACGCCACAACGCTTAATCGGTGAAATCTTGCCCGATTTATTGGTGAAAGGTGGCGACTACAAACCCGAAGAGATCGCAGGTGCGAAAGAAGTTTGGGCAAACGGCGGCGATGTTTTAGTGTTAAACTTTGAAAACGGCTGCTCCACCAGCAACGTGATCGAAAAAATTCAGCAATTAAAAGATTAATCGTAGAGATATTAATCAATCAAAAAAGTGCGGTGAGAAAAACGCTTGTTTTTGAAAAAAACTTTCTATATTATAACCGCACTTTTTGAGTTCAATCTCAATTATCTAACTCCAAAATGCGACTATAGCTCAGTTGGTTAGAGCACCACCTTGACATGGTGGGGGTCACTGGTTCGAGTCCAGCTAGTCGCACCATTACACTGTTTAATACTGTTCGACACAGTTCAAAACAAAAAGAAAATAGCTAGATTTTTCAAATATCTAGCTATTTTTTTGTTCATTTTAGTTCAAAATAGATCGATATTGACCAAAGATTTTAGTACCATATTTAGCACTACATTTTCCAAAATTTTATGAGCGTAGTGCAAAAAGCAAAATATTGCACCACGCTTCATTGAAGAACGTAGTGCAAAAAGGTTACTTTTATGGCAAAAACACAGTTAAGCCACTGACTAATGCAGAAATTGAAAAGACGAAAACCAAGAATAAGGAGAAAAACTCTATTTTTCTATATAAAAATTAAATCAATAACGACCAAAAGAGCGAGCCCATTTTTGTTTTCTAGTTAAATACGGATCTCGCCAAATTTTGATTAATTCAATAAATAAGAATACAGCAATTAATAACAAAATAGCCATAAATATAATAAAGGCTAATTTGTTAGTAAAAGCATAAGCAAGAACAACGAGTACTAAAAAAGGAATAATAAACATTAAGGCAACTATCCCAAATTCTTTTATCAGCCAATTTAAATCATTAAACATAGCCACTCCTTTTTACTTTATTATTTAACCCTATATTAAGCCCTTCCCCCACTAAACTCAAGTCTCTTAATATTTCCATCACTCCCCTAGAAACAACGGCCCAAGTGCATTTTTAGGTAATTCAAATTGTTCGGGATAAAGCACATCGACGAGATATAAGCCGTCGGGTTTGGCGGTGGGGGCGGCTAAAGCGCGGTCTTTTTTGGCTAAGATTTCAGCAATCCATTCGATTGGTTTTCGTCCTGCGCCGACTTCCATTAAGCTGCCGACGATATTGCGCACCATATGGTGAACAAAGGCGTTGGCTTGAATATCGACGACGATATATGCGCCAAAGCGAGAAACGTTTAGATGATGAACGTTGCGCCACGGGCTGTGGGATTGGCACTGTGCGGCACGAAAGCTGCTGAAATCGTGTTCGCCGAGCAAGGCTTGTGCTGCTTGGTGCATTTTTTGATGATCGAGTGCCAAATGTGTGTGTGTAATACCGTGGGGTAAAATAGCCGAACGAACGTTATTGCTATATAAAACATAGCGATAGCGACGTGCGGTGGCACTAAATCGAGCGTGAAAATCATCAGGAACGACTTTCGCCCATTTTACCGCAATATCATCGGGCAAGTTGGCATTAGTGCCAAATACCCACGCTTTTTCGGGGCGTTCGGCGCTCGTTTCAAAATGAACTACTTGCCCTGTGCCGTGAACACCGCTATCGGTGCGCCCAGCACAAAAAACTTCTATCGGTTGATTGGCAACAAAAGATAAGGCTTTTTCCAATTCTGCTTGTACGCTGGCGACTTTTTCTTGTCGTTGCCAACCGAAATAATTTTGACCGCTATATTCAATACCGAGTGCAATTTTCATTTAAAAACTCCTTCATTTTACACCGCAGTTTTCGGCTGTCCGTTTTTTGCTTGCCCATTTTTAAGTTGAATATGCACGGTGATTTCCTCTCGGTCGTGGTATAAATGTTTGGCTTGTAAGCGAAAAATCAAACCTTGAGCGGTAAGTTCCTCAGCAAGCTGCTGCAGGCATTGTCGCACTTCCTGATAGCGTTTTTTCATTGGTAATTTGAGATTAAAAATACTCTCTCGACACCAACCATTCAATAGCCATTTACTGATTAAATGCGCAATTCGGCTCGGTTGCTCCACCATATCGCACACAAGCCAATCAATTTGTTTACGCTTTGGTGGCTGGAATTTAAAACCATCTTCTGGACAATGTTCAATGCGCCCTGTGTCGTGTAAACTCGCCGCCATTTTGCCGTGATCCACCGCATAAACGAACAAACCACGTCGCACTAATTGATATGTCCAACCACCAGGGCAAGCACCCAAATCTACGCCGAGCATATTTTCATTCAGACGTTTGCTCTCATCTTCTTTGGGAATAAAAGTCAAAATGGCTTCTTCTAGTTTTAAAGTGGAACGGCTTGGTGCGTCGGCAGGGAATTTCAAGCGTGGAATGCCCATAAAATGCGCCGAATGGTTGTTATTATAAGAATAGCCTACGTAGCACGCATTATTGGCGGTAAATACGCAATGCAATGTGATGCCGCTACGTTTAATTTCTTTAAATTTAAGCCAACCCTCTTTTTTTAAGGCTTGGCGCAATGGCACGGTGAATTTTCGACAAAATGCTGATAAGGCTTTGGCTTCATTGGTGTCGGCTGTTTCGACCCAAATTTCCGTGCTTTGTTTTAATGGAGAAAAGTGCGGTGCAATTTGTCGATATTTTTCGATAATTGGGCTGATGCGATCTTCGGGATTTAAATCTTGCAATAAATCCGACACCACGATCATTTGGCGAGCAAAAATTAATTGATTAAACGGAATTTCTCGAGCCAATAAATCGGCTTCGCCTGCTTGGTAACACTCAAAAATCACTAAGCCTGAATTTTCTTGCACTCGAGCAAAACCAAACACCCCACGCTCTGCGGCTTTATCGTTTATTTCCGCAGCCACTTCTTTTTCAAAGCCAATGCGACAATATAATGCTAATTTATTCAATCTATTATCCTGTTTTATTTTTTCTTTATTCTACACTATTTTGCCAAGCTAGATTTAACGGCAACCACAAATAATGTCGACCAGCCAATTAAAAATGCCACGCCACCTATGGGCACAATCATTGCTAAGGCTTTGCTATTTAAAATTGCCATCATATATAAGCT
Source organism: Pasteurellaceae bacterium Pebbles2 (assembly GCA_023101505.1). Taxonomy (GTDB): domain Bacteria; phylum Pseudomonadota; class Gammaproteobacteria; order Enterobacterales; family Pasteurellaceae; genus Lonepinella. Next base: position 143,628 of record LVZA01000001.1, read on the forward strand.
GAAACTAAAAGCTACGATGCCGAACAACCACGAAAACCCAATAATATTCACCGCAGTTTTGCCATATTTTGGCGAATTTTGTGATGACATAACGTTCACAAAAATGCCTAACATTAATAAAGCAAGGGTATGAAAGGCTTGATATTTCCAGCCTGTATCGACCCAATTTAATTGCTGTGCGGAAAAACTTGCTTGCAAAGCGTGTGTGGCAAATGCGCCAAAAGCCACGCAAATAAAACCGCTTAAGGCTGCAAGAATTAAAAATCGATTAGCCATTAAATTTCTCTTGTGTTTCTGTTTGTTGTTGAATAGTTTTGTTCATTTCTTCAACAATCCACTGACGAAATATTTGAATAGTGTTTTCATTATCTCGATTTTGGTTATTCACCACATAAAACCCTTTCGGATCAGTTAAATTGGTTGGCAACACAATTTGCAAATTACCACTGCTAATTTCTTGTTGCGCCAGCATTTGATTTGCCAAAATTAATCCTTGCCCATATACCGCTGTTTGCAGCGCCATAAAAGTGTGGCTAAACAAAGATCCCTCTTGTACATTAGGCAGTTCAACGTTGAGATGATGCGATAATAACTGCCAGTTTTCTCGTGTATGAATATGAATAAGTCGATGTTTTTTCAAATCTTTTTCGTTATGCACAGGCTTTTCAGCCAATAATTTCGGCGCAGCTAGCATCACCAAATTTGCCTTTGCCAGCAATTCGGTATGCAAATTGTCCCAATTTCCGTAGCCATAATAAATCGCCACATCAATATCTTTATTCAACACGCCCTCGTCTTGTTCTGAAGCCCGAATTCGCACTTCAATATCGGGATATTGTTGATTAAAATGAATTAAACGTGGCACTAACCATTGAATAGCAAAGGTCTGCGGCACGCTAATATTTAGATGCGACTTGTCTTTTGATACCAATTTTTCTGTTACATTGGCTAATTTTTGTAGTAATGGCGAAATTTCACCATAATACCACTTCCCCTTTTCTGTTAGTTCTAATACTCGATTTTTTCGAATAAATAACTCAATGCCTAAAAAATCTTCTAATAATTTTATTTGATGACTCACTGCCGCCTGAGTTACAAACAGCTCATCAGCTGCTTTTGTAAAGCTCAAATGGGTGGCAGCACTATCAAAGGCTTTCAATGAATTCAGGGGAGGCAAACGTTTAAACATAATTTCTTCCCTTTGTTTATTTTTTTGTGTATAATAAAAAACCTAGCATAGGATTAGTTTTTCTAATCCGACGGATAAATATTTCTCTATTGCCAGTTCAGCCCTTTTCCCCTACACTACGCCCATACTTAATCATAAGTAATTCTTTTGACTAATTAAAGGTATTTTACTTTTAATTAAGTATTATGTTGTGTTTGCATATTGTTCGGGAAACCGAACAGAGTATTTCATTGATTGAATACTCATTAACTTCCTGTATATTTAGACCCTAAATTTGGGGTATAACACCGTACTTTTAGTACGGTGTTTTTTTATGCCCCGATTGTACCATTACCCCGACTAAAATCTCAAATAATAGTTTTCAATCAAAGCGGAATGGTGTAAATTTACCAAATATTTTTAAAACACATCATTTAAAATCAAAAGGAAAGCATTATGAAAGATCTTGATTGGAATAATCTTGGCTTTAGTTATATCAAAACCGATTATCGTTTTATCGCACACTGGAAAGATGGCAAATGGAACGACGGTGAATTAACCACCGATAACACACTTCATATTCACGAGGGTTCAACCGCCCTACACTACGGACAGCAATGTTTTGAAGGCTTAAAAGCCTATCGCTGCAAAGATGGCTCAATCAACCTATTCCGCCCAGAAGAAAACGCCAAGCGTATGCAACGCACTTCCGACCGCCTATTAATGCCGCAAGTGCCCACCGAATTATTTGTACGAGCGTGCAAAGAAGTGGTAAAAGCCAACCAAGAATGGTTAGGTCCATATGGTTCAGGTGCAACCCTTTATTTACGTCCATTTTTGATTGGCGTAGGTGAAAATATCGGCGTAAAAACTGCACCAGAATTTATTTTCTCTGTATTCTGTTGCCCTGTTGGTGCTTATTTCAAAGGCGGACTTGCACCATCAAACTTCATCACCACAGATTACGACCGCGCTGCCCCAATGGGAACAGGTGGCGTGAAAGTCGGCGGTAACTACGCTGCAAGCCTACTTCCGCACGAATTAGCTGCTGAACAAGGCACTTCAACACGCAAATTTGCCGATGCGATCTATCTTGATCCGAAAACCCACACCAAAATTGAAGAAGTGGGCGCGGCAAACTTCTTTGGCATTACCAAAGATAACAAATTCATTACACCAGCATCAGAATCAATTCTGCCAAGTATCACCAAATATTCATTATTGCACCTTGCAAAAGAACGCTTGGGAATGGAAGCTATTGAGGGCGATGTTTATATCGATCAACTCGACCAATTCGCCGAGGCTGGTGCTTGCGGAACAGCTGCCGTCATCACACCAGTGGGTGGTATTCAACACAAAGGCAACTACCACGTTTTCTATTCAGAAACCGAAGTTGGTCCAATCACTCGCAAATTATATGATGAATTAGTCGGTATTCAATTCGGCGACAAACCAGCTCCAGAGGGTTGGATTGTAAAAGTGGAATAATTAGTTCTCTAATAACACAAAAAAGTGCGGTATTTTTTACCGCACTTTTTTCGTTTATTTTTACTGCCTAATTAATTTTAAATTATTAGTCAACAAAAAAGCCCTAACTTATTTGTTAAGGCTTTCTTTTCTTCTTAAACGCCTAATTTAAGGCATTTAAAATAAATTATTTGATTACAACAACATCAACTGCTGCAGGTCCACGTTGAGAATCTTGAACGTTAAATTCAACATTATCCCCTTCGTTTAAAGTTTTGTAGTTTTCGCCTACGATACCAGAGAAATGAACGAATAAATCTTTACCGCCATTCGCTGGAGTGATGAAACCAAAACCTTTATCAGAGTTGAACCATTTTACAGAACCGTTTAATTTAGACATAAGTCTTCCTTATTTTTAAGTTTAAATTTTAATGCTTGAATTCAAGCGACAATGCTAAGGTTGGAAATAGAATTGATATTAAGAAAAATCCAAGGCACTTATTTAACATTTTTAAAATTTAGAACGTTAAAACTCGTAATGCTAATGCGGAAGAACTCGTAACTCATTTTTATAACTATTTAGCGAAGCTATTAGAACACTTACGCCCAACTAAAGCAAGTGTTATTTCGGATTTATGCCAAATCATTTCAAAACCTCACAAAACTGCGGTGAAAAAATTCAAAATTTTTACCGCAGTTTTATTCTTCTTTGCTTTGATACTGCTCTCTTAACTGCTCGGCGACCATTTTAATTGCTTGCCCTGCGGGAATGCCTTGTTCCATTAATTGTTGGATTTGTTCGACGGCTTGTTGTTGCTGTTCGTGGCTTAAGCCTAATAATGCGTTGTCTATCATTTTGTTTTCCTTATAAAATTCCAGCTAGTTGGAAAAAAGTGCGGTAGGCTTCGGCTTTCTTTTCTAAGCTGAGCGGATAAGCTCTTGATGTGGACGGCACTCGATAAAGTTTGAGTTGACGTCCTGCAAAGGGAAAGTCGATAAATTCGTTGGTTTTGGGTTCTTTTAATTTTTCAGGCACTAGGCTAAACAAGGCTTCGGTCGCTTTGCCACCTGTGGTGAAAATCCATTGGCAATCGGGAAGTTGCTCAAGCACCCAATTTAAGTTCACCGGTTCAACAATTTTCAGAAATTTGTCCGACGCATTGCCTTGCTCTCGAATGGCTTTCCATACTGTCGGGCAAGATGCGATGCCTCGCGCCATTAAAAAAGCGGTGATTTTTTCTGCGTCAAAGCGTTTTTCGTTAGGTATTTGAAAATATTGCTTATCACCAAAAAACACTAAGCCATAAATTCGCCACATATCGTTTTGAAAGTTGGGATAATGAAATTCCATACAACGTTTTTCAGGCGTTGGCGGGAAAGTCCCCATCATCATTACGGTTGCCTTGGCTGGCAACACTGGGGGAAAGGGGTGCGTTTCAATTATCGGTGTCGTCATTATTTTTCTGCTTCTAAATCTAAATTTGCGATTTTCATCAAATTCTATGAAATTTTTAACCGCACTTTAATCTCGTAAAGTGTCAAAAATGGTTTCAGCCAAGGCTTTGGAAATTCCTGGTACGCTGGCAATTTCATCAAGACTGGCATTTTTCACGCCTTGCATTCCGCCCAAATATTTTAACAAGGCTTGACGGCGTTTCGCGCCCACGCCTGCAATGCTTTCTAAGCCACTTTGGGTAAAGGCTTTTTGCCGTTTTTTGCGATGCCCTGTAATGGCGTGATTATGGCTTTCATCTCGAATATGTTGAATGAGATGCAAGGCTAAATCGTCGGGATTTAAGTTAATTTCTCGCCCTTGTTTGCTTAAAATCAGCGTTTCTTGCCCTGCTCGGCGATCGATCCCTTTGGCTACGCCAATTAAGTGCGGTCTATTTTTGTCCCATTTTACATTCAATTCCGCAAACACTTGCAAGGCTCGATTTAATTGCCCTTTGCCGCCGTCAATAAAAATAATATCGGGAATTTTTTCAGCTTCAAGGGGGCGATCATAGCGTTTTTTCAACGCTTGTTCCATTGCCGCATAATCATCACCGCCAGTAATGCCTTCAATATTAAAACGGCGATAATCGGATTTTAGCGGCCCTGCATTGTTAAACACCACACAAGATGCGATGGTTTGCTCGCCCATTGTGTGGCTGATGTCAAAACATTCCATTCGCTGAATTTGTTCAATGCCAAGTAAATTTTGCAACGCTTGATAACGCTCGCTCATCAAGCTGTTTTCTTTTAATTTCAGGCTTAAAGCAGCTTTGGCATTCATTTGAGCCAATTTTAAATATTTGCTTTTATCGCCTTTAGTTTGATCTGAAATTTGCACTTTTCGCCCCGCTTGTTCGGAAAGCAAGGCTTCTAATTCCGTTTTTTCATCTAATTTATGATCGACAATAATCGAATTCGGTACGCTTCGTCCTTGATGTGCTTGCAGATAAAACTGTCCGACAAATGTGGCGGTTAATTCGGCTAAATCCGTATTGGCTGGCACTTTGGGGAAATAGCTCCGATTACCAAGCACTTTGCCTTGGCGAATAAAAAGCACTTGTACGCAAGCGATACCGATTTGATAAGCGATAGCGATAATATCCATATCATCAAGACGTTCATTACTCACAAATTGCTTTTCTGTTACTGCTCGCACCGCTTGAATTTGATCACGAAAACACACCGCAGTTTCAAATTCCAAGGCTTGGCTCGCCTGCTCCATTTTACCGATGAGATGATCTAACACTTGCTGGTCTTTACCCTGCAAAAATAAACGAGCATATTCCACCTGTGCATTATAATCTTCATCACTCACAAAACCTGCTACGCACGGTGCAAGGCACCGCCCAATTTGATATTGCAAGCAAGGGCGTGAACGATTTTTATACACCGAATTTTCACACTGGCGGATTGGGAATAATTTTTGCAATAAAGATAAGGTTTCTCGCACTGCACCAGCGTGTGGATAAGGGCCGAAATATTCGCCAGCTACTTTTTTTGCCCCACGATGTGCCGTAATGCGTGGGTGTGTTTCTTTAGTGAGCAAAATATAAGGATAGGATTTATCATCTCGCAGCAACACATTATAACGTGGCTGATAGGTTTTGATGTAATTATGCTCAAGCAACAAGGCTTCTGTTTCGCTGCTGGTGATCGTGGTTTCAATACGACAAATCGCAGCAACTAAGGCTTCGGTTTTCTTGCTCGCCACATTGGCACGAAAATAGCTCGACAGCCGTTTTTTCAGATCTTTGGCTTTGCCCACATAAATCACAATGTCGTTTTTGTCGAACATTCGATAAACGCCAGGCTGATGCGTTACATTTTTGAGAAAGGCTTTGTAATCAAACATAAAATAAAATTCGGTGTGGCAATAAAATAAAGCCCTTGCAAATTAACAAGGGCTTATGAATTTTAAATTATTCTCGCTCAATGCACAATCTGATTTAAGCTGAATTTAGACGATGTCATTTGCGATTAGTGATACTGTTTACCAATATCAAAGGTGAGTGTCGCATAATGTTTTGCCACTTGGCATTGTGCGGGATCTTTGAATGGCACTTCGTAAGTAACTTGTGCTTTCCAAAAACCTTGACGCAATGGGATAATATTCACTGTGCCGTCATCTGCCGTTATGTCTGAAAACGCCTGTGCTTCAACTTTGTGAGTTTTGCTGTTATCTGTGGTGTCAAAACCGTCAAAAGTAGCGGTTAAAGTTACATTTGGCAACGGCTCGCCACGATAAAGCACTTTCACTTTGAACGGATCGCTCACATTAATATTGGCTGGGTTATCCATTGGCACGATTTCTAATTCGTGTCCAATTTGCTTGCTGATCACATCTACGGCGGCACTTTCGTGTCCCACATTCACAATATTTTTGCCATACATTGCAGTTAATTCACAATAGGTCGCTTTTGGCGTGTCTTTCATATCCGCCTGCTTCCAACCTTCCGCATTTTTCGACCAAAACACAGGTTTGTATTCGCCTGCAACGATGTAGCTACCGTCTTGCACAGGTTTTTCGCTTTCAAAATGATAGTTTTTGTCGCCTTTTTGCACTAATTTTTGCTTACCTTCCTTGGTAAACAAAGTTACCCCACGATCAAAAAAATGTAATCTTTTTTCATTAATTTGTTCTAAATGGGGAAATTCGCCGTAGCCCAAATCTGCTTTTAATACTTCACCTCCGTGGGTATGATCGCTAACTACCCAAACACGATGGGCTTGTGCAGACACCGCAAGGGTGCATAATAAAGTTACTAATAATGCCTTTTTCATAAAACACTCACTTATTTTTTAATAAAAAACAAGCGATATGTTATAGAATAAAAAACACCTTGTAAAGCAGAAGAATACAAAAACTTTCAGAATTTACACCGCAGTTTAATTTTCAATATAAAAAAAGAGGCTTGCACGCCTCTTTATGTTGATTTATGGTTTATTAAATTTCTAGCTTATTTAAAAAAGCCATTTAGCACCGAGCCAATATCACGAGCCAAATCGTTATTTTGGCTAGGTTCTTGAGTTTGGCTGGTTTGGGTTGGCTGATTTAAAATTTGTCCTAATAAATCCCCTAAACCACCTTGGCTTGACTGCGTTTGCGAAGCTGAAGATTGCCCTTGCTGACCAAAAATGCCGCCTAATGCACCGCCAATTAAATCATCTAAACCAAAGCCGTCATCTTGCTGTGCTCGTTGTGCTTGCTGTGCCAAACTATCGGTGCTCACGCCGCCCTCACGTCCGTTTGGTGTAAGCATATCAATAATTTGCGGTAGGGCTTGCGATAAAATATCTTGTGCTTGCGATGTTTCAACGCCTGCTTGTTGAGCCACGTTAGAAAGGGTTTCTTCACCAAAAACATCATTCACTTGATTTGGATTTAAGGGCTGGTTTTTCCCTGTGCCAATCCAAGAATTTAACAAATCGTCTAAACCACTTTTTTGTAATTGGTTAAAAACGCCTTCCATTCCCCCTTGATTTTTCAATAACGAACCTAAAACGTCGGTAATCATTGATGAATTTTGTGCGTTATTTGAACTGCCGCCTAAGGCATTACTTAATACTGCACCAATAATTTTGTCTAACATAAATCCTCTCTTTGTAAAAATTAACTTAAAATTGACCGCACTTTTTCCAAATCTTCAGGCGTATCCACACCAACGGCTGGAATTTCTTTTGCCAGTTCAACGTGAATACGCTCGCCATTCCACAACACCCTGAGTTGCTCAAGGCTTTCGATTTGCTCAAGTGCCGTCGGTTGCCATTGCACATATTGTTTAATAAAGCCAGCACGATAAGCATAAATACCAATATGACGTAAATAGTGCGGTTGTAATTTCAATAGTTTTTGACTGATTTCAGCCTGCTGTAATTGAGCAAATTGATCACGATCCCAAGGAATAACCGCACGAGAAAAATACAATACATAGCCGTTTTTATCGGTCAGCACTTTGACTGCGTTCGGGTTAAATAGTTCCTCTGCATCGTCGATTTTCACCGCAAGGCTTGCCATATTGACTTGATATTTCGCCAAATTTTCTGCCACTTGTTGCACAATCACTGGTGGAATAAGCGGCTCATCGCCTTGAATATTCACAATAATTTCATCATCGGCAATGCCTAAAGTTTGCACCACTTCGGCTAAACGTTCTGTGCCTGAATTGTGCTTATCAGAAGTCATACAAACTTCACCACCAAATGCCAACACGGCATCACGCACTTGCTCGTTGTCCGTTGCCACCACCACTCGACTTGCCCCCGATTGCTGTGCTTTTTCCCACACGTGTTGAATCATCGGCTTGCCTGCAATGTCCGCCAACGGTTTACCAGGTAAACGGCTAGAAGCAAAACGTGCAGGAATAATTACGGTAAAATTTGTCATAGCTTATCCTTTTGTTTTTGTGATGATTTGTTCTAAAAGTGCGGTCGCTTTTTGCCCAGAAATATGGGCTTCAACAGGCACATACCACCAATTTTGCTGTGCAAATTGACCGCACTTCACCGCATCTTTTTCAGTCATAAATAAGGGCTGTTCTTTGTCGAATTGACTAAATAATTCGGCATTATAGGCTTGATGATCTTGGAATGCTCTAGTGCTAATTAGCTCAATATTCAAACCCTGTAACATCGAGAAAAAACGTTGCGGATTGCCAATACCTGCAATGGCAGAAACTTGTTTGAACGTGGTCAACTCTCGTTTTTCTTTTGTTACTAAATTAATCGCATAATGTGGCACTAAGTGCATTACTGCATCGCTATATTGATTTTCTGCACCATTGCTAATAACAAAATCAACGGAATTTAATCGTTCAGCACTCTCTCGTAATGCACCAGCAGGCAACAAAAAGCCATTGCCTAAGCCACGTTCAGCGTCCATTACCACAATTTCAATATCACGCTGCAATTTATAATGTTGCAAACCGTCGTCGCTAATAATCACATCGCAAGGGAATTGGCGTAATAACAGTTCAATCGCTTGCTGGCGATTTGGCGAAATGCACACTGGTACGCCTGTGCGTTGAGCAATTAATAACGGTTCATCGCCTGATTGAATCGGATCGTCTCCTACTTTGACTAAACGTGGGTAAACTTCTGATTTGCTGCCATAACCTCGAGAAATGACACCGCACTTTAAGCCACGTTGCTGTAATTGTTCCACTAGCCAAATCGTTACTGGCGTTTTGCCATTGCCACCAACGGATAAATTGCCGACCACAACCACTGGCACGGGGGCTCGATAAGATTTTAGAATATTTTGCTGAAATAGCCAGCGACGCACTACGCTCACTAGCCCAAATAGCCAAGAAAAAGGTAACAATAAATAAGCAATTTTTGAATTGGAATACCAGAAATTCATCGTTGTTCCTTTTAAGAGAAGATATTTTATGGGGCACGTTTTGCCCCTTTTTTAATGAAAAAACTTAATGTGAAAATTGCATTGAATGAAGCTGTTTATATGCGCCATTTTGCGCTAAAAGTGCGGTGTGATTTCCTTGTTCTTTGATCTCACCGTGTTCAATCACAATAATTTCATCAGCATTTTCGATGGTTGATAGACGGTGCGCAATCACTAAAACCGTGCGATCTTTTTGCAATTCTTCTAACGCTGCTTGAATTGCACGCTCTGATTCTGTATCTAATGCCGATGTCGCTTCATCTAAAATCAGCACTGGCGAATTACGCAATAAAGCTCGAGCAATCGCCAAGCGTTGACGTTGTCCGCCTGATAGGCTTGCCCCATTTTCGCCGATAACCGTATCCAAACCGTGTTCTAAGTTTTCAATAAATTCCATTGCGTGAGCGGCTTTTACTGCGGCGATAATCTGTTCACGCGTGTATTTTTCGGTCGCTGCATAGGCAATATTATTCGCCACGGTGTCATTAAATAAATGTACTTGTTGCGACACTACCGAACATTGTTCACGCAAATTACTCAAGCGGTAGTCTTGAATATTCACGCCGTCTAACAAAATTTCGCCCTGTTCAATATCGTAAAATCGAGTTACTAAATTCGCAATAGTCGATTTGCCCGAACCCGAACGCCCAACTAATGCAACGGTTTTTCCTTGTGGAATATCAAAAGAAAGATTTTTTAACGCTAACTCATCTTTGTTAGGATAAGAAAAACTCACATTTTTAAACCGCACTTCGCCTTTCGCACGAGCAATTTCATACTGTCCTTGATCTTTTTCGGTGTCTAAATCTAAAAATTCAAATAAGGTTTGGCAAGCCGCCATACCACGTTGGAATTGGGAATTCACATTGGTTAATGATTTCAGCGGTCTCAACATCGCCATCATCGAAGAAAATACCACGGTGAACGATCCCGCCGTGAGTTCTTCACTCACTACTTCAGGAAACGTCGCCACATAAAGCACGGCAGACAAAGCAAAAGAAGCAATCAACTGAACAACACCATCAGCAATACCGTCGGCAGACACGATTTTCATTCCTTTGCGACGCATATCATTGCTTACTTCGTTAAAGCGTTTTTCTTCAATGGTTTGCCCACCAAAAGAAAGCACTACTTTATGTCCTTTCAACATTTGTTCTGTGGTGGTGGTTAATGCGCCCATACTATCTTGAATATTGCGGCTTAATTTGCGGAAACGCTTAGATACAATGCCGATTAAAATGCCGATAATCGGGGCTAATACGAATAACACCAGCGATAATTGCCAGCTGGTGTAAATCATTACCACGAAAAGAGAAATTAAATATGTGCCTTCTCGCACAATGGTAACTAATGCGCTAGAAGATGAACTGGCGACCATTTCGCTGTCGTAAGTTACACGAGAAAGCAAGCGTCCTGTAGGGTTTTGGTCGAAATAACCAACAGGCATATACATTAAATGTTTGAACAAGCGACGGCGCAAAGTCATTACCACTTTGCCTGACACCCAAGATAAACAATAGCTTGCTATATAGTTAGTGATGCCACGGAATAAGACGAATAGCACCACTAGCACTGCCATTAATTTTAAAAATTGATGATCCGCTTGCCCGAAACCTTGGTCTAATAAAGGTTTTAATAAATAAATCAAACCCGAATCCACTAATGCGTTTAACACAAGGGCAATGGCAGCGGCAATTAAACCTGATTTAAATGTGCTAATTGTCGGCCACAAGCGTTTAAAGGTTTTCAGGACGGAAATATCTTTTTCTTTCATAATGTCATCTTCGCTTTAAAAATTGAGCGCATTGTACAATTTTTTGCGTCATTATCCAACTTAAACCCGTTTAATCGCCATTTTTAGCCGTGTTTTTCGCCAATGTTTCCGCCATTATCATTTGGCTAAACCAAGGACTATAAGCATTTCTCGCTTGAATGATCTTCATTTTGCCTTGCTTAAAATGTGCCGAAATTTGCCCCGAAACTGCGGTATTATACACCGCACTTTTGGCTCGCATTAAACGCTCAACCACCGTTTTATTTGGAAAATGCCAAGGATTCCAACGCCCAGACGACACCAACGCCACTTGCGGTTTAATCTGCGCCACCAGCCTTTCACCCGTAGAAGTTTTGCTACCGTGATGCCCCACTTGCAGCAACTTCACTGGGGCTAATTGTGACAAGATTTGGTTTTCGGTGGCAATATCGACATCGCCTGTTAATAAAAGGCGATTGGCATATTGATCTTGCACCAATAGCACGCAAGAATGGGCATTTTCAGCTCTTTCCACTATTTGGGAGGGCGATAAGGCTTGAATCTGCAACCCTTGCCAATGCCATTGAGCCCCTACGATGCAAAAACTGCGGTGCTTTTCTTGATAGTTTTGCGTGGAACTACTGATCAATGTCGCTTGCGGAAAGGCGTTAAAAATTGCTTTTGCGCCCCCTGAATGATCGTTATCATCGTGGCTAATCACCACATAATCCAAGCTAATGCCTTGCCGTTGTAAATAAGGCAAAATTTCGATTTCCGCCATTGAGCCGTCCGCCCAGCTTGCACCTGTGTCATATAAAATCCCCCGTTGATTTGCCACAATTAAGGTTGCCAACCCCTGTCCGACATCTAAGGTTTCCACTCGCCAATCGCTTTGTTCAACATAATTTAAGGCACTTTTTCCTAAACAAACGCAGATAAATCCAACTAATACACATTGCCAACGCCAATAAATATTGGGGGCTAAAGTGCGGTCTGTTTTTAACGAGAAATAACGTGGACGTTTTTGATATAACCACGTTGAAGATGTGGAATGTTGCTTAGGCTTTTTGTGCAACAGCCACACTAAACCGCACATTATCAAGGCTAACATCACACTAAGCATCTGACTTTGTTGCGCCGATAAATTAAGCCAACCGCGCTGAAAAAAGGTTAATAATTGCGTTATTTGATCTGCCAAAAAATCGGCGATTTGCCAACTAGAAAATTCGCCTTGGCTTAATACTGCCACCAGCACCACTGGCACAAGCAAAAAGCTATATAAAGGCACGATCAGCAAATTGGCGAAAAATCCGTGTAATGAAAAACCTGCAAATAGGGCTAATTGAATGGGCGTGAATAAACAAAATAAGCCGAGTTGCAAATGAAATAACGCAAAAATCCACCGCACTTTTGCGCTTAATCGTTGCCCTCGCCATTCTAGCCGATTTAAAGGGAAGATTTGATACCACGAGATTAAGCAGCCCACCGCTCCAACGGATAACCAAAAGCTGGCGGATAAAATCATCAGCGGATCGCACAATAATAGCAAAGCAATAACTCGAAAATAAAGCTGCCAAGCGGTGTAATAAACTCGCCCGAAACGGCATAAAAACACCACGGCTAACGCTAACATTGCTCGAAAAGTAGGAATGGCAAATCCTGCTAATTCTGCGTACAAAAAAGCTAATAGCAATCCACTCAACAGCGGAAATAGGGGCGAAATCCACCTTGTCGGCAAAATATATTGCACCGCTCGCCCAAACCAAAAGCCCAATGCCATCGCCAAGCCAATATGCAAACCTGAAATCGCAATTAAATGGGCGGTGTTGGTTTGCTGATATAATTGCCACGTTGGCGTAGGCAGCCAAGCTCGCTCGCCAAAACCTAATGCCAACAATAAGCCTTGCTGCGCTAAGCCTGTAGTTTGTTGTAAACTTTGTGCAAAACGTTGCTCTCGCCACGAAAAATCTTCGCTAATTTTCACCGCACTTTTAACACTCGCCCAAGCGTGAATATGCTTAGAAAAGTACCACGCCTGCCGATCAAATCCCCCTTGATTTAAGCGAGAAGATATGGGTCTAAGTTGCAATTCCCCCTGCCAAATTTCCCCTAATTGGGGTACTTGTTCAACTTTCCAACTGGCATAAATTCGCTTTGCCGCCAGTGTCGGTGTCGCTTGAGTTTGTAACACAACAGCTTGATAGCCTTGTTGATGATGAATTTCAACAATGCGAAATTTCGCCTGCATTTTTTGTGTGGGAATTTGTGCAGATTGCAACGCATTCAATGCTGTTTGATGAGCATAAGCTAAGCAAATAAAGAATATAGCACATCGAAAAAGCCACACCGCCGTGCGTCGCCACGCCCAATAATTAAGCAATAACGCACAGACAGCCAAGCTCAATGCAATCAATCCTGCGGTTAGGTTGGGCAATAAAAAATCCGTGGGCAAAAAGCAAAGTGTGCCTATTGCTAAAATAAAGCAATAAATAATGTTATCAAAGGAAATTAGTTTTATGCTTAATTTCTCTGCGATTTCTGTTCGCCCCATATTCCTAAAATCGACTGCCTATATAATTGAAAAAAACTGACGGAGATTAGGGCAAAAAGCGGTGAATTTAAAAATCTTTTTTTACCGTTTTGGAATGCAGATCACAAAATAATGTAAAGAGAATGTAAAGATCGATGGTTTAATTCAATTTTATTTGCTTATTTATCCAACTTCTGTTATTTATATCGCCTTTCAAAAATACCTTACATTTTTTATACGGTATTTTATCGTGTTTGGCGCAAAAGATGGATCGCACAGACAGACGTAATATTGATTGGAGAAAAAAATGACAAACACAACCAAAGCTACTTTAAGTCTGCTCGCATTAGCGGGTGTTTCGCCATATAAAGAAAAGAAAGGCGAAGAATATATGAACGAAAATCAAATCGCTCATTTTCGTAAAATCTTAGAAGCGTGGCACACTCAAATTGTTGATGAAGCAAGTCGTACTGTTTCTCATATGCAAGATGAAGCGGCTAATTTCCCCGATCCTGCTGATCGTGCCACTCAAGAAGAAGAATTTAGCCTTGAATTGCGTGCTCGTGATCGTGAACGTAAATTAATGAAGAAAATTGAAAGTACATTGAAAAAATTGGATACCGAAGATTTTGGCTATTGCGATTCTTGCGGCGTGGAAATTGGTATCCGTCGTTTAGAAGCTCGCCCAACGGCAGACCTTTGTATTGACTGCAAAACCCTTGCCGAAGTGCGTGAAAAACAAATGGGCTTTTAATTAACTCACTCTCAAGCCAGTCTATCAAGGGCGCATTATTTATGCGTCCTCAGTTTTATTTGCGGAGTTTATTATTTTTACTTATATCAAAAATTTGTTGAGCTCAAAAAATAAAAAACCAGCTCAAACAAGCCAAAGCACAAGAACAGAGCCTCCATTACAACGCTCGGCTCACTCGTCGGCGATGCCCCCAAAATCGTCTAAAAATGCACCGCACTTTGGGCATTCAAGCCAGCAAGATTTCAATAAATATAAAATAAAAGCGAACTCTTTGGGCATTCATTCTCGCCAATTTAGCCGAAATGCTTTAACCGTGGTGGAAAAACTCAACCGACACGGCTACGAAGCCTATATTGTCGGCGGTTGTTTGCGTGATTTATTACTGGGCAAAACCCCAAAAGATTTTGATGTCGCCACCAATGCTCGTCCTGAACAAGTGCAAGCAATTTTCCAACGCCAATGCCGTTTAGTGGGGCGTCGTTTCCGCCTAGCGCATATTATGTTTGGACGTGATGTGATTGAAGTAGCGACCTTTCGTGCCAGCCATTCAAGCCATCATTCTGAAAATCACGCCAAACAAAGTGAACAAGGAATGTTATTGCGAGATAATGTTTATGGCACGTTAGAGCAAGATGCAGAACGCCGTGATTTCACCGTCAATGCGCTTTATTACAGCCCGAAAGAAAATCTGATTTACGATTTCTATCACGGCATTGACGATTTAAAAGCAGGAAAATTAAGCCTCATTGGCGATCCTATCACTCGTTATCAAGAAGATCCCGTGCGTATGTTGCGTGCGATCCGTTTTATGGCGAAATTGGATATGTTCTTAGACAAAGCCAGCGATAAGCCGATTCGTGAACTTGCACCATTGTTGAAAAACATTCCGCCTGCTCGTCTATTTGATGAAAGCCTAAAATTGTTGCAAACAGGCGCTGGAGTAAAAACGTATCAGTTATTGCGAGAATATCATCTATTTGAGCAATTATTCCCCGCATTAATGCCTTATTTCACCGAAAAAGGCGACAGTTTTGCCGAGCGTATGGTGTTTACAGCGTTAAATTCTACTGATGAACGTATTGCCGATAATTTGCGAGTAAACCCAGCATTTTTATTTGCGGCTTTCTTTTGGTATCCACTGCGTGAAAAAGTGGATATTTTGAAAAATGAAGGTGGTTTAAATAATTATGATGCTTATGCTTTAGCCAGCAATGAAATTTTAGATTTATTATGTGGTGCATTAGCCGCGCCACGCCGTCATACTGCCGTTGTGCGAGATATTTGGTTATTGCAATTACAGCTACTCAAGCGCACAGGCAAAGCACCTGAACGATTAATTGCGCAACCGAAATTCCGTGCAGCTTACGATTTATTAGCGATGCGAGCGGAAATTGAGGGCGGTGAAAGTATTGAGTTAGTGAAATGGTGGCACGAATATCAATTTAGTAATACCCAGCAGCGAGATGATTTGGTTCACGAGCAAAATAAAATTACGCCAAATCCCAAAAAACGCAGCTATCGTGCACGTCGCAAACAGCGCAAAACGACGACAGCAAGTAATAAAGCAGCAAATTAAGGAATACAAATGGCAATCGCTTATATCGCTTTGGGCAGTAATTTGAATACGCCAGTTGAGCAGCTCAACACGGCATTGCAGACAATGGCAAACTTACCACACACAACGCTGTTGGCGCAAAGTTCTTTTTATCAAAGCAAGCCACTAGGCCCACAAGATCAACCTGATTATGTGAATGCCGTTGCTTGCCTTGAAACTACGCTTGCACCGTTGGAGCTGTTAGACGCATTGCAAAAAATTGAAAATGAACAAGGGCGTGTGCGTTTGCGCCGTTGGGGTGAACGTACACTGGATTTAGATATACTGCTGTATGACAATTTGGTGATGCAAAGCGAACGATTAACTATTCCGCATTACGATATGCATAACCGAGAGTTCGTTATTGTGCCATTATTTGAGATTGCGCCTGATTTGGCGTTGCCAAATGGACAAAAAATATCCGACCAGTACGAAAAATTTAAAAAACATCAAATGAATGTTTGCAATTAAAAATAAATGCGTTTAGAATACATCACATCTTAAGTAGTCCCTAATGCTTAAGGTAACTTTACTTAGTTATGATTCCAAAATTAAGTGAAAAATTTTATTTCATAAATCCTAAACATCCCTAATGAAAATGCAACCGCAAGGTTGCATTTTTTATCTCTAGCAAAAATATAAAAAAATCCACCGCACTTTTTATTTACTTGTAAATTTCGTTCATTTACACCTATAAAAAAAACCATAAAACTGCTAGAATAATCCATTTAATAGCTTTAAATAGTAATTTCAACTTATGGCATTAATCAGTTTAACCAACGGCTATCTTTCTTTCAGCGATCACCCACTACTCGACCACGCTGATTTACACATTGAAGCAGGCGAACGTGTTTGTCTTGTGGGGCGCAATGGCGCAGGAAAATCAACTTTGCTGAAAATTATCGCAGGCGATGTGGTAATGGACGATGGCAAATTACAATTCGAGCAAGATTTAGTGGTTTCTCGTTTGGAACAAGATCCGCCTCGCCACGCTTCGGGGAATGTATTTGATTATGTTGCCGAGGGCATTGGGCATTTGAGCGATTTACTCAAAGAATATCACCACATCTCAATGCGTTTAGAGCAAGATTATAGCGAAACAGCACTAAATCAGCTGGCACAGGTGCAAGCAAAATTAGAACACGCTAACGGCTGGCAATTTGAGAATAAAATCAATGAAGTGTTGGTTAAATTAGAACTCAATCCAAACACCTTGCTGGCTGATTTATCTGGCGGCTGGTTGCGTAAAGCAGCATTAGCTCGTGCCTTGGTGTGCAATCCTGACGTATTATTATTAGACGAACCGACCAACCATTTGGACGTGGAAGCCATTGAGTGGCTAGAAAATTTCCTACTCGATTTCAATGGTAGCATCGTGTTTATTTCCCACGACCGTTCGTTTATTCGCAAAATGGCAACTCGCATTATTGATTTAGACCGTGGCAAATTAGTGTCTTATTCAGGCGATTATGACACTTATCTCACAACCAAAGAAGAAAATTTACGCGTTGAAGCCTTACAAAATGATCTGTTTGATAAAAAACTAGCACAAGAAGAAGTCTGGATTCGTCAAGGCATTAAAGCTCGCCGAACTCGTAATGAAGGGCGTGTACGAGCGTTAAAAGCCTTGCGAGAAGAACGTCGCCAACGTCGTGATGTGTTGGGCACAGCAAAACTTCAACTTGATACTTCAAGTCGTTCGGGCAAAATTGTATTTGAAGTGGAAAATGCCAGCTTTGAAATTGAAAATAAAAAATTGCTATCCAATTTCAGCACCACGATTTTGCGTGGCGATAAAATTGCCTTAATCGGTGCGAACGGTTGCGGCAAGACCACTTTTATCAAATTATTACTCGAACAACTGAAACCCACCGCAGGCTCTATTCGTTGCGGAACGAAACTCGACATCGCTTATTTTGACCAATATCGTGCCGATCTCGATCCTGAAAAAACCGTAATGGACAACGTAGCCGACGGCAAGCAAGATATTGAAATCAACGGCGTAAAACGCCACGTTTTAGGCTATTTGCAAGATTTCTTGTTCCCACCTAAACGAGCAATGACCCCAGTTAAAGCCTTGTCTGGTGGTGAACGTAACCGTCTATTATTGGCAAAATTATTGCTTAAACCAAACAACTTGCTGATTTTAGACGAACCAACCAATGATTTGGACGTCGAAACCCTTGAATTGCTTGAAGAAATTCTCGCCGATTATCAAGGCACATTGCTTATTGTCAGCCACGATCGTCAATTTATCGACAACGTCGCTACCGAATGCTACATTTTCGAAGGTAATGGCGTGCTGAATAAATACGTCGGCGGTTTCTTTGATGCTAAACAGCAGCAAGCCAATGTACTCGCACAAAAAGCCGAACAAACACTCGCCAAACAAGCCAAAGTGCAAGCTACATCAAATGAAAGTGCGGTGCAAAATTTATCAGTTTCGGCCAAACCACGTTCGGTAAAATTGTCTTATAAAGAACAGCGTGAGCTGGAGCAATTACCACAATTATTGGACGAATTAGAGCAAAAAATCACCGCACTTCAAGCGGAAGTCGGCAGTGCAGATTTCTTCCAACAAGCACACGATTACACATCGGCAAAATTACAAGAATTAAGCGAACAAGAAGCAGCGTTAGAAGACGCTTTCTTACGCTGGGAAGAATTAGAAGAAAAGAAAAATAACGCAAATTAATCAATAAGTTAAACATTATGACCACAGAAAAATACGGTTCTGAAAATATTCAGGTTTTAAAAGGGCTAGAACCAGTACAGGTTCGCCCAGGAATGTACACCAACACCACCAATCCAAATCACTTGGCACAGGAAGTCATTGATAACAGTGTAGACGAAGCCTTAGCAGGATTTGCCACCAAAATTGAAGTGATTTTGCACCCTGATCAATCGCTAGAAGTCATTGATAATGGACGTGGAATGCCAGTGGATATGCACCCGACGGAAAATATGTCGGGCGTGGAAGTGATTTTAACCAAATTGCACGCAGGCGGAAAATTCAGCAACAAAAATTATGAATTTTCAGGCGGTTTGCACGGTGTAGGGATTTCTGTGGTCAACGCCCTTTCTGCACGCCTTGATGTAACAATCAAACGCCACGGCGAAGTGCATCACATCGCCTTTGCCGACGGTGTGAAAGTGGAAGAATTAGAAGTGGTTGGCACTTGTGGTCGTCGTACGACAGGTACAACGGTGCATTTTAAACCAAATGCCAAATATTTCGACAGCGAAAAATTCTCCGTTTCACGCTTACGTCATTTATTGCGTGCTAAAGCCGTACTTTGCTCAGGCTTAGAAATTAAATTTATCGATAAAATCAATAACACCGAAGACACTTGGCTTTATCAAGACGGTTTAGCCGATTATTTAAGCGAGGCTGTCAACGGCTTTACTTGCTTACCTGAAACGCCTTTTGTCGGCGATTTCAAAGGCAATTCAGAAGCGGTTTCTTGGGCGTTAATTTGGTTACCAGAGGGCGGTGAATTGCTCGGTGAAAGCTATGTAAACTTAATCCCGACTATTCAAGGTGGCACGCACGTCAACGGCTTACGCCAAGGCTTACTTGATGCAATGCGTGAATTCTGTGAATTCCATAATTTATTGCCACGCAATGTGAAGCTCACCGCAGACGATCTGTGGGATCGCTGTGCTTATGTGCTTTCTCTCAAAATGCACGATCCACAATTTGCAGGGCAAACCAAAGAACGCTTATCTTCACGCCAAAGTGCGGTGTTTATTAGTGGCGTGGTGAAAGATGCCTTTAGTTTGTGGCTCAATAATAATATTGAACAAGCCAAAGCCTTAGCAGAAATGGCGATTAGCTCCGCACAACGTCGCTTAAATGCAGCGAAAAAAGTGGTGCGTAAAAAACTCACTAGCGGCCCTGCTCTCCCTGGGAAACTTGCCGATTGTTCACAGCAAGATTTGGAACGTACAGAGCTATTTTTGGTGGAGGGAGACTCTGCTGGCGGCTCGGCAAAACAGGCTCGTAACCGTGAATATCAAGCCATTTTGCCGTTGCGTGGAAAAATTTTAAACACCTGGGAAGTGTCTTCCGATCAGGTGCTTGCGTCAGAAGAAGTGCATAATATCGCCATTGCATTAGGGATTGATCCTGATAGCAACGATCTCAGCCAATTACGCTACGGCAAAGTGTGTATTCTCGCCGATGCCGACAGCGACGGTTTGCACATCGCTACCCTACTTTGTGCCTTATTCTTACGCCATTTTCCGAAATTAGTGCAAGAGGGACACGTTTATGTGGCAATGCCACCGCTCTATCGTATCGATCTCGGCAAAGAAGTGTTCTACGCCTTAGATGAAAGCGAAAAAGAAGGTATTTTAGATCGCCTTAAAGGCAAGCGTGGCACAATTAATGTTCAGCGCTTCAAAGGGTTAGGTGAAATGAACCCAAGTCAGTTACGAGAAACCACAATGGATCCTAACACTCGCCGTTTAGTTCAGCTTACTTATGAGCCAACGCCACAGTATGCGGAATTTGATGATGAAAGTGCGGTGCAAAAAACGCAAGAAAATCACACCGCACTTAATGGTGAAGCAGACAACACTAGCAATGAAACCATTGAGCTAATGGATATGTTATTAAACAAAAAACGGGCGGACGATCGCAAAAATTGGCTACAAAGCAAAGGCGATCAAGTGGATTTAGCGGTTTAAACTGCGGTGTAAAATTTAATAATTTCAAGATGATAGAAAAATGAGCGAAATAAATTACGAAGGCATCGAACAAATGCCACTCCGCACTTTTACTGAAAGTGCTTATTTAAATTACTCAATGTATGTGATTATGGATCGTGCATTGCCTTTTATTGGCGACGGTCTAAAACCTGTGCAACGCCGCATTGTGTATGCGATGTCAGAATTGGGCTTGAATGCCACCGCAAAATACAAAAAATCGGCTCGTACCGTGGGTGATGTGTTAGGTAAATTCCACCCGCACGGCGACAGCGCGTGTTATGAAGCGATGGTGCTAATGGCACAGCCGTTTTCTTATCGCTATCCTTTGGTGGACGGTCAAGGTAACTGGGGAGCGGCTGATGAGCCAAAATCCTTTGCTGCAATGCGTTATACCGAATCTCGTTTATCGAAAATTGCTGAAATTTTGCTCGGGGAACTTGGGCAAGGCACGGTAGATTATCAGCCAAACTTCGACGGCACGTTGCAAGAGCCACAATATTTGCCCGCTCGCTTGCCACATATTTTATTAAACGGTACAACGGGGATTGCCGTGGGTATGGCGACAGATATTCCGCCACATAATGTCAACGAAATCGCTGACGCTGCGGTAATGCTGTTGGAAAATCCGAAAGCGACATTAGATGATTTATTAACCATTGTACAAGGCCCTGATTTCCCAACTGAAGCCGAAATTATCACGCCGAAAAGTGAATTGCGTAAGCTCTACGAACAAGGTCGTGGCTCAATAAAAATGCGTGCAGCGTGGAAAAAAGAAGACGGTGAAATCATCATTACGGCTGTGCCGCACCAATCTTCACCAAGCAAAATTCAAACGCAAATCGCAGATCAGATGAATGCAAAAAAATTACCAATGCTTGAAGATATGCGTGATGAAGCGGATCAGGATAACCCAGTGCGAATTGTGCTCGTGCCACGTTCTAATCGTGTTGATGTTGATGCGTTAATGGCACATTTATTTGCCACGACCGATCTTGAACGCAATTACCGTGTCAATATGAATATGATCGGTTTGGATCACAAGCCAGCAGTGAAAAACTTGCTACAAATTCTCACTGAATGGCTGCAATTCCGCCGCACCACGGTTACTCGTCGCTTGCGTTATCGTTTAGATAAAGTGCTTTCTCGCCTACATATTTTACAAGGTTTAATGATTGCCTTTTTAAATATCGACGAAGTGATTGAAATTATTCGTAATGAAGATGATGCCAAAGCGGTGTTAATGGCTCGTTTTAATTTAAGCGATGAGCAAGCTGAAGCAATTTTGAACTTACGTTTACGCCACTTAGCGAAATTAGAAGAACACGAATTACAAGCAGAGCAAGCGAAACTTGAAGAAGAACGCCAACAACTGGAAGAATTACTCGGCTCAGAACGTCGTTTAAATACCTTAATCAAAAAAGAAATCCAGCAAGATGCCAAAACTTACGCCAGCCCACGCCGCTCACCATTGGTGGAACGTGCGGAAGCGAAAGCGATTTCTGAAGCGGAAATGATGCCTGCCGAAGCGGTAACTGTGATTTTATCAGAAATGGGCTGGGTGCGTTGTGCTAAAGGGCACGACATTGATGTTACAGGGTTAAGCTACAAAGCAGGCGATAAATACCTCTCACACGCTCACGGCAAAAGCAATCAACCTGCCGTCTTTATTGATAGCACAGGACGAAGCTATGCACTCGATCCGTTAAGTTTACCATCGGCTCGAAGCCAAGGTGAACCATTAACGGGCAAACTCAGCCTACCAGCGGGAGCAAATGTAGAACAAGTGCTGATTGAAAATGAAAATCAAGCCTTGCTTATGGCATCTGATGCAGGCTATGGCTTTATTTGTAAATTTGACGATCTCGTGGCTCGCAACAAAGCTGGCAAAGCGGTAATCAGCTTGCCTGAAAATGCAAAAGTGCTCGCACCACAAATCATCAAAAATGACACCGCACTTTTAGTCGCTCTCACTCAAGCTGGCAGAATGCTCATTTTCCCAGTGCAAGATTTGCCAACGCTTGCCAAAGGTAAAGGCAATAAAATCGTGAGCATCGCTAGCGGAGATGCAAAAGCAGGCAAAGATTTGCTGGTGAAATTACTCCTTATCAGCGAACACGCCAGCCTAATTTTCCATTCGGGCAAACGTAAAATTACGTTGAAACCTGAAGATTTGCAAAAATTCCGCGCAGAACGTGGACGTAAAGGTTCTAGTCTGCCGAGAGGTTTACACACTGGCGTAGAAATCGAAGTGGTTGAACCGCAGATTGAAAATACCAATCCATAAAATAAAAAATAGGGGCAATTCGCCTCTATTTTTTCATTCCAAAAGCACGAAATATGTTTTAGAATAAACATATCTTCAACGCCGTAGAGCAACTCCCTATGAAATTAAACATTCCAACATTCCTGACATTGTTTCGCTTGGTGCTAATTCCATTCTTTATCATCGCCTTTTACTTGCCTTTTGATTGGTCGCCTTTTGCCGCCACAGCGATTTTTTTCGTCGCTTCCGTTACCGATTGGTTCGACGGTTATCTCGCACGAAAATGGAAACAAACTACTCGCTTTGGCGCATTTTTAGATCCCGTGGCGGACAAAGTCATTGTTGCCGCCGCCCTTGTTTTAGTGGTTGAATATTACCACGCCTTTTGGATCAGCATTCCTGCCATTATTATGATCGCTCGTGAAATTATTATTTCCGCTTTGCGTGAATGGATGGCTGAAATCGGCAGCCGTACGACCGTTGCAGTTTCGTGGGTCGGCAAAGTCAAAACCACCGCTCAAATGTTTGCGCTCGGCGGATTGCTCTGGCGCTACAACCAACTAATGGAAATTGCCGCCATTATCTTACTTTATATTGCTGCCATTCTCACAATTTGGTCAATGATGCAATATTTAAAAGCCGCCAAAGAGCCACTGTTACACGGCGATGAATAAAACTTCTTAAAAAAAACACCGCACTTTTCACTTAAAACACGAAAAAGTGCGGTGTTTTTGTTCACAATTTTATCACTTTGTTTTAAATTTAATCGCTTGATTTTTTTTATAAAAATAATATTTGACTAAGCAGCAGAAATCCGTAAAATGCACTCTCGTTGACAGCGATAAGCTGAAAACAATGCGGGAATAGCTCAGTTGGTAGAGCACGACCTTGCCAAGGTCGGGGTCGCGAGTTCGAGCCTCGTTTCCCGCTCCAATTCAAACCTAGCAATAGGAAATGCGTTTAGCCCGAGTGGCGGAATCGGTAGACGCAAGGGATTTAAAATCCCTCGCCTTTCGGGGCGTGCCAGTTCAAGTCTGGCCTCGGGCACCATTTATCAATAACTCTTTCAATTATCAAAGATAAATTATCAGCTATCTCTTTTAACAATATTTCAAGAATTTTATTCTAACTAATTTAGTTTAATGTTGAACTGTCGATGAGTTTTGCTCATAAAAAATCCACCCTACTTTACTGGCATCTAGCCTAATATTTTAGGTGGATTATTTAATCACTATAAGAAAATTATCTTTCGTCTAGCACAAGGCCTTCAAATAAGCGTTTAACCGCATTATTATCTCTTGCTCGTTCTGCCTTTTCAACTAATCGTTTTGTTAAGTGCGGTGAAAAATAATTAATAAAATCATACATATAATTGCGTAAGAATGTACTATGCTTGAATGCAATTTGAGTCATACTTGATTTAAACAAATGGCTGGCATCGATTGCAACCAAATCGGTGTCCATTTCTGTGTGAGCCATTGAAGCGAAAATCCCTACGCCTAAACCAAGGCGAACATAGGTTTTAAGCACATCGGCATCTGTCGCTGTAAACACGATATTTGGCAAAATTCCTGCGCTATTAAAGGCATAATCTAAATCTGATACGCCCGTAAAACCAAATGTATAGGTTACTAATGGGTGCTTGCCTAATTCTTCAATGGTTAATTTTTCCACGCTAGCTAAAGGGTGCGTTTTCGGCACGACGACGGAACGATTCCACAAATAGCACGGCAACAAAATTAAGTCATCAAACAAATATTGCGCTTCGGTGGTAATCGCCAGATCCACTTCTCCCGACAATAAGGCGTCATAAATTTGGCTTGGCGAACCTTGGTGAACGTGCAGGCTTACATCAGGATATTGTTTAGAAAAACGCTGAATTACCGATGGCAACATATAGCGGGCTTGCGTATTCGTCGTGGCGATACGCAAAACACCGTGATTAGGGCGAGTATATTCGTCCGCCACTGCGCGAATTGCCTGTGTTTTAACCAATAATTCACGAGCAATAGCGACGATTTTTTTTCCTGCTGGCGTAATCGCTTTAATATGCTTGCCATTGCGTTCAAAAATCTCTAAACCAAGTTCTTCTTCCAGTAAACGAACCTGCTTACTAATCCCCGGTTGTGAAGTATAAAGTGCCGCTGCTGCTTCCGTTACATTCAAATTTTGATTAACAATTTCAATAATATAGCGTAATTGTTGAATTTTCATAAAACTTTCCTTTTTTCCACCGCACTTTTCACCTTAGGATTTTTTATAACGCTTATTTAATTCACCATAACGTTTTACGGCTTTACGAATTTGCCCTGTTTTGGCTCGGCGTTTCGGCTGAGTAACATCTAATTTGGTTTCCGTTTCAGGTTCAAGCCCTACCAATTCACGCAAATAATTCACGCTTTGCAAATCCATTTCTTCCCAACCGCCACGTGGCAAGGATTTCATCAATTTGATATTGCCATAACGAATACGAATTAAGCGACTAACTTGAATGCCTTGGCTTTCCCACAAACGGCGCACTTCACGATTGCGCCCTTCCATTAAGGTAACGTCAAACCACTGATTTAAGCCTGTGCCGCCCACGCTTTTAATGGCTTTGAAATTTGCCATTCCGTCTTCTAATTGCACGCCTTTGCGCAAACGAGCAATCATTGCATCGTTCACTTCACCAAAAACACGCACGGAATATTCACGTTCCACTTCTCGGCTTGGGTGCATTAAACGGTTAGCGAGTTCGCCATCAGTGGTAAATAATAACAAACCCGAAGTGTTAATATCTAATCGCCCCACAGCGATCCAGCGAGATCCCGTTAAACGTGGCAAACGATCAAACACGGTCGCACGCCCTTCAGGGTCGCTACGTGTACAAAGTTCGCCCTCTGGTTTGTAATACATCAACACACGGCATACTTCTTTTTGCACCGCAGTTAAATTAATTAAATGTCCGTCGATACGAATTTTCAAGCCTGAATGCACGGTAATTCGGTCGCCCAAGGTGGCAATTTTTCCGTCCACACTCACACGCCCAGCCGCAATCACCGCTTCAATTTCACGGCGTGAACCTTGCCCAGCACGTGCTAAAACTTTTTGTAATTTTTCCCCACTCAACGTTGGCTTCACTTCTGCCACGCTAGTCGGTTTGGCTTTACGCATAGGCAAAGGCTTACGTTCAAAAGCAGGCTTTTCAGCTGAATTTGTGCTTTTTTTCACCGCACTTTTGCTATGACGAGAAAATTCAGTTGGCTTATCGCCTTGCTTTTGACGAGATTGACGTGCTTCACGTGCAAAGTGCGGTTGATTTTCGCCTTGTTTTTTCGCACGGCGGTTTCCATTAAATTTCTCGGTTTGAAATGTCATAATATGTCCTTAATTGTCGCTTTCCCAAGCGTCATTGATAATAATTGATTAAATAAATGGCTCGACTGAACCGCTGCCCTCACGCAAAATTACTGGCGTGTCGCTAGTCAAATCAACCACTGTTGTCGGCGCTTGCCCCAAATAGCCACCGTGCAGAATTAAATCCACTTGATGCTCTAAATGATCTCGAATTTCTTCTGGATCAGATTGCGTAATATGCTCATCATTCGGCAACATCAACGAACAAGACAAAATGGGTTCGCCCAACGCCTTTAATAAATCTAAGGCAATTTGATTATCAGGCACACGCAAACCAATCGTCTTTCGTTTTGAAGTCATCAAACGACGTGGCAATTCTTTGGTTGCCGTTAAAATAAAGGTATAACGCCCTGGTGTATTATTTTTGATTAAACGATACGCCACGTTGCTCACCGTCGCATAATGAGATAATTCCGACAAATCACTACAAACCAAAGTAAAATTATGCCCCTCAGGCAAACGACGAATAGCAACAATGCGATCCATTGCGTGCTTATCCCCGATCATACAACCTAACGCATATCCCGAATCAGTGGGATAAACAATCACACCACCATTCCGCAAAATTTCAACTGCTTGTGAAATTAGGCGAACTTGTGGATTTTCAGGGTGAACATAAAAAAACTGGCTCATAAAAACAACCTGTCAAGATAAATATAGAAA
Organism: Pasteurellaceae bacterium Pebbles2; assembly: GCA_023101505.1. Lineage (GTDB taxonomy): Bacteria > Pseudomonadota > Gammaproteobacteria > Enterobacterales > Pasteurellaceae > Lonepinella. The sequence continues at coordinate 170,824 of LVZA01000001.1, forward strand.
TTGCCTGAATTATACTCTATCTCAACAGATTTTTCACCGCACATCACACATTTAAATAAAATAATCTTTTAGGAATGAAATTGTTAAGCTGATTAGCACTAAAAACAATAGATTTGATGAAATTTAAAGCGAATAAACACAAAAATAAAATTTGCACTTGCAACTGAAAAAGAACATCGTATAATGCAACTCATAAATCAAATGCCTGGGTGGCGAAATTGGTAGACGCAGCGGATTCAAAATCCGCCGTTGAATAAACGTGTCGGTTCGAGTCCGACCCTAGGCACCAACTTCAAGAAAAGACTGCTTTATGCGGTCTTTTTTTTACGTGCGAATTTGTGCACCAAAATAAAGCAATCCTATATCCCCTTTCGTAAAACAATTAAAACAGCGTAAATTTTTAGTTACAAACTCAAAAATTCTCGCTAAAATGACCGCACTTTTTTTCTATTTAAAGGAATTTTTTATGCAAAATAAAACCTTTGGAAGTGCATTGATTGTTGCAGGAACAACAATAGGGGCTGGAATGGTGTCAATGCCACTCACTTCGGCGGGTATGGGCTTTGGTTATACAGTGCTGTTGCTGTTAATTCTTTGGGTGTTACTTTCTTATAGTGCATTGCTATTTGTGGAAGTTTATCAGAAAGCTAAAAGACAAGATGCAGGTATCGCAACCTTAGCTGAGCAGTATTTTGGTATGCCAGGTCGTGTGTTAGCAACCTTATCTTTGGTTGTTTTTATGTTCGCAATTTTGACTGTTTATGTCTTGATGAGTAGCGATTTAATTGCTTCGGTATTGCCAGTATTAACTGATTATGGCAAAGAAATTTCTATTGTATTCACGGTTTTCTTGTCTATTTTTATCATCTCAGGCACGGGCAAAGTGGATTTGGCAACACGTTTACTTTTCGTTGCTAAATTGATCGCTTTAGCCGTTTTGTTATTTTTAATGTTACCGAAAGCAACAATGGAAAATTTAATGGCAATCCCATTAGACAAAGCCTTGTTGATTTCTGCCAGTCCGTTTTTCTTTACCTCTTTTGGCTTCCACGTTGTTATTCCAAGCATTAACCGCTATTTAGAGGGCGATATTAAACGCTTGCGTATTGCGATTATCGGCGGAACGGGCTTGCCTTTATTGATTTATATTTTATGGCAAATGGCAACACACGGTGTATTAAGCCAAAACGAATTTACACAAATCTTAGCCCAAGATCCAACCTTAGGCGGACTAATTACCGCAGTTACCCAAATTACAGGAAGTGAATTAATTGGTTGGTCGGTGCGTTTGTTCTCATTATTTGCCTTAATCACCTCTTTCTTAGGGGTAGCTCTAGCGTTATTTGACTGCTTAGATGACTTACTGAAACGTGTTAATATCAGAGCAAATCGCCTCGGTTTAGGTTTATTAACTTTCTTACCAACCTTATTTTTCGCCCTATTCTACCGTGATTTCTTAGCGGTATTAGCGTTGGCAGGACAAATGTTTACCTTCTATGGTTTAGTTTTACCCGTGGGTATGGCGTGGCGTATGCGTAAAATGTATCCTGATATGCCTTATCGTGTAATGGGTGGCAACATTTCTTTACTCATTGCGTTATTATTAGGCTTATTAATTATGAATGTACCGTTCTTAATTGATTGGGGATATTTGCCAAAAGTTATTGGCTAATTTGATTATTAGACAAAGCAAAAGTGCGGTTATTTTCACCGCACTTTTTTCTTTATTCCTTGTTCAATTTTTGCTGCTCTTTGTGGCTTTGCAATAAATTTTCCGCTTGTGGTGGCATTTGCAAATAAAAGCCTTGTGCTTTAATTTGTTGCAACACCTCTTGATTTTCAGCTTGCGCTAAACTTTTTTTACCAGCAAGATTAAATAACATTACAAAAATAGGCTTACCAAACATTTGTAACAACGGTTCTGGCACAAGATCAAACTGGTTTCGTTTTTCAATGTAGAGATACATTCCCTCTTTCTTTGGGCTTTTATAAATAGCACACAGCATTTTTTTCTCCTCAAATTTAATGGTTGCGAGAATAGCAGAAATCATTACAATGCACATCTAAATTTTAATTCTTTCCCTAAAAATAAGGCACATAATGCAATTCTCTACCTTAAAATCAGCCAAATTAATTCGACGCTACAAGCGTTTTCTTGCCGATATTGAATTACCCAACGGGGAAGAATTAACCATTCATTGTGCAAACACAGGGGCGATGACGGGTTGCGGTTCTAAAGGCGACACCGTGTGGTATTCTCATTCTGAAAGCCAAACGCGCAAATATCCACATTCGTGGGAATTAACTCAATTAGCTGATGGTACGCTGATTTGCATCAATACGCATCGAGCAAATCAGTTAGTGCTTGAAGCCTTGCAGAATAAGCAAATAAAAGAATTGGCAATGTACGATCATATTTTTCCCGAAGTGAAATATGGCGAAGAAAATAGTCGCATTGATTTTCTACTCAAAGGCGACAGTTTGCCCGATTGCTATGTGGAAGTGAAATCAATTACCTTAGTCAAAAATAGAATTGGAATGTTTCCCGACGCCGTTACAACTCGTGGGCAAAAACACGTTCGTGAATTGTTAGCAATGAAACAGCAAGGGCATCGTGCAGTTGTGCTATTTGCAGGATTGCATAATGGATTTGACTGCTTTAAAACAGCGGAATATATCGATCCTGAATACGATCTTTTGCTAAAAGAAGCGATGAAACAAGGGGTGGAGGCTTATGCCTACGCTGGTAAGTTTGAAATTTCTCAACAAATTCCCACCGCACTTTCATTAACACAAGCGGTAACTTGGGTGAAGTAGCTCTTTAGGTTTTTGACTGAAAAAGCACAGCCATTGTGATATTAAAACTGCGGTTCATTTTTGACAAAAATTTCATTCTCAATGGGATTGGAATTCAAACTTTCAAACATAGATTCGACGACGTTTTCCGCAACACCGTGCTGATTTTGGTAAAAATTCATCATTCGATAAATGGCAGTTTGCAAGCCTAAATGCTGTGCTTTGGCTAAAGTGCGGTGAATTTCTCGCACATTTACCCCAACATTGCTCACCACAATTAAAATCGCTTGCGTAGGTTCTCGCCGACAAACCCGAAAGGCATATTGCAAATAGTGATAGGCTTTCATTTTGGCTTGGCAAAAAGCCTTTTTCGTCCAGCAATATTCGCCATTACGCATTAGGAATTGATCATTCTCTACGTGAAAGATTTTGGCATCGGGATATTGTTGTTTAAATTCGGCAATTTTTTGCTTGGCAAAAGTACTCTTCCCTGAACCTGAATGCCCACGAATGATGATAAGTCTTTGCATTTTTTCTTTGATTATACAGACAAAAAAGGACACCTAAAGGTGTCCTAATTCTCTATTCTTTAAAATTAAAGAGCAGATTTTGCTTTTTCAACTAAAGCAGCGAAAGCCACTTTATCGAATACAGCGATGTCAGCTAAAATCTTACGGTCGATTTCAACAGAAGCTTTTTTCAAGCCATTGATGAATTTGCTGTAAGATAAACCGTTTTGACGAGCCGCAGCGTTGATACGAGCAATCCATAATTGACGGAATTGACGTTTACGTTGACGACGGTCACGGTAAGCATACTGACCAGCTTTGATTACAGCTTGGAACGCAACACGATAAACGCGTGAACGCGCACCATAATAACCTTTAGCAGCCTTAAGAACTTTCTTATGGCGTGCTCTTGCAATAACACCACGTTTTACACGAGCCATTATTTAATCTCCTAATGTATATATTTAACTAAAATTCACTAAAGTACGTTTTTACCGCAAACGCTTATGCGTATGGTAAACACGCTACAACTAATACTTGGTCTGCTTTCGCTACCATTGATTTGTGGCGTAAGTGACGTTTACGTTTAGTGGTTTTCTTAGTCAAAATATGACGTAAGTGAGATTGTTTACGTTTGAAACCGCCTGAAGCTGTTTTCTTGAAACGCTTCGCAGCACCACGTACTGTTTTAATTTTAGGCATTGTTTTAAAAACTCCGCATTGTTTATGTTTAAAAAATGACAAATCAGGCGAATATTTTGCACTTACGCACAAAACATTACTTGTAAGCACTGTTTATCTCTTAGGCGATTAAAAATCCGAAAATTTCCATCGCACTTTTCAAAGCAAATCAGGCTGCTGAGTGTGCCTGATTTCACTTTCAACTTTTAGCCGAACACGATAACGTCATTCAACTAAAAAGTATTCTTTACTAGACGAATAATAAACCGTCCGAATTATTTTTTCTTCGGTGCAATAACCATAATTGCTTGGCGACCTTCCAGTTTACCTGGTGCAGATTCCACCATCGCAATTTCTGCAGTATCTTCTTTCACACGCTCTAACACATCTAAACCGATGTCTTGGTGTGCCATTTCACGACCACGGAAACGCACGGTAATCTTCACTTTATCACCATCTTCTAAGAAACGAAGAATATTACGCAATTTGACTTGGTAATCGCCAATGTCTGTGCCTGGGCGGAATTTAATCTCTTTCACTTGCACAACTTTTTGCTTTTTCTTCTGTTCTTTAGCGGCTTTTTCTTTTTCGTAAATGAATTTACCGTAATTCATAATACGACAAACTGGCGGTTCCGCATTCGGGCTGATTTCAACTAAGTCTAATTCAGCTTCTTCAGCTTTCGCTAAAGCCTCTTGAATTGATACGATACCAACTTGTTCGTTATTTTCATCAGTTAAACGAACTTCTTTCACACCACGAATTTCATCGTTAAGACGGTGTGCACGATTAGTCTGAACACGTTTTGCAGGTTTGATAGTATTATTCCTTCTGTAAATTTATTATTGAATTCCAAACTCATCAAGCAAGAATTTCTTTCTAAGCCATAAATAAGGCTAAACGGGCGAAATTTTACGGGATTTTTAGGTTTTTAGCAACTAAAAATTATAATATTTTGCCTGGATTAAATAACAAAAATGCGATCAATCGACCGCATTTTTCTCATCATTAGCCACGAAGTTTGCCGACAACGACTGCTCCGCGTGTGATAGAAAAGCCCACATCGCCGACGTATGTGCCATTTCGTTGGGTGCACGCATCGGATTGTCCCATTTGAATGGGCAACACGTTTACCACTTCATAGCCGTCTTTATCGAACTGGTTATAAACCTCTTCAAGACGTTCGCTAAACTCGTTGTAATCCGCAAAACGGTTTGAATAGCCTGTGGACGTGTCCGCCAGTGCGGCGTAAAACCATTTGGTTTTAAATTTGGGTTTCATTACAAACTCCTTTCATTGGCTTTTTATGCGAAATCAAATTACTCTTCGCCGAGCAATTTCAATTCACGTGCTTTCACTTGTCCTTTCAAAATCTCAATAAACTCCTCCACTTTAAAAGTTCCCAAGTCTGCGCCTTTACGGGTACGCACGGCGATTTTGCCCTCGGCAATTTCTTTATCACCGCAAACGAGCATATACGGCACGCGGCGTAAGGTGTGTTCACGGATTTTGAAGCCGACTTTTTCGTTGCGTAAGTCTGCTTTAGCACGCAAACCAGCGTCTGAAAGCAATTTGGTGACGTTTTTCACGTAATCCGCTTGGCTGTCGGTGATGTTCATCACCACGGCTTGCACAGGCGCTAACCACGCTGGGAAGAAGCCTGCGTATTCTTCGGTGATGATACCGATGAAACGTTCGATTGAGCCTAAGATCGCACGGTGGATCATTACAGGCGTGCGACGGTCGTTGTCTTCGGCAACGTAAGACGCATTTAAACGACCTGGTAAAGCAAAGTCTAACTGCACCGTACCGCATTGCCATTCACGACCTAAGCAATCGCGCAATGCAAATTCGATTTTCGGGCCGTAGAATGCCCCTTCGCCTTCTTGAACTTCGTATGCTAAGCCGTTGTGTTCCAAGGCTTTCGCTAAGTCCGCTTCGGCACGATCCCACATTTCATCTGAGCCGATACGGCTTTCAGGGCGAGTTGAAAGTTTCACGTAAATATCGGTAAAGCCGAATGTGCTGTAAATGTCGTAAACCATTTTGATACAGCTGGTTACTTCCGCTTCGACTTGGTCTTCGGTACAGAAAATATGCGCATCATCTTGGGTAAAACCACGCACACGCATTAAGCCGTGCAATGAACCAGACGGCTCGTTACGGTGGCACGAACCAAATTCCGCCATACGAATTGGCAAATCACGGTACGATTTCAAACCTTGGTTGAAAATTTGCACGTGGCCAGGGCAGTTCATCGGTTTGATGGCATATTCACGGTTTTCCGATTGGGTGGTAAACATCAAATCGGCGTAGTTTTGCCAGTGTCCAGTACGTTCCCAAAGCACACGATCCATCATAAATGGGCCTTTCACTTCTTGGTAATCGTACTCTTTTAATTTGGTACGCACGAAGGTTTCCAACTCACGGAAAATCGTCCAGCCGTCATTGTGCCAGAACACCATACCTGGTGCTTCTTCTTGCATATGATATAAATCCAACGCTTTACCAATACGGCGGTGATCGCGTTTCGCTGCTTCTTCAAGGCGAGTTAAATATTCCGCTAATTGTTTTTTGTCCGCCCACGCTGTACCGTAAATACGTTGCAACATTTTGTTTTTGCTGTCGCCACGCCAGTACGCACCTGCCACTTTCATCAATTTGAAGTGATGGCAGAAACGCATATTTGGCACGTGTGGCCCACGACACATATCGATATATTCTTGGTGATGATACAACGCAGGCGTTGCGGTGCGTTCAATATTTTCGTCTAAAATCGCCATTTTGTACGGCTCGTTGCGTGATTCAAAAGTATCACGAGCCGTTTGCCAACTACCCACTTTTTTCACCACGTCATAATTGGTTTTCGCTAACTCAAACATACGTTTTTCCAACGCGTCTAAATCTTCTTGCGTCAACGAACGATCTAAATCTACATCGTAATAAAAGCCGTTTTCAATCGTTGGACCAATCGCCATTTTTACGTCTGGGAATAATTGTTTAATGGCGTGTCCCAATAAGTGTGCCGTTGAGTGGCGAATAATTTCTAAACCGTCTTCATCTTTGGCGGTAATAATTTCGAGGGTGCTATCTTCGCTGATAATATCGCAGGCATCACGGCGTTCACCGTTTACGCGCCCTGCGATGGTCGCCTTGGCAAGACCTGCACCAATGCTTTGTGCCACGTCTAAAACAGAAACTGGATTGTCGAATGAACGTTGTGAACCGTCTGGTAAAGTAATAATAGGCATTTTTGTATCCTTGTTACAGTGGTAACCCATACGAAAGGTTACTTGTTAAATAAAATAAATATTGAAAAGAAAAAGTGCGTAAAAACGCACCGCACTTCAGACTTACACCTACATTGTGTAATCAAAAAGTGCGGTGTATTTTACACGAGTTTTTGCAAAAATTAAATTACACGATCAATATAAAGTTCAATCTGGCTTAACTTCGCCACTTTTAAAATACATACATTTTAATTCTTCTCCCCTTTTTGTTTAAAAATTTGAAGTTCATCACAGATTATTTTTTAAAATTTGTTTATTATTAAACCAATCCTGAATGAATGTAATTTAAGGGGGCGATTATGTGGAAATCCATCTCACAAGTTTTGGCAGATCACTTTGGTGCTTATTATTCAATTAAGCAAAAAGAGAAAATACACTGTGGCGAAATGCACGAATCTTGGCTTATTGATGATGGTGTGCAAGCTGTGTTTGCTAAAACCAATGAAAAATCCTATCGCTCAATGTTCCGTGCCGAAGCGGATCAACTTGAATTATTAGCCAAAACCAACACCATTCACGTGCCAGCGGTTTATGCCGTCGGATGCTCGCAAAATCATAGTTTTCTATTATTAGAAGCGCTGCATCTGCAAAACCCTAGTGTTGAGGCCTTTGCTGAATTTGGCATAGCCTTGGCAAAATTGCATCAATTTAAAGGCTCAGAACGCTACGGTTTAGACTTCGACACTTGGCTCGGCGCACTTTATCAGCCGAATAAATGGAGTGATAACTGGGCGACCTTTTTTGCTGAACAACGCATCGGCTGGCAATTACAAATTTGCAAAGAAAAAGGCTTAGAATTTGGCGACATCGACCAAATCATAACCACAATAAAAGCCAAATTAGCCAAACACAAACCTACGCCGTCATTGCTACACGGTAATCTTTGGGTTGAAAATTGTGGTTCAGTAAAAGGCAAAATTTATGCTTATGATCCCGCCAGTTACTGGGGCGACAGAGAATGCGACTTGGCTTTCAGCGAATTATTCGAGCCTTTCCCCGAACAATTCTATGAAAATTATCACCGCACTTTTCCATTAGATGAGGGCTATGCAGACCGCAAACCGATTTATCAGCTCTACTATTTACTCAATTTCAGTCATCGTTTTAAAGGGCATTATGTGGAATTGACCAAAAGAATTTTGCAGTTGATTGAATAAAATTTAGGGCGTTTAACACGCCCTTATTCATTAATGTTACCAACCAAAAACGGAGAATAATCTTTTCCAATCTTCATCTAACCCAGCTTCAATCAGCATTAATTCATTTGTTACAGGGTGATTAAATTGTAAAGTTTTGGCGTGTAACATTAAGCGAGAAACACCCGTTTGGGCGGTTAAACCACGGTTTTGATGCAAATCACCGTATTGAGTGTCGCCTAAAATTGGGTGAAATATATGTTTTAGGTGGCGGCGAAGCTGATGTTTTCGTCCCGTGATTGGCGTAAGCTCTAGCAACGAATAGCGTGCTGTTTGATATTTGCCAATGGCGTAAGGCATTTCCACATTTTGCAAAACTCGGTAATTTGTTACCGCACTTTGTGGTTCTTTATCGGTTTGTGCAAATTTATCAGCGATTTTATCTAATTGAATTTTCAAAGGATAATCAATTTCGCCCTCGCCTGAAAGATAACCACGCACCACTGCTAAATAACGTTTTTGCACATTTTTTTCTTCAAATTGTTGGCACAATAAATTAGCCATTTCGCTATTTAAGGCAAACAGCAACACGCCTGATGTGGGGCGGTCAAGGCGGTGAATGGGGAAAACGTGTTGACCAATTTGATCTCGCAAGGTTTGCATCACAAATTGCGTTTCGTGGCGGTCGAGCCAACTGCGATGAACCAGCATTCCTGCAGGTTTATTCACTGCAACGATATAATCATCTTGATATAAAATTTCTAGCATTGGGCTTGCAACAATTCTTCAATTTTAATGATCGGTTGCAATAATTCCGCTAGGCGTTCTTGCTCTTTTAAGGCTTCTTCCACATAAGGCGAAATCGCAATTTGACGTGGCAACTGTGCACCGCTTTCCAGCAATGCCCACATTCTTGGAATAAAAATCCACTGCAGCCATTCATTCACACTCATCACGTCGATAGCAAAAGGTTCGGTGCTTAAAAAGGCTTGCTCCGCAGGCGGAACAGTTTGCCAAAGGGCAAGTTCTTGCATAATTTTCTGCAAATCACGCAAATGTTTTTTCGTTTGTTCAATCATCGCTTTCGTGGATCTCTCTACGTTATTCCGCTAAAATGCTAGCTATTCTAAACAAATTTGAGCCAAAAATGTACCTTATTGATGTATTTTTACAAAATTCCGCTCCCGAGCAGAATGCCGAACAAATTCCGTTGCTTAATCAGCTCATTGATCAATGGCGATATAATGGGCAAATTATTGGACGAGAAATTCCATTATTTGTCGCAGAACAAGAGCAAAATCAAGGCTTTGGCATAAAAGTAATTTGCCCCGAAGAACATAGTCTTTTGCCTGAAAATAATAATGCTGAAGTAGATCGCTGCTTGGAAAAGCTACAAAACTGCGGTGTATTTTTGCAAAGTTTTCAAATTGTGGCTGACGATTTAAATTCAGATGAAACTAATGCTGAAAAACTGAGTTGGCAAGTGCTTTATACTACGCATTTACAATCTTGTTCGCCCTTGCATAACGGCAATAATCTCGCTCCAATTCCGTTGTATAAATCGCTGAAAAACACACCGCACTTAGCAATGGATTTGATAAAATGGCAAGAAAATTGGCAAGCCTGCGATCAATTACAAATGAATGGTTCTGCCTTAGAACATCAGGCGTTAAACGAAATTTCGAGCGTTGACAGCCAGTTATTCAAACACGGCAATGCCCTACGCCAAGAAATTGAGCAAACCACTCAAACGCCAACTTACTACTATTTATACCGCATCGGCGGCGAAAGTTTGGCACAAGAACAACAGCGTCGCTGTCCGATCTGCCAAGGCGATTGGCGACTTGCACAGCCCATTTCAGATCTGTTTTATTTCAAATGCGACCAATGTCGATTAGTTTCGAATTTGTCGTGGAATTTTTAATTTTTTAAGGAAAAACAATGTCATATATTATTGAAATTAATCAACATAATCTCACTGAAACCTTACAACGTTCGCAACAAACGCCATTGGTTTTAGTATTTTATGCCCCAAGCCACGAAACTTCACAAAATTTCACCGCACTTTTAACTCGCTTAACCGAGCAATATCAAGGGCAATTTTTACTCGGCAAAATTAACTGCGAAATCGAGCAAGACATCGTCGCCCAATTCCGCATTCAAGCCTTGCCAACCACTTATTTATTCAAAGAAGCACAAGCGGTGGACGCTTTCCAAACCGCACTTTCAGAAGAAGAATTAAAACAGCATTTAGCATTAATTTTGCCTAAGGAAGAAGAAATCAAATTCAACTTAGCCTTAGATTATTTGCAAGCAGAAAACTTTGATGCAGCATTGCCTTTGCTCAAAGATGCGTGGGAACTTTCCGACCGTAAAAACAGCGACATTGCTCTGCTCTATGCGGAAACTTACATCGCAATGAAAAAAACCGAAGCTGCCAGCGAGATTTTAAACAAAATCCCACTGCAAGATCGGGATAGCCGTTGGCAAGGTTTACAGGCACAAATTGAGCTATTAATCAAAGCTGCCGACACGCCTGAAATCCAGCAATTACAAGCCGATTACGCACAAAATCCAAGCCCTGAAATTGCGTTAAAATTAGCCTTGCAATTACACCAAGCCAACCGCAATGAAGAAGCCTTGGAATTGCTGTTCAGCTTACTCAAACAAGATCTCAGCGTACAAAATGGCGAAGTAAAACAACAATTTTTGTCTATTATCAGTGCCTTAGGCAGCGATCCTGTGGCAAATAAGTATCGCCGATTGCTGTATTCGCTATTGTACTAAGAAAAAACTGCGGTGAGAATTGTATTCTTCACCGCAAGTGTATATTTAGTACTTTATTTTTTCTTAAAAAAAGACACTATTCGATAATCTATTTTATCTAAAATAACTGCTGTTATGTAAGATAAAATTAATAAATTCAAAAAAATAAGAGTAGTATATTTAGGGGAATAAATAAATTCTTTTGCAAAATGGTAACAATAAAATGAATGTGTTAACCAAATATAAATACTATATTGACCGATATGTTCAATAACTTTACAAAGAAAAGAAAATGTAATTTGATATAATTTCTTCAACAAATACGCTAAAAATGGAACACAAAATATCATACTTTCTGTTTTCCAATAAACGTAACCTAAATAAACAATAGCAAAAGAAATCACACAATAAATTACTTGCCTAATTCTGGCTTGAGCAGGCAGGCAGGCAGGCAGGCAGGCAGGCAGGCAGGCAGGCAGGCAGGCAGGCAGGCAGGCAGGCAGGCAGGCAGGCAGGCAGTTTATCACTATAAACTGCAATTGCAAATCCTAAAATATACGCAGTTTGCCAAAATAATAATTCTCCCCATAAGCCGTGAGCCGTCATATTATGAGCAATAAATGAAATAATTATTATTGGTAATATAAATTGACGATGAGCCTGTAATAATGGTGTAATTAAAACCAATACTACATACGGTAATATAAACCACCACTCTCCATTAAAAGACGAACTCAACCCAAAAAAATTTAAAATCAATGGCTTAAATTCAAGTACTACCCTTGATTTTTCCGTAAAGAAATAAGATAGAGGCATAAAAATTAAGAATATTAACCAAATCTTACGATATATTACAAAAACCTTATTTATATAATAACTCGAATTTAAATGGCAAGACTTCGCATACCCATACCCTGCAATAAATAAAAATAAGCTAACGCAATATTTACCAAATGTTCCAATAGTCATTTCATAATTAAATGATGAACTCCAGTATAATACTTCTACTGTTTTTGGAATTCTATCAGAAAATGCAAATAAATGATGAAACAGCATTAACATCACGGCAATGCCTTTGATGTAATTTGCCTCATTTTTTGTAAGAAAATTTTGGTACATAATTTACCTTAATAATATTAAACATACTGTTACAAATTATAACTTATTCACGAAAAAAGTGAAAAAGCTATTTGAATTTTTCTTCCAACCACCTTATATTGTTACAAATTTTTAAAGAGAAGATGAAGGAATTATTATGTCAGAAATTAAACATCATAAATTATTAATTTTAGGCTCAGGTCCTGCAGGCTATACAGCGGCGATTTATGCGGCTCGAGCGAATTTGAAACCTGTGTTGGTAACAGGTATGCAGCAAGGTGGGCAGTTGACGACCACTGATGAAATTGAGAACTGGCCTGGGGCATTTGAGCATACCACTGGTACAGGCTTGATGGATCAAATGTTAAAACACGCCGAAAAATTTGACACTGAAATCGTGTTCGATCACATTCAAAGTGTCGATTTGAGCAAGCGTCCGTTCACGCTAAAAGGCGATTTAAATACGTTTACTTGTGATGCATTGATTATTGCCACAGGTGCTTCTGCTCGCTATTTGGGCTTGCCGTCGGAAGAAGCCTACAAAGGGCGCGGCGTGTCAGCTTGTGCAACTTGCGATGGATTTTTCTATCGTAACAAACCTGTTGCCGTGGTTGGCGGTGGAAATACCGCAGTGGAAGAAGCCCTTTATTTAGCCAATATCGCCAGCGAAGTGCATTTAATTCACCGTCGTGATAGCTTCCGTGCCGAGAAAATTTTGATCGACCGTTTATACAAAAAAGTGGAAGAAGGCAAAATTGTGCTACATATTAACCGCACTTTAGATGAAGTGTTGGGCGATAATATGGGCGTTACGGGTTTACGCTTGCAAGACACCCAATCAGACGCAAAAGAAGAATTAAAAGTTGATGGTTTATTCGTGGCAATCGGACACGCTCCGAACACCGAAATGTTCCAAGGTCAGCTTGAGTTGAATGGCGGCTATATTGTGGTGAAATCAGGCTTAGATGGCAATGCCACAGCAACCAGTGTCGAGGGCGTATTTGCGGCTGGCGATGTGATGGATCACAATTATCGCCAAGCGATTACCTCGGCTGGCACAGGCTGTATGGCGGCATTAGATGCTGAGCGTTTTTTAGACGCACAGGCTTAATTCTTACAAAATGAACAACAGGGCGGATTTTCCGCCCTTTTTCTTGCCAAATTAACACAATGGGTTAATGCTTTTGCGGCGAAATTCCTGTAAAATCAATCACCAAAATAGCTAAAATTTTAACCGCACTTTCGCAGAAAATAATCAAATCAATGGAAAAACAACGTCAAAAATATCTGTTTAAATGGTTACGCACCCAACAGCAACCCATCAAAAAATTACTCAATTTAAATATTGCCCTTGCTTCGCTTTCATCATTAATTTTGGTGATTCAAACGTGGCTGTTGGCGAATTTGCTTGACCATTTTATTATGCAACAAAGCGAACCAAGCTCCCTTGTCGGGCAATTTTTGGCACTACTTTTCTGCTTTATTTTACGTGCTACGATTTTATATTTCCGTGAAAAAATTGGCTTTAAGTGCGGTCGAAATTTACGCAATATTATTCGTCAACAAATTTTGGACAAAATTCACGCTTTCGGGCCTGCCACCATTAACGGTAAACCAGCAGGCAGCTGGGCGAGTTTAATGTTGGAACAAGTGGAAAATTTACACAACTTCTACGCTCGTTATTTGCCACAACAAATGTTGTCAGTGATTACGCCTGTGGTGATTTTAATCGCAGTGTTTCCACTTAATTGGGCAGCGGGGCTGATTATGTTGCTCACCGCACCGTTAGTACCGATTTTTATGATTATTGTCGGCTTAGCGGCAGCAGATAAAAGTCAGCAAAATATGAGTACGCTTGCCAAACTTAGCGGACAATTTCTCGACCGCTTGCGTGGTTTAGAAACCTTGCGTTTATTTAACCGCACTTTAGAGCAAACCCAACATATTGAAAAATCTACCGAAAATTTCCGCAAAACCACAATGGACGTATTAAAAATGGCGTTTCTTTCTTCGGCGGTGTTGGAATTTTTCACGTCGATTTCCATTGCCATTATGGCGGTTTATTTCGGTTTTAGTTATTTAGGGCAAATTGAATTTGGCAATGTAGGGACAACAATGACGCTATTTGTCGGTTTCTTCTGCTTAATTCTCGCCCCTGAATTTTATCAGCCGCTGCGTGATCTCGGCACGTATTATCACGACCGAGCCGCTGGCATTGGGGCGGCTGATGCCATCGTTGAATTTTTGGAAGCGGATTATCAAATCGCTCAGCAAGCGCAGCAAATCATTCCAGCACAAACTGCGGTGCAAATTTCCGCAGAAAATTTGGTGGTGCTTTCGCCACAAGGACAACCGCTCACTCAGCCTTTAAACTTTCAACTTTCAGCTCAAAAACACACCGCAGTTGTGGGGCAAAGTGGTGCTGGAAAAACCTCGTTGATGAAGGTGCTACTCGGTTTTCTGCCTTATGCTGGTAGCTTGAAAATTAACGGTGTGGAACTGAACCAAAGCGATTTAAGCCAATGGCGTAAGCAAATTGCGTGGGTGGGGCAAAATCCATTATTGCTTCAAGGGACAATCAAAGAAAACTTGTTGCTAGGCGATATTCAGGCTTCGGACGAACAAATCGAACAGGCGTTGACACAAGCCAATGCGAAAGAATTCACCGACAAAATCGGGCTTGATGCTGAAATTAAAGACGGCGGCGTTGGCGTTTCGGTTGGACAAGCACAACGTCTCGCCATCGCTCGAGCCTTACTCCGTCGTGGCAATTTGCTGCTACTTGATGAACCCACCGCCAGTCTTGATGCTCAATCGGAAAATCAGGTGTTAAATGCGCTCGCCCAAATTAGCCAAGGGCAAACCACATTGATGATTACGCACCGCATTGAAGACTTAAAACAATGCGATCAAATTTTGGTGATGCAACAAGGTCAAATCGTTCAGTCTGGCGATTTTGAAACGCTAAAAAATCAAGGTTATTTTGCCGAACTATTGGCACAACGCCATCAAGATTTGCACTAAAAGTGCGGTGATTTTTACACAAATTTTAAAACGCTATTGCTAAAACAAAGAGACATAAATTATGCGTGCCCTACTCCCCTTTTTACACTTATTCAAACAAACAAAATTTCCGCTCTTTTTAGGCGTAGTATTAATGATTTCAGGCTTGGCGGCAAGCATTGGTTTGCTAACCTTATCAGGTTGGTTTTTAGCCGCCACCGCCATTGCAGGTGCGGGGGCGTTATTTAACTTTTTCTATCCATCAGCAAGTGTGCGTGGTTTGGCGATTGGGCGTACCGCATTGCGTTATTTTGAGAAAATCGTTACGCACGATGCGACTTTCCGCTTGCTTGCTAAATTGCGAGTGCAAGTATTTAGCAAGATTATTCCATTGTCGCCAGCGGTGCTAAACCGCTATCGAAACAGCGATTTACTTAACCGTTTAGTTGCCGATGTGGACACCCTTGACAGCTTATATTTACGCCTAATTGCGCCATTTATTAGTGCCGTAGTGGTGATTAGTTTTATTACATTCGGGCTCAGTTTATTTAATCTTTCCCTTGCCTTAACGATTGGTTCTATCTTATTGATCTTATTGTTAGTTATTCCCACGATTTTCTATCGTTTAGGCTTAAAATTCGGCAAGAAACTGACTGAAAGCCGTGCGCTTTACCGCAGTCAATTTGTTGAATTTATTCAAGCACAAGCCGAAATTTTGCTATTCAATGCCGAAGATAAATTGCGCCAACAACTCAATCGCACCGAAGCGCAATGGCAAGATTATCAGCAACAAGAAAGCAAATTAGCGGGATTTTCCACCGCACTTTTAATGTTCGCCAATGGTGTTTTAGTAGTGCTGACCTTATGGCTTGCCGCCAATCTTGATTTTAACAGCGACATTGGCGCACATTGGGGTTCTGTAGTGGAAAGATTTGCATTTATTGCCTTGTTTACAATGTCTGCCCTTGCTGCATTTGAAATTTTAATGCCTTTAGGCTCAGCATTTTTGCATATCGGGCAGGTGATTTCGTCCGCTGAACGTATTAGTGAAATTGTGGATCAAACACCTTTAGTGGCATTTCAAGGCACACAAACTGCGGCGTCTTTTTCTGAAGTTTTACTTGAACTGAAAAATGTGCATTTTCACTACCCTGAACGTCAAGACGTGGCTTTAAAAGATCTAAATTTGCAGATTAAAACAGGGCAAAAAGTCGCTATTTTAGGCAAAACTGGTAGCGGAAAATCAACCCTATTGCAACTTTTAGTGCGTAATTACGATCCAAATTCAGGCGAAATTTTGTTTGGAAATCAATCCATTACAGCATATAGCGAAAGCACCTTACGCCAACAATTTTGCTTTTTAACCCAGCGAGTGCATATTTTCAGCGACACGTTGCGCCAAAACTTACAATTCGCCAGTTTGACAAAAATTAGCGATGAAAAAATGCTTGAAGTCCTTGAACAAGTGGGCTTGGCTAATTTGGCAGAAGCAGGATTAAATCAATGGCTGGGCGATGGCGGTCGCCCACTTTCAGGTGGAGAACAACGCCGTTTAGGTTTGGCTCGTATGCTGTTAAACGATGCCCCCATTTTATTACTTGACGAACCCACCGAAGGGCTAGATCGAGATACGGAACGTCAAATTCTCAAGTTAATTTTTGCCCATTGCCATAATAAAACCTTGCTAATGGTAACGCATCGTTTAACCGAAATTGAGCAATTCGACCACATCGCCATTATCGACAACGCCCTGTTGGTTGAAAAAGGCAGCTACGCCGAATTAAGCCAAAACTCAACTTATTTCAGCCGATTAATGGAGCGGGTTTAAATAGGCATAAAAATAGACCGCACTTTAATTAATTCATTAAAATCAATAAAGTGCGGTCTATTTTAGGAGAGTTTTATTAGAAAATTGCAGTCGATAAACCAACAACGATTGCTAATGAAAATACTACCATTACCATTGCATATCCGAAATCGCTCATTTGTTTCTCCTTAGGTTAAATTTACTTGATTTTGCACAATATTCTATCAGTTTTATCTATTTTTTCATACATTTTTTCGCCATTTCACACTATAATAAAGAAAATACTTAGGAGAAGAAAATGGCAACGATTAAAGATGTAGCAAAAATGGCTGGAGTTTCGACCACAACGGTATCGCACGTTATTAATAATACACGCCACGTTGCAGAAGAAACAAAACAGGACGTTTTAAAAGCAATTCAACAACTTAACTATTCACCAAGTGCGGTTGCTCGTAGCCTGAAAGTCAACACCACAAAATCTATTGGGATGATTGTAACCACCAGTGAATCGCCCTACTTTGCGGAAATTATTCACGCTGTGGAAGATCGTTGCTATCGCCAAGGCTATTCGCTATTTTTGTGCAACACGCAAAATAACGCTGAAAAAATTAAAAATCATTTAGAAATGTTAGCCAAGAAACGGGTGGACGGTATTTTGGTAATGTGTTCTGAATATCATCAAGATAGCTTGGAATTATTTAATAATTTCAGTGAGTTACCTATGGTGGTTATGGATTGGGGGATCGAAGATAATCGCAACGATCTTATTCAAGATAACAGTTTTAGTGGCGGTTATCTTGCGACTAAATATTTAATTGATAATGGGCATAAAAAAATCGGTATTATCGCTGGTGAACTCAATAAAGCCATTGCTAAAACACGCTACGACGGTTACGTTCAAGCAATGCAAGAAGCCAATTTAGCGGTTAATCCTAACTGGGTAATGGAAGGCTTTTTTGAGCCTGAAGACGGTTATGAATGTATGAACAAAATCTTGGTGCAAGCAGAATTGCCAACGGCTGTATTTTGTTGTAACGATGTAATGGCGCTTGGGGCGATTTCAGCCATCACCGAGCGTGGTTTACGAGTACCTGAAGATATTTCAATTATCGGCTACGACAATATTCACTCGTCCCGCTTCTATGCGCCGCCACTGACCACAATTCACCAATCCAAAGCTCGCTTGGGTGAACGTGCGTTGAAATTATTATTTGAACGTATTCAATCAAAAAACAACCAACGTGAAGTCATCGAAATGCACCCTGAGTTGGTGGTGCGTAAGTCGGTGAAGAAAATGGCTTAATAGCAAAAGGTATGACGAAAAGTGCGGTGAAATTGACCGCACTTTTTTTGTTTTATTTTTCTGATTGTCATAAAAATGTCACATAAAGTTTCTACAATCATTCTCGCTTCACTTAGAAGTGATTTTTTGGAGAACTTAAATGAAAAATTTATCTAAATCTGCAGTCGCAGTTTTACTCGCTTTATCCTTGACCCAACCTGTATTGGCGGAACAAGCTAAATCTGAAGCTCACGCCAAAAATGTTATCTTATTAATTTCTGACGGCGCAGGAATGCAAACTTGGAATGCCGCTTCTTATTATCGTTTTGGTGCGCTGGGTAAAGAAGTTTACGATAAATTTGATGTCAAATTATTTGCCTCAACTTACCCATTAAATACATCAACCACACCGACCAAAAGTAATGATGGGAAAGTCACTTTCGATCCTGAAAATTTATGGAAGGATCAAGCATCAACAGCGGAATTTAAAGGCAAATTACGCACTTATCCGAACTATTTCACTGGCTACCAATATGCCACTAGCGATTATACCGATAGTGCGGCGGCAGCAACTGCCTTAGCATCAGGCTACAAAACCTATAATAATGCGATTAACTGGTCAAATGATGATACTCGTTTAAAACATATTGGTGAATATGTGGTGGAATCTGGCAGAGCCTTAGGCGTGGTAACTTCTGTGCAATGGACGCACGCAACACCTGCAGGTTTCCTTGCGCACAATAACAATCGCAATAACTATCAAGAAATTGCGCAAGAAATTATCAATTCGGGCTTAGCAACTGTGGTAATGGGCGCTGGACACCCTTATTATGATAATGACGGTAAAGCCTCAGCACCTAAAGATGACAAGGCTTTCCGCTATGTTGGTGGTAAAGAAAGCTGGGATAAATTGGCGGTTGGTGATACGGAATATCGCTTAATTGAACGCAAAGAAGACTTCGTTGATTTAGCCAATAATCATCTTGATTTAAAAGGCAAGAAAAAAGTGTTAGGCACGGCGCAAGTAAAAGAAACTTTGCAATTTAATCGTGCTGGCACATCGGCAGAAAATCGGTTAAGCACATCACCTGATTTAGCGACAATGACCAAAGGTGCATTAAATGTCGTGAGCCAAAATCCAAACGGCTTCTTCTTAATGGTTGAAGGTGGTGCGGTGGATTGGGCGGCGCACGCCAATAATTTACCACGCATAATTGAAGAACAAATTGACTTCAATTTAACCGTAGAAGCGGTTGTAGATTGGGTAGAAAAAAATAGCTCGTGGGAAGAAACCTTGGTCATTGTTACCACTGACCACGGCAATGGTTTATTACAAGGCGTAAATTCAGATCAAAAAGCCTATGCTGAAATTATCAATCAAGGTGCTGGTGCATTACCTCTCGTGCGTTGGCACACCGATAATCACACACGTGAATTAGTGCCTGTGTATGCCAAAGGACAAGGTGCAAACTATTTCACTACAATCGCCAAAGATGCGCCAAGTTTAGCAAACTACAGCTACACCACAAAAGAAATGCAACGCTACATCGACAACACCAATATTTTTGATGCAGCTGCAAAATCTTTAGGCATTAAGACGGATAAAAACTAATTTTTCCACGCTATTTTAGCTTAATTATTCAAACTGACAGTACATTCTGTCAGTTTTTTATTCATTAAATTCCATTTTAATTTTCAATAAAATATCTAAATAAATCTTAAAAAAATAGGTTTTTTTCTATAAAAATACGATCTAAAACAAGAAATTGTCAGTTTTTTGTTATTCTAGTGAATTGTGTTTGCTTTTATGCTTATTTTTAGTTATATCTATGCCAATAACTTATTTTCGGAGAGCATTTTTATGACACAAGAATATTCAGTGCTGCGTAATAACATTAATATGTTAGGGCATTTTTTAGGCGAAACCATTCGTGATGCACAAGGAAGTGAAATTCTCGATTTAATTGAGAAAATTCGTATTTTATCTCGTGATTCTCGCTCTGGCGATGAAAAAGCTCGCCAAGAGTTACTAGAGATTTTATCCACCATTTCCACAGAAAACACCATTCCTGTTGCGCGTGCTTTTAGTCAATTTTTGAACTTAACCAATATCGCTGAACAATATCAAGGTATTTCACGTAAACACGTGGATCTTGAAGCATCAGATCGTACTTTAGAAGCATTATTTAAACGCTTAAAAGAGCAAAATGTACCTAAAGAAAAAGTGATTGAAACCGTTGAGAAATTGTTGGTTGAATTGGTGCTAACCGCTCACCCAACGGAAGTAACTCGCCGTTCTGTAGGTCATAAACACGTTGAAATCAACCGTTGTTTAAGCCGTTTGGAACACGATGATTTAACCGAAGCCGAAACCACCAAATTAACTCGCCGTTTAATGCAATTAATTGCGTTGGCGTGGCACACCAATGAAATTCGTACTCAACGCCCAACTCCAGTTGATGAAGCCAAAAGCGGAATGGCGGTAATTGAAAACAGTTTATGGAAAGCTGTGCCTGATTTTTGTCGCCAAATTAATTTTCATTTAGAGAAAAATTTTGGCGTGCAACACAATGTGGGGCTTGCACCTGTGCGTTTTTCTTCGTGGGTGGGCGGCGACCGTGATGGCAACCCGTTTGTTACGGCAAAAACCACTCGCCAAGTATTGGCAATGAACCGTGCGAAAGCGGCGGAATTATTCTTAGAAGATATTCGAGGTCTTGCTGATGAGCTTTCTGTTATTCAATGCACCCCTGAATTCCGTGCAAAATATGGTGATAATCTTGAGCCTTATCGTGTAGTGGTGAAAGATTTACGTTCAAAATTAATCAAAACTTTAGCTTATTACACTGATTTGCTTGAAGGCAAAGCCGTGAGCTTTGATGAAAATGAATTGCTCATCAACGACGAACAACTTTGGGAGCCGTTATACGATTGTTATCAATCTTTACACCAATGTGGAATGCGTATTATCGCAAATGGAGCATTGCTTGATTGCTTACGCCGTATTCGTTGCTTTGGCTTGAGCCTTTCTCGCTTGGATATTCGCCAAGAAAGCACTCGCCACAGCGATGCTATCGCAGAAATTACTCGCTACATTGGCTTAGGCGACTATTCACAATGGACAGAAGACGATAAACAAGCCTTTTTAATTCGTGAATTAAGCTCTCGTCGTCCATTATTACCAAGAGATTGGACGCCATCGGCAGAAACACAAGAAATTTTAGACACTTGTAAAGTGATTGCTGACCAGCCAGAAGGTGTGATTTCTTGTTATATTATTTCAATGGCTCGCACCGCTTCTGATGTGCTTGCCGTACATTTATTACTCAAAGAAGCAGGCGTACCATATCACTTGCCTGTCGTGCCATTATTTGAAACCCTTGACGATTTAGACGCTTCCGAAGAAGTGATGACCCAATTATTTAATGTGGGTTGGTATCGTGGCGTGATCAATAACAAACAAATGGTGATGATCGGCTATTCCGACAGTGCAAAAGACGCTGGAATGATGGCGGCTTCGTGGGCACAATATCGTGCACAAGAGCAACTGGTTAATTTATGCGAAAAACTCGGCGTTGAATTGACCTTATTCCACGGACGTGGCGGCACTATCGGTCGTGGCGGTGCACCAGCACACGCTGCTCTACTTTCTCAGCCGCCACGCTCGCTCAGAAATGGTTTGCGTGTAACGGAACAGGGTGAAATGATCCGCTTTAAACTTGGCTTGCCAGCAGTTGCAGTGGGCAATTTAGATCTCTACGCCAGTGCCGTATTAGAAGCGAATTTATTACCACCGCCAGAACCAAAAGAAAATTGGCGTCAAATTATGGACGAACTGTCTGATCTTTCGTGCAATATTTATCGTCAAGTTGTGCGTGGCGACAAAGATTTCGTGCCTTACTTCCGTAGTGCGACACCTGAACAAGAATTGTCGAAATTACCGCTCGGCTCACGCCCTGCGAAGCGTAATCCAAACGGTGGTGTTGAGAGCCTGCGTGCTATTCCGTGGATTTTTGCGTGGATGCAAAACCGCTTAATGTTGCCAGCGTGGCTGGGGGCTGGGGCATCATTACGCCAAGTGATCGAGCAAGGAAAACGTGAGCAAATTGAAGATATGTGTAATCACTGGCCGTTCTTCTCTACTCGAATTGGTATGCTTGAAATGGTGTTCAGCAAAACTGATATTTGGTTATCTGAGCATTATGATCAGCGTTTGGTGAAAAAAGAACTTTGGTATTTGGGACAATCTCTGCGTGAACAGTTAAAAGCCGACATTGACACCGTACTTTCTCTTTCAGGCAAAGGTCATCAATTAATGTCTGACTTGCCTTGGATTGCAGAATCTATTGCCTTGCGTAATGTTTATACCGATCCACTCAACTTGTTACAAGTGGAATTATTGCGTCGCCTGCGTGAAAATGCAGAAAACCCAAATCCTGACATTGAGCAAGCGTTGATGATCACGATCACAGGTATTGCGGCAGGTATGCGTAATACGGGTTAATCAACATAGCAGACTAAAACAAAGTGCGGTGAAAAAAATTAACATTTTTCCACCGCACTTTTTTTGTTTTAGATTAATAAAAGCCAACCTTAACTGGCTTTTATCGTTTTAATTAGCTTTCACTGCTTCGGCGATTTGCTCAGCACATTGTTGAGCTAATGCACCGTCTTCACATTCAACCATCACTCGAATTAATGGCTCAGTGCCTGATTTGCGTAATAAAATACGTCCTTTACCTGCCAAACGTTGCTCCACTTCTGCGGCGATTGCTTTGACTTTGTCGCTTTCTAATGGATTTGCACCGCCAGCAAAGCGGACATTAATTAGCACTTGTGGGAATAATTTTACTGCACTGATTAATTCATTTAGGCTTAATTTGTGTTGTGCCATTGCGGTCAATACGGCAAGCGAAGCGATGATGCCGTCGCCAGTGGTATTTTTATCGGCAATGATAATATGACCTGAATTTTCGCCACCGAATTTCCAGTTATTTTCTTGCATTTTTTCCAATACATAACGGTCGCCCACGTTAGCACGCAAGAACGGCACGCCTAATTGTTTCAACGCAATTTCTAAACTCATATTACTCATTAATGTGCCGACTACGCCACCTTTTAAATTGCCTGAGCGTAATGCTTCACGCGCAATAATATATAAAATTTGGTCGCCATCAACTTTGTTACCCAAATGATCAACCATCATAATGCGGTCTCCGTCGCCGTCATAAGCCAAACCAACATCTGCCCCCGTTTCTAATACCTTGGCTTGCAAGGCTTTTACATCGGTTGCACCACATTTTTCATTAATGTTTAAACCGTCAGGATCAGTGCCAATTTCGATCACTTCTGCACCTAATTCACGCAATACGCTTGGGGCAATGTGGTAAGTTGCGCCATTGGCACAATCCGCCACAATTTTGTAGCCTTCAAGGCTAAGTTCCGCAGGGAAAGTGCCTTTACAAAATTCAATATAACGACCTGCTGCATCGTTAATTCGGCTTGCTTTACCTAATTCAGCTGACTCAACACAGTCCATTGGCTGATCAAGCATTGCTTCG
This sequence comes from Pasteurellaceae bacterium Pebbles2, assembly GCA_023101505.1. Lineage (GTDB taxonomy): Bacteria > Pseudomonadota > Gammaproteobacteria > Enterobacterales > Pasteurellaceae > Lonepinella. The sequence goes on from LVZA01000001.1 coordinate 194,753, forward strand.
ATAGCTTCTTCTACTTCATCAGGTAATTTTGTGCCTTGTGCCGAGAAAAACTTGATGCCGTTGTCATCATAAGGGTTGTGAGAAGCAGAAATCACCACACCTGCTTCCGCACGGAATGTACGAGTTAAATAAGCTACTGCAGGGGTTGGCATTGGGCCAACAAACACTGCAGATAAACCTGCTGCTGTTAAGCCAGCTTCAAGTGCAGATTCCAACATATAGCCTGAAATTCGGGTGTCTTTACCAATAAGCACTTTTTTAGAACCTTGTGTCGCCAGCACTTTACCAGCTGCCCAACCTAATTTTAAGGCGAAATCAGGGGTGATTGGGAAAGTTCCCACTTTGCCACGCACACCATCTGTGCCGAAATATTTACGTTCTGCCATTTTATCTTCCTTTTAGGCGTTTAGTTTAAATTCATTATTTAAGCGTTTAACATCGCTTGCCAAATTTTGAGTGCATCGGCAGTTTCTTCCACGTCGTGTACTCGTAAAATCGTTGCGCCATTTTGAGCGGCTAATAACGCCGCGGCTACGCTGCCGATCAAACGTTGATCAACGCTTTTATCTAAAGCCGCGCCGATCATTGTTTTGCGTGAAAGCCCTGCTAACACAGGATAACCTTGCACCGCAAATCGAGCTAATTGTTGCAATAATTTGAAATTATGCACCGCAGTTTTACCAAAACCAAAGCCCAAATCCCAAATTAAATTGTCCGCTTTCATTCCAGCTTGCAAACAAAGTGCGGTGCGTTTTTGCAAAAATTCAAGCACTTCGTCCACCACGTTATGATATTGAGGATTATTCTGCATTGTGCGAGGCTGTCCTTGCATATGCATAATACAAGTGGGCAAGCCTAATTCTACTGCGGTTTCTAACGCATTTGGTTCTTGTAACGCACGAATATCATTAATTAAATCTATTCCAACGGCGGCACTTTCACGCATCACCACCGCTTTCGACGTATCCACTGAAATCCAACAATCAAATCGCTGATGAACCGCTTCTACCAAAGGCACAACTCGAGCTAATTCTTCTTGCTCTGACACTTCTTGAGCCATTGGACGAGTCGATTCACCGCCAATATCAATGATCGTTGCACCCGCATTGAGCATTTTTTCCACTTGACGCATCGCCGCATCAAAAGCAAAAAATTGTCCGCTATCAGAAAAAGAATCGGGGGTAACATTTAAAATCCCCATTATTTGCGGTTGTGATAAATCAAGAGTTTTATTATTCGCTTGGAGTTTCATTTATTATATGCGTTTTGTTGAATTGATAATCGCCCAAAGTGCGGTCTATTATAGCGAAGTTTTCGGCAAATAAACAGTAAAGCCACAAAAAAGGGAGCGATTGCTCCCTTGATTTTTGGCTTAACATTATTCTGTTTTGTTATCAGAATTTTCGTTATTTTCCACCGCACTTTTTTCAGTATTAGCGGTATTTTCTGCCGTATTTGTCGCCTTATTTTCTGCCGTTTCGGTGTTGGCTTTTGGCTCTGCTTTAGCGTGAGCTTTTTCGTCCCAACCACTTGGCGGCGTTACAGGTTCACGGTTCATTAATTGCTTAATTTGATCTTCTTCAATGGTTTCATATTTCACTAACGCATCTTTCATTGCGTGTAAAATATCCATATTATCAACCAAAATTTGTCTTGCACGATCATAGTTTCTTGCCACAATCGCACGCACTTCTTCATCAATAACGTGCGCAGTTTCATCAGACATATGTTTCGCTTTCGCCATTGAACGACCTAAGAACACTTCGCCGTCATCTTCAGTATAAAGAATTGGACCAAGTTTATCAGAGAAGCCCCATTGAGTAACCATATTGCGTGCAATGTTGGTCGCTACTTTAATGTCATTTGAAGCCCCAGTGGAGATATTTTCTTCACCATAAATTAAATCTTCGGCTAAACGTCCTGCATAAAGCGTCGAAAGTTTGCTTTCAAGCTGTTTCTGACTGATGCTTACTTGGTCGCCCTCAGGCAAGAAGAATGTTACACCAAGTGCACGTCCACGTGGGATAATCGTTACTTTATGCACTGGATCGTGTTCTGGCACTAAATAACCCACAATGGCGTGTCCAGCTTCGTGATATGCGGTGCTTTCTTTTTGCTTATCGGTCATCATCATTGTGCGACGCTCTGGGCCCATATTGATTTTGTCTTTGGCTTTTTCAAAATCAAGCATTGTTACAGTACGTTTATTGCCACGAGCTGCAAATAAAGCCGCTTCGTTGACCAAATTCGCTAAATCTGCACCTGAATAACCTGGTGTGCCACGTGCTAACGTCATTGCATCAACGTCGTTATCCACAGGCACTTTACGCATATGCACTTTAAGGATTTGTTCACGTCCACGCACATCAGGTAAGCCAACAACTACTTGGCGGTCGAAACGACCTGGGCGAACTAAGGCTGGGTCTAACACATCTGGGCGGTTTGTTGCTGCGATAACAATAATACCCTCTTTGCCCTCAAAGCCGTCCATTTCCACCAACATTTGGTTTAAGGTTTGCTCACGTTCATCGTGCCCACCACCTAAACCTGCACCACGCTGACGACCTACCGCATCAATTTCATCAATAAAAATCAAGCACGGTGCGTTTTTCTTCGCTTGCTCAAACATATCACGTACACGAGAAGCCCCCACGCCGACGAACATTTCCACGAAATCAGAACCTGAAATAGTGAAAAATGGTACTTTTGCTTCGCCTGCAATGGCTTTGGCGATCAAGGTTTTACCTGTCCCAGGTGGACCAACCATTAACACGCCTTTCGGAATTTTGCCGCCTAATTTTTGGAATTTGCTTGGATCACGCAAGAAGTCCACGATTTCTGCCACTTCTTCTTTGGCTTCATCACAACCTGCAACATCAGCAAATGTGGTTTTAATTTGCTCTTTGGTCAGCATTTTGGCACGGCTTTTACCAAAGCTCATTGCCTTGCCACCGCCGCCTTGCATTTGACGCATAAAGAAAATCCACACGCCCACAAGGAATAGCATTGGGAACCACGAAATTAAGATTTGTGATAACAAACCACGCTGTTCAGGCATTGCGCCCTCAACTTTGACTTTTTGTTTTAAAAGATCATTTAATAGTTGACGATCTTCTAATGGCGTAGGTAAAACTGCGGTGTATTTTGTGCCATCTTTTTTGGTCACAAAAATTTCACCAACTTCATTAAATTTGGTTTGCGAAATTTGCTGATTTTCAACATCAGAAATGAAAGTTGTATAATCAATGCGATTACCCGAATCGGTAGAATTAAACCCTTGGTATGCCGTCATCATAACCACGGCAACAACCACCCAAAGGACAAGATTTTTTACCATATCGTTCAAGGTTTTACCTCATTAGTTAAAAGTTAATAAATTGTTGTTAGCTTACTATAATTTTCACATTAATGAAAACTATCAATGAAATTAATGTTTATAGCCCGTTGCCACAATATAGACTTCTCGTGAACGCAGGCGTGATGCTTCAGGTTTACGCACTTTTACCACGCTAAATAAAGCTCGAATTTCACGCAAATATTCATCAAAGCCCTCGCCTTGGAATACTTTCACCACAAAACTTCCTTTTGGTGCAAGAACTTGCTTACACATATCCAACGCCAGCTCAACCAAATACATCGCTCGTGGAATATCCACCGACGGCATTCCGCTGAAATTGGGTGCCATATCAGACATTACCACATCGACTTTATCTTCGCCGACACGCTCTAATAACGCCGCAAGTACGTTTTCATCACGAAAATCGCCCTGCAGAAAATCCACGCCAACAATCGGATCCATTTCCAAAATATCACAAGCGATAATGCGCCCTTTGCCGCCAATTTGTGTTACCGCATATTGCGACCAACCACCTGGTGCTGCGCCTAAATCGACCACGGTCATACCCGGTTTAAACAGGCGATCCGACTGCTGAATTTCATCTAATTTAAAATACGCACGAGAACGCAATTTTTGCTTATGCGCCTTTTGTACAAACTGATCTTTAAAGTGTTCGTTTAACCAACGGCTCGAACTTGCCGATCTTTTTCTTCCCATAATGCTTAAATTTTGTGGTAGTTTTTCCAATATAAGGGTAAAATTCACCAATTCAACCCATTTGCGGTAATTTTTCACCGCACTTTTTTGTACTAGGATTATTTATGTCAATTACATTATCAACCAAACAAAAACAATATTTGAAAGGTTTAGCTCACCATTTAAGCCCTGTCGTAATGCTCGGCGGTAATGGCTTAACTGAAGGTGTTTTAGCCGAAATCGACAATGCGCTCAATCATCACGAGTTAATTAAAGTGAAAGTGGCTGGCGCAGATCGTGAAACCAAACAACTTATCATTGATGCTATCGTGCGTGAAACGCAATCTTGCGCAGTGCAAACCATTGGACACGTTTTAGTTTTATTCCGTCCAAGTGAAGAAGCTAAAATCTCGCTGCCGAAAAAGTAAGCCATTTTCCACCGCACTTTTAGCGGTATTTGCACACGGCTAACAAAAAAATCCAATATTAAGGGCGTATTCAATACGCCCTTGCTTTTGATTAAATATAATTTACTTCAACAATTTCAAATTCAACTTTGCCACCTGGCGTGCTGATCACCACGGTGTCATCTACTTCTTTGCCCACCAAGCCACGAGCAATCGGAGAATTCACTGAAATTAAGCTAGCTTTAATGTCCGCTTCGTCGTCGCCCACAATGCGATAGCTCACTTCTTCTTCCGTATCGACATTTAACAGCACCACGGTTGCCCCGAAAATGACTTTGCCATTATTGGGTAATTTCGTCACATCAATAATTTGGCTGTTGCCTAATTTTCCTTCAATTTCTTGAATGCGCCCCTCGCAAAAACCTTGTTGCTCACGAGCAGCGTGATATTCAGCATTTTCTTTTAAATCGCCGTGTTCTCTTGCTTCGGCAATGGCTTTAATGATTTCTGGGCGACGAATATTTTTTAAGAAATCCAGTTCTTCTTTTAAAAGTGCCGCACCACGCACTGTCATTGGAATTTGTTTCATAACTGTCCTTTTTTAAGTAAAAACAAAACCACGGCATTGCAACACAATGTCGTAGTTAATAAAAATGTTAGCTTTTTGAGAAATTTTATTTACTCAATCTCATTCGGGGTCTATTATTGTTCGTCTTAAAAAAAATAGCAACAATTAACCGCACTTTTGAGGGCTAAATTTCCAATTATGTTTAATTTTCCAAACAGGCTAACACGCCCCAAAATCACATTTTTTTCTAGTTTAATTGCAAGTCTTTGTTTTTCCAATGCAGTATCGGCACAAGTTGATATTCCGCCACTGGCTCAACAACTTCCCCAAGGCGCAAGCCTTGGCTTTGTGGCAAAAAATCTTTCACAAGCCCAGATTGTAGCGGAATATAACGCTAGTACATTTATGTTGCCAGCCAGCACGCAAAAAGTGTTTACCGCTTTAGCCGCCAAACTTAGCCTAGGCGATAAATTTCAATTTAATACCAGTTTATTAACCAATGGCAGCGTGCAAAATGGCGTGTTAAACGGCGATTTAATCGTGAAATTCACTGGCGATCCTGATTTAAGCAGCGGACAGCTTTACCAATTACTCGCTCAATTAAAAACGCAAAATATTCAAAAAATCAGCGGAAATTTAATTTTAGATACGGCTGTTTTCGCCAGCCACGACCGTGGTTCAGGTTGGATTTGGAACGATCTTACGATGTGTTTTAACTCACCGCCAGCGGCTGCAAATATTGATAATAACTGCTTTTATGTGGATTTAGATGCCAACCAAAATGTCGGCGAAAATGTGAAATTTAACGTGCCGTCGCAATTTCCTGTGCAAGTATTCGGGCAAGTAAAAGTGGTCAGCAGCGAAGAAGCGCCTTATTGCCAACTTGATGCGGTGGTGAATGATAATAATCGCTATCAAATCAAAGGTTGTATCGCACGCCAAACCAAGCCTTTTGGTTTAAGTTTTGCCGTGCAAGATCCTGATGCTTATGCAGCGGCGATTATTCAACGTCAACTCAATCGCTTAGGCATTGAATTTAATGGCAAAGTGCAAGTGCCGCATCAAGCTCAAAAAGGCACATTATTGGCACAACATTTGTCTAAACCCTTGCCTGATTTGCTGAAAAAAATGATGAAAAAATCCGATAACCAAATCGCCGATGCCTTATTTCGCACGATTGCTTATCAGCTTTACAAACGCCCAGCCTCATTCCAATTAGGCGCAATGGCGTTAAAAAGCGTGTTATCCAGCCAAGCCAAAATCAAATTTGGCAACAGCATTATCGCCGACGGTTCAGGCTTATCTCGCCACAATTTAATCGACGCAAACACGATGCTTCAAGCACTAGAATTCATTGCACAAAATGAAGACAAATTGCACTTATTTGACACCTTTCCTATCGCAGGCGTGGACGGTACAATCAGCGGTCGTGGCGGATTAATTCAAGAGCCTTTGGTGAAAAATGTGATCGCCAAAACGGGCTCATTGAAAGGCGTTTATAATCTCGCAGGCTTTATGAACAACGCGCGTGGCGAAAAAATCGCTTTCGTGCAATTCATCAACGGCTACTCCACTGGCGAATTAGAAAACAAAACCAAACGTGCGCCCTTAGTACAATTTGAGCAAAAAGTTTATAATGCGATTTACGCAGAATAAACACAAAACAAACAAAAGCCTGTGAACTTATTTCACAGGCTTTTTTACGACGTTCTACTCCCTTAATCCATTTCACTCATCAACATTGCATTGTCCCAAAAGAGCAACATTATGCTTAACCTATGGCGCAGCCATAGGTGTCTTATAAATTTGGTTGTTCATTAAAATGCGTCTTTCGCCTTACGAAGTGCGGTGAATTCTTCCAATGTTTTTGCTTGTAAAAAAGGATTAATTTGCCGCTCTAAGCCCAAGGTGGTCGGTAAACTGGCTTTATTTTGTGCACGTAATTTTTGCACCAAAACTTGCTGATTTTGCACCGCACTTTTCTCCACCAACACACTTTCCGCAAAGGCTAAATTACTCGACGTGTATTCGTGCGCTGGGCAAACGATGGTGTCATCAGCGAGTTGATTTAAGCGCTGAACCGAAGCAAACATTTGCGCATAATCGCCTGTGAAGACGCGCCCGCAGCCCGCTGAAAACAGCGTATCGCCACAAAAAAGATGTCCGTCCACCACATAACTCACGTGATTTGCCGTGTGTCCGCCTGTCGGAATGACTTGAATGCAGTAATCGCCCAACTTAATTTCGCCTTCGTCAACAATCTGCGTTGCGCCAAAATCAGCGCATTCCGTTGGTCCAAACACAGGCACATCAGGAAAAAGACGCTTAAATTCAGGCACACCAGCAACGTGATCGCTGTGATTATGTGTGAGTAAAAGTGCGGTGATTTTTGTCGGATTTTCCGCTAAAAAAGCTAAAAAAGGCGAAATATCTGGCATATCTATCACAATTTGTGCAGATTTTTCTCGCCCATATAGCCAAATATAGTTATCATTGAGAGCAGGAATAGGAACTAGCATTATATTTTCCTCCAAAGATTAAAATCACAGATTATTGAGAGAGATGATGAACTGGCAAGCAAAATCTTCACGAGCATTCAACTTCCCGACCAGCTGGCAGCAGCTACAAAAAGGCGATGAATATGTTGACTTATTAAGTCAGCATTTTTGCCAGTGGTCAACAAAAATTTTAGGGCAACAATTAGTGCGCATCGGCGGACTAAGCGCAGAATTGCAGTGCAAAATGGCACTGCCCTATCATTTTGTGCTTAGCCCCAAAATTGATGAAAATCTCACCGCAGTTTCCGAGCAACTTGCCAGCTCATTAATTCAATCCGACCTTGCCGAATTGCCTTTTGAAACACAATCCGTTGATGTTTGTATTGCTATCAATAGTTTGAATTTTATGCAAGATCCCCATCAATTTTTGCGTGAAATCCAACGAGTATTAACCGATGACGGTTATCTATTTCTGTCAATTTTCAATCCGTTCAGTCCGCTGTTATGCAAACAAGATCTCGCCAAAGATCCGCACAAAAAAATGAATTTTCGTCATTTTCTGCCATTTCGCATCGTCGATTGGTTAGAATTGCTCAATTTTGAGATTTTACAACAGCAAGCTTTGGGCAACGGCATTTTCTCGCCGCTCATTGCCATTGTGGCGCAAAAACGCACTTATCCGTTGAGTTTACAACCGAAAAAAGTGCGGTTTAATCCAGCCGAGATTTTTAATAATGATCCTGTCGGCGCATTTGTGGAAAGCAAGAAAATTCGCTCGAATTAACGTGTTTTGGCAAATACTCGCACGTTGGCAAAGCCGTTTTCTTTTAAGTAAAGTGCTTGCAATTTGCTCATCACGCCACGCTCGCAATAAAGCACATAATTTTTGCTTTGATCCAAGCTCGCAAATTGTGAACTGAGCTTATAAAATGGCATTTCTTGCACGTTGTGTCCTGCAAGTTCCAGCGGTTTTTCGTCGGTTTCTTCTGGGCTACGAATATCTAAAATCACGTCGTTTTCGCCCAACACCGCCACTTCATCAACCGAAACGACTTCTTTTTCAGTTTCTTCAGCAATTTGACGAATATCTAAATATTGTGCATTTTGCACCGCACTTTCCAGCACGGCAAAATCAAAATTCTGTTCTTCCGCTTCAATTTTCTCACGAATGGCTTTCACCGTCGGATTTTTCGAGATCACGCCACAAAATTCAGGCATTGATTTAGCAATATCGTCTGTGCCGATTTCTTTCGCCATTGCAATGATTTGCTCTTTGTCGTGAGTAATCAATGGGCGTAAAACCAAAGCATTGGAGGCTTCGTCGATTAAACGTAAATTAGTCAAGGTTTGGCTTGAAACTTGCCCCAAGGCTTCGCCTGTAACGATCGCTTCAATAGCAAAACGTTGCGCTACACGGCTCGCTGCACGCACCATCATTCGCTTCAACACCACGCCCATTTGTCCGTTATCGACTTTTTCCAAAATTTCGCCCACCACGGCTTCAAAATTAATCGCAATAAAACGCACTTTGTGCGAGCTGCTATAACGATTCCAAATGTGATACGCCATTTGCTTCACGCCAATTTCGTGTGCCGCACCGCCTAAATTAAAGAAGCAATAATGCACTCGAGAACCACGACGAATTAGCATATAGCTCGATACGCCGGAATCAAAACCGCCCGAAATTAGCGACAGCACATCTTCTTGCGTACCGATTGGATAGCCGCCAATGCCCTCGTGGCGTGCTTTGATGAAGAGCAATTTATCGTGATCCACTTCAATTCGCACGGTAACATCAGGATTTTTCAAACGCACACTGGCAGTTTCGATATGCTGATTTAAACCGCCGCCCACATAACGCTCAATCTCTAGCGAACTAAAGCTATGTTGCCCACGGCGTTTTGCTCGCACACAAAAGGTTTTGCCGTTAAGCGTGCCGCCCACGTGTGCCAAGGTTTGCTCGAAAATGTTATGTAAATCAGTAAACTCACGTTCTTCCACTTCTAAAAAATGGTGAATGCCTGGAATTCGTTGAATTAAGCTAATTAAGTGCGGTCGATTTTCTTCATTTTTTGACCGCACTTCGATGAAATCCCAATGACGCACCACCGCCAAGGTATCGTCGTGTTTGCTCAATACTTGACGAATATTGCTGGTTAAAATCTTAATAAAACGTTTGCGAACACTGTCGCTTTTAATCATTATTTCAGGGAAAAGTTTAACTATAAATTTCATTTTGCTCTCGTTTTCGCTTTGATAATCCAAAAAAATTGGGGGCATTATACAGGAAATTTGCCCATAAACGGAAAAATCAAGTAAAATACGCCAATTATTTGCATTAAAAAAGGACAAGTTAATGGCTCGTAAAGCACAAGATAATAGCGCAGAAAATGATTTTGAAAGCACCATCGCTCAACTCGAAAACGTGGTCAGCCAGCTGGAAAGCGGAAATTTACCCCTTGAAGAAGCCTTGAAAGCCTTTGAACAAGGGATTAATCTTGCCAAAATCGGGCAAGAGCGTTTACAACAAGCCGAACAGCGCATTCAAATTCTGCTACAAAAAAATGCAGAAGCCGAATTAAGCGATTACTCAGCCTAAAAGTGCGGTGAATTTATGTACGATTTTCAACAGGATTTGAGCCAAGCGCAAGCACGTATTAATGACTTTATGCTGGCACAATTTGCCGATATTGACAGCTCGCCATCACCTTTGGCTGAAGCGATGAAATATGGCTTATTACTTGGCGGTAAGCGCATTCGTCCATTTTTGGTTTATGCCACAGGGCGAATGCTCGGCGCAGAGTTGGCGCAGCTGGATTACGCCGCCGCCGCCATCGAATGCATTCACGCCTACTCGCTTATTCACGACGATTTGCCTGCAATGGACAACGATGAACTTCGTCGTGGCAAGCCAACTTGCCATATTGCTTTCGACCACGCCACCGCTATTCTCGCAGGCGACGCCTTACAAACCTTAGCCTTTGAAATTATCACCAAAGCCACCGCACTTTCCGCTGAGCAAAAACTCGCTTTAGTGCAAGTGTTAAGCCAAGCCTCTGGCGTGCAAGGAATGTGTTTAGGGCAAAGTTTAGATTTAATTTCTGAACATAAACAAGTCAGCCTTACTGAGCTTGAAACCATTCACCGCAATAAAACAGGCGCATTACTTTCTTGCGCTCTCACGATGGGTTTTATTTGCTCGCCACACTTCAAAAATAGCGAATTAAAACAACAGCTTGCTCGCTATTCTTCGGCGATTGGTTTAGCCTTTCAGGTGCAAGATGACATTCTTGATATTGAGGGCAATCAAGCCGAAATCGGTAAACCCGTCGGTTCTGATTTAAATTTGGATAAAAGCACCTACCCCAAACTTCTCGGGCTTGACGGCGCAAAACAAAAGGCACAAGAACTTTACCAAACTGCGGTGCAAAATTTGCAAGAAATTCCTTTCGACACCACCGCACTTCAAGCCTTGGCGGAATTTATTATTCACCGCAAAAGCTAATTTTTCTCTTTGATTTTAGGCGCAATTTTGCGCCTTTTCATCGTGATTGTGGCTTTGCTATATTCTTCTAGCACCTTATTCATTCGGCTTTGCCAGCCTTGCCCAGTGGCTTTAAAGGCTTCGATAACATTTGCTGAATAGCGAATAGTTACACTAACCTTTTTATTTTCACTTAACGGGCGACCACGTTTTTTTGTGCCGACTGACGTACTAAATTTTGTAAAGCATTCGGCATTTCAGCAAAAGTCATTGACTGATCAATATCTTGCTGTGTCCACTCTGGTGAGTCAATTTCAATATTAGGGTCTATTTTGCTCATAGAGTTTTATCCCCTTTTGTTCGTTTTTCTAAAACTAATCACTCGCACTATTTCATTTCTTAAGCAAAATATCATCTCTGTCATTTAAAATCAATCATTTCTGTAGTTACAATAATTAAATTCGCTTGAAGTATCATAAACTGCGGTGTAATTTTCGATAATTACTGTGTTGTTTTTGATTGCAGATCACAAAATCCGTGCTTTCGCTGTCAAACTTTTTAACATTCCTGTAAAAATAAAGTACAATACGACAATTATTTTCGTTACCTAATTTAGATCAATCACTTATGTCAAATTATAGCCTACTTTCACATCTTAATTCGCCTGATGACTTGCGAGCATTGGGTAAGGAACAATTACCGCAAGTGTGCGATGAATTACGTCAATATTTGCTTGAAAGCGTAAGCCAAAGTAGTGGGCATTTGGCTTCGGGATTGGGTTGTGTGGAATTAACGGTGGCATTGCATTATGTGTATAAAACCCCTTTCGATCAACTGATTTGGGACGTGGGTCATCAAGCCTATCCGCATAAAATTTTGACGGGTCGCCGTGAGCAAATGTCGAGCATTCGTCAAAAAAATGGCATTCACCCCTTTCCTTGGCGTGATGAAAGTGAATTTGATGTTTTAAGTGTTGGGCATTCTTCCACTTCAATCAGTGCAGGGCTTGGCGTTGCTGTGGCAGCGGAAAAAGAAAATGCTGGGCGCAAAACCGTGTGTGTGATTGGCGACGGTGCGATTACCGCAGGAATGGCATTTGAGGCATTAAACCACGCAGGTGCACTACACACCGATATGTTGGTGATTTTAAACGATAACGAAATGTCGATTTCTAAAAATGTGGGGGCACTGAATAATCATTTAGCTCGCATTTTCTCTGGCTCAATTTATTCGACGGTGCGTGATGGCAGTAAAAAAATTCTTGATAAAGTACCGACCATCAAAAACTTTATGAAGAAAACCGAAGAACATATGAAAGGTGTTGTGTTCTCGCCTGAAAGTACCCTATTTGAAGAACTTGGTTTTAATTATATTGGCCCGATTGACGGACACAATATTGAAGAATTAGTGGCTACTTTGAGCAATATGCGTGAGCTAAAAGGCCCGCAATTTTTGCACGTTCGCACCAAAAAAGGTAAGGGCTATGAGCCTGCGGAAAAAGATCCGATTGGCTATCACGGCGTACCAAAATTCGATCCAACTTGCAATGAATTGCCAAAATCGAACAGTAAGCCGACTTATTCACAAATTTTTGGCGATTGGCTATGTGAAATGGCGCAAAATGATCCGCAGTTAGTGGGCATTACACCTGCGATGCGTGAAGGTTCGGGAATGGTGAAATTTTCGGAAAAATTCCCAGCACAATATTTTGATGTGGCAATCGCTGAACAACACGCTGTTACCTTTGCGGCTGGCTTAGCCATTGGCGGCTATAAACCTGTGGTAGCGATTTATTCCACGTTCTTGCAACGTGCTTATGATCAATTAATTCACGATGTGGCAATTCAAAATTTACCTGTGCTATTCGCTATTGACAGAGCAGGTATTGTCGGTGCAGATGGACAAACTCATCAAGGCGCATTTGATTTGAGCTTTATGCGTTGCATTCCGAATATGATTATTATGACACCAAGCGATGAAAATGAATGCCGCCAAATGCTTTATACTGGCTATCATTGTGGCAAACCTGCGGCAGTGCGCTACCCTCGTGGCAATGCCATTGGCGTGGAGCTTGAGCCATTGCACCCATTGGAAATTGGTAAATCGAAACTGACACGACAAGGTGAAAAAATTGCCATTTTGAATTTCGGCACATTGCTCCCAAGTGCATTGGAAACAGCTAAAAATCTCAATGCAACCGTGGTGGATATGCGCTTTGTGAAACCATTAGATGTGGAACGCATTACGCAAATTGCACAAAGCCACGATGTGATTGTTACACTGGAAGAAAACGCCATTCAAGGCGGCGCAGGCAGTGCCGTATCGGAAGTGTTAAATTCTCAACAAAAACGCACCGCACTTTTACAGCTAGGCTTGCCTGATTTCTTTATTCCGCAAGGTACACAGCAAGAAATGTTGGCGGAATTAAAACTTGATGCACAAGGCATTCAGGCACAAATTGAAAATTTTGTAAAATTTATTAAAAATAACTGAACTATTTAAGAAATGATGAGTCTTAGTTAATGCTAGTGCACTGCATATTGCGATTCTCGATATTGCAGTTGTCTTTTTCAAAATCTTTTCTTATAGGTAAAGACTTGCCGCTACCCCATTTGGATAGCGGTTTTTTTTCGTCTAATTATTACCAAATCAATTAAGAAACGAGCTCAACAATCACCGCACTTTCTGTATTTTTAGCTCGCAATTTACCAATCGGCATTAAGCTAACGCCTGCTTTTTCAGCTACTTCTTGCGCTTGCGCTCTCGCTTCTGGCATTATTGCCACTAACAAACCGCCCGATGTTTGCGGATCGCATAAAATCGCTTTTTGCACTACGTTTAAAGATGAAACTTTATGTCCGTAGCTATCAAAATTACGTGTCGTGCCACCTGGCACGCAGCCTTTTTCGATATAAGATAACACACCATCAAGGGTTTGAATTTGCTCAAAATTTAATTCAGCGCAAAGATCTGAACCCTCGCACATTTCGATCAAATGCCCCAATAAGCCGAAACCAGTAACATCAGTCATTGCTTTCACGCCGTCCAGTTGCGCCAATGGCGTACCAACGCTATTAAGCTGACACATTGCCGCCGTCGCCAAGCCTTGATGCTCCGCTTGCAACACGCCTTTTTTCTCCGCCGTCGTCAACACGCCAATGCCGAGTGGCTTGGTTAAATAAAGCTCACAACCTGCTTGTGCCGATGCATTTTTCTTCACTTTTTCGGTGCTAATCACCCCAGTTACCGCTAAACCAAAAATCGGTTCAGGCGCATCAATGGAATGTCCTCCAGCCAAAGAAATGCCCGCCTGATGACAAGCAAAACGTCCGCCGTCCACAATTTTCTGCGCAATATCTGCAGGCAGTTTATTAATTGGAAAGCCCAAAATAGCGATAGCCATAATCGGCTTACCGCCCATTGCATAAATATCGCTAATCGCATTAGTTGCCGCAATACGCCCAAAATCAAAAGGATCGTCCACAATCGGCATAAAGAAGTCCGTGGTGCTGATAATACCAACACCATTGCCAATATCATAAACTGCCGCATCGTCCGCCGTGTCGTTGCCAACCAACAAATTCGGATCAACAAATTGCTCCAGCTGAGATTGTAAAATTGTCCCTAACACCTTAGGAGAAATCTTACAGCCTCAACCTGCGCCGTGGCTATACTGTGTGAGCCGCACAGGTTCATCTAAAAGTGCGGTGGATTTTTCGTCCATTTTTCCCTCTCATATCAAATGATGTTAATCGCATTATATTACTATTTTTGTGCAAATTTGTTAATAATCTCAAAATAAGCTCCCACCTAACCTTTCGGTTTAAACCCTAACAATCGGTTGGCGTTGCTGGCGACGGTGATTGATGAACACGCCATTGCGGCACCACCGACCATTGGGTTTAATAGCACACCAAACCAAGGATAAAGCACGCCAGCCGCAAGCGGAATGCCTAAGCTGTTGTATACAAAAGCAAAAAATAGGTTTTGTTTCATATTACGCAACGTGCCTTTGGCGAGAGCTAAACCGTCGGCGACGGCGTGAATGCTAGGGCGCATTAAGGTTAATTCTGCGGTTTCGATGGCAATGTCTGCGCCACCGCCCATTGCTACGCTGACATCGGCTTGCGCTAATGCTGGTGCATCGTTAATGCCGTCGCCTACCATCATTACACTGCGCCCTTGGCTTTGTAACTGCTTGATTAATTCAACTTTTCCCTCGGGGAAGACGCCTGCGATCACTTGTTCAATACCAACCTCGTTTGCAATAGCTCGAGCAGTTTTTTCTTGATCGCCAGTGAGCATCACTAAATGATAACCTTGCTCACGTAAACGTTTGACCGCTTCCACGCTGTCGTTGCGCAAAGGATCACGAATAGCAAAAATCGCCGCTAATTGTTGTTCCACCGCTAAGAAAATCACCGTTGCTCCCTTTTCGCTTTCCGCTAAAAAAGCTGGTTCTGCGCTATCGCAAGAAATATTCAACTGCTGCAATAAAGTGCGGTTGCCTAACGCAACTTTTTTATCATTGATTAACCCTGTAACGCCAGTACCTTTTAAGGTGTTAAATTGGGTTGGCTCAATTAAATCAATGCCATCAGCTTGGGCTAGAACCGCTTTTGCCAAGGGATGGTTTGCGCCTTGCTCTAAACTTGCCGCAAATTGCACCGCACTTTTTTCCGTAAAGCCATTAAAGCAATAAACTGCGGTAACTTTTGGCTCACTTTTGGTCAGCGTGCCTGTTTTGTCGAAGACGACAGTATCTACTTTAGCGGCTTTTTGCAGCGCTTCCGCATTACGCACCAACACGCCAAATTCAGCCGCTCGCCCCACACCTGCAATAATCGACATTGGTGTCGCCAAACCTAAAGCACAAGGACAGGCGATAATTAACACCGTGGTAAAAACGACAAAAGAATAGGAAATTTGTTGCGTGAACGCATACCAAATCACCGCAGCCAACAGCGCAATAGCGATAACCACAGGCACAAAAACGCTGGCAATTTTATCGGCTAACTGCCCGATCGGTGGTTTACTACTTTGCGCTTGGCGCACTAATTTAATAATATTCGCCAATCTTGTGTTATTACCAATTTGCTCTGCTTGAAATAATAGCGTACCATCGGTCAATAGCGTACCAGCACTGACTTTATCGCCTTTTCTCTTACTCACGGCAAGTGGTTCGCCCGTGAGCATACTTTCATCAATCCACGCTTCACCCTGCACCACTGTGCCGTCCACGCAAACTCGGTCGCCAGTTTGTAAGCGCAAGATCATTTGTGGCTGAACTTCGCTCAACGGAATTTCACGTTCGCCCTGTTCGTCCACAATTTTGGCGGTTTTCGGCGTGAGATCCAATAATCGCTCTAAGGCTTTTGATGAACGTTGTTTGGCTTTGGCTTCCAACATTTTGCCCACATTGATTAAGCCGATAATCATTGCGCTACTTTCAAAATAAAGATGACGCGCATTTTCGGGGAAAAAGTCTGTTTTTAGCACCACTAACATTGAATAAATCCACGCCACGCCAGTACCAAGGGCGATCAGCGTGTCCATTGTGGCGGTTTTATGACGTAAATTTAACCACGCTCGTTGATAAAAATGTTTACCTGTCAGCCACATCGTGAGCAAAACAGCCGCACCGACGACAATCCAATTCGCTTTATTTTCAGGCGTAACTTGCATCTGTCCGCCGAAAATTCCCCAGAAAAACAAGCCAAAGCCGACAATCAATGCCAACATTGATTGTTGACGGCGTTGACGAATTTCGTGCTGAATTTGCGCTTGCTGTTTATCTCGGCGAACGCTTTCTTCTTCAATTAACTCCGCCCCGTAACCAACCTGCTGAACCGCTGAAATTAAGGCTTCAGGTAAAACCTCCCCCGTAACAAGTGCCGTCTGCTCAGCTAAATTGACTTGCGCCCCTTGCACATTCGGCACGGCTTGCAACGCATTTTGCACTTTCAACACGCAAGCGGCACAGCTTAAACCTGATAATAACAGGCTAAAGTGCGGTGCATTTTCTACGAATTTTTGTGCTAATGAGGTTTGAGCATTTGCCTGATCCAAATTTTTGTCTGCAAGATTTTTGCTTTCTACCGCCACAGGATCAGGCATTTGCACAGGCGTTGCTTGTGTTGGTAGATCAGACTTTGGGCTTGAATTCGCTACATTTGCTTCATAGCCAGCCGCCACAATCGCTTGAATAACGGCTTCGGCATTCACATCGCCATAAATTTTCGCTTCGGTTTTGCTCACGTCAAAAACAGCGATATTTTGCACCGCACTTAATGCTTTTTCGGTATTTTTTACGCAATGTCCACAGCTTAATCCGCTTAATGTTAATGTAACCTCAGGCGTAGCAACTTGTGCTTGATAACCTGCTTCCACAATCGCATCAATTAACTGCTGAGCAGGCACATCGCCCACGATTTTTGCAAATTTAAGGGTAACGTCGGCACTTTCCACTCCAGCCACTTTTTCTAGTGCATTTTGCACGCTTTTCACGCAATGTCCGCAAGATAGATCTTGCAATGCTAGAATTGTCGTTGTCATTATTTTTTCCTCCATAGAAATAAATTAAGCTTAAGATAAACCCTCCCCTTACTGGAAAGTCAAGCACTAAATAAAACTTTATAAAATTTCAACGCATTTTTGCCGTTTGACCGCCTAAAAAAGTTTCATTACAATCTTTTTCAAGGTGAAATTAAAGGTGAACAAGGCGATGAATATCAATGAAGTAGCAAAACAAACTCAGCTAAGCGCAAAATCTATTCGTTTTTATGAAGAAAAAGGCATTATTACGCCGCCAACTCGAGGCGCAAATGGCTATCGTCAATATAATCAACAACATATTCAAGAACTTAATCTAATTCATCAAGCTCGTGAAGTAGGATTTTCCTTGCCTGAAAGTAAGGAATTGGTGGCGTTATATCACGATCCGCACCGTCGCAGTGCCGATGTAAAACAACGTACTTTAAGCAAAATTGCCGAAATTGATAAACAAATCCAGCAATTAGAAAAAATGAAGCAACAATTATTAGCCTTGGCAGAAAAATGCCCTGGGGATAATTCGGAAAATTGCCCAATTATTGACGGTTTAAGTCAGCCCCATTGTTGCCATCAAGAATGAAATTTTAGTCTTGTTCTTGCACAAAACTGATGAAATTTACACCGCACTTTGCAAGAAATATTGAAATTTTCAATTTTTTTTGATTAATATTGCATTTTTCTCTGCCTTACAATTTATTTTATGGCTCGAAACGTGTATCCTATACGCCAAAATGACTTTTAAACGTCTATTCAGTCTCTGGCTGAATATATTCTAACTTCAACCCTCATATAGGTTAATTTATGTCAAAATTAGTACTTATCTTAAACTGTGGTAGCTCATCATTAAAATTTGCTATCTTAGATCCTGTCTCTGGTGATGAAAAATTATCAGGTTTAGCGGAAGCCTTCTATCTTCCTGAAGCTCGTATCAAATGGAAATTAAATGGTGAAAAAGGCAGTGCAGATCTAGGCAACGGTGCGGCACACAGTGAAGCATTAAATTTTGTTGTTCAAAACATTTTAACCCAAGAATTAAAAGACAGTATCGTGGCTATCGGTCATCGTATCGTTCACGGTGGTGAGAAATTTACGTCTTCTGTTATCATCACTGACGAAGTAGTTCAAGGTATTGAAGAAGCAATTCAATTTGCTCCACTTCACAACCCTGCTCACTTAATTGGTATCAAAGAAGCCTTCAAAATTTTCCCACATTTAAAAGAGAAAAACGTGGCTGTATTCGACACTGCGTTCCACACCACAATGCCTGAAGAAGCCTATTTATATGCACTTCCATATTCTCTTTATAAAGAACACGGCGTTCGTCGCTATGGCGCACACGGCACTAGCCACTATTTCGTAAGCCGTGAAGCAGCAAAACGTTTAGGCGTGGCTGAAGATAAAGTCAATGTTATTACTTGCCACTTAGGTAACGGTGGTTCTGTTTCTGCAATTCGCCACGGTGAATGTATTGATACTTCAATGGGTTTAACCCCATTAGAGGGCTTAGTAATGGGTACTCGTTGTGGTGATATCGACCCTGCGATTATGTTCTATATGCACAATACATTAGGTATGTCAGTGGCTGAAATCGAAGAAACTTTAGTGAAAAAATCAGGTCTTTTAGGTTTAACTGAAGTAACTAGCGACTGTCGTTATGCTGAAGATAACTACGAAACTGAAGCGCCAGCAAAACGTGCATTAGACGTATATTGCTACCGTTTAGCGAAATATATCGGTTCTTATATGGCTGTTATCGGTGAACGTTTAGACGCAATCGTGTTTACTGGTGGTATCGGTGAAAACTCAGCTCACGTTCGTGAATTAACCTTAAACCACTTAAAATTATTCGGTTACCAAATTGATAACGACAAAAACTTAGCGGCTCGCTTTGGTAATGAGGGCGTTATCAGTGCTGATAATACGCCAGTTGCAATGGTTCTTCCAACTAATGAAGAACTTGTGATTGCACAAGACACTGCTCGTCTTTGTATCTAATCTCAAATAATAGACTGCCGAAATTTTCGGCAGTTTGTTTTTAAATTCAACTTAGGAAATATTATGTCCAGAACGATTATTCTTATTCCTGTGAGCGCAGGTGTTGGTTTAACAAGTGTAACCCTTGGTTTAATTCAAGCACTTGAGCAAAAAGGGACTAAAATTGGCTTCATTAAACCAATTTCACAGCCAAGTAGCGGTGAAGACAAATTAGACCGCACCACGTCAATCGTGCGCACTAGCACCAGCATTGAAACCGCTGAACCATTTATGTTAAGCGTGGCGGAAAACTTAATTGGTCAAAACCAAACTGACGTATTATTAGAAAAAATTGTTGAACGTCATCAACAATTAAGCAAAAACAATGAAATTGTGGTGGTTGAGGGTTTAATTCCTACACGCAAAAATTCTTATGCTAACAGCCTAAACTATGAAATTGCACAAGCATTAGATGCTGAAATTATTTTAGTGGCTGCCCCTGCAACAGACACACCAAATGAATTAAAAGAACGTGTTGAAGCGGCTGCGTCTTCTTTCGGTGGCAAATCAAATCCAAATTTATTGGGTGTGGTGATCAACAAATTCAATGCGCCTGTTGATGAGACAGGTCGTACTCGCCCTGATTTAACAGAAATTTTTGACTCATTCCAACACAGCCAAAACCAAGCTGGCGAAGTTTATCGCTTATTTGCAACTAGCCCAATTAAAGTGTTAGCGTGCATTCCTTGGTCTGCAGAATTAATCGCAACTCGTGTTGTAGATTTAGTGAAACATTTAGGTGCGGCGATTATTCACGAGGGCGATATTACTTCACGTCGTATTCGTGGCATTACTTTCTGTGCTCGTTCATTACAAAATATGATTGAACACTTCCGCACAGGTAGCCTTTTAGTTACATCAGCAGATCGCCCAGATGTACTTGTTGCAGCCGCTTTAGCCGCAACTAATGGGATTGAATTAGGTGGCGTATTATTAACTGGTGGCTATAAAATTGATACTCAAATCAATAAATTATGCCAACGTGCTTTTGAAACCACAGGCTTGCCAATTTTCCGTATTGAGGGCAACACGTGGCAAACTGCATTAAACTTACAAAGTTTCAATTTAGAAGTGCCTGTTGACGACAAAGAACGTATTGAAAGCATTAAACAATACACCAGCCAACAATTCGATGCTGATTTCATCAGCCAATTAGCTGGCGTTTCTTCTCGTGTACGTCGTTTATCGCCACCAGCATTCCGTTTCCAATTAACCGAATTAGCTCGTGCAGCGAAAAAACGTATCGTGTTACCAGAAGGCGACGAACCTCGTACAATCAAAGCTGCTGTGCTTTGTGCAGAACGTGGCATCGCAGAATGTGTGCTTTTAGCTAACCCTGCTGATGTTCAGCGTGTAGCCGAAGCGCAAGGCGTGGTATTAGGCAACGGTATCACCGTTATCGACCCAGTGTCTGTGCGTGAAAACTACGTTGACCGTTTAGTTGAATTACGTAAAGCAAAAGGTATGACAGAAGCCTCTGCTCGTGAACAATTAGAAGACACAGTGGTGCTTGGCACTATGATGTTGGAATCAGGCGAAGTTGACGGCTTAGTATCAGGTGCGGTTCACACCACAGCGAATACTATTCGTCCACCAATGCAAATCATCAAAACAGCACCAGGTAGCTCGATTGTTTCTTCAATCTTCTTTATGTTATTACCTGATCAAGTGCTTGTTTATGGCGACTGTGCGGTAAACCCAGATCCAACAGCAGAACAATTAGCTGAAATCGCTATTCAATCAGCCGATTCAGCCAAAGCCTTTGGTATCGAACCTAAAGTAGCGATGATCTCTTACTCAACAGGAACATCAGGTTCTGGTGCAGACGTAGAAAAAGTAAAAGAAGCGACTCGCTTAGCACAGGAAAAACGTCCAGACTTAATTATCGACGGCCCATTACAATATGATGCTGCGGTAATGGAAGATGTGGCGAAATCAAAAGCACCAAACTCACCTGTTGCAGGTAAAGCGACCGTGTTCGTCTTCCCAGACTTAAACACAGGTAACACCACGTATAAAGCGGTTCAACGCTCTGCGGACTTAGTGTCTATCGGACCGATGTTGCAAGGTATGCGTAAACCAGTGAACGACCTTTCTCGTGGTGCGTTAGTTGACGATATCGTTTACACCATTGCATTAACCGCAATTCAAGCAACGCAATAGTCAACAAAACTCGTTAAATTTTAACCGCACTTTTATCCTAAACGACCAAAAGTGCGGTTAATTTTTTGTCTATTTTAGCCCTTGCACCCACCGTCAAAATCAACGAAAATAACACGCTATATTTTACTATTAGAAAGAAGAAAATGACCTATCCACAACAAGTCAACAAACGTCGCACCTTTGCGATTATTTCTCACCCCGATGCGGGTAAAACGACCATCACAGAAAAAGTGCTTTTATACGGAAATGCCATTCAAACCGCAGGCTCGGTGAAAGGCAAAGGCTCACAAGCGCACGCCAAATCCGACTGGATGGAAATGGAAAAGCAACGTGGAATTTCGATTACCACGTCTGTGATGCAATTCCCTTATAACGATTGTTTGGTGAACTTGCTCGACACCCCAGGACACGAAGATTTCTCGGAAGATACCTACCGCACTTTAACCGCAGTTGACAGCTGTTTGATGGTAATCGATGCGGCAAAAGGGGTTGAAGAACGTACCATTAAATTAATGGAAGTAACTCGTTTGCGTGATACGCCAATCATCACTTTTATGAACAAACTCGACCGTGATATTCGTGATCCAATGGAATTGCTTGACGAAGTGGAAAGCGTGCTAAAAATTCATTGTGCGCCAATCACTTGGCCGATCGGCTGCGGTAAATTGTTCAAAGGCGTTTATCATCTTTATAAAGACGAAACCTATTTATACCAAACAGGTCAAGGGCATACGATTCAAGATGTGCGCGTGATCAAAGGGCTAAATAGCCCTGAATTAGACGCTGCCGTTGGCGACGATTTAGCCCAACAATTACGTGATGAATTAGAATTAGTGCAAGGTGCGTCAAACGAATTCGACCACGATTTATTTATCAGCGGCGAACTTACCCCCGTGTATTTCGGGACGGCACTCGGTAACTTCGGTGTCGATCACTTCCTTGACGGCTTAACCGAATGGGCTCCAATGCCACAAGCACGCCAAACGGACAACCGTTTAGTGGAAAGTGCGGAAGAAAAATTCAGTGGTTTCGTATTCAAAATCCAAGCCAATATGGATCCAAAACACCGAGATCGTGTCGCCTTTATGCGTATCGTTTCAGGCAAATACGAAAAAGGAATGAAACTTCGCCACGTTCGCATCGGCAAAGATGTGGTGATTTCAGACGCGCTCACCTTTATGGCTGGCGACCGTTCGCACGCAGAAGAAGCCTACGCTGGCGATATTATCGGCTTGCATAACCACGGCACAATCCAAATCGGCGACACGTTCACCCAAGGCGAAGATCTTAAATTCACCGGCATTCCAAACTTTGCCCCTGAATTATTCCGCCGCATTCGTTTGAAAGATCCACTCAAGCAAAAGCAATTACTGAAAGGCTTGGTGCAACTTTCTGAAGAAGGCGCAGTGCAAGTTTTCCGTCCGTTAATGAACAACGATTTAATCGTGGGCGCAGTCGGTGTGTTGCAGTTTGATGTGGTGGTTTCACGTTTGAAATCAGAATACAACGTGGAAGCTATTTACGAAAACGTCAACGTCGCCACTGCTCGCTGGGTGGAATGCGGTGATGCAAAGAAATTCGAAGAATTCAAACGCAAAAACGAACAAAACTTAGCATTAGACGGCGGCGACAATCTCACCTACATCGCCCCAACAATGGTTAATCTCAATTTAGCACAAGAACGTTATCCTGATGTAACGTTCTTTAAAACCAGAGAACACTAATTGCGAACTGCGGTGCAAAAATTTACAATTTTTTCACCGCAGTTTCATTAACGAAAAGGATATAATAATGCACCAATTCATCAGCAACGCAACGCAACGCAACGCAACGCAACGCAACGCAACGCAACGCAATTTAGAGTAATTTTTCAACAGCTTTTGTCAAGCTCTTTTTTCACTTTTTCGGAGGTGAAAAATGGCTGGCAATAAAAATCTCCACCGTGCTAGCCGTGAAAAAAACGATGAGTTTTACACTCAACTTGTTGATATAGAAAACGAACTCAAGCACTACATTCAACACTTCAAAGATAAAACCATTTTCTGTAATTGTGATGACCCAGAAGAAAGTAATTTCTTCCGTTATTTTGCACTCAATTTTGAACATTTAGGCATTAAAAAACTGATTGCTACCCATTTTGATGCAGAAAAACCTACCTACAAATTAGAAATAGATCGAGAGCTAGATTTAAATGCGGACGGTAAAATTGATTTTGCCGATATTCAACGCATTCCGCTTGAACAAAATGGTGATTTTCGTTCACCTGAATGTGTGGAAATTCTTAAGTCTGCCGATTTTGTCGTAACCAATCCACCGTTTTCATTATTTCGGGAATATGTCGCCCAGTTGATGGAATATGACAAGAAATTCCTGATTATTGGCAACCAAAATGCAATTACCTATAAAGAAATTTTTCAGCTCATCAAAGAAAATAAAATTTGGTTGGGAAATGGATTTAATGCTGGAAATGCTTATTTTAAAGTTCCTAAAGACAAAGCTAAGCAATATGTAAAAGGTGTTTATGATGAAAATACGGGTTTAGTAAAATTTAGAAATTGTGTTTGGTTTACCAATTTAGATCACGCCAAACGCCATCAGGAAATTGATCTTTGGGCAACTTACAATCCTGAAAATTATCCACATTATGATAATTATGATGCGATTAACGTGAATAAAGTAAAAGATATTCCAAAAGATTGGACTGGAAAAATGGGCGTACCGATTACTTTTTTAGATAAATACAACCCTGATCAATTTGAAATTATTGGTTTAGATAGATATGTTGAAGATAATCCAAATTATGGCAGAAGATTTAGTTTGAATAACAAAGAAGTTTACGCAAGAATTTTGATTAAACACAAACAAGGGGGCGAAAATGTCAAATAAAATGCAAATTGAATTAACGCATATCAAAATCCGTGATTTATATAACGGCTATGAAGATACCGCTGAAAATGGCGTAAAAGGTTTTGGTGGCAAATTAGATATTCGCCCACAATATCAGCGTGAATTTGTTTATAAAGAAAAACAACGCAATGCGGTGATTGATACGGTAATGAAAGGCTTTCCGCTCAATGTGATGTATTGGGTAAAGCGTGAAGATGGCAGTTTTGAAGTGCTGGACGGACAGCAACGCACTATTTCTATTTGCCAATTTGTCAAAGGCGATTTTTCGGTGGATTATCACTATTTTCACAATTTGCCTGATGATAAAAAGACACAAATTTTAGATTATAAACTCACGGTGTATCAATGCACCGGTTCTGACAGCGAAAAATTGGAATGGTTTAAAACCATCAATATAGCAGGCGAAAAATTGACCGACCAAGAATTGCGTAATGCGGTTTATGCAGGTTCGTGGTTATCAGACGCAAAACGTAAATTTTCCAAAACTGGTTGCGTGGCTTCAAGTT
The DNA here is from genome assembly GCA_023101505.1 of Pasteurellaceae bacterium Pebbles2. Taxonomy (GTDB): domain Bacteria; phylum Pseudomonadota; class Gammaproteobacteria; order Enterobacterales; family Pasteurellaceae; genus Lonepinella. Next base: position 219,905 of record LVZA01000001.1, read on the forward strand.
TGGGCGATAAATATGTGAAAGGCTCGCCAATCCGCCAAGAATTATTGGAAACCACTTTAACGTGGATTTTTCCAACTGAAACTGATAAAGAGGGCAATCCACACAAAAGCATTGAAAGCTATATGGCATTGCACCAACACGATGAACACGCCACAAAATTATGGAGTTATTTTGAAAGTGTGATTAACTGGGTGAAAAATACGTTTCCGACTTATCGCAAAGAGATGAAAGGCTTAGAGTGGGGCTTGTTCTACAATCAATTTAAAGAAACTGATTTAAATCCGACCGCACTTGAAAGCGAAATTAAATGCTTGATGGAAGATGATGAAGTCAGTAAAAAGTCAGGCATTTATGCTTATATTTTAACTCGTGATGAGCGTCATTTGAATTTGCGAGCCTTCACCGAAAAAGATAAACGTACAATGTTTGAACGCCAAAATGGTGTTTGCCCAAGCTGTAGCAAAACATTTGAAATCAGCGAAATGGAAGCCGATCACATTACTCCGTGGTCGCAAGGCGGAAAAACTGATTTAGCAAATGGGCAAATGTTGTGTTGCAGTTGTAATAGAATAAAAAGTGATAGATAAACAATCACCAAATGCTAAATTTATTCCAAACAAAAGTGCGGTGCAAAAATCAATAGTTTTTACACCGCACTTTTCTTTATAAAAAAGTAGTTAAAACTTGTCAGCCACTTGTTTTGCTAAGGCAAAATTGCCTAAGGTAGCAGAGCCGTTTTCAGGGACGGCAGGGGTTACGATGTATTCGTTTAAATCTGGTACTGGCAAATAGCCGTTTAACAATTCAGTAAATTGTTGATGAACACGTTTTACCATATGTTCTTGTGCCATTACACCACCGCCGAAAACAATTACTTGCGGGCGGTAAAGTAAAGTTGCTTGCAAAGCAGCTTGAGCGATGTAATACGCTTGAATATCCCAGACATTCGAGTTGAGTCCAATCAATTCACCACGCACACCTGTACGCGCTTCAAGTGATGGGCCAGCAGCTAAGCCTTCTAAACAGCCTTTGTGGAATGGACAAGTGCCATAAAAACCGTTGACTTGGTCTTCAGAATGAAGTGCCACGAGGGTATGCCCTGCTTCAGTATGCCCTACGCCACCTACGAATTCGCCATTTTGAATAGCACCTGCACCAATGCCAGTGCCGATAGTATAATACACAAGGCTGTTTACGCCTTTGCGCACTAAGGTTTCACCGAATGCAGAGGAATTCACGTCGGTGGTGAAATAAAAGGGAATGTCGAATTGTTTGGCAAGTGTTCCAACCAAATCTACGTTTGCCCAATGAGGTTTCGGCGTGGTGGTGATGTAGCCATAAGTTAGGGAATTCAGGTCAATGTCGATAGGCCCAAAAGATCCAATGGCTATGCCGACTAAACGATCAGCATATTTTTTAAAAAAATTAATCGTTTGTGCCAAGGTTTCTTGCGGGGTTGTGGTGGGAAATTGTACCTTTTCTACCACGTTAAATTGTGCATCGCCCACCGCACACACAAATTTTGTGCCACCAGCTTCTAGGCTTCCGTATAAAGTTGTCATCATTATTCTCTCAATAAAAAAGAAAAAGGCTTTCGCCTTTTTCAAAATATTTATTTGCTTACTTTTAAGAACTGTGCTCCGTGAGCAATTTGCCCCTCGGCTAAGTTCGTCATTGCACCCAGCTCATCACTGTTGGTAATAATCATCACGGTTGTTTCATCAAAGCCAGCAGCAGCGATTTTAGTAAGATCAAATTTAGCCAATGGCGTGCCAGCTTTCACTTTGTCGCCCATTTGTACTAATTTTTCAAATCCATCGCCGTTCATTTTCACCGTATCGATCCCAATATGGATTAAAATTTCAGTGCCATTTGCTGTTTTTAAACCGTAAGCGTGTCCTGTTTCGTGAACAATTTCGATTTCGCCGTCAGCAGGCGCATAAGCTACGCCCTCTGTCGGTTTAATTGCCAAACCGTTGCCCATTACGCCCGAAGAAAATACTTGATCGTTCACATTTTCTAATGCAATAACTTGACCAGTTAAAGGTGCAAGCAAAATTTCTTCTGCATTATTTACTGCTACCTCCGTGTTAAGTGCGGTGCTTTTTTCTTCAGTTTTTTCTTCATTTTTAACTTCAGATTTCACTTCCGCTTTAGCTTCTTTTTGCTCATCTTCATAACCAAACATATAGGTTAATGCAAATGCTAATGCAGTTGTTGCAACAACCATTAATACATATTGCAGAAGCTGTCCGTTTAAATAAAGCAACGTACCAGGAATGATGGTAATACCAAAACCTGTACCAGCTAAGTCTAAAATAGAGGCTAACCAGCCACCAAATGCCCCAGCAATTAAGCCCATAATAAATGGTTTGCCATAGCGTAAGTTCACCCCGAAAATCGCAGGTTCAGTAATGCCAAGCCCTGCTGAAAGTGCAGCTGGGTAAGCTAAAGCTTTTAATTTAGCTGATTTGGTTTTCACAGCCACCGCTAAAGTTGCACCTGCTTGTGCGGTCATTGCTGCGGTGATTAACGCATTAAACGGATCTCGTCCATCGGCAGCGATTAATTGTGATTCAAGCAAATTGAAAATATGGTGAACACCTGTTACCACGATCACTTGTTGCAAGCCACCAATAATCAAGCCCGACAAGCCAAATGGAATGTCTAACACAAATTTTGTGCCAGCTAAAACGTAGGTTTCCACCGAATGAAAAATTGGTCCAATAATAAATAATGCCAACACAGACATAATCAAGAATGTGAGGAATGGCACAACCAATAAATCCAACACATCAGGCACTTTTTTGTGTAACCATTTTTCCAATTTTGCCCCAACTAGCCCAACGAAAAACGCTGGCAATACTGAGTTTTGGTAACCTACTACTGGAATAAAATCGAAATAATACAACGGACTTGCACTGCCTGAAGCCACTGCCCACGCATTTGGTAACGCTGGGCTAACCATCATCAACCCTAACACCAAACCGATAATCGGATTACCGCCAAACACACGGAAAGCCGACCACGAAATTAAAGCTGGGAAGAAAATAAATGCGGTGTCGGTTAAAACTTGAGTATAAATATAAAAATAGGAAGATGAGAATTCCGCCGAGTTCGTGCCAAATAGGCTTAAAATCGTGTCATTGTTAATTGCACCACGAATCCCCATAAACAAACCTGTTGCCACAATCGCAGGCAATAACGGCACGAAAACGTCGCCAAAAGAACGAATGGCACGTTTAAACCAACTGCCCTGTTTCACTTCTTCTTGCGCCTCATCTTTATTTGTTGTTGCTGGCGTCGCCCCACCAAGTGCGGTAACTTCTGCGTAAATTTTATTCACAGCGCCTGTGCCAAAAATAATTTGATACTGCCCTGAATTGAAAAAAGCGCCTTTCACTTTATCCAAATTCTCAATGGTGTCCTTATCAATCTTCGCTTCGTCTTTCACCATAATACGCAAGCGAGTTGCGCAGTGGGCAAAACTCTGCACATTTTCAAATCCACCAATGGCGGTTACAATTTTTTTTGCAATTTCGCTATCATTCATTTGCAAAAATCTCCGTACAATTTAAAGTTAAAAAAATTATGCGCACTTTAGCATTTTTCGACCATAAATTAAACGCTTATTGCAATTTATTTGCCTTAATCAGCCATAAATATGCTTTAAAAATAAAAAAGATAATGTAGTATAGGGAAAATTTTTTTAAATTATCGGAGCAATAATGGCTTTTACCACAGAAGAACGCTACCGCCCTTATGCGGACTGGTCGGCAGAATATATCAAAACTATTCAAAAAAATACCGCACTTTCGCCGTGGCGTACACATTTTCATCTTGAACCGCCACACGGTTTGCTGAATGACCCAAACGGTTTTTCTTATTTTAATGGTAAATTTTCTCTTTTTTATCAATACTTTCCATTCGGTGCAGCACACGGATTAAAATCGTGGTTACACACTGAAAGTGAGGATCTCGTCCATTTCACCCCGACTGGCACAATGCTCTACCCCGACACGCCATTAGACAGCCACGGCGCGTATTCAGGCTCAGCAATGCAATTCGATGACAAATTATTTTTGTTCTACACTGGCAACGTGCGTGATGAAAACTGGGTGCGCCACCCTTACCAAATTGGGGCGTTAATGGACAAAGACGGTAAGATTGAAAAGATCAACAAAGTGTTAATCGAGCAACCTGATGACGTAACCGATCATTTCCGTGATCCACAAATCTTTGATTACAAAGGGCAATATTATGCGATCGTCGGCGGTCAAAACTTAGATAAAAAAGGCATCATCAAACTTTATAAAGCAGAAAATAACGACTACCAAGATTGGCGTTATGTGGGCGATTTGGATTTTCAAAACGACAATACCGCTTATATGATGGAATGCCCGAATTTCGTGTTTGTGGACGGCAAACCTGTGCTGATTTACTGCCCGCAAGGCTTAGACAAAAACGTGTTGGATTACCAAAATATCTACCCGAATATGTATAAAATCGGCGACGATTTAGATGTGGAAAACGCAAAATTAGTCAACCCTACCCCATTAATGCAATTTGATTACGGCTTTGAATGCTACGCCACACAGCCGTTTAATACGCCAGATGGTCGAGCCCTTTGCGTAAGCTGGTTGGCATTGCCTGATATGGAATATCCGACCGATAAATTCGATTATCAAGGTTGCTTGTCTTTAGTAAAAGAATTGTCGTTCAAAAACGGCAAACTTTGCCAAAATCCAGTAGCAGCAATGGAAAGTTTACGCAAAGATAAACAAACTTTCGGCGCAAAATCTGCCACCGACAACGTTTACGAACTTGAATTAGACTTCGCAGAAAACACACGCCACGAATTCGTGTTAATGGCAGACAGCCAGCAAAACGGCTTACGCATTGTGGTGGATACCGCAAACGGTGAAGTGATTGTTGACCGCGCAAACTGCGGTGAAAAATTCGCAGAAAAATTCGGCACAGAACGCCGTTGCGACATCGAAAAACAAACAGCGACTGCGCGCATTTTCTTAGATAAATCCGTGTTTGAAATCTTCATTAACGGCGGCGAAAAAGTGTTCTCTGGACGCGTATTCCCAAATGCCGACCAAAACGGCATCGCTATTGTTCAAGGTGATGTTCAAGGCTGGATTTATTCGTTAGATTATAATATCTAAACAGCAAAAGTACGGTGTAAATTCCGTGAGTTTTAACTATTACCCCTTGGCTAAAACCAAGGGGTAAAATTTAGCTGGATACTAAAAATCGTCCAACACCTGCAAGGCATCGGCTAATTTTTTTACGGTGAAAACTTGCATATTTTGCACCGCACTTTTTGGTTTGTTGGCAAAGGGGACGATAGCTCGTTTGAAGCCGTGTTTAGCGGCTTCGTAGATGCGTTCTTGTCCGCTGGTTACTGGGCGGATTTCGCCTGCTAAGCCCACTTCGCCGAACACCACTAAATCTTGCGGTAAGGGGCGGTTGCGGAAGCTGGAGATTAAGGCTAATAATAAAGCTAAGTCTGCCCCTGTTTCGCTCACTTTTACCCCACCGACGACGTTGACGAACACATCTTGATCAGACATCTGCAAGCCACCGTGGCGGTGTAATACGGCGAGTAATAACGCCAAGCGGTTTTGTTCTAAGCCCACGGCTACACGGCGTGGGTTGGCGAGCATTGAGTGATCGACTAAAGCTTGAATTTCCACCAGCAAAGGGCGAGTTCCTTCCCAAAGTACCATCACTGAACTGCCTGAAGTTTGTTCGTCGCCACGGCTTAAAAAAATCGCCGAAGGATTTTTTACTTCTTTTAAACCTTGTTCCGTCATCGCAAACACACCCAATTCGTTCACGGCACCAAAGCGGTTTTTGTGGCTACGCAAGGTGCGGTAGCGGTTATCGGCTTCGCCCTCTAATAAGATCGAGCAGTCAATGCAGTGTTCCAACACTTTCGGCCCTGCCAACGTGCCGTCTTTGGTTACGTGTCCAACCATTATAATGGCGACTTGGCGAGTTTTGGCGTAGCGAGTTAAAAAGGACGCACATTCACGTACCTGCGCCACCGAACCCGGGCTAGATTGAATATCCGCCAAGTGCATTACTTGAATAGAATCCACCACGATAATTTGCGGTTTGAGCTGGTCGGCGAGATTACAAATTTGCTCCACCGACGTTTCCGACAACATTTGCAAGCGATCTGGCGGTAAGCCTAAACGGTTGGCTCGCATCGCCACTTGTTGCAAACTTTCTTCACCCGTAACATAAAGTGCGGTCATATTTTGTGCTAATCCGCACATTACTTGCAAAAGCAAGGTAGATTTACCCGCCCCTGGGTGTCCGCCGATTAAAATCGCTGAACCTGGCACAATGCCGCCACCCAGCACTCGGTCTAATTCGTTAAAACCGCTGCTAAATCGTGGCGTTTCTTGCAAGCTAATTTCGGCAAGGGTTTGAATTTTCGCTTGCGTTTCACCAGCGTAGCCACTGAAACGGTCGCCTTTGGCTGATGTTTTAGCAGAAACAAGGCGAACTTCGCTAATGGTATTCCACGCTTTACACGCACTGCACTGCCCTTGCCAACGGGCGTATTCCGCACCACAATCGTTACAAACATAAGCAGTTTTTGGGGCTTTTGCCATTTGAATTTTCCCTTTTAATTCGCCGTTAATTGAATGAAATTAATCATTCGTTTGATGTATTGCCCTTGTTGAAGCAAATCGGTTAATTTTTGCATTGCCAACAGGTTATCTTTGCTTTCGCTGTGTAGGCGGATAATATCACGAATTTGAGCAAACAATTCTTGATTACTTTCAATTAATTCCACCATTAGGCTTTCGTCCAATGCAACGCCTAATTCTAACTGCTCATTTAATGCTGCTTGCAGCAATTTGCCGTGTTCTAAATAATGGTGATATAAATTGAAAAATGCCCCCACCCGCTCCACAGTTCGCATAAAATCTTGGGCAAAAAAAGCCGTGCCAAAGTGCATTGTTTCTTCGATAAGTTGCTGTTCGAGGCTGAAAAGTGCGGTCAAAACTTCACGAGAATTTACCGCACTTTTTTCGCTATCTAAAAATTCACGCCATTTTTCGATCCAATCTTGTAACGCAGGTTGCTTTCCGCTCGCTAATTGATAGCCACGTTTTGCCTTGCTGGCTGCACTTAAACGCACGCCGTCCACAAAACTCAAATTGGCGACGAATGTGAGCAAGTCTTGCATATTGCCACATTTGAGTTCAAATTCCACTTCGCAAATAGGCTGTTTTTGCTCGCCAGCTTGAATTTCACCACGATCTAACGCCACTTCAATTTCGCTGTGCTGACCACATTCAATCAGCCAAAGGGTACGTTGAAAATCCGTGCTAAAAATCGGTTGCAATGGCAATTCCGCTGGGAATTGATATTCGCTTAACCCTTGCAATAAAGACACGTCGGGCTGGCTGGAATTTAAAGGGAAATTATATTCAGGGCGAATGTGCAAGCCACCTGTTACTTTGCCGTCGGTTTTTAAGGTCATCACAAACTGTTGATTTTCTGACCGTACTCTTAAGCCCATTTTACGTTGGGCGAAATAGGCTTCGGCGGTGTCGTAATAGGTGTTGCCTAAAAAGATCTTTTTTTGCTCCAAAATACGAAAATCACTCAATATTTGAGCGAAATTATCCGCCACCGTTGGGCTGATAGCAATTTTCAATTCGATTTCATTCGACATTTTATTTCCTTAATAATCAATCTTCTAGCGACTTTTGCGCCAAAGTGCGGTGAATATTTTGATGATATTATAGATCTTTTTTGATTTAAACCGTGAATTTTTCTCTCACTTAGGGTAATATGCACGCAATTTTTCAACTACTAATATGGAGTTTTTTATGGCAATTAACAATATCTTAGGATTATTTGCCCATTCCCCATTAAAACCTTTGCAGCAGCATTCCGACAAAGTAACGGAGGCTTGTAGCTTGTTAGTTCCTTTCTTTGAAGCCACTTTCGCGCAAGATTGGGACAAAGCAGAACAAATTCGTTTGCAAATTTCAGATACAGAACGTCAAGCAGACACATTAAAGCGTGAAATTCGCTTAAAATTGCCTCGTGGTTTATTCCTACCGATTGATCGTACTGATTTACTTGAGTTAGTTACTCAACAAGACAAATTAGCTAACTTTGCTAAAGACATTTCAGGGCGCACCGTGGGTCGCCAATTTGCGATTCCTGAAACAATGCAAGATGACTTTTTGAAATTCGTTTGCCGTAGCTTAGATGCCACCGTGCAAGCTCATCGTGTGATTGATGAAATGGATCAATTATTAGAAACAGGCTTTAAAGGTCGTGAACTTAAGTTTGTGAACAATATGATCACTGCGTTAGATGCCATTGAAGACGACACCGATCAAATGCAAATTCAATTACGTCGAATGCTACGCCAAATTGAAGAACGTTATAATCCGATTGATGTGATGTTCTTATATAAGACTTTTGAATGGGTTGGCGTGTTAGCCGATCAGGCACAACGTGTTGGTTCACGCATTGAGTTAATGCTAGCTCGCTCTTAATAGGAGAATATAATGGAACTCATTAATCAATATGGTACAGTGATTATCGTGCTTTCTGCCATTCTTGGTTTTATTATGGCATTTGGTATTGGTGCAAATGACGTATCAAACGCAATGGGAACATCAGTTGGTTCTGGTGTTTTAACCGCTAAAAAAGCGATTTATCTTGCTTTAGTCTTTGAATTTGCTGGTGCTTATTTGGCTGGTGGCGAAGTGGCACAAACCATTAAAAGTGGGATTATTCGTGCCGATGCATTCACAGGACACCCTGACGTATTTATTTTAGGAATGATGTCTGCCCTCGCAGCAGCAGGTGCTTGGTTATTAATTGCCTCTAAAATGGGCTGGCCGGTATCAACCACACACTCAATTATCGGTGCGATTATCGGTTTTGCTTGTGTAACTTTAGGCACAGAAAGTGTGCGTTGGGGTGCGTTAGGCGGTATCGTCGGCAGTTGGTTCTTAACTCCGTTTATTGCAGGGATCGTGTCTTTTATTATTTTCACCTCAACGCAAAAATTAATTTTTGACACCGAACAACCGCTGAAAAATGCACAAAAATATGCGCCGTTTTATATGGCATTAACCGTATTTATTATCGCTTATGTAACTTTGGTTAAAGGCTTAAAACACGTTGGCTTAAACTTAAGTGGTACAGAAACATTAAGTATCGCTGCCGTTTTATCTATTATCGGCGCTATCGGTTGTCGTTTCTATATTCATAGCGAGCATTTCATCAAAACCTTACAAAGCACCAAATTCTCTGGCGTGGAAAAAGTGTTTAGCTTGTTAATGTTAATCACCGCTTGTTCGATGGCTTTTGCTCACGGTTCAAACGATGTGGCAAATGCGGTCGGTCCATTAGCGGGCGTAGTGTCAACTATTGAACACGCAGGTTTAATCGAAAGTAAAGCAGTAATGGCTCCGTGGATTTTACCTTTAGGCGCAATGGGTATTGCAGTAGGTCTTGCCGTAATGGGCTATAAAGTAATGGGTACTATCGGCACAGGGATCACCGATCTCACACCAAGCCGTGGTTTCTCATCCGAATTCTCTTGTGCGATTACTGTGGTTATCGCTTCAGGTACAGGCTTGCCAATTTCAACCACCCAAACCCTCGTTGGGGCAATTTTAGGGGTTGGTTTCGCCCGTGGTATTGCGGCATTAAACTTAACGGTAATCCGTAATATTATCGCCTCTTGGGTAATTACCTTACCTGCTGGTGCATTATTCTCGATTATTTTCTATTTTATTTTTAACGCTATTTTCCGTTAAAAACGTTATAAAAAGTGCGGTGAAATTAACCGCACTTTTGTTCTATTTTTAAGGAGCTTTAACAATGCAAACATTCTTAAAACTAGCGATGTCTTCCCTATTATTAGCTTTAAGTATTCAAGTTGCACAAGCAGAAACGCAGTATGTTACTGAAGATCTACACACTTTTTTACGCAAAGGTGCAGGTGATAATTTCAAAATCGCAGGTGCAATTCAAGCGGGCGAAGCCGTTACTGTTTTAGACCGTAAAGATCGTTATAGCTTAATTCGAGATAGCAAAAACCGTGAAGCGTGGATTTTAAGCTCAGAATTAAGTAACACCCCAAGTGCGAAGAACGAAAATCCGCAATTAAAAGCCAAAGTACAAGATTTAACGTTAAAATTAAATCGTATTGATGAAGATTGGCAACAACGCACGCAAGAAATGCAACGTCGTGCCAAAGACAGCGACCAACGCAGCAGTCAATTATTGGAAGAAAATTCACAATTAAAGCGTGAACTTGAAATCACTAAAAATAAAAATCGTGATTTAGAAGCCTTACTTGATGCTGGCAAACGTGAAATCGCTATCCAATGGTTTATTTATGGCGGTTCAGTATTAGGCGTGGGCTTGCTTTTGGGCTTAATCATTCCGTTGATTATGCCAAAACGTCGCCGTCGTGATGGCTGGTCTTAATTAGACAAAAATTCACAATATAATCAAATAGCTGTTATTATAACGGCTATTTTTTTAAGGAAAAAAGGGGAAAATAATGCAAATTTATTTGGTTGGCGGTGCGGTGCGTGATCACTTATTAGGTTTGAACGTGCAAGATCGAGATTGGCTTGTAGTGGGGGCAACACCCGAACAATTACTCGCCCAAGGCTATCAACAAGTCGGCAACGATTTCCCTGTATTTTTACACCCGAAAACCAAAGAAGAATATGCCCTTGCTCGTACGGAACGAAAATCTGGCTCTGGCTACAACGGCTTTATTTGCGATTTTTCGCCCGATATTTCCTTAGAGCAAGATCTGCTACGTCGAGATTTAACCATTAACGCCATAGCACAAGATCAACAAGGGCAATTTCACGATCCCTATCACGGAATTGATGATTTAAATCACCGCACTTTGCGTCATATTTCCCCTGCGTTCGCTGAAGATCCTTTGCGTGTGTTGCGTGTGGCACGCTTTGCGGCTCGTTTTCATTCACTTGGTTTTAGTATTGCTACTGAAACTTTAGCCTTGATGAAACAACTCACCCAACAAGGTGAATTGGCACACTTAACCGCCGAGCGTGTTTGGTTAGAAACGGAAAAAGCCTTAAACGAAAAAAATCCTGAAATTTATTTTTATACACTTCACCAAGTCGGGGCGTTAAAGGTTTTATTTCCTGAATTAGATGCACTTTATGGTGTGCCAAATCCACCAAAGCATCACCCCGAAATCAACAGTTTTATCCACACAATGTTAGTGCTACAACAAGCCACGCTATTAACAGAAAACAGTGAATTTAACAAAACTGCGGTGCGTTTTGCGGCAATTTGCCACGATTTAGGCAAGGCACTCACCCCGAAAGATATTTTGCCGCATCATTATGGACACGAGCAAAAGGGCGTTGTACCAACAGATCAACTTAGCACACGTTTAAAAGTACCGAGTTATATCAAAGAGTTAGCAGGATTAAGCTGTGCTTTTCACACCCACGTTCACAAAGCCTTTGAGCTACGAGCGGATACAATCATCAAGCTCTTTAATCGCTTTGATGTTTGGCGTAAACCGCAACGTTTCCAAGAATTTTTGCTTCTTTGCCTTGCCGACACCCGTGGGCGAACAGGCTTTGAGCAACGAGAATATCCACAAAAAGATTATTTGTGGGCACTTTATCAAATCGCTTTGCAAGTTGATGTGCAACAAATCATCAAAGATGGTTTTCAAAAAGAGCAAATTCGAGAAGAAACTCAACGCCGTCGCATTGAATTATTAAAGCAAAAAATGCCCGAATTAAAGGCAAAATATCAGCCTTAATTTGATGATTTGAGCCATTAAATTTCGGTTATTTTATTCCCATAGGCAAAAAGTTTTTGCCTTATTTTTTGACTAAACTGCTTGAAAACGTTAGAATATGCACGAATTTTTTCGAGATAAGATCGATATGAAACGCAATTATTTATTCCCACTTTTACTTTCTGCCTTTTTGTTTACAGGTTGTGCCTTAAACGACATTAGCGAACAACGCCCGACGGAAGTAAAAACTATCGCCAAAACAGACCGCACTTGGCAGCAACATTTAGCCCAATTAAAGCAAATTCAAACCTATCAAGCTCAAGGTCAATTAGGCTATATCAGCGAAAAAGAGCGTTTTTCCAGCCGTTTTGAATGGCAATATCGCAATCCACAAAATTATACTCTTAAACTTTATTCGACAATCAGTGCCAGCAGTTTGGTATTGCAAATGCACCAAGCAGGAATGACAGTGTCTGACAATAAAGGCAACCAACGTTCAGAAAGCGATGCGAAATCTTTAGTGCGTGAAATTGTGGGAATGGACGTGCCTTTAGACCAACTTGCTACGTGGCTAAAAGGGCAACCTGATGAAAAAGCGGATTATCAAGTAGGCACAAATCATTATTTAGCGAGCTTTAGCTACCCTGTTGACGGCACAACTTGGACGGCAGATTATTTGGTTTATCATCAAGATCGCTCCCCTGCTCTGCCGAAAGATATTTTGCTAAAAAATGCGTCGCAAACCTTGAAAATTCGAGTGGATAATTGGGTGTTTTAATGAAAACGCATCATTTTTCAACCGCACTTTCTACGAATATTTCTTCACTCACCGAGGGAAACCGCATTCGTTTCCCTAGCCCTGCAAAACTAAATTTATTCTTATATATCAATGCCAAACGAGCCGATGGCTATCACGAATTGCAAACTCTTTTCCAATTTTTAGATTATGGCGATTGGCTAGAAATCAGCCTGCGTGATGATGACAAAATCTGTTTAAGCCCTGAAATTCCCCATTTAAAAACTGAAGATAATTTAATCTACCGAGCAGCAAAAGCCTTGCAACAAGCAGCTAATATTCAGCGTGGTGCGAATATCCATTTAGACAAAATATTGCCAATGGGCGGCGGCGTGGGCGGTGGTTCATCAAATGCGGCAACCGCTTTGGTGGCATTAAATTATCTGTGGCAAGCTCAGTTAAGCCAAGCCCAATTAATGGAAATTGGCGTAAAATTAGGGGCTGATGTGCCTATTTTTATCGATGGACACGCAGCCTTCGCCGAGGGCGTAGGCGAAAAAATCACGCCGTGCGAACCCGATGAAAAATGGTATGTGGTGCTAAAACCCGATATTTCAATTTCTACGGCTGTAGTGTTTCAAGATCCTAATTTGCCACGTAATACGCCGAAAAAACCACTTTCGACCTTATTAACAGAAAAATATACTAACGATTGCGAAAAAGTCGTGAGAAATCACTATCCAGAGGTTGAAGAAGTGCTTTCTTGGTTGCTAAAATATGCACCAGCCAGATTAACCGGCACAGGTGCTTGTGTATTCGCTGAATTTAACAGCGAGCAAGCCGCTCAAGCCGTTTTTAATAGTAAACCGACAAAATTTAACGGTTTTGTTGCCAAAGCTTGCAATCTTTCGCCACTACATCGGCTAATGAATGCCCTAACGCAACAAAATGCAACATTGAATTCCATTGTAACAATCTAAACCTTGAGGTTAAATTTAAAATGCCCGACATTAAACTCTTTGCTGGCAATGCCACACCTGAACTTGCTAAACGAATTTCAGAACGCCTTTATACATCTTTAGGCGATGCGACAGTCGGTCGCTTTAGCGATGGCGAAATTCAAGTGCAAATTAATGAAAACGTGCGAGGTAGCGACGTGTTCATTATTCAATCAACTTGTGCACCAACCAATGACAATTTAATGGAATTAATCGTAATGGTTGATGCATTACGCCGTGCTTCTGCGGGACGTATTACCGCAGTAATCCCTTATTTTGGTTATGCTCGCCAAGACCGTCGTGTGCGTTCAGCTCGTGTACCAATCACTGCAAAAGTAGTGGCGGATTTCCTTTCTAGCGTAGGTGTTGACCGTGTTTTAACTTGCGATTTACACGCAGAGCAAATTCAAGGTTTCTTCGACGTGCCAGTAGATAACGTGTTCGGTTCGCCAGTGTTAATTCACGATATTTTGAAAAAAACTGACCTTGAAAATCCAATGGTTGTTTCACCAGATATTGGCGGTGTGGTACGTGCTCGTGCGATTGCTAAATTGCTTAACGATGCGGATATGGCGATTATCGACAAACGTCGTCCAAAAGCGAACGTGTCGCAAGTAATGCACATTATTGGTGATGTGGCAGGTCGTGATTGTATTTTAGTGGACGATATGATCGACACGGGTGGCACATTGTGCAAAGCGGCGGAAGCTTTAAAAGAACGTGGTGCAAAACGTGTTTTCGCCTACGCAACACACGCTGTATTCTCGGGCAATGCGGTACAAAATTTCGCAAGCAGCGTGATTGATGAAGTGGTTGTAACAGATACTATTCCACTCAGTGATGAAATCAAAGCCTTGGGCAAAGTGCGTACATTGACCTTGTCGGGAATGTTGTCTGAAGCGATTCGTCGTATTAGTAATGAAGAGTCGATTTCGGCGATGTTCAATTAGTTTGGCTTACTTTCTTTGCTTCGCCAAAGAAAGTAACAAAGACAAAACCTTTAGGTTTTGAACGTTGGCTTGCCAACGGCCCGAAGGGCGAACGTAGCGAGTAAAGGCGACCCGACTTCACCGCCTTTCCTTGCTCATTTGGCTTTTTCTTTACGGAAAGTTTGTAAACTCGCTTCGCTCAAACAGTACAAACTTTCCTAAAAAAGCCAAGTCGCAAGGGCGGTTCAGACGGGGAAAAGTTCTTTATGATAATCCAGTTCATAAAGAACTTTTTTATTTTATAAATAAGTATATTCAACAATTCCACCACTCCTACCACTAAAAATTTACTGCAATTTTATGAGAAAAATAATACAATACACGGCAAATTTGCATACCTTATAAAATACTGATAAAGTGCGGTGTGTTTTGTGCTAATTTTAAGATTAGGAAAGAGAAATGAGCCAAGAATATTTAGATTTTGAATTACCGATTGCAGAGCTTGAAGCGAAGATTGAGTCTTTGCGTTCGGTGTCTAGTGATGATGACAGCATTAATCTTGATGATGAAATTAAACGCTTGCAAAAGAAAAGCGAGGAGCTAACCAAAAAGACTTTTGCCAATTTAGATGCGTGGCAAATTTCTCGTATGGCTCGCCACCCGAATCGTCCTTATACGTTGGATTACATCAAGCACATTTTCACTGATTTTGAAGAATTAGCAGGTGATCGTGCTTTTGCTGATGATAAGGCGATTATTGGCGGATTAGCTCGTTTAGACGGTCGTCCAGTAATGGTTATTGGTCATCAAAAAGGGCGTTCGACGAAAGAAAAAGTGTTACGAAATTTCGGTATGCCAGCCCCAGAGGGCTATCGCAAAGCCTTGCGTTTAATGCAAATGGCGGAACGTTTTAAATTACCGATTATCACCTTTATCGACACCCCAGGGGCATACCCAGGTGTGGGGGCAGAAGAACGTGGGCAAGCGGAAGCGATTGCTCGCAATCTGCGTGAAATGGCAACATTTACTGTACCTATTATTTGTACTGTTATCGGCGAAGGTGGTTCAGGCGGTGCATTAGCCATTGGCGTGGGCGACAAAGTTAATATGTTGCAATATAGCACTTATTCGGTGATTTCACCTGAGGGTTGTGCTTCGATTTTATGGAAAAGTGCAGAAAAAGCGTCCACCGCCGCAGAAGCGATGGGTTTAACTGCAAATCGTTTAAAAGAGCTTGATTTAATTGATAATATTGTTGCTGAACCATTAGGCGGCGCACACCGTAATTATGAAGTTATGGCACAAAATTTAAAAGCTCGCTTAACTGAAGATTTAAACGAATTAAGCGTTTTTGATAAGCAAGATTTATTAGATCGTCGTTATCAACGATTGATGTCCTACGGTTATTGTTAAATAAAAAGTGCGGTGAAATTAACCGCACTTTTTTCATATCGTAATTAATTAAAGGAGAAACTATGAAAAACGTACTTTCCATTCAATCCCACGTTGTATTTGGCTATGCGGGTAATAAATCTGCGACCTTTCCAATGCAACTTAGCGGCATTGATGTTTGGGCGTTAAACACCGTGCAATTTTCTAACCACACCCAATACGGTAAATGGACGGGTATGGTTGTGCCTAAAGAACAAATTGGCGAGATTGTGCGTGGCATTGATGAAATTGGCGAATTAGCGAATTGTGATGCCGTGGTATCAGGCTACATCGGCTCAGCAGAGCAAGTGGCTGAAATCAGCAAAGCAGCGCAGAAAGTCAAATCACTCAACCCTAAAGCCTTATATTTATGCGATCCTGTAATGGGTAGCGCAGAAAAAGGCTGTGTCGTTGCCGACGGCGTGCGTGAGGGCTTGATCGAGATCAGCTTGCCACAAGCCGATATTATCACCCCGAATTTATTAGAGCTGCGTGAATTAAGCGGTTTAACTGTAGAAAATATCGACCAAGCCATTGTGGCAGTAAAAGATTTGCTCAACAAAGGCCCTAAAATTGTATTAGTAAAACACTTAGGTTCAGCTGGACGTGATAACGATAAATTTGAAATGTTAATGGCAACCGCTCAAGGCGTGTGGAGCTTAACTCGCCCACTTTATCCTTTTGCGAAACAACCTGTTGGTGTGGGCGATTTAACTGCAGGCTTATTCTTAGCCAATTTATTAAATGGCAAATCAGAGCTAGAAGCCTTTGAATTAATGGGCAACGCGGTGAATGACGTGATGAAAATTACCTATGATTTAAATTCTTATGAATTACAATTAATCGAGGCTCGCCACGCCATTATGAACCCAACTTCACAATATAAAGCAGAAAAAATTGCTTAATTTTCAATAAGGTGGGCTTGCTCACCTTTTTATAATATCTTAACTTCGTTTTATCCGCACAATGAATTTGATTGATTTTTTTCAAACACAATTAACTCACTCGCAATATCTCATCGCTTTAAGTGGCGGTTTGGATTCCACTGCCCTGTTGGCGTTATTGGCAAAATCTCGAAAAAATCAACCGCACTTACAGCTGCGTGCCATTCATATTCATCACGGTTTAAGCCCTAATGCCGATGAATGGGCAAGCCATTGCGAACGCCTTTGCCAGCAATTTGATATTCCGCTAATCGTTAAAAAAGTTCAAGTAAATCAACAAAATGGCATTGAGAATGGGGCAAGAGAAGCCCGTTATCAAGCGATTGCACAAGTTCGTTTCGCTGATGAAATCGTGGTTACGGCTCATCACCTACAAGATCAAACCGAAACCTTCTTCCTTGCCCTAAAACGTGGCAGTGGTTTGAAAGGATTAGGGGCGATACAGACCTATTCGACGCTATATGGCATTCCGCTTTTTCGCCCACTACTCGCTTGCTCACGCCAGCAGCTAGAAAGCTATATTCAAACCTTGTCATTGCCGTGGATTGAAGATGAAAGCAATGCGGATAATCGTTACGACCGCAATTTTTTGCGTAATAAAATTTTGCCCGAATTGCGTCAACGGTGGCAGAATTTCGATCAGCTGGTTGCTCGTTCGGCACAACATTGCTTTGAACAACAACAACTTATCGAAGAATTGCTGCGTGAACCTTTTCAACAAAACTATGATGAAATTCACCGCACTTTTTCCCTACAATGTTTCGCGCAATACAGCAAAAGCCAACAAAATGCATTGTTAAGAATGTGGCTAAATCGACAAAATCACCCAATGCCAAGCCTTATTCAGTTAGAACAAATGAAGCAAGATGTGATTTTCGCTCGCCCCGATGCTACGCCGCAGTATCAATTAGGAGAGAAAATGGTTCGACGTTATCAGCAAAAATTATACCTTACGCCTCATTTTCAAACTTTAGATCAGCTCTGCTTGCCGATTGCCATAGGGGAAAAGATCAAGCTACCCGATCAGCTTGGTGAGTTAGAATTACAAAAAAATGCGGAAAATTTAACCGCACTTTGGTACAGCGAGCAAGGCATTAAACGTGCCGACTTGCCGTTGACCACGGCAAAAATTCAAGTGAAATTTGCCTATTCAGGCAAAGTGCGTTTAAGCCCAACGGATTTAAACCGTGAACTTAAAAAAGTGTGGCAATCACTTCAAGTGCCAACTTGGCAACGTCAGCGTATTCCACTTATTTTTTACGGAGAACAACTAAAAAGTGCGGTGGGTTTTTTTGATGTTTTCTAAGATTGATAAACCTTAAACAGGGCGAATGCTGTCCATATCCAATTTTGCATCAAAGTTTTTCTGCAATAATTTCAGACAGTTATCTTCTTGTAAATCTTGTCTAGCCTGCTCGCTTAATTCTTGATAAATTTGACGACGATGATCCAGAGGCGTTAATTTTTCTTTGTCGTCATTCAATTCAATTTTTAATTCCACAGGTTGATTTAGCACCTGAGTTAAACGCTCGGTCAACACTTCAATCGATTTTTCACGCAATAAATGTGCTTGTTCCGAACGTAAGCCTAAGCAAATTTGATGTTCATTTTGAGCCAATAAAACAGAATTTAAGGCAACTTGTTTGACTAATTTCAACCCATCTAAAGCAAGTTCATCAACTAATTTTGCCCAAGGATCTCGCTGTTCAGCCAGCTCAATCACTTTTCGGGTCAGCTCTGGCGTTTTTTCTTGCAAAATCGCTTGTTTAATATCAGAGGGGCGAATGCCCGTATTTTGCTCATCAATATCAGGATTTAGCCATTCCCAACGATAATTTTCTGCGTTGTTAAGATCTTCATCTTCTTCAGACGACAAATCTTCATTATTTTGCACCGCACTTTTATCCGTTGACGAAGTATTCGTAGCCGCATTAGCTGTCGCACCTGGCAAATTTGCCAAACGCTCAATAAGATCCGTTTGTGCTTTGAGTTTTGGGCGTGTAGAAATCACAGGCAATTCTACTGCCTGTGTTTGAGAAGTTGAATATTCCGAAGTTGATGATGTTAGGTCAGACTTTTTTTTTTCGTGATCAGCCTGTGGCGTGCCAGTTTGAGTTAAAGAAGAACGCAATTTTTCAATTTGCTCCAACGCATTCAACGCCGTTGAACCTTGTGTGGCGGTTGAATGCCCTTGCATTTCCGCTTGTGGAGGCTTTTGTGGTGAATTTTCGTGGCGTATTTGATGCTGTGCCGAATAGCTGGCTTTGATATTTTGCGACACCACCGGCATTTCCATTAAATCTGCCGAATTTTGTACCGCACTTTTCGCCTGAACTGGCGATTGTTGTGCAGAAACGGCTTGCTGCTGCATTAATTTCGGGTGAAACGCCAACGCACGCAATAAGGTCATCTCAGCCCCCATACGGCGATTTGGTGCAAGGCTCAGCTCTTTTCGCCCTGTAATCACTGTTTGATAGAAAAACTGCACATCTTCAGGTGAAATATGTTTCGCCAAGAAAGCGATTGGGCTTTCATCATTTGAGCTATTTGGCAATAACTGCTGCATTGCAATTTGATGCAATACTTCGCCCACTTCAATTAACAGTTCGTCCCAGTCCGCCCCTTTTTCTGCCACGGCTTGTACCGCTTGCATTAATTTTTCGCCATTGGCTTGTTGCAAAGCATACACAATATCAATCGCTTGATTATCGTCAAGCAAGCCCAACATATCGCTAACGATTTCACGGCGAATATTGCCATTTGACATTGCAATGGCTTGATCGGTCAAACTTAGGCTATCACGAATACTTCCTTGTGCCGCTTTGGCGATTTTATCCAGTGCGGTGCTTTCGTAAGGAATATTTTCTTGCTCTAAAATATACGCTAGGTGGTGGCTAATTTGCTGTGGCTCTAAGGCTTTGAGGTGGAACTGCATACAGCGAGAGAGAATGGTTACAGGCAATTTTTGCGGATCGGTGGTTGCCAACAAGAATTTAACGTATTCTGGAGGTTCTTCAAGGGTTTTGAGCAGAGCATTAAAAGAATGACGTGATAACATATGCACTTCATCGATCAAATACACTTTATAACGCCCTAACACTGGCTTATATTGCACATTATCAAGCAATTCACGCGTGTCTTCTACTTTGGTGCGAGAAGCCGCATCGATCTCAATCAGATCAATGAAACTCCCCTCTTCAATGGCTTTGCAATGTTCGCATTCGCCACAAGGTTCTGCGGTTACGCCATTCACACAATTTAACCCTTTGGCAAATAAGCGAGCGATAGAGGTTTTTCCCACGCCCCTTGTGCCGGAAAACAGATAGGCGTGATGTAAGCGATTTTCTTTTAATCCATTAGAAAGTGCGGTCAAAATATGCTCTTGCCCCACCACTTCGCTAAAGGTTTTTGGGCGCCATTTACGCGCTAAAACTTGGTAACTCACAGCCTATCCTTGTTGTTAATTGTGCGAATAATTTTCGCTTAATGACCTTCAAAATCCACTAAAGTAAATGGCTCAACGCCTAAGTTACGCAAACGTGTTTCACCGCCAAGTTCAGGCAAACTAATCACAAAAGCAGCGTGTTTCACTTCGCCACCTAAACGGTGAACTAATTTGATACAGGCTTCAACCGTGCCACCAGTGGCTAATAAATCATCAATAATTAATACATTATCGCCAGCTTGGATCGCATCAGAATGAATTTCTAACGTATCTTCGCCATATTCTAATTGATAATTTTGTGAAATAACAGCTCGAGGCAATTTGCCTGGTTTGCGGACTAAAATAAACGGCAACCCCAACGCCACTGCCACAGGTGCACCAAAAATAAAGCCACGAGATTCCGTGCCGATAATTTTGCTAATGCCTTGATTTTTAAACTGTTCTGCTAACAACTTCACCGTCGCACTAAATGCTTCAGGAACTTCGGTCAAGCTGGTAATATCACGAAAAATAATCCCCTCTTTTGGATAATTTGGAATAGATTTAATCGATGATTTGATAAGTTTTAATTGTTCGTTCATTTTATTGCCTAAAGTGCGGTCGATTTTTCGACAGTTTTATAGAGATTAACTTAGTGAATGTAAAGAAAACCGAGGGAAATTGCAAGGGTTTCAGCAAAATATAGTTTATTCTTTCTGATCTAGCTCAATTATTTTCTAATTGGTTTTAACGAAAAAGTGCGGTGAAAATAACCGCACTTTTCGCAAAAATCAATATCGTTTTGCTTTCTTTAGAGGTTATTACCGTTATTTATACACATTCTCACCATCTTTTCTGGTACGTAATAATTGCAAGATCCACGCATATTGTTCGGGGCTTTGTGTTACAAAATATTCGATAATTTCATTCATCGCTCTGGCGGATTGTGCTGGATCGTCGCTTAATTCCATTGCAGGTAAAATTTCCATCACATATTTTCCTTTATCGGCATAATAGCGTGGAAACATTGGGATTACCACGGATTTAGTCAGCTTCGCCATTTTATTTAAGCCTGGTAATGTGGCTTTGTAAGTGGCGAAGAAATCGACAAATTCACTGGCTTCCGCACCAAAATCTTCATCAGGTAAATAATAGCCCATTTCGCCTTTTTTCACCGCATTTAAAAAAGGTTTGATGCCATTTTGGCGAGCGTGCATTTTGCCGCCGAAACGTTGACGTGTCCACGTCCAAAGCCAATCGACTAAAGGATTTCGGTGTGGATTGAACATTGATGTCATCGGCATTCCGTGGGTGTGCAAAATAATGCCCGAGGCATCAATCGCCCAGCTGTGTGGCACGAGCAAAATGATATTTTGCCCTCGTGCTTTGGCTTGATGAATATGCTCAATGCCGACAAATTCACTGCGTTTTTGCAAATGTGATTTTGAACGTACGGCAATTTCACCAATGCCCAGCATCACTTGTCCCAAGGTGATGAACATTTCATCAACGACTTTTTCTCGTTTTTCTGCCGACCATTGTGGGAAACAATATTGCAAATTGATATTGGCACGGCGACGTTGTTTTTTGGCTTTTTGACCTGCGATGATTGCTAATTTAGCGGCTAATTTATCTCGCCACGCAAAAGGTACAAACGCCAGTAAAATTAACGCCAATACCGCGAGCCAAATTGTCCAATATTTTGGTTTTAAGTAAGACCACGAAAAATGCGGTTCGTAGCCAACTCGGGCGGTTAAACGTAGATTTTCTTGATTTTCCATTAGCTGAACCAACCTTGGTCATACGCCATTTTTACGGTCATAACGAATGACATTATGACCACCATTGGGCGGATAAGCGATTTGCCTTTACTTAAAACCATTTTTGCCCCTAAATTTGCTCCGATAAATTGCCCGATCATCATCACGATACCGACGGTCCATAAAATCTGACCGCCTAAAAAGAAGAAGATAAAGGAAGCAATATTTGAGGTGAAATTCATTACTTTGGCGTGTGCAGTGGCCTTGGGTAAATTAAAGCCCAGTAAAGTTACAAAAGCTAAGCTGAATAAAGAGCCTGTGCCAGGTCCGAAAAAGCCGTCATAAAAGCCAATGCCAAAACCAGCGGTGAAAGCAAATCCCCAGTAAGATAAGCGTTGATAACGATCATTTTCGCCAATTTGTGGTGTGAATAAAAAATATAAACCAATGGCGAACACTAAAAAGGGAATGGCTTTTTTGATCAAGCTCGTGTCTATAATTTGGATTAGCACCGTACCGAGAACTGCACCGATAAAGGTCATTAAGATCAGCGACCACACCTCTTTGACATTGACTGCTTTTTGACGAATAAAATACAGGCTGGCAGAAAAAGATCCACCACACGCCTGTAATTTGTTCGTGCCTAAGGCTACGGCAGGTGGAACGCCTGTCATTAATAATGCTGGAATGGTGATTAAGCCGCCGCCCCCAGCAATAGCATCAATAAAGCCTGCCACAAAGGCAACGCCAAATAATAATGCGATTAATTCTGTGCTAATTTCCACCGCACTTTCTCCTTATTTATAATAAATTATTCTAGCCATTCGCTACGTTTTGGCGAATTTAACACTTGCTGGCATAAAAACGGCTCAGGTGGTCGAGCGGCTGGCTGTGTCGGTGTTGCTGATGGCTTCTTCGGTTCAAACCACGAATAAAGCTCTGCACCACAACCATCACCAGCAGGTACTGGTGCTTGATCTTCGCAATATTGCGCACCGTGCGGACAAGTTAAGCGAACGTGAAAATGACTATCGTGTCCATACCAAGGACGGATTTTGTGTAACCAGCTACGATCCGCACGCTCCGATTGGCAAAGTTTCACTTTAATCGCTGGATTAACAAAAATTCGTGCCACTTGATTATCCTGAGCGGCGAGTTTAATGAGATTAAAGTGGTTTTGATTCCAAATATTATCGTCAACACGTTGTGCAGCACGGTTCACCACCAACAAGCCTTTGCCATCAGAATTTAACGCATCTTGATCCGACATTGCCCCCATTCGCAACCAAATATCGGCATCAAGCCCCATTTGATGGCTAGCGTGTCCAGTCAAAAAGCGTCCGCCACCAGGCATTGCAATATCGCCCACCAACATTGTCGGCATTCCTGAATTTTGCACTTTTTGCCCCAAACGCTGTAAATAGCTAATCATATCTGGGTGTCCGTAATAACGGTTTTTATTCATACGAATTACCTGATAGCCTGCCCCTTTTGCTGGTAACGGTTTTGCACCGATAATACAGCCATTAGAATAAGATCCAATCGGTTGAGAAACGCCATTTTCACTTGGAATTGGACGTTTCACTTTTTGCCAATCCGCAGGCGAAGCCAATGCTGAAGAACTGGCTAAAAGTGCGGTTAAAATCAGTGATGTTTTTTTAAATTTATTCATAATAATGTGCTTTCCAAATTAACGATCTAAAAAATTAACGACATTGTGCTTTAAAGCGTAATAGATGATCTAATAACACGATAGCTACCATTGCTTCGGCAATAGGTACTGCTCGAATGCCGACGCAAGGATCGTGGCGACCTTTAGTGATTAATTCCACGGCTTCATTATCCAAATTAACGGTTCGCCCCGGGATTGTGATGCTTGAGGTTGGTTTCAGTGCGATGGTTGCAATAATCGGTTGACCGTTGCTGATACCGCCCAAAATACCGCCTGCGTGATTAGACAAAAAGCCCTCTGGGGTCATTTCATCACGGTGTTCTGTGCCTTTTTGTGCTACAACGTCAAAGCCGTCGCCGATTTCCACCGCTTTTACTGCATTGATACCCATTAAAGCGTGAGCTAATTCCGCATCTAGGCGGTCAAAAACAGGTTCGCCCAAACCTACAGGTACATTCTCTGCTACAACGGTTAATTTTGCACCAATAGAATTACCCTCTTTTTTCAACGCACGGATCAATTCATCGAATTTTTCCACCGCACTTTGATCTGGTGAAAAGAACGGATTGCTGGCAACTTGCTCCCAATCAATTTTGCTCACATCTGCCACAGTTTGCGGATCGATTTTTGCGTCGCCAATTTGCGATAAATAACCACGAACTTCTACGCCGAACTGTTCACGCAAATATTTTTTCGCAATAGCCCCCGCCGCAACTCGCATCGCAGTTTCACGAGCAGAAGAACGACCGCCACCACGATAATCACGAATGCCATATTTTTGTTGATAGGTAAAATCAGCGTGCCCTGGACGGAATTTGTCCATAATATCGCCATAATCTTTTGAGCGTTGATCGCCATTTTTAATGATTAAACCAATGCTTGTACCTGTGGTTTTGCCCTCGAATACACCCGACAAAATCTGCACTTCGTCATCTTCACGACGAGGCGTGGTGTAGCGAGATGTACCTGGTTTACGACGATCTAAATCAGGTTGAATATCCGCTTCCGAAAGCGTCATATTAGGCGGCACGCCGTCCACAATACAGCCCAAAGCAATGCCGTGCGACTCACCAAAGGTGGTTACACGAAAAAGTTGTCCGATTGAATTTCCTGCCATATAAAATCCTTATGCTAAATTACCCGAGTGAACTTTAATTTCTTCGTTAGTTTGTTGATTTTTAATATAAATATCAAGTTGATTAAATGCAATTTCAATATTATTTTGTGCAAATAATTGATTAATGCGACGATTTAAGAAATCAGTTGTGGTGGTACGATCTGAAATTTGTTCAACATACACACGCAATTCGTGATCCAATGTGCTTGCACCAAAGGCAAGGAAATATGCTCGTGGTGCGGGATCTTTCATTACTCTATCACTTTCTGATGCAGCTTGTAGTAATAAATCTCGTACTAAATCTAAATTTGAGCCATAAGCCACGCCGACTTTAATCACTACCCTTGTAGTGCTGCTGTTTAATGCCCAGTTGACCAAACGTTCGGTAACAAAGGCTTTGTTCGGCACGATAACTTCTTTGCCGTCAAAATCCACCAATGTCGTCGCTCGAATACGAATTTTTGACACCGTACCGCTAAATTGACCAATGGTAATCACATCGCCAATACGTACAGGGCGTTCAAATAAAATAATAATGCCTGAAACGAAGTTAGCAAAGATTTCTTGCATACCAAAACCTAAACCAACCGACAAGGCTGCGAATAGCCATTGCAATTTCGACCACGACATTCCTAGCATACCAAAGGCTAAGGCTGCACCCAATGCAATGATCAGATAGGTTAATAAGGTGGTGATAGTATAAGGCGTACCTTGTGATAATTTCACGTTTGAAAACAGCACCACTTCCAATAAACCGCTGATATTACGGATTACCACATAGGTTACAAAAATAATCACGCAAGCCACTAATAAATTCAGCAAGGTAACGGATTCCATTACCGTACCTGTTTCAGTGGTTACACTTTGTTGCCATAGCGTAACACCGTTGAGATAGTATGCTACAGTGATTAAATCTGACCAAACAAAATATAATAAGGTAAATAAACCAACCCACAATAAGAAATCAACTAAACGCAAGACTTGATCTTTAACTTGGCTAATTGCAAGGCTGTCGTCTTGTAATTGTAAATCCAAGTTAAATTCTTCCGCATCAGATCCCTCTACGGTTTCTAATTGTTCTAATTTCGCTGCGGCTTGCTCACGTTTTTCTTTTAAACGACGAGCCGCTAAACGGCGTGAAGATACTTCAAAACCACGATAAATAACATTACGGAAAATTAACCAAGTAATTAATGCTAAATAAGATGAGACTAAATGTTCAATTAATACTAAGGCGGTGTAATAATAACCTAATGCAATTAAAACAATTAGGGTCAACGGTGCGAGAAATAAAATTAAACGCACAAAGGTTAGCATATAAGTATTAATATTTTGTTCTTTATTAATCGCCTGCTGATAAGAGGAAATTGCTTGTCGGAATTCAGGGCCGACCATAAATAAGGTGAGCACTAATACCGAAATAGTAACCACTTCACCAATCACATCATAAGCTACGCCCATTTCTAAGTTGGTTAATATTGCCGTATTTAATAATAATGCCACTAACCACACGGAGCGTTTTAAAATCCGACGGAAACTTTCTGAACTTTTTTGTGGCATTTTGAAATGACGATGGGCAATCCCATTTGGACGTAATAATGCCAACATAAAGGCAAAATACAACCAATAGCCCGCCATTTTTAAGCCCCAAGACCAGGCTTGTGTTGGGTTTTGGAAACATAGATATGAAACTAAAATAAACACCATTAAAAAGATAAAAGTGCTTGGTAAACATAAAATCAATGTCCAAAACAACGCCGTCGGGGTATGCCATTGGCTTTCACTCCCCAAGGTTTTTAATTTATTATTAATGTGAGTGAGGTGTTGTTTAATTTTGACTTTTTGCTTAGTAATAAATAATGTCAACAGGGCTAAAAAAGCAATTAAAAAACTGGCTAAACCCAAATTATCTTGCCAATTAGAAAAATCAAATTTCTTACTAATTTCTCGCAACTGAAAACCAGCTAAAGTTGGAAAGTTTTTCAGCCAATCTAAATCAATTTGCGCATTACTTTTCACCCAGAAACTTTGTTGTTGCAATTTATTTTGTAAAGTATCACTAATCGTTTGAACTTGCTGTTGATTAAGTTCAATATTAATGGACAAATTTAATTGGCTATTTAGCTGTTTTAATAAATCAGACAATACTCTGCTACGTTCTTCCACAATAGTTTTTAATTGTGCACGTTCTTTTTCGGTAAATTCAATTTTGTCTTCTTTGGCTAAATTATCAATATAATTTGATGTATTATTTAATTTATCTCGATATTCACTTACATCAAAAATCTTCACACGCAAATCGGCAATTTGTTTTGATAAGCCTGAAATCATTTCATCTTGCGGTAAAGATTGACGTTGCTTATTAATAATGCGAGATAAAACTAAAGTCCCTTGCAATGAGCTAATTTGTTCATCAATATTACGTTGAGTTTGTTGTAAATTATCTAATATGGTTTTAATGCGTAAATTATCTTGCGATAACGCATTTAATTGTGTCGTTTGTTTTAATAATTCCTCACTCACTTTGGAATTTAAATCTAATTCTGCGGCAATAATCGGATTATCCGTTTTATTATTATTTTTTTGTGCGTTCGCCTGCTCTACTTGATCTTGGCTTTCTTCTAAATTTCGATTATTAATGGCTGTTTGTAGTTCAACTAATTCTGTTTGTAATTGCTGTTGAATAATATTCTTTTCTTCCAACTGGCTAGTATAAAGATTAGCCAAAGCATCACTACCATTTAATTGAATTTGGTTATAGCTATTATTGGCAAGCAAATATTCCAACTCAACTTCCAGTTTTGTTTTTAAACTATTTGGCGTATTCGCTGAACTTAGTGCGGTATTAATTTCTTGTGTGCGTGCGATATTTGCCGTTAAAGCAGTTTGCGCTCGTTCTGGGGCACTTTTTTGCGTCGATAAATTAGCATTAAGTGCGGTTAAATCTGCTTGAGTTTGTTGCAAATTATGATTAATTTCGTCCACAGACTTTTGCATTGAAGCCAATGAAACCGAAGCTAAATCTTGTCGAATTTGTTCTGGTGTGCGTGCTTTTTGTTTTAAATTAGCAATATTTTGTTGGCTTTGTGCTAATGCCTGTTCAGCTTCTTGAATTTGTTTAGTTAAATTATTATTATCACTTTTTTGCTTAGCTAATTTTTCTAATAAAACTAAAGTGTCTTCTAAATTTTTAGTATTAATTTTAGCATCATCAGTTTGTTCTGCTTTTTTCGCAAGTTCTAATTGCGCTTGAATATCTTTTTCTGCTGGCAATTCTGCCCCAACAGTTGTATTTATGGCAAATAATAAGCCAAATAAAATGCCAAATGACGTTCGTATTTTCATCACAAACTCCCTTCCTAATTAATTTTGCTAAACTTTTTTAATTAATTGCTTTAAATGTTGTTTCAATACGGTGCGAGAAATTTTAATATTTCCTTGCTGTTCCGTAATTAATGGAAAATAATATACAGGTTGCTTAAATCGCTCGATTTTATCCGCCAACCAAACTCGCAAATTTTCCACCGCACTTTGCTCAAAACTTTGCTCAAAATCTTGTTTAAATTTAATCATTGCTACTGGGCGATGACCAAATTCCTGATCTTCCATAGGCAAAACAAAGACTTGTTCAACGGAATGATGCTGTAAGATCACTTGTTCAATGTCTTCTGGCTGAATATTTTCACCGCCTGAAATAAACAAATTATCTAAGCGTCCTAAAATTTGCAACTGCTCTTGCTCAGCCAGCCAAACGCCTTTGTCCTTGGTTTGTAACCAGCCTTGTGCATTGGTTAAAGGCTGCAATTTCCCTTGTTGCCAATAGCCCAAACCTAAGCCCGCACCACGCAACCAAATTTCGTCATTAACAAGGCGAAATTCTCGCCCCAATAAAGGCTGCCCGACACCTGGCTTACCATCACATTTTTTCGCAAATGCCGTAGAAGCCATTTCAGTCATACCATACCCCGAATACGCCTGCATTCCAAGTACGGTTAATTTTTCGGTTAATTCGGTGGGAATGTGTGCACCACCTAATAAAATCGCCTGCGTTTTCACCGCACTTTTCGGCTGTTCTGCCATATAATTCAACAAGCGAAGCCCTTGTGTCGGTACGAGAGAAACGTGCGTAGCCTGTAGCACATCGGCATAAAAATCAGCACTAGGCAAATGCAATTCCGCCCCTTGCAACAACCAACGCCAAACAATTCCCTGCCCCGAAACGTGATACAAGGGCAAAGACAATAGCCAAGAATGTGCTGGCGTAAAATTCATTAAAGCACAAACGCCTGCTGCGTTGGCTAAATGTGCCTCAATATTATGTGCAATCGCTTTCGGCATTCCTGTTGAGCCAGAAGTTAAGGTCAACGTCATTGGCTGCGGAAAGCATTTTTCGCTTTGCCACTGGGTGAGTGAAAATTGCTGACTACCGTTAATCCAGCATTGAATGCGATTCGCTTGACATAATTCGACGATTTTTTCCTGTGTAAAAGCAGGATTTAAGCCTAACACAGAGAGATTTAATTGCAAAGCCGCTAAATAATAACACAATAAATCAAGGCTGTTTTTGCCCGATAATGCCACGCCACAACCAGCCGAAAGCCCTTGTTGTCGCAAAAAATCTACTTTTTCCGCAATATATTGGTTCAACTGTTGCCAACTAAAAGCAACGCCCTGCGAATGATCTCGCAAGGCGATTTGTTGCTGTTTAGCACTACTGGCGTGAATTTGCCACGGTAATTGCGATATTGACGGCATTATTTATGCACCAACAAAGGCGTTTTTCACATCATCAATCACATCTTGAGGTAAGCCCATTTCTCGCATAACGCCCTCAAGCATAATCATTTTTCGTCCGCTATTATTGTTGGTAATCACCCAATAAGGTGAATTTGGAATGGCTTTTGGCTTGGTGTGATTGCCTGCTTCCAGCAAGGTTTTCTCATCTTGTGCAAAATACAAGCGAGTACGCCCCTGCACGGTTTCTGAGCTAATGGCTGCCGCAAAAGCGGTCGTATTGGTTTGATAAAGTGCGGTTAAAATTGACAAGAAACGAGAAACCGCTTTGTTTTCCTGTTTAAAATTCTCATCATTTAATAACGCAAGCACTAAATCTGGCGTATTGGCTTCATTGGCAAAAAGATCGTGATTTTGCACCGCACTTTTTGCTGTTGCAGCATCGTTTTGTGCCGCTGTTTCTTTTTTCGTTTCTTCTTTTTGAGGTTCTGTTTTTTTAGCTTCAGGCACAGGCGCAATTTCCAACGCTGCTGAGCTAATACTCAACGAAGATAAATTCAATAGACGACGTAAAATATCGGAAGCACTTTCGCCAATGGATTGCGTATGGCTGGCGATGTATTGGTAGAGTTCTTCATCAACTTCAATAATTTTCATTTATTCTTCTCTCAAAACTTGATTCATAAAACATTTTTCCGCATTATACTCATTTATTAAACAATTCTCTATGCTAAAACAATGTTAAACTCAATTTCAGCTCAACAATTACTCAATTATCAATTCACCGAACGCCCACAATCGTCGCTGCCGACAATGGTTTTTATTCACGGATTATTCGGCGATATGAATAACTTAGGGGTCATCGCCCGAGCCTTTCGCGAACAATATTCTATTCTACGCCTTGATTTACGCAATCACGGGCAAAGTTTTCATTCCGAGCAAATGAATTATGACCTGCTGGCACAAGATGTGATTGATTTACTTGAACATTTACAATTACACAATGTAATTTTAGTCGGGCATTCAATGGGCGGAAAAACCGCAATGCGAGTGGCGGCATTACGCCCCGATTGGGTGAAAAAATTGGTAGTTATCGACATCGCCCCTGTGGCGTATAGCCACCACTGGCACGATAGCGTATTCAACGGTTTATTTGCGGTAAAAAATGGTAATCCTGAAAATCGTCAAGCCGCTAAACCGCTACTCGCCCAGCACATTAAAGAAGAAAGCGTACAACAATTTATGCTGAAATCTTTTGATGCCAATGCCACTGAAAAATTTCGCTTTAATTTAACCGCACTTCATCAAAATTATGCCGAATTAATGAATTGGCAACGCCAAGATGCGACCAATGTGCCGACCTTATTTATTAAAGGCGGACTGTCTAATTATATCGAAAACGAATACACCGCAGACACACTGGCACAATTCCCACAAGCGACGGCATTTACCATCAATGGCTCTGGGCATTGGGTTCACGCCGAAAAACCAGACTTTGTAGTGCGAGCCATTGAACGCTTCTTGCAATCAAATTAATTCCGATTTTAACATTTAATTTATGCTAAAATTATGCTATATTTGTGCAAAATTTTCTTTGAAGCTAATCATTCTCAATATGCAAATGATTGTTAAAAAGAAAAGACCAAACAGTGAATTTGAAAATGGCAAAACAAGACGCAGATTGCATTACATTAGATCTTTTTGCTGATGAACGCCGTGTTGGGCGACCAAGAACAAACCCGTTGAGCCGTGAACAACAAATTCGAGTGAATAAACGCAATCAACTCAAACGAGATAAATCCAGCGGATTAAAACGTGTGGAATTAAAATTGCATCACCAACTGGTTCAACAATTAGAGGATTTAGCCTCAACACAAAACATCAGTCGAGCAGAAATGATCGAACAGATTTTACAAGATTACTTTAATATTAGAGGAAACAAATAAATAAAATGGCTATTGTTGGTTTATTTTACGGTAGTGATACAGGCAATACAGAAAACATTGCCAAAATGATTCAAAAGCAACTTGGCAGCGAATTGGTCGATATTCGTGACATCGCAAAAAGCACAAAAGAAGATATTGAAAGCTACGATTTCTTAATGTTGGGCATTCCAACGTGGTATTACGGCGAAGCGCAATGCGATTGGGACGATTTTTTCCCAACCTTAGAAGAAATTGATTTCACTGATAAATTAGTCGCTATTTTTGGTTGTGGCGACCAAGAAGATTATGCCGATTACTTCTGTGATGCAATGGGCACAGTGCGTAACATCATCGAACCACACGGTGCAATTATCGTCGGCAACTGGTCAACCGAAGGCTACAACTTTGAAAGCTCGCAAGCCTTAATCGACGACAACACGTTCGTGGGATTATGTATTGACGAAGATCGCCAGCCAGAATTAACCGCAACACGTGTAGAAACTTGGACAAAACAAGTGTATGATGAAATGTGCTTGGCTGAATTAGCATAAGGAAATTAAAAATGTCTGAAGAAAACATCAAATTACTTAAAAAAGCGGGACTGAAAATCACCGAACCACGCTTAACCATTCTCGCCTTAATGCAAGAGCATTCAATGCAACATTTTTCAGCTGAAGATGTGTATAAACTGTTGCTTGAAAAAGGTGAAGACATTGGTTTAGCTACAGTTTACCGTGTATTAAATCAATTTGATGAATCTCACATTCTTATTCGCCATAACTTCGAGGGTAACAAATCCGTCTTTGAACTCGCCCCAACCGAACACCACGATCACATCATCTGTGTCGATTGCGGCAAGGTCTTCGAATTCAACGACAACATCATCGAAGAACGCCAAAAACAAATCAGCAAAGAACACGGCATTCAATTAGAAAACCACAGTTTGTATCTGTATGGAAAATGTACGGATATGAATAAGTGTGATAAGTAATCACGATGTTTCTTGAAAAGTGCGGTATTTTTTACCGCATTTTTTATGCTCGTTATTTTGTCTGTTTCACCAATCTTTATTCAAATTTCGCTAAAAAAACGTCATAAAAAAACACCGCACTTTCAAAAGTGCGGTGTTTTTTTTATTAGTTTTACAATGCCTTAAAGCATATTTTTTTCGCCACGAGAAAGGCTGATTAAGCCAGAGCGGACGATTTCTAACACGGTGGTTTCTTCTTTCACGGCGCTGACGAAAGCGTCGAGTTTGTCTTTCGTACCGCTGAGTTGAATGGTGTAGGATTTAGTGGTTACGTCCACAATTTGCCCACGGAAGATGTCTGCAAGGCGTTTGATTTCATCTCTTGATGTGCCTGTCGCACGCACTTTCAACAACATTACTTCACGCTCAACGTGTTCGCAGCTGCTTAAATTAATGACTTTGAATACATCGACTAATTTGTGCAGTTGCTTTTCGATTTGCTCTAACACTTGCTCGTCGCCTGATGTTTCAATGGTCATTCGTGAAAGCGTTGGGTCGTCGGTTGGCGCAACTGTCAGGCTTTCAATGTTGAATGCACGTTGTGAGAATAAGGCGACTACTCGAGATAATGCCCCAGATTCATTTTCTAATAATACTGATAAAATTCTACGCATTTTTCTCTCCTTATTCTTTGGTCGGTGCGCCAAGCAACATTTCATTCATTGCGCCACCACGTAATTGCATTGGATAAACATTTTCAGTAGCATCAATACGCACGTCCACGAAAACTAATTTATCTTTAATTGCAAAGGCTTGCGCCATTTTTTCTTCTAATTCATCAGCGTGATCAATTTGAATACCAACGTGTCCGTAGGCTTCGGCTAATTTAGCAAAATCAGGCAAGGAATTCATATACACTTGCGAATGACGACCAGAATAAATCAGGTCTTGCCATTGTTTCACCATTCCTAAGAAACGGTTGTTAAGGCTGACGATCACCACTGGCGTGTCATATTGTTTTGCGGTCGAAAGCTCTTGAATATTCATCTGAATTGAGCCGTCGCCTGTTACGCAAACTACAGTGCTTTCAGGGTGAGCAAATTTCACACCAAGTGCCGCAGGGAAACCAAAGCCCATTGTGCCTGCGCCGCCTGAATTAATCCAACGACGTGGCTTGTCGAAAGGATAATGTAAGGCGGTAAACATTTGGTGTTGCCCCACATCAGAAGTGATGTAAGCATCGCCTTTAGTTAAGCGATAAATTGTTTCGATCACCGCTTGCGGTTTAATTTCTTTAGAAGTGCGGTCATAATCTAAGCATTTTTTTGCTTTCCATTGGTCGATTTGTTTCCACCACTCGCTTAAATCTGATTGCGATTTCGCCAAATTATCATCTTCTAATAATGATAAAAATTCGCTAAATACGTTATCCACGCTGCCGACAATAGGAATTGCCGCTGCTACGTTTTTCGAGATTGATGTTGGATCAATATCAACGTGAATAATTTTCGCATTTGGGCAATATTTGGCTAAATTATTGGTTTGACGATCATCGAAACGCACGCCCACGCCAAGGATTAAATCCGCATCGTGCATTGCGTTATTCGCTTCGTAAGTCC
Organism: Pasteurellaceae bacterium Pebbles2; assembly: GCA_023101505.1. Lineage (GTDB taxonomy): Bacteria > Pseudomonadota > Gammaproteobacteria > Enterobacterales > Pasteurellaceae > Lonepinella. The sequence continues at coordinate 253,973 of LVZA01000001.1, forward strand.
CGTGCATTCCAAGCATACCTAAGAATTGGCGATCTGTTGCAGGATATGCGCCTAAGCCCATTAAAGAGGCGGTTACAGGTAAGTTAAGCTGTTGCGCAAATTGGGTTACTTTTTCGCTGCTGTTGCCGATCACTACGCCCCCACCAACAAATAAAATTGGCTTTTTCGCGACTAATAAGGCTTTTAATGCTTTCTTAATTTGCCCTTTGTGCCCTTGTACATTCGGGTTGTATGAACGCATTGAAACTTCTTTCGGATATTCATAAGCATATTTATTTGCTGGGTTGACCATATCTTTTGGAATATCAATCACCACAGGACCAGGGCGACCTGTTGAAGCGATATAAAAGGCTTTTTTGATCGTTTCAGGAATATCTTCTGGACGTTTGATAATGAAACTATGTTTTACCACAGGGCGTGTAATACCAATGGTGTCGCACTCTTGGAATGCGTCCGTACCAATTAAATGTGATGGCACTTGCCCTGTTAAGATTACAAGAGGCACAGAGTCGGTATAAGCAGTGGCAATCCCTGTAATTGCATTGGTTGCGCCTGGACCTGAAGTTACTAATACACAGCCCACTTCGCCAGTAGAACGTGCGTAACCGTCTGCCATATGCACTGCGGCTTGTTCGTGGCGCACCAGAACGTGTTCAATGCCACCTAATGTGTGAATGGCATCATAAATATCTAAAACTGAACCGCCTGGGTAACCAAATAAGTGGGTTACGCCTTGATCACGCAAGGATTGTACCACCATTTCTGCGCCTGATAGTTTCTTCATAAAATCTCTCCATTTTTTCACCGCACTTTTCAACTTTTTGTTCAACTTGATGTTGACATTAAATTGCCAAATTCGGTTTTTGTGATATTACAGCAAGCTCACAGAAATTTCTGCTACGCTTTTCGCCACTCTTTGCAATCAAGTGTATATTATTTCTGCGCTTTGTCTATTGTTTTTTTGCAGCAAAATCACAAATTAAAAGTATAAAATACCGAAAATTACAAAATTTTAGATTAAAATAAATTTTATAAGACTAAAAAAACAAAAAATGCGACTTTATGTCGCATTTTATAAAATAAACAAAATAAAATTTTTTTATCGTTTTTTGTGCAGTTTTATCTAATTAACGCTTTCTCACCGCAAAAACGATACCGAATAACATCACACCCGTTGCAGCAAAACCTAACCAACCAGATTGCGTAAAGCCAACGACTAAGTAGCCCACAGCTGTCGATAACGCTACTAATAAGGCATAAGGTAATTGAGTGGTTACGTGATCCATATGGTTACATTTTGCACCAGTGGAAGATAAAATCGTGGTGTCAGACACTGGTGAACAGTGGTCGCCACATACTGCGCCTGCCATTACTGCTGATAAGCAAGGCAATAATAAATCAGGTGAAGCGTGCACGGCAATAGAGGCAGCGATTGGTAACATAATACCAAATGTTCCCCAGCTAGTCCCTGTTGAGAACGCCATTACTGCGCCTAATACGAATAAAATCACAGGTAAAAATGCAGGATTTAAATTGCCTGAAATCAAGCCTGAGAGATATTTACCTGTTTGCATATCGCCCACAACTTTGTTGATTGTCCAAGCAAAGAATAAAATTGCAATTGCACCCAACATTGATTTCATACCCAAGCCCCAGGCTTTGATATATTCAGGCACGCTGACATTTTTATTCATAAAAATCAATACGCTAGATACTGCTAATGCACTAATACCGCCCACCACTAAAGAAATTCCCACGGTGGTATTTTCAAATGCGCCTAATAGATCAAATGGTTTTCCATCGGCTGCAAGTGCTTGATTACCTGTGTACATCATCATTGCAACAGTTACGGAAATCAACACCACAATCGGTAAAATCAAATTGCTTACACGCCCTTGAGATTGAGCTGCCGTTTCTTCTTCGCCCTTAGCTTGTTCCAAAGCAGCTTTTTCGTGGCGAGCCATTGGACCAATATCAAAAGAAGAATAAGCTACAACGAACACGAGTACCATAGAGAAAATCGCATAGAAATTCATTGCGCTCATCGTCATAAATGCGCCGAAAGGCGAATAGCCTGTAATAGAATGTTCCGCCAATAGACCTGCGACGAGAGTGATAATATAAGCACCCCAGCTAGAAACAGGCATCATCACACACATTGGTGCGGCGGTAGAGTCCAAAATATAAGCTAATTTTGCACGAGAAACCTGAAATTTATCGGTAACAGGACGAGCAATAGCCCCCACCGCAAGACTATGGAAATAGTCATCAATAAAGGTAACGAACACTAAACACGCCGCCATTAATTTCGCACCACGGCGACCTTTGATACGTTTTTGCGCCCACTCAACAAAGGCTTGATTACTGCCTGAAACGCTTAAAAGTGCGGTTAAAATTCCTAATAATAATAAGAAAATAATAATGTGCACATTACTTTCATTTAATGCAAATTGCTGATTTTCATCAATGCTGTACATTAATGAAGAAACACGGTCGGTAAGATAACTAAATGCCGTGCCAATATTGCCATCGCTCAGCATTAATGCACCCACTAAAATACCCACGCTTAAAGAAAGCAATACTTTACGAGTGATAATTGCCAGCCCTAACGCAAGCAGAGGCGGCACAACCGCCCAAACTGAAGAAGAAAAATCTGATAGTTCCATTATGTTCTACCTAAAATAAAAGGGAGAACCACTGATTTAAATAACCTGAAATAAAGGTTGAAATGATTTAAATAAAGGAAGGCAAAACCCACCCAGACAGTAGCGCTCCATAGTGAATAAACGGACTTGCAAGAAATAACATAATACAAATCCAATACTATGACAGTAACGTTTCTTTCGACAACGTTACCAACCAATTAAAATGACTTCTAATTGATTTCGGCGAATATTCCTTTCCTTTTTCTTCTTCGTTATCCACTCTGAAAAACTACTTATAATATACGCACCTCTACATTTGTAGGATTTGCAAAGATTACATCAATAATAAACAAATGCCAATAGCAAAATTCAATATTTTTTCACCGCACTTCTTGAAGAAAATATTTACAACAAATAATATTAAGGATATGATGAACTCAATTTAACGAATAATTTACTTTTTTACTCAAAAGGAAAATGATATGAGCGATTTACTCAAAACATTAAATAATCTTCGTAGTTTACGTGCAGTAATTAATACGATTGATTTAGAGCAAGCTGAATCTATTTTAGCGAAAGTGCAAAGCATTGTTGAAAATAAACGTCAAGAAGAAGTTGCTAAAGCACAAGAACAAGCTGAACGCCAACAATTAATTGAAAAATATCGTAATGAATTAAAAGCAAAAGGAATTGATGTTTCTGAATTAGCCTTAGCCGATGCAGCGAATGAAAAAGTAAAAAAAGCGCGCCGCACAATGCCTGCGAAATATAAATATACAAATGAAAACGGTGAAGTAATTCACTGGACTGGACAAGGCCGTATGCCAAAAGTAATGCGTGAAGCATTAGAAAAAGGTAAAAAATTAACAGACTTTGCAGTTTAATCTCTTATTATTCTAATAAAGCCCATTTTAAATGGGTTTTATTTTATTTAAAAATAACAAATAACGTACATCTGGAAAGCCAATATGATCGAAAATAAAATTTTATTAACCGATTGTCCTGATGACAAAGGCTTAATCGCCAAAATCACCAACATCTGTTATAAACATCAACTGAATATTTTACACAATAATGAATTTGTGGATTTTGAAACAAAACATTTCTTTATGCGCACCGAATTGCAAGGTATTTTTAATGAAGAAACCCTATTAGCTGATTTAAATTTTAGCTTGCCTGCTGGCACAAATTGTCGCTTGGTTGATGCTGATCGCAAAAAGCGCATTGTCATTTTAGTAACCAAAGAAGCACACTGCTTAGGCGATATTTTAATGAAAACCTATTACGGTGGCTTAGATGTTGAAATTGCTGCAGTTATCGGTAATCACGACCAATTACGCACCTTAGCAGAACGCTTTGAAGTGCCTTTCCATTGCGTTAGCCACGAGGGCTTAACTCGAGTTGAACACGATCAATTATTAGCCGAAAAAATCGATCAATATGCGCCTGATTTAATTGTGTTAGCAAAATATATGCGTGTGTTAAACCCTGAATTTGTGGCTCGTTATCCGAACCGAGTAATTAATATTCACCACTCTTTCTTGCCTGCATTTATAGGTGCAAATCCTTATAAACGTGCTTATGAGCGTGGGGTAAAAATTATCGGCGCAACCGCCCATTTTATTAATAATGAATTAGATGAAGGCCCGATTATTATGCAAAAAGTAATCGATGTGGATCATACTTATTCTGCAGAAATGATGATGAAAGCAGGGCGAGATGTGGAAAAAACGGTATTAAGCCGCGCATTAGATTTAGCCTTGCGAGATCATTTATTTGTTTTCCAAAATAAAACTATCGTGCTATAAAACAGCGTAAAAAAACACCGCACTTTTTATTAAAATTGAAAAAAGTGCGGTGTTATTTTTTATTATTTTTATATCCGTATTATTTAGTCAAAAATAATGCAGCTGCGCCTCGAACACCACCTGAATCGCCATATTTAGCTTTCTTAATTAATGGCACTTTTGCACTACGCATTAAATGCGCTGGTAATGCTTTTGGCAAGGCTTCATATAAATAATCGAAATTAGACAAACCGCCGCCTAACACAATTAAATGCGGATCTAATGCAGTGATAATATTACCAATCGAAATAGCGGAAAATTCCACAAAAAGCTCTACAAATTCCACCGCAGTTTGCTCGCCTGCATAGAAATTTTCGATAATTTGTTTGGCCGTTAAACTCTCCCCTTTCAAGGCTTGATATAACATTTCAAATCCACGTCCAGATAAGTAAGTATCTAAACAGGCTTGATTGCCACAACCACAAGGGAAAATCGGCGCTTTATCCCAGCCTAATAGTTTTAAGGCGTGATAATTTAATTGCAAATGCCCTAACTCCCCTGCCATTCCCACTTTGCCTGAATGCACTTTGCCATTAAACACTAAACCACCACCAAAGCCTGTGCCTAAAATTAAGCCCAGCACAAAGGGATATTGCTGATTTTCGCTGTCCCACGCTTCTGACAATGCAAAGCAATTAGCGTCGTTTTCGGCACGCACTTCACGCCCAAGCAAAGCCGCTAAATCCGTTAAAATTGGCTGATTATCTGCCACTCGAATATTGGTGATTTCTGCCAAGCCTGTTTCACGATTGACGAACCCCGGCACGCCTAAGCCCACCGAGCCTTGACAGCCAAATTTTTCATCTGCTCTTTGCACTAATTGCACAATGGCATTTAACCAAGATTGATAACTGTCTTTTGGTGTTTCAATGCGTTCGCTATATTGCTTTTCTAATTTTTCATTAAAGGCAGCTAATTCAATTTTAGTGCCGCCAATATCTAAACCATATAACATAAAAAAACCTCGTCAATTTTCACCACACTTTTCGGCGATTTTAATCAAATTTTGTGAACCATTTTTTAGCTAAAAGCGCCTTTTTCTCCACAAAGGCAAATAAGGCAAGATGAAATACCCACGCAATTAAAATACTGGTAAATAAATCAATCGGATAATGCATTCCTAAACGCAGACGGCTAACCAACATTAAAATTGACCACGCTAACATCACCACCACCAGCACTTTTGATGCTGGACGACAGCGTCCCACTAACTGGGTAAAACCGACGGCAAGCAATAACCAGCTGGCGGCAAAAATCGAATGTCCTGATGGGAAAGAATAGCTCACTTCATTGCCACGATGCTCCGCTAACCACGCAGGTGTTTCGGTTTTGTCTGCATAAAATTGGCTGACTAACACTTCACGCTGTGCTTTGGTTTGGTCATAAAAATATTCCGCCGACGTGCCACTTTGTTCAGCCAATGCCACCACATAAGGACGAGGCTCAGCAAACACAGTTTTTGCCACGGTTTTCACGCCTTGTGTAATCACCATTGACATCACCATAATTAATACGGCGATAATCCATTTAGAACGCTGGTTAAAAATTGGCAAGAAAAAGAAAGCAAACACAACACAAGTGAGTGCGGCATAAGGTACGCTGCCTGTTTCCGTTACCCAATATAAAAAATGATCGAATGCGTTTAATTGGCTATCGCCCTGCCATTGCCACGAAAAAATCCACGCAAAAAATGGCACAAGACAAAGTAAAAAAGTATATAATGACAAACGTTTTAGCATAGCTAATTTCCTGTGTAATAAAAGAAAACATATTTTAGCACCAGATTATAAAAGTAGAAAAACAAAATTAAGGATTTATTTTATGGCAAAAATTCAGCTTGTAACGGAGGCGACCCTGCCTACTGAATTTGGCATTTTTAAAATTGTAGGATTTGAATTACCCGATAGCAAAAAAGAGCACGTTGCCTTAGTAATGGGTGATGTTACTAGCGAACAGCCCGTGCTGGCTCGCATTCATTCCGAATGTTTAACTGGCGATGCATTGCATAGTTTAAAATGTGATTGTGGCTTTCAGCTCGCCAGCGCATTGCGTCAAATTAGTGAAGAAGGGCGTGGCGTGTTGGTGTATCACCGTGAAGAAGGGCGTGGCATTGGTTTAATCAATAAAATTCGTGCCTACGCTTTGCAAGATCAGGGAATGGATACCATTGAAGCGAATTTAGCTCTAGGTTTTGCCGCTGATGAACGCAATTTTGCCGTGTGCGCCGATATTTTTGAATTATTAGGCGTGAAACAAGTTCGTTTATTGACCAATAACCCCAATAAAATCAATACGATGAAAAATGCAGGCATTAATGTGGTTGAACGTGTGCCATTGAATGTGGGGGAAAATCGCTATAACACGGACTATTTAGATACCAAAGCCAAAAAAATGGGGCATTACATCGTACATAACGATGAAAAACATTTTTTAGATTGCCCTTATTGCCAATCTGAAATTCCACAAAAAACAAAATAATGTCGTAAGTTATTCAATAAAATGGATCAATTTTGTTCAATTTTATGATTTAGATCACAAAACGAACAGCTAATTACAGATTTTTATTGTTACAAGATTGTTACGCTTATAAAATGACACACATAATAATAGAAACATTAATAACATTATTTTGTTGTTTTTAATAAAAAGGAAATATTTTATGGCTACGCCGCAAATTCTGATTGTTGAAGATGAAAGCATTACACGAAACACATTAAAGAGTATTTTTGAAGCTGAGGGCTATGAAACCTTTGAAGCCTGTGATGGTGTGCAAATGCACCGAATTTTATCCAATCAAACCATTAATTTAATTGTTATGGACATTAATTTACCAGGTAAAAATGGCTTAATGTTAGCTCGTGAGTTGCGTGAGCAAACGAAAACAGCGCTAATGTTTTTAACTGGACGTAATAATGAAGTGGATAAAATTCTGGGCTTAGAAATTGGCGCAGACGACTATATCACTAAGCCATTTAACCCGAGAGAACTCGCCATTCGAGCACGCAATTTATTGCAACGCACAATGAACGATGATAAACACGATCCTAAACACGTTGAAAGCTATCGTTTTAATGGCTGGACGATTGATGTTAATCAACACGCTTTAATTAATCCTGAGGGCGAAGTATTAAAATTACCACGCAGCGAATTTCGTGCGTTGGTTCATTTTTGCCAAAACCCAGGCAAAATTCAAACTCGTGAAGAATTGTTGAAAAAAATGACAGGGCGTGAATTAAAAGAAAATGATCGTACCGTGGACGTAACCATTCGTCGCATTCGTAAACATTTTGAAGATCACCCAGCCACTCCTGAAATCATTGCGACAATTCACGGTGAGGGCTATCGTTTTTGTGGAAAATTAGAATAATAAGCTCTCTTATTTCAACTAAAAGTTCATCAAAATTCACCGCACTTTTCAGCGTATTTCATCGGGTATTCTAGCCCGATGAAAACGTCTTTAATTTACACCGCACTTTCTTATCCGCACCTCCCTTTTTCTGCTCATTTTCAGCCGATTTCGACTTTTGTCGCAATTTCCCCTTGTAAATTTGTACATTGCCCTTATATTAGGTAAAATTGCGTTATTTTCTTTTAAAATGAAATAAATATTATGACCAAGAAAAAAGTTAAAGCAGCGTCCAACACTATTGCGCTGAACAAACGAGCAAGACACGAGTATTTTATCGAAGAAGAAATCGAAGCCGGTTTGTCTTTGCAAGGTTGGGAAGTGAAATCAATGCGTGCAGGCAAGGCGAATATCAGCGATAGCTATGTGATTTTTAACAATGGCGAAGCCTATTTATTTGGAGCAACCATTCAGCCATTAAGCGTTGCATCTACCCACGTGGTATGCGACCCGACAAGAACACGTAAATTATTGTTAAACCAAAAAGAATTAGCCTCATTATTTGGCAAAGCAAATCGAGATGGTTATACCATTGTTGCCCTATCACTTTATTGGAAACAGGCTTGGGCGAAATTAAAAATTGGTTTGGCAAAAGGGAAAAAACAACACGATAAACGTGATGATATTAAAGAACGAGAATGGAAAGTCCAAAAAGATCGCATAATGAAGAATGCAAATCGTGGATAATCTGCTAGAATGATGTAACAATTTTGTAAACACTTTGGAGAATAGAATGGCACAGGATCAAGATCCTTGGGCAGCGCCTGGCTCGAAAAACTCGAAAGAGAATTCGACCTCAGAGCAACAGCCTGATCATCAACAAGGCGGTCAACAGACGGACGAACCTAATTCGTCTCGCCAAAATAACCAACAATCGCCTCCTGATTTGGAAGAAGCGTTCACTAATTTATTAAAAAAATTAGGCGGAAACAAAAACGGCAATTCATCACAACAAGGCAATGGTTTACCTGATATGAAAATCGGTAAATTATTGCCAATCGCCATAGCCATTGGAGCGATTGTGTGGGGTGTGAGTGGTTTTTATACCGTAAAAGAAGCCGAGCGTGGCGTGGTTACTCGCTTTGGTGAATTGCACTCTATTGTGCAACCTGGTTTAAACTGGAAACCAACCTTTATCGATCAAGTGCGTCCTGTCAACGTTGAACAAGTTAAAGAGCTCAAAACACAAGGTGCAATGCTTACGCAAGATGAAAATATGGTGAAAGTGGAAATGACTGTGCAATACCGTGTACACGATCCTGCCAAATTTTTATTTAGCGTAACCAATGCTGAGGACAGTTTAGGGCAAGCCACTGACAGCGCATTACGCTATGTCATCGGTCATATGAGTATGGATCAGATTTTGACTACGGGACGTTCCGTAGTGCGTGAAAATACGTGGAAAGCCTTAAATGAAATCATCAAGCCTTATAATATGGGCTTGGAAGTGATTGATGTGAACTTCCAATCGGCACGTCCACCCGAAGAAGTGAAAGATGCATTCGATGATGCGATTAAAGCACAAGAAGATGAACAGCGTTATATTCGTGAAGCCGAAGCCTATGCTCGTGAACGTGAGCCGATTGCTCGTGGTAATGCACAGCGTATTTTGGAAGAAGCGACAGCCTATAAAGAGCAAATCGTGCTTGACGCAAAAGGTGAAGTGGAACGTTATCAACGTTTATTGCCTGAATTTAAGGCAGCACCTGAAGTGCTCAAAGAGCGTTTATATATCCAAACAATGGAAAATTTAATGGCAAAAACGCCAAAAATTATGATGGACGCTGGCAACAATTTAACTGTGTTACCAATGGACCAATTATTGCGTAAATCCAATAATGGCAATGAGGCAGCGAACAACCAACCAACCTTGGGCAATGGGGTGAATAATTTAAATCGTTCGTCTAATCAGGCACAAAATCCTGCCCAAAGTGCGGTGAATTCTCAAGCAGTTTCTACACCAAGTTCAGAACGTCAAGGGAGATTTAATTAATGCGTAAATTTTTAACCCCGATTTCGATTGTTTTAGCTTTGGTAATTTATTCTTCTGTTGTCGTCGTGCAAGAGGGAACTCGAGGCATTATGATGCGCTTTGGTAAAGTGCAACGTGATGCAAACAATGTGGTACAAGTGTATAGCCCAGGCTTACATTTTAAAGTGCCACTTATCGACACCTTAAAATTACTTGATGCTCGTATCAAAACATTAGATGGTCAACCAGACCGTTTCGTTACGGCAGAGAAAAAAGATTTGCTTGTGGACTCTTATGTCAAATGGCGTATTAGCGATTTCGGTCGTTTTTACACATCTACAGGCAATGGCGATTTCACTCAAGCATCGAATTTATTACGCCGTAAAGTCAACGACCGTCTGCGTTCTGAAATTGGTACAAGAACCATTAAAGACATCGTTTCAGGCACTCGTGGCGAATTAATGGCTGGTGCAAAAAATGCGCTAAACACAGGGCAAGACAGCACCGCAGAATTAGGTATTGAAGTTATTGACGTGCGTATTAAGCAAATTAACTTACCTGATGAAGTATCTTCTTCGATCTATCAGCGTATGCGTGCAGAACGTGATGCAGTTGCTCGTGAACACCGCTCACAAGGTAAAGAAAAAGCGGCATTTATTCAAGCTGATGTAGACCGCAAAATCACCTTAATTACCGCCAATGCGAACAAAACAGCGCAAGAGTTACGTGGTGAGGGCGATGCGGCGGCAGCAAAATTATATGCCAATGCCTTTGCGCAAGAAACAGAATTTTATAGCTTCTTGCGTAGCTTAAAAGCCTATGAAAATAGCTTTGCAGGTTCTGAGAATATGATGATCTTAAAACCAAATAGCGAATTCTTCCGCTTTATGCAAGCACCGAAAAAATAAGCTGTAAAACTCAGATGAAAAATAAGCCTAATCGCACTGCGCTTAGGCTTTTTTTATTGAGATTTTAGCCAAAAAATAGTAAAGTAACCGAGTTATTTTTTAAAAACACTACAGGAAGAAATTATGGGAAAAAGTGTTGTTATCCTTGGCGCACAATGGGGCGATGAAGGAAAAGGCAAAATCGTTGATTTATTAACCGACCGCGTAAAATATGTGGTGCGCTATCAAGGCGGACACAACGCAGGACACACCTTAATTATTAACGGCGAAAAAACTGTTTTACGTTTAATTCCAAGCGGTATTTTGCGTGATAATGTTACCTGCTTAATCGGTAACGGCGTGGTACTCTCCCCTTCTGCATTAATGCAAGAAATGGGCGAATTAGAAAGCCGTGGCATTAACGTGCGTGAACGTTTATTAATTTCAGAAGCCTGCCCATTAATTCTACCTTACCACGTTGCAATGGATCACGCGCGTGAAGCGGCATTAGGCAACAACAAAATCGGCACAACAGGTCGTGGTATTGGACCTGCTTATGAAGACAAAGTAGCTCGTCGTGGGTTACGTGTAAGCGATTTATTTGAACCTGAAAAATTTGCTGAAAAATTAAAAAATATTTTAGACTACTACAACTTCCAATTAGTCCACTATTACAAAGCAGAACCTGTTGATTATCAAAAAACCTTAGATGACGTAATGGCGATTGCCGACGTATTAACTGGTATGGTTGCCGACATCAGTACTTTATTAGACACTGCCCACAAAAATGGCGACAATATTCTATTTGAGGGTGCGCAAGGCACAATGTTAGACATCGATCACGGTACTTATCCATTTGTAACCAGCTCTAACACCACCGCAGGTGGCGTAGCGACTGGTGCTGGTTTCGGACCTCGTAATATTGATTATGTTTTAGGCATTATCAAAGCCTACTGTACTCGTGTTGGCGGCGGTCCATTCACCACAGAATTATTCGATGAAGTGGGCGCGGAAATCGCACGTAAAGGGAATGAATTTGGTGCCGTAACAGGTCGTCCACGCCGTTGTGGCTGGTTTGATGCGGTGGCAATGCGTCGTGCAATTCAAGTCAACAGCATTTCAGGCTTCTGTATGACCAAACTTGATGTATTAGACGGTTTCGATGAAGTGAAAATCTGCGTGGGTTATAAATTACCAAATGGTGAAACCGTAGATTATGCACCACTTTCAGCCAAAGATTGGGAGGGCGTTGAGCCAATTTACGAATCAATGCCAGGTTGGAAAGAAAACACCTTTGGTGTAACCGATGTAAACCAGCTTCCGCAAGCAACTCGCAATTATGTGAAACGCATTGAAGAAGTTACTGGCGTTCCTGTAGCAATTCTTTCAACAGGCCCAGATCGTGTAGAAACAATGATTTTACAAGATCCATTTGCTGCATAATTAGTGAAGAAACAAAGCCCTGAGTTAATGCTCGGGGCTTTTTTATTAGGTGTTATTTAACGCTGCATTTAGCATACAAAAGTGCGGTGAGTTTTTATCTAGTTTCATTTAGCACTGCTCCCCCCAATATTATTTAATCCCATTCGTAAATCCCTATAAAATTCGCTCGCAATAAACAAGCTGAATACTTTTTAGTCCAAAAAACAAACCAAAATTGACGAAAAAAAAAACAATATACAATAGATATGTTTTTAATTAACAAATATAGAGGCAACACTAATGAAACAATTTAATTCTATGATTATCCCTGTTATTTCACTCTTTATATCTATGTATTTAATGATGCTATTTAGCTTAAAAAAAGATGTTCCTATTCCAGAGGTGGCAAATTTCCTAATGATATATCTAGGTAATTTTGGCGTACTCTCTATTATTGCTTTTTTCTCAACAAATTTGGCTAAAGCTATGCAAAAATTATTTTTGTTAGCTTCCTTAGCTCTAATAACCGTTCTTATTAATATACTTCTTAAATGTTTAATTCCCCAACCCTTCGAACTACCTATGGTAAGTCTAGGTTCAATACTAGCTACGATCTCAGTAGCGCTGTATAAAAAATACACTTTATAATGCATTCTAACATAGAGCATAAAACATCAAGGAGAAAAAAATGAAAATCTTATTAGCAATCTTTTCTTTATTTCTAGGCTTTACCAACCTAAGCTATGCAAGTGAATATTACAAAACTTACACCAATGAAGAATTAAATAACATCAATATCACTGTATTAAACAAAACTTACAATATTAGAGATTTTGATCCTGATAAAAACAAAAATTACTTTTCAGAAGTTAAAAAACTTGAAAGCAAGGCAAAATCTCTACTAAATAAGACTGAAAAAGAAAGAAGAGCTAAAAGACAATTCCCCCCTAATGAATTGGACAAATTGATTATAGAGAGAAATAATCTAATCAAAGAAATCTTTGCTAAAAAAGTGATTTCAAGAAATTTAAACAATTACATTGGAGATACATTAGTAATACAAATTGATTTAATCAAGCTTAATATTGCAAACAAAGATTACATTAACCACTTTGAGAAAAGAACAGTTGAAATTATACGTTTTTTAGGTCTAACATCTAATTACTACTTTGATGAAAAACCAGGTCAATATTAACCAATAAAAAACCAAATACCCGATTAATTCAAGGTATTTGGTTTTTATTTAAATTGAAAAATTTCCTTTTACCAAATTACTTTTCTTCTAACTGCGGCAATGCAGATTCCTTACCCACGCTTAATAAACCAGCTTTGGTATATACCGCTAATTTATCACGAGTGTCCACGATATCTAAATTACGCATTGTTAATTGACCGATGCGATCAACTGGATCAAATGGCGCATTTTCCACTTTTTCCATACTTAAACGCTCTGCCGCATAAGTTAAGTTTGGTGATTCGGTGTTTAATAATGAATAGTCATTACCACGGCGCAATTCTAAGGTAACTTCACCAGTAACCGCACGAGCAACCCAGCGTTGTGCTGTTTCACGTAACATTAAGGCTTGTGGATCGAACCAGCGACCTTGGTAAAGTAAGCGACCTAAACGCAAGCCGTTGATACGATATTGTTCAATGGTATCTTCATTGTGAATACCTGTTACTAAGCGTTCGTAGGCAATGTGCAATAACGCCATTCCTGGTGCTTCATAAATACCACGAGATTTTGCTTCGATGATACGGTTTTCGATTTGGTCTGACATACCTAAACCGTGGCGACCACCAATGCGGTTCGCTTCTAAGAATAGGTCAACGGCATTGCTGAATGTTTTGCCGTTTAATGCAACTGGCACACCTTCCTCAAAGCGTACAGTAACTTCTTCCGCTTTTACGCTCACATTTTCGTCCCAAAACGCAACACCCATAATTGGTTTTACAATTTTGATGCCTGTGTTTAAAAACTCTAAATCTTTTGCTTCGTGAGTTGCGCCAAGCATATTTGAGTCAGTTGAATAGGCTTTTTCTACAGACATTTTGTAGTTAAAACCGTTTGCGATTAAGAATTCTGACATCTCGTGGCGACCGCCCAATTCTTCAATGAATTGATCATCTAACCAAGGTTTGTAAATTTTTAAATTTGGATTTGTTAATAGACCGTAACGGTAAAAACGTTCAATATCGTTACCTTTAAAGGTTGAGCCGTCGCCCCAAATATTAACATCATCTTCTTTCATCGCAGAAACTAACATCGTTCCTGTTACCGCACGACCTAATGGCGTGGTGTTGAAATAAGTAATGCCGCCTGTTGAAACGTGGAATGCGCCTGATTGAATTGCCGCAATCCCCTCGTGCGCTAATTGCGTACGGCAGTCAATTAAGCGTGCTTTTTCTGCACCGTATTCCATTGCTTTTTTAGGAATGGCGTTGTAATCATCTTCATCTGGCTGACCAAGGTTTGCGGTGTACGCATAAGGCACTGCACCTTTTTGGCGCATCCATAATAACGCTGCGCTAGTGTCTAAACCGCCTGAAAATGCGATACCAACTTTTTGACCGACAGGAATGTTTTGTAGAATTGTGTTTGACATAAATTGTCCTATTTTGTCCTATTGTTATTAGTGAATATGAATGAGGTTATTATCGGTGAAAATTCGGAGATTTTCAACCGCACTTTTGCGTAAAAATGCAAAAATTTTAAATTTTTATGCAGTCATTGTTTTCTATTATGAGCTTAAATCATCGTAAATGGATCGGGGTGCTGATAAACAAAGTCTAATTCTTGGCAAATTTTCTGCGCTAAAATAATCCGCTGCGGATCGGTTTCAGCACAGTCAAAGTGCGGTGGATTTATGCCAAGTTTTTGCGCAACTTGTTGATAATATTCAGAACGACTTGGGTGTTGTGGAGCAACAAGATGATATAAGCGATGCCCACTGCGGCTTTCAAGCAAACTTTGTATCGCACGAGAACAGTCGTCTAAATGCACCAAATTCACAGGCATATTGCCTTGTGAATAGCTTTTTCCAGCCATACTGTGCACAGGGTGGCGATCTGAACCGACCAGCCCACCAAAACGCACGATGTCCACATCAATATCTTGCAATTTGAATAACATTTGTTCGATTTCATATAATGCGGAATGTTCATTCGGCTGACTGTTTTCATCAAATTGACCGCTTTCCATTGGGAAAACCGCTGTCGAGCTAATAAAAATCAGGTGATTAACACCGCACAATAAGGCTTCATTGACTAAATTTTCAATCCCCTGCATATAGCTTTCAGGTTCAAAAAAATAATCACTTGGCGGAATATTAATCACTAAACTTTCCACGGCAAGCAACGCCGCTAAATCATCAGGATCAGCATTAATTTCAGGATCAAGCTGTAATTGGTAGGTTTCAAGTCGCCATAAACGCATTTCTTCCACGCCCTCAGCGGTTCGCTTACTGCCTTTAACTTCCCAACCTAAATTGCGCAAATCGCACGCCAACGGTAAGCCAAACCAACCTAAGCCCACAATGGCAACAGACCTGTTCATTTCTTGCTTTTCTCCCTCACTACCATCTTATTTAGTTAATAAATCTAAGGCTTCTTGATATTTCGCTACCGTTTTTTCGATAACACCTGCTGGCACTTTCGGTGCTGGCGGTTGTTTATTCCAGCCGCTGCTTTCCAGCCAATCACGCACAAATTGCTTGTCGAATGATGGCGGATTTGTTCCCTCTTTATACGTATCCACCGACCAAAAACGGCTAGAATCTGGCGTTAATACTTCGTCCATTAACGTCAACGTGCCGTTTTCATCTAAGCCGAATTCAAATTTGGTGTCGCAAATGATGATGCCTTTGGTCAATGCATAAGCCGCTGCTTCTTTATAAAGTGCAATCGCTGCATCACGAACTTTTGCCGCTAATTCTGCACCAATTTGGCGTTCGCATTCAGCATAGCTGATGTTAATGTCGTGATCGCCCACTTCTTCTTTGCTTGATGGCGTAAAAATCGGCGCAGGCAATTTGCTTGCTTCCACTAAGCCTTTTGGCAATTCTAATCCGCAGATTGTGCCTGTTTGTTGGTAATCTTTTAAGCCTGAACCTGTCAAATAGCCACGCACAATGCTTTCAATTTTAATTGGATTTAAACGCTTACACACCACAGCTCGGTCTTTCACTAAATCGGCTTCTTCTTTTGGTAACACATCATAAACGCTGTCGCCAGTGAAATGGTTTGGCATAATGTGCGCCAATTTGTTGAACCAAAAATTAGAAATTTGCGTCAGAATTTCCCCTTTGCGAGGGATAGGATCGTCTAAAATCACATCAAAAGCGGATAAGCGGTCGGTCGCAACCATTAACATACGTTTGTCGTCAATTTCGTAAAGATCGCGTACTTTGCCTGAATAGATTTTTTTAAGACTAAGCTCTGCCATTATAATGTCCTCTGCTGTGTTGAATTTATTATTTTAAAATTAGCCGAAATTATACCGCACTTTCTCGGTGGAAGATAAGCAAAACATAAGCAATCGTTTGCATTTTTTTCATTCATTGCGATTTGCGCATAAAAAAGGGGCAGCGTTTACACTCCCCAATTTTGCTATTGCTTATATTCTTGCTCTTGCGGCATTCCCAATGCCAATGAAAAATGACGCAAACCTTTGGCGTTGCCCGTTTTCATCATATTCGACATTGCCTGTGTCGGCGAATGAATTAATTTATTCATTAATTTATAGCTCAATTCTTGCAAAATTTGCTCGGCATCTTCGCCTTGCTGTAAAGAAATCAGCGCTTTTTCCAACAGAGCCTGACGAGCTTGTTCCGCATTATCACGATAGGTGCGAATTAAATTTGAAAATTGATGCACTTTCAACCACTCAAAGAAATCGACGCATTCTTGCTCAATAATTTGCTGCGCTTGCGCAGAGGCTTTTTCTCGCTCGTCCATATTGCGCTGAATAATATTCTGCAAGTCATCAACGGTATAATGATAAACGCTGTCCAAATCACTTACGCTTTCTTCCACATCTCGTGGCACGGCAATATCCACCACTAACATCGGGGCGTTGCGCCGCTGTTTTTGCGCTAATTTCACCATTTCTTTGGAAATTAATGTGTGCGGTGCGCCAGTGGAGGTAATCACAATATCCGCTTGATTTAAACAAAATTGTAATTGGTCTAAGCCTGTAATTTGAATGTGTTCGCCCCGATCCAATTTCGCCACAAGAGCTTCCGCTCGAGATAAAGTGCGGTTAGAAATCATCAACTTTTTCACGCCGTGGCGTAATAAATGGCGACTAACTAATTCAATGGTTTCCCCTGCGCCGACAAGCAACACATTGAGTGATTTTAAATTTTCAAAAATCTGACGAGCTAAACTGCACGCTGCATAAGCCACAGAAACCGCATTTTCACCAATATTGGTTTCGGTGCGTACTCGTTTTGCCACCGAAAATACTTTCTGAAATAAACGAGAAAATTCTGCCGAAAAGGATTGCTGATTTTGCTGATAATATTCTTCACTCAGTTGATAGGCTTGTTTTACTTGCCCTAAAATTTGTGGCTCGCCCAAAATTAGCGAATCCAATCCGCAAGAAACTCGCATTAAATGCGTTACCGCCTGTTGATTTTGGTAGAGATATAAGCAAGATTGCAATTCATCTAAACTCAGCTGATGAATTTTGGCAAACCACGCCACACATTGATCGAGCCATTCTTGCGTTTCATCTGGCGAGATTTGTTTGTTGTGTAAATAAATTTCTGTGCGATTACAAGTCGATAAAATCACCGCACTTTGCGCTAGTTCCCATTGCTGAATTTGTTGCAATGCCTGTTGGCGTTTTTCTTGCGAAAACGCCACTTTTTCTCGTAGTGCAACAGTTGCTGTTTTATGGTTAATGCCAAGAACTAAAATCGTCATAATGTCGTTATACCTAAAAATAGGTATCAAAATCCGTCTTTACCATAGGTAAAACCTTACAATATTAAGGCTATTTTAACGGAAAAAAACAATGAAATACACAAAAATTGTTTTTAATGATAATAGATTGCAATTTTCGATTTTCTTTTCAACAACAAAAAACCACCCGAAGGTGGTTTTTAAAATTTACGCTAAATTAAGCTGGGTGGCGTTCTGCTACTTCTTTTAATAGGCTTTGCAATTCGCCAGCTTGATACATTTCTAAAATAATATCACAACCACCGATTAATTCGCCCTCAACCCATAATTGTGGGAATGTTGGCCAGTTTGCGTATTTTGGCAATTCGGCACGCACATCAGCGTGTTGCAAAATATCTACATAGCCAAAAGGCACTTGGCAATTAATTAAGGCTTCAACGGCACGAGCAGAAAATCCGCAAGACGGTAATTTTGGAGAGCCTTTCATATAAATTAAAATTGGGTTTTCCGCAATTTGATTTTTGATTTTATCTAATGTTTCCATTGTAATGTCCTTTTTATTCGGTTGAAAGTGCGGTTATTTTAACACAAGTTTTTTTATTTGCACTAAATCCTAGTAAATTTATCGGGTTTAATTTTGTTGATCGTAGAAAGAATATTACCAACTACCGCCAGCGCCACCGCCGTCAAATCCGCCGCCACCAAAGCCACCGCCTGATCCGCCGCCGAAGCCACCACCAAAACCGCCACCAGAACCACCGCCACGACGACGGCTGTTTAATACAGAAGCCGCAATAATCGCCGCATTTTGTAAATTATGATTTGCCGTTGGGCTAATATAAGGCTTACGTCGCCAACTTAATTCGCCGAATAGCACAAAGAGGATAAACAGCACCACCATCACAAATGGAATGAATTGCTCTAAGCTATCTTCTTCCACTGCTTGTGGGTCATATTCGCCTTTACTGGTGGCGATGATATAATCTAAGCCATTATTAATTCCTTGAGCAAACTGCCCTTGTTTGAAATAAGGCAAAATTCCATCACGAATAAGTTGCGCCAAAAAAGCATCGGTTAATACGCCTTGCAGCCCTTGCCCTGTGGCAATAAACACTTTGCGATCGTTTTTAGCAATTAAAAATAATACGCCATTATTCAGCTGCTTACGCCCAATGCCCCACTTATCTCCTAGCTCCGCAGTATATTGCGCAATTTCGTATTCACCCGTGGTCGGCACAATCACCACCGCAATTTGCGAGCTAGTTTCTTTGCCATATTGAATGAGCTTGTTTTCCAAATATTGAAATTCTTGCGCTGACAAGGTTTTGGTGTAGTCATTCACATAATGAAAAGGGTTTGGCGTTGCGGGGAAATCAGCCGCTTTAAGCGTAAAACTACACAAAACAAGGCAAAAAAACACCGCACTTTTAAGCAATTTAATCATTAATAATCACCTCATTTGGTAATTCATTCACATCGTCTGGCTGAATTGGAAAATGCAAAGTCAACTCTCGCCCAATGTGTTCAATCGCAGAAACCACACCTTGGGTATATTGCTGCTGTTTGAAAAAGCCAATCATTGCTTGGCATTGTGTTTGCCAAAATTGATCATTGACGAATTGATGAATGCCTTGATCGCCGATAATCGAACATTGGTGATCTTTATGGGCAATGTAAATCAACACGGCATTTCTTTCCGCCGTTTTGTGCATATCGAGTTGTTGAAACACCGCTAAAGCGCGGTCTAAATTTCCGCTGTTTTTTGGCAAATGACGTTCGATATACACACGAAGTTCCGCCGATGTTGTTTTTTCTAATTCAATAATTGCCGCTTCAATGTCTTTTTTATCAAAAGGAATTCGGGAAAATAAGCTCATAATGTTTAGGTAAAATCAATATTGTGATGCAAAGCAATAAATAAAACAAAGGTGCGACTTGCGCACCTTCAGTAATCAATCATTAAAAATTCACTGTTGGTGCAGTTTCTGCGCCAGCGGTAGATTTGAAATAAGGTTTTTCTTTAAAACCTAAAATTAATGCCGCTAATTTTGTTGGGAATTGGCGCACTTTTTGGTTATAAATTTTCGCAGCCGCATTGAAGTCATTGCGTGCTTTGTTAATGCGATTTTCTGTTCCCTCTAATTGCGCTTGTAAATTCATAAAGCCGTCGTGTGCTTTTAATTCAGGGTATTTTTCCACAGAGACTAACAAACGAGATAATGCTGAACCTACGCTGTCTTGGCTTTGTTGGAATTGCGCTAATTGTTCCTCGCTCATATTTGCAGGATCAATTTTTACTTGTGTCGCTTTAGCACGAGCTTCAATAACGCCAGTCAATGTTTCTTTTTCAAAATTCACTTGACCTTTTACGGTGTTCACTAAGTTTGGGATCATATCGGCACGGCGTTGATATTGTGATTCCACATTCGCCCAAACAGAATCAATTTCTTCTTCTGCTTTCACTAAACCGTTGTAGCTCGACATTAAGGTGAACCCTGCAATCACTGCAACAACAATAATTAATAACCATTTTTTCATTGAATAAGTTCCTTTATAAATAAATAACAAATCTACGACCAGCAAAATCCAATTAAGTTCAATTTATTCCCTCAACCTTGAGAATGCCTAAGTCGAAAATATATTAAATATTAGGTGATGCCATATAGAAAAAGACCTAAACATCTGTTTAGGTCTTTTAGGCTTTATTTCATCTAGTAATTAGATAAATCTAAATTACATAGTAGCTTGTTTGTTGCCTTGAACTTGAATTTCAACACGACGGTCTGGAGCTAAACAAGCGATTAATGCTTTACGACCTTTAACTGCATCACAAGCGTTGTTAGTTACTGGGTTAGCTTCACCGAAACCAGTTGCAGTTACAGAACCTGCATCAACACCTTTAGAAACTAAGTAGTTAGCTACTGTTTCAGCACGACGTTGTGAAAGTTTTAAGTTTGATGCATCTTTACCGATACGGTCAGCATAACCATTTACTGCTACTGCTGGGCTTGCTACTTGAGCGATTTCACCGTAGATACCATCTAAAGTTGAAGATGCTTCAGGTTTTAATGTAGATTTACCGAATGCGAAAGTTACATCACTGTTTAAAGTGAAAGTTTTGTTTACAACTTCAGGAGCTACAACTGGAGCACCTTGACCGAAACGGTAAGATAAACCTGCAGTTACAGAGCTGATTTCTGGAGTGTAGTCAAAACGTGTACCATCAGCATTTTTTAATTTACCTACGTTGTTTAACCATTGGTATTCAACGCGAGCTGCTAATTCTGGAGTAATTGCGTACTCAACACCAGCACCTAAAAGTAATGATGTTTTTGTGCTGTGTGCACGGTCAACATTGTTGAAACCGTTTGAAGTACCGTAAGTTTTGTAGTCTGAACGAACTAATGCAGCACCTACTTTACCGTAGAAATCTAAACCAGCTAATGCAGGAGTTACAACGCCTAAATCAACGCTTGGTTTAAGGCTTAAGTGTGCACCGTGGTTAGTGTGTTTTGCAGAAGTTTCGTCGAAGCTACGAAGTTTTGCACGACCGAAGTCATCATAACCTAATTCTACTGCTAAACCAACGTTGTCACGGTTTAAGATTTGGTAGCCACCAAATACGCCGTAAGTTACAGAGTTAGTTTTAGTACCAGTTGTAGCTGTTTCATATTGAGTATAACCGTCGTGGAATGACGCCCAACCTGCTTTAGCACCTGCGTAGAAAGTGTTTTCTTGTGGAGCTGCTTGTGCAACTGATGCTGCTGCTAAACCAGCGATAGCTAATGCGATAGCTGTTTTTTTCATTGTGATGATCCTCTTTTTTTAGTCATCTAATTTCAAAAATATCAGCTGGATTCAGCTGAATTCCGAGTACAAAAAGATGTACTTTTATTATTTTCATTATAACGGATGTTATAACGAATGATTTTCCTGCTTTAGGGTTAAAGAATTTGCCCTATAACCTTTTGACAAATCCAATTAACTTAATTTTCATTAAGATAATATTTCAAAAGTGGGCGTATTATCCAACCATAAATAGCAAAAATCAAATATTTTTTTATAAAATAGATTGTTTTTTAAGCAAAAAAACGTGATTTAGATTAAATTTTGAGCATTCAAATAAAATCAATAGCTTAAAATGAACAAACATTCATAAAAAATGTCGAGATGAATAGAAAATTTAACTCACGAATAATGCAAAAAGTTCAACTTTTCTATCCATCTTTCTTTACTCTACACGCAATTACGCAAAAAGTCGATTATTTTTAACACTATTTAAACATTGGAATAAAACTCGCAATAAAAATGCCCCATACAAAGGTATGAGGCAAGATAATTTACGCTGTTAATTTAGCAAAATGATGGATTATTTCACCGCACTTTTGCTTTTATTTCACTGCATTTTCTAACTCAGTGATCATATTGTTCAATGATTGCAAACCACCAAAGGCTAAATACCAATCTTGCGAATTTAAATACACAATGTGTTTGTTTTGCGCAGCTTGAGTTTTGTTGACAATGGCGTTATCTAGCACTTTTTGCGCATTGCCCACTTTATCCGTTACCGCTGCAGTGCGGTCAACCACGAATAAATACTGTGGATTTTTTTCAGCAATATACTCAAAGCCAACGCTGTTGCCGTGTCTTGCTGAAGATAGCTGACGATCTACTGGCGTGAAACCAAAATTTTGATATACCATTGCATAACGAGATTGGTCGCCAAAGGCACTGATTTTGCTTTCATTTACTAAAGTAACTAAGGCTGTTTTATCTTTGGTTAAGCTGGTTAAAGCACTGATGCGCTTGTCTAAATCAGCTAATTTTTGTTGCGCTACGGCTTCTTTATCAAAAATTTTGCCAATGGCTAACACGTTCGCTTTGATGCTGTCGTAGTAATCGCTTTCCATATAAAACACTGGGGCAATTTCTTTTAAACGATCAAGCACTTTCTTTTGGCGTGTAGATGCAATGATTAAATCTGGATTAGCCTCGTTAATTTTCTCGAAAGCAGGCTCTGGCATTGTGCCAACATTAAGATAGCGTTTGTCGTCTTTAAATTCTGCCAAATAAGCTGGCACATTGCCTTTAGATGAAGCCACAATGCGATCTTTTTCACCCAATTCACGCACAATATCAAGGGCGGCGAAATCTAACACCACCACTCGTTGTGGATTTTGTGGCACAACTTGTTTTTCTGCCAAATTTTCAACGGTAATATCTGCTGCGCTGGCATTCGACACCGCTAATGCGGCAAAAATACCCATTGCTAAAGTAGATAATGTTTTTTTCATAAAGTTCTCCTTTTTGGTTTATCGAAAGTAAATAGCAATTTTATGCTGGTTAATATCTTGAATATTCATCGGCATATCATACAGCTGCTCTAAAACAGAATTTTGCATAATTTCGTGTACGCTGCCCTGTTGAACTAAACGCCCATTCTTCATTGCGATGACGTGATCGGAATAGCAAGAGGCAAAATTAATGTCGTGAATGACGATCACCACCGTTTTGTTCAGCTCATTCACCAATTTGCGCAACACTTTCATAATTTGCACCGAATGCTTCATATCTAAATTATTCAACGGCTCATCAAGTAAAATATAATCGGTATCTTGCGCTAAGGTCATTGCAATATAAGCTCGTTGACGTTGCCCACCGCTTAATTCGTTAATATATTGATGGCGCAAGCTGTCTAAATCCATATAGCGAATGGCTTCATCAATAAAAGTGCGGTCATTTTTGCTCAAGTTTCCTTTGCTATAAGGAAAACGCCCAAATGCCACCAATTCTTCCACGGTTAAACGCAAATTAATGTGGTTAGATTGCTTTAAAATGGAAAGCTGTTTTGCCACATCGCCACTTTTTTGTTGATTAAGCGGCACGCCGTTAAGCCAAACATCGCCCTGATCGGCAGAAATTAAACGGCTCATCATTGAAAGTACGGTGCTTTTCCCTGCGCCATTCGGTCCAATAAAAGAGGTGATTTTGCCTTTTGGGATAACCACGGAAAAATTATCAACGACTTTTTTTGTGCCATAACTTTTTGTAATATTTTGAATTTCTATGCTCATTTGTAGTTACTCTATTCTTGGCTTCGTTCAATTAAGACTGCCATTTTTTCTGGCTACGCAATAATAAATAAATGAAATACACGCCACCGACAAAATTAATAATAATGCTCAAGGTGGTATTAAAAGTGAAAATCTGCGACACCAACACTTGCCCCACAATCAATGTTAGCATTGCAATTAACATTGCCACTGGCACGAGAATTTTGTGTTTATAAGTTGGCATAAATTCAAAGGTGATATTCATCACCAACAAACCTAAAAAGGTCAGCGGACCAACAAGTGCGGTGGAAACTGAAGTTAAAATCGCCACTAAAATCAACAAATGTCGAATAATTTTTTGATATGGCACGCCCAAATTAATCGCCTGATCTCGTCCCAAAGCCAACACATCAAAATAACGCCAATAACGCAAACTCACGATAATGGTGAGTAATAAAATCGCAAATGCCACCCATAAGATATTGATATTAATACGATTAAAACTGGCAAAACCAATATCTTGCACAATTTGAAATTCGTTCGGGTCGATCAGCACTTCCATAAATGTGGTTAAACTTTGGAAAAACGTGCCGAAAATAATGCCAACTAATAATAGAAAGAACACATTTTGCTGTTCTTTTTTAAATAAAAAATAATAAAGCGAGAGCGCAAATCCCACCATAAGAGCAGTTGAGCCTAAAAACAGCACAATCGGATTTACCGATAGTAAAGTGGTCGAGCCAAACAAGAAAATAATGATGGTTTGGATCAATAAATAAAGCGAATCCAAGCCCAAAATACTCGGCGTGAGAATACGATTATTCACCACCGTTTGAAACATCATTGTCGCCAACGCAATCGCCGCCCCTGTGATCATAATCGCAAACAGGCTTAACGCTCGATGCTGCAAGGCATATTGCCAGCGGTTCGGCAAGTTATAAGCCAAATAAAGCACAATCGCAACCAAGCTCAACAACACTAAAATGGCAATTTTTCCACCGTACTTTTGCTTTAAATTAAATGCCATTTTTGTACCTTTTGAATAACAATAATAAGAAAATGGCACTGCCAAACACGCCCACCACTGCATTAATCGAGATTTCATAAGGGTAAATCACAACTCGCCCTAAAATATCGCAAAACAAAACGAAAACTGCGCCCAAAAGTGCGGTGTGAGAAAGCACTTTTTTCAAATGATCGCCTAAATATAACGTAACTAAATTCGGAATAATCAAGCCTAAAAAAGGAATAACGCCGACGGAAACAATTACGATAGACGACACGCTCGCCACAATCGCCAAGCCCAAATAAAGTACTTTTTGATAATTTAACCCCAAATTAGTGGCAAATTCTTCGCCCATTCCCACAATAGAAAAACGGTTCGCAAACAAATATGCCACAACCAAAGCAGGTAAGCTGAGATACAATATTTCGTAACGCCCTGACATTACTAAGGAAAAATCACCTTGTAACCAACCAGAAAGATTTTGCAACAGATCTTCTTTATAAGCGATAAATGCTGTAATCGAACTAATAATATTGCCGAACATCATACCCACTAGCGGCACAAAAATACTGTCTTTAAATTTTAGGCGAGATAAAATGGTCATAAACAACAGCGTGCCTAAAAAGGACACCAGTATCGCCACCCCAGTTTTGAGCAACATTGAAGCGGACGGAAATAGCAAAATCGCAATCAAAATGCCTAAACGTGCGCTGTCCATCGTGCCAGCCGTTGTTGGCGATACAAAGCGATTGCGGCTTAGTTGCTGCATCACCAAACCACAAATACTCAACGCCGCCCCTGCGATCAAAATACTGATCAAGCGAGGCACACGGCTCACTAAAAAAATTTCCCACTGCTCACCATCAAATGCCAACAAACCTGGCAAATTAACCGTACTCACACCAATAAATAAAGATAATAGGGAAAATACGACAAGCAACAATAATAAATAACGTCGTTTTACCATTGCGTAAATAATAAAGTAAATGATAATAATTCTTATATAGAGAATAACATAAAATTCTTGTTTGTCAAAAGGAAAGACGTAGGAAAATGCATAGAAAAAAAGCAAAAGTGCGGTGGAAAAATTCATACTTTTTCCACCGCACTTTTGAGTGATGTTGATTTGCTATTTACAGCTTAAGTTGGCGTTCGGCTGCTTTGGCTTTGACTAAGAAACTTTTACGTTCACTGTCTTTCATTCCAGAGTTCGTGCCTGGTAATTTGATTGTCATCGGGTTAACTGGGCGACCGTTGATGTGGAATTCATAATGCAAGTGTGCGCCTGTGGAAATTCCTGTATTTCCTGAAAGTGCAATGCGTTCGCCACGTTTCACGCTTTGCCCTGCTCGCACGAGCGGTTTGCTTAGGTGCATATAGACCGTTTGATATTCACGTCCGTGGCGGAGTACGATATAACGCCCTGCGCCGCCTGCTTGATAAGCCACTTTCTCCACCACCGCATCGGCAGGGGCAATTACAGGCGTGCCGCTTGGTAAGGCAAAATCTACGCCTTTATGCGGACGAACTCGCCCTGTTACGGGGTGGCGACGTTGTGGGTTAAACTGCGAAGAAATTCGGGCCTGGCGTTGCAACGGAATTCGAGCAAAGCCTTTACCGATGGTTTCCCCTTGTCGGTTGTAATAACGTCCGTTATCTGATTGAATTGCATAATAACTTTTGCCATTTGTGCGAATGTGAATTGCATCAACATTCCCTTGCCCTGTTAATTTATCGCCCAAATATTCACGGGTAACTAATACGGCAAATGTGTCGCCTTTGCCCAATTTTGCAACATTAACTTGCCATTGAAGTGCGGTGTTTAATTGGTTAATTTGTCGATTATCTAAGCCTAATTTTTTAAGGCTTGCGGTTAATGTGCCGTCAATTTTGCCTTTTAGCACATCTTTTTTCCAAATACTTTTCTTCTCAATGACTTGGCGAGCAAATTTATCTTGTTCTTTGCGTTCGTAAATGCGCTCTTCTTTTTCTGAAACTAGCCAATTTAAATATTCAAGTTCATTTTGGTTATCTAAGATCCAATAAATTTGTTGCCCTGCTTTGAGATTTTTCAATTCAGGATAGGCTGCAATTAAACGTTGGCTGGTGTCATCTTCTAAACCAGACATTTCTAGTACGTCTTTTAATTTATCACCACGCACAACGGTGTAAGAAAACTGGTCGCTAATTCGTTTGGCTTGATCAGCGGCATCTAATAAGTCGTCTAAAATACTTTGGGCATCATCAGGTAATTTGGCTTGTCCAAGATCAATTTGATCCACTTCATCATCTTCAGCCAATAATTCATCATCAAAAGAAGTCGCATCATTTTTTTGTTCTTCTTTTATATCATTATGTTGTGCTGTAACTGGCGGTTCGCCTTGTTCTGTGCTGTTTTCAGAGGTTGCGGAATGCTGTTCACTGTCAGCAGGCGAAGTGGGTTGCAAGGCTTGATATTGTGTTTCTTCAGGCGGTTTTGTGGTGTCTAATGGCGCATTTTCAGCCGTATTTTTTAAACTTAAAATTCCCCCTGTGATAATACAAAGCACAGCAAAAAAGAAAATCATCGCTTTAATACGAGATTTTCTCTTGCGTCGTTCACGGGCGAGTTTAACGTGTTGCACCACTATTTATTTTTGTCCTTATAAAAATCTATGTGCTTATGACAAGACAATATCCAAAAAATTCATTATATACAAATAAAAAATAGGATATAGCAATAAATTATTGCAATGACTTATTTTTTAATCAGTTAAACTTGTTTTAGACCGAAAAATAAGCTAAGGTAGCCAGCATTTTACTAATGCCGTTATTTACGCAGTGGAATTCAATGCAAATTAATTCAATTCACTCAGCCCCAAAAACATTATCCAAATACGCCGCTTTAGCGCAATCATCGGAACAGCCCTTAGTTGAGCTTAAAGATATTAGCGTTATTTTTTCGCAAAAAGTTGCTTTGCAGCACATTAATTTACGCATTTTCCCGAATTCAATTACGACAATCGTCGGCCCTAATGGTGGCGGTAAATCTACCTTATTAAAGGTGTTACTCAAACTATTATCGCCAACAAAAGGCAGCGTTACTTATCGTGCCGATTTGCGAGTGGGCTATGTGCCGCAAAAAATTCATTTGGATCATAGCTTGCCAGTTACCGTAGAACGATTTTTGTCATTGAAAAAAGGCATTCAAAAAAGTGATATTCAACAGGCTTTAGAATTGCTTTCTATTTCTCATTTAATCAAAAATAGTATGCAAAAATTATCGGGCGGTGAAATGCAGCGAGTGTTAATTGCACGAGCCATTTTAAATAAACCGAATTTGTTAGTGCTTGATGAACCAACACAAGGTGTTGATATAAATGGACAAATTGAGTTATATCAATTAATTCATCAAACCCAACAAAAATTAAATTGCGCTATTTTGATGGTATCGCACGATTTGCATATCGTAATGGCGGACACCAATGAAGTGCTTTGTGTCAATCAGCATATTTGCTGTGCTGGTACGCCAGAAACAGTGTCAAACGATCCTAAATTTATTCATTTTTTTGGCGATCAGTTTTCTAAAAATATCGCATTTTATACTCATCATCACAACCATAATCATAATATTCACGGCGACATTTGTTGTCAGAATAACCACGCTTGTGCCCAGCACCATCACAGCACAAGCCCCACTAACAACGACGTGAATAGGTAATCTATATGTTTGAAATTATTTTCCCTGCTTGGATTGCTGGCATTTTGTTGTCTTTTATCACCGCACCTTTGGGCGCATTCGTTGTGTGGCGTAAAATGGCGTACTTCGGCGACACCCTGGCCCACTCGGCGTTACTCGGTGTTGCTCTAGGCATTTTCTTTGATGTAAATCCTTACTTAGCGATTGTGCTACTCACGCTAATTTTAGCCATTGCAATGGTTTGGTTAGAAAATAACACGCAATTTTCCGTAGATACCCTGCTCGGAATTATTGCGCACAGTTGCCTTTCTCTCGGCGTAATCACCGTGCAATTATTAGAAAATGTGCGTGTTGATTTAATGGGCTATTTATTCGGTGATTTATTAGCCGTAAATATGGAAGATGTGCTTTATATCGCCATCGGCGTGGTGTTCGTCTTAAGTTTATTGCTGTATTTTTGGAAAGATCTCATTTCCACCACCGTAAGCCCTGAACTGGCGCAAGTGGAAGGGGTGAATGTGAAAAAAATCCGCTTTATTTTAATGATTTTAACCGCACTTACCATTGCATTGAGTATGAAATTCGTGGGCGCATTAATCATCACTTCCCTACTGATTATTCCAGCAGCCACGGCAAGGCGTTTTGCTCGCACGCCTGAAACAATGGCGATGATCGCCGTGTTAGTCAGCATTATTGCCGTGAGTTTGGGGCTAATGCTATCAGCACTTTATAATACCGCAGCTGGGCCTTCTGTGGTAATCGCTTCGTCGTTATTATTTATCTTGGCTTTATTTAAAAAAGAAAACAATTAATTAACATTAATTTTTCATTATTCTATGTTAAAATTCGCCATATTTTGCTCGGAAAATAGGATTGTGAATGTCTAGGGAACAACAAAAACAAACTACTCCAACAGAACAACAAACTGACCCAAGGTCAGAACAAAATTCTGCAGAGCCGATACCTTTTGCCAAAAAGCATAAATGGAAGCTCTTTTTTGCTAAAATTATTTTTACGGTCGGCACATTGGCACTTTTTTATGGTGTCTATTTAGATGCTCGTATTCGTGCCAAAATGGACGGTCAAATTTGGCGATTACCTGCGGAAGTTTATAGCCGCATCGAAAGCGTGCGCCTACAAGACAAGCTCACCTTAAATGACGTTACTCAGTTATTATTAAATAATGATTACCGTCAAACCACTTTTGTTGCCGCCCCTGGTGATTTCAAAATTGAAAACGACACCATCGTGTTGTTGCGCCGTGCTTTTCCGTTTCCTGACAGACCTGAAGCTCAACGTGTATTCCGCCTGCGTTTCCACGAAGAAAAACTTGACGTGATTGAAGATTTAATCAATCGAACCACTATTGAAGAATTTCGTCTTGCGCCCAAATTGGTGGCAATGTTGCAATCTGAAAAAGAAGAACGTTTAGCTATTTCTTTGCAGAATTACCCACGTTTTCTGATCGATACCCTACTTTTAACCGAAGATCGCCGCTTTTATGAGCATCAAGGAATTAGCCCTTTAGGCATTTTACGTGCAATGGTTACTAATATTCGTGCAGGGCAAACCGTGCAAGGCGGTAGTACCTTAACGCAGCAGTTAGTAAAAAACTTATTTTTAACCAACGAACGCTCGCTAACTCGCAAAGTTAATGAAGCCTTAATGGCGGTGATGTTAGACTGGCGTTACGACAAAAACACTATTTTAGAAACCTATTTAAACGAAATTTATTTAGGACAAAATGGCGACACGCAAATTCACGGCTTTGAATTAGCTAGCCACTTCCTTTTCGGGCGTTCAGTGCGTGAAATTAGCCTTGACCAAATTGCTTTATTGGTGGGAATGGTAAAAGGCCCGTCGCTTTATAATCCTTGGCGCAACCCGACTTACGCCAAAGAGCGTCGTAATGTGGTGTTAGGCTTAATGCTAGAACACAAAATGATCGACCAAGAGCTATTTGATATGCTCAGCCAACGCCCTTTAGGTGTGCAAGAAAAAGGCGCAATTACACGCCCTTACCCTGCATTTATTCAGACTTTGCAAACAGAATTGCGCCAAAATTTAGGCGAAAGTAAGCTCTCAACCTTGCTCGGTGCTCGCATTTTTACGACCCTAGATATTAAACAACAAGCCTACGCAGAACAAGCGGTGGTCAATGCCACTCAAGCCTTGCAATTAAAGGTAAAAAATCCTCACTTGCAAGCGGCGATGGTCGTTGCTGATTATCAAAAAGGGGAAATTCGTGCCGTTGTTGGTGGATTGCAAACCCAATATGCAGGTTTTAACCGTGCCTTAATGGCGAAGCGCCAAATTGGCTCGTTGGTAAAACCGTCAATTTATTTGACCGCACTTTCAGATCCTGAGAAGTTCCGTTTGAATAGCCCGATTAACAACCAGCCTATCACAATCAACGTAAAAGGCAGCCCACCGTGGCAGCCACGCAACTACGACCGCCGTTATAGTGGTTCGGTAATGTTAGTCGATGCGCTCTCTCGCTCGCTGAATATTCCAACGGTGAATATTGGTATGAAAATGGGCTTGAGCAAAGTGATTGAAACACAACAAGCAATGGGCTGGGATCAGGTGAAAATTCCTAAAGTACCAGCGATGTTGCTCGGCTCTTATAGCATTTCGCCTTATGACGTAACCAAGTCTTATCAGGTGATTGCGAATAATGGCGGAAAAATTCCGTTAAGTACCATTAGCACAATTACCGACCGACAAGGCGAAGTAATTTTCCAACATAACACCGAAGCGGAGCAAGTTGTGCCTGCACAAGCGGCATTCCAAACCCTTTATGCGATGCAACAAGTGGTGGAACGTGGCACGGCTCGAAGCCTACAAACTGACTTTGCAAACTTACACTTAGCGGGTAAAACAGGCACGACTAACGACGCTCGAGATACTTGGTATGTGGGCATTGACGGCGAAAACGTAGCAACGGTTTGGCTTGGCCGTGATGACAACGGTGAAACAGGATTAACAGGCGCAAGTGGCGCATTGGAAATCTATAAAAACTACTTACGCCTAGCCGAAGTTTCACCATTTAAACCGAAAAAACCAGAGGAAATAAAATGGGTCGGCATCAACAGTTACGGTAGCTGGAACTGCGACAGCCCAGTACGAAACATTCCAGTATGGGCAAATAAAGGACAGAATTTCTGCTTCTCTAATACACCAAGCACACCCGTTAGTGTTGTGGAAAGCAAACCTGCCTATTCAGCTCCAACGGCAGTTCCAACGACTGTGCCACAGCCAACCGCACCACAGCCGCCAACATCTCCACCAGCCGCAAAACCTGCACCAGTGGAAGAAGCTAGACCAGCTGGCTAACCATATGGACTAGGATAAAAGCAAATAAAAGTGCGGTGTATTTTTTGATAGTTTTGAAAAATTAACATAGATTTGTTGGGCATAGTAGACAAAATAGTTGGTAAAAAGTGGGTTAAAGTCTTATAGTAAAAGCCTTTAATCCACTTTTTTGAAAATGAACAAAAAACTTGCTTTTTTGCCAAAAATCAGCTATTCCAAAATATGGCACTCAAAATCAATCTCAACGTTATAAATGCACGCATTGCAATAAAACATTTACCTTATCGAAAAAATTAAATTCTGAATTAATTTAGAAAGATTACATTGGCGGAAAACAAACCTATAAACAACTTGCCGATAAATATCAATGTTCAGTGAGAACAATTCAACGATATATTCAAAAATTATTAAAAACAGAATTAAATCAAGCTCCAAATAAAAAACTTAATCTAATTATTGATACCGCATTCTTTGGACGAAGATTTGGCGTGATGTTTTTTATGGATAGTATCTCAAAAAAGGTCGTTTATCATCAAATAGTAAAAAAATAGAGGAGGATGTCTACCACCGTCTTGGTGTTAATCACTAAAGGGAAAAAGGCTATCAAATATAATCAATTACTTGTGATGGATGACGTAACTTATTAAAGGATAGTTTTAATATACCAATCCAACTCTGTCAGTTTCATCAGATCGCAATAGTCATTCGAAGGCTCCTAGAAAGCCTAAATCTACGACGAGAAAAGAGCTCAAACAATTCGTTAAAACCCTTAAAAATAGCTCAAAAAATGAATTTTATCATCATTTACATCTATGCTATTTAAAACATCAAGAATTTATAAATGAGCGTTCAGAATATCCAAATGAAAAAGGAAAGTTTCCTTATAAACAACGTGGATTACATGGTGCATATGCAAGTCTAAGACGAAATGAAGATTATTTATTTACGTTTGAAAAATACCCTGAATTAAAACAACTAATCGTATTGAGGGGTTATTTAAAGAACTTAACCAGAAATTAAACATTCATAATGGATTAACTAAAAACAATAATCTGTTGTTTTAAAATGCTTTTTAAGCAAAAGAAGTTGGTGATATATGAAGGATTTTAATATTACCAACTGTTTTGTCCAATAGAGGCTATTGTCTAAAAAAGTGCCAACTATTTTGTCTACTATGCCGCTTGTTGGCTTAATGGGTAATAAAAAGACCTTTGAATAATCAAAGGTCTTATGCTATCTAGTAAATTATCGCTATGCGATTACATTAGCTGAATTAATTAAAGCGCAGAAACGTTTAGGCTTGAACCACCAACGATACGCACACGAGTACCAGCTTTAGTTAAACTTTCGTCGTATTTTTGCACAACAACGATTTCTTTACCGTCGTCTTTCTTAATTGTCATTTCTAATGAATCTACTTGGCTTGCTTTTTCTTCTACTTTGCTACCGATCATCGCGCCAGCAATAGCACCAACTGCCGTTGCAATAGCTTGACCACGACCACCACCAATAGTAGAAGCAGCGATTCCGCCTAATGCACCACCACCAACAGAGCCTAATACGCCTTGATTGTCTGCTTGAATTTTAACAGAACGCACTGCAACGATAGTACCATAAGAAATTGAACGAGCTTCTTTCGCTTGTCCACCAGAGTAAACATTGCCACTAAATACGTCAGTATTTGCACAACCAGTAACACCGAAGCTCACTAGAATTGCAAGCGCTAATGTCATTTTTTTCATACGAAAATCGCCTTATTGCTTAATTAGTGTACGATACCAGTTCTTGATAACCAAGAACGAGATTGTGAACGAGAAATGTTTTCTACGCCGTTGTCTGAAACACGAACACAAGCACCAACAACGATGTCAGAATCATATTTTTGTGTTACAACTGCAAGTTCTTTTGCGTCTTTTTGTTCCGCATCACAGCTGTCTTGTTTAACTGTTAATTTTAAGTTGCTGCCTTCATACTCAGTAAATAATACAGTTCCTTTGTAAGAATTGTCATCTTGTTGAGTTGTACAAGCAGATAAGCCCACAGCAGCTAATACTGCTAATGCTAAGGTAATTTTTTTCATTCACTAAACCTCAATAATAGTTTTGATATGATATGGGTGAACCTTGATACACACGTCGTTTTTGCTTTTATCAGCAAAACTCAATGCGATAGAGGGATTTGGCAATCGCTCGCCCTCCACTTTCGGTTCGCTCACTTTGACATTTAAAGTTGTTAATTCGTTCCAAAAAAATATTTTTTCAAGACGGTTGACCCATTCTAATGAAGTTTCGCCTTCATCAAAGGGCATCACGATCTCGATATGCTCCCACGATTCCAAAGGGTAACACTTATTTTTAGGAAACGGTAATTCGATAATCTCCACAGGCTGCCCTGCAAAAATCAAGGGTTCATTTAATTGAATTAAATAAATCACTCGACCATTAACGATATTATCGGACAAAATTGTACCGCACTTTAGCAGTAGCTCCAACCAATTTTTTGCACTATCTTCACTATTTACCCGCAATGCAAGATGATCGATGACAAAATCGTTTAAATTTACATCAATTTCTTGTGCCAAAGTGGCGATTTTTTGCTGGAATTGTAAAAAATCTTGTTGTGTTGCCAACGACGAATGCGAAAACAAACAATGTGTCATATTTTTCTCGATAAATTTCAGTAGATTACAAATTCGCAGTATAGCATAAATCTCATTTCATCAAGAGATTTTATTAGCCAATCTCCCTGAATTTGTGGTATGGTATGCCATCTTAAAATTCATTATTTACCCTTTTGGAGAACCCTTATGAAAATCATTTTATTAGGCGCACCAGGCGCAGGAAAAGGCACTCAAGCACAATTTATTATGAATAAATTTGGCATTCCGCAAATCTCAACTGGCGATATGTTAAGAGCCGCAATTAAAGCGGGCAGCGAATTAGGCAAACAAGCTAAAACCTTAATGGACGCTGGTCAATTAGTGCCTGATGATTTGATTATTGCTTTAGTAAAAGATCGTGTGGCACAAGCAGATTGTGCAAAAGGCTTTTTATTAGACGGTTTCCCTCGCACTATTCCACAAGCTGATGCGCTAAAAACTGTGGGCGTAAGCATTGATTATGTTTTAGAATTCGACGTGCCAGATGAGGTGATTGTTGAACGAATGAGCGGTCGCCGTGTTCACCCTGCATCAGGACGCACATATCACGTAGTGTACAATCCACCAAAAGTAGATGGCAAAGATGATGTAACAGGCGAAGACTTAATTATTCGTGCCGACGATAAACCTGAAACGGTATTAGATCGTTTAAAAGTGTATCACAACACTACCAAGCCATTGGTGGATTACTATCAAGCGGAAGCGAAAGCAGGGAATACCCAATATTTCCGCTTAGACGGCACACAAAAAGTAGAACAAGTGAGCGCAGAATTAGACAAAATTCTTGCTTAATTTATTCTTAGTTAATTTTTTAGAGCGCAATGATTAAATTTGCGCTCTTTTTTATAAAAGTTTATATAATATCAACGAATTATTTTTTTATTTTCTTGTCTTATTTGGTGAAATCCCCTTTTATTTAGGAAAATTTTATGTTTAAACGCTTAACAGGCCCAACCTATCCTCTTTTTATCTTTTTTATTGTTAATTTAATTTTGCTTTCACTCAGTCGATTTGGTCTTGCTTTATGGCAAAGTGAACGAGTGGGCGCAAGCGAAAACTGGCTACGCCTAATGTTACAAGGCGTGCGTATTGATGTATCTGCACTTTGCTGGCTATTCGCCCCCTTAATTATCTTAAGCTGTTTTTTCAGTGGTAAAACAGGCTTTGGCAAAATCGTACAAAATATCGTAAAAATCGGTTTAGTTCTCGCCAGCACATTCTTAGTCTTTATGGAATTCGCCACACCAGCCTTTATTAACACTTACGATCTCCGCCCAAATCGCCTGTTCGTGGAATATTTGGTGAACCCAAAAGAAGTGTTCACAATGCTTTATAATGGACACATTGAAGCCCTAATTTTAACGCCAATTCTCACCGCACTTTTTGTCTTTTTCTTTTGGAAACTCGCCCAAAAAAGCCATCAAAACTTGTTCTATCCGAAATGGCAATTCCGCCCAGTGTTATTTTTAATCATTGGCATTGCGACTTTTTTAGGCGCACGTTCTAGCCTTGCCCATCGTGGCATCAACCCTGCAATGGTGGCATTTTCGCCCGATCCATTGGTCAATTCAATGATTTTAAACTCAGGCTATTCCTTGCTTTTTGCCGTTCAACAAATGAAAGATGAAGCCAATTCAGCGCAAATTTATGGCAAAATGCCGGTAGATGAAATAATCAACACCTTAAAAGCGGCTCGTGGTCGTCCTGAAAGCGATTATATTTCAGCGGAACTCCCGACACTCACACAAAATAAAGCCACTTATCAAGGCAAACCGAAAAATCTTATTATTATTTTAGAAGAAAGTTTTGGCGCACAGTTTGTCGGTACATTGGGCGGAAAACCGCTTTCACCTAAATTCGACCAACTCGCCAAAGAAGGCTGGCTATTTGAAAATCTTTATGCCACGGGAACAAGATCTGTTCGTGGCATTGAAGCCGTTACAGCGGGCTTCACTCCAACACCAGCACGTGCCGTAGTAAAACTCTCAGGCAGCCAAAACGGCTTCTTCACCATTGCTGAATTATTAGGTAAACAAGGCTATCACACCTCTTTTATTTACGGTGGTGAAAAGCATTTCGACAATATGGCGAGCTTTTTCTACGGCAATGGTTTCCAACAAATCATCGACGAAAAAGATTATCAAAACCCGAAATTTACCGCCACTTGGGGTGTGAGCGATGAGGATTTATTCGACAAAGCAAACGACACATTCAGCCAATTAAACCAACAAGGAAAACCGTTTTTCAGCCTCGTATTTACTTCAAGCAATCACGATCCATTTGAATTCCCTGACGGTAAAATTGAGCTTTATGAACAACCGAAAGCCACCCGAGACAACTCAGCAAAATATGCTGATTATGCTCTTGGTCATTTCTTTGAACTTGCTAAAAAATCCGATTATTGGAAAGACACGATTTTCTTAGTGATTGCCGATCACGACTCTCGAGTATCAGGTGCATCACTTGTGCCAATCAATAACTTCCACATTCCAGCTTTAATTTTAGGCGATGGTGTTGAAGCAAAACGAGATAATCGCTTGGTGAGCCAAATTGATATGCCGACCACCCTACTTTCACTCATTGGCGTTAGCGGAAATTATCCAATGCTCGGCTATGATTTAACCAAAGCAGACAATCCAAATCGTGCCTTAATGCAATACGACAAAACTTTTGCCTATATGCGAATGGAAAATCAACAACTACAAACGGTGATACTGCAAGAAAGCAAATCCCCTGAGGGCTACATCTATTCCCCTGAAAGCGCAAGGTTAACCGAAACCAACGTCAATGATGAATTCAAAAAACAAGCCCTAGCCTACGCACTTTGGGGCAGCCACGCTTATAAAAATCGCTTGTATCGTTTGGGAGATGAGAAGTAATAATAAACTATTCCCGTCAATATTTTGGCGGGAATATTCTTATAAAACTCACTAAAAATTCACCGCAGTTTTGCACTCGCAAGTTCAAATTCCTAAACAATTTCACTGAAAATATTGACTATAAATGAGAAAAATGATGCTAAGATCTTAATCTATTGAACAAAATAACAATTATCTTTAGAGATATTCCTTTCTGTGCTATAATCAACCTAATTTTTTCTCCAAATTTAGGAAATTTCAATGTCTGAGTTAACGCAAGATATTACGCCAGTCAGTATTGAAGAAGAACTAAAGTCTTCTTATCTTGACTATGCGATGTCTGTAATTGTGGGGCGTGCATTGCCAGATGTGCGTGATGGCTTAAAGCCAGTTCATCGTCGTGTGCTTTTTTCAATGGATCAAAGCGGCAACACTTATAATAAATCCTATGTAAAATCGGCTCGTGTGGTCGGTGATGTGATCGGTAAATATCACCCGCACGGTGATAGTGCGGTGTATGACACGATTGTGCGTATGGCGCAGCCGTTCTCGCTTCGCTATATGTTGGTGGACGGTCAAGGTAACTTCGGTTCGATTGACGGTGATGCTCCGGCGGCGATGCGTTATACCGAAGTGCGTATGCAAAAAATCACGCAGGAATTATTAACGGATTTAGATAAAGAAACCGTGGATTTCTCGCCGAACTATGACGGTAAGGAAATGATTCCTGATGTATTACCAACCAAAATCCCTACCCTTTTAGTAAACGGTTCATCGGGTATTGCGGTGGGTATGGCAACCAACATTCCGCCACATAACTTAGGCGAAGTGATGGACGGTTGTCTTGCTTATATCGACAATGAAGACATCACTATCGATGAATTGATGCAATTTATTCCTGGTCCTGACTTCCCGACTGCGGCGTTAATTAACGGTCGCCGTGGCATTGAAGAAGCCTATAAAACAGGGCGTGGAAAGGTCTATGTGCGTGCCAAAGCGGTGGTTGAAACCAACGAAAAAGGTCGCGAACAAATCATCATCACCGAAATTCCATACCAAGTAAACAAAGCGAAATTGGTGGAAAAAATCGGTGAATTGATCCGCGAGAAAAAAATCGAAGGCATCGCAGGCGTGCTTGATTTATCGAATAAAGAAGGTATCCGCCTTGAAATCGACATCAAACGCGACGCGGTTGGCGAAGTGGTATTAAACCACCTTTATGCGCTCACCCAAATGCAGGTTACCTTTGGTATCAATATGGTGGCATTAGATCACGGTCAACCTAAGTTACTCAATTTAAAACAAATTATTGAAGCATTTGTTAAACATCGTCGTGAAGTGGTTACACGTCGCACGGTGTATGAATTGCGTAAAGCTCGTGAACGTGCGCATATTTTAGAGGGCTTGGCGATTGCTTTAGCTAATATCGATCCAGTGATTAATTTAATCCGTGCATCGAAAACGGCAGAAGAAGCTCGTGAAGGCTTGTTGGCAAAACCTTGGGCATTAGGCAATGTCGCACCAATGCTTGAAGCCGCTGGTGTTGATGCGTCTCGCCCAGATGATTTAGGCGCAGAGTTTGGCGTACACGGCAACGAATATTTCCTTTCAGATACCCAAGCTCGTGCTATTTTAGAATTACGTTTACACCGTTTAACCGGGCTTGAACACGAGAAAATCGTTGATGAATACAAAACGATTTTAGTGGAAATCGGCGAATTATTACACATTTTAACTAACGCAGAACGCTTGCGTGAAGTGATTCGTGAAGAATTAGAATTGGTGAAAACCAACTTCAATGATGAACGTCGAACTGAAATTACTGCAGCATCTGGCGATATCAACTTAGAAGATTTAATCGCACAAGAAGATGTAGTGGTAACACTTTCACACGAAGGTTACGTTAAATATCAACCTGTTACCGATTACGAAGCGCAACGTCGTGGCGGTAAAGGTAAGTCCGCAACGAAGATGAAAGAAGAAGATTTCATCGAGAAACTACTCGTGGCAAACACCCACGACACCATTCTCTGCTTCTCTAGCCGTGGTCGCTTATATTGGTTGAAAGTATATCAACTTCCACAAGCTAGCCGTGGTGCACGTGGTCGCCCAATCGTAAATATTTTACCGTTGGAAGAAAACGAACGTATCACCGCCATTTTACCAGTGGCGAGCTACGAAGAAGATAAATTCGTGGTGATGGCAACTGCTGGCGGTATCGTGAAGAAAACTGCACTTACCGAGTTCAGTCGCCCACGTTCAAACGGCATCATCGCAGTAAACTTGCGTGATGAAGATGAGCTTATCGGCGTGGACATCACCGACGGTTCAAACGAAATTATGTTGTTCTCATCACAAGGTCGTGTGGTTCGCTTCGCTGAAAGCGCCGTGCGTGCTATGGGACGAACAGCCACAGGCGTTCGAGGCATTAAACTTGCCTTAACTAACGACCTTTCTGACGATGAAAGTGCGGTGGAAATTGAAAACGTTTCTGATGATAACGCAGAAGAAACCTTGGATTTAAATATTGACAAAGTCGTTTCATTGGTCGTGCCGAAAAACGACGGTGCAATCTTAACTGCAACGCAAAACGGCTACGGTAAACGCACTAAACTTGATGAATACCCAACCAAATCGCGCAACACCAAAGGTGTAATCTCAATCAAAGTGAGCGAGCGTAATGGTAAAGTGGTTGCCGCAACGCAAGTTGAAGAAACCGATCAAATTATGTTGATCACCGACGCTGGCACGCTGGTGCGTACTCGAGTGAGCGAAGTTAGCATCGTCGGTCGAAACACCCAAGGCGTTCGCCTAATCCGCACCGCGGAAGACGAACACGTGGTAAGTTTAGAACGCTTAGCGGAACCAGAAGAAGACGAATTTGAAGATAGCATTGATGATGCAAATGTAGAAAATACATCAGCGACATCAGAAAGTGCGGTGGAAAATTCGGAAGAATAATTCGAGAATTAATTAGGCTATCAATTTTGGCTTAATAAACATGATAGCTGCTTTAACTTTTCAATGTTTTTTGCATAGTAGACAAAATAGTTGGTAAAAAGTGGGTTAAAGTCTTATAGTAAAAGCCTTTAATCTACTTTTTTGAAAATGAACAAAAAACTTGCCTTTTTGCCAAAAATCAGCTATTCAAAAATATGGCACTCAAAATCAATCTCAACGTTATAAATGCACGCATTGCAATAAAACATTTACCTTATCGAAAAAATTAAATTCTGAATTAATTTAGAAAGATTATATTGGCGGAAAACAAACCTATAAACAACTTACCGATAAATATCAATGTTCAGTGAAAACAATTCAACGATATATTCAAAAATTATTAAAAACAGAATTAAATCAAGATCCAAATAAAAAACTTAATCTAATTATTGATACCACATTCTTTGGACGAAGATTTGGCGTGATGTTTTTTATGGATAGTATCTCAAAAAATGTCGTTTATCATCAAATAGTAAAAAAATAGAGGAGGATGTCTACCACCGTCTTGGTGTTAATCACTAAAGGGAAAAAGGCTATCAAATATAATCAATTACTTGTGATGGATGACGTAACTTATTAAAGGATAGTTTTAATATACCAATCCAACTCTGTCAGTTTCATCAGATCGCAATAGTCATTCGAAGGCTCCTAGAAAGCCTAAATCTACGACGAGAAAAGAGCTCAAACAATTCGTTAAAACCCTTAAAAATAGCTCAAAAAATGAATTTTATCATCATTTACATCTATGCTATTTAAAACATCAAGAATTTATAAATGAGCGTTCAGAATATCCAAATGAAAAAGGAAAGTTTCCTTATAAACAACGTGGATTACATGGTGCATATGCAAGTCTAAGACGAAATGAAGATTATTTATTTACGTTTGAAAAATACCCTGAATTAAAACAACTAATCGTATTGAGGGGTTGTTTAAAGAACTTATTTAGGATAACGAGGTTTTAATACCAGTTTATCCATCATTTTTCGCACCTTAAATCGACCTATTTTTAATGCT
This sequence comes from Pasteurellaceae bacterium Pebbles2, assembly GCA_023101505.1. Classification (GTDB taxonomy): domain Bacteria; phylum Pseudomonadota; class Gammaproteobacteria; order Enterobacterales; family Pasteurellaceae; genus Lonepinella. Next base: position 295,643 of record LVZA01000001.1, read on the forward strand.
TGTGCAAGCCGTCTTGTACCATAACTTTCTCCGCTTTGCCAGAATTGCTTAACTAATTCCTTTTGCTAGGAAAATGATGAAAAATTACACCGCACTTTACGCCAACGATAGCACGAACTACGACTAACATTAAAGCAATGAGTAAGCTGAATGGGGGAAATACCTTCCTGGCTGAGATGCTGTAAATGTGGTTTTACGACTTCTCGAGCAAGAAGGCAGAAACCTTTTTTAGTAAAGTATTATCACTACGAAGTTGTTCATTTTCAGCGCGAAATTGTTGAATTTCAAGCTGCTCTGCACTAATCGCTGGGCGCTTTTGGTGTGATATCTTGTTGCTCTTGACGATACTGTGATTTCCAACGCTGCAATGCCGAACAACTGACACTATCATTTGGCTCACTTGCTCCGTTATTCGATTTTCTTTCAACATTAAATTAACACATTTTAATTTGAATTCTGGGGTAGAGAGATTTGGCATAATGTTTCCTTTCTGTTTGTTCAAGAGTGTATCAAAACTGTCTTTGAATTGTTTCAGAAAGTTAGACTATTACATTTTGCAAAAAAATCCCACTCTACCACGAGGAATAGAGTGGGTTCAACAAATTAAGGAGGATTAGTCGTTGAGGAAATCTTCGCCTAATTTGATGTCAGCTTTTAATTGCGGAAGCATTGCTTCAAGTTGTTGCTGCTCAAATGCGCTTAAATCGCCGATTGGTAAAAGTGCTTCTACGCCCTCTTTGCCGAAACGTACTGGTTGTGAGAAGAAACGTGCATATTCGCCGTTGCCCTCAACATAAGCACATTCCACTGCACTTTCGCCTTTTAAACCACGCACTAATGCTTGGGTGAAACGTGCTGCTGCCATTGCCATTGAAAGCGTTGCTGAACCTGCGCCAGCTTTGGCATTAACTACGTCAGTTCCTGCATTTTGAATGCGGTGAGTTAATTCTGCGACTTCTTCATCGCCCCAAGTTGCGTATTGCACTTGTGATAATAAAGGTAAAATGGTTGTGCCTGAGTGTCCGCCAATTACTGGCACGCTGTTGCGTTCAACTTCTAAGCCTTTTTGTTCTGCCACGAAAGTTTCCGCACGAAGCACGTCTAAAGTAGTTACACCGAATAAGCGACGTTTGTCATATACGCCTGCTTTTTTCAACACTTCTGCAGCGATTGCCACGGTGGTGTTCACAGGGTTTGTGATGATGCCCACACAGGCTTTTGGCGCAAATTTAGCCACGTTTTGTACTAAATCACGAATAATGCCTGCGTTGATGTTGAATAAATCAGAGCGATCCATTCCCGGTTTTCTTGCCACGCCTGCTGAAATCACAACCACATCTGCGCCTTGTAACGCTGCGCCAATATCGTCGCCAGCATAACCTTCCACCTTAACTGCGGTGGAAATATGGCTTAAATCTTTTGCCACACCAGGGGTCATTGGGGCAACGTCATAAAGTGCCAATTCTGAACCAGCTGGAAGTTGTAACTTCAGAAGTAAAGACAATGGTTGACCGATACCGCCTGCTGCGCCTAATACTGCAATTTTCATAGTTTCTCTCCTTAAGAATTTAAAAAAATTAGAGCTTATTGTGACTTCTCACACACTACAAATCAAAATAAGTGCTAACTCTTGTTGAGTATATTTCATAGTGTAAGCATTAGCGCAATAAATTTCAAACAACAAAACTCAATTTTGCGATCTAGGTCAAATTTTCACAATTTAATTGGGCTAATTTCAGGATTTTTTTAACTTTTTATTGATTAACTTTGCATTTTTATGCAAAATTTATGCAAATTCATAAACATAATAAAAATAATGACTGAAACAAAAAACGATAGCCTAATGGCGGCATTTAAAGATCTTTTAGCTCAAGAGCGTTTTGGTTCGCAAAGTGAGATTGTTAGCGCACTGCAAAAATTGGGCTTTAGTAGCATTAATCAATCCAAAGTTTCTCGTATGCTGACGAAATTCGGGGCGGTGCGCACGCGCAACACTCGAATGGAAATGGTGTATTGTTTGCCGAATGAATTAAGCGTGCCAAATACTAGCAGTCCGCTAAAAAATTTGGTGCTGGATATTGATTACAACGATTTACTGATCGTGATTAAAACCAGCCCAGGGGCGGCGCAATTAATTGCTCGCTTGTTGGATTCCGTGGGCAAAGCCGACGGTATTTTAGGCACGATTGCAGGCGATGACACTATTTTTATTACGCCAACTCGAGATACCAGCATTCAGCAGTTGATTGGCAATATTCAACAACTTTTTGAAAATTCATTGTAGGCGATTAAGCGTTAATTTATCGCTATTCAACAATCGCCACTCAAAACAGGAAAGCGTGCCAAAATGAAAATTTTTATCACGGGCGGAACAGGCTTAATCGGGCAAGCCTTGGTGGCGAAATGGCTTGAGCAGCAACATCAAGTGGTGTTGCTCGCTCGTTCCCCTGAAAAAATTCAGTCCATTTTTGCACCGCACTTTTGTTCAATTTCATCTTCATCAGACTTTTCAACCTCCAATGCCTCACTAAGTGCGGTCAATTCTTTGCAAGTTTTTAGCGATTTTAATGATTTTGATGCAGTGGTAAATTTGGCAGGCGAACCGATTTTTGACCGTTATTGGAGCAAAGTACAAAAAGCCAAATTATGGCATAGCCGTGTGGATTTAACCGAAAAATTAACCGCACTTATTAACGCCAGCCACACGCCACCACGCTGTTTTATTTCAGGATCGGCTTCAGGTTATTATGGCGATCACGGTGATGAACTCATTGATGAAAACACACCAGCCTCCAAAAACTTCGCAGCGCAACTTTGTACGGCGTGGGAAGCGGCAGCCAAACCAGCGAAAAGCCGTGTTTGCTTAGTGCGCACAGGAATGGTGTTTGCGCCACAAGGCGGTGCGTTAGGCAAAATGTTACCGCTTTATCGTTGGGGCTTGGGCGGAAAATTAGGCAACGGCAAGCAATTTATGCCGTGGATTGCTTTGCAAGATATGGTCAATGGCATTGATTTTTTATTGCACAATGACAATGCGCAAGGTGCGTTTAATTTTTGTGCGCCGCACTCGGTGCGCAATGCACAATTTAATCAATTATTCGCCAAACAATTAAAGCGTCCGCACTGGGCAACTGCGCCAGCTTTTGCGCTGAAAATGGTATTAGGTGAGCGTGCGCATTTGTTGCTGGATAGCCAAAATATGCGCCCACAAAAATTGCTCGATCTCGGTTTTTCATTTCAATATCCTCAGCTGGAAGATTATTTCTCGGCGACATTTGGCAAAGCAGAGATTAATGTATAAAATAGTCCGCAATTAATTGATAGGATTATTATGCCAAAGAATGTTCCGTTGAGTGCTGCTCAGCCTTTATCTGCGCCACAAATTCATCACATTGCTCGCTGCGGCGAATGCGATGCGTTGGTGTCTGTGCAAGAATTGGCAAGGGGCGAACACGCTGAATGTCCACGTTGTCATAATGATTTGCAATCGAAAGATCGTTGGTCGCTAAAACGCTGTTCGATTATCGCCTTAGCGTTGCTGATTTTAATGCCGTTTGCCTTGAATTATCCTTTATTAAGCGTGAATTTAATTGGCGTTAGCATTGATGCCTCCATTTGGGGCGGTGTGTGGAAAATGGCGACAGAGGGCTACCCTTACAGCGCATTTTTGATTTTTTTATGCGCCGTGTTTATGCCCATTTCCTTTGCGATTTTAGTGATTTTGCTACAACTCGCCAAATTAATGCGCCAACAACCACGCAATTTATTAATGGCATTAGACTACATCAAACCGTGGGTGATGTTCGATGTTTATTTAGTGGCATTGGGCGTTACGGCGTTTAAAGTGCGTGATTATGCCAGCCTTTCATTTGATATTTATTTAATCGCATTTCTTGCCACGGCACTACTCACCACCCTGTTATTCGCCAAAATTAATCCCAAAGAATTGTGGAATGATTTTTACCCTCAACACACTAAACTCGCTCAAATATCGGCTGAAAATCCACCGCACTTTTGCGTGAATTGCCACTATACATTCGACCGCCCAGTGTTAGATTACAAAAATATTCCACGTTGTCCTCGTTGCCATCAAGCACCAAGTCGCTCGCCTGAAATCAGTTTGCAACAAACGTGGGCAGCCTTGCTGGCGGGTATTGTGATGATTTTCCCTGCGAATTTTTATCCGATTTCTTATATTTCAATGAATAATATTTCCACTGGCGACACCCTATTTTCAGGCGTGGTTTCCTTTGTGGAAATGGGCAGTTATTTTGTCGCTTTCGTGGTGTTTTTCGCCAGTATTTTTGTGCCAATCAGCAAAATTGGCGTGATGCTTTATTTGCTTTTTAGCATTCATTTTAACTGGCAACATTCCATTAAATGGCAAATGCGCCTGTTTCATATTGTGCATTTTGTCGGACGCTGGTCGATGCTCGATCTGTTTGTATTAGCCTTGATGATGTCTTTGGTTACTCGTGGGCAGATTATTAATTTCTCCGTCGGGCCGGCAGCAATTTATTTTGGCTTATCGGTTTTTTTAACGATGATAGCCACAACTACTTTTGATAGTCGTTTACTTTGGAAAATTTATGACAAACCAAAATCCAACTAACTCAACAAATACTTCCAACATTCCTACGGCAGAAGTGCGTCGCAGTCGTCGCATTTCGCCGTTTTGGTTATTGCCGATTATTGCTTTTATTATCGGCGCAACGCTGTTTTATCAGATCATAAAAGAGCAAGGCGAAACCATTCACATTACCTTTTCAAGTGGCGATGGCTTGGTGGCGAACAAAACCCAAATTCGCTATCAGGGTTTGCAAATTGGTTTGGTGAAAAAAGTCAACTTCACCGACGATTTAAAACAAGTGGAAGTGCAAGCCAGCATTTACCCCGAAGCGAAAACAGTTTTGCGTGAAAAAACCAAATTTTGGTTAGTGCAGCCCAACGCTTCATTAGCAGGGATTTCAGGTTTAGACACTTTAATTTCGGGTAACTACATTACCTTGCAACCTGGCGATGGTGAGTATCAATATGACTTTATAGCAGAACCCGAAAGCCCGACCACGCAATTAAACGAGGGTGATTTATTAATTCGTTTAATCGCTGACGATTTGGGCTCAATTTCCGCGGGCGCATCAGTTTTTTACAAAAAATTGCCGATTGGTAAAGTGCTGAATTATCGTTTCACCAAAGATCAGCAAAAAGTAGAAATTAATGTCGTCATCGAAAAGCCTTATACTCACTTGATAAAGCAAGATAGCCGCTTTTGGAACATTAGCGGTATTCGTGCCAATGTGGATTTCTCGGGCGTGAATGTGAACGTGGACAGCTTGCAAGCCGTGGTGCAAGGAGCGGTTACCTTTGATTCGCCAGAAAATAGCGAACCTGCCAATGCGAACCAAGAATATGTGCTTTATCCTGATTTAAAATCGGCGCAACGTGGCGTGGAAGTGAGCGTGGATATTCCGAAAAATGCCCATTTCCAAGCTGGCAAAACCGAAGTTTTTTATCAAGAAGTACCAGTGGGCATTTTAACCCAATTAAACGAAGCTGATATTAATTCTGATCGCCAAATGGCAACCTTATTGCTCAACCCAAATATGGGCGATGTGCTACGCAAAAATAGCAAAATCGTTATTCGTTCGCCAAAAATTAATTTGACCAATTTAGAAAAAGCCCCTGAATTATTGCGTGGTGCTTATTTGGATATTATTGCAGGCGACGGCGAAACTCAACGAGAATTCACCGCACTTAGCGAAACCGAATTGCTGATGAACCAACCTAATGCGCTCACGCTGACCTTAACTGCGCCCGAAACTTATGGCATCAGCAAGGGGCAAGAGATTTATTATAATAACTTAAGCATCGGGCGTTTAATTGAGCAACACGTGGAAACCGACGGCGTACGCTTTAAAGCGGTGATTTTGCCTGAATATCGCCAATTAATTTATGGCGATACACAATTTATTGCCACCACGAATTTTGATGTTTCCCTAAGCGCAGATGGCTTGCGTATGCAAACGCCTAGCCCGAGTAATTGGCTGCAAGGCGGTGTTACCGTAGTGCTAGGCAATAAACAAGGCGAAAGCAAAAGCCAGTACCCGATTTATAAAGACAAAGAAAGTGCCGAAATGGGCTTGGTTTCAAGCCAACTGAAGCCAAATATTACACTAAAAACACCGCAGTTACCGAATATTGGCAAAGGCTCTGTGGTGCTCTATCGTCAATATGAAGTGGGTAAAATTTTAGACGTGCGCCCACTGAAAGATCATTTTGATGTGGACGTGGCGATTTATCCTAAATTTGCACATTTGCTCACCGATAAAAGCCTGTTTTGGGTGGAAAGTGCGGCGCAAATCGACATCACACCAAAAGGCATTAGCATTCAAGCCACGCCGATTGCTCGCTCACTCAAAGGTGCAATTAGCTTTGATAACTCAGGCAGCAAAAAGAATAATACCTTATATGCCAATGAGTTAAGAGCAAAATCTGCAGGTCAGCTCATTCAATTAAGCACCACCGATGCCACAAACTTAAGTAAAGGAATGAGCATTCGTTATATGGGCTTAACCGTAGGCGAAGTGGAAAGCATTGAGCTAGACAAAAACGCTGGCAATGCCAAACGCATTGTCGCCACGGCATTGATGAACCCAAATTATATGAATTTAATCGCCAAAGACGGCAGCGTATTTAAAGTGATTTCACCGCAAATTTCGGCTGGCGGCATCGAAAATTTAGACAGCTTATTGCAACCCTATATTGATGTGGAAGTGGGTTCGGGCAAATATCAAACGAAATTTAAGTTATTAGATAATAATACCCAGCAAAACAACAAATTAACGCAAGGTTTCCCACTAATTTTAGAAAGCTCCGATGCATCAAATATTACAGCAGGATCGCCTGTGATGTACCGTGGCGTTGATGTGGGAAAAATCAATCGCTTAGAGCTAAACAGCTTAGGGGATCGTGTGTTAATTCATATTATTATCGCCAATAAATACGCCCATTTAGTCCGTACCAACTCTCAATTCTGGGTATCCTCAGGCTATTCCGCAGGCGTGGGCTGGTCGGGCATTGAAGTCAATACAGGCTCTGTACAACAGTTGCTAAAAGGCGGCATTTCATTCTCAACACCATCTGGCACAGTAGTACAACCACAAGCCAAAGCAAACCAACGCTTCTTACTACAAATCCGCCGCCCCGACGAGTCCAAACAATGGAATTCAGGGGTAATCCCCAAACAGGAATTTAAAGAAATGGGGGTTGAGTAAAGATTGGTTTATTGGGGTATGTAGGGGCGTATGCCATACGCCACAAAACAATTTCCTTAACATAAAAAAGTGCGGTCAATTTGACCGCACTTTTGAGTTTTTTAGCTGTTAGGCTAGGTTATTGGGGATTACCACTGATAGCCTACGCCTACGCCTGCGCCGGTGTCGCCACGGCTGTTGGTGTTACCTTGAAGTTTCAAGATTAACTTACCGTTGTCGCTTGCACGTGAGTAGCCCACTGCGATTGCGCTTTCGCCACGGTATGTACCTGCGGCTGCGGCTACCATTGATTTACCTGGAATGTAAACTTGTGGTAAGGTCGCTGCTGCGTTTGTACCTGCGATACCTGCACGGAGTTTTTTGTCAACTTTGTTGATACGTCCGTTTACACCACCGATTTTATCTTCAAGTTGTGAAACGTTCACTGCATCTGTTGGTGCTACACCTGGTGCAACGTTAGTGATACGTTTACCGCCAGCATTGATACCGTTGTTGTTGATAACAACTGGGTTTTTATCGCCATCTGCGCCAACAGTTACCGATTTAACGGCGATGTTTTCGCTTAAGCCATAAGTGATTTCAGTATCGTTGCCAGTGGTTTTTTGTGCCACTTCTAAGTTTTTACCTGCACGATGTTTCACTGTGCTGCCAGCTTTCACTTTCACAGGTTTGTTTGTGTTAGACGTTACTTGAACATCGTCTTTCTCTGTGGTTACAGTGTGCGAAACATTGTTGATTGTTTTCGCTACGGTTGAGGCATTCACAAGTGCTTTGCCTGCTGGTGAATTTGCCGCTGGCTCGTTCACGCTACCTGCATTGTTCACAGTTAAATCTGCTGTTTTCGCTGCAACTTTACCGTCTTTGTTGATTTCAACAGTTTCGTCGTCAGTTTTCACGTCCACAGTCAACTTAGATGTTTTGTTGTCTGTTTCAGACTTCACAGTCGTGCCTTTACCGTCAGCAAAGTTTACCGTTTCGTACGCTTTCACGTGGTCAACTGCTTTGCCGTTTTCTTGTAAGTTCCAGCCTGAAGCTAACACGTCTTTCACGGTTGCCGCATTGTTACCCACTTCTTGAACGATATTCACCGCTGGTAACTGGATACCTGCATCTAACACTTCAAAGCGTGCATCGTCTGCGTAGTTTTTCGTGTCGTCAGGGTTTACCGTTGTTGGTAAGTTAGACTTCAAGTTAGTTACAGAGCTACCGTTGAAATCTGTTGCTTGAACAGCCGTTAATTTGCCGTCAACCACTTTCACAGTTTTATCATCAACTGCCACAGAAACGTTGATATTACGCACGTTGCCTGCAGTTGAACCTGTAATTTTAATTGGGCCTTCGCCGTTGAATTTCACTTCGTTAGCATTTTTCACGCCATCTTTGTATTCATTGCCGTTAGCAGAAACAACCCAACCCATATTTTGCAAGTCGCCTACTGTGGCTACTGCGTTTGGTGTGGTTGCGTTCGCTAAGTCAACGAAGTCAACATTGCCTGCTGGCGTATCTGCTTTGCCATCTGGGTTTGTTGCCACAGGTGCTTTGTTCAACGCTGAAGCCACGCCTAAGATTTGGCTTGGTTTGCCGTCAGGCGAAGTTACGTTCAATGCTGTTGTCGGTGCATCTGCATTGTTGTTCGCAGGAATAGCTTTCTCTGCGGCTAAAGTAACTGCCGGAGCTTTGTTGCCCTCAGCATCAGTTTTGCCACCGATGGTTACGTTGTTTTCAAACACAGGGTTGTGTGAAGTTTTAACGATAAATTCGCTACCCTCGTCAGTGTTTTTCTGTTCAATATTGATGTTATCACCCGCAGTGAATTTCACTGTTTTGCTTGGGTTAATCAATTTCTTCGCTGGAGCAGTGCCTGCGTTTTCGCCTGAACCAGTTTTGTCTGCGATTACGTTAAAGCCAGAGCTGTTAATTGCGTCAGCAACTGTGCTCGCATTAACAACTTTCGCACTGTCATTAGGACCCACTTTCACCGCACCAGTGTTTGTTTCAACACCAGCTGCATCAGCAGGATTTTTCAACTGTTCAATCACACCCGGAACATCAGGCTCAACGCTTACTGTAACCGTTGTTACGTCGCCAGTGGTGTTCGCAGAAACTTGCGCTAAGCCAGTACCAACAAATTTCACTTCGCCAGCGTTTTTCACTTGACGAGCGTGTTCTTTTTTGTCATCGCCAGTAGTTTTGTTAGAAGAAACAATCCAACCGAATTTTTGCAAGTCAGCAACCGTTACTGCGTTGTTTTCTTTGCCTTTAGTTGCCTCAGGCGTTAAGTTCACTAAACCGCTCGCTGGTGTTGCTGGATCAGCTGGATAAGTCGTTAAACCACTTGTTAAGCCAGTTAAAGTAGCTGGAGCAGCTTCTGGACCTGCAAAGTTCAACACGTTATTATTGTCGCCTTGCGGTTCACCTTTGGTCATTGAAACGTTACCGATGGTTACGTTAGTAAAGTCAACTTCATCTTTAGTTGCATAAGTAAATGTGCTGCCTTTTTTCTCTAACGCCACGTTTTTACCAGCAACAAAGGTTACGTTATCGCCTGGTTTGATTTCGCTATCTTCAACGCCTGAAGTGTCTTCGTTGGTTTCAACACGCGCACCTTGTTTCGCTGTCCAGAATGCGTTGTTAATTGCATTCGCCACAGTTGAAGCATTCACTAATGAATTTGGTTTAGTCGGCTCTGCCACTTTACCAGTAGGTTTTGCTGGCGTGTCGCCCTCTGCTGGTGTTTCATCTGCTTTTAACTCTGTCAAATCAGGTTGTTTTGCAGTCAACTTGCCATCGGTAATAGTGATGGTGTCGTTGTCCACTTCCACATCGTATTTGATGTCGGCAACTGTACCGTTTTCGCTCATTGTGATATTGGCTTTAGTGCCTGCACCGTCAATGAAGTTTACAGTGTCGTAAGCCTTAACGAAGTCTTTCGCTGTGTCGTTTTCTTGCAAGTTCCAACCGCTGTTCAACACATCTTCCACAGTTGCGGCATTGTGTTTGATGTCAGCCAAGTTTTCAGGTGCTGTGCTGAATTCAGTTGGTGCTGTGCCGATTGGTGAATTGTCAGCTTTCGTTGTGCCCGGTAAGTTAGACTGAACACCGCCCACAGTGTTGCCGCCCATATTCACTGTTGAATTAGGGTTTACTGTGAAGTTGTTTACAGTCGTGTTACCTGCAACAGTTAAGTTGCCAGCCACGCTCACATCTTTCGCCAATTTGTAAGTGAATACATTTTCAGCTTGTTCGATGTCTAAGTTGTCGCCTGCTTTGAATGTAACCGTTTCGCCAGCTTGAACCAATTCAGTGGTCGCTGCCTTACCAGTACGAGTACCTGTGCCAGCCAAGTCAGACGTTACTTTCCAACCTGCGTTGTTAATCGCATTAGCTACAGTAGAAGCATTCACCAAGCTACTGCCATTTGTCGGAGTGGCCACTTTGCCTGTTGGCGTGTTGTCCGCTGCTGATGTTTCTTCCGCTTTTAACTCCGTACTTTTCACAGAGAACGTAAAGTTTTTGTCTGTTTGAGCGATGTTTACGTTATCGCCTGCGGTATAAGTTACCGTGTCGTTTTTCGCTACTGGAGCAACTTCTACCGTACCATCATCATTTGTACCTGTGCCAGATTTTGCTGAAGTAACGTTAAAGCCCCAGTCAAATTCAGGAATAACGGCAGAAATGGTGATGTTTGTACCGGTCTGGTTTAATTGAATGTTGTCGCCTGCTTTGAACACCAAACTTTCAGGATTACTGTAGTCGCCAACAACATTGTTTGCATTACCTTCACCTGCACCTACAATATCGACAGCACCCAGCGTACCGTTTTCTGCCGCAACATCTACTGTTAAGCGAGAAGCACCAGGACCAACCATCAATTCGCCTTTATTATTTAATTGAATGCTTGTACCGTCATATTTTACATTATAGCTAATCCCAACGCTACCGTGAGCACTGCCATCAGCGCCCATAATTACAGATGTACCCTGACCACTAGAAAAAGTTACATTACCACCAGGAACAATGGTTGTTTTTTTGTTTGTTGCAACAGTCCTATCTTCTACATAATAGTTTACCCCTTTCGCAATGGTATCAATCACTGCAAAAAGCTGCGAACCGTTGATCGCATCGGTAGAAGTTTTAGAAATATTACCTGCCGAAACGTTTTTCAACTGACGTTCATAACCCGGAGAACCGAAAGACACCTGGTCGCCTGCGTTGTTTTCTGCATTACCGGCAAAGCGGGTTTCAGGTGTAGTACCGCCATAAGTCATTGTACGGCCGTCTGCTGTACGGATCGTTGCTGATTGTTCATTGGTTGCACTTGTGTTGGTATTAGAACCCAGACCAATCGCCACCGAGTTTCGTTTTGATGCATCCGCACCAACACCTAACGCTACCGCACCTAGATCAGCCGCAACAGAACGTGCACCCAAGGCAACCGATAGATCACCCAAGGCACCAGCTTGCACACCGATCGCAACAGAAGCATCCCCATACGCGCCCGTATTCACATAGTAGCGTCTAGTCATCGTACCACCAGTGAGCGTGGCAAAAGTTGCGCCCACTTTGTCTGATGCCTTATCTAAGTCATCGTTACCAATGGCGATAGATGAGTTACCCTTAGCCAATACATTCGAACCTATGGCGATAGACTGATCCCCTGCGACAACAGCACCACCCGTGTCGAATTGAATTGCTGTTTTAGTAGCCGCATCTGTTTTAAAGGTAGCTGTCGACTGATAACCAGTACCACCCACCGCTTTTGTATCTGTTTGTGCACCACCAATAGCGGTTGATTGGTTCAAGCCATCTAAAACCACCGCACCACGACCGATTACCGTGTTGCCTTGACCGTTACCCGTTGTTGAATTTTCGCCGATGGCAATACCACCAGCCGTGCTGTTTGCCATTGCATTTTGACCAATCGCAATACCTTGGCGAGTAGATGAACCACTTGCCGTTGCATTACCGATGATAATGTTGTTGTTTGTACCAGCAGTTGCTGTTACCGTATTTGCGCCGGTTGCAGTAATCGCCACCGCCGCAGAAGCCTGCTGTGAAAGCGCCAGCAAACTTGCTGCTGCCACCGCAGAAAGGGCAAAACCTTTTGCGCTGACGTTTGAAATTGTGCCACGCTCATCAGTGGTTGATGATTTGCCGTTGGCTTTTGCTAATTCGGAAACTGCCACGAACGATTGCGTTGCGTGATTCCAAATAATTTTGAAAATTTTATTCATAAATCCTCGATATTGATAATAATGTTATTCAATTCCATTTGCTTATAACCACATATCCCTAAAAAAAATGCGTACAAATTTGAACCATTTGCCCAGCCCAAAACGCCAGCCAACCCAAGCCCAACAACACTTGTACCACAATTCCAATTTGTACCGTGATCGTTATCCAAACGAAATTTCAGCTATTCTAGCCTAATCATTCAACAAAAGAAACATAAAAAATACAATTCGATTACTTTTTTTTCATTTTTATAAAAAACAGGCATAATTGCAGCGGCGGTAGTAGTAGTAGTAGTAGTAGTAGTAGTAATTGTTACCTCAAGGGGAAGATAACGAGGTTTTTATGCTATTTTATGTCAATTTATAATGGTTTTTATAGCTAAATATTATAAGAAAAAAGTAAAGGGAAACGTTTGCGGGGGTTGAGGAACAAGAAAAGCATTTCCTTCCCCCTGTTTACGGGGGGGAGGGGGGTACGGTACAACCTGATAACATCGTTTACATAAAACCCAAAGACATCGTTTACATTCAATTAGCGTAAAATCGTCAAAAATCCTACTGGAGATTGATGATGCCTTGGAATGAAGTGACGAAAATGGAACAAGTAAAACAATTTATTAACGCTTGGTTGTCTCAGCGTTACTCAAAAATTGAGCTATGTCAGCAGTTTAATATTAGCCGTCCAACTGCGGATAAATGGATAGCGCGCCACGCGCAGGTAGGATTTGATGGGTTAAGTGAGCTTTCTCGTCGCCCGAAAACAAGTCCGAATGCCACGCCACAATGGATTGTCGAATGGCTTGTGGCGATGAAATATAAATACCCAACGTGGGGTGCAAAAAAACTGCTCGACTTATTTAAGAGAGAATATCCGCAGGCGAAGACACCTGCTGATAGCACAGGTGATTTGATTTTAGCACGTGCAGGATTGGTGAAAGCACGACGGTATAAGCGTCGCTTTTCGGCAGACATTAAACCATTTGCAAACTGTCTTACGCCAAATGATTGCTGGAGCGTAGATTTTAAAGGACAATTCCAGCTAGGCAATCAAAAATGGTGTTATCCGTTGACGGTAACGGACAATTACAGCCGCTATATTTTGGTTTGCCAAGCCTTGCCGAATACAAAATCAGCGCCTGCTATTACGCAGTTTGAGCGATTATTTAACGAGTTTGGGCTGCCTTGGGCAATTCGTAGTGATAATGGCTCACCCTTTGCTTCGCAAGCCTTAGGGGGGGGACGAAACTCTCTAAATGGTGGATTGACCTTGGCATTCTACACGAACGAATTAAGCCAGGACACCCAGAGCAAAATGGGTGGCACAAACGAATACATAGAATCCTTAAGGCTCGGTTGGAAAAAGTGGAGAAAGATATTTGCACTCAACAGCTTATACTTGATACATTTTTAAAAGAATACAACGAAGAACCTTCACACGAAGGTATTAGACGACAAACACCGTCAAGCATTTACGTGCCGTCCAAACGTATTTACACGCCAAAAATCAAGCCTTACGATTATGGCAATGGCGTTGAAATACGCCAAGTTAAGGGCTGTGGCGAAATAAAGTGGCAGGGGAAAACCTACTATTTAAGCCAAGTCCTAACCCATGAGCCAGTGGGATTAGTGCCTTATGTCGATGGCATTTGGCGTATATTTTACCGCTTTCATTTTCTCGGCGAGTTAAATCTTCGAGAAAAGAAAATTGTGCCACCTTCGCTCTGGCATACAACCCAAATGTAAACGATATCCTTAGGGAAAACGTAAATGATGTTTAGGTTGTACAGGATCTTTTGTTGTCCTCTTATTTGTGGAAAAGCAAAGATCGATTAGGGCGTATGCCCTAAACATCTTTTATATTTTCCCTAAGAACATCATTTTCTTTTGTCCATAAAAAACTATCTAAATCAAAATGCACTCTCATAAATTTTGTGAGTTTACCTTGCTTTTTTGTAATCTAGCGGATACTGTGTAATCCATAGAATACAAAAAGAGAAAAACTAAATGAATAGCCCTGTAAACCAAATCGAAATGACGGAAGAATTTATTAGCTGGCTTTCACACTTAAAAGATCCTGTTGCGAAAGCCTTAATAACTAAACGCATTAAACGTCAGGATTAGGGAATTTTGGTGATTTTAAGAACTTATCAGGAAATCTTTACGAAATGCGTATAGATACAGGCAAAGGTTATCGAGCCTACCATACACAAGATGGCAAAACGCTTTACTTTTTGTTATGCGGTGGCGATAAAAGCACACAAACCGCTGACATTCAAAAAGCACGAGCAATGATCAAATCATAAGGAGAAGCAATGGCACTACAACCACACATTAAAACACGTGCATTTGACCCTGCGGAATTTTTAACCGATGAAGAAACCATTAGTGCATATTTGGCTGAGAGCTTAGCCAGTGGTGATTATGCGGAATTTATCGAAGCCTTGTCAGATGTGGCAAGAGCTAGAGAAATGAACCTGCTTGCACAAGAAAGTGGTATAGCACGAGAAAGTTTGTATAAAACGCTAAATGGCACAAGCAAACCACGTTTTGAACCTATTTTCAAAATATTAACCGCACTTAATATCAAATTAACAACGCACCCTGCACACGCTTAATAATTAAGTGCGGTGTAAAAACTTAAGATTTTTGCACCGCACTTTTTCTTTTGCTATTCTTTTCCCCATAAAAAAAGCGACCCTAAGGATCGCTTTTGTGTTTTTTAGACTGATTTATTTTGCTACATCTGCATTTTTTGCTTCTTCTGCAATGCAGGTTGCTGCAGTGAAAAGCACGTCGGTTGATGAGTTTAAGGCTGTTTCAGTTGAGTCTTGTAATACGCCGATGATGAAGCCGACGGCGATAACTTGTACGGCGATGTCTGCTGAGATGCCGAATAAGCTACAAGCTAATGGGATTAATAATAATGAACCGCCAGCTACACCTGATGCACCACAAGCGCACACACTTGCCACGACGCTTAATAAGATCGCTGTTGGAATTGAAACTTCAATGCCGAGTGTGTTTACTGCCGCTAAGGTTAAGATGGTGATGGTTACTGCTGCGCCGCCCATATTGATGGTTGCACCTAATGGGATTGACACTGAATAGGTTTCTTCGTCAAGGTTTAGGCGTTTGGCTAATTCAATATTTACTGGGATATTTGCCGCTGAACTACGTGTGAAGAATGCGGTTAAACCACTTACTCGCACACATTCCCACACTAATGGATATGGGTTGCGGCGGATTTTCCAATAAACAATGGCGGGGTTGATAACAAATGCAACGAATAACATTGCACCGATTAACACTGCTAATAAATAAGCATAATCTGCTAATGCGGCTAAACCTTTGTCGGCAAGGGTTGCTGTTACTAAGCCGAATACGCCGAATGGTGCTAAGCCGATGACAAGATGCACGATTTTAGAAATGGCTTCTGAAATGTCATTAAAGACATTTTTGGTGCTGTCTGCGGCGTGGCGTAATACTAAACCAAGCGCAATCGCCCACGCTAAAATGCCGATGAAGTTTGCATTAGAAAGTGCTGCGATTGGGTTGTCGAAGATGTTTAAAATAACGGTGGTTAATACTTCAGAAATTGACCCTGGAGGCGATAGCGAATTTTCCGCTGCTTTTAATGGAATGCTAACAGGGAAAAGGAAACTTGCAATAACTGCGGTGCAAGCGGCTAAGAATGTACCAAGGATATACAAGCTGATGATCGATTTCATATTGCTTTTTGCGCCCACTTTGCGGTTCGCAATGGCTGAAACCACTAATACGAAGATCAAAATTGGGGCAACTGCACGCAACGCACGCACAAAGATCGTACCTAAAACGCCTAATTTATCTGCTAAGTTAAAGCCTAAAGCTGATTCTAGCGCTGGGGAGATCATTGCAACAACGATACCGAGTACTAAACCAATAGAAATTCGTTTTACCAAATTTCCACTGAATAAGAATGAAAATAAACGTGAAGTATTCATAAATTAATTACAAAGTTATGCAAGTCTTTGCTTGCCAGTTAATCACACGGATCAATCGATCCAGTTAAGCGCATAAGCTCTACGCATTCAAGGTAGATAAGCCCCCACAAAGATACCCAAATTTCAAGCTAAAAGGAATATAAAAAAGCAAAAAATGGCATTTTTTATGCAACTGATTAAAAAAGATCTAATTTCCTGTTGACTTTCTGTTTCGATAAACAGTATTATACACCTGTTCAAAACAACAAGCTGAATTTTTATAGGGTATTTATTATGAACTACGCCATTAACAATGTGATTAACAACGTACATTACAGCCAAACTCAAACCGCTATCGCCAATGATTTTTCATATCACCCTATTCCGTATTTTGAAGATCAAAAATCAGGCAATGCGAATTATAGCCGTAAATTAGATTTAAATTTATATTGCATTAAACGCCCACAACAAACTTGTTTTATTCATATCACTGATCCTGATATGTTGGCGTGGGGCATTGAAAAAGGCGATATGCTTGTAGTCGAAAAAAGCGACAGTTTAGCCGTCGGCGATTTGATCGTGCTAGATTTAGAACAAAAAATGGAAATTTATGAATTTGTTACTTATAGCAACGGTGAATTCATTTTTGTGCCATTACGCTCAAAAGCCCACAGCATCAAAACACGCCACTGGGCAGATTTACCCATTGTTGGCACAGTAACTAATACAATTCATCAAATTAAACCAAGACGAGATACAATGAAGTTTGCTGCATAAACAAGCAAACAAAAAAACAATACCCAAAAAGTGCGGTGAAAAAATAGCAAGTTTTGAATTGGGGGGAAGGTCTAATTATGAAATTTGATTAACCAATTTTAGTTAATCTATTTTATCTTAGATAAGTATCAGAGGGTAAATTAAGTGGTGGGTGTGCAGAATAATCAACAATTTTAACTAAATTATCTAAATACTGATAATGCACAACATATTCTGATGTTCTATCACCAAAAGGTTTTGTCATATCGTATTGAATAATACCTATATGATAATGCCATAACGAATGTTCTTGCGCATAAGCCACTTTAAAACGCCATTGAGGATCATTATGAGGCACTTCATCGGATTTTTTATTTCTCCCCTCAAGCTCCTCAAAACCACTTACCAAAAGATGTTCAATAAAATCAGAAATAGCGTCCTGATCTCTCACTGGGAAATGGGCAAATTCACGTTTGAATTGCACGCCAAAATCAACAGTTAAATTAGCCATCTAATAACCACGCTTTAATGTCTTTCGCTAAAGTAATATCGCTAGGTAATTGCACAAATTCACCGTTCACACGCTCTTTCATTCTAGCCAAGTCAAAATTAAACTCTGACTCTTTAGGCATCAAACTCTCAAGTTTAATAATTGTCTTTTTCATATTATCAAGTAAAGCGACAGTTTTACTTTCACCCATAAAATGATTTCTCATCTCATCAATATAGCGTTTATTTGCAGTGAAATTTGCTTTTAGCATAGCGATATCATTGATCTGCAACCAAAAACTGGGATCAGTTTCAACTATATCTAATAACGACACTAGCATTTGATTAACGGACGTAATGCGAAATTGAGTTTCACGCATCTTTGCTTTAGCTATGTTTTCATCATTTTCTTTATTTGTATCAAAAGAAAACGGCAACATAGCCGCGATTGCTGATGTCATAGACGTGGATAGTGAAGCCATATTTACCTCCCATTTTTATTTATTCTACACCATTTACTTGAATTATCAAATCTACTTAATTTGCTATGTGTTTGGTGAGATTTATCTTTTTATTTGTACATTTTTTACTGTAAATTTTCTTAAAGTGCGGTATAATTTTTAACATTTTTGCTACTTAACCAAATGAATTTGTTGAACAATAAAAATGACATTACGCTATCAACAATATCTGCCCGATGAACAAGCAATGTGCCAATTCGGTGAAAAATTAATTAAATTAATCCGTGAAGTGGCACATTTACACGGTTTTGTGGTCTATCTCAATGGTGATTTGGGTGCAGGCAAAACCACTTTAAGCCGTGGAATGATTCAAGGTTTGGGGCATTCGGGCAATGTGAAAAGTCCAACTTATACTTTAGTTGAAGAATATCATTTAGCAGATTTGCATATTTATCATTTTGATTTATATCGTTTAAGCGATCCCGAAGAATTGGAATTTATGGGTATTCGAGATTATTTTCAGCCTAATTCGATTTGCTTAGTGGAATGGGCAGAAAAAGGCAAAGGGCTGTTAAGCGAAGCTGATTTGATCATTAACATCGCCTATGCAGAGCAGGCTCGAGATATTGAGCTAATCGCCCAAAGCCCTGTAGCAAGCCAAATTCTACAGCAATTACAGGCAATTTAACGCAAAATACAGATTAGTTTTAACGCACAGATTTTAAGCAATATTCAATGAAACGCATTTTACTCTTAATTTTAACCGCACTTTTTTCCTCCGCTTCTCTCGCTGAAGTTTGGACAATCGCAATCGACCCTGGACACGGTGGTAAAGACCCTGGTGCTATTGGGCGAAATATTCATATTTACGAAAAAAATGTAACGCTTTCCATTGCTCGTGAACTAAAAGCCTTGTTAGATCAAGATCCTAATTTCCGTGGCGTACTCACTCGTTCAAGCGATTATTACATTTCTGTGCCTGATCGCTCTGAAATTGCTCGCCGCAACCGTGCGAATTATTTGGTGTCTATTCACGCTGATTCTTCGCAAAATCCTAATTTACGTGGTGCATCAGTTTGGGTACTTTCCAACCGTCGTGCCAATGATGAAATGGGGCAATGGTTAGAGGATCACGAAAAACAATCAGAATTATTAGGCGGCGCAGGCAAAGTGCTGTCAAACAGCAACGAGGCTTATCTCAATCAAACGGTATTAGATTTACAATTCGGACACAGTCAACGTACAGGCTATGAACTAGGTAACACTATTTTGCGCAACTTTGCCAAAATCACCCAACTCAGTCGCAGCCGTCCACAACACGCCAGCCTAGGCGTATTGCGCTCTCCTGATATTCCCTCTGTGCTAGTAGAAACGGGCTTCCTTTCCAATGTGGAAGAAGAAACCAAATTAAGCTCAAACGCTTACCGTAAACGTGTCGCCTACATTATTTATCAAGGCTTGGTTGAATATCGTCGTCGCAACGGTGGATTAGACGTCAACACCACGGTTACTTATAAAGAAAGCCAAGAAGACAAAGTGAGCCAAGTAACAGCAGATAAAAAAGTGGCTGCGGATAAAAATGCCGATAAAAAATCTTCAGCAAATGACAGCAAAACAAAAGAAGATAAAACCAAAGAAGACAAAAAAGAAGAAAAAACTAACGAAATCAAAGATAGCGGATTACGCCATAAAGTGAAATCAGGCGAAACCCTTGGCGGTGTTGCCGAAAAATATGGAGTGAAATCTGCCGATATTTTGGCGTTAAATAAACTCTCTCGCAAAGAATTGTGGATTGGGGAAACGCTTAAAATTCCAGCCAATGGTAAAAATAGTGAAAGTAAAGTAGAGGATAGTAAAACTGCTGACAGCAAAAATGCTAACGATAAATCCAACAAAGACAACGCAAAAGAAGCTACGACTAAAAAAGAAACTGCCGTAAAAGAAAATAGCATTAAAGACAGCGGCGTGGTTTACACCGTGAAATCAGGCGACCGCTTGGATAAAATCGCCAAAAAACACAATGTTAGCGTTGATGATATTGTGGCGTTAAATCAGCTTAAACGTAAAGAATTGCGCATCGGCGAAAAAGTAAAAATCCCTGCGGCAAAATCTTCCGCTAAAGAAGAAAAAGCCAGCACAGCGGATAAAAACAAGGAAGCCGATAAAAATAAATCTGCAGACAAAAAAACGACAGATAAAAATAAAACTGTAGAAAAAAACAAAACAGACGACAAAAACAGCAAAACCGATAAAACGGAAAAATCGACTAGCAAAGATAAAAAAGCCACGAGTGAAAAAAGCAAGGAGATCCCGAAATTCCACACAATGGAAAAAGATCAAACTATCTATGCTGTCGGTCGTTTATACGGCATTTCGCCTGATAAGATTTTGAAATTAAATCCAAAATTAAAAGACGGCAAAGTGCGTGTCGGTCAAAAAATTCAAATTAAGGAATAATATGCCAATTCAAATTCTGCCAGCACAACTCGCAAACCAAATCGCCGCAGGTGAAGTGGTTGAGCGACCTGCGTCGGTGGTGAAAGAATTAGTAGAAAATAGCCTTGATGCTGGCGCAACTCGCATTCAAATTGACATTGAAAACGGTGGCGCAAGCCTAATTCGCATTCGTGATAATGGCATTGGCATTGCTAAACAAGAATTGAGCTTGGCACTGGCTCGCCACGCCACTAGCAAAATTAGTTGTATTGAAGATTTAGAAGCGATTTTAAGTTTGGGCTTTCGTGGCGAAGCACTTGCCAGTATCAGCTCGGTTTCTCGCCTAACGCTCACCTCTCGCACTGCTGAACAAAATGAAGCGTGGCAAGTTTATGTGCAAGGACGTGATCAAGAAAGCACCATCACGCCAGCTTCGCACCCTGTCGGCACAACGGTGGAAGTGGCGAATTTATTTTTTAACACCCCTGCTCGGCGCAAATTTTTACGCACCGATAAAACCGAATTTGCGCACATTGATGAAGTCATTCGTCGCATCGCATTGGCGAAATCACACATTGCGTTCACTTTAACTCACAACGGAAAAATCTTGCGCCAATATAAAAGTGCGGTGGAAACTTCACAAGTTTTGAAACGTGTTGCCGCCATTTGTGGCGAAGATTTTGTTCACAACGCTTTGCACATAGACTGGAAACACGACGATCTGCATTTGTCTGGTTGGGTGGCAACAGCACAATTTACTCGCACACAAAATGACCTAAGTTATTGTTATATCAATGGAAGAATGGTGAAAGATAAAGTGATTACACACGCCATTCGTCAGGCTTATGCGGAACATTTGCCAGCAGAACAACACCCTGCTTTTGTATTATTTTTGGACATTAACCCAAATGATGTTGATGTTAATGTGCACCCGACCAAACACGAAGTGCGTTTTCATCAAGCTCGTTTAGTTCACGATTTTATTTGTCAGGGCGTAAGTAATGCCTTGCAACAAGCGGAACAATTCGATTTCAACCCAGCACCGCAAGAACGCATATCAAGCAATGAAGTGCAGGAACTCGGCGCACATTATGCGCCTAGCTTAAAACCTAATCGCAGCACCGCTGGGGTGAATATGTTTAGTCATTCGGTTTCAACAGCGACTTCTGCGCCAGCTTCAACGGCGTCTTCTACTTCGCCATTTGGTAATGAACATTCGGGCAAAAAATCATCGCATTTTACACCGCACTTTTCGCCACAATTTACATCAAGCCAATCATTGCCACCGAGCAAAACTGAGCAAAAGATTTATGGTGAATTGCTTCATACTGAACAAGTTGAAACAAACCATCACAGCACGCAGCCACACATTTTACGCGCCTTAGCCTTAGTACACTTAGCGCAAAAACAAGCCCTGCTATTACAACAAAATGATGATTTTTATTTGCTACCCTTAGATCGTTTGCAAAAAGTGCGGTCTAAATTACAGCTAAAATTGCACAGTCAGCTCACGCAACCATTGCTCATTCCTGTGGTGTTTCGCTTAGATGCGCAACAACAAGAAAATTGGTTACAACAAAAAACCTATTTTGCCCAACTTGGCTTTCAATTTAGCGAACACCTAGCACAGCATCGCATCACGTTAAACGCCGTGCCACAGCATTTACGCCAACAAAATTTACAAAAAATTATTGTCTCCTTATTGGCACAACAATTTGACCAAATCGATCAATTTTCCACCGCACTTTTAACCTTATTAGAACAAGGGGAAATCGCTGTTTTTGCGAGTGCAGTCAATATGTTACAAGAAGTGGAACAGTTAATTAATCAACAACAGGATATTCAACTGCAAGATGATTTAATTGCCGTTGATTTTAACCTTTATTTACAGGCTTAACCCAAATGACCGCAAAACGACCACCCGCGATTTTCTTAATGGGCGCAACCGCTTCAGGCAAAACGGATTTGGCAATTAAATTGCGCCAAAGCTTGCCTGTGGAATTGATTAGCGTTGATAGTGCCTTGATTTATAAAGGAATGGACATCGGCACGGCAAAGCCTAGCGCAGAAGAATTGCGCCTTGCGCCTCATCGTTTAATTGATATTCTCGACCCTGCCGAAAGTTATTCCGCAATGAATTTTCGTGAAGATGCGTTGCGAGAAATGGCAGAAATCAGCGCACAGGGCAAAATTCCCTTGCTGGTTGGTGGCACAATGCTGTATTACAAAGCCTTATTGGAAGGGCTTTCACCATTACCTAATGCCGATGAGCAAGTGCGTGCCGAAATTGAACAGCGAGCGGAGCAACACGGCTGGGCGAATTTACATCAGGAATTAGCGCAGATCGACCCTGTTTCTGCAGCACGAATTAATCCCAACGACAGCCAACGCATTAATCGTGCTTTGGAAGTGTTTTATATTACAGGCAAATCGCTCACCGAATTAAGCCAGCAAAAGGGCGAAGCGCTGCCCTATCAAATTTTGCAATTTGCCATTGCGCCGCAAGATCGCCAAATTCTGCATCAACGCATTGAATTGCGTTTCCATAAAATGATGGAGCAAGGTTTTCTAGCAGAAGTGGAAAAACTCTATGCTCGTGCAGATTTAGATTTGGATTTGCCGTCAATGCGTTGCGTGGGTTATCGTCAAATGTGGGAACATTTGCGTGGCGATTATGATTTAGACGAAGCGATTTATCGTGGTATTTGCGCCACAAGGCAATTAGCGAAGCGACAAATCACTTGGTTACGAGGCTGGAAAACCCCAATTCAGTGGCTAGATAGCCTAGAAAGTGAAAAAAATCTTAAAAAGGTACAACAAGCCTTTGATCTCATTAGTCAAAGTTGATATAGTGTAAGTGATTAGATAATATTCATTATAAATAATAAAATAGCTAATAAAACCAATAAGAAGGAAAACAAAATGGCAAAAGGACAATCATTACAAGATCCTTATTTAAATGCGCTGCGTCGTGAGCGTATCCCTGTATCCATTTATTTAGTTAATGGCATTAAATTGCAAGGGCAAATTGAATCATTCGACCAATTTGTGATCTTATTGAAAAATACAGTCAATCAAATGGTCTACAAACACGCAATTTCAACGGTTGTACCAGCTCGTTCAGTGTCGCACCATAATAACAATGGTCAACAACATCAAGCTACACAAACTGCGGTTGAAGCTGTGGCTGAACTACAAGCTGAATAAGATTGTCAGTTTAACAAGCTAAAATACGACAAATCAATGCAACAAAATAACAAAAGTGCGGTGAAAATTTCGGAAAGCTCCACCGCACTTTGCTCAATTTCTACATCTGAACATTCCTCCGTTGACTATTTTTCTTTCGACCACTCTGACGAAAATACACTTTTAGATGAAAATCTGCAGCAAAATCAACCACAAATAGATCCCAATTTTTCACAACAAAACCGTGATAATGCCCGAGATAAAGCCATCGTGGTGCATACCTTTTTTTCACAGCAAAAAAATTTGGAAGACCTAGCTGAATTTCAACTGTTGGCAGAATCAGCAGAGGTTGATGTGTTACAAGTGATCACAACTTCTCGCTCCTCGCCACAAGCCAAATATTTTGTCGGGCAAGGTAAAGCTGATGAAATTGCGCAAGCGGTGGAATTTCATCAAGCTGATGTGATTTTGGTTAATCACCAATTAAGCCCAGCACAGACCCGAAATTTAGAAAGTTTGTGTCAGTGCCGAGTGGTTGACCGCACTGGATTGATTTTAGATATTTTTGCCCAGCGAGCCCGCTCTCACGAGGGGAAATTGCAAGTGGAATTAGCCCAATTAAAACACCTTGCTACTCGTTTAGTGCGCCGTAAAACAGGTTTAGACCAGCAAAAAGGCGCAGTGGGCTTACGTGGACCTGGGGAGACACAGTTAGAAACCGACCGTCGCTTAATTAAAGTGCGCATTGCACAACTGCAAAATCGCTTAGAAAAAGTCGCAAAACAGCGCAATCAAAATCGTCAAACTCGCCAAAAAGCGGATATTCCGACTATTTCACTGGTGGGTTATACCAATGCTGGCAAATCGACCTTATTTAATCAAATTACTCAAGCCAATGTGTATGCTGCCGATCAGCTTTTTGCAACGCTCGATCCCACTTTGCGCCGTTTGGAAATTCAAGATGTCGGCACGACGATTTTAGCCGACACCGTAGGCTTTATTCGTGATTTGCCGCACGATTTAGTGTCTGCATTTAAATCCACTCTACAAGAAACCACCGAAGCTAGCCTGTTATTGCATCTTGTTGATGCGGCAGATGCTCGCAAGCTAGAAAATATTCAAGCGGTTAATGAAGTTTTAACGGAAATCGAAGCGCAAAATGTGCCGACATTATTGGTCTATAACAAAATCGATCAGCTGGAAAATATTGCACCACACATTGAATATAATGATGAAAATCAACCTGTTGCGGTATATTTAAGTGCGCAATCAGGCGCAGGCATTGAGCTTTTATTTAACGCTATTCGCCAACGTTTAGCCAATACAATTTTAAACCTTTCGCTCACACTACGCCCACAACAAGGGCAAATTCGCCACGCTTTTTATCAATTAAATTGCATACAACAAGAAAAAATTAGCGAGTTAGGTGAATTTGAATTAACGCTAAAAATCGATCAAATTCAATGGCTAAAATTAGTGAAGAAATTCCCCGTGCTTGATGAATTTAGTCCGAAACAGCGAATTGATGATTAAAAAGTGCGGTGTAAAAACTGAAGTTTTGCGGATATTTGTAAGGAATTGCTATATTTAGCCGCCCTCAGAGCTTCGCCCAGCCCCCGCAAGCAAGGGGAGCAAAAATAGCTTTTCAACTAACTATTTTCCTATTTGCCTATTTTCCAATGCCATAATTTTTCAGCTTATTGGCAATGGCAGTGTGCGACACGCCTAGTCGAGCGGCGAGTTTTCGAGTGCTTGGGTATTGCTCATAGAATTGGCGCAACACTTGGCTTTCAAAATTCGCCATAATTTGATCTAAAGTTTGCTCACCAAATTGTTCAATTAAAATATTTTCCACGTCAACCGCTAGCGAATGTGGCGCAATAAGGCTTAAGCCTTGCACCGTGAGCTGTTGTTTTTCGGCTAAAGAGCAAGCTCGATATAAGGCGTTATACAGCTCTCGCACATTACCCTGCCATTCATAAGCCTGCAAATAGTCAATAAATTGCTCATCAAACTGCGGTGTAGGAATGCCAAGATGTTGGCTGATTTGTTGCACAAATAATTGGGTTAAGGCTTCAATATCTTGCTGGCGTTCACGCAATGGCGGAACATCTAAAGTCAACACGTTCAAGCGGTGGAACAAATCACTGCGCACCTTACCCTCATCAACAAAATATTGCAGCGGCTGTTGCGAAGTGCAAATCACACGCACGTTAGCATAATGTTCTTGCTCCTCGCCCACGCGACGAAAAGTGCCATCGTTCAGAAAACGTAACAGTTTTGCTTGCAAAGGCAACGATAATTCAGCAATGCCGTCTAACAACACCGTGCCACCATCGGCATATTCAAAAAAACCTTGCGTGGTTTTATCGCCTTTGGCTTGCCCAAACATCTCGCTTTCCGCATCTTCATTAGGCAAACCAGCACAGTTGACCGCAATAAATTTATTCTCTCGTCGCTCACTCCATTGATGACAAGATTTTGCCAACAAATCCTTACCCGTACCTGTTTCCCCTTGAATTAACAAAGGCGCATCAAGCAAAGCAAATTTTTTGGCTTTTTCCAATAAACCCTGCATTTTTGGGCTTTGCGCAATAATATCAGCAAATGTTGGCATTAAGTGCGGTGTATTTTCAGTCATTTTTTGATCCGTAGTTTTTAAGCCGTAGCCAGTGAAAAACAAGCGAGGGAATAATCCATTTATTCCACAAAAGAATGTGTTCACTGTAAAACAGAAAGCGCAACACGTCAACAAATCTTTACAATTTTTCTGTTTGCTTTAATTTACTGCTGCTAAAAACTTGCGATTTTAAATGCCCCAACACCGCTTTGTGAATATGGCTTAAGCGTGGCTTGTCTTGTTTTTGAAAGCTAATCGGGCGGCAAAATTCCATTGCTTTAATGCCTAAGCGAGCGGTAAGCAAACCTGCACCAATGCCCTGCGCAGCTCGAGCCGATAACTTGGCAGCAATATCTTGCGAAAGCCAATCCATTCCCACTTCTTGCACCAACTCCGCTGCTCCAGTTAAAGCCATATTCATTAGCACCAATTTCATCAAACGCAAACGGCTGAAATAGCCTAATTCAATGCCGTATAATTTGGCGATTTGGTTAATCATACGAATATTGCGCCAGCCCATAAACAACGTGTCCACCACCGCCAACGGGCTAATAGCAATCACCGCGGCACTTTCTAACGCATTTTTGGTAATCAATTTTTTCGCTTGTTGATCAAAAGGGTTCAACACATTTTGGCTAAACAAAAAGCCCACTTCTTGCGCGCTGTGGCTGTCGGCAATTTGTTGTTTCCATTGCACCACGCTAGGGTGCTGTTCGTCTAATTTCATTGCTTTGGCAACGTTTAAACAAAACGCTTGCGCCTGTTCATTGTGCGCAAAATCTGCTGAAAATTGCACCGCACTTTCAGGCAAATTTAGCGCAGTGCCTTGTAAATTCAGGCTTTTTTGCTGCATTAACGCACGCTGGCGTAGCTTGTGTAATAAAGCAAATTCCTTAGCAATCGCACTCACGCCCAACAGCACCACTGAAAAACTCACCAAGGCAAAAACAAAATAAATCCATTGATGATTTTGCCACGTGTCCATCAGCCATTGCACCGACTGCGCCACCGTCGCCAACAGCAACAAAGCAAACACCGCCATTAAGGCTCTCGTCCACCAGCGTGGCTTAGTACCAATCGCTTGTTCAAATTGCGCATTCAGCAATTCACCCTGCAAAATTTCTCGATCATTGAGTGGATCTTTATCGACTTCAATATCCACTTCATCTTGATTAAATTCTTGTTTTTCTTGAAAATTCGTATTATTTTCTGCCTGCGAATGTGCATTAAAAATCATTTTATCGTTCATTATTTTTCCTATTTCATTGCCTTAAGCCAATTTGTCGCCCAACAAAAATTGCAACACAGCGTCCATCCTTAAGTGCGGTATATTTTCGCCCTGTTCTAAGGGTTGTGGTTCAAATTGGTCGAAATCAAATTGGCGTTGTTGCCAAAATTCTGCCTGCGGTAATTTGCTCGGCACAGAACCTGGGAATACGGTTACTTTTTGCAAATCGCTAGAACGCACGCCCTGAATAGCTTTAAATTGCTGCCCATTTTGCGTAACATTCACTTGCGTTGTAGCTCGAATTGCCGCAATGGCGCTGTATTCCGTTTCAATGCCCTCAAATTCAACGTGGCGACCGCCATCTTGCACTAATTGGCGCATTAAACTGATCAAATTCGGCAGTTGATCAGTGGTGATATGATCCGCTTTGCTGGCAATAAACATCAGCTTGTCAATGCGTGGCGCAAATAAACGATGCAACAAATTTCGCTTGCCATAATGGAAATTTTTGAATAACTGCCCTAGCCCCTCTTGCATATCTTCAAAGGCTTGGCGACTGTGATTTAACGGCGTTAAACAGTCAGCTAAGATCACTTGACGATCAAAATGCGCAAAATAATCTTCATAGAAATTTTTCACTATTTTATGGCGATAATAATCATAACGTTTTTGCAAAATGGCGAAATAACTATTTGAATTAGCGTTATTTTTCAGTTGTTTCCATTGTTCTTCCGTAAGGTTTAACAAAGGGAAAAATTGCAATGCTGGCGCACCTGCCAATTCCGCAGGCAATACAAATCGCCCAGGTTGGATAAAGTGCAGCCCTTGTGCTTTGCAAGCGTTAAGATAATCAGTATAGCTTTGCGCAATGTCGGCTAAAACATCTTCATTTGCCACCGCAGTTAAGTCTAACGCCTTCACTTTTTGCTGCCATTCTTGCGCCAACTCAACTCTAATCCCTTGAAAAGATTGGCTTAATTCTTGCGACCATTGTTGAAAATTCAAATCCAACAAAGGCAAATCCAACAGCCATTCCCCTGGGTAATCAAAAATATCCAAATAGAGCGTGCCTGTTTCTTTTAAATAGCTCATCAAACCATTTTGTCGTTGGTAGCGAATTGCCAAACGAGTTTCGCTCACGCCACGAGTAGATTGTGGAAAGTGCGGTGGATTTTGGCTCAGTTCTGCCAAATTTCGCTCATATTCAAAACGTGGAATAGATAAATTGCGTTGCGCAATGCGCTTCACACCGAGAATGCGCTGATTGCGTGCCGCATCGAATAAAGGCAAGTGAGTATTTTCTGCACGATCAATATGCAGTAACTGATTGATTAAACTCGTAATAAACGCCGTTTTTCCGCTGCGGCTTAGCCCTGTTACCGCAATGCGCAAGGAACGATCTAAACCGCGGTCGATAAATTGATTGATTTCTTTTTGTAAGCTATTGAACATTTTTATTTTTAATCTTTGTGTAGATCCGATAAAATTAACTTAATTTATCACGAATAACCTAATTTATGCTTAAAATTCTTCATTTTTTCACCGCACTTTTTGCCTATACATTGGCGTGTTCCGCTTGGGCAGCCCCCAAAGTGCCTAATATCGTGTCGGATAATGGCTTAATTTATTGCACCAATGCCAAAGGCTTTTCCTTTAATCCGCAAACCGCCGATGCTGGCACGAGTATGAATGTGGTTACTGAGCAAATTTACAACAAATTATTTGAAGCGCAAAATAATAGTTCTCGTGTCGAGCCCTCATTGGCGCAATCTTACACCCTGTCTCCCGATGGCAAAATCATTACCATTCGTTTGCGCAAAGGGGTAAAATTTCATCATACTCAATGGTTTACGCCGACTCGTGATTTTAACGCCGACGATGTGGTATTTTCCCTTAATCGTGTGCTTGGGCATAACACCGCATTGCCTGAATTTGCCAGCGATGACAGCCAGCAAGTCAATCGTCAATATCAAATTTTCCACGAATTAGCCCGCAAATCTCGCTATCCTTATTTTGAAAGCGTGAAGCTTAACCAAAAAATTAAGCAAGTGGAAAGCCTTGATCCTTATACGGTGCAAATTGAATTATTTGCGCCCGACGCTTCAGTATTATCTCATTTAGCGAGCCAATATGCGGTGATTTTATCGCAAGAATACGCCCTGCAACTCAACGCCGACGACAACCTCAGCCAGCTCGATACTTTACCTGTCGGCACGGGCGCATATCAAGTAAAAGACTATTTCCGTAGCCAATATATCCGTTTAGTACACAACACGCATTATTGGGGCAAAGCACCGAATATTCCGCACATCGTGATCGACCTTTCCACCGACCGAACAGGGCGTTTGGCGAAGTTTTTCAATAACGAATGCCAAATTGCGACCTTTCCTGAATTAAGCCAATTAGGCTTGCTGCAAAATAGTAATGAGCAATTTCAGCTCACGTTCAGCGAGGGAATGAATTTATCCTTTTTAGCCTTTAATTTCCTGCGCCCAACAATGCAAGATTTAGAAATTCGTCGTGCTATTGCGCAAGCAATTAATCGCCAACGGATCATCAGCCGCATTTATTATGAAACCGCTACCCTTGCCAACAATGTTGTGCCACCAATTTCGTGGGCATCGAGCGAGGCGCAAAATAATTTCGCCTATGATTACGCCCCTGAAAAAGCCAAAGAAACCTTAGCAAACAAAAACTTAAGTCTTGAAATGTGGGTAATCGACGAAGAACAAGTATATAACCCTGCACCGATAAAAATGGCGGAAATGATTAAATTCGACTTGGCGCAAGTGGGCGTGAAAGTCAAAGTGCGGTCAGTTTCTCGTAACTTTTTGATGCAAAATTTATCCAATAAAACCGAAGATTACGACTTAATTTTAGGTGGCTGGTTGTCGAGCAGTTTAGACCCCGACAGCTTCTTACGCCCTATTTTAAGCTGCAATACCACCAGCGAAGTAACCAATTTATCAAACTGGTGTTCGCCAAGTTTCGACGATTTATTAGACCTTGCTCTCATCAGCCAAAACACCAATTTGCGTGCGGCAGATTACAATTCAGCACAAAAAGAAGTATTGTCTGAATTGCCGATTGTGCCGATTGCCAACGTCAACCGTTTATTAATTTCTAACACCAAAGTGCAAGGTATTGAAATGACCCCATTCGGGCATATTCATTTTGAAAAATTATTATTTAAAAAGGAGCTTAAACAATGATTTACGCCCTTTTCCGCCGTATTTTCCTCGCCTTTATCAAGGTATTTTTGCTATCACTGGTGAGTTACAGCATCTTTATGCGAGATCCGTCAAACAGTGCATTTTCTGAACCGCACTTTTATTCAGGCTATTTCGCTTATGTTAGCAGTTTATTGCAAGGTGATTTGGGTATTACTTACAACGGCGGTGACTCGTTAAATTCAGTCATTTTAACCGTGCTACCGCCCACTTTAGAGCTTAGTTTTGTAGCGATCTTTCTTGCCTTTTTATTCGCCGTGCCACTCGGCTTAATCGGAGCATTTCAACGCAACACAATTTATGGCAAAACCATTAACGCCCTTTCATCTTTCGGCGTGTCCGTGCCCGTGTTTTGGATTGCGCCTATTTTACTGTATTTAGCAGCGGTTAATCGTTGGGAAATTTCTGCCGTCGGGCAATACAACGCTTTATTTGAAATTCAAAATATCACAGGCTTCGCCATTATTGATGTATGGTTTGTTGATGCGCCTTATCGGATCAAAATTATTCAAAACGTATTACAGCATCTAATCTTGCCAGCCTTAGTCTTAATGATTTCGCCGACAATGGAAATTACCCAATTAGTCAAACAGCGCACCGAATGGGCGTTGTCACAAAATTATGTCAAATTTTCAATGACCCGAGGCTGGTCAAATTTCCGCATTTTGCACCGTTATATGTTGCGCAACACCTTGCCGTTTTTAATTCCGCAATTACCTCGTTTGATCACCTTTGTCTTGGCGTTTTCAATGTTAATCGAAAGCACTTTCGCTTGGCCGGGCATTGGTCGCTGGTTAATTTTGTCGGTGTCGCAACAAGATTACAACAGTATTGCAGCTGGTGTCATCACCATTGGTTTGTTTATTATTACGGTCAACATTTTGGCAGATTTCTGTTTATTTATTCTCGATCCTTTCGGTAAAAAAGGGTGGACAAACAATGCTTGATAAAGAACCTGAAGAATTTCGAGAAAGCAATGCTTTTTCACAAATCTGGCTTATATTCCGCCAAGATCGCATTGCACTTTTTAGCTTTTATACCATTATCATTTTGATTTTGTTAGCTTTATTTGTGCCGTGGCTTGCACCTTATCCGAGCGATATGCAATTTGTCGGACAAGAGCTTATTCCACCATCGTGGAATGCCTTTGGTGAAGTAACTTATTTCTTCGGCACAGACGATCTCGGGCGAGATGTGTTTAGTCGCTTGCTTAACGGCATTACTTACACATTTGGTTCATCGATAATTGTCGTTTTTTTCACCGCACTTATCGGCGGAATTTTAGGTATTATGGCTGGAATGTCGCAAGGCTTGAAATCTCGTATTCTCGGGCATTTCCTCGATGCGTTTTTATCTATTCCGATTTTGCTGATTAGTATCGTGATTGCCACGTTAATGGAACCTAGCCTGCCAAACGCAATGTTAGCCATTTTGCTTGCTTTATTACCGCACTTTATCCACGAAGTTTATCAAGCAGTGCAGCAAGAGCTAAAAAAAGAATATGTGGTAATTTTGCGCCTTGACGGTGTGTCGAATTTTCAATTACTAAAAGAAACTATTTTGCCAAATATCAGCGTACGCTATATTCAAGAAGTGGTGCGAGCTTTTACTGTGGCATTAATGGAAGTTAGCGCATTGAGCTTTATTTCCCTCGGTGCACAACGCCCAACGCCAGAATGGGGCGCAATGATCAGAGATAGCCTCGAATTAGTTTACCTCGCTCCGTGGACGGTGGTTCTACCTGGTATTGCGATAATCTTAACCCTGCTGGTTGTCATCGTGTTCGGCAATAGCCTGTGCAAAAGCATCAGCAAATATTATGAATAGGAACAATTATGGCATTATTAGATATTCGTAATCTTTGTATTGAAGTCAAAACGCCACAAGGGCGCATCAAGTTAGTGGATAATGTTAATCTCACCCTTGATGAGGGCGAAATTTGTGGATTAGTTGGCGAAACAGGCTCGGGCAAAAGTTTAATCGCCAAAGTGATTTGTGGCGCATTCAAAGACAGCTGGATCATCACCGCCGATCGCTTCCGTTTTGGCGAAGTAGAATTGCTAAAACTCACTCCTTATCAACGTCGAAAATTGGTCGGCAAAGAAATTTCAATGGTTTATCAAGAGCCATTGAGCTACCTCGACCCTAGCCGAAAAGTCGGTAAACAAATTATTCAACACATTCCGTCGTGGACATTCAAAGGGCGTTGGTGGCAATGGTTTGGCTGGAAAAAACGCCGAGCGATTGAATTATTACACCGTGTCGGCATCAAAGATCATCAAGACATAATGAACAGCTACCCCGACGAAATTACCGAGGGCGAGGGGCAAAAAATTATGATCGCCATTGCCGTGGCAAATCAACCACGCTTGCTCATTGCCGATGAACCGACTAATTCCCTGGAACCAACCACGCAATTACAGATTTTCCGTCTGCTATCAAGTATGAATAAAAACCACGGCACGACGGTGTTAATCGCCAGCAACGATATCGCTGGCATCAGTGAATGGTGCGACAGTTTTTCGGTACTATATTGTGGACAAAACGCCGAAGCAGGTCCAAAAGAAAGTATTTTAGAAACACCACATCACCCTTACACCGTGGCATTATTGCATTCAACCCCAGATTTTAGCCAGCCGTTGCCATTAAAAAGTCGCCTAAGCACCTTGCGTGGCAGCGTACCATTACTGGAGCAAATGCCAATGGGCTGCCGTCTTGGACCTCGTTGCCCTTTTGCACAAAAAGATTGCGTGAACAAACCGCCGTTAAAACGCATTCGCCAGCACGAATTTGCTTGTCATCACCCATTGAATTTGCGTGAAACGACCGCAGTAAAAGAAATAGCAAGCCCATTAACATTAAATATTGAAAATTCAGATTTGGAATAAAAAATGACCGCACTTTTAACCGTAAATCACCTTTCAAAATCGTTCTTAGAACGACAAGGCTTATTTCGCCATTCTGAATTTCACGCCGTGCAAGATGTCAATTTTCAGCTTGAACGCAAAAAAACTTTAGCAATTATCGGCAACAACGGTTCGGGCAAATCAACCCTTGCCAAAATGATTGTTGGCATCAGCAAACCTAGCGCAGGCGAAATTTTATTGGACGGCAAGCCCCTTGAATTTGGCGATTATGAATTTAGGGCGAAAAATATCCGAATGATAATGCAAGATCCAAATTCAGCCTTTAACCCACGCTTAAACATCGGGCAAATTTTAGACACGCCCCTACGCCTCGCCACGTCATTGGACGAAGAACAGCGCAACGAACGCATTTTCAATACCCTACGTTTAGTTGGGCTTTACCCCGATCACACTAACGTGAAAATCAACACAATGTCGGTCAGCCAAAAACAACGTGTAGCCTTGGCACAAGCCTTAATTCTCGACCCTAAAATCATCATCGCCGACGACACACTCGGCACACTTGATGCCTCAGTAAAAACCCAGCTCACCAACTTAATGCTCGACGTGCAAGAACGACGTGGCATTTCGTATATCTACGTCAGCCAACATCTTGGCTTTGTCAAACACATCGCCGATGAAGTCCTGGTTATGGACAAAGGACAAGTCATCGAATACGGCGACACCCGCACCCTATTCAGCAATCCACAAAGCGACATCACCAAACGCCTCGTAGAAAGCCACTTCGGCAAAGTGCTAGACGACACTGCTTGGGAGCAGGTTTATGATTAGTCGATTTGAAAATCCATAAAGCATTGCAAAAAACTTAGTAAAAACGCACCCCAGTTTTTCTCAAAAACAACGTTCAACAAATAAAAAATGCCTCTAGCATCAAAAGTGCGGTGGTATTTTTATTCGTTTTAGCTTGTTAGATCTAAGATATCATTCTCTGCCAGAATACGAGTGGTAAAACAATTAAAAAAAGTACCGCACTTATAATAACGGCTGCTTTGAATTGCCAGTGTTGGGTTTTGTGGCGGAAATGTTGCATTCCGAGGTGAACGCCGATAAAGCCGCCAATGGCACAGAGGGCGAAGAAAACGGCTTCTTCAATCCGCCATTGTTTGTTTTTTGCACGTTGTTTGTCGGCTCGCATTAAAAAATAAGCGACGGCATTCACCGTCGCTATGTAGATTAGTAAAAACCAAATCATTCAATTAAGCGTAAACTGGTAAGCGTTTGCAGATTTCAGCCACTTTCGCTTTAGTTGCTTCGATCACTGCATCTTCTTTTTCTGTACCAAGTACATCTAAAATATCACAGATCCAATCTGCTAATGCGGTTACATCTTGTTCGTTAAAGCCACGACGAGTTACCGACGGTGTACCAACACGAATGCCTGATGTAACAAATGGTTTTTGTGGGTCGTTTGGCACTGAGTTTTTGTTCACAGTGATATTCGCACGACCAAGTGCTGCGTCAACCGCTTTACCTGTTAAGCCTTGTTTGATGAAGCTTACAAGGAATAAGTGGTTTTCTGTGCCGTTTGAAACAACGTCGTAACCACGAGATTTAAACACTTCTACCATTGCTTTGGCGTTTTTCAACACATTTTGTTGATATACTTTAAATTCCGGCTCTAACGCTTCTTTGAAACATACCGCTTTTGCCGCAATGATGTGAACTAATGGGCCACCTTGACCCGCTGGGAAGACGGCAGATTGTAATTTTTTGTAGATTTCTTCATCACCGATTGATGAAAGAATTAAACCGCCACGTGGACCGCCTAAAGTTTTGTGAGTTGTTGTAGTAACAACGTGTGCGTGCGGAAGTGGATTTGGATAAATACCTGCAGCGATTAAACCTGCAACGTGTGCCATATCTACGAATAAATACGCACCGACTTCATCTGCAATTTCACGCATTTTTGCCCAATCTAACACTTGGCTATATGCAGAGAAACCTGCCACGATCATTTTTGGTTTGCATTCTAATGCTTGTTTGCGAACTGCGTCATAATCAATCACGCCATCTGCGGTAATACCATAAAGTTCAGAATGATAAATTTTACCTGAAAAGCTCACTTTTGCACCGTGAGTTAAGTGTCCGCCGTGTGCAAGATCCATACCTAAAATGGTATCACCAGGGTTAAGCAATGCCATATAAACCGCCGCGTTCGCTTGTGAGCCTGAATGCGGTTGCACGTTGGCATAATCTGCACCGAATAATTCTTTAGCACGATCAATCGCTAATTGCTCCACGATGTCTGCATATTCGCAGCCACCGTAATAACGTTTGCCTGGGTAGCCCTCGGCATATTTGTTGGTGAACTGTGAACCTTGAGCTTCCATTACACGTGGGCTGGCGTAGTTTTCAGAAGCGATTAACTCGATATGTTCCTCTTGACGACGATTTTCATCTTGAATAGCTTGCCACAAAACGGGATCGTAATCAGCGATAGTTAAACTTTTTTTAAACATAGGGTTTCCTTTTCAAGTTAAGGGTAAAACGTTTGCGTGGATTATTTTACAATAATTATGCCAGCAAACGCAGTAAATTTTTTCGATCTATTTTTTCATTGTGAAGATGAATAAAATTCATCAAAAACACACCGCTGTTTAGCGTTTTTGCTCTCTCGCCACCGCTCGGTAGCCAATATCACGGCGATAAAAACGCCCTGTCCAGTTGACTTGCTCAGCTAATTTTAACGCTTTTTGTTGTGCGGCAAACACGCTATCGCCCAATGCAGTAACGCAAAGCACACGTCCGCCATTGGTTACTAACTTGCCATCTTTTTCCGCAACACCGGCGAGGAACACCTTTTCGTCGGCGTTCGCTTGGCTTGGCAAGCCTTGAATTTGGTCATTTTTGCGATAATCTGCAGGATAGCCTTGTGCTGCTAACACGATGCCTAGCGCTGCCTGCTCCGACCATTCTGATTGCACTTGATCAAGTTCACCACAGCAGGCTTTTAAGCAAAGTTCAACAAGATCGGACTTCATTCGCATCATAATTGGCTGAGTTTCTGGATCGCCAAAGCGGCAGTTAAATTCGATCACTTTCGGTTGCCCATTTTTGTCGATCATTAATCCTGCGTACAGAAAACCTTTATAAACATTGTTTTCCGCCGCCATTCCACGCACGGTTGGGTAAATAATTTGTTCCATTACACGTTGATGGATTTCAGAAGTTACCACTGGTGCAGGCGAATACGCCCCCATTCCGCCAGTGTTCAAGCCTTGATCGCCCTCGCCCACTCGTTTGTGGTCTTGACTGGTCGCCATTGGCTCGACGTTCACACCGTCCACCATTACGATAAAGCTCGCTTCTTCACCATCTAAAAATTCTTCCACCACCACTCGGCTACCTGCTTCACCAAAGGCATTGCCAGCCAACATATCACGCACGGCATCTTCTGCTTCTTGTAAGGTCATCGCTACAATCACACCTTTGCCTGCCGCCAAGCCGTCTGCTTTAATCACAATCGGCGCACCTTTTTCACGAATATACGCCAACGCAGGCTCAACTTCAGTGAAGTTTTGATATTCCGCCGTCGGAATTTTATGACGCGCTAAAAAATCTTTAGTAAAGGCTTTTGAACCCTCTAGCTGTGCCGCTGATTGACGAGGTCCGAAAATAGTTAGCCCTGCCGCTTCAAAGGCATCAACCACGCCTACCACCAACGGTGCTTCAGGTCCAACAATGGTTAAACCGATGTTATTTTCCTGTGCAAATTTCACCAAAGCTGGTACATCAGTAGCAGAAATGTTCACATTTTCCACCGCACTTTCACGCGCTGTGCCAGCATTACCTGGGGCAACAAAGACTTTATCCGCCAGTGGCGATTGTGCTGCTTTCCAAGCAAGAGCGTGTTCACGACCGCCGTTGCCGATGATTAGGATATTCATTTGGGTTTTCCTTTTGTTTTTAATTCTTTTCTCTTATTTCTTCGTTAATCGCTAACGGATTTCGCCCGTTGGGCGACCATACTTTCTTTTGTTCGCACAAAAGAAAGTAGGCAAAGAAAATGCGCCCCCGAGATTTGCCGCTTTTCTTCGTTTAGTTGGAATTTGCTTAACGGAAAACTTGTAAACTCGCTTCGCTCAAACAGTACAAGTTTCCCTACAAATTTCCAACACACTCAGGCGGCAAAGACGGGGGGATTTAAAAGCCCTTTACGATCTTTTATTTTATCTAAAATTTAGTTAAAACTGCGGTTAAAAATTTAGCCATTTTGCACCGCACTTTAAAATAACGCTCCACAGGGTCCCCGTCTTTGCCGCCTAAAAATAGCTTAATTTGTAGGAAAATGTGTACTGTTTGAGCGAAGCGAGTTTACGCATTTTCCGTTAAACAAATTAAGGTATTTTTAGGAAACAAGGCAAAATCGGGGTTGCCTTTCTTTTTGCTTACTTTTTCTTTGGCAAAGCAAAGAAAAAGTAAGTCGCCCCATCGGGCGCCCCCCGATTTAATGTCTAAAATGACGCATCTTCGTCAACACCATCACCATATTATGCTCATCTGCTGCATCAATTACTTCTTGATCTCGCATTGAGCCGCCTGGGTGGATTACGCATTCAATTCCTACTTTCGCTGCGGCATCAATGCCATCACGGAATGGGAAGAATGCATCAGATGCCATTACGCAACCTTTCACTTCCAAGCCCTCGTCTTGTGCTTTGATGCCTGCAATTTTCGCAGAATAAACGCGGCTCATTTGACCTGCGCCGATGCCGATGGTTTGGTTATTTTTTGCGTAAACAATCGCATTTGATTTCACGAATTTTGCGACTTTCCAGCAGAATAATAAATCACGGAGTTCTTGCTCAGTTGGTTTGCGTTTGCTGACCACTTCTAAATCATCAAGCGTAACCATTCCTAAATCTGCTTCTTGCACTAACAAACCGCCGTTTACACGTTTGAAATCTAAACGTTGTTCTGTTTTGCTCCATTCGCCGCATTCAAGTAAGCGTACGTTTTTCTTCGCTTTCACCACTTCCACCGCAGCCGCTGAAACCGTTGGCGCGATGATCACTTCAACGAATTGACGTTCTACAATGGCTTTGGCAGTGGTTTCATCTAATTCACGGTTAAATGCAATAATACCGCCGAATGCAGAAGTTGGGTCAGTTTGATATGCTCGGTCGTAGGCTTCTAAAACATCTTTACCGATTGCTACACCGCACGGATTAGCGTGTTTTACGATCACGCAAGCTGGTTCGTCGAATGATTTCACGCATTCAAGTGCTGCGTCAGTATCAGCGATGTTGTTGTATGAAAGAGCTTTGCCTTGTAATTGTTTTGCGGTCGAAACGCTGGCTTCTTTTACGTCATTTTCAACGTAGAACGCCGCATTTTGGTGACTGTTTTCGCCGTAGCGCATTGTTTGTTTGCGCACAAAATTTAAGTTTAAAGTACGTGGAAATTGACCGCACTTCGCCTCTTTGTCTTCTTCGTCGGCGGTGAAATAAGGTTTAACTAATTGACCAAAATAGTTTGCGATCATTCCGTCGTATTGTGCGGTATGCTCAAAGGCTTTAATCGCTAAATCAAAACGTGTTGCTAAAGTTAAGCTATTTTGGTGTTGATCCATTTCAGCAAGAATGGCGTTAAAATCGTTATTATTTACCACAATCGCTACATCTTTGTGGTTTTTCGCTGCAGAACGTACCATTGTTGGTCCACCAATGTCGATATTCTCTACTGCATCTTCCAGCGTGCAATTTGGTTTTGCTACGGTTGCGGCGAATGGATATAAATTCACCACTACCATATCAATACCATCAATGCCGTGCTGTTGCATAATCGCATCATCTGTACCACGACGACCTAAAATTCCGCCGTGCACTTTTGGGTGTAAGGTTTTTACGCGTCCGTCCATCATTTCAGGGAAGCCTGTATAATCCGACACTTCGGTTACAGCTAACCCATTATCTGCTAACAATTTTGCTGTGCCACCAGTGGATAATAATTTCACGCCACGTTGCACTAAACCTTGCGCGAATTCCACGATACCAGTTTTATCAGAAACGCTTAATAAAGCCTGACGAATCGGACGATTTGATTGCATTGAAAACTTCCTTTCAGTTGAAATAAAAAATAGACGCGCGCATTATAGCGCAAACGATTGCGCAACGATAGTCTTTCACTTCATTTATTTTTAGTCTTGAATTGCGACAAACTTGCTAAATTTCGCCAATAAAAAAGGCTCGCATTATGCGAGCCAAAACTATTTACG
This sequence comes from Pasteurellaceae bacterium Pebbles2, assembly GCA_023101505.1. Lineage (GTDB taxonomy): Bacteria > Pseudomonadota > Gammaproteobacteria > Enterobacterales > Pasteurellaceae > Lonepinella. The sequence continues at coordinate 335,663 of LVZA01000001.1, forward strand.
AGAAATAAATTTTATTATTTAGATACTTTGTTATCTAACGCAAACACACCTGCGCCTGAGAACACAAAATATAAGAATACGAAGCAGAATAATACTGCTGGCTCACCTTTATTTGCTAATGGGAATGCCACATTACCGCTTGGTGCGTGGAATTGGAAATATGCCACTGCCATCATACCTGATAATAAAAAGGCAACTGGGCGAGTGAATAAACCTAAGATGAATAAAACACCACCAACGATTTCAAGCACGCCACCTAAACCCATTTGTGACATTAATTCTACAGAACCCTTGCCGCCAGTCATTGAGATAGGGAATTCAAAGAATTTCGCTGTGCCGTGTAATAAGAATGTGTAACCGATCACCACACGTAATAGAGCTAAGAAATAAGGTGAGAATTTGTTTAAAGATGTCATTTTTTACTTTCCTTTCATTAAAAAATATTGTTTAACACGCAACACTGCGGATTAAGTGGCGTATTATACGCATTTATCTTGATTAATAAAGCATTAAAATACATAAAGTCTTTTTACTATAAGTAAATAATTACGGTAAAAATTGCGTTAACCATTGATGAAATTCAGTGGCTGGCATAAAGCCTGTTACACGAGAACCTTGAATTTCGTTGCCGTTTTTATCGAAAAACACAATCGTCGGCAAACCTAACACGTCTAAATGCTTCATTAATTCGCTATTAGCTGGGCTATTTTTAGTCATATCCACTTGTAATAACAACACATTTTCAAAATCTTGTTGCACTTGTGCATCGCTAAAGGTGTATTTTTCAAATTCTTTACACGCCACGCACCAGTCGGCATATAAATCCAACATAGCGATAGATTTTGAATTTTGCGCTAGTGCTTGTTTTAATTCATCAACACTATTAACACGCTGAAAGTGCGGTGTGGAAATTGAAAGATTTTGCACCGCACTTTGGCTATTTTTATCGTGATTAAGACCGAAAAGATCAAACTGATAAAGTGCAAAATAAATCGCCAATGCAGTCACAAAGCCTACCCAAAAACGCTTAGAGGCAATCCAGCATACGAAAGCAATAAACCACACCGCCCATAAAGTCGATGACCATTCACCGAACACACGTTCAAGCAAAAATACTGGTAATAGCAATAAGATAAAGCCAAACAGCTCTTTTACTACATTCAGCCATTCGCCTGATTTTGGTAACACTTGATTGCCAAAGACGGTGATTAACATCAACGGCACGCCCATTCCCAGCGCAAGCAAGTAAAGCGTAATCCCGCCTGTGAATAAATCGCCACTTTGCGCCACATAAAGCAATGCGCCTGACAGCGGCGCTGAGGTACAAGGCGAAGCAACCAAGCCAGCCAACATACCCATTACAAAAACGCCACCAAATGCACCCGATTTTTGTTTTTGGCTTAACTGCGCTAATTTGGTCTGCAAAGACGCTGGCAACTGCAAATTATATAAACCAAACATTGAGCCCGAGAGCAAAATAAATAGTACCGATAACACAATCAGCACTGGCGGACTTTGTAAAGCAATTTGGAACGGTAAACCAATCGCCGCAACGATTAAGCCAAGTAAGGTGTAAGTGAGCGCCATTCCTTGCACATACACAAAGCTCAAGCCCAGCGCTCGCCCTAATTTCGGACGTTCACCCTGCCCGATCACAATCGCTGAAAGTAGCGGCAACATCGGCAGAACACACGGCGTAAACGCTAATCCTACGCCGAGTAAAAAGAACCAAAATACCGCATATTTCGACTGAAATAGGCTTTGTGCTAATTGATCTTGCTCGCTTAAATTTGCTGGTGCAGAAACTGCGGTGTTATTTTCAAGTGTTTCTGAAACTTCACTATTTTGCGCTGCAGTTTGATTGCTCTCTTGCGCTACATTTTGATCTCCTACGCCCAATGCCGATAAATCCACCACTTTTTCTTCAGGCGGATAACAAAATCCCTTAGTGCAACCTTGATAACTTACCACCAATTTTGTTGATTTTGCTCTTTCCAACAAAGGCACTGGCACATTTAAATCACCACGAAAAATTTCAACTTTGCCAAAAAATTCGTCTTCGTGCAATTCCGCTGTTGGGAATTGCAACTCCCCGACCTTGGCATTTTCTGCCGACACCGCAATTTCTTTCTTATATAAGTAATAATCATCGGCAATCGACCAATGCAATTCAACGTTATCGCCTTTAGCTTGTGCCGAAAATTGAAAGGCTTGATCTGCTTTTAGAAAGCGAGGTTTGCTATCAAACAGCCCAGCCTGTGCCGAAAATGCACTTAATAATAAAATAAAAAATGTAAACAGTTTTTTCATACAAATATCAATAGCTAAATTAAAAAAATAGATTTTGGCATATTACTCGAAAATTTGAGCAATCACTTGCTCATTTGTCTTAAATTGTTGCCAAAAGTGCGGTGTATTTTTTGCAATTTTTAAAGCCAATAAAACACCGAAAAAGCCACTTTTTCTTGCCGATTATTCAGTAATGAACGCAGCTCGTAATTGGTGTAGTTGATCTCGCACCGCAGCGGCTTTTTCAAATTCCAAATCTTGTGCAAATTTATACATTTGTTGCTCCAATTTCTTGATTTCTTTTTGTAACTCTTTGGGATTTTTCGGCACATTATAATCCGCTTGCGTTTCCGCCACTTTGCCACGAGATTTTGCCTTTTTATGCACCGCACTTTGTCCAATATCCAGTAATTCGCCCACTTTTTTATTCAATGCCTGTGGCACAATGCCGTGTTCTTCGTTGTATTTCATTTGCTTTTCACGGCGGCGGTTGGTTTCAGAAATGGCTTTTTCCATTGAATTAGTGATACGGTCGGCGTATAAAATCGCCTTTCCTTTCAAGTTACGAGCCGCTCGCCCAATGGTTTGAATTAAGGAACGTTCCGAACGCAAAAAGCCCTCTTTGTCAGCATCTAAAATCGCCACCAATGACACTTCGGGAATATCTAAGCCCTCTCGCAATAAGTTAATCCCAACCAGTACATCAAATTCACCCAAGCGTAGATCTCGGATAATTTCCACACGCTCAACGGTATCAATGTCAGAATGCAAATAACGCACTCGCACACCGTGTTCTTCTAAATAATCGGTGAGATCTTCCGCCATTCGCTTGGTTAATGTGGTAACCAAAACACGTTCGTTGCGCTCTGCTCGTTGGCGTGCTTCAGAAAGTAAATCATCGACTTGGATTGCCACAGGGCGAATTTCGATTTCAGGATCGAGCAAGCCTGTCGGACGTACCACTTGATCGATAATTTCCGCCCCTGATTTTTCCAACTCATAATTTCCTGGTGTCGCCGACACATAAATGGTTTGCGGTGCTAAACGCTCAAATTCTTCAAAACGCAACGGACGGTTATCCAACGCCGACGGCAAACGGAAACCATATTCCACCAGCGTTTCTTTGCGTGAACGGTCGCCACGATACATTCCACCAATTTGCGGCACAGTTACGTGGCTTTCGTCAATAACCAATAAAGCATCAGGTGGCATATAATCAAACAAAGTCGGCGGTGGTTCGCCCTCTTTACGCCCAGACAAATAGCGTGAATAGTTTTCGATACCTGAACAATAGCCCAACTCATTCATCATCTCAATGTCAAATTGCGTGCGTTGCGTAATGCGTTGTTCTTCCAATAATTTATGTGCCAGAATAAAACTTTCTCGGCGTTGCACTAGCTCCGCTTTGATTTTTTCGATTGCATCTAAAATACGCTCTCGTGGTGTAACATAGTGCGTTTTTGGGTAAATGGTGAAACGTGGCACAGCACCAAAACTCGTGCCTGTGAGCGGATCAAACAAGCTCAAGCGTTCAATTTCTTCATCGAATAATTCAATGCGAACAGCTTGATCGTCCGATTCGGCAGGGAAAATATCAATCACTTCACCACGCACTCGGAACGTGCCACGCTGAAAGGCTTGATCGTTGCGAGTATATTGCAATTCCGCTAATTTAGATAAAATTTCACGCTGATTGATAATCGCCCCAGTTTGCAAATGCAACATCATTTTCAAATAACTGTCGGGGTCGCCCAAGCCATAAATTGCCGACACCGAAGCGACCACAATCGTATCACGACGTTCCAAAAAAGATTTGGTGGCTGACAAGCGCATTTGCTCGATTTGGTCGTTAATCGACGCATCTTTTTCAATGAACGTATCACTGCTCGGTACATAGGCTTCGGGCTGATAATAATCATAATAAGACACAAAATATTCCACTGCATTTTCAGGGAAAAAGGCTTTCATTTCCGCATAAAGCTGTGCCGCCAAGGTTTTATTCGGTGCAAGCACCATTGCTGGACGGTTAAGTTCCGCAATCACATTGGCAATGGTAAAGGTTTTGCCCGACCCCGTTACGCCAAGCAAGGTTTGATGTGCTAAACCGTCGTTCAAATTTTCAGTTAATTTTGCAATCGCCGTCGGCTGATCGCCCGAGGGTTTAAAATCGGAATGCAGAATAAAAGGTTTGTGGTGAATTTTATGACTCATTTGACTTACTGATCATTTATAAAGTGCGGTCAATTTTATCACAGTTTTGCAACAAAATCAGAGAAGAAAATCTTAAGTTTTACACAGACTTAGATTTGTCAAGTTAAATAAAAAATAATTTCGCTAATTTTTTATTATCTTTTGCTAGATTTTATTTAACTATTTGATTTATAAGAAGATGTTATTTTACAACCAATTCTATTCCTAAATGGTCAATCGCTAGTTTCTATCTAGCTTGAGCGTATTTTATCTTAATTAACTCACAGAGTTATCCACAGCTTTTGTGGATAGAAAAAAGTTTATTTTTTATTCGTCTAATCTCTTGACAATCGTTTGCGATCTCTTTAATATTTGCGCCCTATCTTAATTGATACCGAATAATTCCTCCTTAGTTCAGTCGGTAGAACGGTGGACTGTTAATCCATATGTCGCAGGTTCGAGTCCCGCAGGAGGAGCCAGTTCCTTTTGGTAAACTTTTATTTATCTCCTTTGATGAAAGTTTATAGAAAACCAAAAGTTTTAGCCCGACCTTTTTTTCGGGCTTTTATTTTTTTCACTATTTTTCACTTCTTGAATTCGCTATACTTCCTTACTCTATCTTATTCATTTAGGATTTTTCTATGTTGTTATCTAGTTTGGCAATTATTGTCGGCTTGCTCGTGTTGGTGTGGGCGGCAGATCGCTTTGTGGACGGTGCTGCAGCCACAGCTCGCCATTTTGGAATGCCCCAGTTGCTTATCGGCATAGTGATCATCGGCTTCGGTACGTCTGCGCCTGAAATGATCGTGTCTGCCCTTTCCGCTTTAAACGGCACACCAGGAATTGCGCTAGGGAATGCCTACGGTTCAAACATCACCAATATCGCCCTTATTCTCGGCTTCACCGCCTTAATCACTCCGATTGCCGTCAATTCACAAGTGTTAAAGCGTGAATTGCCAATTTTGATTTTTGTAACCGCACTTTCTGCCTATTTGCTTTATGATATGCAAGTAACACGCATTGATGCCTTGATTTTATTGGCGGTATTTGCGCTTTATATGGCGTGGAGCATTCAGCAAGGGCTGAAAAATAAGAATGACCCATTGATTGCTGATGTGCAAGAAGAACTCAGCGAAATCGCAGATTTACCACTGAATAAAGCCATTTTTTGGGTGATTATTGGCTTAATATTATTAATGGCAAGCTCGCAATTATTGGTTTGGGGCGCAGTGCAAGTGGCGCAATATTTTGGCGTATCGGATTTAATCATCGGCTTAACCATCATCGCCGTTGGCACGTCGTTGCCTGAACTCGCCTCATCACTTGCTGCTGCTCGCAAAGGCGAAGTGGATCTTGCCGTGGGAAATATCATCGGATCAAACTTATTTAATACTCTTGCAGTGGTCGGTATTGCTGGGGCAATTTCGCCAATGAATGTGGCAAAAGAAGTCTTTTCTCGAGATATTTTAGTGATGTCAGGTTTAACGCTTGCACTGTTTGTATTAGGCTACGGGTTTAAAAAATCCACAGGCAAAATTAATCGCCCGAAAGGGTTTCTATTGCTGTTAAGCTACGTGGCTTATAATACTTACTTATTTTACACCGCACTTTAATCAATGATAAATAACTACAATCTTGCCTTAATCAAAGTTCATTTCACCGCCGTATTATTCGGCGCAACAGGCGTGATAGGCGCATTAATTCAAAGCGATGCCGACGTGTTGGTGTTGGGGCGAGTGATTATCGCATTCGCCGCACTTTCGCTTTATTTTTTATGCAAACGCATTCCGTTAACCAAATTAACACCCAAAGAAATCGCTTTTCAAGGCTTGCTTGGTGGCTTGTTGGCAGCACATTGGGTAACCTTTTATATTGCTATCAAAGTCGGCGGTGTGGCTATCGGCACGCTAGGATTTGCCAGCTTTCCTGCCTTTGTTACCCTATTTGAAATGTTCGCCTTTAAAGAAAAAATTAAAGCGCGAGAATATTTTTTATTAACCGCAATTACGCTTGGATTAATTTTAATCACTCCTGAATTTGAGTTTCAACATCAAGCCACGCAAGGGCTTTTATGGGGAGTTTTATCAGGCGCAGTGTATGCGGTTCTCGCCATTTTAAACCGCAAAAATGCCAGCAAATTATCAGGTTCGCAAACTAGTTGGTGGCAATATTTATTCGCAGCTATCTTACTTGCCCCTTTTTCAGTACAACAACTACCTCACGTTTCACTCACCGATTGGTTTTGGATCGCCAACATCGGGCTACTTTGCACCAGCTTGGCTTACACGCTTTTCGTTTCAAGTCTAGATACGATCAACGCTCGCACCGCCGCAATGATTATTTCACTCGAACCTGTTTATGCCATTTTAATGGCGTGGGCGTGGCTAGGCGAAACACCGACGCCCACAATGCTAATTGGCGGCGCAATGATTATTGTATCGGAGGCTTTGGTAAATCTGAAAAAGTAACCCCACTAAACCAAACGTTCACGCAAGCGTTGCTCTAATTGCATTCGCTCTTGTTCGCTTAAGGCTTTATCTTGTGCATTGGCAAGAATGAAAAAGTCTTCGGCTTTTGCACCAATGGTGGTGATTTTGGCATTTAACAGGTTTAATTGAAGCTCAGCAAAAATTTGGCTGACTTCCGCTAACAGACCTGCTTTATCTAAAGCAAATAATTCCATTTCTGTTTGCTCGGCTTTTTGCACATTTAAAAAACGCACTTCGGTTTTCACGTGGAAATTCGCTAATTTACGATCAGAATTAACACTTAATTTAGGCAAATCTGTTGAATTTAACACCGCACTTAGGCTTTTTTCCAACGCTCGGCGACGATCAAATTTCAGCAAACTGCCGTCTAATTCGGTAACAATAAAACTATCTAACGCATAGCCGTCGGCGCTAGTGATAATTTGAGCATCGTGGATACTCAAATTTTTTGCCCCGATGGCACAAACAACTTTGTGGAATAAATGCGCTTGATCTTTGCAATACACAAATACTTCCGTGCCACCGTCGGAAAAGCGGTTGCTAATTTTGACTAACACATCGCAATCTGCAGGCTTTTGGCTTAATAAGGTGGCGTGCCAACATAATTCCTTCGGCGTATTGCGTAGAAAATATTCATCAGGACAACGCGCCCAATGGCGGTTTAAGGTTGCCATATCCCAAGCTAAACTTTGTTCATCTAACATTGCTAAGGCTTGCGTTCGATGCGCTTGAATTTTTTCCAGATTATCTAACAGCTGATCCATTCCTTGATGAAATTGCTTCAAGCTCAACTGATAAAGTGCACTAAATAAAGACCGTTTCCAGCTGTTCCACAGGGTCTGATTAGTAGCACAAATATCAGCAACGGTTAAGCAAATTAATAAATCTAAACGCACTCTATTTTGCACTTCTTCGGCGAATTTCATCACCACTTCAGGGTCGTGAATATCACGGCGTTGTGCCACAATCGACATCAACAAGTGCTGCTCCACTAACCACGCCATTGTATCTATTTCTCGGCGGTCAAATCCGTGTTTGGCGGCAAAATTTCGCACGTCCACCGCCCCAAGTTGAGCGTGATCACCGCCACGACCTTTGGCTATATCGTGAAATAAGGCGACGATATACAGCAAAGTGCGGTCAGAAAAATGGCTAAATATTGCGTGGCAAACGGGGTGATCTTGTGCGGTTTCGGGTTGCAAAAAACTTTCCAGTTTCAATAGCAAACGTAAGGTATGCTCGTCCACCGTGTAAATATGGAAAAGATCAAATTGCATTAAGCCCTCAATGCCTTTCCATTCGGGAATATACGCCGTCAGCACGCCATATTGGTGCATTGGCACGACCGCTCGGGCAATGGCGTTAGGTTGTGCCAAAAGACGTAAAAATTTTTCTCGAGCCAAAGGAATATCGCTGAGCGAACTATTGAGTTGGCGTAAGGCAACGTGCAATTTGCGTAGCGTGGCGGAATGAATATCAGCCTGCGGTTGTGCGGTGAGATGATAGAATAAATCCAAAATCGTTTCAGGCTGGCGGATAAAACGGCTTTCATCACGCAAGATAATTTCATTATTTTGTAAGGCAAAATGTTTATCTAACAAAACTAATGAATTTTGTACCGCACTTTTCGGCGTTAAAAAATACTCTCGATAATGTTTGGTCAGAATATCACTCAAGCTAGAAATGATTTGCAAGGCTTGAAAGAAACGCTTCATCATTTGCTCAACGCCGACATTGCCCTCACCTTGATAACCCAACAATTCCGCCACTTTAAGCTGGCGATCAAATAACAGGCGATTGTCATAACGCTTTAAAATGAGATGCAAGGCAAAACGCATTTTGAATAAAAATTGCTGGCTTTGCGCAAGCAACTCATATTCTTCGGGGTTAATAAATCCCGCTCGCAAAATGTCGTTTAAATTCATTGCGTTAAAATGGCGCAAGGCGATCCAATAAATTAAATGCAAATCTCGCAAGCCACCTGGGCTGTATTTGAGATCGGGTTCAAGGTTGTAACTGGTGTTGTTATAGCGTTGATAACGTTGATTTTTTTCGGCTATTTTGGCATTAAAGAAAATTTCTTTTTGCCAAAAGTCGGCTTGCTGTAAAAGTGCGGTGAGTTTTTCAAAGTTTTTTTCATTACCGCACAAATAACGGCTTTCCAGCAAGTTGGTCGCAATGCTAATTTCCGCTCGTCCATCGGCATCGCATTCCGCTAAGGTACGTACGCTTGCCCCCACATCGAAACCGCAATCCCACAAAAATTGGATAAACTCACTGATTTTTTGCTCTAATTCCGCTGAGTTTTTTTGTTCGCTTAAAATCAAAAAATCCAAATCCGATAAGGGAAACATTTCTTTGCGTCCGTAGCCACCCACGGCGATTAAGCACAATTCGCTTTGATCTAATTGAAAGGCGTGCCAAAGCTCAACGAGCAAGTTGTCGCAAAATAAAGTGCGGTGAGAAATTAAGCCATTTACATCACTTTGGCTAAAATTTTCCAGCTCACTCTGTTTTAAGGCTTCACGTTGTTTTTTGATGGCTTGTGGAGTTAAATTCTCTGATAAATTCCTAGATAAAATCATAGATAAGCACGCCGTTAATTAGCTAATAAAAAGGGGCAAAAGCCCCTAAATTCAATCGATTATGCATTGACCATAAAACGAGAAATACGACCTTCTTTTTCTTCTTCTTCACGAATGGTCATCACTTCGCAGCCGTCATCGGTAATCACAATTTGATGCTCGAATTGGGCTGAATGGCTACGATCTTTGGTTTTCACCGTCCAGCCGTCGCCCATTAAACGCACTTCTTTTTTGCCGGCATTAATCATCGGCTCAATGGTGAACACCATTCCTTTTTTTAGCACCACACCGCCGTCATCAGAATAATAATGCAAGACTTGTGGTTCACTGTGGAATTGATCGCCAATGCCGTGTCCGCAATATTCACGCACCACGCTAAAGCCTTGTGCTTCGGTATATTGCTGCACAGCACGCCCGATTTCGTTTAAACGCACGCCAGGTTTTACTACTCGCAAGCCCACATATAAGGCTTCTTGCGCCGCTTCCACTAATTTTTGGCTGCGAATATTGGTGTTGCCCACGATGTACATTTTGGAGTTATCGCCATAATAACCGTCTTTAATCACAGTAACGTCAATATTCAAAATATCTCCGTCTTTCAATAACTTATCTTCACTTGGAATACCGTGGCAAACTACTTCGTTAAGGGAAATACAAGTTGCTTTTGGAAAGCCGTGATAACCCAAGCAAGCGGGGATCACTTTTTGCACGTTCACCATATAATCGTGGCAAATACGATCTAATTCACCGGTGCTTACGCCTGCTTTAATATAGGGTTCGATCATCACTAACACGTCTGACGCCAATTTGCAGGCTTCTCGTAATTTTACAATTTCTTCTTCTGTTCTTAATGGGATTGCCATCTCCGTTTCTCCATATTCAATAATTTGGGCGTATAATACCACTAATCCCACTTGAAGTGAAAATATCCTTGAATGAATTGGTCGGTTATTAGATAATGAGAGAAAATATTTTATTGTAGTAAAGGGAAATAAATGTCAGAGATTTCAGTACCACTCAACTTCACTGATGCCGCGGCAAATAAAGTGAAAGCATTAATTAGCGATGAAGAAAATTCCGCATTAAAATTACGTGTTTATATTACTGGTGGCGGTTGTAGCGGTTTTCAATACGGTTTCACATTTGATGAAAAAGTCAACGACGGCGATCTCACCGTAGAGAATTCAGGTGTGCAATTAGTGGTCGATCCGATGAGTTTGCAATATTTAATCGGCGGCACGATTGATTACACCGAAGGCTTAGAGGGTTCACGCTTTGTTGTACAAAACCCAAATGCGTCGAGCACTTGCGGCTGCGGATCGTCGTTTAGCGTTTAAACTCAAAATTAAGGCGGATTTATGGACTTCCAATTCACACATCATCTTGGCAACGTTATCGCAAAATGCTCAATGGAACACATTGCTGTGGCAAATTGGTTTAACACGGAAGTCGCTTTAAATTCTCAATTAATTTCCAACGCACTTTTGTATGTTGAACAAGCCAAAACGTTTGCGCCAGAACAAGAAAATCGCCTAATCGGCAAAGAATATAGCGTATTTATTAACGCTGATGAAGTGATGGTGCGAGCGAATAATTTGTCGGTAAATGATGAAAACGAGCAACAACTGCAAGAGCAAGATTTCCATTATTACGATGCCGAAAGCATCGCATTTTTAGGCTTGGACGATTTTGAGCGTTTTCTCAAGTCTTATCTTGAATTTGTCCGCTAAACTTATAAAGCACGAAAGCCTGTCGATGACAGGCTTTTTTTTCATTACTTCACAAACGGATTATTCTCTTTCTCATAACCAATCGTTGTGTGTAGTCCGTGTCCAGCTAATACAAGTATATCATCAGGTAGCTGATACATTTTTTGTTTGATTGACTGGATCAAATCGTCATAACTTCCCCCAGGGAAATCGGTGCGTCCGATGCCTTGTTTGAATAGCACATCGCCTGTGAAAGCAATTTTTTGCTGATGTTCGATAAAACCGATATGACCTGGGGTATGCCCTGGCAAGTGCAAAATTTCAAATTCAAAACCTGCAATTTTTAAGATTTCGCTCTCGGTGTCGAGCCAACGATCAGGTTCAAAGGCTTCTACTTCAAATAAGCCAAATTGGCGAGATTGTTGTGGCAGTGCGTCAAACCAATATTTATCCAACGAATTTGGTCCAATAATTTCTACGCCGAAATGTTCTTTTAATTTTGTCGCTGCGCCGACGTGGTCTAAGTGTCCGTGGGTGAGTAAGATTGCTTGTAAATTCAAGTCTAATTCTTCAATGCGCTTAATTAATTTCGGTGCATCGCCACCTGGGTCGATAATTGCAGCTTGTTTTTCATCGTTCCAAATGATAGAACAATTTTGTTGAAAGGCGGTTACGGGGATAATATCAATATTCATTTTTATATCTCTTGTTGATAAAAAAACCGCAAAACTGCGGTCTTTTTTTAGTGAGTTTTTTAGTAAATTTTACTAGCCACGCCAAGTGCGCACAGGGCCTGTGTCAACGTGGATAAAGTTACTTCTTGGATAATAACCGACACCACCATTGTTTAGATTTTCAGCCACTGCTTTCACTCGTTTTAATGGCACATCAGCAATGCGGAAATCCACAGCTTGTCCACGAGTGTGGTAGCTATTTGAAGCCACACCACGGCTTCTACGGCGCAAACTATTATTAGTTGCGAGTGAGCGATAGCCTGATAATATTTGAATTTCTGTGTTGCGTAAGCCTAAACCGCCTTGAATTTGGTAGAGCTTACGGAATAAATTAGGATCGATTCGGTGGGCCTTGTTAATATGCCAATCACGCATAAACCAGTTTAATTTTTGTAGAGTTACAGAAGAAAAACCTGTGTTTGGAAATTCAGAGCTAAAGGTTTCGCCAGTGTTAATATTTCTTAATCTCAAAAGGCGAGGTTTGGGCGTCGAAACAACGGCTAACACCGAATTAGGTAATGCAGCTGCGCCAAGCACAACGCCACCTAATGATAACCATTTACGGCGACTATGGTTAATTGTTGTCATTTTTTGTTCTCTTTTGTTAGATGATAACGTGAGAAGGCAAACTTGTTCCCCTCACGCCACAAAACAAGCACTTTTCAACATTGATACAATTAATATTATTCGTTTGAACGCTATCATTGCCGAAAAGTGCGGTTAATTTTAAAGATATTTTTGAACCGTATTCCAGTTTACAAAATTCGGTGCATTGACTTTATCATAGCCATAAATATCTGGCAAGGTTTGCACCTGACCATTTTCAACCCAAGCGGTAACATAGTATAAATATACTGGATTATCTGAACGCACTTGTGCTGATGTGGTTTTCTTGCTTGCTAACACATTTTGTTTTTTATCCATCGACCAGCCAGCTTCTTTTAATAATACACTTGCAAGTTCATCAGATTTTGCCACTCGAACACAACCAGAACTTAAAGCACGAGCTGATTTATTAAATAAGCCACGATTTGGCGTGTCGTGCAAATAAATTGCATCGGAACTTGGCATATTAAATTTGAAACGACCCAATGCGCTATCGTCGCCTGCTTTTTGGCGAATACGATAAGGGATATTTTTAGTATTTAAATATTGCGACCATTTCACGCTACGAGCATTGACTTTATTACCGCTGCCATCAAAAATTTCTAAACTCGCACGCTCCGCATAACCAGGATCTTTCGCTAATTTAGGTACGATATCTTTAGACAAAATTGTCGGTGGCACTGTCCAAGGCGGATTAACGACCACATTGCTTAATTTACTAAACATCACTGGCGTTCTGCGCTCGCTTTTCCCTACGATGACACGAGAGTTAAGCATCAATTTTCCATCACGATAATAATTTAATTGGTAGCTTGGGATATTCACAAAAATACCATTATTAAAGTTAGGAATAATACGCAAACGCTGCGCATTAACGGCTAATTTATATATTTCCGCAGAGGATTTTTTCTTCCCAGCAGCAAGGTTAGCGGCCACTTTATCAATGGTTTGACGGTATAAATTATTTGTTGCAGATAAATTATTCACAAAAGCTAAATTTTGGTTATTTTTCACCGCACTTAGCCAATTTTCAATACGCTCATCCGACGGTTTAGAGGCTTTATAACCATTTGAAGAATATAACCAACTTTGTGCCGAAGAACTCACATTTTTAGCATAATACATATAATCTAAAAATGCGTCTGTGAGTAAAATATCACGCTCTAAACCATCATTAGCTGCTCGACTGATAGCTTCTAAAGAGTTTGCAGAACGGCTTGAAATACCACTCGCAACCATTGCTGCGTATTCACGCAAAAATTGTTTTTCTGCGGCTTTGTCGCTCCAAATTGGACTAAACTCTTGTTCTGCATAAATTTTAGCTACTGTAGATTTAAATTGTAGTGGTTGATCACCAAATAATTCAGTTAATTTTGCTTCCGCTTGTTGCTGTTTTTCTAGTGCTAGACGCTCTTCTTCAGCTTTACGCTCTGCCTCTAAACGAGCAGCCTCTGCGGCTTTTTCTTGCTCAATTTGTTGTGTCGCTAAATCAACATTAATACTCTCTTTTTCATTGCCATTAACATTAAAATAATTCGACACCGTACAGCTTGTACATAAGCCAGAAATTAGCACAACTAAGGGCGTAAATTTAAATCTTTGCGTTTTTGCTTTCATTTCAAATCCTTAAAACATTATAAATATAAACCGCACTTTTATCTCATATCCCTAATCGAGAGAGAAAAGTGAATAAATAAAATTATTTTTTTGCACTACCTGCTTGAGCAGAATTTGCATTGCTTTCCGTAGCTTTGATCGCATTTTGCGATATTTTGGCTAAATCGAATTTCATTAAATCAACCGCCATTTTTTCCGCTTCTTTTAAGAAGAAATCAGGTGCTTCATAATCTTTCGGCAAATCGTCAATATCTTTCAACGCTTTTTTACCTTCACGTTTAAAGCGTTCATTAATATCTTTCAAACGTCTTGCATTATCTTTATCATTTTCCGCTTTGCGTGTTTGATAATTTAGCGATAAGAATTTACGCTCACGACGCTCATCACGAATTTTTAGATCTTCATTTAAAGCAATAAATTCAGGATCTTGCGCAATACGTTGCAAATGATTTTCACGCAAGGTTGAAACAGCTTCTCGTGCATTATCCGATTGAGAATAATCTGCCGCAGGGATTTTATCCCAAGGAAGGGCATTATCTTCTTTTTCTTCACCCGTTTCTTTTGCATCAATAATTTCAGGGAAATTAATATCTGCTGCCACGCCTTTTAATTGCGTACTACCGCCGTCGATACGGTAAAATTTTTGAATCGTATATTGAATAAAACCTAAAGGCTCTTGACTTAAATCATACACAAAATTAAGTGAACGACTTTGTTGTACCGTGCCTTTACCGAAGGTGTTTTGTCCAATAATAATACCACGATTATAATCTTGCATTGCTGCAGAGAAAATCTCTGATGCCGATGCGCTATGGCGATTGATCATCACCAATAATGGACCGCTATAAACTTCGGCATTATCAGGATCTTCGTGTACTCGAATACGATTAAACGGATCACGTACTTGAACAACCGGGCCATCAGAAATAAATAAGCCACTTAATTCAACCGCTTCCGTTAATGCGCCACCACCATTTTCACGCAAATCAATGATTAATGATGTCGCTTTTTTCGTTTTCATTTCAGCTAATAATTTGCGCACATCTGCGGTTAAGCCGATATAAAATGTTGGAATTTTAATCACTGCAACATTTTCACCGTTGACCTTGCTCACGGTTAATTTCGCTGCACTATCTTCAATACGAACTTTATCTCGCACCAAGGTAATAATTTTATTTTTACCACCTTTTTCGGGCTCAATCTCTAAGCGTACTTTGCTACCTTTTTTACCTTTGATCTTATCGACCACATCTTCCAAACGCCAGCCGACCACATCTTCAATCTCGCCTGTCGCTTGTCCGACACCAACAATTTTATCGCCAGCACGCAATTTCTTACTTAACGCTGCAGGCGCACCTGGCACTAAAGATTGAATAATGGTAACGTCATCTTCTTGACGTAAGGTTGCACCAATCCCCTCTAAAGATAAGTTCATACTTTCATTAAAGTTTTTTGCGGTACGAGGCGCTAAATAGCTCGTATGCGGATCAATTTCACGTGCAAAAGCATTTAAATAAAGTTGTGTAATATCATCAGCTTTGGTCTGTGTTAAACGACGAATAGACAAATTATAGCGTTTAGTTAAGGTTTTCTTAATTTCAGCCCAATTTTTGTCTTTTAATTTCAAATCGATAATGTCATTTTTAACACGTTGATTCCATAATTTATTCGCTTCTTCCGTTGTTTTTGCGAAAGGCGCTTTGGTACGATCAATTTCCACTTGATCATCTGCAGTTAAATCAGGCTCTTTATCTAATAATGACAGCGCATATTCATAGCGTTCATAGCGACGTTTTGTCATCAAATCATACATTGCAAAAGCAATATCAAGTTTACCCTCATTTAGCTCATCATCTAATTTTGTTGCAAATTTTGCACGCAAATCATCAATATCAGACTGAATAAAGAGATTGTGGTTATAGTCCAACAAATTCACATAACGGTCGAAAATTTTCTGTGAAAAAGTATCATCTAATTGAAATTTACGATAATGCGATTGCGTTAAACGAGTGGTTACTCGCTTGGTCGCAAGGGAATTTTCTTCTGTAGCTTGAGGAATGTTAATTTCACTTAATTTAATGCTTGGCACAACTGCATTCACTGACACTGAAAAAAGCGCGGTGGCAATTACGGTTGCAATATAATGTTTAGATCTGATTAACTTCATTTAAACTTTCCTAATAAAGAAAAAACATCGTCTAGGTTTCCCCTATTTATTGGGTTCGCCTATCAGATGTATAAATGCCGTACGAAACGGCATTATAAAATCACTATGCAAATAAACGATCTGCAGTTACGTTCATCACTAAGCCGTTAGCTAATTGAACACGAGCCACATCTTTTGCAATGTCTAACACTTGCGCTCGGCTTGCGTTATCGCCTACTTTCACTTTAACTTGATGACCAACTTTCAAGCTCGCAAAATCAACCGCCACTAATTCACTAGCCGCAGGTTTATTTTTAGGTGCATTTGTTGGCTTTTTAGTAAATTTAGGATTTGCTTTATTTTGTGGCTTACGAGCAACTCGTTTTTTAGTATTTTCTTTTGCAGCTGCTTTTTCTGCAGCACGTTTTTCCGCTAAAACCGCTTTTGCCGCAGCAAGTTGTTGTTGAGCGTGATCAACGTGTTCTTGTTCTAATACGCCAGCCGCATTACCTTGTAAATCCACACGTTCAGCACCTAAACGGCAACCGTGCAAATAACGCCAGTTAGACGTGTATTGGCGTAAAGCGTGGCGTAATTGAGTTTTGCTCACATTTTCATCATCAGCTAATGCTTCCGCTAAATCTTGGAATAAACCAATTTTTAATGGTTTAGCTTCGCCCTCAACACAAAAACAAAGGGGGAATTTTTTAGCTAAATAAGCGATGACTTCTTTATTTGACCATTTCTTTTGCGCATCATTCCCTTGCGCTTCAGAAGTTTGTTGTTCTTCATTAACATCAAGCTGACTTTCAGCTTGTTGCGAGTTTTCTGTTTGTTGTTTAGTCATATTTGATAAAATCTTGAAATAAAAAATCTGTTTTATTTTACCGCACTTTGTCAAATTTGCGCAATCATTTATGGATAAAATTTCAGTGAGCGCAGAATTCCCACTTTTCATCAATAATTTATATTGACAATTTTTGACGAAACCGCTATTTCTATACCGTTAATTTTTATCTTAATTTCTTGGAGAATTTTTATGTCGCATTTATCAGTAGCAAAATTTGGCGGCACGAGTGTTGCAAACCATTCTGCAATGACCGCCTGTGCAAAAATCGTGATTGCCGATCCGAATACTCGAGTAGTGGTGTTATCTGCATCAGCAGGCGTAACCAACTTATTAGTTGCATTGGCAAATGGCGTGGACAGTGCACAGCGTGAAAAACTCACCGCTGAAATCCGCCAAATTCAAGAGAATATTTTAGTTGAATTAAAAGATGATTCTTTTGTGCGCCCTGAAATTGAACGTTTATTACACAACATCGACTCTTTAGCTGAAGCCGCAAGTTTAGCCACATCAACCGCCTTAACTGATGAATTAATTAGCCACGGTGAAATGATGTCAACCCGCATTTTCGTGGAAGTATTGCGTGAATTAAATGCTCAATCTACTTGGGTTGACGTGCGCTCTGTGGTCGCAACCAATAGCCATTTCGGCAAAGCTGCACCTAATGATGAACAAACACAAAAAAATAGCGACAATATTTTAAAACCATTAATTGATCGTGGTGAATTAGTCATCACCCAAGGTTTTATCGGACGTGATGCCAACGGCAAAACCACCACTTTAGGCCGTGGCGGTTCAGACTACTCTGCCGCACTTATCGCTGAAGTGTTAAATGCCAAAGATGTGTTAATTTGGACGGACGTAGCAGGTATCTACACTACCGACCCACGCATTGTACCAAATGCACAACGCATCGACACTATGAGCTTCGCCGAAGCCGCTGAAATGGCAACCTTTGGCGCAAAAGTGCTTCACCCAGCCACCTTATTACCAGCGGTGCGTAGCAATATTCCAGTTTATGTAGGCTCAAGCAAAGCGCCACAAGATGGCGGCACGTGGGTTACTCGTGATCCACAACCTCGCCCAACATTCCGTGCGATTGCCTTACGCCGTGATCAAACCTTATTAACGTTATCTAGCTTAAATATGTTGCACGCACAAGGCTTTTTAGCCAATGTGTTCACCATTTTAGCGAAACACAAAATTTCAGTCGATACGATCACAACATCAGAAGTGAGCATTGCCCTAACCTTAGATAAAACAGGTTCAGCTTCTTCTGGCGCAGATTTACTTTCTAATGAATTATTAACTGAATTAAGCGAAGTCTGTACGGTAAAAGTAGATACAGGCTTATCTCTCGTGGCATTAATCGGTAATGATTTACACCTTTCTGCAGGCACGGCAAGACGTGTTTTCGGCGCATTAGAAGATTTTAGCCTGCGTATGATCAGCTATGGCGCAAGTACCAACAACGTTTGCACCTTAGTACAAAGTGCGCAAGCCGACGATATTGTTCGAGCATTACACAAAGAATTGTTTGAATAAACGTTAATCCATAAAAAAGTGCGGTGCAAAATAATGAAATTTTACACCGCACTTTTTGTTATTTAAGCGACTAGCAAATTACCACCAGCCTAATAATTTCAACCACACTCCACCTAATCCAAACCAAATCAGCAAAGAGAAAATTGATACAATAAAGCTCACACTCCACCATTGTCCTGTGGAATTATAGCCTGAACCAAACAATGCAGGTCCTGGACCGCCAGCGTATTGAGTTAAGCTCATTGATAAGGTTGATGTATAACCTAAACCGATGGCAGCAATCATTGGTGGTGTGCCAACGGCAATAGCGGCGGCTAAGAATGCAAGATACATTGCAGAAATATGCGCCATTGCTGAAGCGAAGAAATAGCGAGTGTAGAAATAAACTAGCACTAAAATCGAGAATGCCACAGGCCAGCTAAAACCACCGATTGATGATGAAATATGCTGCGAAACCCACGCAATCGCACCGTATTTATTTAAGGCTGTCGCCATCATTACTAACACGGCAAACCAAAACATTGTGTCCCAAGCGGTGGTTTCTGACACGATATTTTTCCACGTCATAATGTTAGACAATAATAAAATGGCTAAGCCAATAAAGGCTGAAACGGTTGCAGAAATGTGGAAAACTAAATCACCTACTGTCCAAAGGAAAAGCAATAACACAAAATCAAGTGCTAACACCCATTCTGCCTTGCTCATTTTCCCCATTCGTTTTAATTCTTCACGTGCCATTTCTGCCATTTTTGGCGTTTTCTTAAGTTCAGGCGGATAAATTAAATAAACCAAATAAGGTAAAATAATCAGGCTTGCGATGCCCGGCACTATTGCACCTAAAAACCACGTTGTCCAAGTAATTTGCACGCCTTGGCTTGCGGCTAATTCTGCAATTAACGGGTTGCCTGCCATTGCAGTTAAGAACATTGTGCAAGCAATGGTGTCAATTTGCGAAACCACAATCGCTAAAAATGCACCTGCACGGCGAGCGGTTGGACCAGGTTTTGACTCATAAGCGTCCGCAATCGATTGCATAATTGGGTACATAATACCGCCCCCACGTGCTGAAGCTGAGGGAATACCTGGTGCGATGATTAAATCTGCAATGGCGATACCGTAAGCCACGCCCATCATTCGGTTACCCAGTTTGGCAACGAAAAATAGGGCAATACGTTTACCTAAACCTGTTTTGATTACCGCTCGAGAAAGGAACATTGCGATCCCGATTAACCAAATCGTGCCATTGGCAAAGCCCGATAACATTGCGACGTCATCTTTGCCTGCTTTAATTGGGGTTAAACCTGTTAAGCCACTAATCACCAATGCGATTAATGTCGCTGCGCCCATTGGCATTGCTTTAGCAATAATCGCCACAATAGTCGCCACAAAAAGTGCTAACATATTCCACGCACGAACGCTTAACCCCTCAGGCGTTGGAATCGCCCAAATCACTAAGCCAACAAATACGGCGATGAATAATCCCTTAGGATTAAATCCAAATTTCACCTCAACTGAAGAAGGTGGAGAGGAAACATTTTCAGCCATTATATTTTGCTCCAAAAGTTAAATGAATACATAAAAAATGAGGTATCACTTCTATTCAAGTGATACCCCATTATATGTAGCTGACACGTTTTTGCAATAACAATTCCCATCAACTTTGACTTAAATCAGGTAAATAGCCCTCATCTTGCAATGTCGGGTTTTCTGCCCCTGATTTCGCCAACTGATCACAAATTTCATTTTCACGATGCCCAGCGTGTCCTTTAACCCAACGCCAATCAATTTGATGAGTTTGAATCGCTTGGTCAAGCAAAATCCACAAATCTTGATTTTTCACTGGCTTACCTGTGCTGGCTTTCCATTGGTTCTTTTTCCATTTAAAAATCCATTCGGTGATACCTTTGCGCATATATTGGCTATCACTGGAAATGATCACCTTACACGGCTCTTTCAAACTATTTAAAGCCTCGATCACCGCTAATAATTCCATTCGGTTATTGGTGGTTTGAAAATAGCCTTTTGACAGCTGTTTTTCGTGCTGTTTATAGCGTAATAAGATGCCGATGCCACCAGCCCCTGGGTTGCCTAAGCAAGAACCATCAGTAAAAATCTCAATTTGTTTTTGCATAATTCTGTTACAATAAGTCAAAACTGCGGTGGATAATACCTTAATTTTACTCAAAGATATAGAAATATGAAGCAGAATATTGATACTAATCGCCAAATTGTGCTGGATACCGAAACCACAGGTATGAACCAATTTGGCGCACATTATGAAGGGCATTGCATTATTGAAATTGGTGCGGTAGAAATGATCAATCGTCGTTACACTGGGCGAAAATTGCATTTATACATTAAGCCCGATCGCCCTGTAGACCCCGAAGCAATTCGAGTTCACGGCATTACCGATGAAATGTTAGCGGACAAACCAGATTTTACTCAAGTAGCTCAAGAATTTATCGACTTTATTCGTGGTGCAGAATTGCTGATTCACAATGCGCCCTTCGACGTGGGCTTTATGGATTATGAATTCCGCAAGCATAATGTGAATGTGCAAACCGCCGATATTTGCCAAGTAACCGACACCTTGCAAATGGCACGTCAGCAATACCCTGGCAAACGTAATAGTTTAGATGCCTTATGCGACCGTTTGAATATTGATAACAGCAAACGAACCCTGCACGGGGCGTTACTCGATGCGGAGATTTTAGGTGATGTTTACCTAGCAATGACAGGTGGACAAACCAACTTGTTCGATGAAGTGGAAAATCATCAATCTCAACAAGGGGTTGAGCAAACTTTCGTAAAAAGTGCGGTGCAATTTTCGCACGATTTACCGATTTTAGAACCGAGCGAAGAAGAAACTCAAGCTCATCAGGATTACATTCAGCTCATCAATAAAAAAAGCAAAGATAATTGCCTGTGGCTAAAACGGCTCAATCCTGAATTATCGGCAGAACAGAATGAAACCGTGCATTAATTAAGCAAGCGAACCAAAGATCTAAAAAAAGAGTTGACGATAACCTTATTCACTATTATTATGCGTTTCACCAGTGCGGAGTGGTAGTTCAGCTGGTTAGAATACCTGCCTGTCACGCAGGGGGTCGCGGGTTCGAGTCCCGTCCATTCCGCCAATTATTTATAGAAAACAAAAACACTACGGAGTGGTAGTTCAGCTGGTTAGAATACCTGCCTGTCACGCAGGGGGTCGCGGGTTCGAGTCCCGTCCATTCCGCCAAATTTTAAGCACCTAGTTTTAGGTGCTTTTTTATTATTTCTAATCTTTCTTTAAGCTCTACTCACAAACAATAAGTAATAAAAAAGGATTAAAAACTAATGTTTTTAACCCTTAATCTCTGCGATTTATTTTTTATAAAACTCGGCGTGATTGAGTGTAATTTCTTGCCCAATAGTTTTCGCTTAACGAGCTGATAGTAACACCTTGACTTGTACTTGCGTGCATAAACTGACCATTGCCGATATATACGCCGACGTGTCGGTTTCCACGGAAGAAAACTAAATCGCCTTTTTGTAAATCTTGTTTGTTAATGCGTTTACCGACAGAACGTTGCTCTGACGTTGAACGTGGTAAGTCGATGCCGAATGCGCTAGAAAAAGTTTCTTGCATAAAAGCGGAGCAATCAATACCACGACGGGTTGTGCCACCTAAACGATAACGTGTGCCAGCCCATAAATTATAAACGTCGGTTAATTTTTTATATTGTGCGGAAGAATGAGGTAAATCTGAGATTTGCGCATTTGGCTTGTTGGTTTTTAAACCACCGATAAATGAGGTTAATTGCGCATCATCTTTTTCCGAAAGGGTGTCAGCTTGTTGCCTAGGCGCATTTGAACAGGCTGCTAATAACAATACGCCTGCAATCACTAAAATCTTCTTTAACATAATCATACTTTTACTTAAAAAATTCTGTTGGGTTATTCTACCTGACTTCGACAACAAGATCTCGTTTTCATTCAATATTTATGCAAAATTTGTGATAAAAATCTCATTTTTATTCAAATATTCGCTTTAATCCGAAAAAAATTGAAATTTTATGCAAAAAAAGACCGCACTTTTAATCAAAATATCTCAAAAGTGCGGTCAATTTTAGTTTAGTTTTAACGAATTATTTTTTCTTCGCTTTTGCATTTGGTAAGTCAGTAATTGAACCCTCAAATACTTCAGCAGCAAGACCCACAGATTCGTGTAAAGTTGGGTGAGCGTGAATGGTTAATGCGATGTCTTCTGCATCACAACCCATTTCGATTGCTAAGCCGATTTCGCCTAATAATTCACCTGCATTCGTTCCCACGATTGCCCCACCTAAAATACGATGTGTATCTTTATCGAAAATTAACTTCGTCATACCTTCTGCACAATCAGATGCGATTGCACGACCTGAAGCTGCCCACGGGAAGTTAGCCACTTCATAGTTAAGGTTTTCAGCTTTACATTCTTTCTCAGTTTTACCCACCCAAGCAACTTCTGGCTCAGTATAAGCAATCGATGGAATAACTTTTGGATCGAAGTAATGTTTTTTGCCTGCGATAACTTCAGCTGCAACGTGTCCTTCGTGTACACCTTTGTGCGCTAACATTGGTTGACCAACGATATCGCCAATCGCATAGATGTGTGGCACGTTAGTGCGCATTTGTTTATCTGTGCGGATAAAGCCACGATCATCTACTTCAACACCTGCAAGATGCGCATCAATTAATTTACCATTTGGTGTACGACCAATAGCAACTAATACTGCATCATAAACACGAGTTTCGTTAGCCGCTTTGCCTTCCATTGAAACGTGAATACCATCTTCTTTTGCTTCAACTGCAGTTACTTTCGTTTCTAAAAGTAAGTTGAATTTTTTCTCGATTTGTTTGGTATAAATTTTCACAATATCTTTATCGGCTGCAGGAATAACTTGGTCGAACATTTCAACAACGTCGATTTCTGAACCTAGCGCATTATAAACTGTACCCATTTCTAAACCGATGATACCACCGCCCATAACGAGTAATTTTTTCGGCACTTCACGCAATGCTAAAGCATCTGTTGAATCCCAAACTCGTGGATCTTCGTGTGGAATAAATGGTAATTGAATTGGACGAGAACCTGCTGCAATAATCGCATTATCAAATTTGATTGAGGTTGCATTGCCATCACGATCTGTTGCAACTAAAGTGTGGCTGTCTGCAAATTTAGCTAAGCCCTCAACAACAGTGACTTTACGCATTTTCGCCATACCCGCTAAGCCGCCAGTTAAACGGCTCACTACGCCATCTTTACCTGCACGGATTTTATCTAAATCAACGGTTGGTTCGCCAAATACGATACCGTGGTGTTCAACGTGTTTTGCATCTTCGATCACTTTAGCAACGTGTAATAAGGCTTTAGACGGAATACAACCCACGTTTAAGCACACGCCACCAAGGGTTGAATAACGTTCAACAAGAACGGTTTCTAAACCTAAGTCAGCACAACGGAATGCTGCAGAATAACCTGCAGGACCTGCGCCAAGAACAACAACTTGTGTTTTAATTTCTTTGCTCATTTTCTTTTCCTTTTTGAAAACGTGCGGATTTTTCACCGCACTTTCACAAGATGATAATTACATTGCCAAGCGACGTAAATCAGATAACACGCCATTGATGAAGCTAATGAAGCGTGCACCATCTGCACCGTCAATTACACGGTGGTCGAATGATAATGACAATGGAAGCATTAAACGTGGAGCGAATTCTTTACCGTTCCATACTGGTGCCATTTCAGATTTAGACACGCCTAAGATTGCGACTTCAGGTGCATTAACGATTGGGGCAAAATGCGTTGTACCAATACCGCCTAAACTTGAAATAGTGAAACAGCCACCTTGCATATCAGCCGCAGTTAATTTACCTGCACGAGCTTTTTTCGACACTTCCATTAATTCACGAGAAAGTTCGATGATACCTTTTTTGTTCACATCTTTGAACACTGGCACAACTAAGCCGTTTGGTGTATCAACAGCCACACCGATGTTAACATATTTTTTCAATGTTAAACGTTGACCGTCTTCAGAAATTGAGCTGTTGAAACGTGGATAAGCTTCTAAAGCTTTCGCTGCCGCTTTCATAATAAACACAACTGGCGTGATTTTCACGTCTAATTTTTGTTTTTCTGCTAACACGTTTTGTTCTTTACGGAATTGCTCTAAATCAGTGATGTCCGCACGGTCGAAATGAGTTACGTGTGGGATCATTACCCAGTTGCGGTGTAAGTTTGCACCTGAGATTTTGTTGATACGAGTTAATTCAACTTCTTCAACTTCACCAAATTTGCTGAAGTCCACTTTCGGCCAAGGCAATAAGCCTAAACCTGCGCCGTTCGCTGCGCCTGTGCCTGCTGAACCGCTTTCTAATGCGGCGATTGCTGCCTTCACATACGCTTGAACGTCTTCTTTTAAGATACGACCTTTGCGACCAGTTCCTTTAACTTTGTCTAAGTTTACGCCAAACTCACGTGCTAAACGACGAACAACTGGCGTTGCGTGATGGAATGTTGCACTTGCCGTTACGCTATCTTGGTTTACTGGCGCAAGTGATTGTGCTGGTGCGCTTGCTGCTGGTACTGGTGCTGCTTGTGTTGCAGGAGCAGCTTGAGCCACTGGTGCTGTAGCAGGCGCTGCGCCAGCAACTTCAAATTTCATAATTAATGAACCCGTCGATACTTTATCGCCTGATTTCACTAAAATTTCTTTTACCACACCCGAAAATGGTGCTGGCACTTCCATTGACGCTTTGTCGCCTTCAACGGTGATTAATGATTGTTCTTCAGAAACAGTATCACCAACATTAACCATAATTTCGGTTACGTTTACTTCATCGCCACCGATGTCTGGCACGTTAACTTCTTTAATTGCAGAAGCCGCTGGTGCAGATGCTGGTGCAGCCGCTTGAGCTACTGGTGCTGCTGCAGGTACTGATGATGCAGTTTCAAATTTCATAATCAATTTACCAGTCGATACTTTATCGCCTACATTGATTAAAATTTCTTTAACCACACCAGCGATTGGTGCTGGCACTTCCATTGAGGCTTTATCGCCTTCAACGTTGATGATTGATTGATCAACTTCTACGCTGTCACCTACTTTCACCATAATTTCAGTCACGTTGACTTCATCAGAACCGATGTCTGGCACATTCACTTCAACAACAGCTGAAGCGGTTGGTGCGGCTACTGGAGCTGGTGCTGCTTCTGCTTTTGGTGCTTCGGCTGCTGGCGCTGAACCTGCAGCTTCTAATACTAACATTGGTGAACCCGTGGTCACTTTATCGCCCACTTTCACTAAAACTTCTTTTACCACGCCAGCTTCAGGTGCTGGTACTTCCATTGAAGCTTTATCACCTTCAACGTTGATAATTGATTGATCAACAGAAATGGTATCACCCACGCTCACCATAACTTCTGTTACTGTAACTTCATCACTACCAATATCTGGTACTTGGATTTGTTTTGACATTTAATATTCCTTGTTTGAACTGCGGTGTGTTTTCAAAAAGTTTTACTTTTTACACCGCACTTAAAGCGATAATCCAACTCAGGAAAGCCCTGAGTTGGAATTGTTATTAAGCGTATAATGGGTTAATGCGATCTACATTTAAACCGAATTTCGCAATAGCTTCTGCTACAACTTTACGCTCAACAGTACCTTCGTTCGCTAATTGGGTTAATGCTGCAACAACAACGTAACGCTCATCTACTTCGAAGTGTTCACGCAAGTTATCACGGCTATCTGAACGACCGAAACCATCAGTACCTAACACGTGATAGTGTTTGCTTGGCACATAAGCACGAATTTGTTCTGCATAAAGTTTCATATAGTCAGTTGAAGCAACGGTTGGTAAATCAGCTAACACTTGACCTACATAAGGTACACGTGGTGTTTCTGTTGGGTGTAATAAGTTCCAACGAGCTGCGTCAGCACCATCACGACCTAATTCATTGAATGATGGCGCAGAGAATACATCTGAAGTTACGCCATAATCATTTGCAAGAATTTGTGCTGCTGCACGAACGTGGCGCATAATCGCACCTGAACTTAATAATTGAACGTGTCCTTTTCCGTTACCTTGAACAGTTTCAAATTTATATAAACCTTTACGGATACCTTCTTCTGCACCTTCTGGCATTGCTGGTTGTTCGGTGATTTCGTTCAATGTGGTGATATAATAGAACACATCTTCTTGTTTTTCACCGTACATACGGTTAATACCGTCTTGAACAATCACAGCAACTTCAAATGCGAAAGCTGGATCGTAAGTTACACAGTTTGGAATTACACCCGCTTGAATATGGCTATGACCATCTTCGTGTTGTAAACCTTCGCCGTTTAATGTTGTACGACCTGAAGTACCACCAATCATAAAGCCACGAGCTAATTGGTCGCCTGCCAACCACATCATATCACCCACACGTTGGAAACCAAACATTGAGTAATAAACGAAGAATGGAATCATTGGGCGGTTACTTACTGAGTAAGAAGTCGCGGCGGCAACCCAAGATGCAGTTGCACCTAATTCGTTGATACCTTCTTGTAATACTTGGCCATCTTTCGCTTCACGATAGTAAGCCACTAAATCACGGTCTGATGGTACATAGTTTTGACCTTCAGGGCTGTAAATACCGATTTGGCGGAATAAACCTTCCATACCAAATGTACGAGCTTCATCGGCGATGATTGGCACGATTGATTGACCGATATTTTTGTCTTTTAATAACACATTTAACACACGGCTAAATGCCATTGTGGTTGAAATGCCACGAGGTTGAGCATCTAATAATGCTTTGAACTCATCTAATGCAGGCACTTGATACTCAATATCAAATTTAGCACGACGAGCAGGCACATAACCATTTAACGCCTTACGTTGACCGTGAATATAATTATATTCTTCAGAACCTTCGGCAAATTTGATGTATTCTAAGTTTTCTACTTGCTCATCAGTTAATGGCAAATGGAAATGATCACGGAAGCCTTTTAAGCTTTCTAATGACATTTTTTTAGATTGGTGAGCAGTGTTTTTACTTTCAGCTTCAGGAATTTTATAACCTTTCACTTGGTGTGCTAAGATCACCACTGGTTTATCTGATTTTTGTGCTCTAGCATAAGCGGCATAAAGTTTTTCTGAATCGTGCGCACCACGACGTAATGCCCAGATTTCATCATCTGTCATATCCGCTACTAATGCAGCAGTTTCAGGGTAACGACCGAAGAAATGCTCACGAACATAAGCACCATTTTTCGATTTAAAGGTTAAGTAATCACCGTCAACCACTTCCATCATTAACTGTGCTAATTTGCCTGAAGTATCTTTAGCTAAAAGTTTATCCCAGCCACTACCCCATAAAACTTTGATTACTTCCCAGCCTGCACCAGTGAATAACCCTTCTAACTCTTGAACGATTTTACCATTACCGTGAACTGGACCATCTAAACGTTGTAAGTTACAGCTAATCGTAAAGATTAAGTTATTCAATTTCTCACGACCAGCGAACGATAATGCACCTTTAGATTCGATTTCGTCCATTTCACCATCGCCTAAGAATGCATACACTTTTTGGTCTGCAGTATCTTTTAAGCCACGATTTTCAAGATATTTTAAAAAACGAGCTTGATAAATTGCATTAACAGGACCTAAACCCATAGATACTGTTGAGAACTGCCAAAACTCCGGCATTAATTTCGGGTGTGGATAAGAAGATAAACCATCAGCAAAGGCTTCTTGACGGAAATTGTCTAGTTGCGCTTCAGTTAAACGACCCTCAACAAATGCACGTGCATAGATACCTGGTGCTGCGTGTCCTTGAGAGAAAATTAAGTCGCCACCATTTTTTTCTGTAGCTGCTTTGAAGAAATGGTTATAGCACACTTCATACATTGTAGCGGCTGATTGGAATGTAGAAATATGACCACCTAAATCAAGGTCTTTCTTCTGACTACGCAATACCATTGCAATCGCATTCCAACGTACAGCAGAACGAATACGGCGTTCAATTTCTTTATTACCAGGGTACGCAGGTTGCTCTGAAACTGGAATTGTATTGACATATTCTGTTGTTACACCTGTTGGTAATGAAACACCGTTATTACGAGCCTGACCAATCACTTGCTCAATAATGTATTGAGCTCTTTCTAAGCCCTCTTCACGAATTAATGAATCAAGTGATTCCAACCAATCTTGAGTTTCGATTGGATCTACGTCATTCTTTACGATTTCTGACATAGTCTTTTCCTTATTTAGATAAGTTAATAAAAATACATTTAGCAAACAGCTAAACACGGAGTTGATAACTAAATTCTTGCATTTAAAACGAACAGGCGACAAGCCTGATTCGATTTGAACAAATTCTGTAAATTTTATTAGATTTTTTTAATAAAAGACAGTAAAACTTGTCTCTTTTTTAACATTATTTTTACTTTTAAAAAAATTTCTGCTTTTTTGACCGCACTTTTGCTGAAAAGTGCGGTGTTTTTTGATTGAATTTCACTAATTTTAAACCAAAGACAGTACTCAATCCAAAATAGAACCCAGCAATTTTAAAAATCACAGTTTAAAGGTTAAGCATAAGAAAAAGCTCGCCGAAGCGAGCTTTAAAAGAATTATTTTTTCAATACTAAGACTACAGACTCTCCAGCGACTACATCACCTGCTTTTTTGGTGATATTGCTGATTTCGTCCATATTTGAAATGACGATAGGTGTTAAAACTGATTTTGCTTTTTGCTCTAACAAAGGCAAATCAAATTCAATGACGGTTTCGCCACGTTTAATTTGTTGACCCTCTTGCGCTACACGAGTAAAGCCCTCGCCTTTCAATTCAACGGTGTCGATACCGAAGTGAACGAAAAGCTCAACCCCTTCTTTAGATTCCATTGAAAATGCGTGGTTTGTTTCAAAAATTTTACCAATCACACCATCAACAGGCGCTACAATCTTGTTACTATTTGGGCGGATTGCGATACCATCGCCAACGATTTTCTCAGAGAAAACTACATCTGGCACATCTTCGATGTTCACAATTTCACCAGAAAGCGGTGAGTAAATTTCAACTTCAACCGCTTTGCTTTCTTTCGCACCAAACAATTTATCAAAAAATCCCATTTCTACACTCCTGTAATATGAACAAAGATTTTGCGTATTCTAACGCAAAATCTTTGATTTGTATCTAGTAAAATGCGTTTTCTTTTAAGAAATCGTTTACTAAGGTTTCAATTTCCGCTGCTGTCGGCATTTGCAAGGCTTGTTCTGCCAGTGCTTTTGCATCTTCATAATTCACATTACGGATAATTTTCTTAATGCGAGGTACTGAAATTGCACTCATACTAAATTCATCTAAGCCCATACCTAACAACAAGACTGTGGCACGCTCATCACCCGCTAATTCACCACACATTCCTGTCCATTTTCCCTCGGTGTGTGAAGCGTCGATAACTTGTTTAATCAAGCCTAACACCGATGGCGACATTGGATTATATAAATGAGAAATCATTTCGTTACCACGGTCAACCGCTAAAGTATATTGGGTTAAATCGTTAGTACCGATACTAAAGAAGTCCACTTCTTTCGCTAAGAATTTAGCATTCACCGCAGCCGATGGTGTTTCCACCATTACACCCACTTGAATATTTTCATCAAAGGCTTTGCCCTCGTTGCGTAATTCTTGTTTTAATTGTTCAATCACCGATTTTAATTCACGAATTTCTTCCACTGAAATAATCATCGGGAACATCATCGCTAATTTACCAAATGCGGAAGCACGCAATACTGCACGTAATTGTGCGTGTAAAATTTCACGACGATCCAAGGCAATACGAATCGCACGCCAGCCCAAGAATGGGTTCATTTCTTTTGGTAAATTTAAATAGGGTAATTCTTTATCGCCACCAATATCCATTGTGCGTAGCACCACCAAACGTCCATTCATTGCTTCTACGACTTCTTTATAAGCAATAAATTGTTCTTCTTCTGTTGGAAGTTGCTCACGATCCATAAAGAGGAATTCGGTACGATACAAGCCCACGCCCTCAGCACCATTACGATCTGCACCATCGCAATCACGTAATGTACCAATGTTGGCAACTACATCAACACGATGACCGTCTAATGTCATCGCAGGTAAATCTTTTAATTTTGCTAATTCCGCTTTTTCTTCCGCTAATTTTGCTTGCGCTGCTTTTAAGTTAGCAATAACTTCATCGCTTGGATTAACGTGTACCTGATTATTTACTGCATCAAGCACTAAGAAATCACCAGAATTAACTAACTGAGTAACATTATTTGTGCCCACAATCGCTGGTAATTCCAACGAGCGAGCCATAATTGAGGTGTGTGAAGTGCGCCCACCAATATCAGTGATGAAGCCTAACACTTTATCTAAATTTAATTGTGCTGTTTCAGACGGCGTTAAGTCATAAGCAACTAAAATTACTTCTTCGCTAATATCGCCTAAATCAACAATGTGCATACCTAAAATATTTTTAATTAAGCGATTACCAATATCACGAATATCGCCAGCACGCTCCTTCAAATATTCATCATCAATTTCAGATAACATCGCCACTTGCTGATCAATAATTTTACTTGCAGCCACGCCAGCATTGGCTTTTTGTGAACGAATATAATCAATGATTTCTTCTTCTAATTCTTCATCTTCTAAGATCATCAAATGACCTTCAAAGATCGCCGCTTTATCTTCGCCTAAAGATTTCAACGCTCGTTCACGAACGGAATTAAGCTGTTCAACTGCAGCGGTGCGCCCGTCATAAAAGCGTGCAATTTCTGCCTCAACTTGATCATCTGTAATTTTTTTCGTATCAAGTACGATTTTTTCTTCTTTAAGAACGAGGGCTTTACCGAAAACAATACCCGGGGAAGCAAGAATGCCTGAAATCATAATTTACCTTCTGAAAAATTGAATGGAATGCGACAAAATAATAGCCATAAAATGATTGTCTTAAAATTAAAACCGCACTTTATGGCTAATAATAATTACTCCAAAGTTGGCACTAATGCCACTAAATGATCTACCGCTGCTTGCTCGTCTTCACCGTCAGCAGAAATGGTAATCACTGTGCCTTGTGTTAAGCCTAGGGTTTGTAATTTAAATAGGCTTTTTGCACTTGCACTTTTGCCAGCAGAAGTTACAGTGATGTCAGCAGCGAATGCTTTTGCTTCTTTCACAAATTGTGCAGCTGGGCGAGTGTGTAAACCACTTGGAGCTGTAATTTCAACGTCTTTTGAGTACATAATGTTTCCTCTATTTTTATGTTTAAATGAAATCTTAAAGCATAAATGATGCCATAAGTTCGATTGAAAATGGCGTTATTCTAAGACATTAATCCAACGCACGCACGCTAAAATTCACGAAAATGCCGAAAAAACGGAAAATCGTTCAAATGATGTGCAATATTTAACAATATTTAACATTTTCTTAATCAAATTGCTTGCTTTAAACGATTTAGCCCTGCTTTTAAGTCGCAAATTAAATCTTCCACATCTTCAAAACCAATGTGTAATCGGATTAATGTCCCCGTCAAAGTGCGGTCAATATTTGGACGAATTTTCGCAATTTCTTCAGGTTGATTATACAAAATTAAACTCTCAAATCCGCCCCAAGAATATGCCATTGTGAATAATTCAAAATGATCCATAAATGCCGAAAGTTGTTCTTGCGTTAATTTTTGCTGTAGCTCAAAGGAAAATAAGCCCGCTGAGCCGCTAAAATCTCGTTTAAAAAATTCGTGTCCAGCACAACTCGGCAAAGCTGGGTGATACACCGCTTTCACTTCAGGCTGCTCCGCCAACCACTGCGCCACTTTAATGCTGCTGGCTTCGTGTTGTTTGAAACGCACCGCCAAAGAGCGAATACCACGAGCGGTGGTATATGCGCTGTCGGCATCAACCATTTGTCCCATTAAATAAGAATTTTCACGCAACTGATCCCAACAGCGTGCGTTCGACACCGCCGTACCAATCATTACATCGGAATGCCCAACCAAATATTTTGTGCCTGCTTGAATTGAAATATCCACGCCAAATTCTAAGGCTTTAAACAGCACACCACCGCCCCAAGTATTATCAGCCATAATCACTACTTCAGGTTTCACCGCACGCACTGCCTGCACAATCGCAGGCACATCAGGCACTTCCATTGTGAGTGAGCTTGGTGTTTCCAAAAATACCACTGCCGTATTTGGGCGCATAAAATCGGCAATTTTTGCACCGCACATTGGATCATAAAAAGTGGTTTCCACGCCCATTTTGGCTAAAATATGATGGCAAAAATCCTGCGTTGGCTCATAGGCTGCGCCCGACATCAAAACGTGATCGCCTGATTTCACAAATGCCAAAATGCTATTCGTTACCGCAGCAGCGCCACAAGGATACAAATAACACCCTGCTCCGCCCTCCATTTCGCACATCAAATCTTGCAAGGCAAAATGCGTCAATGTACCACGGCGACCATAAAATAACGCTTGTTGAGCACGTTTAATGGTTGCTTGTTTTTTATCCGCAAGGCTGTCAAAAACTAACGAAGATGCGCGCTGAATAACCGGATTTACTGCACCTTGACTAACACGTTTATTACGCCCAGAATGCACCAATGTGGTGGCTAATGAATATTTTTTGTCCATTTTGACTTTCCTTGATTGACGAATTATTTCATCGCAAAAATTTCCGTTGCGATAACCAACTGATTATAGTCTAATACATTTACGCACAAAAAGCCCACATCTGTATAATAAGAAAATCAAAAATGAGAATAGGACAACTTGCCCAAGCGGTCGGCTGTACCGTGGAAACCATTCGTTTTTATGAACAACAAGGTTTGCTTCCCACGCCAAAACGTAACGCCAGCAATTATCGCATTTATACCGATACCCATTTGCAACGTTTATCTTTTATTTGCTATTGCCGAACTTTAGATATTTCTTTGAATGAAATCAAGCAGTTAATCAACTTGAATAGTACATCGGAGCAGCAAAGCAAAGAGCTGAATGCGTTATTAGATCGCCATATTAAAGACATCGCCAAACGCATTCACGAATTAGATCATTTGCGTATGCAACTTATTCAATTAAAAGGCGAATTTAATCATTCCGAAAAAGATCAAGATTTAATGAAAACCTTGTTAAGACACAGCCATTTTGTGCGCTTGAAGTAGTTCAAAAGAAGAAACTAAGAAAAATCGTCTTTTGGACAAAAAAAGTGCGGTGCAAAAATCGAATGTTTTTTAGATCACTTCAATTTGCTTAATGCGGAGTTCATCGCCGCCACGACGTTGCAAATGTGTGCTACCACAATCTGGGCAACAACTTTGATGCGTTTGAATTTGTACCGTTTTTTCGCATTGCCAACAATAGGCTTGCGCAGGAACAGGAATAAAATGCAGGCGACAATCTTGCAGTGGCGTATCCTGACAACTTACGTCAAAACAAAATTGAATTGCCTCAGGTTCAACGCAAGATAAAGCCCCAATTTCTAGCCAAAGATCTGTTACTTTTTGAACATTATTTTCCCGACATTGCTGCTCTACAATATCGATAATGTGCTGAGTAAGCGAAAGTTCGTGCATAAAAGTCCTTAAAAAAACACCGCACTTCAATTAAATAAATAAAAAGTGCGGTGCGTTTTTCTTCAGTTTTAGGCTTTATTCTTCATTGCTGGGAATAAAATCACATCACGGATAGAGGCTGCATTTGCAAATAACATTGCAAGACGGTCAATCCCCAAGCCCTCACCTGCTGTTGGTGGCAAGCCGTGTTCAAGTGCGGTAACAAAATCGTCATCTTTGAACATCGCTTCGTCGTCGCCTGCGTCTTTAGCTGCCACTTGCGCATCGAAGCGTTCTGCTTGGTCTTCTGCATCGTTTAATTCAGAGAAACCGTTACCAATTTCACGTCCACCAATGAATAATTCAAAACGATCCGTTACTTCTGGATTTTCATCATTACGACGTGCAAGCGGTGAAATCTCTGCTGGGTGTGCCATTAAGAACGTCGGTTGAATTAAGTGATGTTCTGCCACTTCTTCAAAAATAGCATTAACCACTGAACCTAAGCCCCACGATTTTTGCACTTCAATACCGAGTTTTTTCGCCACCGCACAAGCACGCTCAAAGTCGTATAAATCTTCTTTCACAATGCCTTTATCTGCGCCATATTTCAATACCGCATCGTGCATTGTAATGCGCTCGAATGGTTTGCCGAAATCGAATTCGTATTCACCATAAGGCACGATGGTTGTGCCAAGAATATCGATTGCCAACTTGCGTAATAATTCTTCTGTATTATCCATTAAATCAATGTAATCAGCGTAGGCTTGATAGTATTCAATCATTGTAAACTCAGGGTTGTGGCGCACAGAAACCCCCTCATTACGGAAGTTACGGTTGAGTTCAAATACTCGCTCAAAGCCACCAACTACAAGGCGTTTGAGATAAAGCTCTGGCGCAATACGCAGGTACATATCAATATCAAGAGCGTTATGATGTGTAACAAATGGGCGTGCTGCCGCACCACCTGGGATCACTTGCAACATTGGTGTTTCAACTTCAATAAAGCCTTTGCTGATGAAATAATCACGCATTCCAGCAATCACTTTTGAGCGAATAACAAAGGTGCGACGAGATTCTTCGTTAGCAATTAAATCTAAATAACGTTGACGATAGCGTGTTTCTTGGTCGCTTAAACCGTGGTGTTTATCTGGCAATGGGCGCAATGCTTTGGTTAAAAGTTGCACATCGTGCGCTTTAACTGTTAATTCATTGGTTTTGGTTTTAAATAATGTGCCTTTTACGCCCACGATATCGCCTAAGTCCCACTGGCTTACATCGTCCGCATATACTCCCTCGGCAAGGTTATCACGAGCCACATAAAGCTGAATGCGACCGCTCATATCTTGCAATGTAACGAACGTTGCTTTCCCCATTGTGCGGCGCAACATAATTCGACCTGCAACGGCAACTTCAATGCCTTGCTCTTTTAAGGCTTCACCCTCGATTTCATCAAATTTATTGTGTAAATCTTGCGCAAGCGCATCACGACGGAATGTGTTTGGAAACGCATTACCTTTGGCTCGTAAGGCTTTTAATTTTTCACGACGTACCAGCATTTCACCGTGAAAATCAAGTTCTGTTGTTTGTTGTTCTGACATTTTTTATTACCTTTTTTAACTAAGTTTATAAGCCAGCTTTCAGGCTTGCTTCAATAAAACGATCTAAATCGCCGTCGAGAACGGCTTGAGTGTTGCGATTTTCTACGCCCGTGCGTAAGTCTTTGATTCGACTATCGTCTAGCACATAAGAACGGATTTGACTGCCCCAACCAATATCAGATTTACTTTCTTCTAAGGCTTGTTTTTCGGCATTTTTCTTCATCATTTCCATTTCATAAAGTTTCGCTTTGAGCTGTTTCATCGCTTGATCTTTATTTTGATGTTGTGAACGTCCATTTTGACATTGCACCACAATGCCGCTCGGAATATGCGTAATTCGCACCGCACTTTCGGTCTTATTCACGTGCTGACCACCAGCGCCCGATGCTCGATAAACGTCGATACGCAAATCCGCAGGGTTGATTTCAATATCAAAATCGTCGTCAACTTCAGGGTAAATAAAGGCGGCGGCAAAAGAGGTATGGCGGCGGTTATTACTATCGAACGGGCTTTTACGTACCAAACGATGAATGCCCGTTTCAGTGCGCAACCAACCAAAAGCATAGTCGCCTGACACTTTGATTGTGGCGGATTTCAAACCTGCCACATCACCGTCAGACACTTCCATCAATTCCGTTTTAAACCCTTTACTTTCCGCCCAGCGTAAATACATTCGTAGCAACATTTCCGTCCAGTCCTGCGCTTCAGTGCCGCCAGATCCTGCTTGCAAATCCACATAGCAATCGGCACTATCGTGCTGACCACTGAACATTCGTTGAAATTCTAATTTGGCAAGTTGTTGTTCTAACTCATCAAGCTCGGCGACTGCTTCGTCGAAAGTATCTTGATCTTCGCTTTCAATGGCAAGTTCTAATAAACCGTCCACATCGTCTAAGCCTTGAGTTAATTTTTTGATGGTAAGCACTACAGCTTCCAGTGCAGAACGCTCTTTGCCAAGGGCTTGCGCTTTTTCTGGTACGTTCCACACGTCGGGCTGTTCTAGCTCCGCATTGACTTCTTCCAATCGCTCAACTTTGGCTTCAAAGTCAAAGATACCCCCTAAGCACATTAGTGCGTTCGGCAAGGTCGGCGATTTTGCTTTTTATAGGATTAATCTCAAACATTATTTGTTTTCTTGATGATTTTTAGGGAAAAATAAACGTTAATTATAGGCGATTTTCCCCATTTTTGCCACTATCTTATCACTTAAATAGTGCATATTTATCATTTTTTCGCTTGCACTCTGCCTTAATCATTTTATAATTCGTGTTTTATTTATGATTTTATTATTAGGGACAAAAAATGAAGAAAATTATCACCGCACTTTTTGCGACATCAATCTCGTTTGCGGCAATCGCTGATGATGCTGCAATCACAGCAAGCCTAAAAAAATTAGGCGCAACCGATATTCAAATTAACTCATCACCAATTAAAGGCTTAAAAAGTGTAGTTACCAATGAAGGTCTTTTCTATATGAGCGAAGATGGCAAATATGCATTACAAGGTAAATTATATGAATTAACCAATAACGGTCCTATCGATGTTTCAGCCAAAGCCTTAATGGGCACACTAGAAAGCTACAAAAAAGAAATGATCGTTTATCCTGCAAAAAATGAAAAACACGTGGTTACTGTGTTTATGGATATTACTTGCCATTACTGCCACCTTTTACACCAACAACTTAAAGAATACAATGACTTAGGTATCACTGTGCGTTTCTTAGCATTCCCTCGCCGTGGAATGGATAAAACTGCACAACAAATGGAAGCAATTTTCACTGCGGAAGACAAAGTTCACGCATTAAATGAAGCAGAAAATGGCAACCCACCGAAAAACTTGAAAACACCAAATATCGTGAAAAAACATTATGATTTAGGTATTCAATTCGGTGTACAAGGTACGCCAAGCATTGTAACTGAAACTGGCGAACTTATCGGCGGTTATTTAGAACCTAAACAGTTACTTGCTGCTTTAGAGGGCAATTAATTTTCAATTACTGAATTAGGGCGTATAATAACGCCCTATTAAATTCATCTTCCTAAGTTTAACGTAAATTCCGTGAATAAAATCATTCAACGACGCACAATTCCAGCTGGCACACCTGTTTGCGACGATCCTTTGTTAGATCGCCTCTATCGTTCTCGCCATATCAAAAACTCACAACAATTAGACCGCACTTTACAGTCGATGTTGTCGCCACATTTGCTTCACGGCATTGAAAGTGCGGTGCAATTATTGGCAGTTTCTCGTGAGAAAAAAATTGTGATCGTGGGCGATTTTGATGCCGACGGTGCAACCAGCACCGCATTAGCCGTATTAGCTTTGCGCCAGTTAGGGTTTACCGATGTGAATTACCTCATTCCTAACCGCTTTGAACAAGGCTATGGTTTAAGCGTTGCAGTGGCGCAATTAGCGTTGGAACAAGGCGTGGAATTGCTGATGACAGTGGATAACGGCGTGTCGTCCATTGAAGGTGTAGATTGTTTAAAAGCGCAAGGTGTGAAAGTGTTAATCACCGATCATCATCTTCCGCCTGAGCAATTACCGCAAGCCGATGCGATTGTAAACCCGAACTTAACGGAATGTGGCTTTCCCTCAAAATCGCTGGCAGGTGTCGGGGTAACCTTTTATGTAATGTTAGCCTTGCGTGCAAAATTACGTGAATTAGGCGAATTTGACAGCCAATCGCAACCTAATTTTACCGATTTATTAGATTTAGTGGCTCTTGGCACGATTGCCGATGTTGTGCCGTTGGATCAAAACAACCGCATTTTAGCGCATCAAGGTTTAAATCGAATCAAAGCTAACCGCTGCCGTTGCGGAATCCGAGCCTTAGCAGAAGTTGCCAATAAAGATATACAAAAATTATGCGCAAGCGATCTTGGCTTTTCTATTGCACCACGTCTCAATGCGGCAGGTCGCTTAGATAATATGTCTATCGGCGTGGAATTATTGCTTGCCGACACAATGGAGCAAGCCCGTGCATTAGCGTTAGAGTTAGACGATTTAAATCAAACTCGCAAAGAAATTGAACAAGGTATGAAATTGGAAGCCTTAGAAATCTGCCGAAATATTACCGCACTTAAGCAAGATTTGCCACTCGGCATTGCGTTATATCAAGCGGATTGGCATCAAGGCGTGCTAGGGATCTTGGCTTCTCGTTTAAAAGATCAATTTGACCGACCAGTAGTTGCTTTTGCACAAGATGGCGAAGGCGTGCTAAAAGGCTCTGCACGATCTGTCGAGGGCTTACACATTCGAGACTTACTAGAGAGAGTACACAATTTACACCCTGAAATGATTTTAAAATTTGGCGGACACGCAATGGCAGCAGGTTTAAGTATTCGAGCCGAATTATTATCACAATTTCAACACAGTTTTAATCAAGTCGTGGCAGAATGGCTGGGCGACGATGAATTAAAAGGCACTGTGTGGACAGATGGCGAACTTGAACCGAAATTATTAACCTTACAAACCGCCGAAAACTTAAAGCAGGCAGGTCCTTGGGGACAAGCCTTTCCTGAGCCTTTATTCGATGGTGAATTTAATATTTTGCAACAGCGTTTGGTCGGTGAGCGTCATTTAAAAATGCTGCTAGAGCCTAAACACGGCGGACAATTAATTGACGGCATCGCCTTTAATGTGGACACAAGATATTATCCCGATCAGTCAATCAAATCGGCTCGATTAGTGTATAAATTGGATATTAACGAATTTCGTGGACATCGTGATATTCAGCTATTAGTCAACCATATCGAACCTATTGCAGCAAACGGATAAATTTGGCTTAATCTTATGAAATATTTAGTCATTATCTTTTTCATCTTCACCAGTACGATGGCATTCGCTGAAGAAAATGCCGCTGATAGCACCACTATGCCTACCGTATTTGAAGACGGCAAAGATTACTTTTCATACAGCACACCAGTCAATCTACAACGCCTCAAAGGCAAAGTGCGCATTCAATCATTTTTTGATTATGATTGCCGCCATTGTGTCAACGTGCAAGATATTTTGGCACT
Organism: Pasteurellaceae bacterium Pebbles2; assembly: GCA_023101505.1. Classification (GTDB taxonomy): domain Bacteria; phylum Pseudomonadota; class Gammaproteobacteria; order Enterobacterales; family Pasteurellaceae; genus Lonepinella. The sequence goes on from LVZA01000001.1 coordinate 375,640, forward strand.
GTATTCCGAACTAAATTCAGACAAAGTCAGCCTTGAAGAATACCCAATCGCCACGCACGAAACCTATTATTCAGCGCAAGTATTTTACAGCTTAAAACAAATCAAACGGGAAGATGTCGCAGACTTATTGCTATTTGAAACCAATAACCCTGAACGTTATGCTGAACTGTCTAAACTAGAGAACTTACGCCCTTGGTTACAACAAAATAATGTTGATTTAACCTTATTTGATGAAACTTTTTATTCTGAAAAAATCACCAAAGCGGTCAATTCTGCCGTGGCTCGCACCGAACGATATGGCGTGTTCACTTACCCATTTGTGGTGTTAGACGGCGTTTATGTTCTGACCATTAGCACACTTTATAATGATGATTATACCTTTGCTGTGTTAGATTATTTAGTCAATAAACTCACTCAAAACAACGATAAATAAAAGGAGAAAAAATGAAAATTGGTATTGTCGGCGCAATGGCGCAAGAAGTTGAAATTTTACTGTCATTAATGGAAGAAAAACAAGAAACTCGCCTTGCAAGTGCGGTGATTTATGAAGGCAAAATTGCTGGAAAATCAGTAGCATTATTGCAATCAGGCATCGGCAAAGTCGCCGCCGCCATTGGCACAACAGCATTATTACAGTTAACTCAGCCTGATGTGGTGATCAACACAGGATCAGCAGGTGGCGTAGCGCAAGGTTTAAGCGTGGGCGATATTGTGATTTCCACCGAAACCGCTTATCACGATGCAGACGTAACCACATTCGGCTATACAAAAGGTCAACTGCCAGACTGCCCTGCTCGTTTCATTTCTGACTCAAAACTCACCGCACTTGCGGAAAAAATCGCCCAAACTCAAGGACATAATACCAAGCGTGGACTAATTTGTTCAGGCGACAGCTTCATTGCTGGTGGCGAACGCTTGGCACAAATTAAAGCCGACTTTCCAGAGGTTACTGCCGTAGAAATGGAAGCCGCAGCCATCGCTCAAACTTGCCATTCATTTAACATACCATTCGTCGTGGTGCGAGCCATTTCTGACGCTGGCGACGGCAACGCCAATATGTCTTTTGAAGAATTTCTTCCACTCGCAGCCCAAATGTCCTCAAAAATGGTCATCGGAATGCTCGAACAACTTTAAGCGCATTCTAAACTGCGGTGAAAAATTTCAATGTTTTTTCACCGCAGTTTTGCTAAAAATAAAGCCCCATACAATGTATGAGGCTTTTTTGTTATATTAATTAAGCCACAAGTGCGGTATCTTTTAAGCGTTTTTTCAACTTGCTATATTCGGTTACCACATAATGTTCAGCCCAGTTTTGATCTGGAATTTTCTCAATACGCACAGCACTATATTTATATTCTGGTGTTCTTGAACCTGGGTTTAAATGCTCAGCGGTAAGTTCATTACATTTACCAATCCACCATTGATAGGTCATATAGCACGCCCCTTTGTTGGTACGAGTACTCACATCAGCACGAGAAATAACCTTACCTCTCGGGGAGGCGATCCAAACTAAATCGTTATTTTTCACTCCCAAGGCTTTGGCATCTTGATCATTCATTTGAACAAATCCTGGTTCATCAGCCAATGCCGCTAACGCTCGACAGTTTCCGGTCATAGAACGACAGGAATAATGCCCAACTTCACGCACCGTAGAAAGGACTAACGGGAATTCCGCAGAGGTTTCTTCCATTGGCGGCTGCCAATCACAAGCAAAGAATTCAGCTTTACCATTTGGACGGTCAAATATTTGATTTTCATACAAATATTGTGTGCCTTGATCGTGTTCACCCTCGTCATAACAAGGCCATTGAATATAACCCAATCCCTCCATTTTTTCATAAGTTGCCCCTTTGTAAATATCACAAAGTGAACGCAATTCGTCCCAAATTTCTTTGGTATTGTTGTAGTGCATTGGGTAGCCTAAGGCGGTGGCTAATTCGCTGATAATTTGCCAGTCATCTTTCACATCGCCCACAGGATCAACGGCTTTATAAAAACGTTGGAAACCACGGTCAGCCGCACTATAAACCCCTTCGTGTTCAGCACAAGAAGTTGCAGGAAAAATAACATCAGCTTCCGCAGCGGTTTGTGTCATAAAAATATCTTGTACGACGATAAATTCCAAGTCTTTAAAGGTTTGTTTCATTGCATTAATATCAGGTTCAGTTTGTAAGGTATCTTCCCCCATAATATAAAATGCTTTAATTTTACCCTCGTGTACGGCGTGAGGCACTTCACTTAATGGCACGCCTGGTTTTGGATTTAACGCTGGCACTCCCCACGCTTTAGCAAATTTTTCCATTGCGACAGGATCGTCCAAACGCTGATAACCTGGCAAGGTGTTGTACAACGCGCCCATATCACACGCACCTTGTACATTATTTTGCCCACGTACAGGGTTTACCCCCACATTTGGTTTACCCAAATTCCCTGTAAGCATTGCCAAACTCGCTAAAGCACGCACGGTTTCAACACCTTGACGGAATTGGCAAACGCCCATTCCCCAAAGAATAGTAGCGGTTTCTGCTTTGGCATAAGTGCGGGCAATTTCACGCAACATTTCAGGTGCAATACCTGTGATATGCTGCGTACTTTCAGGCGTGTAGGCTTTGACAGTTTCATAAAACTCATCAAAATTCTCAGTGTGTTCATCAATGAATTTTTGGTCGTGTAGCCCTTCCTCCAAAATCACATTCATCATTGCGTTTAAGAAAGCGACATTACTACCGTTTGCTAATGGCGCAAAAATATCCGCAATACGTGCAGTTTCAATTTTACGAGGATCGCAAACAATAATTTTCGCCCCTTTTGCTTTGGCGTGATTAATTCGACGTGCCACAATAGGGTGTGAGGTTGAGGCATTATAACCAAAAATAAATACGCATTTTGTGTCCTCAATTTCAACGATTGAGTTAGACATTGCGCCATTTCCGACCGATTTGAGCAGACCTGCTACAGATGGGCCGTGTCAAACACGTGCGCAACAGTCAACGTTATTATTACCTAATACTGCACGAGCAAATTTTTGCATTACATAGTTCACTTCGTTGCCTGGACCACGAGATGAACCTGTAACCATAATAGATTCGTTGCCGTATTTATCTTTGATTTCGCTGAGGCGTTTAGCTGTATAGGAAATAGCTTCAGCCCAGCTGACAGGAGTAAATGCTTCGCCACGTTGGTAGCGGATCATCGGTTGAGTGAGGCGAGGCGTAAGAATTTTGGTGTCGTGGACAAAATCCCAGCCATAATAGCCTTTCAGACAAAGTTCGCCTTCATTTGTTTTTCCGTGTGCACCTTCAGCACCCACAATTTTGTTGTTTTCAACTAATAAGTTGATTTTACAACCTGAAGCGCAATACGGACAGACAGTTATTACTTTTTTCATAATCAATGTCCTTTTGTTTAGAGAAAGAGATGTGAATAAGCTGATTTGCTTATAAATTAATCATACGCTTAAATAAAAAATATTCACCTAAAAAACATAAGGTTTTTTGATCTAAAATAAACTTTTTTCAGTTATTGCTCTCCTTATAATTTTTCAATTCGATGTAATTCATCTTGTTGAAGAAAAACATATAAATTTTCCACCGCACTTTTTACTTTTTCAGTCATTGGAAACATAAAAGAAATAACATCTGGTTGAATACCAATGAAGATGATTTCTTGAATATCTTCCGCTAATTGATCAATTAAAAAATTCAGTGGCATATTATGTGTACTCATAAAAAACATTTCTGCGATCAAATCTTTATCCACAATACGCAGCTCACCTGCCTCTAATTCCATATCAGTGGCATCGACAATCACTAAACGCTTTGGCTTGAGTGCTCGCACAGTATGAGCGTGATTTTCAGGTGCAGATCCACCATCAACAGCACACCAATTCGGCAACGGATTTTTTTCCAGTAATTGATACAAAAAAGGCCCTGCTGCATCATCACCCATCATTGCATTGCCAACAGTTAGTACGACATTTTCACAGTTCATTGCGCACTCCCCTCACGACGTTTTACCATAATATACATCACAGGCTCTCGCTGAATAGAGGCTAAAGTATCAAGTAAAATCTCTGCCCATTGTTGGTGAAGTGCGGTGAAATTTTGTTTATTTTCATCAATAGCTTTTGCCAATAAATTAACGTGGCTACTATCAATCACTATTTCACCAAAACGCATAAGCCCTGCCAATTTACGGTGAGCCTCCCCCTCAGGAAAAGCCGCAACAAATTTTTGATAATCTTCATAATCGGCGACAATTAATTTTTTAAAACAATCAATAACGCCAACGTGATGCCCTATTGCTAAAGAATAGTACATTACTTCTTTTGCCGCTTCGGGAACTTGTGTGTCATTTTCCACAAAACGTTGATTTAACAGATAAAAAATAACATTAGTTGACATTTTGAAATCCCTTTATTTTTTGTATTCCTTAATACACAAGGCAATAAAACTCATAAAAATTACACCGCACTTTTAAGGCTAATTAACCTGAAAATGGTTGGCTGATAGAATGTAAACGATGAATAATCTCGCTTAAACGAGGATCATTTTCACGTTGCAAAAATTCCCCCACTCGAACACCAAATGGCACAGGATCTTTTTCCACCATCATTGCCATAAATTTATCGGCGATGTCGCCCCCTTGACGATAACCAGCTAAGCGGCGAGCCTCACGCTCAAGCATAATACGCAAATCATAAGGTATATCAGGAAAGCGCAGCTTGGCTTCGGCTGTTGGGTCTGCAATTTCTTGTTTGGCTTTTAGTTTCTGATCAAGCAAACCTAACGCCATTGCAAAACCATAAATCGTCGCCGCTGGTGTTGGCGGGCAACCAGGAATATACACATCAATCGGTACGATTTGATCTGAGCCGCCCCATACGCAATATAAGTCGTGGAAAATACCGCCTCCGCAACCACAAGCACCATAAGAAATACAGATTTTTGGATCGGGGGCAGCTTGATAAGCTCGCATTGCTGGTGTACGCATTGCTCGAGTTACAGCACCAGTAAATAATAAAATATCTGCGTGGCGAGGTGAGGCAACCACTTTAATACCAAAACGCTCGGCATCAAATGTGGGCGTAATTGTGCTAAAAATTTCAATTTCACAACCGTTACAACCACCACAGTCCACACGATAAACATAGGCTGAACGCTGAATATCTTTCAGCAAAGTCTGCTTCATTTTTGCAATGTTTTCATCAATAGAAAATGGCGTAGAAATGCCATTTATAGGCATTGGAATTTGTGTGTTCATTTGCCTTCTCCCTGTGCTGATTGTGCTAATTCTGCAATTTTTTGCACCGCACTTCTGTTCATTGTTACTGGATTTAATTTTGTTAAATCAACGTCGACGTAGTCATTATCATAAGCAATGAGTTTAAGCTGCATTTTGTCTTCCATTGTGGCAGTTTTGTTTAAGCTATTTTGTCGTTTGCAATCAGGGCAAGTATGCAACACCTGCAATTTTTGCTTAAATTGCTCTACGTCAGGCGTTTGATGAGCCATTAATTCAATAGCATAGTTCACTTCTTTGTAAGTACTGAATGGCTGATGACATTGTTGACAAGCCATTGTCGAAAATGTCGTTTCTTGAAATAAATCCTGTTTATTTTTCACTGATAATTCAAATTCTTGCGTTAATCTAATGGCTTTAGTTGGGCAAACTTCTTCACAACGTCCACAGAAAATACAACGCCCTAAGAATAATGACCAAGTGCGGTCGCCTTTTTCAGGATCTGTACGTAATGTTAGTGCGTTGGCTGGGCAAGCAAGCGTACAAGCACCGCACACAATACATTGATCTGAATTCATTTCAGGTTTACCCCGAAAATCAGGATCGACTTCATATGGTTTGAACGGATATTTGGTGGTCGCATCGCCTGTTTTGAACACTGTTTTTAGTAGTTTAAACATAATTAGCTCCTTATTCCTTGGCCTATTTTAGTGGCGAATTTTTACGTTCAATGCCATAACGTTCAATTTCTTTATACTCCACTGTTTGCGCTTTACGTTTGCGCACATCTACCACCGTTACTCGGTCTGTGCAGGAATAACAAGGGTCAAGGCTACCAATAATGAGTGGCGCATCAGAAACTGTATTGCCTCGTAACATATAGCGTAAGGTTGGCCAATTTGCATAAGTAGCGGCACGGCAACGCCAGCGGAATAATTTCTGATTATCACCAAGCATTGACCAGTGAATGTCTTCTCCTCGTGGCGCTTCTGTTATGCCTAATGCAAAACGCCCTGGGGTGTAATGAAAGCCCTCAACTAATAATTCACCTGTTGGCAAATTATCCACCATATAATCAATAATATTCATTGATTCAAATACTTCATTAATGCGAACAGAAACACGCCCGAAAACATCGCCAGTGTCCGTCCAATGTGCATTAAATGGCACATCGCCATAACCTGAGAATGGGTGAACTTTACGCACATCTCGAGAAAAACCACTGGCTCGAATTAATGGCCCAACAGGGCTATAATCTCGTGCGATTTGATGTTCTAAAATACCAACGCCTTGAGTACGTTGTGCCATATTAGGTGTGCTTAATAAAATATCGGTTAAATTTTTAATTTCTTCACGCATTTCTGCAATCAATTTACGGCATTGTTCACGTTGATGTTTTAACATATCTCGACGAACGCCACCGATTAAATTAATGCCATAAGTTTTGCGAGCACCCGTCAACACTTCGGCTAATGTCATTGATTTTTCACGTACTCGGAAAAATTGCATAAAGCCTGTGTCAAACCCCGTAAAGTGGCTAGATAAGCCCAAATTGAGCAAATGGCTATGCAAGCGTTCCACTTCAAGTAAAACGGCTCTAATCCATTGCGCTCTTTCTGGCACTTGAATACCCAAAGCATTTTCGACGGAATTAGCATAAGCCACACTGTGAGTAAATCCACAAATACCACAAACACGATCTGCGAGAAACGTAACTTGATCATAATCCATTCGAGTTTCGGCTAATTTTTCCATTCCACGATGAACATAGAATAAGCGGTAATCTGCATCAATAATGTCTTCACCATCAACAAAAAGGCGGAAGTGCCCTGGCTCATCAGAAGTAATGTGCAATGGTCCGATTGGCACAATTCGAGCTTCGCCTTTTTCATTGACGAATTCATAAGTTTCTGTTGCTGTTGTTGGATCTGGGCGTAGGCGATAGTCCATTGAATCTTTACGTAATGGATAGAGATCGTCAGGCCAGTCATCAGGTAGCACTAAACGTCGTTGATCGGGCAGCCCCACAGCCTTTAAGCCAAACATATCAAACATTTCACGTTCAGCCCAAACAGCGGCTTTCACTTTTGGTGTAACTGATGGAAATTCTAGGCTGATTGGGTCAACCAAGGCTTTAACCGTAACAAAACTTTTAACAATGCCCTCCATTGAAAGCACATAATACACGGCAAAGTTCCCGTTTATACTGCGTTCATCATTAGCAAAAGCCAGAGGCAAAAAGCCCTCGTGTTGATAATAGAGATATTCCACAACATCAGGCAGCATATTGGTCTTAATCGTAATAGTAACCTGATTTTCAGTGGACCATTCTTCATCAAGAATAGTATTTGGGAATTGTTGATTGACCGCTTCAATATAATTTTTGCCTAAAGTGCGGTGCAAATTAACCGAGTTATTTTTTGTGAATTCCATTTTTCCCCCCTGAACTATTGACCTAGACTTTGCCAAGGCAATAACAACATATCACTAAAAGAAACATTATCCTGTCCTAGAATAATACCGACGGAGCTTGTAAATAATTGCATTAATGGTGAAGAAATATACACGCCCACACTAAGTAATAACGCTAAATAAATCGCAATGACAATCACTGAAAGTTCATTAGTTTCGCCGATCTTAACGCCCTCAGTCGGTTTACCAAGTACTGATTTAAGTAACATTGTGGTTAAACCTGCAAGGGCTATTGTTAAGAAAATCAAACATAAAATAGCTAACCAAGGACTGCCAGATTTTATTGCAGCGACAATAATCATTACTTCACTAGCAAACATTCCAAATGGAGGGACGCCACCTAGCGCTAATGCACCACCAGCAAATAACACCGCCGTTACTGGCATTACTTTCCACATACCGCTGACATAATTAATATCTCGAGAGCCATATTTTAAAAGGATATTGCCCGAGGCACAGAACAACAAGGCTTTTGCTAAACTATGCGTAATGGTATGAAACAATCCTGCAAACATACCGATTGGACCGCCAAGCCCAAAGGCAAAGCTAATTAAGCCCATATTTTCAATACTGTGATAAGCCAATTTGCGTTTAATATCGTGTTGCATAATGATGAAAAACGCAGCAACACCCGTAGAAAGCAAACCAAATGTGAGTAACAGCGTTTGTGGATAGCTTTCGCCAACGGCTTTAGAAACCAAGATGTAATAACGCAAGACAACTAACATTGCGCAATTCAATAACACGGCTGATAGCACCGCACTAGCAGGACTTGGCGCTTCACTGTGTGCATCGGAAAGCCAAGTGTGCATTGGGAAAAGACCACATTTTGTGCCAAAGCCAACAAGAATGAATGCAAACGCTAAATACATCAAACTTGGATTTAATTCACTTGCTTGTGTATTAATCGCCGACCAAAAAATCGCTTGGCTCGGATCTGCCAGTAAATTATTTGCATTGGAGAAAGTCAAAATCGTGCCATATAAGCCAAATGCCACGCCAACAGAGCAAATGATGATATATTTCCACGCAGCTTCAAGCGAGGTGCGATGGCTATAAATCCCCACTAAAAAGGCTGATGTTAAAGTGGTTGCTTCAATCGCAGCCCACATTAAAATCACGTTATTTGTGGTTACTGCCAATAACATTGTGGCAAAGAATAAGTGTAAAAAACCGTGATAAAAAGCATAACTTCTGAAATCAATATGCCCTTCATTCAGTTCGGTATTCATATAGCTAATAGAATAAACACCCGCTAACACACCAATAATGCCAATAATGCCGATGAAAATCGCCGATAAGCTATCAATATAAACCCAATTATTCCAAGCAGTTAAAACACCTTGCTGTAACACTCCATTAATAACGGCAAGTGCGCAGATAAATATGAGCCCCAAACCTGTAATATGAAGTGCGGTGCAAATATTTTGACTTTTTGATTTTGCAATAAAGAAGAACGCTAGACCGACCACAAAGGGTACGATTAATAACGCATTAATCCATAATAACATAGCGTTACCCCCGTAATTCTGTAAGTTGTTTTGCATCTAAAGTATGCAAGGTGCGATAAATTTTTATTACCAACACCGCCATAATAATCACCGCAAAGAGCGCATCTGTTGCGATCCCAATTTCCACTAATTCAGGTGCTTTATTCGCTAAGAGCGCTAAACTCAAGTGTGAACCATTTTCCATTAAGCAATAGCCAAAAACTTGTTTTAAAATATTACGTTGCGTTACGATACAAGTTAAACCAAGTAGAAAATGGCTTAATGAAACAGATAATGCTGGTTTTAAATGTTCAGCTAAAGGCAGTTGCACACTGGAAGTCGCCATATAACACACCACAACAATCATTGCGGTGATAGGAATAAGCCACGCAGAATTAAAGTTATTTTGCACCGCACTTTCATCAACTTTTTTGGCGGCATAATATAAAATGAACGGCACTAAAATGACTTTAGTAATAAATGCGCTGATTGACCACATATAAAGTTCGTGAGCCTGCATTTCCTTTGCTAAAAACACAAACAAACTCACCAATATAAGCGATTGTACAGCATAAAGTGCGGTGGATTTTTGCGCTGTTTTGCTGGCAATCACAGCAAGTGAGCTTAAGATCAACAAGCCAGCTAACGTATTAATCATTAACATAATTCCTCCCTGCTACGCCAACCAAGGCATTTCTAGCCAATACGCTGCGATAAAGCTAGAACAAATCGACATCACCATTAACACGATCAACACAATATTCATTGAAAGTGTTAGTGGTTGCGCATTTTGCACATCTTCTGATGGTTTTCCTAACACGCATTGACCGAATTTATATAATAACCACGCAAAAGTCGCCGTACTTTCAACTAATGCGATAATCATCATTACCGTAATCCAAGTCTGTTGCTCACCAAGCGAGAAACCTGCAGCAAACAACGGAAATTTGCTAAAAAAGCCGTTAAATGGTGGCACACCTGAAATTGCCAATGCAGCCACACCAAAAGCTGCCCCGACTAATGGCATTTTTTGAATAATGCCTTGTAAGCGAGGCATTGAGCGTCCGCCCGTAGCATAAGCCAAAGAACCAGCCACCAAGAAAAACAAACTTTTTGCAAAAGCGTGGTTGAAAATGTAGGCTATTGCGGCGATTAAAGCGAGTTTTGAACCTAATGCAAACAAAGACAATCCAATGAAAATATAGGCAAGTTGAGTGATGGTGGAATAGGCTAATAAGCGTTTTAAATCGGTTTGTGGCAAATACATTAAGAAGCCATACACTAACGTAATCATCGCCATAATTAAGCCAACATTGCCTACGACCGTAGGAATTTCCCCTGCGGACATTACCGCTCGAGCAAAAATATACACCCCGACTTTTACCATTGAAGCGGCGTGCAAATATGCACTAACAGGGGTGGGTGCTTCCATCGCATTAGGCAACCAAATTTGCATCGGTAGCTGGGCTGATTTCCCCCACGCCGCAAACATTACACCGAATAACACTACTGTTTTTGTGGTAGGATCTTGTTGTTCCAATGCGACTAGATCAAACGTACCTGCTTGGCTGAATAAAAAGGCGGCGGCTAAATATAAGCCTATTGCTCCAACGTGAGTAATGATTAACGCTTTCATCGCTGAAGATTGTGCTTTTGGTGTTTGATAATAACTGATTAGCGACCAAGAACACGCCCCTGTAATTTCAAAAAAGAGTAATTGACCAATTAATGTGGACGAATAAACCAATCCTGCCATTGCGCCAATGAAAATTAACAAGAACGCATAAAAACGTGGCATTGGAGGGTGGCTATGTTCTTTATTTTTTGTGGTTAAATAACCGCAAGAATACAATACAATTAAAAAACCCAACCCCACAACGGCAACGCCAATTAAGGTGCTGACGGCATCAAAGGTCAATCCAAAAATCACCGTATGACCAAATGCAATAATATCATAATGTACGCTAGTTTGTGCCGCATTATGCCATTGCTGCGCAATAAACAACGCCCCCAAAGTGGCAGCAGCGGCGAAAATAGTCGCCACTTTTGGGAAAAGCTGTTCATTTTTGATCAAGCCAACCACAAATGCGCCAATAAAAGGAAGTATGATTGTAATTAGAGCTAAATTATCCATTTTTTCCTCCTTACAACCCAATCAAGTAAAACACAAAGGCAAGCACGGAAATACCAAAGCCGATAATGGTGAGTCGCCCAGCCAACATAAATCTTGTGCGAGCTAAAGTATTTTCAAACACGCAAGCCAAAACAAAAGCAATCAGCAATTTCACGAAGAAGAAAACTGCGCCAAAAAACACCGCACTTATGCTCAATTCCTGTGCCGCCCCAAAGGGAATTAAAACGCTGACAAAAATAGCTGCAACCACCATTGATTTCAAACTCAAGCCGACTTTAATCAAGGCAAATGCAGGACCTGAATATTCAGTTAAAGGCCCTTCTTGCAATTCTTGTTCTGCTTCGGCTAAGTCAAATGGAATTTTGCCCATTTCGATAAAAATGGCAAAAGCAGCAGCAATTAATGCAATTAGCGTTGCAACTGGATAATTCCACGTTTGCGTGCTAAGTGCGGTGGAAATTAAACCAAAATTTGTTGAACCTGCCACCAGCGCAATCACTAACAAAGACAACATTAAAATAGGTTCAACTAACACACCCAACGTTACTTCACGGCTCGCACCAATATTGGCAAATGTGCTATTACTGTCTAAACCTGCAATTGAGAAGAAAAAACGAAATAATGCGAATAAATACACCACAGTAATTAAATCGCCTGCCGCGCCAAAAGGTGAGGCTAAAGTAAACATCGGCAAACTCATTGCCACGACCAAGACAGTACTAATAAGTACATAAGGCATTAATTTAGAAACGATACCTGCATTATCTGGCAAGATATTTTGTCGTTTCATTAATTTGGCAATATCTCGATAATCTTGCAAAACCCCAGGACCTCGACGAGATTGAATTCGAGCTCGAATCATTCGGGAAATACCCGAAAAAAGTGGTGCTAATGCCAGTAATATTAAGGCTTGGGCTAAACCTAATAAGAACATACCGCCCGATGTCGCAATTTCTGAAGGTAAATTAATCATTTTATTTTCCTCCTACATTGATGCGGCAACAGCCAATAAAATTACTAAAGCAATCACAAAATACAAGCAATACACCCGAAAATCGCCCCCTTGTAGCCACTGGATTTTAGAGGCAAGCCACGGCACAAAACGGGCGATTGGCATTGTGATTTTGTCTTCCCAAAATGGTTCTGCTTGCGTTGCACCTTTAATTAAACCATCAATGCTTTTATACGTTGCTGGTGCAATATCCACCGTTTTGCGCAGTGTATAAAGCGGTTTAAACATTAAACGGAGAGGTTTGGTGAAACTGCCTGCTGAAGCTGCCATTCCTTGTTCATAAGCATAGCCACACGCCCAAGGATTACCTTTAGCACGATCAGCAAGGCGATTGCCTTTGGTAACGCTGTAATAAATAAATGGTAAGGCAAAGAAAGCAATCAACATAATGGCAATCATTGGTGTTGAAAGGGCTGTATTCACTTCGCTATTTGCGACAACAAGTCCATTTTCAGCTAAAGCAAAATCATTCAAGCCTGAAAGTGCGGTGGAAATTTTGGCAATTATTGGCGTAATCACAGAAGCACCGACACCAAGCAAAATACAGCAAAACGCTAAGATTGCCATTGCCCAACACATTGGTTTAGGTACTTCACGTGCGTTGGCGGCTTGTTCACTACGAGGTGCGCCCCCAAAGCTAATTCCATATACTTTAACAAAGCAAAGTGCGGCTAACGCCCCCGTCAATGCCAACATAATAATTGCCACTGGGCCTGCGATTTTTAGCACAATATTACTATCTTGGCTTAAGCTAAATAATGATTGATAAGTAAACCACTCACTTACAAAGCCATTAAATGGAGGTAGCGCTGAAATTGCCATTGTGCCAATCAAAAAACAAAAGGCGGTATAAGGCATTAACTTGCCTAATCCGCCCATCAAATCCATATCTTTGGTATGCACACGATACATTACTGCGCCTGCGCCAAGGAATAATAAACCTTTAAAAATGGCGTGGTTTAATAAGTGATATAAACCGCCTAATAAGCCGACGATAGCGAGAACAGGATTTTTTATCGCAATGCCGATCATTCCTACGCCTACGCCCATCATAATAATGCCAACATTTTCGACGGTGTGATACGCAAGTAAGCGTTTAATGTCGTGTTCGGCTAAAGCATACAATACACCAAGCACAGAAGATATTGCCCCGAAACCTAACACAATAACGCCAAACCAAAGATTTTGCGCACCAAGTAAATCAATCCCTACTTTAATAATACCGAAAATCCCGATTTTCACCATTACGCCAGACATTAATGCCGAAGCGTGTGATGGCGCAGCAGGGTGTGCTTTTGGCAACCAACCGTGCAACGGGATCATTCCTGCTTTTGCCCCAAAACCAAGGAAAGCAAGCATAAACACCACAAAACTTAAGGTCGGTGAAAGGGTTGTTTGACGAAATGCCTCAAATTCAAAACTACCTGCGTAGCAATAGAAAATAAAGAACGCAATCATAATCAGCACAGAACCTGCGTGCGCAATAAAGAAGTAGAGCAAACCTGCATTTGTGGCATTTTCATCTTGTTCTGTAATCACTAAGAAATAAGAAGCTAAAGACATCATTTCAAAGAACACAAGGAAGAAAAAAGCGTTATCTGTCGTTGCCAATGCCACCATTGAAGCAATAAACAGGTTCATAAAAAAGCCCATCGTTCCAGCACCTTTACCTTTGTATTCTTGCACATAAGAAAAGGAATAAAGTGCACTCACGATGACTAATAAAGAAATTACGCACACCATAAAAGCATTCAATTCATCAATCCGAATTGAAAAAGAGGCGAATGAAAAAGGGGTTTGAAATAAGACTAATGCCGTGTCATTGCTGATAAGAACGGGGGCACAGGCTAGAATGCCTAACACTCCACCAACGATACTGGCACCGCCAGATATATTGATTGAAAGCTGTTCATTTCGTCTTAGACAAAGAGAAACAAACGCACCGACGACATAAACCAACAAGGCAGTGATAAGTAGGCTGGTCGCACTCATAATTTCACTCCATTGATTAAAAATAAATATTTAATGTGGAATCGCTGGCGAATTCATCATCGCCATTTCACGTTTCCGTTGGTTTGCTTGCGCAATACTTTCTTCACTAATAATAAATAAGGTTTTTGTCGGGCAAGTCTGTACACAAGCAGGGCCATCTTCACGGAAATAACATAAATCACATTTAATCGCAATGGCTTTTACACCAGGTTGCCACGCTAACATATTGTGGACATCAGAATTATCTGGCGAAGTGCGCACATCACGAGCTACTGCTTGAGTAAAACTGAAATTTTCATAATAAGTTGGCGCATCAATCGCCTGACTGCCGTGTTGTGTAATTGCGCCAAATGGGCAGGCAATGCCACATAATTTGCAACCGATACAAAGGCTTTCGTTTAATTGAATGGTATCTCCCTCGTGTGTAATGGCGTGTACAGGACACACGGTGGCACAAGGTGAGTCATCGCAATGGCGACAAAGAATAGGTACAGTAACATCGTCATTACGCATTACTTGTAGTCGTGGATAAGATTGTAATCCAAAGGCTTTATGAACTTCGCTGCAAGCTGCCATACAGGTGTTACAGCCGATACAATCCTTTGGATCACCGATAACAAAACGGTTCATAATTTCCCCCTGCTAAGTAAAAAAATTAGCGATTTCAATACAAAACAAAAATGTAAAACATAACCACTTTTTTTATAAGGATACTCCTAAGATTTTTAAATGAACACTGGAAAATATATTTTTTATTGATTAAGATCATAAAAACTTTTATTTTTTTTGACAGCTTGTAATTTTTTAATTTCCTTTAAATATCAGTGAGTTAAAATATAGTTATCAATGTTAAATTTCTGTTTTAGATAAAAATAATTCCCAATTAGCTAAGGGGGCAATGGAATGCAAATCATCGAATTACGCATAAAAGGCAAAGTGCAAGGTGTTGGATTTCGTCCCTTTGTGTGGTTATTGGCGCAGCAACATCAACTGCAAGGTGATGTGAAAAATGATGGGCAAGGTGTTGTCATTCGCTTAGCAAAAATTGAACAAAATGCACTCCAACATTTTCTTAATGATTTGCACCATAAATTACCTCCGCTTGCCCAAATTACCGATATTCAACAGCAACAAAAACATTTAAAAAATGCACCGCAGTTTGATGGTTTTGTAATCTCTGAAAGTGAACAAAATGCAATGGATACGCAAATTGTCCCCGATGCTGCCACTTGCTCAGTCTGCATAGCCGATCTCTTTGAGCCACAAAATCGCCGCTACCATTACCCTTTTACGAATTGCACTCATTGCGGCCCTCGATTTACCATTATTAAAGCCATTCCCTATGATCGTAAAAATACATCAATGGCGAATTTTCCGCTTTGTTCTGATTGCGCTGCAGAATATAAAAATCCAGCAGATCGTCGTTTTCACGCCCAACCCAACGCCTGCCCTGAATGCGGCCCACATATTTGGTTACAAGATTATCATCACAAAATTGCTGACAACGAAACAGCCTTAAAACAAACCGCACTTTTCCTAACGAAAGGGAAAATTATTGCTGTTAAAGGCATTGGAGGCTTTCATTTAGCTTGTGATGCAACCAATCCAATCGCTGTGCAAGCATTGCGTGAACGCAAACATCGCCCGACGAAACCGCTGGCAATTATGGTAGCTGATTTAAATTCGCTATTAGATTTATCGCCTGAAGAAAAAAACTTACTCACCAGCACCGCCGCTCCCATCGTTTTGTTGGCAAAACACAAAGTGCCACAAATTTGTGATTTAATTGCACCGCACTTAGCGGAAATTGGCGTGATGCTACCGAGCAATCCGCTACAACATTTATTATTGCGTGAAGTCAAGCGTCCATTAGTGATGACCTCCGCCAATCCAAGCGGACAACCGCCTGTGCTAGATAACCAAAGTGCGGTGGAAAATTTACAAAATTTAGCTGATTTTTACCTTTGCCATAATCGAGATATTTTGCAACGAGCTGACGATAGCCTTGTGCGTGCAGCGTTTGACGGCATAGAAACCTTACGCAGAGCCAGAGGTTATGTGCCAAATGAAACGGAGCTAAACATTGTCAATCAAAAAAATATTTTGGCATTAGGTTCAGATCTCAAAAATACTTTTTGTTTATTAAAAGGCGACAAAGCCGTCGTTAGCCAGCATATCGGCGATACCGCCAACGACAAAGTGCGGTTACAATTAGAAGATAACTTGACCTTGTTTCAGCAAATTTATCAGTTTAAACCCGAAATTATTGCCATTGATGCACATTCTGGCTATTTCAGCTCCGCTGTAGGCAAAGCCTTAGCGGAAAAATGGAATATTCCCGTTCGGACAATATGGCATCATCACGCTCACCTCACTGCTGTATTGGCAGAGCATCATTATCAATTTGAACGCAATGAAAAAGTCATTGGTATCGCTTTAGACGGGCTTGGTATGGGACAACATCACCAACTTTGGGGAGGCGAATGTTTATTGGTAGATTATGCAAATTGCCAATATCTCGGAGGCTTACCTGCCGTTGCATTAGCAGGCGGTGATCTTGCAGCGACTCAACCTTGGCGAAATTGGTTAGCACACATTCAACAATTTGTGCCAAATTGGCAAGCTCTTGCCACTCATACTTGCGCCGAATTAAATTGGCAACCACTCGCCAAAGCCATTGAACAAAAAATTAATGCACCTCTGGCATCTTCCACTGGGCGATTATTTGACGCCGTTGCCTTTGCCTTAGGCATTACACCTGCCAAACTTAGCTGGGAGGGCGAAGCCGCGTGTCAGTTAGAAACATTAGCAATGCAATCTACATTTATCAACCAAAGTGCGGTGGAAATTTCTACCAATTTACCAGTAAAAATGCCGATTAAAGACGATAAATTAGATCTTGCCACATTTTGGCAAAGTTGGCTTCATTATGAAAGCGATGCTGCTAATAAAGCCTTTTGCTTTCATTGGGCATTGGCACAAGGCTTTGCACAAATGGCGAAAATGAACGCGCAAAAATACCAATGCAAAACGATTGTGTTATCTGGTGGCGTGATGCACAATCAATTACTACGCCGTTTATTAAAAGTGCAATTAACTGAATTTAAGGTTTTGAGTGGGCACGAATTTCCGATGAATGACGGTGGATTAAGTTTGGGGCAGGCAGCGATTGCCGCTGCCCACTATTAAGAATTTTTTGTTACATATTTAACGTTAACAAATACGAGGCAAGGGTTCATTAGTGGGTAAATCTAATAATCGACTTTGCCCGAAAATTCCGATTGAACGTACTTTTTTGTCCGCTGTAACTTCGCCTATTACAGTGGCATTTTTGCCAAGTTCGTGATGATGAAGTGCGGTCAAAATTTCCTGTGTTTTTTCAGGTTTTGCCACAATAATTAATTTGCCCTCATTTGCAAAATTCAATGCATCTAACCCGAGTAATTCACAAATACCTCGCACCTCTTTGCGTAGCGGCAAGGCATCTTCTTGAATTTGAATGCCCACTTGTTGTGCCTTGGCATATTCGTGTAATACCGCATTTACGCCACCTCGTGTTGCATCACGCACGGCTTTGACACCTTTAATCGGCTTAAGCAATTCAATTAAAGGCGTTAGCACGGCACAATCGCTTTGCAGATCCGTTTGAATGCCTAAATTCTCACGCAAATTTAAAATCGTCGCCCCGTGATCACCAATCGTGCCACTAACAATAATACGATCCCCCACTTCAATTCGATGTGCCCCCCAATCCAAATCAGCAGGAATAACACCAATACCACTGGTATTAATAAAAATTTTATCCACCGCCCCTTTTGGCACGACTTTGGTATCGCCAGTTACAATTTGAATGTTGGCTTTTTGGCAAGTGTCTGCCATCGCCTGAATAATTTGCTTCAATTCAGCCAAAGGCAATCCTTCCTCTAAAATAAACCCACAAGAAAAATATTTAGGAATTGCGCCACTGACTGCCACATCATTAGCTGTGCCGCATACTGCTAATTTACCAATATTCCCCCCTGGGAAAAAAAGTGGATCGATCACAAAGCTGTCGGTAGAAAATGCTAATTTTTCACCGCACTTTTCATTTGTTATCGCCCCATTTACGCCTAGCAATGCCAAGGGAATGCGAGCCTGATCTTCCCCTTGCGCTAAAATAGGATTGTGAAATGCTTCAAAGAAATAGTGTTGAATTAGATCCTGCATTGCTGTGCCACCATTACCGTGCGCCATTGTGATGAAATCTGTCATTATATAATTCCTTTTATTCTCGTCGATATTGGTAATATGCTGCACAAGCCCCCTCTGACGACACCATTAATGCGCCATAGGCATTGTCTGGATTGCAAGCTGAACCAAATAAAGGGCAATCAATCGGTTTGCATTTCCCTGTTAAGACATCACCACAACGTGAATTTGGGTCATCTGCCACTTTTTGCGCTTGGCTACCAAAATAACGTTCCGCATCAAACTGTTGATATGCTGCTGTTAATTCCACGCCAGATTGTTCAATTTCCCCCAAACCTCGCCATTCACTACGTGCTTTTACCTGAAAAACCTCTTGCATCGCTAATTGAGCAAGGTGATTACCTTGATTTTGTACAATTCGTTTATATTGATTTTCAATTTCACAACGCCCATCAACAAATTGTTCCACCAGCATCACTATTGATTGCAAAATATCTAAAGGTTCAAAACCCGTAATCACAAAAGGCTTAGCAAATTGCTGGCAAAGCCCTTGGT
The DNA here is from genome assembly GCA_023101505.1 of Pasteurellaceae bacterium Pebbles2. GTDB lineage: Bacteria > Pseudomonadota > Gammaproteobacteria > Enterobacterales > Pasteurellaceae > Lonepinella. The sequence continues at coordinate 394,724 of LVZA01000001.1, forward strand.
AAGGCTCAGCACCAATCACCATACTAACGTGTCCTGGCGCAATAAAACCATCAATTTTAATTTGATCTTGTGAAAGTAAACTATACAGTGTTGGAATGATCGTGATATTTTGACAAACCACAAAAAAATTGGCGACATTCTGCTTTTTCGCTTGTTGTAGCGTAACCGCCGCACTCGGCATTGTGGTTTCAAACCCCAAGGAAAAAAAGACTACTTTTTTATCTGGATTTTGTAAGGCGATATGTAAGGCATCTAAAGGTGAATACACAATACGCACATCCGCGCCCCTTGCCTTAGCTTCCAATAACGAACCTCGACGACCTTTAACACGCATCGCATCACCAAAAGTGCAAAAAATAACACCGCACTTTTCCGCAATTTCAATACAAACATCAATTCGCCCCATCGGTAAGACACAAACAGGACACCCAGGCCCGTGAATAAATTCAATGGATTTAGGCAAAAGACGATCTAAACCAAACTTGAAGATTGTATGTGTATGCCCACCACATACTTCCATTAAATATAAAGGTCTTTGTGGCGTAAACTGCGGTAATTTTTCCATAAGTTTAGCCAAACGCTCTACAAGGCTTTTCGCCAATTTTGGATCACGAAACTCATCGACAAACTGCATAACTTGTCCTTTTGTTGATTTAATTTTTATCCAACCAATCTAACCACGTCTGTAATCCCTCTCCTGTGGTTGCCGATAATTGCAACACTTCAATATCAGGATTAATCCGTTTCGCATTTTCGATACATTGTGCCACATCAAAATTAAGATAAGGTAACAAATCAATCTTATTTAAAATCATCAGCTGCGAAGCCGCAAAAATATGGGGATATTTCAAAGGTTTATCTTCCCCCTCTGTTACCGATAAAATCACAACTTTCGCTTTTTCCCCCAAATCAAATTCTGATGGACAAACTAAATTCCCCACATTTTCAATAAATAACAAGCTATCCTCTTGTGGACGTAATGCCACAAGTGCATCACTCACCATCTGCGCATCTAAATGACAGCCTTTGCCTGTATTCACTTGAATTGCCGACACGCCAGTGGCTCGAATTCGCTCCGCATCATTTTCCGTTTGCTGGTCGCCCTCAATCACATAACAGCACCGCTGCGTTTTTAACGCATTCAATGTCGTCGTTAATAAGGTTGTTTTACCTGAACCAGGGCTTGAAACCAAGTTCAACGCTAATATGCCGTGTTTTTGTAACAGATGACGATTTAAATTTGCTAATTGGTTATTTTTGCCAAGCACATCTTGCTCTACTTTTAATAAACGCTTTTGTTGAGCGACTTGCTCGGCTGGTGATGAATGAAATTGTGAATGAGAAAAGTCAGGAAATTTCACCGCACTTTTTTCGCTATTATTCGCTTCGTGAGAATGTGGTAGCGCACCAATTCGGACTTGTTCAGGGTGTCCACAACCGCAAGTTGTACACATAATATTTTCCCCATAAGTAAATGATAAAACATCTAAAATTTGTTTTTAGCATAGCACTAATTTTTGCTTAAAGAATTGATAAAGATCACAAAACACAAAACTGCGGTGAAAAATTTCAATATTTTTCACCGCAGTTTTTTTGAGCGTTAGCGTTCAATAATGAACTTTGTGTAAAGAGTTGAAATTGAAATATCTTGAGCGATAACACGCTCGACTTTTGCGCTTGGAGAACCTTGATGTAGCCATTCTTCCATTGCGGAAAGCTGGCTTTCAGAGCCTTGTGCGACGACTAATACTGCGCCGTCAATCAGATTTTTCACATAGCCTAGCACGCCGAGTTTATTGGCTTGTTGCAAAGTAAAAAAACGAAAGGCGACACCTTGCACTCGCCCATAAATAGTGAATTGTCGTTGTAGCATTTTCTTTCCTTTTCATAAAATTTATTAGAAAAATCAGATTTTTTTCATTCTGCTATTTTCATTTTCTTCAAATTAGCATAGCATAACATCAGTTAGTTAAGTGAGATTAACTCAAATCATAAAAAGGAGTAAATATGAAATTTCGTCTTGCTGCTGTTGCAGTTACCGCCTTATTCGCTAGTTCTGCAAGTTTAGCAGGGGTTGTAACCAGTTCTTCTAATATCGACTTCTTAGCCATTGATGGGCAAAAAGCAAGTAAAACCTTATTAAAAGACGTGCGTTCATTTAATATTAACGACAACAACACCCACCAAGTGGTTGTGCGTGTGTCGGAATTAGTGCGTGAAGGTTCTGACCGCACCTTATTTGAAAGCGATCCGATTATTGTGACTTTCCAAGGTTCAAGCGAAGATTTGCAAATTTCTGCTCCTCGTTTAAGCAATGAACGTGAAGCTGCACAATTTAAAGATAAACCAGTCATTACCGTGAAATCAGCTTCAGGCAAAGTGCTTGAAACTAAACAAGATTATTTAAAACAAGAAGGTTTTTTACCTGGTGTGAATTTAGTGGACAATTTGTCTGATTACAATTCATCAGGCGCAGTCGCCGCAGTACCTGCCTTAGCCACAGCAACAATGCCAGCTGCAATGGCAACCGTTGGCGCAAATGGTAAAGTGCAAAAAGGTAAAATTACCGTGCAAGGTGAAAATGCAGCTGAGCAAATGTTACAATATTGGTATCAACAAGCCGATAAAGAAACCCAACAACGTTTCTTAAATTGGGTAAAAAATCAGAAATAATTTTTAATTATCTGTTACAATGAAAGTGAGCCAAGCTCACTTTTTCTTTAGGCTTTATGATTTCTTTTTACACCCTCATTAAGGAGAAAATTATGAAAACCACATCAAGAACACTTTCATCAACTAAACACATCGCACTTGTGGCGCACGATCATCTCAAACAAGATCTAATAAACTGGGTAAAAACCAACCGCACTTTATTAGAAAACCACGAATTATACGCCACAGGTACAACGGGGCATTTAATTCAACAAGAAACTGATTTAGAAATTAATTCCTTGCTCAGTGGCCCAATGGGCGGCGACCAGCAATTAGGCGGTATGATTGCAGAATTAGAAATTGATTTAATGATTTTCTTCTGGGATCCAATGAATGCTGCACCGCACGACCCAGACGTCAAAGCCTTAATGCGCATCGCAACAGTTTGGAACATTCCTGTAGCATTGAATATGGCAACCGCAGATTTCCTCGTGCACTCTCCAGCTTTCAATCAGGCTGTAGATATAAAAATCCCTGATTACAAAAGCTATTTAGCCGAACGCTTAAAATAACTTAATTTTTCACCGCACTTTTTGGGAAAGTATGTCATTAATCTTAAACATTCTTAATTTTGTTTTAGGTGGTTTTGCACTCACTTTAGGTTGGCTAATCGCCACGTTCATTAGTGCACTTCTCATTATTACCCTACCTTACACTCGGAGTTGCTGGGAAATCACCAAAATGTCCCTCATACCTTTTGGCAATGATATTGTACACGTTAGTTATTTAGAACCTAAAAGTAACAGCGCAAATGCTTTGGGTAAATTATTAAATATTATTTGGTTTATTTTTTGTGGCTGGTGGCTGTGTTTAGCGCATATTTTTGTCGGCATCGGTCAATGTCTAACACTCATCGGTATTCCAACAGGATTAGCACACTTTAAATTAGTACCCATTTCACTTTTTCCCGTGGGACAACGTGTAGTGTCAAAAGAAATTGCCGAACTCGCTAAAAAGCACGCAGCAGAAAAAGAATTTGAGCTAAAACGCCACGCTTAAGGACATTAAAACGCCTATGTTAATCAAGTTAAATAGCAAGTTACTCACCGCTTTGCCGATTTTTCTTGCGGTTAATATTGCGGCGGTATTAATTTGGTTGCTCAACATCACAGCGCAAAGTATGCCGTTAATATTGGGGATTATCGCTGCGGGTTTGGTCGATTTAGATCATCGATTATCGGGGCGGTTGAAAAATATTTTTTATACTTTAATCGCCTTTTCCGTTTCATCATTAGTTACCCAATATTTTCTGGGGCAAGGCTGGTTGCTGGTTTTGTCAATGACGGTGATGACCTTTGTGTTCACAATGGTCGGTGCTGTTGGACAACGTTATAGCACGATTGCGTTCGGCACGCTGGTTGTCTCCCTTTACACTACACTCACCTATTTGCCCCAAACCGCTTGGTATGTTAACCCCTTAATGATTTTATCGGGCACGTTGCTCTATAGCCTAATGACGGTGATTGTGCATTTGTGCTTTCCCCATCGTCCTTTGCAGGAAAGTGTGAGCCGTTCGTTTATTGCATTGGCAGATTATTTAGATGCCAAAGCGGCGTTTTTCGATCCTGATGATGTGGAGCAACTTTCGCAAAAACAACTGAGTTTGGCGATGAAAAATAGCCAATTAATCAACGCTTTTAATGAATGTCGCACGGCGTTGTTTTACCGTATGCGTGGCAATCATCGCCATTCTTATACTAACCAAATGAGCCGTTATTATATGGCAGCACAAGACATTCACGAACGAGCCAATTCAAGCCATTTTGATTACAAAGCCCTTGCAACGCAATTAAAAAATACCGATTTAATTTTCCGCATACAGCGTTTGTTGGAATTAGAAGCGCAAGCCTGCCGAGATATTGCGCAGTGCTTACAGCAAAATCGAGATTTCCAAACTCACTCACGCTTAGAACGAGCGATAAAGGGGATTAGTCAGTCTTTTGAGCTGTATTCGCAACAACATTCTCACGCCAAAGTGCGGTTAAATATTCAAACATTATTAGAAAATTTGCAGCATATTCATTGGCAATTAGAATCCTTGTCGCAACAGTCTTACAGCAGCGAACAAACACAAATTTATAGCGAAAATATCACTGGTTTGGTGAAAATCGCTAACGCTATTAAGCAAAATTTAACCTTTCAATCACAACTTTTCCGCCACGCAATGCGCTTGTCGATTGTGGTGTTTATTTGCTGCGCTTTAGTGGAACTGTTTCACTTACAATCAGATCGTGGCTACTGGATTTTGCTCACCGCAATTTTTGTTTGCCAACCCAATTATTCCGCCACCAAACTGCGCTTGAAACAGCGTATTATCGGCACAATTTTAGGCGTAATCGTCGGCTCTGCCTTGCCTTATATGACCTCAACCTTGGAAGCCAAACTTGCCGTTGTTGTCATTAGTAGCACGCTGTTTTATTTCTTCCGCAGTAATAATTACAGCTTTTCAACATTTTTTATGACCATTCAAGTGCTGGCGAGCTTTGATATTATCGGCTTTAATATTTACGATGCGATGTTGCCACGCTTGGTTGATACCTTTATCGGCACGGGCTTAGCGTGGTTTGCGGTGAGTTATTTGTGGTCAGATTGGCGTTATTTGCAATTAGACAACGTGGTGCGCCGTGCGATTCAAAGCAATTCCACTTATTTATTGCACATTGTAAGCCATTTGCAATTCGGCAAAGGTAACGATTTAAAATACCGCATTGCTCGCCGAAATGCACACAACAGCGCAACTTTGCTCAGTTCGACGATTGCCAGTATGAATAATGAACCGAAAAAATATGCCAAACATTTACAGCAAGGTTTTGAATTTCTGCAATTAAACACCGCACTTTTGGGCTATATTTCTGCCTTAGGTGCGTATCGCCGACAAATGCGAGCAATGAAACAAGATATTGATTTTCTTAGCGAATTTTACCCAATTTCAAAAAAAATCATCAATTTACTCAACCACATAGATCAACTAAGTGCGGTGCAATTTGAGCCACTTTTTCAAGTGATTAATCAGGCGTTAAAACGTAGCCAAGAGCAACACGAAAATGATGCACGTAATGACAATCGTAATAATGTGCCGATGCAGCAACTCAATCTTATTACTCAATTATTGCCGAGCCTGCACCACGCAATGCAAGGCACGGTGAAAACAGAAAATCAACAGGATAACCAAAATGAAAGCGCCAGCAGTTAAACACGTTTTCTTGCGCCTGATGGGCGGCTTCACCTTACTCACCGCAAGTTTCACAAGCCTTGCGACAGATTTGGCTGAACAGCGAGAAATTTATCGTAAAATCAATGAAATACTTTCTATTTCAAAGAGTGAAAATAGCCAACAACTTGCCACTCAATTATTACAAAAAATCACCGATTATCCGCTTTATCCTTATGCGGAATATCAGCTATTAAAAGCGCAAATCGATCAACTTAGTTTGGCACAAATTGAGGCTTATCAGCAGCGCCAACCTGAGTTAGCCTTTGCTGAGCGTTTAAAAAAAGAATGGTTAAAGCAACGACAACAAATGCAAGATTGGGCAACAATCTCGGCAAATTCAGCGAAATTAGGCAATGATCAAGCTACGCAATGTGTGATTTTACAAGCGCAAACCAATATGCTTTTATCGCCACAAGCAGAAAAAAACAATGTTAAAAATGATGAAAAATCCACCGCACTTTTGCAAGCCAACTTGCCAAAATTATGGCTTACAGGCAAAAGTCTGCCTAGCCAATGTGATCCGCTTATTGCGCAATGGCACTTGGCTGGCGGTTTAACGCCTGAATTAGCACGCCAACGAGCGTTGCTCGCTTTTGAAGCGGGCAATAGTAATTTGCTCAACCATTTGCAGCAGCTATTAACCGATGACGCCAATAAACAATGGGTAGCCGAGTTATTGGATTTATTAAAAAATCCTGAAAAACTCACCGACAGTAATGCACCTTATTATGTCGAAAAATTAACGGCAGAAAACCCACAGCATCAGCGCATTTTTTCTGCTATTTTGCCCGCTTATCTTCAAAAATTAAGTGAAAATCAGCTTGAACTCGATCCGCAAAAACACGCTCAACATTGGCAAAGCTGGGCAACGCGTTTAGGCATTAACGAAAGCAAAATTTCGGAATGGAAAAAAATTTATTTGAGCAAATTTTTTGACAGTGAAAACGCTATTTTTCAGCAATGGCGTGATGAACAATTAACGTTGCTTAAAGATGACAAGCTCATTGAACGCCGTATTCGTATGGCAATTCGAGAAAAAATGCCACAAAAAAGCTGGCTTGAACTGCTGTCGCCACAAGCGCAACAAAAAGAAGAATGGCAATATTGGATTGCTCAAAATAGCTCGCCTGAGAAAAAACAACAAATTCTTACCGCACTTTCAACCCAGCGTAGTTTCTATGCGATATTAGCCGCCAAAGAATTGGGCATTGCTTATCAGCCTGAAATGCTGAGCCTTGCTGATCCAGTCCCGAATGAGAAAATGGATAGCGAAAAAAGTGACACCACGCAAAATACGGTTGAACCTGTGGAACAACGCTTTGCCAACATATTGGCTCGCATTGCCGAACTACGTTATTTAAAAGATGATGTTAATATGAATGCCGAATGGTTGGCGTTATTGAAAGCGGTAAACACCGAACAACAGCTACAACTTGCCAATTACGCAGCGCAGCAAAACTGGTATGAATTGAGCGTGGAAGCCACCATTCAAGCAAAAGCGTGGGGCTATTTGTCGTTGCGCTTGCCAAATGCCTATGCCGACTGGTTTGATTTGCACTTAAACGGTAAAAAAATCAACCGCACTTTTGCAATGGCGATTGCCCGACAAGAAAGTGCGTGGCGTGCCAATGTGAGTTCTTCCGCCGATGCACGTGGCTTAATGCAATTATTGCCTAGCACCGCGAAGCTCACCGCACAGCAAGCAAAATTACCTTATCAAAATGAAGCGCAATTATTCGATCCATTTTATAATATTATGTTGGGCACAGCTCACTTGCAGCAACTCTATGATAAATATGGTAATAATCGGATTTTAATTGCGGCGGCTTATAATGCAGGCGCACATCGAGTCGATAAATGGCTGGAAAAATCGCAAGGCAAATTAACAATGGCAGAATTTGTCGCCGCCATTCCGTTTTTTGAAACTCGTGGCTATGTGCAAAATGTGTTGGCTTATGATGCTTATCAGCAAATTTTACAGCAACAAACGCAAGTTTTGTTTTCCAAAGACGAGCAAGATCGTTTATACTAGTCTGTACTAGTTTAGTAGTATAAAAATACCGCAACGCTTTTGGAGGTAAAATGTATATCAGCCGCAATATGGAACAATGGACGCAGTTTATCGAAACGCTACAAGCCGCCTTTGAGCAAGGTAAAGCGCAAGATTTTTTAACCTTGCTACTTACCGCCGATGAACGAGATGCAGTGGGCTTGCGCTTGCAAATTGTTGCGCAATTATTAGACAAAAATATTCCACAACGAGAAATTCAGCAAAATCTCAACACCAGCGCAGCCACGATCACACGAGGCTCAAATATGTTGAAATTAATGGATCAAGATTTTTTAGATTGGGTAAAAGCACAAGTTGATGAAAAAACAGCTCGCTAAACAATTCTGCCAAAAATTACACCGCACTTTCTGCCGCCTGTGGCAGAGTTCGCCGACAAATTCAAGGCTTAAAAAGTGCGGTGGGTTTTTGTTGCGTTTTTGCTTAGCTTTTGCCTTATTCACCTTGCTACTCCGCTTTGTGCCGATTCCTTTTTCTTCCTATATGGCGCAACAAAAAATCCAGCACTGGCTTGCGCTGGACTTTGATTACCAATTAAAACACCACTGGGTCAGTTTGGATAATATTTCAGAAAATATCCAACTTGCAGTGATTGCCGCCGAAGATCAGCAATTCCCCGACCACAACGGCTTCGACTGGATCGCCATTGAACGAGCATTTAACCATAACCAAAAGTCAAACCGCATTCGTGGTGCATCAACTATTTCCCAACAAACTGCCAAAAATCTCTATTTATGGCACGGACAAAGCTGGCTACGCAAAGGACTTGAAGTGCCTGTTACCGTGGCACTAGAAACCTTATGGTCAAAAAAACGCATTTTGGAAGTGTATCTCAACATTGCCGAATTTGGCGACGGAATTTTCGGCGTTGAAGCCGCCAGCCAACATTATTTCAAAAAATCAGCGAAACAGCTCACCCAATCGGAAGCCGCCCTAATGGCAGCCGTACTCCCCAACCCGATTATTTATAAAATAAAAAAACCAAGCCGTTACACCAAAATGAAACAGGCTTGGATCTTGCGTCAGATGAATTCGTTGGGAACGGGATATTTGAAAAAGCTATAAAATAAAGCTTAAAAATCCAGTTGCTCCACATTTATACCTAATGCTTCCGCAATTTTCACTCGAGTTGCTTTACGCACGTTTTTGGCTTTTTCATATTGTGAATAAGCCGATTGTGAAATGCCTAATTTTTCAGCCACTTCTGCTTGAGTTAAACCCAAATATTCACGCCATGCACGAATAGCCGATAAATTTTGTTTTAAAGCCAAACCCGCCACTTCATAAGGCACGCCTGAATTCACATCAACTGTTTGGCTAATATTGGCTTTGCGTTTCAGCCACTCAAAATCAGCGAAAGGCAATACTGCAAAAGCAGGTACGCCGTGATCATCATTTAAAATTTGGACGTTAGTAAGTGTTGTCATCACGTTTTCTCACTTCTTCAATAGAAACTATGCTCATTATATCGTTTTGAATGTTAAACAATACCCTATAATTTCCGACACGGAAACGGTATTGATATTTATGATTAGTTAATGTTTTTACATTACGGCAATACGGAAAATGTTTTAATTCAGCACAACGTTCATAAATTTCAATCCCTTGTGGAATTTTCCGTAATTGCTTCATCGCTTTAGGTTGGAAAATGATTTCGACCATAACACGCTCCGAAAACACTTATATTTTATAAGATTAAATAAATAAATCAAGTAATTTATAAGAAAAAAAAGAAGAAATAAGGTTGAAAAATATTATGAAAGATAAAATGGCGGTTGTCTGAGAAAGTTTTGTGATGTTTATTCCAAAAACAAAGTGCGGTCAAAAACTGACACATTTTTGATCGCGCTTGAGTTTAGTTAAGGCTTAATTATCGCCACGCTTTAAACTGGTTGATTAAACCGTTGGTTGAGCTGTCGTGGCTTGAAATGGTTTCGTTGCCTTTGAGTTCTGGCAAGATGCGGTTGGCTAATTGTTTGCCGAGTTCAACGCCCCATTGGTCGAAGCTGAAAATATTGAAGATGACGCCTTGTACGAAAATTTTGTGTTCGTACATTGCAATCAATGCACCTAAAGTAAATGGGGTGATTTTTTTCAATAAAATTGAGTTAGTTGGTTTATTACCTGTGAACACTTTGAATGGCACGATGTCTTTCACTTGTTCTAATGATTTGCCTGCTTTGACGAACTCATCTTCCACCACCGCTTGGCTTTTACCGAACGCAAGCGCTTCGGTTTGTGCGAAGAAGTTAGATAGCAATTTATCGTGGTGATCTGCTAATGGGTTGTGGCTTTGTGCTGGGGCAATGAAATCACACGGAATTAAGGTTGTGCCTTGGTGAATTAATTGATAGAACGCGTGCTGACCATTTGTGCCTGGTTCGCCCCAAATAATCGGACCAGTTTGATAGCTGTTGATGACTTTGCCATCACGCCCAACATATTTACCATTCGATTCCATATTGCCTTGTTGGAAATAGGCAGCGAAACGGTGCATATATTGGTCATACGGCAGAATTGCTTCGGTTTGTGCGCCAAGGAAGTTGGTGTTCCACAAGCCAATTAATGCTAATGTCGTTGGGATATTTTGCTCAACTGGTGCGGTGCGGAAGTGTTTATCCATTTCGTATGCACCGCTTAATAAGGCTTCAAAGTTTTCAAAACCGACAGAAAGTGCGATTGAAAGACCGATAGCTGACCATAATGAATAACGGCCACCAACCCAGTCCCAAAAGCCAAACATATTGTCAGTGTCGATACCAAATTTAGCCACTTCAGCAGCGTTAGTTGACAGCGCCGCAAAGTGTTTAGCCACGTGTCTTTCATCTTTTGCCGTTGCTAAGAACCAATCACGAGCAGACAATGCGTTGGTCATTGTTTCTTGGGTGGTAAAGGTTTTTGATGCAACCAAGACTAGCGTGGTTTCTGGGTTCACTTTTTTCAAGGTTTCTGCAATGTGCGTACCGTCCACGTTAGAAACAAAGTGCATATTTAAGTGATTTTTATATGGACGCAAGGCTTCTGTTACCATATACGGCCCTAGGTCTGAACCGCCGATCCCAATGTTGATCACATCAGTAATCGCCTTGCCTGTGTAGCCTTTCCATTCACCTGAAATCACACGATTTGTGAACGATTTCATTTTTGCCAAAACTTCGTTGACATCAGCCATTACGTCTTTGCCATCTACAAAAACAGGATTGTTTGAGCGATTACGCAATGCGGTGTGTAGCACGGCACGATCTTCTGTACGGTTAATTTTCTCACCGCTGAACATCGCTTCTGTTGCACCTGCAAGATCGCATTCTTGCGCTAGTTGGCGTAATAAATTTAAGGTTTGTTGATTAACATTATTTTTTGAATAATCTACTAAGATTTCGTTGTTGAACGACAAGCTGTAATTTTGGTAGCGATTTGGATCTTGTTGGAATAATTCGCTAATGGTGGTGTCGCCAAAGGCTACTTTGTGCTGTTCAAGCGCTTGCCACGCTTTGGTACTGGTTGGATTGATATTTTTCATCATATTTCCTTTTGATTTGAGATAATAAAAAAGTTTATCGCCTATTCTGCCCTTTGCCACGCGGAGACATAAACAAAAGTGCGGTGTAAAATAGCGAAGAATTTGTTAAAAATAAATCTGTTCGGATATGGTGTTAAAGTATAGCACAAAATAAAAAATGCAACCCGAAAGTTGCATTTTAAATTAATGATTAAATAAAAATTACCACTGGTAACCCACACTTGCCGCTGCGCCTGAGTCGCCGCGTGTGTTACTGTTCACAGAGAATTTCACGCCAATTTTTCCGTTATCGGATAAGCGAGAATAACCCACTGCCATTGCGCCTTCACCACGGTATGTACCTACACCTGCAGATACCATTGACTTACCAGGTTCAGTTACGTGATAGAGGTTACCAGCAGCCATTGCGCCTGCGATACCAGCACGTAAGCCTTTATCAACTTTGTTGATACGGTTATTTATGCCGCCAATTTCATCTTTTAACTGACCTAAGTTCACTGCATCGGTAGGCGCTGTGCCTCGTGCTACGTTAGTGATTTTCTTGTTACCTGCGCTAATGCCGTTATTGTTAATTTGAACATTATTCGCTGGATTGCTATCTGTGCCCACTGTAACCGCTTCAACTGCGATCTCTTTGCTTAAGCCATAAGTAACTTTATGGCCATCTTGTGCCACTTCTAAGTTTTTACCTGCTGCATAAGTTACGGTATCGCCAGCTTTCACTTTCACGCCAGTTTTACTTGGTGCGCTCACAACTTGGTTATTGTGTTTTTCAGAATTGATACGATGACCTGCTGAATTAACCGCTTTCACTACATCGCCTGCTGTTGCAAGTGCGTTTGGTGAAGCTGGAGCTTTAACCACGCCATCATCGCCAGCCGCAGCGATTGGTGAAGTATTTGCTGAAATATTGCCGTCTTTATCGAATTTAATCGTTGTGCCGTCAACTTTTGCATCATATTTCACGCTGGTTACGCCAGTTTTAGGATCTGTCTCAATGCTTGCTGTTGTGCCATTACCGCTGGTGAAATTCACTTTATCAGATGGTTTCACTAAGCCTTTGTCTTCGCCGTCAGCTTGAATACCCCATCCACTGTTGTTGATCGCATTTGCCACCGTTGTTGCGTTGACTAATTTATCGCCTTCACCTGGTGCTGGTGGTAATACTTGACCTGGTCGAGTAATTGCCTGATTTACATTCGTATTCACAACTGTACCATCTGGCGCTGTTTCCGTCGTGGTGGTCGTTGTTGTTACGACACCTGTCTTAGGATCGATGCTGTATTCCGTTTTGGTCGTTACTGTATTGCCAGCAGGGTTAGTGCTTGTGTTTTCTACTGGTGCTGTTGGTGCTTCGGTGTGTAATTCAGTGGTTGCCACATCAAATTTAACCGTTGTGGTCGTTACTTCTTTACCGTCTTTGTTCACACCTTTCACGGTAGCGATTTGAGCCACTGTACCGTTGCCGTCAGCAAAACGCAATTCATCGTTCGGGTTCACTTTTTCATCAACTGCAGCTGCACCTGTTTTAAACTCAGTTGCTTTATCATTGATTGCGCCTTTGTCAGCGTGTCCAACTGTAAAGCCAGATTTTTGAATAGCATCGCCCACTGCATTACCGGTTACAAAGTTTGCGCCGCTGCTGTTTGGTTTTGCCACCACTTGATCAGCAGGAACTGGTGTCGCACCAGCATTTGGTTTGCCGTTTGCATCTAAATCGCTTGGTGCGTAGTAATTGCCGTCAGTACCACGAACAATAGGTGTTGTTGTAACTGGTTTTGCACCTGTGTTTGGTTTGCCATCTGCATCAAGATCTCCTGCTGCGTAGTAGTTACCGTCAGCACCTTTCACAGAACCTGCAGGCACGCTAACTTGGTCATCAGAGCTTGGAATTACTTCGCCTGCGGCAATACTGATATTGATGTTACGAACACCATTTGCATCGGTTTCGCCTGTAACTTCAATGCCGTTTTTGCCGTTGAATTTCACTTCATTTGCATTACGCACGTCATCAGAATAATCGTTGCCGTTAGCAGAAACGACCCAGCCCATTTTCTTCAAATCGCCCACAGTAGCGGCATTATTTGGATTACTTGAGTTCAAGTCTGCCAAGCCTGCATACGGGCTATCTTCACTTGCTGGCGTGGTTGGCTCAACGGCCGCTGCATCTGCTTTTGGCTGACCTTTTTCATCTAAGTCAGACGGTTTGTAATATTTATCGCCTACTTTAGACAATGGTGCACCGTTTTCATCTTTTGCACCGTCTAATGTATTTGTACCGCTCGCCACATTACCCAGTGTTGTTGGTGCGCCAATTTCATTTGGAGCAGCCGCAGGGTTGACTAAGTTTGTGCTTAAATCTCCAGCAGCAACTTCAGTCGTTGTCGGATTACCTTTATCGTCCAATGTATAGAATTTATCGCCCACTTTCGCCACTGGCGTACCGTCTGGAGCAGTATAAGTAATTGGCAAGCCAGTTACGCTGTATGTAACGTTCGCCATCAAAGCGTCCGCACTCATTGTAATGTTTGCAATAGTATTTGCACCATTATTGAAATTCACAATATCGTATGGTTTAACAAAATCTTTTGGCGCACCGTTTTCTTGCAAGTTCCAACCTTCATTCAAAATATCAGCCACAGTTGCTGCAGTATTTGGCGAAGTTTTATCTGCGCCGTCGCCAATATTCGTTGGTGCAGCTTGATTGGTCGTCCCTGTTTGCACACCTGGTTGCTCTGGGTCTGCTTTATTGGTTGTGTCAGGTAACGTAGGAATTAATGGAGTTGATGAACCAGTACCGTCAGTCGGAATAGCCTCAATTTTGTCTTGCAAACCCTTGGTAATTAAATAAAGCTGCGAGCCATTGATGGCATCAGTAGAAGTCTCAGAAATTACACCTGCTGCCACGTTTTTGATTTGGCGTTCTTTATCTCTCGCACCAACAGAAACAACCATATCTTTCACACCACGCCCAGCGAAGCCCGAGTAAGTTGTACCGTTTACAGTTGCAGAATTAGTATCTTTTGCTGCTTGACCGTCAGCTCCCCAACCTTGAGCTGAATCTGTACCATAAAGGCTAGATTCATCACCCAATATCACCGCACCAGTAATTAAACGGCCCGGCTTAGTACCAGTAGTGTCGGTAGAGCCTGTTGGTGTTACTGACATATCGCCTACATTGATACGAGAACCAATAATGACGGAGTTACGAGTAGAACTAACGTTATTGCTTGAACCTATAACCGTAGTGAGGTAAGAGTCAGTAATATTTGAACGTACCACTTTCACTGCACTTTGGTCAACCCAAGTTAAGTTACTTTGGATTGCATCTACCGTAGAAGTTGAAACGTTATCTAATTTTGAGTTCCAGCCCAAAGCAGCTGAATTAATCGCACTGGTCAGGTTCACTTTGTTACCGCCAACGAATGAATCCGCCACATTGCGAACAGTTAAGTTTGCACCAATCACGTTAGCATTGTTGCTGATATTTACATCAATCGTACGACCCAGCACCATATTTTGACGACCATCGTTTGCGTTACGACCTTTGGCTGTTTTACCCTCTGAATTCACGGTAATATTGTAGCCGATTGCCATATCTTCTTCAGGGTTGTCTAATTTATTGTCATAACCCACAACAATCGCTGAACCCAAACCAGGGTCAGCCGTACCTTGCGCCGTCGTAATATTGTTACCCACAGCAATCGTCGAACGGTTAGCAGAGATTTTCTCACCCACTAAAACTGAAGTACGTTCTGCATTATTACCGCTACTAGCAGTCAAGTTTTCACCGAAACCGATTGTTGAAATGCTGGTCGTAATCGTTTTACCACCTAATACAGACGTTGCATCGCCTGCGCCTGTGCTAGTGATGGCAGTACTACCACCGATTACTGTCGCTGCCATTGCAGGCGAAACCGTAAACGCTGCCAATGCGGTTGCGGCAGCCACAGAAAGTGCACCCACAGTTGCACGGTCGTCAGTTACCGATGAGGTTTTGCCACGAGCTTTGCTTAATTCTGAAACTGCCACAAAAGATTGTGTTGCTTGGTTCCAAATAATTTTAAAAATTTTATTCATAAAAACATTCCCTTTTATTTACATAATATGAAAGTAAAAATATGGTTTTTCCCACCGCACTTTAGGCGCGTTTAGGCTATTTTAAGGTGAAAAATGATGCTAAAACGCTTATTCGTTTTATGTCCAATTAATAGATAAATTCAAAAAACAAAATTTCCCTTTAAGAATTGTTTAAGAATTGTTTAAGAATTGTTTAAGAATTGTTTAAGAATTGTTTAAGAATTGTTTAAGAATTGTTTAAGAATTGTAACAGATTACCCCTAGCAACACAAACAATTATTTTCTTAAATATCAAACCATTACATCAAAAAACAAACATCACCTAACATCAATATCAAACCAAATAGATCATTTAGTTATCATTTGGCGAATTTTAACCAACTTTTAGTTATTTTGAAAGCAATTTTTTTATACCAATAAAAAGAAAACCTCTCCCATCTGAACAAGATGAAAGAGGTTTAATAAAAGTAAAACTGCGGTGTAAAAAATCGATGTTTTTAATCGATATATTCCGTCAGCACTCGCGGGGTGAGTTTGGTCATTAATTCGTAGCTTAACACGCCTGTAATTTGCGCAATTTCTTCTATCGGCAATTCGCTGCCCCACAGAATTACTTCGTCGCCCACTTTTTCTTGGCTGTCTGCGCCTAAATCCACCGTAACCATATCCATTGACACTCTGCCAACAATCGGCACTCGGCGACCGTTGATAAATACTGGCGTGCCTGTTGGCACATTGCGAGGATAGCCGTCGCCGTAGCCAATGGCGACCACGCCAATTTTAGTGTCTTTTTCACTCACCCAAGTGCCACCGTAGCCCACAGGTTCGCCAGCTTGATGATCTCGCACAGCAATTAACGACGAAGTTAAGGTCATCACAGGTTTGAAGCCGTAAATTTCGCTCGGTGTGTTGGTTGGCGATACACCGTATAAAATAATCCCTGGGCGAATCCAATCTAAATGGCTTTCCTGCCAAAATAAAATACCGCCCGATGCCGCAATAGTGCGCTCGCCCTCTTTGTCTTGCGTGGCTTGCAAAAAGCGTTCAAGTTGAAGTTCGGTATAGCCACAATCCAGCTCATCAGCACGACTAAAATGACTCACAAAGCCTAACTGCGGTTGAATATTTTCACATTTTGTCAGCTCGTGATAAAAATAATCCACCTGTTCTAAATTCACCCCAAGTCGGTGCATTCCCGTGTCAATTTTCAGCCAAACTTTAATGGGATTCGGCAATTCCGCTTGCTTCAACGCATCTAACTGTTCCTGATTATGCACCACGGTTTGAATATTATTCACCGCAATAATCGGCAAATCGTGCGACGAAAAAAAACCCTCCAACAACAAAATTGGCTTGATGATCCCTTTAGAACGCAAGGTCAACGCTTCTTCCAATCGAGCCACGCCAAAGCAATCTACAGACTCTTCCACCGCCGAGGCAACGAAATCAACGCCGTGCCCATAGGCATTGGCTTTTACGACGGCGATAATTTTACTTTTAGGCGCTCGCTGCTTAATTTTTTGGATATTATGCTGCAAGGCGACGGAACTAATTTTTACGGTTGCTGGTTTCATTTTATGCTTCTTTTACATCTTTATTAGGTTGAAAGTGCGGTGCATTTTTGTCAAATTTTCACTTTTTTACACCGCACTTTTCGTCAATTAATATTCATCATCAATCTGATAATTCACTGCATTATCAAAACGTGAATATTGCCCTTGGAAAATCAACGGCACTCTGCCAATCGGGCCGTTACGCTGTTTACCAATAATAATTTCTGCTCGATTGCGATTTTCTTCCGTTGTTTCGTGATAAACTTCATCACGATAAATAAACATAATCAAGTCAGCATCTTGCTCAATAGAGCCTGACTCACGCAAATCCGAGTTCACAGGGCGTTTGTCTGTACGGTTTTCCAAGGTACGATTTAACTGCGACAGTGCCACCACAGGCACTTTCAATTCTTTGGCAAGCGCTTTCAAAGAACGTGAAATTTCGGCAATTTCTAAGGTACGATTATCAAAGCCCGGCGCACGCATTAACTGCAAATAGTCCACCATAATCAGGCTTAAACCGCCATTCTCACGATACACTCGACGCGCTCTTGAACGCAATTCCGTTGGCGTTAAGCCTGAAGAATCATCAATATACATATTCGATTTTTGCGCCAGTATCGCCATTACGCTAGAAATTTTCGCCCAATCTTCATCATTATCAATTTGCCCTGTACGAATGCTGGTTTGGTTAACTCGAGCAAGTGATGCCAAAGAACGCATCATAATTTGCTCCGATGGCATTTCAAGGCTGAAAATCAACACAGGCTTATCGCTCGCCATTGCCGCATTTTCACACAAATTCATTGCAAAGGTCGTTTTACCCATTGACGGACGAGCAGCCACGATAATTAAATCCGACGGCTGAAGCCCAGCGGTTTTTTTGTCTAAATCCACAAATCCTGTAGTTACGCCAGTTAGCCCCGAACTGCCATTTTGTTTTAATTGTTCAAGACGATCAATGGTGCGAGATAAAATCGTCGAAATATTTTCAGGACCTTCATCTTCAGTGCTTCGCTTTTCGGCAATTTGGAATACATTGCGCTCCGCTTCATCTAAAATTTGTTTAATATCTTTGCCTTGCGGTTTATACGCCAACTGCGCAATATCATTCCCCACGCCAATTAATTCACGCAAAATCGCTTTTTCACGCACGATGTCCGAATAAGCATTAATATTCGCCGCACTTGGTGTATTTTTCGACAATTCAGCCAAATAAGCAAAACCACCCACTTCATCAATTAACCCACGATTTTTTAAGGCTTGATCTAAGGTCAACAAATCAATCGGTGCATTAATACGAGCTAAGTGTTCCATTTCTTTGAAAATTAAACGATGCGCAGCGGTATAAAAATCAGCCGCAATCACACGCTCAACCACATTTTCCCAATGTGCATTATTCAACATCACCGCCCCTAAAACAGCCTGCTCCGCCTCAATAGAATGCGGTGGAATTGACGCCTGAGAGTACTGTTGTTCTTGAGTTTGCCCCACCTGCCTGCTTGGTTGTTTCGCCATAATTTTCTCTCTTTCTCTAGTCCTAAATAGGGCTATATGATATACCAAATCCCAACGAGATTTAAGGGCAAAATAAAGAAAAAGTGCGGTTAAAAACTAAGAGATTTTTAACCGCACTTTTATTTAGATGAAATATGAATTTAGCCTTTGCGACGAGCTTCCACTGCGTCAGAAAGTTGTTGTAATAGGCTTTCGGTGTCTTCCCAACCGATGCACGCGTCGGTGATGCTTTGACCGTAGGTTGCGGCTTTGCCGTCAACTAGGTCTTGGCGACCTTCAACTAAATGGCTTTCAACCATTACGCCGAAGATTTGTTTTGAGCCGCCGGCGATTTGTCCGCAAACGTCTTTACAAACGTCCATTTGGCGTTTGAATTGCTTGCTGCTGTTGGCGTGGCTGAAGTCCACCATTACGTGTCCAATGCGACCTGCTTTTTCGATGTCAGCACAAACTGTTGCAACGCTCTCGGCATCATAGTTCGTGCCTTTGTCGCCTCCACGTAAGATGATGTGGCAGTCTGGGTTACCTTTAGTTGAAACGATGGCAGAATGACCAAATTTTGTTACTGATAAGAAATAATGCGGTGCTTCTGCTGAACCGATAGCATCAAGTGCAATTTTTACGCCGCCGTTAGTGCCGTTTTTGAAGCCAACTGGGCAAGATAAACCTGATGATAATTCACGGTGCACTTGCGATTCGGTGGTGCGCGCGCCGATTGCGCCCCAGCTCATAAAGTCCGCCACGTATTGTGGGGTGATCATATCTAAAAATTCGCCTGCAGTCGGTAAGCCTAAATCATTAATATCCGAGAGTAATTTACGAGCAATGCGCAAACCATCGTTTAATGCAAAAGTGTCGTTTAGGTACGGATCGTTGATTAAACCTTTCCAACCCACGGTGGTGCGTGGTTTTTCAAAATAAACACGCATTATGATTTCAAGGTTATTTTTATATTTTTCACGCAATGGTTTTAGGCGGTTAGCATATTCCATTGCGGCATTGGTATCGTGAATTGAGCAAGGTCCAATAACAACTAATAGGCGGTCATCTTCGCCTTGGATAATATCGTGCGCTTTGGTGCGTGCGGTTTTCACGGTTTTAATGGCAACATCGCTTGCTGGATATTTTTCGAGCAATGCAACAGGTGGCAATAGTTGCTCGATTTTTGCAATGCGTGTGTCGTCATTCGCTACACGAATTTCATTTTTGCTTTTTACTTTAGTCATTATTTTTCCTTTTAATTTGCTTTTTGTTTCCGAGAAGTATGATTAATTTAACACTATTTTTTGCACTGGTAAACTAGTACATAAAACTTTATTTAATGACCGCTTAAAATTTGAGCGGGTTGTAATTTAGCAGCTCGATGAGCTGGATATAAACTGGCGACAAGGCTCAACAATAATGCAGCGATGAACACTAAACCAACATCTTGCCAATGCAATTCGCTTGGTAGAAAATCAACGAAATAAACGCCGTCAGAAAGTAATTTTCTTCCGAGAATTTGCTCTAAACCTTGAATAAGTGCGGTTAAATTTAACGCTAAAAATACCCCTAGCACGATGCCGATTAAGCAGCCTTTCATACCTGCTTGCAAGCCGTACCACATAAAAATGTGTTTGATAAAACGATTGTTTGCGCCCAGTGTGCGCATAATTGCGATGTCGCTGGCTTTGTCTTTTACTGCCATTATTAGCGTTGAAACGATATTAAAACACGCCACGCCAATCACAAGCACCATTGCGATGTACATTATGGTGCGAATGAGTTGAATATCACGATACATATAGCCGAATTTGCTAGTCCACGCCTGTAAATTCAGTTGTTGCGGATAATTATTTAAAGGGGAAAAATCCAATTTTCCCATTTCAAATGGATTGCTTACTTTGAGTTCAACCCCTGAAATTTGTTGATTTTGGTAGCCTAAATAACTCTGCGCTTGAGCGATTGGCATTAAGGCATAACTATGATCTAGCTGCCCATCAAGGCGCAAAATCCCTGAAACTTGAATACGCTCACGGCTAGGCTGTGCGCTGTCATCGCCATTATTTTGCGAAATAAGCAAGGTTACCCAATCGCCTGCTTGTACGTCTAACTCCTTGGCAATGCCATAACCTAGCACCAGCCCTGAATTTTCGTTGAATGATTGCCACGCTTGGTCTAGCACAAAATCGCCTAAACGGCTAACGCTATCTTGCGCAGTTTTTTCTATACCTTTAACTTGCACCACTTTCATTTTTGCGCCATTTTCCACTAGCGCCGTGAAGCTCACAAAAGGTGAAATGCCTTGCACTTGAGCCACTTGCTTTAAGCTATTCACTAATAAACTGGAATGATTAATTGGCGCAGATTGGGCGGAAGTAATTTCAGCGTGCGGCACAACCGCAAGAATACGGTTATTCAACTCACGCTCGAAACCATTCATTGCGCTTAATCCAATAATCAACACCGCAACGCCAAGCGCAATTCCCAAGGTCGAAAAAAAAGAAATCAGCGACACTAAACGATTTTTTTGTTTCGCTCGTTGATAACGCCAGCTTATGAAAAATGCTGTATTCATCGTTTTTATCTATTCCTTTCGCCTATTCTGCTCGCAAAACGCCGTCTTGCATAATCATTCGGCGTTGTAATTTTTCCGCTAAATTCAAATCGTGCGTGACTAATAAAAAGGCAATGCCTTGTTCTTGGTTAAGCTGTTGAATTAACTCAAAAATACTTTCTGTGGTTTTGCGGTCTAAATTACCTGTCGGCTCATCGGCTAACACCAACGCTGGATTATTGACCAACGCTCTCGCAATGGCAACACGTTGACGTTCCCCCCCGACAGTGCTGATGGTTTGTGTGAAATACGATGAGATAACCCAACCGCTTGCAACATTTTTTCAGCACGATCCTTGGCTTCGGTTTTATTTTTTTGCCCGATTAACATTGGCATTAATACATTTTCAAGTGCGGTAAAATCTGCCATTAAATGATGAAATTGATAGACAAAACCAAGATATTGATTTCGCCATTGCGCCAGTTGATCTTGGCTGGCTTGTTGGAGCGATTGCCCTTTCAAAAAAACTTCGCCAGAGCTTGGTTGATCTAATCCCCCAAGCGTGTGTAATAAGGTGCTTTTGCCTGAACCTGACGAACCAACAATAGCGACCAGTTCTTTTTCTTCAAGGCTAAAGCTAATGTCTTTTAGCACTTGAGTTTGCTTGTCGCCCTCGGTGTAGTGTTTGGTTAGGTTGATGCAGTTTAGTAGTGGTTGTTTATTCATAAATATTTGTTTTTTTAATTTAAATCGGGTCTCGCCCGATGGGCGACCTACTTTCTTTTACTCGTGTAAAAGAAAGTAGGCAAAGAAAATACGCCCCGATTTTGCCTTGTTTCCTAAAAATGGCTTAATTTGGTTAACGGAAAATTCGTAAACTCGCTTCGCTCAAACAGTACTCATTTTCCTACAAATTAAGCCATTTTTAGGCGGCAAAGACGGGGATATTTTTTCTAGCATTATTCAAGTGCAGTTAAAAATAACAGAATTTTTAACCGCAGTTTTTTATCTAACTCCCAATCCCAAAGGAGTAGATTTTATTCATATCGCAATGCTTCCGCAGGCTCAACTTTACTCGCTCTATAAGCAGGGTAAACCGTTGATATTAACGCCAGTCCTAACGAAAATCCGATGATGATAATGATCTGTACAAAATCAATTTCTGTGGGTAAAAACAACCCATTCGGATTAAGCATATTTACGATGCTGTCTAAGTTTAGGCTAATCAAACTTCCTAATATCGCCCCGACGGTTGTTCCCACTAAGCCGACGAGAAAGCCTTGCCAAATAAAAATATGGCGCACTTGTCGCTTGGTTAAACCCTGTGTTTGTAAAATGGCGATTTCCCCTTGTTTATCCACCACCATTAAACTTAATGAAGTAACGATATTCGACACTGCCACTACAATAATCAAGCTAATTAGCAAACCCATCATATTTTTTTCCATTCTGACCGCTTGGAAAAATTCACCTTTTTGACTGCGCCAATCGTCGATTTTCCATTGTTCTTCGGGGAAAATACTGGAAAGTGCGGTGATTTTAAACGGATCTTTCAAAAATAAGCGCACGCCTTGCATATTTTCAGGCTTAATGCGCATTAAGCGTCCAATATCGGCAAGATTTGCAAAAGTTTCATAGCCCGACACTTCATTCTGCGCAAAATAAATATCGCTGATCGTAAATAAACGTTGTGTTGGCACTCGTCCAAATGGCGTATATTGGCTATTTTCTGTGAGCATTAAACGGATTTTGTCGCCCACTTGCACTTTTAATTTGTCCGCTAATTGTGCACCGATAATTAATTTGAATTCGCCCTGTGGCAAGCGTTCAGCGAATTGCGCTTGATCTAAATAACCTAATAAAGGATCGTCAGTATATTCTCGCACGCCAATCACTTGCCCTGCGCTAACGCCGTGCGCTGTTTGATAAATGGCATTGGTTAAATTAATCGGCACAACTCTTTCGATGCCTAATGCACTTTGCTTGCTCGTTTCAGGCAGGGTTTGATGAAATTGCGATAACTCAAACGGCGCAGCTTGCGGCATAATAATGGCGTGCGGAATATTGGATAATACTTGCTTTTTTTGATGATTTTCCAAGCCATTCATCACCGAAAGCACAATAATTAACGCCATTACGCCCAGCACAATACCTGCACTGGCGAGGTTAGTAACTAATCGTCCAAAACGATCCGCACTTTTCGCTCGCCAGTAACGTAAGGCAATAAAAAAAGAAATGCCTAAATTCATTATTTGCCTGTTCTCACAAACTCTTCGATATTTAACCGCACTTTGTCGGCTAATGTCGTTACTGCGCTATCAGAAGCCCAAGCAATATGTGGTGTAATAATCAAGTTTGGCAAAGTTTTCGCTGCGACAATTAATGGGTTGTCTTTCTCAGGTGGCTCTTTAGCTAACACATCTAAAGCTGCGCCCCCAAGTTGACCACTTTTTAACGCATCGACGACGGCTTGTTCATCAATTAACGGCCCACGCCCTGTGTTAATTAAAAATGCGCCTTTTTTGAATTTTGCTAAGGTATTTGCGTTAATTAAATTGGTGGTGTCTGGCGTTAATGGGCAATGTAAAGACACAATGTCCGCTTGCGCTAACACGTCATTAAATGGCGTGTACCCCTCACGAATGCTGGTGGCATTTTGATGCTCTGCGTATAACACGTTCATTCCTAATAATTGTGCTAAACGCCCAACTTCCGTACCCAAACAGCCTTTGCCGATAATGCCAAGGGTTGAGCCACGCACGTCGGTAATCGGATAATCAAAATAACAAAATTGCTTGCTATCCGCCCATTTGCCTTGTAATTGATCACGATACCACGAATGCAAGCTGTGTTTTAAGCTAAAAATAAAGCCTAACACCTGTTCAGGCACGGTTACAGAAGAATAACCTGTTACATTTTTCACCACGATGCCCAATTCTTTGGCAGCGACCAAATCCACATTATTTGTGCCTGTTGCTGTAATCGCAATCAACTTTAACGCAGGTAATTGTTGCATTACTTCACGCCCCAACAACACTTTGCTAGTTACTAAAATTTCGGCATCTTTAGCGTGTTCTAACACCTGCTCAGGCGAAGTGTGCTCATATTCCACCCATTGATGTTCAAAATTCGGACGTGGAATAGGAATGTGCTTTGGTAATGCTGTGCTATCAAGAAATACAATTTTCATAAATGCTCCTTTTTATTTGTTGTGTCTGTGAGTTATTCGTGAATAACAAATCTTGAACTGCATAAGAAATGTAAGCATAACAAAAAAAGTGTCGTTATGAAATAAAACGCAAATAAAACATAAAAAAATCACACCGCACTTTATATTTAGCTCAAATTCACTATAATGAACACTTTGACTTATTATTTCACTCAATATCTTAGGAATGTAAAATGACAGATATGAATACGGTTCTCGCGGAACTAAAACGCGGTGTTGATCAAATTTTTTCTGAACAAGATTTAATCGAAAAATTAAAAGAAAATCGTCCATTGCGTGTCAAACTTGGTGCAGATCCAACCGCTCCCGATATTCATTTAGGACACACCGTTGTATTAAACAAATTACGCCAATTCCAAGAATTAGGGCATCAAGTAATGTTCTTAATCGGCGATTTCACTGGAATGGTTGGCGATCCATCAGGTAAAAACACCACTCGTCCGCCATTAACACGTGAAGACGTGCTTCGCAATGCTGAAACTTACAAACAGCAAATTTACAAAATTCTTGATCCGCAAAAAACGCAAATCGTGTTTAACTCAAGCTGGTTGGGTGAACTTGGCACAGAAGGTATGATTCGCCTTGCTTCAAACTACACCGTTGCACGTATGTTAGAACGTGATGATTTCAAAAAACGCTTTGCAAATCAACAACCTATTGCTATTCACGAATTCATTTACCCATTATTACAAGGCTACGATTCAGTGCATTTGCAAGCGGACGTAGAATTGGGCGGTACAGACCAAACCTTTAACTTATTGATCGGTCGTGAATTACAAAAATCCGCAGGACAAAAACCGCAAGTGGCAATCACACTGCCGTTGCTCGTTGGCTTAGATGGCGAGAAAAAAATGTCGAAATCACTCGGCAACTACATTGGCGTAACCGAAGCTCCAAACGAAATGTTTGGTAAAATTATGTCAATTTCAGACGATTTAATGTGGGATTGGTACAACTTGCTTTCATTCCGTCCATTAAGCGAAATCGCTGAACTGAAAAGTGCGGTTGAAAATGGCAAAAATCCACGTGATGTGAAAATCTTGCTTGCCAAAGAAATTATCGCGCGCTTCCACGATCAAGTGGCAGCAGATGCAGCGGAACAAGAATTCATCAACCGTTTCCAAAAAGGGGCAATGCCTGACGAAATGCCTGAATTTACTTTCGAGGGCGAAATGGGCTTAGCGACTTTATTAAAAGAAGCTGGTTTAGTGCCGTCAACGTCGGAAGCGATTCGTTCTGCTCAACAAGGCGGCGTGAAAATTGATGGTGAAAAAGTGGACGACGTGCGTCAAAATGCACCAAAAGGGACGTTCGTTTATCAAGTGGGCAAACGCAAATTTGCGAGAGTAACACTTAATTAATTGAAATATCACTAAAAAAATAGCTCTCATTGCGAGAGCTATTTTTATTTAAGCGATTTACATATTCACCATTCGGCTTGGCCTAATTACGTTGTCTTGATGAATTTCTGCCACGCCTAAAAAGCAATTCTCAGCGGAAATTAACCGCACTTGCCCATAGATTTTTTCCGCATTTTCAAATTTTACTCGTTGCCCAAAGCCCACTGCTTTGGTTTGTTCTGCGTTTAGCTGTAATTGTGGTAATTTGCTGACCGCAGTATCGACTGGCAATAAATGAGCATCTAAAGCCTCTAAATCTTGCGTTTCAGCAAGTTGTTGCAACTGTTCCCACGTCATCATTTTTTCTGTTGGGTAATCAGCTACCGCAGTGCGACGGAGCATCGTAACGTGTGCACCACAGCCTAAATGTTCGCCTAAATCATCGACTAAAGTGCGAATATACGTGCCTTTTGAGCAATGCACTTCAAGAGTTAAATTGGGTGCTTCATAGCTGATGAAATTAAGTTCAAAAATCGTAATAGGGCGAGCCTCACGCTCAACGGTAATGCCTTGGCGTGCGTATTCATAAAGTGGTTTGCCATTATGCTTTAACGCAGAAAACATCGTCGGTACTTGCATTAAATCGCCACGAAAATGCGAAAGTGCGGTTAAAATCTCGTGAGTTTCGCACCGCACTTCTCGAGTTTCCACCACTTGCCCCTCTGCATCAGACGTATCCGTGCGTTCACCTAATTTCGCCGTTACCAAATAACGCTTATCCGCATCAAGCAAAAATTGCGAAAACTTGGTGGCTTCGCCCAAACAAATCGGCAACATTCCCGTAGCAAGCGGGTCAAGTGCGCCTGTATGCCCTGCTTTGTTAGCTTGATAAAGGCGTTTCACTTTTTGCAAAATATCGTTGCTCGACATTCCTTGTGGTTTGTCTAACAAAAATACGCCGTGAATATCACGTCCTTTTTTGCGTGGTCGGGACATTAATCTTCCTTATATTTGCTCGCCAATTCAGGATCATCAATATGACGTTGTTGGTCTTTGCGAATAACGTCTGTAACCAAATTCGACATACGCATACCTTCCACTAAGGATTGGTCATAAACAAATCGCAACTCAGGCACGATACGCAAACGCATTGCCTTGCCCACCAACGAACGAATATACGGCGCAGCTTTTTCCAAGCCTTTCATTCCCTGCTCAATCGCTTCTTCATCGTGGTTAAACAAAAAAGTCACGAAAATTTTGGCATAAGCCAGATCTTTCGACACTTCCACATCTGATACGGTTACCATTCCTACACGTGGATCTTTCACTTCACGCTGCAAAATCACCGCCACTTCTTTCTGTAATTCCTGCGCCACACGGTCGCTACGTTTGAATTCTCTGCTCATCTTATTTTCCTCTTATTCGGGAGTTTGCATAAACGCATTATTATAGCGGAATTTCATTCCTATTGTGGGAATTTTTAAATTGAAAAGCAGTTTAAAAGTAATTAAGCCACAATATCAATTAGTCTTTGAACACAATAAAAGACTTAAATAACTCCTATTTCATCTTTTATCGGCGAAAATTTATCAAATAAACGATTAAAATTATAGCTTATTGCTCAAAAAAAAAAACAATGTTAGAATTTGTGTGCTTTTTACTTTGACACATAGGAGACATTATATGAGTACACAAGCAAGTTTCGCAGGCACAAAAATTAAGATAGCCATTCAGCTCATTATTGGGCTTTATATCATCTTCCTTGGATTGACCGATCGCAATGCAAATGGATTATCTGCTATCGGTTCTATAATAGCAGGTTCATCATTTTTCCTCTTTGCATACATAAATATTCGAAAAGTTAGCAGCGCTTCAAGTAATTTGAATAACTATAACCAAAATAATGATGGTATTTATCATCATTATCTTGAAGATGGTCAGAAAAAATTTGAAATTAAAATTGATGACAACCAAAAAACAATCTATCTTGCTGATGGAAATAATGCAAAAACTTACAGCTATAATGACATTCGTGAATGGTCTTATCGTGTTAATACGCAAACAGCCATAGCTAGAATGACAGGTGGTGTTAGTGCAGGGCTAGAAAATCTTGCTACAGCTTCACAACTCGAGCGCAACGCTTGGGATAATAACGGATTTTTTATTACCGTAAATGATCTCCAAAACCCAATTTGGCACATAAAATTTTGGGGTGAGGGAAGAGTAAATAGAGATAATAAATTTTGGACTTCTGTTCATAAGCAATGTGAAACTTGGATGTTAGTTTTTGATAAAGTGATTAATAATAAATAATCTATTTAACAAGTTTAAATGTTTACACACAGGAGAAATTATATGAAAAAATATCGACTTTTATCATTTCTTATTCCAATCACATTCTTAGCTGCTTGTGGAGATGGTATTCCTGACGAAGAACTATCAGAAGATTATTTTAGAAAACACCCGAAAGAAGCTGAAGATATTAGAGAAAAATGTCGGGTGTTGCAAGCTAGAAGCGCGAGTGATCCAGATGCTGCTAAACGGTATGCAAAGGTTTGGGGAACTTGTCTAAATGCCTCAATTAGCATTACAGAACGTAATTTGAATAAAATAAAGGGTTGGTAAAATCCAAATAAGGCTCATAGAGAATTCTATGAGCTTTTTTATTATCCTAAAATATTTATTTGCAATAATGGTTGTTAAATTTAAGCGACTAAAAAATAGTAATTTAAATATAAAAACCGCTACAAAATTATTTTCATAGCGGTTCTTGCTTAAAAAAGTCGATCAAAATTTACAAATATTTTGCAATTTTGCGTTAAAAATTAAATCGAACGTTTGATTTCAACCACTTCAAAGACTTCGATTTGGTCGCCGACTTTAACGTCGTTGTAGTTTTTCACGCCGATACCGCATTCCATACCGTTACGAACTTCGCCTACGTCATCTTTGAAACGGCGGAGAGATTCTAATTCGCCCTCAAAAATAACGACGTTATCACGTAAAACACGGATTGGGTTGTTACGTTTAACCACACCCTCTGTTACCATACAACCTGCGATTGCACCGAATTTCGGGTGGCGGAATACATCACGTACTTCAGCCAAACCGATGATTTCTTGTTTGAATTCAGGTTGTAGCATACCGCTCATTGCCGCTTTGATTTCGTTTAACAATTCGTAAATTATTGAATAATAACGTAAATCAATGCTTTCGTTTTCGATTACACGGCGAGCTGAAGCATCGGCACGCACGTTAAAGCCAACCATAATCGCATTTGATGCAGCAGCTAAGGTTGCATCAGTTTCAGTGATACCACCTACGCCAGAACCCACAACTTTCACTTTTACTTCGTCAGTTGAAAGTTCTTGTAAGGCTTGAACAATCGCTTCCACAGAGCCTTGTACGTCGGCTTTTACGATAACGTTCAATTCAGCCACATCGCCCTCAGACATATTGCTGAACATATTTTCCAACTTCGCTTTTTGTTGACGAGCAAGTTTGACATCACGGAATTTGCCTTGACGATATAATGCCACTTCACGAGCTTTTTTCTCATCGCGCACAACCGTCGCTTCATCACCAGCCGCTGGCACACCTGAAAGACCTAAAACTTCTACAGGAATTGATGGGCCTGCTTCAGTAACATCTTTACCATTTTCATCACGCATTGCACGCACACGACCATATTCAAAGCCGCAAAGTACGATGTCGCCACGGTTTAATGTGCCTGATTGAACCAAGATTGTTGCCACAGGTCCACGACCTTTATCAAGATAAGATTCAATCACTACGCCACTTGCCATTCCCGCTTTCACAGCAGTCAATTCAAGCACTTCAGATTGTAATAAAATTGCTTCAAGTAATTCGTCAACGCCTGTCCCTTTTTTCGCTGAAACATAAACGAATTGAACATCACCACCAAAGCGTTCTGCCACCACTTCGTATTGCAGTAACTCTTGCTCAACACGGTCTGGATTTGCTTCTGGTTTATCAATTTTATTCACCGCAACCACGATAGGTACACCAGCCGCTTTTGCGTGTTGGATCGCTTCGATAGTTTGTGGCATTACACCATCATCAGCCGCCACAACGAGAACAACGATGTCCGTTGCTTTCGCACCACGAGCACGCATTGAAGTAAACGCTGCGTGTCCTGGCGTATCTAAGAAAGTGATCATTTTGCCATTGGTTTCAACGTGATACGCACCGATGTGCTGAGTAATACCACCCGCTTCACCTGCTGCCACTTTGGCTTTACGAATGTAGTCAAGTAAAGAAGTTTTACCGTGGTCAACGTGTCCCATAATCGTAACAACAGGAGCACGATTTACTTTTTCCGCATTGGTATCACGATCTTCTAATACCGATTCTTCAAGTTCGTTTTCTTTACGTAAAATAACTTTGTGTCCCAATTCTTCCGCAACAAGTTGTGCAGTTTCTTGATCGATCACTTGGTTAATGGTTACCATTTCGCCCATTTTCATCATTGTTTTGATGATTTCGGTAGCTTTAATTGCCATTTTATTCGCTAATTCAGCCACGGTAACAGTTTCGCCAATCACTACATCACGGTTAACAGCTTGAGCTGGCTTAGTAAAGGCTTGTTGAATTGAACTGCCTTTTTTGCCGTGTTTGCCCTTGCCTTTAACGTCTTTTTGATTGCGACGATCTGCGCTACGCTCATTTTTGTTACCGTTATCGTCATCACGTCCGCCTTTTTTCGCTTTCGCTACTTTGTTTTTACCCGTGCGACTGCGATTTTCATTGCGACGATCAGCTTCATCTTCAGCATCTCTTGCGTAGCTAGAAGTTAAGTTATAGTCCGCATAATCTTCTGCACTGCTATCGCTAGCTTCTACGTTATCACGTTCTGCATAGCGTTTGGCTTCTTCTGCTGCCTTACGAGCTAACTCTTCTGCTTTTTGGCGAGCTAATTCATCGGCTTTACGACGTAATTCAGCTTCTTCTGCACGGCGTTTTTCTTTTTCAGGATCTGCTGATTTTTGCACCGCACTTTTTTCTGGCTTAACTTCTGCTTTTTTCGTTTTTTCTGCTAAGGCTTTAGCTTCCGCCTCTTTCTTAGCTTTTTCAGCCGCTTTTTGTTCCGCTTCTTTTTTCGCTTTTTCAGCCGCTTGTTCCGCTTTTAATTTCGCTTCTTCCGCTGCTTTTTTTGCTGCTTCTGTATCAATTTTACGAGATTTGCGCACTTCAACTTGCACCGCTTTCGCTTTACCACCAGCAGTTGTCCCGCTTACAGTGGTTTTAGTACGGCGTTGTAAACTTAATTTTTTGGGTGCTTCATTTTCTAATTTATCTGTCATAATTTTCTCCTTACAACGCTTAACTAAACCAGCAGATTTCACGCGCTGCCATAATTAACTCTGCCGCTTTTTCTGCGCTTAATTCTTCAATATCAGCTAAATCATCAACACCTTGCTCGGCTAATTCTTCAAGAGTGGTAATGCCTTGTTCAGCTAATTTGAATGCGATGTGGCGTTCTAAGCCCTCAAGGTTTAATAAACGATCTTCAATGTGTGCTGCTTCTAAGGCTTTTTCTTCTGCTAATGCAATGGCTGTAATCGCATTTTTCGCACGAGTTTGTAATTCTTCAATTAAGTCTTCGTCTTCTAAGCCGTCAATCGCTGTTAATTCATTCACTGGCACATAAGCAATTTCTTCAAGGCTAGTGAAACCCTCGTCAATTAAAATTTGTGCAAATTCTTCATCAAGTTCAAGAGAAGTCATAAATAAATTCAATACTTTATTATCTTCCGCTTGATGTTTTTGATTTAACTCATCGGTGGTCATCACATTTAATGTCCAGCCAGTTAATTGCGTCGCTAAACGTACGTTTTGACCGTTACGACCGATAGCTTGCGCTAAATTTGCTGCTTCAACGGCAATATCCATTGAGTGATTATCTTCATCGACCACGATTGAACTTACGTCTGCTGGTGCCATTGCGTTAATCACGAATTGAGCTGGGTTATCGTCCCAAAGTACGATATCCACACGCTCACCGCCAAGTTCATTGGTTACTGCTTGAACACGTGCGCCACGCATACCCACGCACGCCCCTACTGGGTCAATACGTTTGTCGCTGCTTTTTACTGCAATTTTGGCACGAGAACCAGGATCACGTGCTGAGCCTTTAATTTCGATAACTTCTTCGCCAATTTCAGGCACTTCTAAACGGAATAATTCTTCTAACATCACCGGTTTTGCACGAGTTACAAAAAGCTGTGCACCTTTGCTCTCTGGGCTAACTTTGTATAATACGCCACGTACACGGTCGCCTGGACGGAAGTTTTCACGAGGTAACATATCTTCACGCACGATAACCGCTTCAGCTTTGGTTGGATCTTCTTTGTTACCAATTAATTCTAAAATAATGGTATCACGGTTCACTTTTTTCACCGTACCAATCACAATTTTGCCTTCTTCGCTGATAAATTGCTCAACCACTTTATTGCGCTCAGCATCACGAATTTTGGTGCTGATTACTTGGCGAGCTGTTTGCATTGTAATACGGTCGAATGCCACAGACTCAATTTGGTCTTCCACAATATCGCCTGCTTGCACGTTTGGATCATCTAAACGTGCTGCTTCTAAAGTGATTTCTTTAGTTGGGTTTACCACTTCTTCCACCACAGTCCAGCGACGGAATGTTTCAAATTCACCTGTTTTAGTGTCGATCACAACACGAACATCAATTTCAGATGGTTTTTCTACGCCTAAACGCTCTTGTTTTTGTGCGTGTTTTTTCTTGGTTGAAAGCGCAATCGCACTCTCTAACGCTTCAAAAATTACTTCTTTTGGTAGGGATTTTTCGTTAGATACCGCTTCTGCAGCTAATAAAATCTCTTTACTCATTTTCTCATTATCCTTTCATTTAAATAGTTAAATTCTGATTAAAATTTTGGCACAACGTTGGCTTTTTGAATGTTGCCGAACACTAAAGTTTGTGGTTGGTTGTCCACGATTAACGTCAACATATCATTTTCGATTTTTTCCAACTTACCTTGCCATTTACGGCGATCCGCTACTGGAATGCGCAAATGCACCGCAATTTCTTGCCCTACATAACGTTCATATTGCGCTAATGTAAACAATGGACGATCTAAACCGGGTGATGACACTTCAAGGTTATATTTATCAGCTATTGGATCTTCAACGTCTAAAATTGCGCTCACTTGACGGCTCACATCGGCACAGTCTTCTACTGTTACGCCACCGTCTTTATCAATAAACAAGCACACTGTCATAAAACGACCTGCTCGTTGAGTTTGAATTCCCCAAAGTTCACAGCCTAAATCTTCGACAGAACCTTGCAGTAATTCAGTTAATTTTTGTTCTAATGTTGCCATTTAACCTCCATAAAATAGGGTTAGCAAATTCTTGTTCACCTGATTGGAACTGCTTTCTTCAGGCGTAAAAAAAGGGCTCAAAGCCCAGTGTAAGATTGCCAAATTTTACGCACAAAAAAACCCAAATTCCAAATTTGGGTTTCACTGAACCTTTATTTCCTTTCTAATTAAATTCGCTTAGAAAGTGGTTGCGGGGGCCGGATTTGAACCGACGGCCTTCGGGTTATGAGCCCGACGAGCTACCAAGCTGCTCCACCCCGCGTCCGAAATATGGGGCGTATTATACAGAAAAATTTGATGAATTCAAGTTTTTTTTAAAAACCAATGCCGCCGCCCAAAGAAATTCCTGCGCCACCATTACCTACACCAAAGCCTCCACCAACAGCACAGCCCGTCAGCAACGTTGCCAACAAAAGAATTAATAAACTTTTTTTCATTCTACTTTCCTTTAAAATTAGATGGGAAATTCCCCACAATCAAGATATTTTTGCTAATATAGCATATCTTTTGCCCGAAAGATGCAATACTTAAACAAAAGCACAATAAAAGTGCGGTGTGTTTTTTGATATTTTTTAATAAAAGGAAAGTTTATGTTTCGCCAATTTGCATTTTATGCCACCTTATTTCTCAGTATTTTTGCCACAACTCAGGCTCAGGCAAACCCATTTTCAGTAAGCGAAGAAGAAATTAATGCTTATTTAGCCAAGAAAAATGATGTGCAAGACAAATTTGGGCTACCGGGTTTGTTCAGTATGAATTACACCTTGCAAGATTTAACCGCTAAAATTGGCGAAAATAATTCAGG
Organism: Pasteurellaceae bacterium Pebbles2; assembly: GCA_023101505.1. GTDB lineage: Bacteria > Pseudomonadota > Gammaproteobacteria > Enterobacterales > Pasteurellaceae > Lonepinella. The sequence continues at coordinate 428,669 of LVZA01000001.1, forward strand.
ACGTGTGGAAATCAACGGCACATTTGATACTAATATTCAAATTCAGCAAAAGAAATTGGCAGGGAAATTAACCGTCGCTTTCGACACCATTCCTTATTACAACCCTGAAAAAGGGGAAGTTTATTTAAGAGATTTGCGAATTTTGCGCTGGTCTGGCTCGCCTGAACATTATGTCGCACAATTACAATCAATTATGCCTTTTCTTAGCCAAAGCATTTCAGGCTTACTAAGCAATGTGCCGATTTATCGCTTAGACGACAGCAAAGTGCGTGATGCACTGATCAAAAAATTTGCCAAAGGCATTGTGGTTGAACAAGGCAGATTATCGCTTGAAGTCGGTTCACTCTAAGCTATTCAAATCCCAAATAGAAAGGTGCGTTCAATTTAGAACACACCTTTTTTCTTGCTCTTTATATTAACAATTACGAGATAACAATTCTCGCTCTAACGGCTTCTGCTCAATGCCGTCGTGTTTTCCTTTATATTCTAAACGATTAAACACCATCTCTAACAATGCATTCACCACACTACTATGATTTTGCACGCTGCAAATCACTTTATTTTCAAGTAAATCAAGCATTTCGTGATGACCAAAAGTTGCTATAACCAAATTTTTTGGAATGGATTTATACCTTTCAAGCAACACTTGAAATACACCACGTAGCAAAGTAAACGAAGTTACAAAAATCGCATCAGGCAAAGAATTTTGATTTAACCATTGCGCAAAAACTTCTGCGCCTTGTTGCTTGTGGAATTGCTCAGCATACAAAAACTCTGCCGATTTTGACCGCACTTTTAAGGCTCGACGAAAGCCAGTTTCACGTTCACGGCTTAAACTTAGCTCAGGCAATGCGCCTAAAAATAAGATTTTTTGCTCTGATTGCAGCAACAAATTATCGGCTAAACGAAAAGCATCTTGCTCATCATTTGCTAACACATTCAACACGTTATCGCCATAGGCTTTGCGGTCAAAACCAATAATTGGCAAATGTTTTGCCTGTGTTTGATAAAAATCCGACGGTTCAGTTAAAGCGCTCGACACAATTAGCGCATCAACTTTTCGGTTGAGCAACTGCTTCACGCACGCCATTTCATTTTGTTCATTATCATTAGAACAGCTGATTAACAGCTGGTAGCCTTTTTCTCGGCAACGATTTTCTAATTGATTGGCAATTTTGGCGTAACTAATATTTTCAAAATCGGGAATAATTAATCCGATTGTATGACTTTTTCCTACTCGTAAACTAGCCGCTAAAGCGTCAGGTTTGAAATCATATTCTTTAATTAACGCCTTAACCTTGGCTATTGTTTTATCGCTGACACGATATTGTTTCGCTTTTCCATTCACCACATAACTTGCCGTCGTGCGTGAAACGCCTGCTAACTTGGCTAATTCATCTAACTTCATCGCAACCTCTCAAATGCGCATTAAGTATCAAGGAGATCGCCACGATTATAAACAGATTAAATCAAATAGATAAAGCATCAATCTTCTGAAATTTGATCCAGATCGCAAAATTTCATCAATTAAAATGATCTAAACCATATTGATATAAGGCATTTTTCTTATAACCATAAAGCTCCGCTACGATGGCAGCAGCTTTTTTCAATGGCAATTCTTGGCTAATTAATTGCAAGGCTTTGATGGCTTGCGGTGCAAATTCTTCTTCCGCTTGGGTTGTATTGCCCTCAATAATCAACACCATTTCGCCTTTTGTGCGGTTATTGTCTTCCGCTAACCATTGGCGCAAATTCCCCACACTGTCGCCGCTAATCGTTTCCCAAGTTTTGGTAATTTCTCGAGCTAATACCACATAACGATCTGCGCCGAGAACCAATTCCACATCGGCAAGAGTATCTAAAATGCGGTGCGTGCTTTCATAAAAGATCAAAGTGCGGTCTTCTTTTAGCAGATTTTTTAATTTATCTTGGCGAGCTTTATTTTTGGCAGGCAAAAAGCCTTCAAAGCAAAAACGGTCGGACGCAATACCCGATGCACAAAGGGCGGTAATCGCCGCACAAGCCCCAGGCAAAGGCACGACTTTCACGCCTGCTTGGCGGCATTTTCGCACTAAATGAAAACCTGGGTCGCTGATTAAAGGCGTGCCAGCATCTGAAATTAAAGCGATTGTCGTGCCTTGTTGTAATTTTTCCACCAACAAATCGGCTTTTTGTTGTTCATTATGATCGTGCAAAGCGAAAAATGGCTTTTTAATGCCGTAATGACTTAATAATAAACCGCTGTGACGAGTATCTTCCGCTGCGATTAAATCCACTTGCGCAAAGATGTCTAAAGCTCTCTGCGTAATGTCTTGCAAGTTACCAATCGGCGTTGCAACGATGTATAAAATTCCCGAATTTGTCATTTTGTATCTTCTTTTATTGCTTTTAATTGATGAGAGAAGTAAGATCTATCAATCTTTGTATGATTTATGATTGACGGAGCTATTATGACTATTCTATTACAAGGCACGAAATTTAAAAAATATTTAATGCCACTTTTATTCCCCCTGTTATTAGCAGGCTGTACTAATTTATTTGGCAGCAACTTCAGCGAAACCTTAAAAAGTGATGCGAATGCGAGTTCAGACTTTTATATGAACAAAATTTCGCAAACGCCTGAAATCGAAGATCAACAAACTTACAAATTACTTGCCGCACGTGTTTTAGTGACTGAAAACAAAGTTGCACAAGCCGAAGCCTTATTGGCGGAATTAACCGAATTAACCCCTGAACAATTATTAGATAAATCCTTAATTGATGCACAAATTTCTGCGGTAAAATCGCAAAATGACAAAGCAGGAATGCAATTAAGTACAATCAATTTAAACTTATTAAGTCCATCACAAAAAGCACGTTATTATGATGTGGCAGCTCGTGTGGCTGAAAATAAAAATCAGCTGATTGATGCGGTAAAAGCACGTATTCAAATTGACAGCTTGTTGACTGATGTACAGAAAAAACAAGAAAATATTGACCGCACTTGGGCATTATTACGCAAAACCAATAAAACTACAGTGAACACACTTTCAGTCGACGGCGATGTTGCTTTGGGCGGTTGGTTAGCGTTAATCAAAGCCTACAATGACAATTTAAATCAACCAGCACAATTAAGCCAAGCCTTACAAAATTGGAAAAATGCTTATCCAACACACAGTGCTACTTATTTATTCCCAACAGAATTAAAAGGTTTGCTCAATTTCCAACAAACTCAAGTTAATAAAGTGGCGTTATTATTACCCCTCTCAGGCGATGCGCAATTAATCGGTAACACTGTGAAATCAGGTTTTGACAGCGCTCGTGGCGAAAATAATAGCGACATTCAAGTAGATGTAATCGACACAATGAGTAACGATATTCCTAGTGCGATTGAACAGGCGAAACAAGCTGGCGCAAGAGCGATTGTTGGTCCATTATTAAAAAATAATGTGGACGTGGTGCTAAATAACCCAGCATCAGTGCAAGGTTTAAACGTGCTGGCGTTAAATTCTACAGCAAATGCTCGTGCAGTAGCGCAATTATGTTATTACGGCTTAGCACCTGAAGATGAAGCAGAATCTGCTGCGGATAAAATGTGGAATGACCACATTCGTGCACCGTTAGTCATTGTGCCACAAACCGATTTAGGGCAACGCACCGCAAATGCGTTTAACGTACGTTGGCAACAACTTTCAGGCACTGATGCCAATATTCGCTTCTATAATCAAGCACAAGACATTGCTTTAACCTTAGAAGAAGGCGCAAGCAAAACCGCACAAGCGATGTATATTGTTGCATTAAGTGAACAATTAGCTGAAATTAAATCAGTTATCGACAACGTTAACCCAAATTTAAAACTTTATGCAAGTTCACGAGTAAATTCATCAAATAACACGCCAGAATATGTGTTACAAATGAATGGCTTACAATTTAGCGATATTCCATTCTTCAAAGAAACCGACTCAGCGCAATACAAAAAAATTGAAGCTCAAACCAATGGTGATTATTCACTAATGCGCTTATATGCAATGGGTGCAGATGCTTGGTTATTAATCAATAACTTCAATGAGTTACGCCAAGTTCCAGGCTATTCTATCAGCGGTTTAACAGGCAAATTAAGCGCAGGTCCAAACTGTAACGTCGAGCGTGATATGACTTGGTTCCAATATCAAGACGGTAGCATTACGACAATCAAAAACTAAAATGTTTTCCGCTAAACGCCAACAAGGGGCGAGATTTGAACAGCAAGCTCGCCTTTTTTTAGAGAGCCAAGGTTTACGCTTCGTTGCAGCCAATCAGCAATTCAAATGTGGTGAATTAGACCTGATTATGCTCGATGGCGAAACGATTGTGTTTGTTGAAGTACGCCAACGCAAAAACGATCATTTTGGATCTGCCATTGAAAGTGTTGATTGGCAAAAACAACAAAAATGGCTTGATGCGGCTAATTTATGGTTAATGCAGCGAGAACAAAGCCTTGAAGACGCAAACTGCCGCTTCGATCTCGTCGCTTTTGGTCGCCGAGTTGAAGATATTGAATGGCTACCTAATTTTCTTGAATAATAACTATGCTAAATAAAATTAATGATCTTTTTGCAGAAAATATCCAAATTCAAATTTCTGCCTCAAAATCTCTTGCTAATAATTTGAGTTTAGCCACTCAAAATTTAGTTAATTGCCTGCTACGTGGCAATAAAATTATCGTTTGTGGCGCAGGCCGCTCTTACGCTAACGCTCAGTTTTTAGTGGCAAATTTACTACACCGCTATGAATTAGAACGCCCAAGTTTTCCCTCTGTCTTGCTTAGCTTAGATAGTGCAATGGGTTCAGCCATCATTTTTGATAACAACCACGAAAACCTGTTCCAACGCCAATTTAGTGCCGTTGCACAACAAGGGGATATGCTGATTATTCTCTCCCCTTTTGGCGATGAAGAAGCAATTTTAAATGTAATGCACTGCGCTTTCAGCAAAGAAGTTTCGGTTATCGCTCTCACTGGTGATAATTGTGATCACTTGCGTGGTTTGCTCACTGAAAATGATTTAGAAATCTCTATTCCAAGCAATAAAGAAAGCCGTATTTTGGAAAGCCATCTATTCATTATTAATGCCTTATGTGAGTTAATTGACCACAGCTTATTTGCACAAAATAGTTGACAAATAAATGCACAAATAACACACTAAACACCTTATTTAAGGAGAAATAAAATGAAAAATTTAAAAAAAATTATCGCAATTTTAGGCGCAACCTTAATCTTACAAGGCTGTGCCGCTTTAGGGCTCGGATTAGGTGGCGCAGTAGCAACCAAAGTGGGTACTGACCCACGCACAGTCGGTTCACAAGTAGATGATGAAACGCTCGAATTCAAAGTGTATGATGCCATCAGAAAAGACGAACAAATCAAAGCCGAAGGGCGTGTCGTCGTGGTTTCATACAGCAACCGTGTTCTCTTACTTGGTCAAGTGCCTGATGAAAGTTTAAAAGAAGTTGCCACCAGCCTTGCGAAAGGCGTTGAGGGCACGAATGAAGTCTATAACGAAATGCGCACGGGCACTCCAATTAACTTCACTCAAAAAAGCCAAGACAGCTGGATCACCACCAAAATCAAATCAGATATTTTGATTAATTCCGCCGTGAAAACCACTGATGTCAAAGTGATCACTGAAAATAAAGAAGTTTTCTTAATGGGTAACGTTACCCAAGACCAAGGCAACGCTGCTGCAGAAGTGGCTCGTAATGTGTCTGGTGTCGAAAAAGTAGTGAAAGTATTTAAATACTTAGACTAAAATCACGCAATTTTGAACCGCACTTTCACGCATCTTCGTAAAGTGCGGTTTTATTTATGACAATTTTCAAAAAGGATAAACTATGTCAACTATCAGCAAACAACAAGTTCTTGACGCATTTCATTTCCGCTCTGCTTGTCGCTATTACGACCCAAGCAAAAAAATTCCCAAAGAAGATATGGATTATATTCTTGAATTAGCGCGCCTTTCGCCAAGCTCTGTCGGCTCTGAACCGTGGAAATTTCTCGTCATCCAAAACCCAGCCTTGCGTGAAAAAATTCACCCAGTAGCGTGGGGCATTAAGCACCCAGTGCAAGAAGCAAGCCATTTAGTCATTATCTTAGCCAAACGAAATGCACGCTATGACAGCGAATTTTTCCGTGTTTCCTTACAAAAACGTGGCTTAACCGCCGAACAAATGGAAGCAACATTAGCTCGCTACCAAACATTCCAACGTGATGACATCAAAATCCTAGAAAGCGACCGCACTCTATTCGACTGGTGCAGCAAACAAACTTACATCGCTTTAGCTAATATGATGACAGGCGCAGCACTCATCGGCATCGACAGCTGTCCAATCGAAGGCTTCAACTACGACGCAGTCAACCAAATTCTCACCGAAGAAGGCTTACTCGATCCACAAGAATATGGCGTATCTTGTATGGTAACTTTCGGCTACCGAGCCAAAGAAATCACACAAAAATACCGCAAACCAGCAGAAGAAACCATCAGCTGGATTGAATAATAAAAAGTGCGGTGCAAAAACTTGTGATTTTTACACCGCACTTTTCAATTATTTCTTACGCAAAAACTCTACTGCGGTGTCAGGGAAGTCGGTGAAAATCCCTGTCGCACCTGATTTATTTAATAATGTGTCATACATTTCGTCAACATTACTAAAGAAGTTTGGTAACGCATCTTTGCGCACGGTGTAAGGGTGAACTTCAAGTTTGGTTGTGGCTAAATCTTGCACCATTGGAGTTAATTTCACATCGCCCAATTTAGATGCTTTGTCGTCCACCAGCATATACCAACCAGGCCCTACACCGTCAGCATATTTCGCTACTTCTTGCATTGCACCTGGTTTGAAGAACCAATCATAATTGTAATTCACCCATTTACCTGAAGCATCTTTTTCTTCCGTTTCGTGCCAATCGGTATAAGCCACTAATTGAACTAATTTTAAATCCATTCCTAATTTAGGTAATAATTCAGTTTTAATGCGTTTTAGTTCATTGAAATCAAAGGTTTGTAAATAAATACGATCTGATTTTTCATCATAACCATATTTTTTCAAGATTTTTAACGTTTCAAGGGCAATATCTTTGCCATTTTGGTGATGCAACCACGGTGCTTTAATTTCAGGATAAATCCCAATTTTTTTACCCGTAGATTTTTCTAAACCTTGAATAAACTCCAATTCATCTTCTAAAGTGTGAATGGTGAAATGCGATTTCCACATTGGGAAACGATTTGGATAAACCTGCACTTGTTTGCCGTTTTCCATTTTGAAATTCTCTGTCATTTCTAAACTTTGAATTTCTTTTAGCGTAAAATCAACCACATAGTAACGACCATCAGCACGATGGCGTTTCGGGAATTTTTTTGCCACATCAGTTAAACCATCTAAGAAATGATCGTGAATTACAATAATGCGATTATCTTTGGTCATTGCTAAATCTTGTTCCAAATAATCTGCGTGTTGAGCAAATGCCAAGGCTTTAGATTCCAAAGTATGCTCAGGCAAATAACCACTCGCCCCACGGTGCGCAATCACGATTTTTGAAGACGTTGTGTCCATTTTTGCCATTTGTGGTTGTGTGCTACAAGCTGTTGCTACTGCCGATACAGCCAAGGTTAATGCTAGTTTTTTAAAGTTCATTGATAAACTCCTTGTTGAAAGTGCGGTTGATAAAGCGAAAATAAAATAGCACAAATAAATTAAACAAATGATCACTAGATTTCAAAAATGTGAGCGTTATCACAAAATTTCTGTGTGTTTTCGCTCATTACTTTATCTACATAGACTAAAATCTGGAAAATATGCTAGAATTAATCTTCTATTCACTGTAACTCATTATTTAATATGAAAAAGTTTATTATTTTGCTTATTTATTCCGCAATCTTATTAGCAAGTGAACAGCTTTATCGTTTCACCTTTAACATCACACTCATTCCTATACAAAAATTAGTTGAAAACTTTGGTTTTCTTTTTCTTATCATCAGCGTTTTTTATTTTGCAAAGTATAAATTTACCAAGATTATGGCATTTTTATTTTTTGCCATCGCAATGCTAGGAAATAATGTTAATTATGAAATTTATCGAAGTTGGTTAAATGGTATAAATTATTACTTAGCATTTGCTGAATACAAAGAAGTTATCTCTGCCAGCACGGCACTATTAGGAAAACTAGCCTTACCCATAACTTGGGCGGTAATTGATATTTTGATTTTTTCATCAATATTATTAATTAAAAAAGAAACTAAAACTTATCGTTTTCCAATAATTGATAGTGTATTTTTTGCATTATTAATTTATATATCTGCACGTAGTGCCATAAGTAAAGCACAAGATAATCTCATTGCTCCTAAAGAATATTATGGAAAAGTAAAACTTCATTATTTAGCTTTTGGTAATTTAGTAGGCAAAGTAATTCCAAATGAAGTGTTTGGTATAAGTAATGTGGCACAATATTATCACCCGAAACCAAATAAAATAGATCAGCCTGCAATAAAAAATATTATTTTAATTATGGGCGAAAGCGAAGCAGCCAGCCACGTAAGTAGCTTTGGTTATTCACGCCAAACTACACCTTTTTTCGATCAAATAACAGCAAACAGCAAACAGCAAACAGCAAACAGCAATGCTATTTTAAAGCAAACTTATTCTGCTGGCACACTCACTTTTATCTCTCTACCACCATTCTTTAATGCCATTCCTTACCCGAATGGGCAGCAACAAATGCTCAGTGGTAACACGAATTTATTCAATTTAGCACAAGAGCAAGGCTATAAAACGTATTTTTATACTGCCCAAGCTGAAGAACAAATGTCAATGATGAATATTTTAGGTAAACGCTGGATTGATGACTTACGTTTTCCTGAACAATTAGGTTTTACGGAAAATATGCCTGATGAAAACTTATTGCCATTATTTTATCAAATTGACTTAGATAATCAGGCTAATTTTATTGTTTTACATCAGCGAGCATCACATCAACCTTACGGTAAATTCTTACAAGAAAAAGATCATATCTTTGGTAATGAAGAATTATTAGATCGTTATGATAATACAATTTATAAAACAGATTTATTTATTAAATCAGTCTTTGATTATCTGCAAAAAAGAGAACAAGATGATTGGCTACTAATTTATACCTCCGATCACGGTCAATATGTTACAAAAGAAATCATTAATCAAGGTACAATAATCCCTGATAGTTATATTGTTCCTTTATTTGCATACAGCCCTAACTTAAAATTAGGACAACAAATGGATAATGTTTTTTCTCGCTGTGAGAAATCGACACATCAACAATTAAGTACATTTTTAATTAATACTTTTGGTTATGATATGGAGATTGCTGACTGTGCTAAAAATTATATTAATGTGAATGGCTTAAGTGGCGATTTTGATTATTTAGAAGTTATTCAACCTGACCAAATTAATTTAATTTCCCCAGAGAAAAAATAACCTAACTAAAAGCCTCTTTACGAACAAGAGGCTTGATAAAAACTCGAAAAAATACACCGCACTTTTCGCTTTATTGCTCGGCAATCAGGTTTAAAATCCGTTTATCTGAAATTGGGTATTTTGTGCCTAATTGTTGGGCGAATAAGCTCACTCGTAATTCTTCGATCATATAGCGAATTTCCAAAATCTCGGCTGAGTGCGGTTTAGATTTAGGGAGTTTTGCCAATAATTGCTGATAGGCTTGCTGACATTGCTCCACTCGCAACATTGCGGCACGATCTCGGTTAATGTCTTGGGCTAATTTATCAATACGTTTATCAATGGCTTGTAAATAACGCTGTAAATCGCTTAGGCGTGTATAGCCTGTTTTTTCCACAAAACCAGGATAAATCAAGCCGTTAAGTTGAGTTTTTATGTCAGAAAGGGCAAATGCCATCGTGAAATCCATTTTGCCTTTTAAGCGTTTGTTAATTTCAAAGGTTAGCGTCAGCAGTTGTTCCACTTGCTGAGCAATGTCCACCGTCATTGGATTGAGATTTTCACGCACAAAATCACGCAATTTATCAAAATCCTGTTCGTTCCACACAAAACCGCCAAAATCCTCAATCAGCTTGTCCACCGCACAGGCAATGCAATCATCAATTAAATCCATCACTTTGCCAAAAGGCGTGAAATATAAACCGAGCTTGGATTTGTTCGGCAATTTTTCGTGCAAATATTTAATTGGCGACGGCACGTTAAGCAAAATTAAACGGCGTAGCCCCTGTTGCATTGCGACGGCTTGTTCATATTCTGTTTCAAATAATTTAATGCCGACCGCTTCTTTTTCATCGGTAATTGCAGGAAAGGCTTTCACCGTGAAACCGTGTTTTTTCTGCTCATAGAACTGTGGCAAATCGGCAAAATTCCAAATATGAATGCCAGTTTGTGCAATGCCATCATCTGCCACCGCAGAAATGCTGGCTTGCACACGATCTTTTAGATTGAATTTAAGTTCGTCCAAATTCATACTTTCGGCAATTTTTTTGCCTTTGTCATCAATCACTCGGAAAGTCATTTTCAAGTGCGGTGCGATTTGGTCGAAATTCCATTGCTCACTTTCCACGCTCACGCCTGTCATTCGGCGTAATTCATAACTTAAGGTTTCCGCCAGCGGTTTGTCAAAATGGGTTACTCGTCCTAAAAATGCGTCGGCATAATTCGGTGCTGGTACAAAGTTTCGGCGTAAATTTTTCGGCAAAGATTTTATTAAAGCAATCACTAATTCTTGACGAAGCCCAGGGATTTGCCAATCAAAACCAGTGATTTCAATTTGATTAAGTAAAGGCAACGGAATATGCACGGTTACGCCGTCGGCATCAGTGCCAGGCTCAAATTGGTAACTGAGTTTTAATTTGAGATTGCCTTGTTGCCAGAAATTTGGGAAATCGAGCTTGCTGACTTTTTGGGCATCATCATTAATTAAAAACGATTTTTCAAAATTCAGCAATTCAGGATCTTGCTGGCTGGCTTTTTTCCACCAACTGTCAAAATGCTTTTGCGACACCACATCAGTGCCGATACGCTGATCATAAAATTCAAATAACGTGCGGTCGTCCACTAAAATATCACGACGGCGAGATTTATGTTCTAAATCTTCCACTTCACGAATTAATCGTTGATTTTCAAAGAAAAACTTATGACGAGTATTCCAATCGCCCTCGACTAAAGCGGATTGAATAAAAATTTCACGGCTGGTATTCGGCTCAATCGCCCCAAAATTTACAGGGCGACTGGCGACAATAGGCACGCCGTATAAACTCACTTTTTCATCAGCAATCACTTGCCCACGAGATTTCGACCAGCGGGGTTCGCTATAACTGCTTTTGCTTAAATGCGTTGCCAGTGGCTCAATCCATTCTGGCTCAATTTCTGCCACCATTCGCCCCCAAAGTTTGGAGGTTTCCACCAGCTCCGCCGCCATCACCCACTTAGGCTGTTTTTTGAATAAAGCAGAATTGGGGAAAATCGCAAAATGAGCGTTGCGAGCACCGAGATATTGCTGTTTTTCAGCTTCTTTCAAGCCAATATGCGACAGCAAACCGCTTAAAAGTGCGGTGTGAATTTGTGGATATTTTGCAGGTTCGGAGTTAATTGGCAAGCCCATTTCACGCACCGTAAGGCGAATTTGATGATAAATATCCTGCCATTCACGAATACGCAAATAATTCAGAAAATCCTTTTGGCACAAGCGACGGAATTGGTTTTTGCTCAATTCTTTTTGCTGAGTTTGCACATAATTCCATAAATTCAAAAATGCCAAGAAATCGGATTTTTTATCGGCAAAACGGCGATGCTTGTCATCGGCAGATTGTTGCTTTTCTTGCGGTCGCTCTCGGGGATCTTGAATCGACAAGGCACTGACAATAATCATTAATTCGTGAACACAGCCAAAATCCACCGCACTTAGCAACATTTTTGCCAAGCGTGGATCGACAGGTAATTGCGCTAACTGGCGACCTGCCGAACTCAACAGGCGTTTTTCGCCCAATTTAGTTTGTTTAAATTCAAAAGCTTGCAATTCTTCGAGCAATTTTATGCCGTCTTGAATATGGCGTTTGTCGGGGGCATCGACAAAAGGAAAGGCGTCAATATCGTCCAAGCCCAACGCTGTCATTTGCAAAATCACCGAAGCTAAATTCGTTCGCAAAATTTCAGGATCGGTAAATTCAGGGCGGTTGTTAAAATCGTCTTCCGAATAAAGACGAATACAAATCCCCTCAGACACACGTCCGCAACGCCCTTTACGCTGATTTGCTGAAGCCTGTGAAATCGGTTCAATCGGCAAGCGTTGCACTTTAGTGCGATAACTATAACGAGAAATACGAGCCGTACCTGGGTCAATGACATACTTAATCCCAGGTACGGTCAGCGAGGTTTCCGCCACGTTAGTTGCCAGCACGATACGATTTAAGCCGCTCGGGTGGAAAATTTTATTTTGCTCTTGTGCCGATAATCGGGCGTATAAAGGCAAAATTTCTGTGTGGCGAAGATCTTGTTTTTGCAACGCATCGGCGGTATCCCGAATTTCTCGCTCACCATTAAGAAAGATTAAAATATCGCCACGCCCCTCGGCTTGCAATTCATCAACCGCATTCAAAATGCCTTGTAACTGGTCTTGTTCGTCGCTTTCAATCGTTGGTCGATAACGCACTTCCACAGGATAGGTTCGCCCCGACACTTCAAGGATCGGTGCATTATTAAAATGCTGTGAAAAACGAGCCACATCAATGGTTGCGGAAGTAATAATCACCTTTAAATCAGGACGACGTGGCAATAGTTGCTTGAGATAGCCCAGAATAAAATCGTTATTCAAACTGCGTTCGTGAGCTTCGTCGATAATCAACGTATCATATTGATTTAAAAAGCGATCGTTTTGAATTTCCGCCAGCAAAATCCCGTCGGTCATCAGCTTAATTTGCGTTTCATCGCTAATTTGATCGTTAAACCGCACCTTATAACCTACTAAACCGCCGAGTTCGCAATTTAATTCTTCGGCAATGCGAGCCGCTACAGAACGAGCGGCAATGCGGCGTGGTTGTGTATGCCCAATTAAGCCTTTTTTACCTAAGCCTAATTCTAAACACATTTTGGGTAATTGCGTAGTTTTGCCCGAGCCTGTTTCCCCAGCGATCACGACCACTTGATGTTCGGCAATTAATTTTTGGATTTCTGCCTTGCGTTGGCTAACGGGTAAATTTTCCGCAAAAACTATCGGATTTTTCACCGCACTTTTGCGTTGCGCTAAACGCTGTTGAGCGAGTTGAATTTGCACCTGAATTTCAGCCGCCACCGCTTGTTGTGCTTGCTCATTTTTAATATTACTCATTCCTTTAATGCGAGCAAATAAACGGCGTTGATCGACAATCATCAATTCCTTTAATTCCGCCAATAATTGTTGCTGCAATGGCGAAAAGTGCGGTGCGTTTTGCTTAGATTTTGAATGATGAGCCATAAATTATTTCGCCCCCACCAGCAAATACAAAATTCCCGCAGCAATTAACGGCCCGACAGGAATACCGCCAAAAAATGAAACACCGAGCAACGTGCCGATAATCAATCCTGTCAGTAATAAAGGCTGGTTACCCATTAGCACCACACCACGCCCACCGAGCCACGCCACCAATGCACCAACAGCGATGGCGAGAAACATTTTCCAATTCAATAAAGCACTTAAATTGGGTAATTGCACTTTGCCCGACACAATCGGTGCTAACACGCCAATGGTTAAAATAATGACGCCAATATTCAGCCCATTTTTTTCTAAAAAGGGAATATAGCGAATTAAAAACGTTTGTTGCACCACTAACAGCACGGAAGCGGAAATGGTGATGGAATTATTGTGGCTCAACACGCCAAGCAAAATTAAAATGACTAAAAGTAATGCGATTGAATTAAATTGAAGGGACATTATTGCCTCGAAACTGCGGTGTAAAATTCGGTTATTTTTGCGTTTATGTGGCATTTCAACAAAAGGCGAAAAGCTCGGCACAACGCAAACGGTTAACAAAATATCGGCTTATTATAGCAAATTCTGCTGTCAGCTCGTGTTTTTTATTTTCATTTTGCACAAAAATCGGTACTATGACAAAACAAATCATTGAGAGGTTGCCTTATGGATATTGCATTAATTTTAGCCAGTAAAATCACGGAATTGACGCTAATTGTGTTATTAGGCTACGCTCTCGTGAAAGCCAAATTATTACAACCGAAAGACACCTTTCCCCTTTCCGTCGTCGGTGTTTATATCATCAGCCCTGCGGTGATGATCCGTGCATTCCAAATTGATTACACACCTGAATTATTGCGTGGCTTAATGCTATCTTTGGGAATGGCGGTGCTATTGCACATTATTTTAATCCTAATGGGCGTGCTGTTGAAACGCCTATTCAAACTCGATCCCATCGAACACGCTGCGGCGATTTATTCCAACTCGGGCAACTTAATTATTCCGTTGGTAATGTCAATGTTTGGCGAAGAATGGGTGATTTATGCCACTTGTTTTATTGTGGTACAAACCTTGTTATTTTGGACACATTGCCGTTCGTTAATTTGCGGAAAAGGCTCTGTTCCACTGAAAAATATCTTTAAAAACATCAACATTTGGTCAATTATCGTGGGGGCATTTTTATTCGCTTTCCACATAAAATTACCACCGTTAATTGTGGGAACGCTCAATGCGGTCGGCTCATTTATCGGTCCAAATGCAATGTTAATTGCAGGAATGTTGATTGCAGGCATTCCGCTGCGTAGCATTTTTTCGTCTAAACGTATTTATTTAGTTACCTTTCTACGCTTAATTTTCGTGCCAATTTGCTTACTTGCAGTAATCAAACTCGGCGGTTTTGCGAACTTCGTCGAAAATGGCGAACAAATTGCCATCATCAGCTTTTTAGCCACCATCAGCCCAGCGGCTGCCACCGTTACCCAAATGGCGGTGCTGTATGGCAAAAATGCCCAAAAAGCCAGTGCGATTTACGGCGTAACCACGCTACTTTGCGTGATCACAATGCCGTTAATCATTATGCTCTATCAACTCATTTAAGCGCGCTAAATCTTTGCTATATATCACGCCAGTGGGATTTTTCGGGTGATAACCCACAATGCGCTGCGCAATATTCACGGCGTTGGCATATTGAAAAATTGGCAAAACCACATATTCTTGCTGCGAAAGTTGAATAATTTGCTGATAAAGTGCGGTGCGTTCTTGCTCAGAAATATTTGCTGACAAGGTTTTTTCTAGCAATTTATCCATTTCTGCGCTGGCAAAACCGCTTTTGTTATCGGGGCTTTTGGAATGCAATAAACTGGTAAACGCCGAAAGATCATTATAATCCGCACACCAGCCTGAACGAATAATTTCAAAATCGCCCTTGGCTCGCTTCTCCAATAATGTTTGGTGAGAAACGGGGTCGGCTTCCACACGAATTAAATCCGACTGCGACCACGTGCTAATCAAACGCTCGGCAATTAAAGCGTGCGGCTCACTATCATCATAAGTTAAATGCAGCACCAACGGCTGATCGACACGAATGCCTGCTTGCTGTAATTTTTGCTCCACCACCGTGGGTTGAAAATCTCGTTCTTGCTCAAATTGCATATTTGCTGGCAAAAAATTTAATCCATTTACTAACATATTACGCTGCTGTGGCACGATATTTCGGGTATAGATCATTGAAACTAAAGCATTTCGCACCGCACTTTGCTTTAACATTGAATGGCGGAAATTAAATTCATAAAAATAAGTGCAAAGTTGAGGAAAATAAATCGTATGGCGATTGGTTTGCTTGGCATTTTCCACAATATCCATTTTATAATGCGCTTGCGGTAAATTGAGGTTTTGGTAAATCACGGTGCTAAAAGCCATTTTTTGCTTTTCCGTGCGCCAATAATAAGGATTTTGGCTTAATTTAATTTCATTTTGGCTCACTGCTGTGAGTTGATAAGCACCGTTACTCACTTGTAGATCATTGCCTTGATAGCGTGGCAACAGCGCAATATGTGCCAACATTTTCGGCAAATAAGGCGTTGATTTGTCTAAGCGAATTTCTAAACGAAAATCATCTAAAGCACGCACACCAAGCTGTTCCGCCGGCATTTTCTGCGCCAATACCGCAGCGGCATTTTGCACATTCATATAGGTTAAATAAGGCTTGTGCGGATTATTCGATTGCGCAAGCTGCTGCCAACTTGCCACAAAATCTTGCGCCCGAACCGCTTCACCATTCGACCATTTGGCATTTTTGCGTAATTGAAAAATCCACGTTTTTTTATCCGCACTTTGCCACTTTTCTGCTACGCCTGCAATAATATTGCCACTCGGATCGTAAATCACCAAACCTTCAAACAAATCTCGCAATAACGCCCCTTGCTCAGCTTGTTGTAATTGATCTATTGAAGTGATTAAATCCGCATAAATGCCCCGATAAAGCACATCGGCTTGGTTAATCAATGGCGATTTTTCCGCAAGCTGAGCCGTTGTCTCTGTTGTATTCGGCTCAACACTAGACGATGCCGTTTTAGCTGGCTTTTGCTGTGGCTCACAAGCACTTAAAGCAAAAACGAGCGTAAAAAGCACCGCACTTTTTCGCATTAACATATTGTTTTTCTTCATATCCTAAAATTTTCCCCAAAATTTAGGCTTATTATGGCATAAGCAAGACTATTTGTTGATGTAAATTCGATCTTTTTTCACCGCACTTTTATTCAGCCGATGAGATTTATAGCATTTGTTTATATTAAATAATAATCTGTTATTTTGCCTTGTTTCCCTCTTGCGCTATGCTAAGTACATCAATTTTCGACAAGATAATAAAAGGAAAGCAAAATGAGTTTATTCACAATTCACACTATCGACAGCGCACCAGAGCAATCGCAAGAAGCCTTAAAAGCAGTTAAACAAAATAATGGTTTTATCCCAAATTTAATCGGTGTGTTAGCTAATGCACCAACGGCGTTAGAAACTTACCGCACAGTGGGCGAAATTAATCAGCGCAATAGTTTAAGCCCAACTGAACGTGAAGTGGTTCAAATCACAGCTGCAGTGGAAAATGGTTGCGCTTTCTGCGTGGCAGGACACACTGCAATTTCAATTAAAAAAATTCAAATGCCTGATGAATTATTGCAAGCATTACGCAAAGCCAGCCCAATTCCTGATGAAAAATTGAATATTTTGGCGCAATTTACTTTAGCGGTGATGCACAATAAAGGTAATGTAACCGAAGCGCAATTCAACGAATTCTTAGCGGCAGGTTACACACAGCAAAACGCGTTAGATGTGGTATTAGGCGTGAGTTTAGCTAGCTTATGTAACTATGCAAATAACCTAGCTCGCACCCCAATCAACCCTGAATTACAAGCCTTTGCTTAATTGGCTTAATTTGGACAAAAAAATCGCCCTATAATTTATAGGGCGTTTTTTTATACTTAATTTTCAGGGTATTCTTCAATAATAACCGGCAATTCTATGGTTTTGCCTAAACGAGAAATCAGCACATTCACTTGCGTATTTGGCTTGATGTTACTAATCACTTGCATTAATTGCGCTGGTGATGTGGCATCAATATTATTGAATTTCAACATTACATCGCCTGCTCGAATGCCCGCTTTGGCGGCTGGCCCATTAGCGACAACATTCTCAATTAAAATGCCTGAAACGCCTTCTCTGCCTTGTCCATTACTGAACAAAATATTGCTTTGCACACCAAAATACCCCCGAATTACGCGACCATCACGAATGATTTTCTGCATTACATCGTTGGCAATTTCAATCGGAATGGCGAAACTTAAGCCCTCGGCAATTTCGTTAGAATCTTTGCCGATGCTCAAAGTGCTAATCCCCACCAATTCACCCAAAGAATTAATTAATGCACCACCTGAATTACCACGGTTAATCGACGCATCAGTTTGAATGAAGTTTTGTCGCCCCACAGTTTCGCCAATGGCATTACGCCCTGTGGCACTGATAATGCCTTGCGAAACGCTTTGCCCTAAATTATAAGGGTTACCAATCGCCAAAGCGATGTCGCCAACGTGCACTTGGCGTTCTGCATTTTGTGGAATTGTGGTTAAATTATCGGCACGAATTTTCAGTACCGCTAAATCCGTCAAGCTGTCTGAACCAATTAAATTTGCTTCAAAAACTCGCCCATCTTGCAAAGCAACGATAATTTGATCCGCACTTTGGATCACGTGTTTATTGGTGAGAATATAACCATCTCGGGACATAATCACACCAGAGCCCAGATTATTGGTGGAAATCTCGCCTGCATCTAAATTTGAATTGCTGGTAAATGTTTGGTTGTACACATTCACGACCGCTGGCGAAGCAATGCGCACCGCTTCTTTGAACGACATTACATCGCTGGTAATTTTAAACGCCGAGCCACCCGTAAACTTTGGGATCACAAAAAGAATTAAGGCAGCGCAAGCCAGTCCAATTAAGGCAGATTGTAATAGTTTTTTTATCACTGGTTAGTTCCTTTTAGTTATTCTTTTCCTTTATTTTCGAGCATAAATCGTTTTTAAATCTTCGCCGCAAATCTCCACCGATTGTAACTGCCATTGCGGTGCTTGTGCAAGTTGAGTTAATTGTGGCAATTTGCACAATGCTCGAGCTTGGTCGCCCAATAATTTCGGTGCGATATAAAGAATTAATTCATTCACGCAATTTTGTTCAATTAATGCACCAGCTAAGGTTGCACCAGCTTCCACCCAAAGGCTGTTGATTTGGCGTTCGCCCAACATTTGCATTAATTCGGGCAAAACTGCGGTGGATTTTGACGATGTTTTTAAAATAATTTGTTCACAAAAATCAGGATAAGCAGACAAATCTCTCAGCTGATCACTCACCAGCCACACCGGAGCATCAATTTGAAAAAGCTGGTGAAACGGTTGCACTTGATGATGAAAATCTAAAATTACTCGCACAGGCTGGCGCACATTTTCACGTGCATATTCTTGCTGAACGGCTGGCAAAAATTGTTCCCAGCGTACATTTAAGCGTGGATCATCGGCTAATACCGTGGCGGACGTGGATAAAATCGCCGAGGCTTTGGCTCGTTCTTGTTGCACATCAGCTCGAGATAATTCGCCTGTAATCCATTTGCTTTCACCATTTGCCATTGCGGTGCGACCATCTAAACTCATCGCTAATTTAAGTTGCACAAAGGGCTTGCCGGTGCGCATTCGGTGCAAAAAGCCTTTATTTAATTGCTCGGCTTTTTCTTGCAATAATCCCACCGCACTTTCAATGCCTGCATCTTGCAACATTCGTAGCCCACGCCCTGCAACCTGCGGATTTGGATCTTCCATTGCGGCAATCACTTTCGCCACACCAGCATCAATTAAACCTTTGGCACACGGCGGTGTTCGCCCATAATGAGAACAAGGTTCAAGCGTAACATACGCCGTAGCGCCCCTAGCTTGCTCGCCTGCTTGGCGCATTGCCATCACTTCTGCGTGTGGCTCACCTGCTTTAAAGTGAAAACCCTCGCCCACAATTTGACCATTTTTAACCAACACGCAGCCCACCGACGGATTAGGCGTGGTGGTAAACCGCCCTAAATTCGCCAAATCAATGGCTCGCTGCATAAAATATTCATCTTGTGCGCTAAATTCGATCACGTTAAATCCTTTATTTTCTCAATTTCGTTGGAAAATTCATTAATGTCTTCAAAGCTCAAATAAACCGAAGCAAAGCGAAT
Organism: Pasteurellaceae bacterium Pebbles2; assembly: GCA_023101505.1. Taxonomy (GTDB): domain Bacteria; phylum Pseudomonadota; class Gammaproteobacteria; order Enterobacterales; family Pasteurellaceae; genus Lonepinella. The sequence continues at coordinate 448,372 of LVZA01000001.1, forward strand.
ATATGCCACTTTGTCGAGCTGTTTTAATTCGTCCATTACCAAATTCCCCACCAATTTACTCGGCACTTCACGCTCGCCTTTGGCTTGTAATTGATGCGTAATTCGCCCAATCGCTTTTTCAATATCGTCTTCGCTCACTGGACGTTTCCCAACAGCGTGTTGCAAGCTACGGCGCAATTTATCTTCGTTAAATGGCTCTCGTGATCCGTCGGATTTAATCACTCGTGGCACGAGTAATTCTGCGCTTTCAAAAGTGGTGAAACGTTCGTGGCAATGCGCACATTCTCGACGGCGACGTACTTGAAAGCCCTCGGCGACTAAGCGACTGTCAATAACTTTGGTTTCTTCCATTCCACAAAAAGGGCAATGCATAATTTGTTCCTTATTCTAAACGATGTTATTTTTCTAATACTTTTTTCGTTTTATCGTCCATTTCCACGCTAATATTATGATCGACGACCACGTTCATATTAATCGTGATGCCCTCTTTCGGCGTTTCTAGCTGCACAGTTGGCGTGCAAGCCGTCAGCATTAATCCGCTTAAAGCCAAAAAGTGCGGTGTAAATTTTAAGTATTTTTCAATCATTGGTTTAATTTTTGATAAAGTTCATATTCTAATTTCTGCTCAAATTTCGAGCCGTAATCGAGCATTTTCCACAATTCGTACACATTTTCTTGATGATTATAATTCAATGTGATTGGGTTGTGGCTTTTTTTCTTCGGGTTATAACCACGAATATTTGCCGCTAAATCCAAAATGCCATTTGGTGCAAGATTTACTGTTGCGCTTAGGGCTTGCAAATCCATTTCGCTCACTACGTCAGCCAAAATGCCCTCGGTTAAACCGCCTGATTTCAAGCCATCAAGCAATTTATCTCCCAAGCTAAAACGCACATCTTCATCAGCGGCTTTTTCAATTTTACCATCGCAAATAATGCAACGAGAATGCGTTAGCCAAAATGGGAAAACGGCATTCACACGCCCTTGCATTCCCAGCTGAGTATATTGTGCCATAGCTAAGGCTTGAGATAAATCAATTCGGCGTAATTGCACGTTGGCGATTTGCCGTTGTGGTAAGGCGAATTTATTCACACTCACTTCTCCGCCCAGTAAATTCAATTTTAATTCACTCAAGGTCAGCGGTTTATTTTTCGAATAAGGGTAATAACCTTGTACTTTTACGCTAAGATTTTCCGCTTCTAGCACGCCCATTTTCAGGTGTTTCACCGACACTTGTATCGGATTTTTCACTAATTCTAAGCCTTTATTCACGTAACGATAAGGCAACGCAAATTCAATGCCCCGCAATTCACCATTCGGCAAGGTAATTTCGCCCTGTCGAATAGCAAAGTGTCCGCCCATTTGTAAGCCCCTTTCTGCGCTAATATCAAACGCCGTTTGTCCACGAATAGTGCCTTTTTGAATGATCCATTGCCAATTTTGCGGAAATAACGATTGGAACACTTTTGCCGATTGTTCTAACCAATAAATATTGCCGACCAATTCATTTTGGCGATAATGGGCGAATAATTTGATTGGACCTAACTCGCCCGCTTTCACATCGCCAGCCAAATTGAAATCTTTAATATGCGTACCGTCTAAGCCTAAACCAAACACTGGCTGAATAAAACGTCCGCCATAATCTAATTTAATTTCTGCCGCTTTCGCCTGCAATAAGCCACGAATTTTATTTTCTGCATAATGCCAACGTAATTTATCTTTCAGCTCCACGCTGATTTGTGGAATATAAACGCCAGCGGTGTGAATTTTAGCCGTTGTGGCGGTTAATTCTGACACTTCCACTCGATCTGCTCGCCAAGCACCACGCCCATTTAATTTTAAATCGGTGTTTAAGGCTTTCACTTTCGCCTTGCCCCAGAATTTCCATTGCCACAAATTCGTGGCTGTTTGTTCCACATTTTTAATCAGCGGATCAGCCGCTCGAATAGCAAAAAGCGATTTGATGCCAGCAATAAATTCATTCGACCAACCATCAAGGCGCAAGTCAATGTCATTAAATTGTGCGGTGTAGCCTTTCAATATGGCTTGTAAACGCCCATTCACGCCATAACGTCCCACTCGAATGCCTGCCAACGGCAAGCCCACATTCATATTCGCTTCAGGCTCTTTCCAGTTCACTCGCAACATTGATGTCGGCTTAAAAGACACAAAAATATCGTTAAAATCCCCTGCAATATCAAACACAATATCTGCATAGGCAATGGCTTTATCATATTTGACGTTACCGTGTGCCTCAAGCGGAATAAGCACGCTTTCTTGACTAATCAGCCCATCTTTGCCATAAATAACGATGTTGCCTTTCCCTTCTTCTCCCGATGAGAACAAGCTAACACGAAGATCTGTGCGCAAAGGAAGCCAATTACCGTCGCTTTTATGCAAACTCAAATTTAACACGCCCTGCAACGGCTGCTCTAACGCCGCAATATCCCAATAGAAATTACCTTTTTCGATTTGTAATTTTTCATTGTCTAAACTAAAAGGCAAATGAAAGATCTGCTGCTGTTGCGCAAGATCTTGCAGGGTCGCCGTGCCTTTCTGATCTTGCCACTGTAACGCCAGCGCACCTTGTTTAAGTGCTAATTCGGGATTTTCCCATTGCAAATTCACTTGCCCTTGCGTGGGCAAATCATACAAATTATCTGCCAAATGCGTATCAACATTCAGCAGATATTGCTGCTCTTGTTGCGGCAAATAAGATAGTTTTGTCGTCAACTGCTGTTTATCTAAAACAGAATTTAGCTGAAAAAGCACCGCACTTTCGGGTTCATTTAAGTCAGTTTTGCCTTGCGCTTCTAGCATCAATTTTTGTTGATTAAGACTTAATTTTGCTGCCATTTCCGCTTGCAATAATTGCGCAAGCGCTGGCGAGGACACATCGTCTGTGTGAATGAATTTTATAGAGTGAAGATGAATATCCGCATTTGGCAAAGCGGCTAAAAGTGCGGTTAAATTTAACTCAGTTTTCGCATTTTCTTGCGTCTGCATTTGCGTCAGGCAAGCATAATCGAACACGGCTTTTTCAACATCTAAAGTGCGTGAATGCCACCACTGCATTCGCACATTCTGCAAACTCACTAAGGGGCAAGCTGTCGGCTGATTTAACTTAAAAACTAACGATGGAATAGTCGTTTCTGTTGCGCTCATTTGCGGCTTTTCTTTCATTTCTAGGCTAATTTGTTGCCCTAAAAAATGATTTGCAATACGCTCAACTTGGCTCGGCGACAACACATAAAATGCCACCGACAGCACCATTATGAGCAGAATTGCTAAAAACAAAAACGACTTTTTCAACATAATAATTTACGTAATATTCACTAAAATTGACCAAAGTGGCAACGATGCAGCAATAAACAATATCAACATTAAGCTCTGATAACTTAACTTGATTTTGCGCAAAATATGAAACGCAATCAGTGCCATTAAAATCAGATGTAAAATAAAGTACAGAATGACGGCAAAATCATTAGAAAAATGCACCGCACTTTGTGAGCTTGCCAATAAAGCTAAAGCAAAAAAGACATTTAAGACCAATAAGATAGCCATTAAAAATGGCAACAGTGCAATAAAGCCTTGTAACCGATTACGGGCATTCACTAAAGCAATATTTGCCAAAATAACGCCAATCAACAACTGGGCAAAAGGGCTGTAAACCAGCCAGTTCGGTGAGCTAGGTAACGCTATGAAATACGCCACAACACCAACAACACCAATAATGGCATTAGCCACTAAATATTTTTGGCGCACAGCGGCATCATCTTTTGGCTGTTTATACGCAAGCAAAATCATTGCTAAACCTGCAAGACTAAAAATGCTTGAAGCACTAAAATTCATTAACAATTCAGCTAACCAGAAAACAGCAAAAAAACCTTGCACATTAATCAATCGCCCACGTTGCCCAGGGCAAATTTCGCCTTTTAAAAAAACTAAGGTACACAAAAATTGTGCCGCAAAGACGCTTAAGGAAAAATAAGAAATTTCAATCTGTTGCTGAATAAAAAACGCATAAATTTCAATGAGTAAGGGAATTAAAATAGCGGAAATAGACAAAAGTGCGGTCTGTTTTAATGAAATTTTTTCTGACATAATTTGTATAACATAAATAAGCCTAAATTTTGCACTTATTATGCAATATTTAGGCCTGTTTTTCTAGTTTACAGTGGGGATTAAGCTAAATAAGCTGCCATAACAACTGCATTTTCTCGCTTTCCATCGGGGGTTGGATAATAATTTTTGCGAATATCCACTTCGTTAAAATCATTTTGCTGATAAAGCTGAATGGCTCGCTGATTACCTTCTCTCACTTCAAGCCAAAGAGTTTTAATTCCTTTTGCTTTCAACTGGTTAAGTAGTTCCTGTAACAACAATGCCCCTAAATGTTGCCCTTGAAAAGCAGGATCGATGGCGATATTAAATAAGGTCGCTTCATCTAACACAAATTGGCAAATCGCAAAGCCGACAATTTGCTGATGATGCACAATTTTTAAATTAAGATAACGCTCGCCTTGGTTATTTTTTAACGTTCCCAAAGACCAAGGCACTAAGTGCGCCGCCTGTTCAATTTCAAATAGACGAGTAAAATCATTCTCCTCAATCGGCATAATTTGGGGAGAAAGCGAGTTATTTGGCATCATATTCATTTAAACCATTGAGTTTATTGACGTTTTTTAGGTAATCTGTCGTTAATTTGTTCATCATCTTTTTCTTGGAAATCAAACACAGGTAAGCCCCATTCAAAATAAATAGCTAATAAACGAATAACAAAACCGCTCAACAGCGTGATGATAACCACAAGATCGTGTGGAATTTGAAGCTCGTGCAGCACAAGATACACGCAAGTTGCCATAAAAGCGACGCTGGCATAAAGTTCTTTTTGGAATACAAGCGGAATGCGGTTGCACAATAAATCTCGCAACACGCCACCAAATGCCCCCGTGATAATCGCTGCAATAATCGCAACCGTATAGCCGTGTCCCATATCTAGGGCAATTTGTGCACCGATGATTGAAAAAACAATCAACCCAACGGCATCTAGCACCAAAAAGATCGTGCGAAAATAACGCATAAAATGACGAATTAAAGGCGCAACAATAACCGTTAGCACCGCTGCTGTAGCGACAATTAGAAAATATTCAGGGTGCTTCACCCAACCGAGCGGATAATGCCCGAGCAACACATCACGCACCGAACCGCCCCCAATCGCCGTCATCGACGCAATAATAATCACGCCAAAAATATCCATTTTTTCACGACCAGCAGCCAGTGCGCCAGTGATCGCTTCAGCGGTGATCCCGATGATGTAAAGAATTGAAAGTAACATAAAAAGTTCTCAAAGGAAAAGTGAGAGAATTTTAGCGTAGATTGGGGGAGAATGGTAGGGGAAAGATAAAAGCAAGCCGAAGCTTGCTTTTGATGATAAGAAAATAAGGGGGTAGACTCACTAACTAGCTTATTTCTTCACCTAATTTAAAAATTTCTTCATAACGAGAGATTTCAGAATCTAAGCTTATGTGTTCATCAGCATTTAAAATATAAGAATAACAAGCCGAAAGTAAAATCAGCATTCCTTTAAACTCATCTCGAGCTGAGTCAATTAATTTACACCCCCGAACATTAACATTATGTATTATGCCCGGTAGTTTATTATCCATACAAAGTTGATATAGATGTTGAGCATTAAACAAACGCAAGTCTGTTTGTGTAAGATCTTGTTCAAGTTGTAGATTTTCTTTCAAATCATCTTGTGTATATAACACATTAGATAAATAAACTAGATAATCATCATCACGAGAAATTTTAATGAGCAATTGTAAAGTTTGTTCATATTCTGGTTTTTCCTGCCTTTGTTCAATTAAATGCTCAAAACTGAGATCCGCAGGCAAATTCCGTGTTAACTGATAAAGCTCCACGAGCTTACTCCAGACATCAGGAAAATCTATAAATTGATTATATTTTTCATTCACTGCACTTGGTACAGCTTTAACCTTTTCCACTAAACCACTCAAATCGTTTGCCTTAGAAATGGCATCTAGAACAGGAAGTATTACATAATTTCGCTGTGAGAGATACGCAAACCCTCCTAGCAAAATAATTCGAAACTCTTCTAACTCTTTAGAATAACGCGAATGCAAATCAGTATCTATCAACATTTTTTCACTACGCAAGTAAAATTCTTCATCAGTTTCTTTTAGATAGTGCTGTTGTATAAATCTCTGTGACAATTTTTCTACATCTTTTGACTCTCGTACAATCTTTGTAAAATATTCAGATAATGAGCGAATTTCATCACTAAGCACTTTAGCACCCGATTCTGCAATACGCTCAGCTCGTTGCTTTTCGGTTTCCTTAGCCCGTTCCTCACGCAGCTTTTCTGCCTCTTTACGAGAGTTACGAATGTATTGCGCTGCAGCAAAAATAATAGAAATAGCGGTAAAAACATCAATACCGATTTGGAATTTATCCCAAAGTTCATTGGTTAACATAAAACCTCCTTATGTGTAATTTGAAAAGAAACTAAAAAGTATTTAGCAGAGAGAATTGTGGGTGTTATGTCAATAACAGACACAGAGAGTGTACACTCTCGAAAATATTCAAATTTTGTTCTATAGAAATTTCTAGATTTATGTTTAACTGCGATTAGTTTTGTGGCGTTTTCAGTTGAGTATGGAAATGTGATTGATGCATTTTGGAAAATTTAAATAAACAAAAACCCCAGCCAATCGACTGGGGCTTGTTTTGTTTTCTTTAATTCTTGTTTTTACTTTGATTTTATATGTTTGAAACCTGGCGGTGACCTACTCTCACATTGGGAAACCCAACACTACCATCGGCATTACGGCGTTTCACTTCTGAGTTCGGTATGGAGTCAGGTGGGTCCACCGCATTATCGCCGCCAAGATTATTCGATGATGACTTTTGCGTTATTCTTTCGTCTTTGTTCTTTAAATTCGAAACAAGCTGTCTGAAGGTTTTGTCTTTCGTTTTATTTATTTTTTGTTTTTCAGTTTAGCTATTTCGCTTTGTGTTTCTTTTTTGCTTTCGCTTTCTTGCGTCCGCTTTTAAAAACACTTGAGCGTTGTATAGTTAAGCCTCTCGGGCAATTAGTATCCGTTAGCTCAATGGCTCACACCACTTACACACCAGACCTATCTACGTCTTAGTCTCAAACAACCCTTACACACTTATAGTGTGGGAGAACTCATCTCAAGGCAAGTTTCGTGCTTAGATGCTTTCAGCACTTATCTCTTCCGCATGTAGCTACCCAGCAATGCTTCTGGCGAAACAACTGGAACACCAGGGATGCGTCCACTCCGGTCCTCTCGTACTAGGAGCAGCCCCTTTCAATTCTCCAACGCCCACGGCAGATAGGGACCGAACTGTCTCACGACGTTCTAAACCCAGCTCGCGTACCACTTTAAATGGCGAACAGCCATACCCTTGGGACCTACTTCAGCCCCAGGATGTGATGAGCCGACATCGAGGTGCCAAACACCGCCGTCGATATGAACTCTTGGGCGGTATCAGCCTGTTATCCCCGGAGTACCTTTTATCCGTTGAGCGATGGCCCTTCCATTCAGAACCACCGGATCACTATGACCTACTTTCGTACCTGCTCGACTTGTCTGTCTCGCAGTTAAGCTTGCTTATACCATTGCACTAACCTCACGATGTCCGACCGTGATTAGCAAACCTTCGTGCTCCTCCGTTACTCTTTGGGAGGAGACCGCCCCAGTCAAACTACCCACCAGACACTGTCCGAGACCACGTTTCGTAATCTTCGTTAGAACATCAAACGTTAAAGGGTGGTATTTCAAGGACGCCTCCAACAACACTGGCGTGTCATCTTCAAAGGCTCCCACCTATCCTACACATCAAAATTCAATGTTCAGTGTCAAGCTATAGTAAAGGTTCACGGGGTCTTTCCGTCTAGCCGCGGGTACACCGCATCTTCACGGCGATTTCAATTTCACTGAGTCTCGGGTGGAGACAGCCTGGCCATCATTATGCCATTCGTGCAGGTCGGAACTTACCCGACAAGGAATTTCGCTACCTTAGGACCGTTATAGTTACGGCCGCCGTTTACTGGGGCTTCGATCAGGAGCTTCTCTTGCGATAACACCATCAATTAACCTTCCAGCACCGGGCAGGCATCACACCCTATACGTCCACTTTCGTGTTTGCAGAGTGCTGTGTTTTTAATAAACAGTTGCAGCCAGCTGGTATCTTCGACCGGTTCAACCTTCAGCGGTAAACGCTTACAATCTACGCCGGCGCACCTTCTCCCGAAGTTACGGTGCTATTTTGCCTAGTTCCTTCACCCGAGTTCTCTCAAGCGCCTGAGTATTCTCTACCTGACCACCTGTGTCGGTTTTCAGTACGGTTTAGATAAACCTGAAGCTTAGTGGCTTTTCCTGGAAGCGTGGTATCGGTTACTTCAGTGCCGTAGCACCTCGTCATCAGTTCTCGGTGTTGAATGAAAGTCCGGATTTGCCTAAACTTTCCACCTACCGCCTTAAACAGACATCCAACAGTCTGCTAACCTAACCTTCTCCGTCCCCACATCGCAGTTTATCCAAGTACGGGAATATTAACCCGTTTCCCATCGACTACGCTTTTCAGCCTCGCCTTAGGGGCCGACTCACCCTGCCCCGATTAACGTTGGACAGGAACCCTTGGTCTTCCGGCGAACGAGTTTTTCACTCGTTTTATCGTTACTTATGTCAGCATTCGCACTTCTGATACGTCCAGCAAGCCTCTCGACTCACCTTCATCCGCTTACAGAACGCTCCCCTACCCAACAGGCGTATCACTAATATTCCTCGATTTGTAACCGCGGTTGCGTGTTACTCGACGTTTTTGTCGCTTTACCCACTTGCTTCGCAAGTAGTTAATCGTGGCGTATTAGTGATACGCCTGATGCCGCAGCTTCGGTGACTAGTTTTAGCCCCGTTACATCTTCCGCGCAGGCCGACTCGACTAGTGAGCTATTACGCTTTCTTTAAATGGTGGCTGCTTCTAAGCCAACATCCTAGCTGTCTAAGCCTTCCCACTTCGTTTCCCACTTAACTAGTACTTTGGGACCTTAGCTGGCGGTCTGGGTTGTTTCCCTCTTCACGATGGACGTTAGCACCCACCGTGTGTCTCCTGAGTATCACTCTTCGGTATTCGCAGTTTGCATCGGGTTGGTAATCCGGGATGGACCCCTAGCCGAAACAGTGCTCTACCCCCGAAGGTGTCCGCTCAAGGCTCTACCTAAATAGATTTCGGGGAGAACCAGCTATCTCCCGGTTTGATTGGCCTTTCACCCCCAGCCACAAGTCATCCGCTAATTTTTCAACATTAGTCGGTTCGGTCCTCCAATTAGTGTTACCCAATCTTCAACCTGCCCATGGCTAGATCACCGGGTTTCGGGTCTATACCTTGCAACTCAAACGCCCAGTTAAGACTCGGTTTCCCTTCGGCTCCCCCATGAGGTTAACCTCGCTACAAAATATAAGTCGCTGACCCATTATACAAAAGGTACGCAGTCACCCTTGCGGGCTCCCACTGCTTGTACGCACAGGGTTTCAGGTTCTATTTCACTCCCCTCACCGGGGTTCTTTTCGCCTTTCCTTCACAGTACTGGTTCACTATCGGTCAATCAGGAGTATTTAGCCTTGGAGGATGGTCCCCCCATCTTCAAACAGGATTTCTCGTGTCCCGCCCTACTTATTGTTAGCTTAGTACCACCATTATGTTTTCGGATACAGGACTATCACCTGCTATGGTTGAGCTTCCCAGCTCATTCTCCTAACTAAATGGTTATCACTAACGGCTCCTCCGCTTTCGCTCGCCGCTACTCACAGAATCTCGGTTGATTTCTTTTCCTCGGGGTACTTAGATGTTTCAGTTCTCCCGGTTTGCCTTGTTAAGCTATGTATTCACTTAACAATAGTGGGTTCTTCACCCACTGGGTTTCCCCATTCGGATATCTTGGGTTAAACGCTTCTTATCAACTCACCCAAGCTTTTCGCAGATTAGCACGTCCTTCTTCGCCTCTGATTGCCAAGGCATCCACCCTGTGCGCTTAGTCACTTAACTATACAACCTCAAATGTTTTCACTATTTAATTATTCAATTAGACAATCTCACACTCAAAGCGAATTAAATTAAACTAAACACTTAGCTGCTTTTGTTCAGCTAAGATTTTTTTTCGACAAATGGTTAGTTTGTCTTTCTTACTCAGACTTTTTCGTATTCTTACTTAAGTTGCTTTCGCTTCTCGTTCTGAACTTGAAAGTCTCTTCAGTTTTTCAGCTTGTTTCCAATTTTTTAAAGAACAGTCGATAATTTTTCGCAAAATCATCTTTCAGTGGCGTCCCCACGGGGATTCGAACCCCGGTTACCGCCGTGAAAGGGCGATGTCCTAGGCCTCTAGACGATGGGGACAGCAATGAAAGATAATCTTTTTATCATTTTATTACTTGCAGCAGGCTTTCTCGTGTTCGACCTAGAAAACACAACCAAACTGCGGGGTCTTTTGTTCTTGTTTTGTCTATAACTATCAGCCAATCTGTGTGAGCGCTTGTCGTCGCCTAATTTTTGGTAAGGAGGTGATCCAACCGCAGGTTCCCCTACGGTTACCTTGTTACGACTTCACCCCAGTCATGAATCATACCGTGGTAAACGCCCCCCTTGCGGTTAAGCTATCTACTTCTGGTACAACCCACTCCCATGGTGTGACGGGCGGTGTGTACAAGGCCCGGGAACGTATTCACCGCAACATTCTGATTTGCGATTACTAGCGATTCCGACTTCATGGAGTCGAGTTGCAGACTCCAATCCGGACTACGATGCACTTTCTGAGATTCGCTCCAGGTCGCCCTTTCGCCGCCCTCTGTATGCACCATTGTAGCACGTGTGTAGCCCTACTCGTAAGGGCCATGATGACTTGACGTCATCCCCACCTTCCTCCAGTTTATCACTGGCAGTCTCCTTTGAGTTCCCGACCAAATCGCTGGCAACAAAGGATAAGGGTTGCGCTCGTTGCGGGACTTAACCCAACATTTCACAACACGAGCTGACGACAGCCATGCAGCACCTGTCTCAGAGTTCCCGAAGGCACAGAGATGTCTCCATCTCCTTCTCTGGATGTCAAGAGTAGGTAAGGTTCTTCGCGTTGCATCGAATTAAACCACATGCTCCACCGCTTGTGCGGGCCCCCGTCAATTCATTTGAGTTTTAACCTTGCGGCCGTACTCCCCAGGCGGTCGATTTATCACGTTAGCTACGGGCACCAGAGTTATACCCCAATCCCCAAATCGACAGCGTTTACAGCGTGGACTACCAGGGTATCTAATCCTGTTTGCTCCCCACGCTTTCGCACATGAGCGTCAGTACATTCCCAAGGGGCTGCCTTCGCCTTCGGTATTCCTCCACATCTCTACGCATTTCACCGCTACACGTGGAATTCTACCCCTCCCTAAAGTACTCTAGCGACCCAGTATGAAATGCAATTCCCAAGTTAAGCTCGGGGATTTCACATCTCACTTAAGTCACCGCCTGCGTGCCCTTTACGCCCAGTTATTCCGATTAACGCTCGCACCCTCCGTATTACCGCGGCTGCTGGCACGGAGTTAGCCGGTGCTTCTTCTGTAGTTAACGTCAATTACCAACTCTATTAAAATTGATACCTTCCTCGCTACCGAAAGAACTTTACAACCCGAAGGCCTTCTTCATTCACGCGGCATGGCTGCGTCAGGGTTCCCCCATTGCGCAATATTCCCCACTGCTGCCTCCCGTAGGAGTCTGGACCGTGTCTCAGTTCCAGTGTGGCTGGTCATCCTCTCAGACCAGCTAGAGATCGTCGGCTTGGTAGGCCTTTACCCCACCAACTACCTAATCCCACTTGGGCTCATCTTATGGCAGATGGTCTTACGATCCCACCCTTTAATCTTCCGATTCTACGCGGTATTAGCTACAGTTTCCCGTAGTTATCCCCCTCCATAAGCCAGATTCCCAAGCATTACTCACCCGTCCGCCACTCGTCAGCAAAGTGCAAGCACTTCCTGTTACCGTTCGACTTGCATGTGTTAAGCCTGCCGCCAGCGTTCAATCTGAGCCATGATCAAACTCTTCAATTCAAAAAGTTTAATCGCTCAATAAACTGCTTAGCTAAAGTTTACATATTACTTCAAAAGTAAAAATGAATTTCTAGTTTAAGCACCTATTAAGACTTCAAGTTTTAAATAATATTTTCAAAATCAAGTCAATCAACAAGTGCCCACACAGATTGTCTGATAAATTATTAAAGAACAGTTGCATTAAGCAAGGCTCGAAATGATATTGTTTTTTCATTTCATCGTCAAGCATTTTTTTAAATTATTTTTAAAAATGGAATTTTTCAATTCATTGCTTGCCGTGCTTGCGTTGCGGTGGTGCATTATAGGGATATTTTTATTCCACGCAAGCGATTTTTTGTAAAAATTTCAATTTTTAACATCAAGCGACTAAACTTTCAGCGTTACGCTTAAAACAACGACAACTTTTAAAAAGTGCGGTATGTTTTTCGTTCGTTTTTGCTTATTGATTAAAGTAGCTGCTTATACAGTTTTAATGCATACGCATCTGACATTCCAGCCATATAATCGCAAATAATCCGTTTTTTGCCTTGCGGTTCGGCGTTTAACCAACGATTAGCCGTATTTCTCGGCAACAAACGCTCAGGGTCGCTTTCAAAAATTTGGAACATTTCTGTTAAAATACGTTGCCCTTTATATTCAATGCGCTGAGTTTCCACATCTCGAATTACATATTTAAATACAAAGGCTTTGAACACATTCAACACTTCCACCACATCTTGCGGCAATTCAGCATTATAGCGCAACAATGGCTCATCAAATTCTGCCGTTTTTTTCCAACGAACATTGGTAATAAAAAAGTTTACCAATGCGCCGATAGCATTTTTGCGTTCATAATGATGGGCAGAAAACAGTTTTTCGCTTAAGCTATCTGCTTCTTTCACAATCCATTTTGAACTGCAATTTTTTAGCTCATCTAAAGCTAGTTGCCATAAATTACGATCCACCATTCCGACCACAATGGCATCTTCCAAATCGTGTACGCCATAGGCAATGTCGTCTGCTAATTCCATAATGCTGCAATCGAGCGATTTGAAACGAGTTTTCAAAAACTCCTCAGGATTTGACCGCACTTTTTGTAGCGAAGTGAATTGTGTTTTGTCCTGTTCCGACAAAGGTTCGAGCAACCAATTAAACATCGCCAAGTCATCACGAAAGATTCCCTTACCTGGTCGCCAATCTACTTTGCGCAAAGCGTGCGTTTCGTGATAATCAGGCAATGAAAGTGCGGTGTATTGTGGCGAAGTTTCATCTAAAATTGATGGATATTTCACAATTCCCAACACCGTGCGGCGAGTTAAATTCATTCCCGCATTTTGCGTATAAGGCTCAAGTTTGGTGATTAAACGGAAAGTTTGCCCATTACCCTCAAAGCCCCCACAATCTCTCATCATTGAATTCAAAGCTGTTTCGCCACCGTGTCCAAAAGGCGGGTGTCCAATATCGTGGGCAAAACACAGGCTTTCAATTAAATCCGCTGTTGGCAATAAAGGTTTTAGTTCTTTTTGTAATTCTGTTTTGTCGATTTTGAGTTGTTTCGCCAAATCGGCATAAGTATCAAGCAACTTTAATTGCGACACTAAGCTGCTACCAATTTGCGCCACTTCCAATGAATGCGTTAAACGAGTGCGGAAAAAATCGTTTTCCCCCACGGCGTGAATTTGTGTTTTAGCTTGCAAACAACGAAACGCTGCACTGTGCAAAATACGAGCTCGATCACGACGAAAAGGTGGACGATGATCTTTTTCACGAGGACGATCAGGCACAAAGCGCTCAAGCCAGCGTGCATCAAGAGAATTTTTTAGCATTAATTACACCAAATAAAGTAATTTAAACACCAACGGTGCGAGAATTGAGCTGATAATACCACATAATACAAGAGAAATTGAACTATATGTGCCTGCTTTTGCATCGTGTTCGACCACCGTAACCGTGCCTAAAACGTGCGACATTGAACCGATTGCCAAGCCCATTCCCTCCGAGCTTTTGATCCCTAATTTTTTCAGAAGTAAAAAGCCAAAAATCGAGCCTTGCAAGCCTGCTAATACCACGCCTGCAGCAGCAACTGCTGGTACGCCACCTAAATTTTGTGAAATTGACATCGCAATGGGCATCGTAACCGATTTTGCAATCACCGTCGCGACAACTTGTGGATTTGCGCCTAACCACAATGCTAGCCCAGCACCTGTCGCCATTGAAAATAATGAGGCTAAACAAGTAATTAGCAAAATACTTTTCCAATAAGCGGCAATTTGGCGTAATTGTTCATATAAAGGCAACGCCAACGCCACCACGCTTACCCCTAACAAATTATTCAACGGCGCATTGCCTGCCATATATTCGTCATAAGGCACATTAGCTAATAACAAAATGCCAATAAGCATTAATACCGTAAGAACAAAAGTATTTAATACTAAGGATTTCAAATGCTTATTAATTTTTATCGCCAAGCAAAAACAGATAATTGTGAGTAAAGAATAAAGATAAATCATACACCCTCCCTTGCACGGCGTTTCAAGACCTTAGTACGCAAACGTGCGAACGAACGGCGCATAAAAAGATAATCGGCTAATACCCCAAAAATCACCAATGTAAGTAGCGAGCTAATCAAATTTGGAATAAGTAAGGCTTTGGCTTGAGATAAAAGTAAATCGGAATATTTTATTATTCCGACACTGGCAGGAATAAACAGCACGCCCATATAACGAATGAACAAGTTTGTGCCGTAAAAAATCCATTTAACACGAATAATTTGTGTAGTTAAGCCTAAAAAAAGTAAAAGTAAGCCAAAAATACTGCCAGGAATACCGAAAGGCACAAGGTGTGCCAACAGTTCGCCTGCATAATAAAAAGCATATAAAATAAGCAATGCCCGAGTAAGATCTATAATTTTTTGTTTCATAACACCTTCTTCAACTTTTCATACAAAAATTGCAAAATTATTTTACGCTTATTTTTTTCACTTTTGCCACACTTTCGGTAAAATATACACGACTTTTTGATCTAAACTAATAAATATGAAAAAAACCTTATTTTTTTTAACCGCACTTTTAGGATTTAGCCTAACCAATCTAAGCTGGGCAGCCGAACGCTGGGTCGCTTGCCGAGTAGTTGGCATTAGCGACGGCGACACGCTTACTTGCTTATTAGAAAATAATAAGCAACTTAAAGTGCGTTTAGTGGAAATTGATGCCCCCGAAAAATCGCAAGCCTTTGGCAATCGCTCACGCCAAACCTTGGCGAAATTCGTGCATAAACAAGCGGTGCTGTTAGCCATTTCTGGCTACGATCGCTATCAACGTGTGTTAGCCACCGTGTATAATGCGCAGCGTGAGAATATCAATTTGAAAATGGTGCAAGTGGGAATGGCGTGGGCATATACGCAATATGTGAAAAATCCACAATATCTTCAAGCGCAACAGCAAGCTCAACACCAAAAAATCGGCTTATGGCAAGACCCTACGCCCATTGAGCCAAGTGAATTTCGCAAGCTCAAACGACAAGGAAAAATCTAATGTTTAACCCTGAAAAATTTCGCCAAGCCTTTCCTTATTTTAAGCAAGCCGACGCTGTCGTTTATTTGGACAACGCTGCCACCACCTTGAAGCCACAAGCCTTGATTGATGCGACGGTTGAATTTTATCAGTCGGCAGGCTCTGTTCATCGCAGCCAATATGACGAAAAACAGACCGCACTTTATGAACAAGCTCGTAGCAAAGTCCGCCGTTTGATTAATGCTGAAAGTGAACAAGCCGTCATTTGGACATCAGGCACGACGCAGGCGATTAATACCGTAGCAAATGGCTTGTTGCCACACTTACAGGTAGGCGATGAAATCGTGATTAGCGAAGCTGATCATCACGCCAATTTCGTCACCTGGCACCAAATTGCGCAAAAGTGCGGTGCAAAATTACACATTTTACCAATTTTAGATAATTGGCTTATTGATGAAAATGCCCTACTCGCTTGCTTGAATGCTCGCACCAAACTGGTAGCGTTGAATGTGGTTTCCAACGTAACAGGCACGCAACAGCCAATCGCCCATTTTATTCAGTTAATCCGCCAGCATAGCCAAGCATTGATTTTGCTTGATGCTGCACAGGCAATTAGCCATATTCGTTTAGATATGCAACAACTTGATGCTGATTTTATCGCTTTTTCCGCCCATAAAATTTATGGGCCGAACGGCTTGGGCGTTTTAGCGGGAAAATTAACCGCACTTGAGCAATTACAACCCTTGCAATACGGCGGAAAAATGGTTGCTTCAGCCTCGAAGCAAGGCATTCACTTTGCTGAATTGCCTTATCGTTTAGAAGCTGGCACGCCAAATATTGCGGCGGTGATCGGTTTTAATGCGGTGTTAAATTGGTTGGAAAATGAACCCTTTGAAGCCGCCGAACAGTACGCTGTTGAGCTTGCAGAACAAGCCAAAGTGCGGTTAAAAAAATACCCAAATTGCCGTTTATTTCAATCGCCACAAGCCAGCTCTGTATTAAGTTTCGTCTTTGATGGCATTGCCTGTTCTGATCTAGCGACCTTACTGGCAGAACAAAACATCGCTTTGCGTACAGGCGTACATTGTGCAATGCCTTATCTCGCAAGGCTTGGTGTGTCAAGCACCTTACGCTTAAGTTTTGCGCCTTATAACACCGAACAAGATTTAAACCTTTTTTTCACCGCACTTGAAAATGCACTTAACTTATTAGAATAAATAGCAATGGAATTATTAGAAAAAATACAGCAAGCGACAAGCTGGGAAGATCGCTATCGCCACATCATTCAGGCAGGGAAATTAATCCAAAAACCGAGTGATGAAATAATAAATCAATGGACGGAAATTCACGGCTGCGAGGCAAAATTGTGGTGCAAAATCTCATTAAATTCTGACCGCACTTTGCAAGTAGCAGCGTATAGTGAAGCCCGAATTGTGAATGGATTACTTTATTTGCTCATTAATGAAGTGAATGGAAAATCCATTGATGAATTGAAGCAATTTGATTTAACAGCATTTTTCACCCAATTAGGCATTGCACAGCGATTAAGCTCAACACGGTTGAATGGGCTGAAACAGATTGAACAACAGATTAAAAAGGTTGGCGAATAATGCGTAGCAAAAGGCTTGGCTACGCATTATCAATTTGTTAAACAAATACTTGTTGCACCAGCCACATATAGAAAATCGTGCCTGCGGCAATGGAAAGAAACATATTTTTCTTCCACAAATGCAACGCCAGCGTTAATAACCCTGCGATGAAATCAGGTAAGCCGTGATGTCCGCTGAACACATCAATATTTTTATAACAATACACCACTAACATTCCAAACATTGCAGCTGGCAGCACCTTGCCGAGATAGCGAATATATTCGGGAATGGGGCGATTGGCTGGGAAAAGCCAAAATGGCAACCAACGACAAAACTGCACGCCCAACACGCCTAATCCGATGGTGATAATCTGTTCGTTTAAGGTCATTTTGGCTCTCCATTTAGGCTAATTAATTTGCTTTGTAATTTGGGGCGACGCAAGGTTAAAATGCCCCAAATAGCAAATAAGGTCGGCACGAGAAAATGTTCTTTGCCCACCGTAATTAAGCAGAATAAAGCAATGCCCAAGCCTAATAAGGAGCTTTCGTGCGATTTTTCTTTACGCCAATTTTCCGCAAAAATCACGATGAAAAGTGCGGTCATTGCAAATTCAACACCTTGTAGGCTAAACGGAATAATTTCGCCAAATAAATTGCCTAATACCGCACCTAATATCCAATACAAATGCAAGTAGATGCTGACAAATGTGTAGTACCAGCCTTTGTTTAAGTGCGGTGGAATATCTGCCATATAATTAAGCGAAAAGGATTCATCGACTAAGCTGGAAACTAAATAAATACGCTTTTTGCCTAAATGGCTGCCGTATTTTTCTAGCATTGAAATGCCATAAAACACTTGGCGACCACTCACCATTAAGGTAATTAACAACACGCTAAGCGGTGAAAAAACGCCACTCAACGAAGTCGCAATAATAAATTCGACTGAACCACCATAAATTAAGGCAGCCATAAAAAAGGGAAACAATACCCCGAAGCCGAGGGCTTTCATATAAACGCCATACGCCACGCCCAGAAAAATGAAGCCAGCGATCATTGGGATAGAATAACGAAAAGCCGCTTTAGCGGTCGGCAAAAGAGCCTGTTTATCGGCAGGCAAAGGTGAATTTGTGGACATCATTATTCCAATACCGATAAACCAGGTAAGGTTGAAAAACTTTGTGATTTAACCGTGTCATAAAAATCGGCAATAAAAGCACTGTCGGCATCGGCTTCACGATAAGCACAATAAAGATTGCTGTATAAGCCTTGCTGGGTAATTTTGCGAGCCACCACATAACCACGCTCCAAATAAGGCTTCACCGCCCAAAATGGTAACGCTGCGATACCTCGTTTACTGGCGACTAATTGAATCATCGCAATGGTCAATTCGCTGGTGCGACGAGTTGGGCTAATTCCTGCTGGCTTAAGCACTTTGCGTAATAAATCCAACATATCATCAGGCACTGGATAAGTAATCCAGGTTTGATCCGCAAAATCTTCCGCTTGCCAAACACTTTTTTGTGCTAATGGGTGATCTTTGGCGCACAATCCCACCATTTCATAAGAAAATAGCGGTTTGTGAATAATGCCGTCATTCGGCTCAACTTCCGACACAATCGCCCAATCGGCACGATGCGTGAGCAACAAACCGATGGTGTCCGTATGGAAACCCGACACAATATCCAATTCAACTAAAGGCCAGTGCTGACGAAAGCTGTCCATTGCAGGCATTAACCAGTCAAAACAAGTGTGGCATTCCACCGCAATACGCAACTCCCCAGCCTCGCCTTGTTTTACACGAGAAAGATCCCGCTCCGCCTCTATCACTTTTGGCAATACATCATTAGCAAGCTGGATTAAACGCTCCCCTGCTGCGGTAAAATGCAACGGCGTGGTTTTGCGTTCAAACAAAGGCAAACCATATTGGTCTTCCAACAATTTAATTTGGTGCGACAGTGCAGATTGAGTTAAATAAACACGTTTTGCCGCCAACGATACTGAGCCTGTTTCTTTCAAAGCAAGCAAGGTTTTGAGATGGCGAAGTTCAAGGAATATTGGTTTCATTAAAATAATTCATAATAAAAGGAATTTGAATGAAGCTATTTTACAGCAAATTTCTCAACGAGTTAATAAAAACTCACAAAAAATTTACCGCACTTTTACAAACTCAACATTATATTTAATAACTAAGATTTTTTTATTGCCAGCAAGTCATCTTATCAGTAGCTAAAAGGCTTGATGAACTTCAGTCTATATAAAAAATATGATAATATACCTACAATTACTGGGCGATTAAATCGTATTTTCAGCCCTGTCTATAAGGAATATCTTTTGAAATTTAAAAAATCAACGCTTAGCCTTGCCATTTTAACGGCAATCACAAATTTCGCTTATGCTGGCGGTGTTCGCCACGATATAGACGTGCAAACTTACCGAGATTTTGGTGAAAATAAAGGCTCATTTTTGGCTGGTGCAGAAAACGTGCCAGTTTATCGTGCCGACGGCAGCTTATCAGGACATATCAAAAAAATGCCAGACTTTAGTATGGTGGCTGACGGCGGCTATGCGACGATCATTGCACCGTCCTTTATTGGTTCGACATATCACGTAAATTATACCGAAAATATGACATTTGCCGCACGTCATTTAACCAACGACCGTACGCTTTTTAATGTCAACAATAAGCAGGTTTCAGGCGATTTCCAGCAGCCTGATGCTGACGTACCTAAACCACCTGAAAATTCAACGTATGCCTTATTTGGTGAATGGACACGTAAAGCTGCTGACATTAATTTGCAAGGCGACTACAAAATCACTCGCACACGCAATATTTTGTGGGAAGCTGAGCCAATGCCGATGTTGACTGATAGTAGTAAGCTAAAACAAGGCGCACTATTGGCTCGCACTGGCGGTGGCGTACACGCAAAATTACTAGATGTAGCAAAAACCGAAAATCTAGGTTATGGCTGGTTAAATGGTGGTTTAGCATTAGTAGATCGAATATCGCAAGAACCAAAAACACAAAACCATATTGCGTTCCAATTTGATATTCATAAAACGCCCGACACTGCATTAGACAGTATTAGTTTTCAAGGCGATAGCGGCAGTCCACTTTATCTTTTTAATGAAGAAAAAAATAAATGGGAATTAGCAGGTTTTCTTTCAGAAGGGTTAGCAGCTTACGGTTACGGCAAAATTTCCATTGGAAAAAGTGCAACGCAGCACGCTAAAACGGTTATGGATTACTATAATTCCCACTTAACTGTTAATACCACTTTCGCTAGAGAACAACTACAATTTGGAATACAACGCCCTGACGGTAATGTAACCCTAACCCATAACGGAAAATCCACTACGTTATTAGGATTAGATAACAATAAAACAAATTGGAGTAACAATATTGATCTTGTACTCGGCGGCGCAGGCGGTACGTTAAATATCAGCCAAGGTGATGTTAATCTTGGTTCAAGTGCGGTGGTTTTTAATAACAATTTCACACTAACTGGCGATAAACATTTAAATAGTGCGGGTTATATCGTCAACGAAAATGCGACCGTCATTAGCCAACTTAATGGAAAACAAGGCGACACTTGGCGCAAAATTGGTAAAGGGACGTTGGTCATTGCTGGGAATGGTGATCAGCAAGCTGAATTAAATGTGGGCGACGGTTTAGTGGAATTAAATCGTACTGGTGGCTACGCTGCACACCACATTCGCTTAGCTTCAGGGCGTGGCACGGTGAAATTAATGCAAGATAATCAAATTCGTCAACAAGATGGCGAAATTGGTTTTGCATTTGGCACTAAGGCAGGAAAATTAGATTTAAATAATCACTCACTCAAATGGGACAATATTTTACACATCGACAGCCACCCAGTTATCACCAACAGTCAAGGCGTAGCAAATTTCACCTTTACTGGCAATAATTTCGAGAAAAATCTCACTTATCTAGGGCAATTCACCGATGAGAGTGGCGCAACATTAAACCTGATTTATGAGCCAGAGAACAACGATCATTCTTGGACTTTAAAAGGCAATGCCACAACTTCAGGGGAATTTGACATTAAAAAAAGTCGGGTAAATTTAACCGCACCTTTTGTCTTGCACGCCAATAATTATGTTGATGAAAGCGAATATCAGCGTGCGGATTTCCATTTTGCAAAAGTGAACGTGGCGGAAAATAGCCAATTAAGCGTGGCTCGCAACACGCAATTAAACGCTAATACCACCTTAAATAATAATGCCACACTCACAATAAATACAGCAGGCATAATCAAGGATAGCGCACAATATCTTAACGAGGGTACTCGAATTTCAGGGCAAGTTCATTTAGCACCAACAGCAAAAATTAATGCCAATATTGCCGAACATTTTGTAGCAAACTTAGATGCCAATTTATCAGGCAATGGCGAATTAAATTTGAATAATAGTGGCACGCTTTCGCTTAATGGCGATAATCGCCCATTCCAAGGTAAAATTAAGGTCGATCACGGCATTTTAAATGTTACAAATAATCACGCCTTAAGCGAAAATATCAGCCAATTTACGCTGACTTCTCAAGCTACATTAAATTTAGCGCAAAATGTGCATTCTACGCTTTCAACTATTCAAGCCGAAAAAAGCTCGGTTATTCAAGGTAACGGCAATAGCAGCTTGACGATTAACAATTCTCAAGCAAGTGAAATTTTAAGTGATTTCAGTAACTTATCTCAATTTACTAAAACAGGAAATGGACATTTAACAACCGCACTTTTAAAGGCTGATGAGGTAAAAATTCAGCAAGGCTTATTAACGCCTACCTCAATTCAGACAAAAACCATTTTGTTAGATTCGCAAGGCACGTTACAACTCAACGGCAATATTCAAGGCGATTTAACACATAAAGGGCGACTGATTATTGGGGCAGATCAACGTTCGCAAACACCGACAACAACTTATGAAAAAATCACGTTAGACGGCAATTATATTGGCGAAAATGGAACTATTTTCTTTGATAGTCAGCTTGGCAACGATCAATCCCCAACGGATAAATTGCACATTAAAGGCAGCACCAGCGGTCAGGCGCAAGTGAACATCAATTATGTTGGCTCAGGCGACCAAACCATTTCAGGCATTCCGTTAATTACTGTTGATGGGAAATCTGAAGCGAAATTTAGCAATTCAGGGCGTGTTGTTGTTGGCGCATATGATTATTTATTGAAACCTGATGCGGCAGGAAATTGGGTATTAACTAATCGTTATTTACCTTGGGCGGAACTTGTGCCAGCCACGCCAACGCAAAAAACAGAGCCAGTTCCTGAACAGCCTGCGCCGTCGGATACTTCAGCTCAAGCAACTGACAAACCAAGCGAACCTAGCACACCAGCTACGCCTGAAAACACGGCAAAATCAACGCCACCGAACGCACCTATTTTGCCTGAAAATAATGCAAAACAAAATTCGCCAAATAAACCAATTTCCCCTGAAAATTCGGCGAAATCGAATTCACCTAGCAAAATTGCGCCACCAGAGGTCATAAAACCCAACGAAAGTGCGGTGCATTTTTCACAAGATTTTTTACGTGCAGAATTTGGGGCTTATTTAGCCAATAATGAAATGACGATGCGTAGCTTGCGAGCAGGTTCAGTGCTAAGCCAATTAGCGATGAAAGATCGCTTACCGAATTCGGTGAATGTGTGGACGTCAGCGCAAACCGAACGTAATAAATTTAGCATTCGTCAGCATAAAATCCACAGCGATACTCGATACAACGAAACTCAATTAGGCGCAGACATCAAACTCGAAAAAACCTATCTCGGCGTAAATATCGGCAAGGGCGTTGGTTCAGGCGATAGCCATTCATTCGCTTCAGGCGTGGTGGCAAATAATCGCATCAAATCCACCACCGTTGGTTTATACGCTGCCTATTTCGAGCAAAATGAATATCAAGGCGCTTATTTCGCTACGCAAGCAAAATACGGCTGGTATCAAAACCGAGTACGTGCGCCATTAATCGAAAATCATTACCGCAGCAACGCTTTCTCGATTAACGGCGAAATGGGCTACGCTTTTGCGCTCAATGAAAATTTATCGTTGCGCCCGAAAATGGCGTTGGAATATCGCCGCATTCTCGACAAAAAACTCACCGATAAAGCCTCGCAAATTCAAATTGGTCAATCGAATTTGATCACATCAGCAGGCGCAGAATTTGTCGCACACAGCGGCTCACTTGATGGAACGATTGGAGCATTCTACGAACATCATTCTCAACCAAGTCGAGTAAAAATTAGCGATAAACTAGCCACCATTGAAAGCAATCACAATGCGTTAAAAATTCAAGTTGGCGGGCGTTGGCACATCACTCCAGCAGTTGATGTCAACGCACAATTTGAATGGCAAAATAGCACAATGGGCTATCGACAAAAAGCGGCAAAACTTGGCATAAGTTACCGTTTCTAAAGCCCAAATTACTGATCCGAAAAACGTATTCAATCTCATTGAGTACGTTTTTTATTAACTTTTCAAATAGAAACAATAGGCAGATTCTGCATTGATAAAGCGCAGATGAATGATTATGATCATCTCACTAATTATTTATTGAGAGAAAGCAAATGACAATTCAAAGCGGCGTGTTGCTAGAACACCTAAAATCGGCAATTTTCTTAGAAGCGCAAGTTCCCCCACAAATTGAAACGGCGGTAATTTCGCAAGCCTGCAAGCAATTTTGTGGCACATTAGAACAATTACAACAAAAGTTCCCCGATGCAAAATTAGGGGCTGTCGTCGCCTTTGGTGATCGCCTGTGGAAACAGCTGGCTGGTGCAAAAAGTGCGGTGGAATTAAAGCCATTTTCTACCCTCGGCAAAGGCAATTTATGCGCCCCTGCCACTCAATGCGATGTATTAATTCACATTCAATCAATGCGCCCAGATGTCAATTTTTCTGTGGCACAAGCGGCAATGCGTGCCTTCTCTTTTATTCAAGTTGAACAAGAAATTCACGGTTTCCGTTGGATTGAAGAACGAGATTTGACAGGCTTTATTGACGGCACTGAAAATCCTGAGGGCGAAGATCGAGTCAGCGTGACAACCATTACACAAGGCGAAGATCTTGGCGGAAGCTATGTGTTCACTCAACGATATGAACACAATTTAAGCAAATGGGAAAAACTCAGCGACGAAAAGCAAGAAAGTGTTATTGGACGCACCAAAGCCGACAGCATAGAACTTGACGACGTGCCTGAAACTTCACACGTTGGGCGAGTTGATGTGAAAGAAAACGGCAAAGGATTAAAAATTTTGCGCCAGAGCCTGCCTTATGGTTTAGCCAGCGGTAAACACGGCTTATTCTTCATCGCCTACTCCGCCACGCTACACAACATCGAACAGCAATTATTGCGTATGTTCGGCGAAAGCGACGGTAAAACAGATCGCCTTTTAGGCTTCACACAAGCAGTAACAGGCAGTTATTACTTCGCCCCATCTTTAGAAAAATTAAAAAATCTATAATCTTCACTCGCCCCACCACAAAATTTCATTGTTATGGGGCGAATAAAACATTCCATTTTTTCACCGCAGTTTTTAGCATAATCCTAAAATAACTAGCTATTCATTTTTTCTATCCACAAAACTCAACTTGAATTTTATTATTTTTGTTTATTTAGCAAGCAAGAAAACAGCTCATCTTATTTTTTCTTACAAAATAACTTGCAAAAAAACGACATTAAAGTTATTTTTTACTGAAAATTAACAACCTATAAGACACATTATAATGAAAATAAAAAAAATAAGTTGGGCTGTAATGCTTAGCCTTGGCTCAATCGCTAACATAGCGCACATTAATCAAGCAAGTGCGGTAGAAAAAAACGATGTTTTTGCAACCACTGAACTTGATGCTATTGTGGTCGAGGGCGTGGCTGATAATCCATTCAAAACCGTGCAGCAAAGCACACTAAAACGAGGTTCAAGTACGCTTGGCAATGCGCTTTCTAAACAAATGGGTATTAATGCCAATCACTTTGGTTCTGGCGCTTCAACACCCGTTATTCGAGGGCAGGAAAGCTATCGTAACCACATTGCCCAAAACGGCAACGAAGTTACCGATTTATCAAATCTTTCGCCCGATCACGCCATTATGGTCGAGCCAATTTTAGCTAAAGAAATTAAGGTATTACAAGGTGCTGATACCTTGCTTTATGGTTCAGGTGTAACTGGTGCAGTGGTAAATATTATTGATGATAAAATTCCAACGGAAAAGCCGTTTAGCACGGTTGAGGGCAGTTTTGACACTCGCTATAACACGAATAATCACGAACAAATTCATAGTGTTAGCACAAACTTTTCTTTAAGTGATAATGTCGTATTACATTTAGAGGGTCTAAACCGTCGTGCGAAAAATTACAAATCCGCAGGCTACACAGAAACTGAACTAATCGAAAATCCGTGTAATAATTTAGATACGCCCGAATGCGATGCGCAATTTGAAGCTGGAGATTACCAATTTAAAATTCCGAAATATACTCACTATCGCCATATCAATAATTCCGATGCAAAATCAACCCAAGGCAGTGTCGGGCTGTCTTGGGTGGGCGAACGTGGCTATCTTGGTATTGCTTACACCCAACGTAATGATTTTTATGGCTTAACTGGACACGAACATAAAGCGCATTTTTGCCATATTCACACGCACAACAAGAATGATCTATATTCTGAGGGCATTAATTTGCACTGCGAACATACCAGCAAAAATATTCGCAATGGCGACCCACATCTTCATCAGCATAATGATAATGGCGGCCCAAACGCGCCAGCTAAATTAGATCTGCAACTCCGCCGAGTCGATGTACGTGGTGCATTAAATCAGCCTATCAATAGCATTGAACAGCTTCGTTTTAGCGCCAGCCAAAGCCAATATCATCATTCAGAAATGGAGGGAAGTTATGTGATGTCTAGCTTTAAAAATCACGGAAAATTCTTACGTGTAGAAGCAGATCATAAAGCCATTGGTGGGTTCTCGGGAAATGTTGCTTTGCAATATGGCGAAAATCTGATTGACAGCTCAGGATTTGAGGGAATTTTAGACAAAAATCGCACCAAAAAATTTGCCCTTGCCGCATTGGAGCGTTATCAATGGAATGACTTTACGCTTTCAGCGGCAGGGCGCATTGAACATCAGCGCATTCATTTACTCTATGATAAATTATTGCATATTAAAGATCCTGAAGATCCGCTAAAAAGCAATCAATACCAAAAAACCGCTTACTCTTTTTCAAGCGCACTCGATTGGCAAATGAATAATAGCACAAAGTGGTCGCTGATATTTTCGCATCAAGAACGAGTGCCAAGCGCACAAGAGTTGTACGCAAAAGGCACGCACGTTGCGACAAACTCTTATGAATTTGGCGACGATCAGTATGATAGAATGATCCACAGCGCATTTACACCGAAAAAATACACGAATAGCTATGCAGGCGATGTGTCAATCTATAAAAAATATGGTATTAACCAACGCTTAGGCAAAGAAAAATCGAATAATTTAGAACTCGGCGTGCATATTCAACAAGACAAAATTCGAGCTTACTTCGGTAGCTATTATAAATATTTTAATAACTACATTTATGCCCGAACGATTGACCGTGATGGCAATTATCGCCTGTTACGTTACGCCCAACAACCAGCTCATTTTTACGGCGTGGAGGGCGATATTAGCTACCAATTCACGCCAATTTATCGAATTGGGATTTTTGGTGATTATGTGCGAGGAAAACTCGACGATGGCAACGCACCAAGAATGCCAGCCGCTCGTTTAGGCGCTCGAATCAACGCTGATTTTACCGAAAATTTATCAGGCGAACTTGAATTTATTCACACATTTAGCCAGCGGAAAACCGCCTTAAATGAACGCCCTGTAAGTGGTTTTAACTTGCTTAATTTAGGCTTTAGCTACCAAAATAGCTTAACCCATAATATAGACTATCGCCTCAATTTAAATGCGAATAATCTACTCAACAGCAAACCTTATGCCAGCACGTCTTATTTATCGCATATCCCATTAATGGGGCGAAATGTAGCCGTTGGCGCTAGTTTGTTATTTTAAAAAAATACAAAAAATACACCGCACTTTAACCTTGTTCAGCGCAATCTTACCTTAAATCAAGGTATAAAATAGGCTTAAAACTCACTGAAGTGCGGTGTGTTTTTTATTGTTTTACTCAAGCATAAAAAAACGGTTTAATGGATATCACATTAAACCGTTTCTACTTGATTTTACTGAAATTATCTTTTCTTCTTGCCGCCTTGACGAGCTTTGAAACGTGGATTTTCCTTACAAATCACATAAACGACACCGTGGCGACGCACAACTTTGCACTTCGGGTGGCGTGTTTTTGCACTTTTTAATGATGCTAATACTTGCATATTTACCTCAACCTACTGATTTTATTTAGATTTCAAACCAAACTTACCATAACGATTAGTGAAATCCCCCATACGCCCCTCATTTGCCACTTGACGTGTTTTACCTGTATAAAATGGGTGTGAAGCCGATGATGTATCACACATAAACACAGGATATTCCTTACCATCTTCCCACTTTATTGTATTCGTCGTCCGAGCGCAAGAACGAATTAAAAACCCCTTTTTAGCATTACTGTCATAAAAAAGCACTGTACGATAATTTTCTGGGTGAATACCTTTTTTCATTTTATTTAACCTCTTATTTTTCACTAAAAAATAACAATCTGCGTATGCTACTAGAATTTTTACAAATTAGCAAAACTTATTTTTCAAAAATAAATAAGATTTTTTTAACCGCACTTTATTGATAGAACACATTTTATATTAATTTATTTCATACCAATCCTGAAAATTATGAGTTTGCATAATAATAAGAGTTGTCGCATTATTTTCTTAAGCCAGTTAGACGGCTAAATGTTTAAGTGAATGATTGATGATTTTTTATAGGAGAAATTGCGATGACGGTATCCCATATTTTAGGTTTCCCACGAGTTGGGGCGAAGCGTGAGTTGAAATTTGCACAAGAACGTTATTGGCGTAAAGAATTAGGTGAGCAGGATTTGTTGGATTTGGCAAAAGCCTTGCGTGCGAAAAATTGGCAGCATCAGGCGGAAAGCAATGCCGATTTTGTGGCGACGGGCGATTTTACCTTCTACGATCACATTCTAGATTTACAAGTGGCGACGGGGGCAATTCCGGCACGTTTTGGTTTTGACAGCCAAAACTTGACCCTTGACCAATATTTCCAACTAGCTCGTGGCAACAAGGATCAATTTGCGATTGAGATGACGAAATGGTTCGACACCAACTACCACTACTTAGTGCCTGAATTTGCCAAAAACACGCAATTCAAAGCCAACCCCGCTCATTATGTCAATCAAATCCGTGAAGCGAAAGCGTTGGGACACAAGGTGAAACCTGTCATCGTAGGGCCTTTGACATTCCTTTGGCTGGGCAAGGAAAAAGGCGAAGCCTTTAACCGTTTTGATTTGTTAAACCGCCTTGTACCGATTTATCAAGAAATTTTAACCGCACTTTCAGCCGAGGGCGTGGAGTGGATTCAAATCGACGAGCCCGCACTGGCATTGGATTTGCCGAAAGAATGGGTGGAAGCCTTTAAATCGGTTTATGCAGATCTTTCAACGGTGAATGCGAAAATTTTATTGGCGACGTATTTCGGTTCTGTGGCAGAACACGCCGAATTATTAAAAGCATTACCGGTGGACGGTTTACATTTGGATTTGGTGCGTTCGCCTTGCCAATTAGCACAATTTGAAGATTACGGCAAAGTGCTTTCGGCTGGCGTAATTGACGGGCGTAACATTTGGCGTGCGAATTTAAATGCGGTGCTTGATGTGCTGGAACCGTTAAAAGCGAAACTCGGTGAGCGTTTGTGGATTGCTCCGAGCTGTTCCTTGCTGCATACGCCCTATGATTTAGCAGTGGAAAGTCAGTTACAGGAGAAAAATCCGGATCTTTATTCTTGGTTGGCGTTTAGCTTGCAAAAAGTGGAAGAACTTAATGTGTTAAAACAAGCGTTAAACAACGGTCGTTCTTCTGTACAAACAGCATTGAATGCAAGCCAAACAGCAGCGGACGCACGCAAAAACAGCAAAGTAATCCACAAAAAAGAGGTGGCAGAACGTTTGGCGAATTTACCTACCGATGCCGACAAACGTAAATTGCCGTTTGCCGAACGTATCAAACTGCAAAATGATTGGTTGAAATTACCGCTTTTACCGACCACCAACATCGGTTCGTTCCCACAAACCAACGAAATCCGCCACGCTCGTGCAAGTTTCAAGAAAGGCGAGCTTTCTTTAGCGGATTATGAAGCGGCGATGAAAAAAGAAATCGAATTTGTGGTGCGTAAGCAGGAAGAATTGGATTTAGACGTGCTAGTTCACGGTGAAGCCGAACGTAACGATATGGTGGAATATTTCGGTGAATTGTTAGACGGTTTTGCTTTCACCAAATTCGGTTGGGTGCAAAGTTACGGTTCACGTTGCGTGAAACCGCCAGTAATTTATGGTGATGTAACTCGCCCTGAACCAATGACGGTGCGTTGGTCGCAATATGCACAAAGCCTAACCAGTAAGGTGATGAAAGGAATGTTGACCGGCCCTGTAACTATTCTGCAATGGTCGTTTGTGCGTAACGATATTCCACGCTCGACCGTGTGCAAACAAATCGGTGTAGCGTTATCGGACGAAGTGCTGGATTTGGAAAAAGCTGGCATTAAGATTATTCAAATTGACGAACCGGCGATTCGTGAAGGCTTACCGCTCAAACGTGCCGATTGGGACGCTTATTTGCAATGGGCAGGCGAAGCATTCCGCTTAAGCTATATGGGCGTAGCGGACGACACGCAGATTCACACGCATATGTGTTATTCCGAATTCAACGACATTCTGCCTGCCATTGCTGGCTTAGATGCAGATGTGATCACTATTGAAACTTCACGTTCAGATATGGAACTGCTCACTGCATTCGGAGATTTCAAATATCCGAACGACATCGGGCCGGGCGTGTACGATATTCACAGCCCGCGTGTACCGACAGAAAGCGAAATCGAACATTTGTTGCGTAAAGCGTTAAATGTCGTGCCGAAAGAACGTTTATGGGTCAACCCTGACTGCGGTTTGAAAACCCGAGGCTGGCAAGAAACCGTCGCACAGTTGGAAGTGATGATGAAAGTGACTAAAAAATTGCGTGCGGAATTGGCGTAGTTTAACGTTATTTAAACGTTTATCTAACAAAAGTGCGGTGTATTTTGAGTAAGTTTTAAAAATTTACCAAAAAACACCGCGCTTTTCATTTTGTGCATTTCAAATTCAAATACACGAGAGTTTTCCATAATTCTATAAACTGCTATATTTTATCCTGCAAATTATTGTTATAATCACAATATGACTTTCATTTGGACGAACTCAATGAAATTAAACACAATATTATGCGTACTGTTCAGCTTATTGCCACAAACATTATTCGCACAGTGGCAGCCCATCGGCAAAGCAGATTATAACTGGGGGCCTTTCCTTGTTTATAACATTGCGCTTTACACCGAAACAGGCAAATATCAAGAAAATGAACGCCCGTTGATGCTCACTTTTACCTATGACAAGCAGGTTGAGGGAAAAAATTTTGCGGTCAGCTTAATCAAGGAAATTGATAATTTAAAAATTACACAAGAAGATACGTCGATTTGGCTAAAAGAATTACAACGTATTTTCCCTGATTTTTCGCCACAAGATCATTTGCATTTTATTGCCCTTGCAGACAAAAGCTATTTTGTGCTGAATGACACGGTGTTGGATTATGAATTTGAGCCAGCATTTAGCCAAGCATTAACCGCCGTGTGGCTGTCGGAAAAAAGCAATTTTGCCAATATACGCACGCAGCTGCTAAATAAAACGGAAAACAAAGCAGCATTGCAAGAAGAAAAACCGAAATTAGAAAATGCACCGCTAAATGAGGAAGATGTTAATCCACAACTTCCACCTGAATATCCTTTAGACGATGTGGAGCAAGGGGTTTCTTAACAAAAAAGATCGCTCATTAGGCGATCTTTTTTCATTGCATAATGAAAAAAATTTAGTTTTTACCCACTATTTTTCGCACTAAATATTTGATCATTTGGCTCGCAATATCTGCACCATTGGTTTTCTCAATTAATTCCAATCCAGGGCTTGCATTCACTTCCAACACCAACAAACCTGTTTTGGCTCGAATAAGATCTACACCAGCCACGTCCAAGCCTAAGGCTTTGGTGGCATTAATCGCAATCGCATTTTCAGCATCGCTTAATTGAATGGATTGCGCAGAACCGCCACGATGAAAATTCGCCCTAAACTCGCCCGCTTTGCTTTGGCGCAACATTGTCGCCACCACTTTGTCCCCAACGACAAAACAGCGAATATCCGCATTGTGCGCTTCTTCAACAAATTCTTGCAGCAAAACTGGCACGTTAGTTTCAGTCAAAGTTTCCAAAATACTCACCGCACTTTGTGGCTTTTCAGCCAAAATGACCCCAATGCCCTGTGAGCCAGTCAAAGTTTTCAACACACTTGGCGAACCGATTAACGACACCGAATCTTGCGCTTCAAATTCCTTGCCAACAAATGCTGTTGGCGGAACAGCAATTCCAGCCTGTTGCAATAATTGCAGGCTTTGCCACTTATCTCTGGCAGATGAAAACGCTGCAGCTTCATTTAAACAAGGAACAGATTTCGCCGCAAAATGGCGCAATACGGCACAGCCCATTTGCGTACTTGCCGTGCCAAAACGAGGCAAAACCGCATCATATTCAGACAATAACACAGGCTTGGCATCGTGATTTTCTTGATAATACAGCGAAAAGTGCGGTGCATTTTGTTCAAGTTTTAATAAAAAACGATTAGGATCGAGAATATCCATTTGATGCCCCAATTTTTCTGCCGCATTTTTTAAACGCTGGCAACTATATAAACGGGCTTCACGGCATAACATTAAAAATTTCATACACTTCCTAACTGTGTGTGGAGATGGAGTTTATATTACATCAATCAAATCAATGGGAAAAATAATTTATTCTTTTTTGAAAAATTAGCGTAAAATTCAGTAACATTTATAAAGAGAGGAAACATTATGTTTGTAAAAATTTATGGTCGAATGACCTGCCCTTATTGCGTTCGTGCAAGAAATTTAGCAGAAAAATTAAGCAATGAAGTCGATGGCTTTAGCTACGAATTTATTGATATGATCGAGCTTGGCTTAAGCAAAGACGACATCGCAAAAGCCATCGGCTTAAGCGAAGTGCAAACCGTGCCACAAGTGGTCATCGACGGTCAACCAATCGGCGGCAGCACTGATTTCCTTGCCTTTGCAAAAGAAAAATTCGGCATTACGCTTTAATTGCCTAAGCCATTAAAAAAGCCTAGCAAAATACTTGCTAGGCTTTATTTTTATCATATCAATTATTTGGCAATAATATTCTGCAAGGCTTGATACACTGCCTGCGCCGCTTCACCTGATAAGGCTTGCTTATCTTCGTTGCTGATTACCACCGCACTTTCTTTGCCGTAAGCACTGATTTGCATAAAATACTTGCCTTTGTCTAAGTTCGGTTGGCTCACACCAAAACGTGCCCATTCTTGCGGATCTAAGGCTTTATATTTCAGTACGCGATAACCTTTGCCAGCGATTTCTTCTTCAATTTCAAAGCCTAATTGTGGCAACGCTTGCCCTAATTTACCCCAAGATTGGCGGAATGGCACATTCATTGCTAAAGCTAAATGTTGATTGCTGTCGGTAACAATCGCCGATTGAACTGGCGTTGAATCGCCTGTTGCGCTAGTTTCTACTTGCTGTTGTTGTGTGCGATAAGCTGTATTTAATTCGCCGACTAATTGATTTAAACGATCTGAAGCATAACGTTCTTTATCTTTCACTGTTGGCGTGAAAATAATCTCATCACGTTTCATTTCCATCACAGAAACCACTAACGCATTCGCTTCTTTATTGCCCATTTCTTCAATCAAGTAACGCACTTGCGTGTTACCGATGTCATCGGCACGCCCTGTTGATGTCCAGTCGGTTTGAACTTGATTTTCTGTTGCCGTAAATTTCACGCCCTGTTCTGTCAATAAACGTTGCACTTGCTGAATGTTATAAACCGATTTTTTCTCTACTGGGTAAATAATCGAAGCTCGTTCGCCATCAAATTGCGCAACAGATTGTCCAATAATCGCCACTGGCGTTGATGGTGGACGAATGTCTAAGCTATCCACTTTAGTTAGGTTTTCAGCTGGGATCTGATAAGTATTTTCTTGCCCTAAAATAGTTACGCCAGCAGTATCTAATTTAGTAAAAACAGGGATAGCACCACGCTTTTCATAGCTATCATTAGCGGTTTGTTTACTTTCATTGCTGGCTGAACACGCAGTTAATGCGCTAATCATTGCAAGGGGAAGAAGCCATTTATTCATAATTTTTCCTTTAAAAATCTTCACAAAATGCACCGCACTTTGTTGTTAATTAAGTTATTTCGCCATAAATTAATCTTAAGCAAATGAATAGACAGCAAAAAATGGCAAAAGTTTAGGGCTGAAAACAGCCCTAATGAAAAAAGTGCGGTTAAAATTATAATAGTTTTGCTTGTTGTAATGCTGCAAGCACTGTTGGTTGCGCTTTTTCGCTTAATACCGTTAATGGCAAGCGTAAAACTGGGCTGCTGATTAAACCTAATTTATAGGCAGCCCATTTCACTGGAATTGGGTTGCCTTCAATGAATAAGTCTTTGTGTAACGCCATTAAACGTTGGTTAATCACTTCCGCTTCATCGAATTTGCCAGCCAATGCTAATTCACACATTTTTGCCATATCCGCTGCGGCTAAGTTGTTGGTTACCGAGATCACACCTTGCCCACCTAAACGCATACTTTCTAAGCCAGTTGCATCATCGCCGCTTAAGAAAATGAAATCTTCGCCTGCTAAGTCTTTGATTTTTTTCACACGACTAACATCGCCAGTGGCTTCTTTAATTCCCACGATATTTGAAATTTCTGCTAAACGAGCAGCAGTTTCAGGCTGCATATCGCTACCTGTACGCCCTGGTACGTTATACAAAATTTGTGGTAAATCCGTGCATTCTGCAATGGCTTTGAAATGTTGATACATTCCCTCTTGAGTTGGCTTGTTGTAATAAGGCACCACAGAAAGGCAGCCAGCCACACCGCTGTCATTGAGTAATTTCGTCATCGTAATCGCTTCGCTCGTCGCATTTGCGCCTGCGCCTGCAATAACAGGAATACGACCATCAGCAAATTCAACGGTCTTTAAAATCGTTTTCACATTTTCTTCAATGCTTAATGTCGCCGCTTCGCCCGTTGTTCCCACTGAAACAATGCCGTGCGTACCTGCATTAATATGAAACTCTACTAATTTTTTCAGCTCGTTGTAATCCACTTCACCGTGGCTGTCCATTGGTGTAATTAAAGCAACGATACTACCGCTAAATAAAGGCGCTGAAGACATAAAAAAACCTCTCGAGATAAATTGTTGATGTTTGCTTGATAAATTCTCTTTATGGTTGCTAAAATAGCCATAATTTGCAAGTAATTTTTACGAATTTTCGCAAAAAAATCTCAAAATAAATCAAAGATTAAGGAATTTTAAAATGACCCCATTAAAAATTGGTGAAAATGCACCGCACTTTTGCTTAAAAAATCAAGATGATCAGGCAATTTCCTTGAATGACTTTCAAGGCAAAAAAGTGCTTGTCTATTTTTATCCGAAAGCACTCACCCCAGGTTGCACAACGCAAGCCTGTGCCTTGCGTGATAGTAAATCGGCATTAGATCAACTTGGACTGGTCATTTTAGGCATTAGTCCTGATTTACCGAAAAAATTAGCCCAATTCGTTGAGAAAAAAGGCTTAAATTTCAATTTACTCTCCGATCCTGATCATCAAGTTGCCGAGCAATTTGGCGTTTGGGGTGAGAAAAAATTCTTAGGCAAAACCTACGACGGCATTCACCGTATCAGCTTTTTGATTGATGAAAATGGCGTTATCGAACAAGTCTTCGACAAATTCAAAACCAGTGAGCATCATCAAGTTGTATTAGATTATTTACAAAAACAATAAGTTAGAAAAAACATAACCTTAATTAAGGAAAGGAAATATGAACAAATTAATCAAAATTTTATTTTGCGGTCTGGTCGCCATTATGGCAACGGCGTGCAAAACCACCAATGCAGAAAATGCTGCGACATCAACAGAAAGCCAAGTTGTCGCAAAACAAGAAGTGTTGTTGATTGACGTGCGTACCCCAGAAGAATACGGTCAAGGGCATTTAACCAATGCGATTAATATTCCCCACGATCAAATCGCCGCAAAAATTACTGAAATGGGCGTGAGCAAAGACACGCAAATTCAAGTTTATTGCCGCAGCGGTCGTCGCTCTGCGCTTGCGCAAGAAGCCTTAAATAATCTTGGCTATAACAAGGTTGAGAATTTAGGTGCGTATAGCGATTTAATCAAAAAAGCACAATAATCTTCACAAAAAAGTGCGGTGAAAAACTTGATAATTTTTCACCGCACTTTTGCTTTAAAGAATTAGCGTTCGTAGATAATTTCTACACCCTCGTCATCTTCTTCAGACCAATCGTCCCAGAAATCGTCCTCATCATCTTCCACTGCATTTTGCATTGCTTGTTGATGATAATCGTCCCATTTGAATTTGACTTCATCGGCTTCGACATTTTCTTCTTCCGCTTCTCGAGGGTTGGCTTCAATAAAGTCCATAATTTCTCGAGTTAAATCTGAAACATTTTTACCTGTGGCAGCAGAAATTAAGAAATATTCTTCTTCATAGCCTAAACGAGCCGTGATTTCTTGTGCCAGAGTTTGTGCTTCTTCATCAGACATTTGGTCGATTTTGTTAAACACTAACCAACGTGGTTTTTCGGCTAATTTTTCGCTATATTGGAACAATTCATTTTCAATGATCGCAATATTATCCGCAGGATCGCTTTCGTCAATCGGAGCAATATCCACCAAATGAATAAGTACTCGACAACGCTCTAAGTGTTTCAAAAAGCGAATCCCTAAGCCTGCCCCCTCAGACGCATTTTCGATCAAACCTGGGATATCCGCCACCACAAAACTGCGATCCGAACCAATACGTGCAACGCCTAAACTTGGCACTAACGTGGTAAATGGATAATCTGCTACTTTTGGTTTTGCCGCTGAGACCGAACGGATAAAGGTTGATTTACCGGCATTCGGCAAGCCTAACATTCCCACATCGGCGAGCAACATTAATTCTAATTGTAAATCACGTTTTTCACCAGGTGTACCTAAGGTTTTTTGGCGTGGTGCACGGTTGACAGAAGATTTAAAACGTGTGTTGCCCAAGCCGTGATAACCGCCTTTTGCCACCAACATTTTAGCACCGTGTTTGGTTAAATCGCCCAATGTTTCTTTGGTATCGTTGTCGATTGCTCGAGTTCCCACTGGCACTCGCAAGGTAATATCTTTGCCTCGTTTGCCCGTGCAATCTGAACTACGCCCATTTTGACCACGCTCTGCGGCAAAACGCTTTTCAAAACGATAGTCAATTAAGGTGTTAAGGTTTTCATCAGCAACTAAGTAAACATCGCCACCGTCGCCACCATCACCACCGTCAGGGCCACCTTTAGGAATAAATTTTTCTCGGCGGAAACTGACACAACCGTTACCACCGTCGCCTGCTTCCACTCGAATTAAGGCTTCATCTATAAATTTCATTATTAATTTTTCTCCGTAAAGCAAGCCAATACTCGCCCTTACTTGTTATTTGATATGATCAACGAAACATTGGGATTATTGACGAAATAATTTATGCCCAATAGCTGATAACATTGACCCTAATACTACCACAAATGCCCCCAAATA
Organism: Pasteurellaceae bacterium Pebbles2; assembly: GCA_023101505.1. Taxonomy (GTDB): domain Bacteria; phylum Pseudomonadota; class Gammaproteobacteria; order Enterobacterales; family Pasteurellaceae; genus Lonepinella. The sequence continues at coordinate 485,499 of LVZA01000001.1, forward strand.
GCTGAGTGAATTTAACTCAGGGTTAGCAAAATAATGTGGTGCGATGTGGTGTAAAATATGGGAAAACAAAATGGTAAACAAAGGCACTAAAGTAACCACCACGCTCACTTTTGATACGTCCCAACGATTTAAGGCTTCGGCATACGCACCATAGCCAATTAAAGTATTTAAGCAACAATAAATAAAACAGCCCCACACAAACGGTGTGAGTTGTGTAACTTGCTGAAATTCAGCAAAAGGCGTGAATACTATTGCACAGCCAAAATAGATCAGCAGCAAAATTTGTTGCCCTGTGAATTGGCGTAACATCATTTTCTGAGCTAACCCATACGCCACCCAAACCAAGGCAGCAAGCACGCTCAACATTACGCCAATAGAATAAATATTTAAATTCAAAAATAAGTCAAATCGGTCATTAAAAAAGAGCATTAAACCAATAATTAATAGCACTAAACCGATTTTTTGGTGCGTTCCTAGCCGTTCTTTAAACACTAATACGCCCAAAAGTAACATTGCGAATGAAGATAAATGAATAAAAATTTGAGTAACTGCTGGCTCAATATAATTTAATGAGGTATTAAATAAGAAAAAGTTGCCTGCGAGTCCAAATACGCCAAACACCGTCCACCACCAATAAGTGCGGTTAAATTGAGCGAGTTTTGGTAATTTTTTACTGACCATCAATAACAAAAATAAAGCGACAGTTGCCACCATAAAACGATACCAAATTATGGTTTCAACTTTCATTACCGCAACCACTTGCTTTAAGGCTAAAGGCAAAGATCCCCACGCCATTGCAGTGGTGAGCGCAAATAAAAAGCCAAGCAAAGGTTGTTGTTTCATTTTTCTTCTCTTTGATCAAAATAAGAATGTAAAAACGCCCCACTATTATGTTTAGTGAGGCGTTTCAATTCTTTAACTCGAAAATTATTCAGTTACAATACTAACGTATTTACGGCTTTTTTCGCCTTTAACTTCAAATTTTACTTTACCGTCTGCGGTTGCAAATAAAGTGTGATCACGACCGATACCTACATTTGAACCTGCGTGGAATTTAGTACCACGTTGACGAACGATAATGCTACCTGCTAATACAGATTCGCCACCAAAACGTTTAACACCAAGGCGTTTAGCTTCAGAATCACGACCGTTACGAGTTGAACCACCAGCTTTTTTAGTTGCCATCTTCTATAACTCCTCTGAACTTATGCTTGAATCCCAGTGATTTTCACTTCTGTGAACCACTGACGATGACCTTGTTGTTTACGACTGTGTTTACGACGACGGAATTTAACGATTTTAATTTTATCGCCACGACCTTGCGCCACAACTTCAGCCACTACTTTCGCGCCAGCAACTACTGGTGCACCAATTTTAACATCTTCACCGTTAACGACCATCAACACTGAATCGAATTCAACTGTTTCACCAGTTGCTAACTCAAGTTTTTCTAAACGAACAACTTGACCTTCGCTTACACGGTGTTGTTTACCGCCACTTTGGAAAACTGCGTACATAAATACTCCGCTAATTTGTGCTTATAATGTTATTCATTTTTAGCACATCAAAATCATATAAATAGGTCGCAAATTCTACGGAAAATTCGTTCACTTAGCAAGCGTTAATTTGCAATAAAATAAAAAAAATCGAAATTTCCATAGTTTCATTTTAGAAATCGTTAAAAATCGGTTAAAATTCACCGCACTTACCTTTTAGATAAATGAAGCAGATAGCAATGACAATTCAAAACCTAATGGATATGAACCAAATTCAAGCCTTAATTGAGGCAGATATGCAACGTGTTAATGCAGAAATTTTAGCACAGCTAAATTCTGATGTGAGTTTGATTAATCAGCTCGGTTTCTACATTATTCAAAGTGGTGGTAAACGCATTCGCCCAGTGATTGCACTGCTTTCCGCTCGTGCGTTAAATTATCAAGGCGACCAAATGCCAACCTGTGCCGCCTTTATTGAATTTATTCACACCGCAAGTTTATTGCACGATGATGTGGTAGATGAATCCGATTTGCGACGTGGCAATCCTACCGCAAATGCTGAATTTGGTAATGCTGCCAGCGTGTTGGTGGGCGATTTTATCTATACCCGTGCGTTTCAATTAATGGCGAAATTAAATTCATTAAAAATGTTGCGAATTATGTCTGATGCGACCAATGTGTTAGCCGAGGGTGAGGTGCAACAGCTAATGAACGTCAATGATCCTGACACCACGGAAGAAAACTATATGAAAGTGATCTATCGTAAAACTGCACGTTTGTTTGAAGTGTCGGCTCAAGCAGCAGCCGTTGTGGCAGGTGAAAGCGAAGAAATCGAAACGGCATTGCAAAAATATGGACGTTATTTAGGCACAGCATTTCAATTAGTTGACGATGTGCTGGATTACAGTGCCAATGCGGCTTCGCTCGGCAAAAATGTTGGCGACGATTTAGCAGAGGGCAAACCAACGTTGCCACTCTTACACGCAATGCGACACGGCACGCCAGCACAGGCGGAATTAATTCGTAATGCAATTTTACAAGGCGGTCAACGTGATATTATTGATGATGTTTTAGCCATTATGGCAGAACATAAATCACTCGATCACGCAATGGAACGTGCAAAACAAGAAGCGCAAAAAGCGGTTGATGCTATTGCGATTTTGCCTGAAAGTGAATACAAACAAGCAATGATTTCGTTGGCTTATTTATCGGTGGATAGAACATACTAATGAACGCACAAAACCAACAACCCGAACAACACAAACAAGCCTTACAAGAAAAACGCAAACTCACGCGCAAAGGCAAAGATCCCAACGCACCTTTCGTACGTGAAAAATTAAACTTACCCGATGGACACAACAAATTGCTGCTCCACTCTTGCTGCGCGCCTTGCTCAGGCGAAGTGATGGAAGCCATTCACGCATCAGGTATTGAGTTCACCATTTATTTCTACAACCCAAATATTCACCCATTAAAAGAATATTTGTTGCGTAAAGAAGAAAATATTCGTTTCGCGGAAAAATGGGGCATTCCCTTTATCGACGTGGACGACGATTACGAAAACGACCGCAAAGAATGGTTTAAAAAAGCCGAAGGAATGGAATGGGAACCTGAACGCGGCGCACGTTGCACAATGTGCTTCGATATGCGTTTTGAAAAAGCGGCACAATACGCCCACGATAATGGTTTCCCCGTGTTCACCAGCTGCCTTGGTATCTCGCGTTGGAAAGATATGAACCAAATCAACGCTTGCGGACACCGCGCTGCAGAAGCTTTTGATGACGTGGTTTACTGGGATCACAACTGGCGCAAAGGCGGCGGCTCACAACGAATGATCGAAATCAGCAAACGTGAACGCTTTTACCAACAAGAATATTGCGGCTGTGTGTATTCTTTGCGTGATAGCAATAAATGGCGATTAGAAACAGGACGTGAACGCATCGAAATCGGCAAACTGTATTATTCGCCAGATTAATATTTAACTAACAAAACAAAAATGCGGTGTAAAACTAACAAATTTTACACCGCGCTTTTGAGTTCAAGTCTTTATTTATCCAACAATGTAACAGCTAATTTCAACAGTTTCATATTGAGCTGGCGTTGCTCATCTAAGACATTCCATAGCGCATCTTCTGATAAAACGCTGTGATTTTCGCCGAAGTTAATTTGGCTTTGATCGAAATTTTCGTGGTAATCTCGCCATTCGGGGCTTGTATAGAACTGACTTAATTGCTGGCTAATTTCGCCCGCTTTTTGCCATAATTCTAAAGATTTCTCAAGTTCTGGTGCTAAATTTAACCACTCACCATAAAGATCTTGCATTGTTTGAACATTTGTCATAATTTTTTCTCACAAAAAGCCCTTGCAGAACAAGGGCTTAAAATAAGTTATTCCCACTCAATCGTCGCAGGCGGTTTACCTGACACGTCATATACCACGCGTGAAATGCCATTCACTTCGTTGATGATGCGGTTAGACACTTTGCCGAGCAAATCGTATGGCAAGTGCGCCCAATGTGCGGTCATAAAATCGATAGTTTCTACCGCACGCAGTGAAACGACCCAGTCGTATTTACGCCCATCGCCCATTACACCCACTGATTTCACTGGTAAAAACACTGTGAATGCTTGGCTGGTTTTTTGATACCAACCTGAATTGTGTAATTCTTCGATGAAAATCGCATCGGCTTTGCGTAATAAATCACAATATTCTTTTTTGATCTCGCCCAACACACGTACACCTAAGCCAGGGCCTGGGAATGGGTGGCGGTTGAGCATTTCTGCTGGTAAACCTAATGCCAAGCCGATTTTGCGTACTTCATCTTTGAACAATTCACGCAATGGTTCAACTAAGCCGAGTTTCATATAATCTGGTAAACCGCCTACGTTGTGATGCGATTTGATCACGTGTGCTTTGCCTGTTTTGCTCGCTGCCGATTCAATAACGTCAGGGTAAATAGTGCCTTGTGCTAACCATTTCACGTTGGTGAGTTTTTTCGATTCGTCGTCAAATACATCAACGAATACTTTACCGATAATTTTGCGTTTCGCTTCAGGGTCGTTCACGCCTTTTAATTCGCTTAAGAAACGATCTTCCGCATTCACGCGGATAATGTTCAAGCCGAATTTATCGCCGAACATTTCCATTACTTGATCGCCCTCGTTTAAGCGGAGTAAGCCGTTGTCCACGAATACGCAGTGTAAGTTTTTGCCGATAGCGCGGTGTAATAATAACGCGGTTACTGATGAATCCACGCCGCCTGACAAGCCTAAAATCACTTCGTCGTCGCCCACTTGCGCTTTAATGCGCGCAACCGCGTCTTCGATGATGTTTTCCGCTGTCCATTTGGTTTCGCAACCGCAGATGTTCACTACGAAATTAGTTAATAATTCTAAGCCGCTTTTGGTGTGCGTAACTTCAGGGTGGAATTGCACGCCGTAGAAACGACGACTTTCGTCCGACATTGCCGCAATTGGGCAAGTTGGCGTTACGCCTGTGATTTTGAAGTTTTCAGGCAAGCGCGTTACTTTGTCGCCGTGACTCATCCACACGTCTAACTTCGGCGCAACCGCGGTTAAATCGTCGTTTAATTTGTCGAAAAGCGCGCAACTTTCTTTTAAATCCACAGATGCGTAACCGAATTCACGGTGGTCTGAAGTTTCGGTTAAACCGCCTAATTGCATTGCCATTGTTTGCATACCGTAGCAAATACCCAGCACTGGCACGCCTGCGTTGAACACATATTCAGGCGCGCGCGGGCTGTTTTCTTCGGTAGTACTTTCTGGGCCACCTGAAAGAATAATCCCTGTTGGATTGAATTCGCGAATTTGCGCTTCGGTTACGTCCCACGCCCAAAGTTCGCAATAAACCCCAATTTCACGCACACGGCGTGCGATAAGTTGAGTATATTGTGAACCGAAGTCCAAAATTAAAATTTTATGTTGGTGAATGTTGTTCATTTAAGTTCTCTATTAAGTTTATGAAATAATTGCTCAATATCGGCGACATCGCCTTTATAAAACTTGTCATCTGCTACTTGTAATTTTAGTTGACTGCAATTTATAGTCAACTCACTCCCTTTTTTTGAAACGTATTTTCAATACGCTTCAATATTTTCGAGGATTAGGGTTATATCAATATTTCAACAATATCAACAAAAATGCAACTAACCGTGATGAATTTGTTGAATAATCGCCAAAATTTCCAGCATATCTTTGCCTTTATAATCAGCCAAAGATTGATCGATTGCCATTCGGGTTTCTTCGTAGCCAATCACGGTAATCCCTGCTTGTTGGGCTGCCACCATTCCGTAGTAAGAATCTTCAATAGCAACAGCATTTTTATGGGATACACCCAATTTTTCAAGGGTATAACGATAAATCGTTGGGTCAGGTTTGCTGTGTTCAAACATTTCGCCACTAACGATCAAATCAAAGTCATCTTTAATACCACAACAGCTCAAAATATTATGGATATGTGCTAATGCTGATGAGGAAGCAACGGCTAATTTAATGTTATTTTGTTTGGCAAATTGAATAATTTGTTTAATATCTTGACGAAAAATCGTCAAATAATCCACTTCGCTAAAGATTTTTTGGAAAAAAGCATAATAATGTTGCTGAATTTCTGCCAATGGCAGACTTGAACCGCTCAATTCTTTCACGATTAACGGAATATCTTTAAGCGATTTCCCTGCCACTTGCGAATATTGCTCGTGGCTGATGTCATTTTGATGTTCTTTAAGATCTAAAATGAATTTTCGTTGCAAACTGAATTCTAAATATTCCGTGTCAACGATCACCCCATCCATATCAAAGATGATTGCTTGTAATGTCATTTTTTCCTAAATTTAAGTATAAGCGGTCAAATTCAAAACTTCACAAAATTTGACCGCACTTTTATCAACCTAAACGATAATTAGGGGCTTCTTTGGTAATGGTTACATCGTGAACGTGGCTTTCTTTGATGCCTGCGCCGCTGATACGCACGAATTGTGCTTTGGTACGTAGGTCTTCAATGGTAGCTGAACCTGTTAAGCCCATACAAGAACGTAAACCGCCCATTTGTTGGTGAATGATTTCTTTTAGGAAACCTTTGTAAGGAATACGACCCTCAATGCCCTCTGGCACGAGTTTGTCAGCGGCGTTATCTGATTGGAAATAACGGTCAGATGAGCCTTTTGACATCGCACCGAGTGAGCCCATTCCACGATAAGATTTGAATGCACGACCTTGGTAAAGTTCAATTTCGCCTGGGGCTTCTTCTGTGCCTGCGAACATTGAGCCAACCATTACACAGCTTGCACCAGCGGCAATGGCTTTTGAAATGTCGCCTGAATAGCGGATACCGCCGTCAGCGATTACTGGAATGCCACGCCCTGCAAGTGCGGCGGCGGCTTCTGAAATCGCCGTGATTTGTGGTACGCCCACGCCTGTTACGATACGAGTGGTACAGATTGAACCAGGTCCAATACCCACTTTCACTGCACTCGCACCTGCATCAGCTAAGGCAATCGCTCCCTCTGCTGTAGCGATATTACCTGCAATAATCGGTAAGTCAGGATATTTTGCGCGCGTTTCGCGTACACGTTGCAACACGCCCTCTGAATGACCGTGTGATGAATCGATTAATAACACGTCCACGCCAGCTTTCACTAAGGCTTCAATACGTTCTTCATTCCCAGCACCTGCTCCCACAGCAGCGCCCACACGTAAACGACCAAATTCATCTTTACACGCATTTGGTTTTTGTTCTGCTTTTTGGAAATCTTTCACGGTGATCATACCTTTTAATTTAAAGGCATCGTCCACCACTAACACTTTTTCCACTCGGTGTTCGTGCATTAACGCTAAAATATCTTCACGTTTTGCTCCCTCTTTTACGGTAACTAAACGTTCTTTAGGGGTCATTACATCAGCCACAGAAAGCGTTAAATCTTTCACGAAACGAGTATCACGCCCCGTAATAATCCCGATTAAATTATTTTCGCCGTCCACCACTGGGTAGCCTGCAAAGCCGTTTTTCTTCACTAATTCGGCTAATTCGGCGAGGGTTAAATTGGCTGAAACAGTAACAGGTTCAGATACAATGCCGCTTTCAAATTTCTTCACTTTACGCACACGATCCGCTTGGCGTTCGATAGACATATTTTTATGAATAAAACCGATGCCGCCCTCTTGAGCAAGAGAAATTGCTAGCTTGGTTTCGGTAACAGTATCCATTGCGGCTGAAAGCATAGGAATATTTAAACGAATTGTTTTAGTGAGTTGGGTCGAAAGATCCGCGGTATTGGGGAGGACGGTTGAATGAGCTGGAACGAGTAAAACGTCGTCAAAGGTCAAAGCCTCTTGTTTAATGCGTAACATTGCAATATTCTCTCTTGTAGATAGATGTTGTAAAATATTGCGGTGGCATTATACAGATTAAGCCCTGTTTTGTGAATGATTTTTTATAAAAAATTACGCAATTTTATTTGCCGACAAAACAATTTAGCCACTGTGTCGCAACCGTTTGCCCAAAAGGAAAATTATGAACCGTTTATTTGCTTTAATCGCCGACTGCCAGCCGAAAACTCTCGAAAATTTAACCGCACTTTTAGGCTGCAAACGCACCGAATTGGCACAACACATTGAACAACTACAACAACAAGGAATACCAATTCAGATTGAACATAACACCCTATGTTTACAGCCTCGTACCGCATTGTTGAATATCAATCAGCTACAACAAGCCGTAGCTTGCCCCATTACTTATGTACCAATAATCCATTCAACTAATCAATTTCTATTAGATAAACTGAAAACTGAGCCAGCCCACAAAGGCGAACTTTGTCTTGCAGAACAGCAAACCGCAGGACGAGGTCGCCGAGGTCGTCAATGGATTTCACCTTTTGCTAGCCAATTAATGTTTAGTTTTGTGTGGCAAATTGATGCTCGAAAATCGCTGGAGGGGCTAAGTTTAGTGGTAGCAATGGCAATTCATAAAGCCTTAGCACAATTTGATTGCAACAACATCGAACTCAAATGGCCGAACGATATTTTATTGCAAGATCGCAAGCTCACGGGCATTTTAATTGAAATCGCACATACCCAAAATGGTAAAATTAATTCAGTCATCGGCATTGGAATGAATATCGACATTCCAATGGATAATCAACAAATTACCCAACCTTGGGCAAATTTATCAGAAATCTTGCCCAAAATAGACCGCACTTTTCTGCTGATAACCCTCATAAATCACATTTATACCGAGCTTGACCAATTTGAACAACAAGGTATTAGTGAAAAATTTCAGCAAGAATGGCGTAATGTGGACAGATTTTTCGGCGAAGAAGTCAATATTATCAAAGAAAATGCCATTATTTCAGGCATTGAACAAGGCATTGACGAGCGCGGCTATCTCAAATTACTCACCTATCAAGGAGAATTATTATGCTTCAATGGTGGCGAAGTATCGTTGCGAAAAAAGACTAAGCAATAGTCCTATTTTAAGGCATCACAATTTTAGGCGATACTGAAATATTTAAACCTAGGGCAGAAATAATTTTTACGATAGTATCAAATCTTGGTTTTTCACTTGAGAGAGTTTTATACAGGCTCTCTCTGCCAATTCCTGATTTTTCTGCTAATTCCGACATACCTTTCGCACGAGCAACGGTATTTAAGGCTTGAATAAATTCTTCAGGAGAACCATCTTCTAATACCATTGCAAGATAAGCTGCCATCATTTCTTCATTTTTAAGATAGCGAGCCGCATCAAATTCTCTTGTTTTAATGTTCATTTTTCATCTCCTGTTTAATTTGTTCCCATAGCTGTTTTGCTAGAGCAATATCTTTTGCTTGTGTTGATTTATCACCGCCATTGGTGAGTAGATAGGTTATTTCGCCTTTTTGTCCATAATAAAGGCGATAACCTTTCCCTTTAGTTATGCGCATTTCGTAAATGCCATCACCTACACTTTTATGATCGCCAAAATTCCCCAATTTTGCCCTTTCGATACGAGCAACAATAGCAACAACAGCCATTTGATCTTTTAAGTTATCAAGCCATTCTGAGAATATTTCAGTTTCTTCAATAATATACATAGATGTTCCATTAAACTTAATACTTATTGTATAGTTTTGGATACATTTGAGCAAGTAAAATGACTACTTTTGCTATAATATCTGGCTATACCTAGCGATATTGTGCATTTATTATTTATAATAAATCAAAAAATAATTTGAGCGATATAAAAATCAAATTTTATAGATAAACTTGAGAAATTTAAAATTGATGGCTGGGGTACTAGGATTCGAACCTAGGAATGCTGAGATCAAAACCCAGTGCCTTACCGCTTGGCGATACCCCAATTAAATTATCTTGAAAAGATAGAATTTGACGATTTTAGTTTGATAGTATGGCTGGGGTACTAGGATTCGAACCTAGGGATGCTGAGATCAAAACCCAGTGCCTTACCGCTTGGCGATACCCCACCTACTAAAAGATTGCAAGCTAATGAAATGGTGCGGAAGGAGGGACTTGAACCCACACGCACAGGCGCCAGAACCTAAATCTGGTGCGTCTACCAATTTCGCCACTTCCGCAATAATATAAACCATTTAATAAAAAATGGTGGCTACAGCGAGATTCGAACTTGCGACCCCAACATTATGAGTGTTGTGCTCTAACCAACTGAGCTATGTAGCCATATATTTTTGCTTCACCGTCATCGGCTTTGCGGAGCGTATTATGCTAATTTACGCCTAACTCGTCAACACTTTTTTTGTATAATTTTCGATTTTGCGTTTATTCGGATACAGATTAAACAAATCGATGAAAAATAATGCTTATTCTGCGCTCTGTTCTGCTAATAAATGTTGTAATAATGAGCCGTCAAATAGCGCACGCTTGATTAAAGCGAATGCACCAATCACATCTTCATTTTCTAATTCAGAAGCCACCAAAGGCGTGTTCACCACCGATGTTGGCAAAGCGTGACTTTCTAAGGTTTTGCGAATAGCAGCAAATAAAATCGCTTTGGCTTGCGTAATTTCGCCTGAAATCACAATTTTTTCAGGATTAAACATATTCACCGACATCGCCAACACTCGCCCGATTTGCACGCCAACGTGTTCAATTAACTCCGAAGCCACGGCATCATTTTTATTGCTCGCCTTACAAATCGCTTCAATATCGTGGCTTTCCAACGACAGCCATTTGCTTTGATAGCCATCTTCCAGCATTTGTTGCATTTTATTTTCAATCGCCGCATTGCTGACCACAGTTTCCAAGCAACCCACGTTGCCACACAAACAACGCTTGCCGAGTGGATCAACCTGAATATGCCCAATTTCGCCTACGTTATTGCGGTAGCCTTGAAAAACTTCGTGATTAATCACAATGCCTGCGCCCACGCCACGATGAATGCGTAATAATAAAGAATCGTAGCAATCTTTTGTTACCCCAAAATAATGTTCAGCAAGTGCCAAACTGCGCACATCTTGTCCAATATAAGTCGGCAAATTGAAGTGTTTTTCAAGGCGATTAGCCAAATCCCAAGGCTGAGCCAGCGAAAAGTGCGGTAGATTTTCGATTAAATTATTTTTTGCATTAATAAAGCCCGAAACCGTGATACCAATCGCAATCAATTCCGCATTTTTTTTCTCATTTTCGGCTAAAAATTGACTAATGTTCGTTAATAATGCGGCTTCCACGTCGGCTAAATTTTGCGTTTGCGGAAAATCAAATGCGCAGTGTTTCACTAATTTGCTAGACAAATCCATTATCGCCAGCACAATTTTTTGTCGCCCTAAATGCACCAACAGCGTTCTAAAGACTTTTTGTTCTGCCACAATCGACGTCGCACGACGACCACCAGTAGATTCTTGCTGCTCCACTTCTTTAATCAAGCCACGAGCTAATAAATTACGTGTAATTTTCGTTACACTAGCAGGCGCAAGCTGGCTCAACTCCGAAATTTGAATTCGAGAAATCGGTCCTTGCTGATCGATGAATTTATACACCACCGCGCTATTCATTTGTTTAACCAAATCCACATTCACAATTTGATTAATCTGCATATCTCGTCCTTAACTTATTTAACACTACAAAATATTGCGTTATTCTACCTGAAAACTCGTAAAAAATTAACCGCAGTTTTGCGCTTATTTTACGCTAATTAAAGTATCAGTCATTGCCTGAAACCAGCTCGAGGTGCACGCATTAATTTCATCAACATAATCAGTTAAATTCGCCGTTTGTTTCAACACACGCTGCCAATAAATGTCGCTAGAATCATATTCGCCATAGCTGCTAGCATTGGCAATTTCTTCAATATGACGCAAGCTCGCTGTGCTATCATTCATATTTTTCAAATACTTAGCAATTTCTTTTGTTACCGCCAACACCATTCGCTGCTCGCTGGCTAAATAAGATTGCAGATATTGTTTTAGCACGCTCAAAGGATCAAAATTTTCGTCCACCGCAAAAGATTTTCCGCTCAACTCCCCTTTTTCTCGCCCATAAAAAATAGGCGCAGGCGTGTTATTGGCTGGCGATAAATTTTCCGCCACCGCCTGAATTAAAAAATACAGCCAATTTTCAATCACATAATTATCTTTATGCGCCCCCGCACGCCACACAACACGCTGATTAGTCGCAAATAAATTAGTTAAATAGCCCGTTAAATGCACGATCTTATCGCCCACTTCAATGCTTAAATCCACATAACGGCTTTCGGCGGTTTGCTGGTGATATTTTTGCAAAATCGGCAAAAACATTTCAATTTCTGACCGCACTTCTTGTGCATAAACTTGCGCAAATTCTCCACGTGGCAATACGCCTTTTAAACGCAGTCGATTGAAATAAGTCTCAAAATCTGGAGTAACTTGTGTCAATAAATCTTGTCGAATATTGTACATATCCAACTGATTTAACTGAAAGTTTTCTGAGTCAGCAATGTCTTCTTCCTGATCTCGAAAATACACACCGAGTTGCTGTTCAAAGAAAAATTGCACTGGATTTTGCACAAATTTAATTAGCTGTGTAATTTCAACGTGAATATGTTGATTAGTGCTATCGTGCGCCATTGTTTGCACAAAATCAGGCAAAGTTTGCTCGTCATTGCGAATTTCCGCCCATTCACGAGCAAAAGTGCGGTGGTTTTTGCTAAAGTTTTCAGGGCTAAACGCCGTCATTGAATGTCTAGTAATCAACGATTTTCCGCCTGCATTTTCACCTTGCGCAGGAAGATTTTCCGCCAAATAATCTAATAATTGATTGACCAAAACTGACGGCTCAAGCGGCGTATTATCCACAATAGATTGCCCGATATAACTGATGTAAAGTCGCTCTTCCGCCGCCAATAAGGCTTCAAGGAATAAATACCGATCATCATCACGACGGAAACGATCGCCTTTTTGACGATGATATTGCATTAAATCAAAGCTGTTTGGCGATTGCTGACGTGGATAATCTTGCTCATTCATTCCCAACAAACAAACGACTTTAAACGGAATGGAGCGCATTGGAAGCAGGGTACAAAAACTCACTCGTCCCACTAAAAATTTTAGGCTATTGCTTTGCTCATTTAATTTTTCGGTGAGTAAATCTACCATCACTTCGGCAGAAAGCGGCTCATCGACGTTGAGATCCTGCAATAATTCGGTGATTTGTTGAATTTTAGTGTCGATGTAGCTCAACATTTCCGCCGTTTGCGTTTCTGGTGCAAAGAAATCGTGCAAAAGTGCGGTCAAAAATTCTTGCCATTTTTCAATTTGATAGGACTGCAACAACACATTGTGCCAACGCTGTAAGGCTTCGATAAATGCTGCCAATGCGCCTACAAGCTGACTTTTCAAACCATAGCTACTATCAACACCAAGATAATTTTGCTGCCACACGCCATTTTCTTCACGCATTGCAAAACCGAGCAATAAACGCTCCAAGCCCGATTGCCACGAATTTAAATTTTGTTCAGTACTTTGATTTTCAGTATTATTCGACAGCAAGCCAAAACGTATGCCGCTGTCTTTCACCCAATGACGTAACTGTTCCAAATCATCTAAACTCATCTCAAAACGAGTACGAATGGCAGGAATATCAAGCAATGCCAACACATCTTCTGCGCTGAATTTGCTGTCTTTCAAACGCAACAAATTTAAAAATGTTGCCAACAACACATCACTTTCGGATAGCGTTTCATCAGAGATAGAGAAAGGAATGTAGCGATTATCGTAGCGCATTTCGCCCGATTTTTTATGCCAAAATTTGCGCTGATATTGCCCAAACACCGCTTGAATATAGGGCGCATAGCGATCAATATCTGCCACCATTACCACAATATCTTTTGGCGTTAAATTGCTATCCGATTGAAAACATTGCAATAAATAATCGTGTAATACTTCAACTTCCCGCATCGGGCTATGGCAAGCGTGAAAAGTCAGCGATTGATCTTGCTCGGCAAGCGTTAACGAATTGGCTTCACTCGGGCTTAAATGCAAAATTTTGCGCTGAATTTGCGTTAATAATGTGCTGCCGTTTAATTCGGTATTGGCTTGAATATCCTGTGTGTCTAGCTCGCTTAATAAATAGAAAAAATCTCGCCCCAATTTCCCCCAAGTTGCCAACAAAGGATTGCCGATACTTAAACATTCTTGCTCCGCCGTCCATTCTTGCTGCCCTGCCTGATATTGCGCTAATTTTTCAGCGCTAAAAATCTCAACTTGAGTGGATTGCTCAAAATGAGATAATTTTTTCAAGGCGAGCTTTTGTGCAAATTTTTCATCAACAATATCTCCCCAATAATATTGGCTCGGATTGTTAAAAAATAAATGCACATCGCAATGTTCACTCATCGCCGCAAAGGTTTCTAAATAAGTTTTCGGCAAGGCAGAAATGCCAAAAATAAAAATGCGCTTCGGCAAATTTTTATAGCTATTCAGGCTTAAATATTGGCGATGCAAATTGGCTCGGTGATGCGCCTGTGCACCATTTTGCGTGCTGAGATTGATGTCCTCAACTAACGCACGCCACAACGTGCCTTGCCATTGCACATCTTCGGTGATTTGTGCTTTGAGTTTATCATCAGCTTGCTTTTGCTGGCGGAGAATTTCCGTTAAAACCAGTTCATCTTGTTTTTGCTCCCAAGCGGCAATCCAATTAGGGCGGTAAACCAAATATTGGTCAAATAAATCCGCCACTTTGCGTGCTAACTGATAGCGTTTTTGCTGCGCCGACTCCGGCACATTATTCAGGTAATGTAAAATGGGTTGAAAATCCGTATTTTCCAATAAATGCATTAAACGCCACGTCATACTGTCTTTGCTAAAATGGCTTTGCTCCGCCACATTCGGCAAGTTGTCCACATATTGCTGCCAAATAAAGCTGGCTGGCATTGGAAAATGAAAATTCGCGGCGATCCCATTTTCTTCCGCTAATTTCAACTGTAACCATTGCGCCATACCTGGGCTTTGCACCAAAATTGTGTCGGGTGTGAAAGGATCAGATTGGGGCTCAAGGGCTAATAAACGGCACAAAATACTTTTTTGTACATCAAGATTATTGGAATGATAAATGTTAAACATAGCAAAATTGAGATTGGGATTTTGCTTTATTATAACTGAATTTCGCCTAAAATATACCGCACTTTCACGCCATTTCCCTGACAGCTCACCTGAAACGTTAAGCCATTTTGCTCCACCAAAGGATCGCAAGATAACCCTAAAAACTGCCGTTGTTGTTGATTTTCAGCGATTTGCAAGGCTTGGTAACGCTGATAAATGTGATTGGCGTTTTTACGTTGGTAGCTCGCCCATTGATTTATCGCCAAAAACAGCGAGCTAAATAAACTTAACGCAACCAGTACCGTTGTTAAGCTCATTCCTTTATGGAAGATAGTCATACCACGTTTTCTCCACTTGTTGCCAACGACTAAAGGCTTGCGTCAATTCCGTAACCGTCGCTTTTCTATAACTGATGGTTACATTATCTTCCGTGCTTATTTTGCCTTTGCTAATCACCGCCCCACTAATTTTGCCCTTGCCTTTAATCAACAAATCGCCCTCGGCAACCACGATGCCATTAATATTCCCTGCTAATTGCCATTCATTCTGTGTCGGCGTAAACCAAAACACATAATTTTGTTTATCTTTCGGCTGAAAAGCCAAATTTTGGATTAATTGTGTTTGAAATAAAGGCAAAAATTCGGGCGCAATAAATACGACAAATTGCCCTTCGTTGATATTTTTCTTCGGCGCTTGCTTGAATAATGCCTGCCGCTCGCACCAAATAAATTGTTGATGTGTGTTGTTTATTTCTGTGGAAATCGCTGTAGTCGCTACGTTTCCTGCGGCGGATAACTCCAGATGATCGCAGGCTTGATTTTGCTGCATTAATTGCTTTGTGCGTGATTGCAAAGCAAAATGTTGTGCCACATAATCTTGGCGTTGGGCGATGATGTTATGGTGCAGACTAAATGTGTCTTCATCAAATAATAGCACCACAAATAACAGGCTTGAGAGTAAAATCAGCAAGCTAATTGTGATAAAACCGCGGTGGATTTTTGCTGAGTTTTTCATTGGCTAACCTGATTTAATGTTGCTTGATTTAAGATCGGCTGATTTAATAAGGGCACGACAATCGAAGTTTCATATTGAATTTCGGGCTGATGTTTAAATTGCCCTGATAAGCTAATGACAACGCCTTTATAATCTTGTGTATTTTCAAGCCAATCAAATTGTAACTTATTGATTTGATAAAGATCTTCATCAAGCATTTTACTCCAGCCCAAATCTTGGCAAGCAGGTGCACGCAAATAACTCTGACACTCAGCTCGTTTACATTTATTATTCGCCTTGTTGCCATAAGTTCGACTTTCCAGCAAATCGCCCTTTTTACGATAACCAAAAAGCTCTCGTCCAACTTCTGAAGTCATATTTTGCTCGCCTTTAATACATTGCCGATTTGTTGAGCCTAAACAGCCGTTGCCGTCCAAATCATAAAAGAACAAAACACAGCTATTTTCCACCGCACTTTCATTCGGATAAATGGCTAGACTCGTGCCATTTTCGTCTAATTCAAATAAGGCAAAATTATTTTCTGATACTTTTGGAGATAATGCCCGAAATCCTGCTCGGCGCAGATCTTTCGCCATTGTTTGAATGGCTCGCTGTAATTCGGTTTGTAGCTGTAATTGCAATAAAATACGCTGATTTTGCCGTTGAGTATGGCTATAAAATTGCACAATGACTAACAATAAAAATGCAGATAATGCGATGCTTAACATTAAGCCCAGCAAACTTTGTCCACGATAAAACGCTGTCATTCTTCGCTCCCTGCATTACAAGCCGTGCTAGGCTGAAATGTTTTTAAACGTACTCGCCCCAAATTGGAAAAAGAAAAAAGTGTACGATTTTCTTCCGCTTGCAACACAAAACAAGCAGGATCAGTTGAATTACGTGTGCCGTTAAAACTGATCAGCTTTTGTGGATAAAATGCCTTTGTGCTAATCGCCGTTTTGTTGGCATAAAAAGGGTAATAAAAATGCGCAGCCAATTCAGGTGGACAATAATCGGGATTAAAGCAATCGCAGCTCATCTCATTTTTGAGCTGAGCCACCATACACCAACGCTGTTGTTGCATATCTCGATTTAAAATTAGATACCAAATTTCTGTGGAATTCTCAGCTCTGGCTTGCACTCGACGCAGAAATAGATAAAGCCGATGTTGTTCTTTGGCTAAAATCAATGAGCCATCACTTTTCTGCCAATTTGGTAAACTAGCTAAAGCAAATAGACTGGTGATGAGCAAGACGATTAATATTTCTAGCAAGGTAAAACCTTTTTTCATAAAACTTCTCTTTTTTACACCGCACTTTAAGCAGAATAAAAAGAAAACCCAACGAAAAAGGCATTATTTTGGAATGGAGATCACAAAAGAAGTAAAAATATAACTCAAAACAAGATTAAGATTAAATAATGAGAGAAAGTGGTGGGTCGTGAAGGATTCGAACCTTCGACCAACGGATTAAAAGTCCGCTGCTCTACCGACTGAGCTAACGACCCAAGATAGGTTTAAACTAACTTTAAAAGAGATTTAAAAGTGCGGTTTAAATTCTTGGTGTTTTAAATTAAAGTGGTGGGTCGTGAAGGATTCGAACCTTCGACCAACGGATTAAAAGTCCGCTGCTCTACCGACTGAGCTAACGACCCATTTATTCATTAAAGCGCATTAAGCGACATTAACAAAATTAGGTATTTAATTTAAAGGTGGTGGGTCGTGAAGGATTCGAACCTTCGACCAACGGATTAAAAGTCCGCTGCTCTACCGACTGAGCTAACGACCCACTGGATTTTTCGTTGCGCAATTATGCTGTGCAACGGGTGCATATATTACGGATTTAAATTTAATAATCAACCAATATTTTCATTTTTTTATTCGTTTGCACGAATAGCAATCAATTCCCAGCTATTTTTCAGTTAATTGATAAAAAACAGGCTCTGCCATTTAATATCGCAGAGCCTATTTTATGAAAAATGAACTAATTAAAAATTAGTATGCTAATACCGCACGACGGTTTTTGCTGTATGCAGCTTCATCGTGGCCTAATACTGCAGGTTTTTCTTCACCGTAAGAAACAGTTGAAACGTTGTTAGCACCTTTGTTTGCTAAGTATGATTTCACTGCGTCTGCACGACGTTGACCTAAAGCGATGTTGTACTCTGGAGTACCACGTTCGTCAGCGTTACCTTCAACTAATACTTTAGCTGCTGGAGTTGCTGTTAAGTATGCTGCGTGAGCATCTAATAATTGTTGGTATTCACCTTCAACTGCATAGCTGTCGAATGCAAAGTAAACAGTGTTGTAACGGCTTTGTAAATCTTGAACAGAATAACCACCGAATTGACCTGCGTTTGCACCGTTTGCGTTCGCACCGTCCATACCGCTTGCATCGTTGTTTGATGAGCTACAAGCAGCTAATGCTAATACTGGGGCAACTAACAATAATTTTGCTAATTTCATTTATTTTCTCCTTAGAGTTTATTTAGTTAAATATGGAGACCAAGCTGGAAATTTAACTTGTCCCTCACTTCCTGGCAATCTCGCTTTAAAACGACCATCTGCGGATACTAATTGTAGCACCTTTCCTAATCCTTGGGTAGAGCTATAAATAATCATAATGCCGTTTGGTGAAATACTTGGACTCTCGTCTAAGAAAGTTGAACTCAATACTTGAGTTGAACCTGAAACAAGGTCTTTTTTAATCACGTTATCGCCTGAAATCATTACCATAGTTTTACCGTCAGAACTAACCTGACCGCTATAGCTTGAACCACCAGAACCTACCAATGTTGCACCACCACCTGTGGCACTCATTGAGTAAACTTGCGGTCGCCCGCCTCTGTCCGAGGTAAACAAGATACGTCCATCTGGAGTCCAGCTAGGCTCTGTATTATTGCCTGCGTTACTCGTCAATTTGGTAGGTTGTCCACCATTTGAACTCATTACATAAATGTTTAACTGACCATCTTGGCTAGATGCAAAAGCTAAACGAGAACCATCTGGTGAAAACGCTGGTGCGCCGTTATGTCCTGGGAATGAAGCAACCACTTTACGTGCGCCAGAACCTAAATCCTGCACCACTAATTGTGATTTTCTATTTTCAAAAGACACATAAGCTAAGCGTTTTCCGTCGGCAGACCACGCTGGCGACATAATTGGCTGTGAACTACGATTTACCACAAATTGGTTAAATCCATCGTAGTCTGAAACTCGTACTTCATAAGGTTGTGAACCGCCATTTTTTTGCACGACATAGGCAATTTTAGTTCTAAACGCCCCTTTGATTGCGGTAATTTTTTCAAATACTTCATCACTTACAGTGTGCGCACCATAGCGAATAAATTTAGGTGCAACAGTAAATGAATTTTGCGCTAATACTGCACCTGCAGAACCTGAAGCACCAATAGTATCCACTAATTGATAGGCAACATTATAACCGCCACCAGTAGCAGTTACTTGTCCAACCACAATAGCATCAACCCCTAAAGAAGCCCACGCATCAGGCGTTACTTCTGAAGCTGAACCGGGTTGCTGTGGCATTTGGCTTACTGGGATTGGGTTGAATTTACCGCTGTTACGCAAATCCGCAGAAATAATTTCTGCCACATCAGCAGGCACTGCACCGTTAGTTTTAAACGGAACAACAGCGATTGGGCGTGCACCCTCAACACCTTCATCGATCACGATACGCACTTCGTCATCAGCTTGTGCTGTGTTAATTGCAAAAAATAACACCGCAAATATACTCAGAATTCGAGTCATTAATTTCATCATACCACCTATGGTTTATTTCACTTTATAAAAATCCATTATTTCAAATCGAAATCAATAGTTGGATTTTTATATTTATTGTAAACAGCATCAGACGGTGCTGCTGGAACTTTTTTAGTTCTCGCTACCGCACTTAATGCTGCTGCACAAATATCATCAGGACCTGAAACACGTTGATAACCTAAAATCGTACCATCACGTCCTAACTGAATTTTCACGCTACATACCTTGCCAGCAAAACTTGGATCTTTGATAAAGCGGCGTTTGATTTCTTTCTTAATCACACCTGCATATTGATCGCCTACTTTGCTGCCATCGCCAGCGCCTTGTCCCGCACCCGAACCTTGACTACCGCCCTTGTTCGCATTGCCACCTTTCGCTGCACTACCACCACCGACTTCACCACCATTGAGGAAATCATCAAGGGCTGCTTGCTCAGATTTGCGTTTTGCTTTGGCTTCGGCATCAGCTTTCGCTTTAGCTTCTTTAGCGGCTTTTTCTTTGGCTTCTTTCTCTGCTTTGGCTTTAGCCTCTTTTTCAGCTTTTGCTTTCGCTTCTTTTTCCGCTTTTTCTTTAGCTTCTTTGTCTGCCTTGGCTTTTGCTTCTTTTTCCGCTTTTGCTTTAGCGTCTTTCTCCGCCTTTTCTTTGGCTTCTTTTTCTGCTTTCGCTTTAGCTTCTTGTGCCGCCTTTTCTTTTGCTGCTTTAGCCGTTTCAGCCGCTTTCGCCTTAGCATCTTCTTCAGCTTGTTTTGCTGCCGCTGCTAAACGTTTTGCTTCCGCATCGGCTTTTAATTTTGCTGCTTCAGCGGCTTTTTTCGCTTTGGCTTCAGCTTCTTCTTTAGCTTTTTGCTCAGCCTCTTGCTTCGCTTTTTGTTGCTCAAGTTGCTTTTGGCGTTGTTGTTCTTTTTGCTGCTCGAGCTTTTGTTGCTCTTGCTTAATTTGTTCTTGGTCAGGCTCAACTTTTGGCTCTGGTTTAGGTTCAACTTTCGGCTCTGGCTGTTCTTCTTCAACAGGCTCTTTTTTGGCTTTTTCTACTTGCCCTTTTTTCTGCTGTTGAATACGTCCCCATTCTTGTGCTGCCGCACCAGTATCTACCATTACCGCACCGATGACATCACCGTCGCCCTCGCCACCACCCATTGCCTCAATAGGGTTATGAAAAAGTGAGCTTAAAATTAACAAACCGAACAAAATCGAATGCATTATAATGGAAAGCAACACTGCATTCGTTTCTTTCTTTTGTCGATTATTTTTCACAATTTATCCTACTGTCTAAATGGGATCAGTCATTAAACCAACCGATTTAATACCTGCTAAATGAAGTAAATTCAATGCTTTAATCACTTCTTCGTAAGGCACATCATTTGCTCCGCCAACTAAAAACATTGTGTTCGGATCTTTTTCAAATTCGGCTTTCGTCATTGCGGTTACCATTTCTTCGGTTAAGCCCTCAGAACGATCCCCAGCAATGGAAATTGCATATTGCCCCACGCCTGCTACTTCTAAAATCACAGGTACTTTATCTTCATTTGAAACACTTTGGCTTTCTACAGCATCGGGCAAATCTACTTGCACGCTTTGGCTAATAATTGGAGCCGTTGCCATAAAAATCAGAACTAAAACTAATAATACGTCCAAAAATGGCACGATATTAATTTCAGACTTAATACTTTTTTCTCTACTACGGCGGTAAGCCATATCAACCTCTAAAACTTCGCTAAAATCAACCGCACTTTGCCTTAGTTTTTACTTAATCTGCTAATTAAGTGCGGTTAAAAAAATCAGAATTTGTTAGCTTTTTGCGAACACTTGACGTTGTAAAATCGTCGTGAATTCGTCAATAAAGTTGCCATAATTTTGTTCTAATTTAGTTACTCGCAAGCTCAAACGGTTATATGCCATTACCGCTGGAATCGCTGCAAATAAACCGATAGCCGTTGCGATTAACGCTTCTGCAATACCTGGTGCAACCATTTGTAATGTCGCTTGTTTTGCACCACTTAATGCCATAAAGGCGTGCATAATTCCCCATACCGTACCAAATAGACCGATATATGGACTAACTGATGCAACCGTTGCTAAGAATGGTACGCGTGTTTCTAAATCTTCAATTTCACGGTTCATCGCCAAGTTCATTGCGCGCGTGCTCCCCATAATGATCGCTTCAGGCGCATCAGGGTTCACTTGTTTTAAACGAGCAAATTCTTTAAAGCCCACATAGAAAATCTGTTCGCTACCATTTAAGTTAGCATCACGGCGATTTTCTAAACCATCATAAAGTTTGGTTAAATCTTCACCCGACCAAAAACGATCTTCAAATGCTAATGAATCTTTTAAGGCTTGGGTTAGCACACGGCTACGTTGGATAATAATCGCCCACGAAATCACCGAGAACGAGATTAAAATTAAAATTACAAGTTGAACGACGATACTCGCCTTTAGAAATAAATCTAAAAAGTTCAATTCTGCAGTCATTGGATAGCTCCGAAAAAATTATTGACTAAATGCGGCTTTAACTTCAGTAGGAAGTGCCACAGGTTTCATTTTGCCTAAATCAACACAGGCTACCTTAACGGTAGCCTTACTCAATATGCGTTCTTCTCTTTTAAGGCATTGAGAGAATACCACTGTTGCCCTTTTCACTTCATCGACAACGGTTTCCACCGTCAACAAATCATCTAATTTAGCAGGAAAATCATAGTCAATGGACATTGATTTCACCACAAAAGCAATTTGTTTTTCCGCTAATAATGCTTGTTGCGAAAATTGGAGATGGCGCAAAAATTCCGTTCTTGCACGTTCGTAAAAATGCAAATAGCGTGCGTGATAAACCACCCCACCTGCATCAGTATCTTCATAATAAACTCGAATTGGAAATTCAAATATCGTTGTTGCAAGCATTATTTTTCTTGATGAAATTTTAGTATAAAAAACTGGCGTATTTTAGATTGTTCAATATAGATAAGCAAGCATTTAAATAAGGAAAATCGCAAAAGTGCGGTGAATTTTTCATCATTTTTAACTTTTACGATTTCTACTTAAATTTATGGCATTATCAGCTGATTATTCTTCTTCTGATTGTTCAGAAAAACGCTCAATTCGTGCACCCAAACCACGTAATTTTTCTTCGATGTGTTCATAACCACGATCGATATGATAAATACGATCAACAATAGTTTCGCCAGTAGCAATACAGCCCGCTAAGACTAAACTAATTGATGCACGCAAATCCGTCGCCATTACTTGTGCGCTTGAAAGATGCTCAACACCTTGAATTAAGGCCGTATTTCCCTCAACTTCACCTTTTGCCCCCATTCGGATTAGTTCTGGAATGTGCATAAAGCGGTTTTCAAAAATAGTTTCTGTGATTCTACTTGCACCGTCAGCAACTACGTTCAACAAGGTAAATTGTGCCTGCATATCCGTTGGGAAACCTGGGTGTGGCATTGTGCGAATGTTTACCGCTTTCGGGCGGCGACCTAAGCTATCAAGGGTGATGGTATCTTCTGTAACATCAACTTGCATTCCTGCTTCACGCAATTTTTCGATCACTGCTTCAAGGGTTTCGGCTTTAGTGCCTTTACACACAATGCGACCGCCAGATACGGCGGCTGCTACTAAGAATGTCCCTGTTTCGATACGGTCTGGCACGATGCTATGCTCACAACCAGCCAAACGATCCACACCCTCAACAGTAATCGTATCCGATCCTGCACCTGAAATGCGTGCGCCCATTTTGTTTAAAAATTCAGCCGTATCCACCACTTCAGGTTCACGAGCGGCGTTTTCAATCACGGTTTTACCTTTTGCCAACGTACCTGCCATCATCACCGACAAAGTTGCACCCACGCTGACTTTATCCATATAAACCGTTGCACCAGATAAACGCCCTTTAACAGAGGCTTTCACATAGCCCTCATCAAGCTCAATGTTTGCACCCATTTTTTCTAAGCCTGAAATGTGCATATCCACAGGACGAGCACCAATCGTACAGCCACCTGGTAATGAAACTTGCCCCTCGTGGAAACGAGCCAATAATGGGGCTAATGCCCAAATTGAAGCACGCATTGTTTTGACTAATTCATAAGGCGCAACATAATGATCAATTTTGCTGGCATCAATTAATACGGCATTGCTTTCATCACGCTCTACGCTAACGCCTAATTTACGTAAAATTTTGAATGTAGTATCAACATCTTTTAAATCTGGAACATTGGTCAGTTTAACGGGTTCTTCCGCTAAAATAGCGGCAAAAAGAATAGGTAGCGCTGCATTTTTTGCACCCGAAATTTGTACAGAACCGCTTAAGCGAGATTGACCATAAACACGAAACTTTTGCATAATAATACTTTCCTTAATTGCTAACGTTTAATAAGCGATCACGCTTCCACTTTTCTACGGTGTAGGTTTTGATGGTTAATGCGTGAATTTCGCCAGTGGTAAAATATTCCATCAATGGCGCATAAATCGTTTGTTGCTGCTTTACTCGAGATAAAGCGGCGATTTCATCACTTACCACAATTACGCCAAAATGTGCATTTTCACCTTGTGCATACACTTCAGTTAAATTGAGTTGTTGTTTTAAAATGTCTTCAATTTTTTTAGGTTCCATAATTTCCCACAATAATTAATCTAAATATTTATTAAGCAATAAACGAGTTGAGCCAATCCGTTAAGCCAAAAAGATCCGCCAATGTTGATAATTGTGATGGTGCATTTGCCACAATCAGACGATGATTTGAATGTTGAATGCGACGACAATGTGTAATCAAATCGCATAATAACGCAAATCCTGCACTATCAATTCGGCTAATTTGCGAAAGATCCCACAGGATATCTTTGTCGGCAATTTGCTTTTCTGATAAAAGGACAAAACGTTGTTCCCACAAAGGCAACAACGTATCGCGAGATAACTCTCCAGTTATTTGGAGAGTTATTTTATCATCATTTTGCACTGCCGACCATTTTAGTTTTTCAGCTTGCATATTTCAGATTATTTTTTAATAGTTACAGGTACAGCGGCAGCTTTTAACACTTGCGCAGTAAGCGCATCAATACCGTCTTTGCGTAAGATATTGCTCCATTCTTGTTTTTTGGTTTCCACCATACTCACGCCCTCAGCTGCCATATCATAAACTTGCCATTGACCAGATTTGCTGTTTTTACGCCATTGGAAAGTTAGATTTACTGGTTGACTTTGAATAAGTTTCACACGCACGCTAGCTTGGCTGTCGCCATTTAATTGTGCTGGCTGAACTTGAATTTCTTGACCATTATATAAAGTCAACGCCTGTGCATAAGATTGTTCGATAAACTTATCAAATGCCGCAAAGAATTTCTCACGTTGTTCTGGTGTAGTTGATTTGAAATATTGTCCTAACACCAATGAACCTGCATAATTAACGTGAACATATGACATTAAATCTTGGCGAACGATAGATTTTAACATATTCGGGTTAGATTTAATTTGTGCACTATTAGCTTTTAAATCTGCAAATAATTTATCTGCCGTTTTTTGGGTTAATTCATAAGGACCATCTGCTGCCATTACGCTTTGTACAGCAAAAAGTGCGGTTGAAATAACGATAATTTTTGATAACCATTGTTTAAATTGAATTTTCATAAAAACTCCTAAGAGATTTGCTTTCCTAAATTATTGAGCGGTTGGTGCTTCTGCCGTTGGCTCATCTTTTTTGTCCTTATCGCCATATAAAAACTGACCGATAAGATCTTCTAAAACCATTGCTGATTTGGTGTCAACAACTGTGCTTCCTTCTTTTAACATTGGCGTTTCACCATCATCAAAACCGATGCTTAACGCAATGTATTGTTCACCTAATAAACCAGAGGTTTTAATCGAAAGTGAACTATTATCTGGAATTTGGTTATATTCTTCATTTACCGCAATAGTTACTTGAGGCAAATAATTTTTTTCATTTAAAGCGATATGGGTTACTCGACCGATAACCACGCCGCCCACTTTTAACGGTGCACGCACTTTAAGACCACCAATATTGTCAAAAGTTGCATTAATATTATAAGATTTCTCTTGGCTAAAGCCTTGCACATTTGCCACTTTCAAGCCCATAAAGACCAACGCCGCAATGCCGAGCAATAAAAACAAGCCTACCCAAAATTCATATTTAATTGTTTGTCGCATAATTTTACCTAATAAAAAACAAATTCTTTTTAACCGCCGAACATCATCGCCGTTAAAATAAAGTCTAAACCTAATACTAATAACGAAGCATTCACCACGGTTTTAGTGGTAGATTGGCTAATTCCCTCTGAGGTTGGAATACAATCATAGCCATTAAACAATGCCACCCACACTACGGCAAAAGCAAACACAACACTTTTTATAAAGCCATAAAATAAGTCTTGCGTTGACACCGCATTTTGCATTACCGACCAAAAGCTGCCCTCATCAATGCCTTTCC
Organism: Pasteurellaceae bacterium Pebbles2; assembly: GCA_023101505.1. Taxonomy (GTDB): domain Bacteria; phylum Pseudomonadota; class Gammaproteobacteria; order Enterobacterales; family Pasteurellaceae; genus Lonepinella. The sequence goes on from LVZA01000001.1 coordinate 511,746, forward strand.
AATCCACGCCGACTAATGAGCCACCAATCACGCCAACTGCGGTAAATAAAATCGCTAAAATTGGCATTGCGATTACGCCGCCCCAAAAGCGTGGTGCAATCACACGACGTAATGGATCGACCGCCATCATTTCAAGGCTGGAAAGTTGTTCAGTGGCTTTCATCAAACCGATTTCTGCAGTGAGTGCCGAACCTGCTCGCCCAGCAAATAACAATGCCGTAACCACAGGACCTAATTCACGTAATAACGATAAAGCTACCAATTGCCCTACGTTCGCTTCAGCGGCAAAATCCACTAATACCACATAGCCCTGCAAGCCCAATACCATGCCAATAAAAAAGCCCGACAGCAAAATAATCAGCAACGATTGCACACCAAGAACGTGTAACTGCTTGATTAATAAAGGGGTATGTTTACGAAATTGTGGCTTGCCAATTAATGCTCCCCACAACATAAAACCTGATCGCCCTAAAGCACGCAAGCTGCGAATTACACTCGCTCCTAATTGGGAGATGAATTCTACAATCATTTAAATAAATCTCCTACATAATCTTCCGCAGGAAAATGAAAACGCACTGGTCCATCTTCCTCGCCATTAATAAACTGCACCACTTGTGGATCTTGGCTTTTTAATAGCGTTTCAGGCGTACCCTCGGCAATCACTCGTTTATCGGCAATAATATAAGCATAATCAGCAATACTCAGCACTTCTTGCACATCGTGCGAAACCACAATCGAGGTTAAGTTTAATGCTTCATTCAATCGCTTAATTAAGCTAATGATCACCCCCATACTAATCGGATCTTGCCCTGTAAAAGGCTCATCATACATAATCAATTCAGGATCTAGGGCGATAGTGCGAGCCAATGCTGCACGACGTGCCATTCCCCCTGACAATTCAGATGGCATTAAATCCGCCGCCCCACGCAAGCCCACCGCTTCCAATTTCATTAACACGATTTTGCGGATTAAACTTTCAGGCAAGCGAGTATGCTCACGAATCGGAAAGGCTACATTATCAAAGGTAGAAATATCGGTAAATAATGCTCCCGATTGAAACAGCATTCCCATACGCTGACGCACTTTATACAGTTCACTATTCGACATTTGGCAAATATCTTTACCATCGAATAAGATCTCGCCTTGCTCAGGGTGAAGTTGTCCACCAATCAGCTTTAACAAGGTGGTTTTACCAATCCCCGACGGCCCCATAATGGCGGTAATTTTGCCTTTTTCAAAACGCAAATTAAGGTTGTCGTAAATCGTGCGTTCACCACGTTTAAAGGTGAGTTGCTTCACTTCAACGAGATTGTTCTCACGCATTGTTTTGTTCCATTTTATTTTTCATTCTCTTTTTTTATTCGCCTTGGCATTTGCCCATTTGTTGACTGGCTTTTGACCGTGTTTTTTGCAAAACGTTCAACGTGGCTCAATTTTTTGTATAGTGCTGATAATCACACCGTCAGCTATTCTTGTTTGCAAAGGCTCACCAAGATGCACTTGCTGAATTGAACTTATCGCTTTACCCTGTGCATTTTCTGCAATGGAATAACCTCGAGCCAATACTTTCAGCGGACTTAAGCTGTCCATTCTAGCACAAAGATGGGCTAATTGATGTTGTTTATTTGTCAATCGAGAATTTAGCTCAAAATTTAACCGCACTTTCAGCTGCTGCAAATGCTGCTGTTGTTTTTGTAGCAAATGCGGCAAAGGATTATTGTCCAAACGCTGATAAAGTGCGGTGAAATTATGGCGATTTTTTTCCATTATGCGTTGCATCACCGAAATTAAACGCTGCTCTAATTGTATCGTCCGTTGCTGCTGGATTTTTAATTGTGCATTCGGGTGCTGATGTTGCAAACGCAATAACCAGTGTTGTAACAACTGATGTTTTTCAGCAAAAAGACGATCAAATGCCATTGTTAAACGTTGGTGTTGATAGTCTAATTGCTTGAATAATTCATCTTGGTTACGGCTGACTAATTCAGCCGCTGCCGATGGCGTTGGTGCACGCAGATCTGCCACAAAATCAGCAATGGTAACGTCAATTTCGTGTCCCACCGCACTGATAATTGGAATAGTCGAATTAAAAATCGCTCTCGCCACAATTTCTTCATTAAAGCACCACAAATCTTCCAGCGAACCGCCGCCACGCCCCACTATCAACACATCAACCTCTTGTCGTTGGTTTGCCAACTCAATCATTTGTGCAATTTCATTGGCAGCATCTTTGCCTTGCACTTGAGTTGGGTAAATCACCACTTTCAAATTCGGATCTCGGCGTTTTAAAATCTGCAAAATATCTTGCAACGCCGCCCCTGTAGGCGAAGTTACCACCCCTAAAGTTTTACAAAAGTGCGGTAGATTTTTCTTTAGATTTTGTGCAAATAGCCCTTCCGCAGCCAACTTCATCTTGAGCTGTTCAAATTGCTGTTGCAACAAGCCCTCGCCTGCAGGGTGCATACTTTCAATGATTAATTGATAATCGCCTCGAGGCTCATACAAACTCACTCCAGCACGCACTAACACTTGCATTCCATTTTGTGGGCGGAAGCTCACTCGTGTAGTTTTCATTCGCCACATCGCACAACGAACCTGTGCATTCTCATCTTTTAAAGTGAGATACCAATGCCCCGATACTGGTTGGGTAAAGTTAGATATTTCGCCGGTCAGCCACACTGCACCAAATTCGCCCTCTAAGGCATTGCGTACAGCACCATTTAATTGGCTAACGGAATAGATATTTTGCTCCATATTTTCCCTTATTTCCCTTTTGCTCTTTGCTCTTTGTTTGGGCAATTCGTCCCTATAAAAAATCCGACGCAAGCATCGGATTTTTATTGATCAAAAAAGCGTTAAACTTCTGTTTTGGTTGGTGCACTGAAAACGTGGCTCACTGCACTGTGATGCCCTGCCGCACCTTTACCGTGGAAATAATAACGACTTTCCGTCCATTCAACGATGTCGAAAGGCGTATTTAATTCCGCACTCGCTTGTGCCTGTGTCATTTCAGCTTGGGTATGTTTCACCGCTGAAATCGTGCCTAAACGACCGTTAAATTGATAATTAGACTGATAAGTGCGGTCTAAATTTTCAACTTTTTGGCTATCTGCTAGCACTGGTGCAATCGCTACTGCTTCAACCGTTTCGCCTATTTCAGCCACAGTTTCGACCGCCAATTCTTGCTCAGCTTGCTGTTCAAGAATGCGTTGTTCTTCATTTAAACGATCCAACGAGGCTTGCACTTTTTTCTCAACAGCTTCATTGGCTGGCTGAGTAACAAAGCCCAAAGGTTGAGATGCTACGCTTTCCTCGCTTCTCACGAATTGGCTTGCCGGCATAATCGCAACGTTTTCGTCTGCTTTAACTGGCGATTGCCCTTGCTGTTCAAGCAGTTCATCAACAGATAAAAACGCATTTTCTTTCGATTTTTGCACCGCACTTGTGTCCACCCAAATTTTACCGCTGGCTAATTCAGGTGAGGCTACCGCTGCAAATAACGGCATCGGCGACACATTTTCATTGCGACGGCGACGTTGATTATTCACACGCAAATGACGAGGCAAGCGACGATTGTTGCGTTCACGACGTTCTGTCGGTTCACTTGCTTGGCTCGCTGTTTCTGCCACAGGCATTTCTGCTGCAACATTGTCTTGCGTAAATTTCTCTAACGCTGGTTCAAAAACTGGCGAATTTTGCACCGCACTTTCCGCATTTGCTGTCGTTGCTGGCACAACGGCTAAAGCCGCAACTGGCATTGTAGAAGATGAAGCATCTACTGCCTCATCGCTCACACGTACACGTTTACGCAAATCACGGCGTTCACGACGCTCACGTGGTTGACGAGTGAAAGATTTTTCTTCCGTAGCTTCCGCCATATTCTCCGCATTATTTTCAGCGTTAAATTCTTCAAGCTGATTTTTACGATTATTGCGACGATTGCCACGTTCAGGGCGAGGTGCACGCTCTGTTCGCTCAACATTTTTCTCCATATTTTTCTCAATATGGCTATCATCTGTTGATTTTGAGTTCGCATTGCGTTCCCCGTTATCGTTACGATTACGGCGATCATTACGTCCACGGCGGTCATTACGACGATCATTGCGACGTTGACGCTGGCGTGGATTATTTGGCTTGCTTTCTTCTTTCGGCTCAGCCACAAATAAACCTTTAATTGCGGCAATAATGCGAGCAATTAACGACGGCTTCGCTTCTACTTTTGGCTCAACCACTGGCGCTGCTTCCGAAATGGTCATCGACAATGCTGCTGACTCTGCAACGCTCTCTGCGGTTACAGCAGCGTGTTCAGTATTACGAGAAACTAAACTTTCTTCTGGAATGAAAATATCTTCCTGTTCTTCGTGTAATTTAGCTAGATTGTAGCTTAACACGTTCACATCTTCACCATCACGCAGACGGAATACGCTAAAGTGCGGTGTTTCCATCGCTTCATTTGGCGCAACCACTACATCAACATCGTGGCGTTTTTCAATGCTTTGAATCGCTTTACGTTTCTCATTCAATAAATAAGAGGCGATTTGCACCGGCACAATACATTGCACTTGTTTGGTGTTTTCTTTTAACGCTTCTTCTTCAATTAAACGTAAGATCGACAATGATAGGCTTTCGTTATCACGCACTTTACCTGTGCCTTGGCAGCGTGGGCAAATGTGGTGTGAAGACTCGCCTAATGACGGACTTAAACGTTGACGGGACATCTCCAACAAACCGAAACGTGAAATGCGACTAATTTGAATACGAGCACGATCTTGACGTACTGCATCACGCATACGATTTTCTACTTCACGTTGATGGCGAACTGGGGTCATATCGATAAAGTCGATGACGATCAAACCGCCCAAATCTCGCAAACGCAACTGGCGTGCGATTTCGTCCGCCGCTTCTAAGTTGGTATTTAATGCGGTTTCTTCAATATCTCCACCACGAGTTGAGCGTGCTGAGTTAATGTCGATTGCGGTTAAGGCTTCGGTAACATCAATCACGATTGAACCGCCCGACGGCAAGCGAACTTCACGTTGGAATGCCGATTCAATTTGCGATTCAATTTGATAATGACTGAATAACGGCACTTCACCTTGGTAAAGTTTAATGCGGTTAATAAAATCAGGACGTACTAATTTGATATGCGCTTTGGCTTTTTCGTAGATTTTTTGGCTATCTACTAAAATTTCACCAATATCACGACGCAAATAATCGCGGATCGCACGCACGATCACATCGCTTTCTTGATGAATTAAGAACGGTGCTGGGCGGCTTTCAGAAACTTGTTTAATCGCTTCCCAATGGTGTAATAACACTTTCAAGTCCCATTGCAATTCTTCAGGCGATTTGCCTACACCAGCGGTACGCACGATTAATCCCACGCCCTCTGGCACATCTAAAGAACTCAATGCATCTTTCAATTCCAAACGTTCATCGCCCTCGATACGGCGTGAAATTCCGCCAGCTCTTGGGTTGTTTGGCATAATCACTAAATAACTACCAGCCAAAGAAATAAAGGTCGTCAACGCAGCACCTTTGTTGCCACGTTCTTCCTTGTTCACTTGAACAATGACTTCTTGCCCTTCTTTGATCACATCTTTAATATTCGGACGACCGTTATAAACGTAATCCGCAGGGAAATATTCACGTGCAATTTCTTTTAATGGCAAGAAACCGTGGCGTTCTGCGCCATAGTCCACAAATGCCGCTTCAAGGCTAGGTTCAACACGGGTGATTTTCCCTTTGTAAATGTTTGCTTTTTTCTGTTCGTGACCTGGACTTTCAATATCCAAATCAAATAAGCGTTGTCCATCGACTAACGCAACACGCAACTCTTCTTTTTGAGTTGCATTGATTAACATTCTTTTCATTGTAAAAATTTTCTCATTTTAAGGTCTATCGACACTTTTAAAAACTCGACTAAAACAGACCGCACTTTTGTTCTATATTTGATCTTCGCCATTTCTTTGCTCTCAATGCTCATTTCGATGGCTAAGATCAGCTAACTCACGTGCGGCATTCCACAATCGACCTCGTGATTTTCGCCCTATGTCGGTCATCTCGACCGTCAGAGGCTGGGTGCATTGATTGGGTTATCGACAATTTGCGTATCCACTTAATGTTGCAATGTAAGCGACAACAATGTAAGTAGCAATAAACGCTCGATAAAAGGCTGTTTTAATCACATATTTCGTTAAAAATTAATGTCTTATGTCTAAACTGCATTAATCCCACATATTAACGAAAACTCATTAATTTTGCTTAGGCAAAATCCAACGTATTATGGACGGAATAGACAAATTAAGCAAGGTGTTTCGGCAATTTTAATTAGCGATTAATTATGTTAAAATCAACACAAATTTTCTTGCAAAATCAACTTTATGACAACTGAAAGCCATCATATTATTAACGCCAGCGTCAAAATGCTTAACATTTCAGAAGACGAGGCAGGACAACGCATCGACAATTATTTACTCGCCAAACTCAAAGGCGTGCCGAAAAGTTTAATTTATCGCATTGTTCGCAAAGGCGAAGTGCGTGTGAACAAAGGGCGTATTAAGCCCGAATATAAATTGCAGGCAGGCGATGTCGTGCGAGTGCCTCCTGTGCGAGTTTCTGAAAAAGAGCAAGCGCCCGTGTCAACCAAATTAAATAAAGTAGCGCAATTAGAGCAGCATATTATTTTTGAAGACGACTGCTTGCTAGTATTAAATAAACCGTCGGGCATCGCCGTTCACGGCGGCAGCGGCTTAAGTTTCGGCGTAATTGAGGGCTTGCGTGCATTACGCCCCGAGGCTCGTTTTTTGGAATTAGTCCATCGCCTAGACCGAGATACTTCAGGCATTTTACTGGTGGCAAAAAAACGTTCAACCTTACGCCATTTACACGAACAGCTACGGATTAAAACCGTGCAAAAAGATTATCTTGCCTTAGTGCGTGGGCAATGGCAATCCCACGTGAAAGTCGTGCAAGCCCCTTTACTTAAGAACGAACTTGCCAGTGGTGAACGCATTGTGAAAGTGAGCGAACAAGGCAAACCATCGGAAACCCGTTTTTCCATTGAAGAACGCTACGCCAACGCTACTTTAGTTAAAGCCTCGCCAATCACAGGGCGGACGCACCAAATTCGTGTCCACACTTTGCACGCAGGACACCCGATTGCACTTGATGACAAATATGGTGATAAAAATTTTGATGCAGAAATGACCGCACTTGGTTTAAACCGTTTATTTTTACACGCCGCCAGCATTCGTTTTGAACACCCTAAAACAGGGGAAACCTTGCGTTTAAACGCCCCTTTAGACGAAAAATTAAAAGCGATTTTGAAAAAGTTACGGGAGCAGAAATAAAATGTTGAAAACGCCACTTCTTGCCTTTGCCTTGCTCAGTTTTGCTACGTCAGCATTTGCTACGCCCATAAGTGCGGTGCAAAAAAATGCAATTTCGGCTAAAGATATTATTGGGGAATGGCGTTGCACAATTTTGTATAAAGCACTGAATACCGTATCAATAGATCAGATAGATTTCCAAGCTGATGGTAATTATGTGAATACGAGTGTCATTATTGTCCACAAAGCACTCACCTATGAAGATCAACATTCTGGTCATTGGCATTTGCAAGACAATATTTTGTCGCACACAAGTACTCAACATACTTTTGGGCGCATTCATTCCAGCCAAATGGAAAAACGTTTAAAAAATGAACCGCAGTTAAAGAAAGATGAAGAACAATTTTTCAAAGGGTTAAGCAAAAATGCCAACAATGGAGAAAAAGTCAATTTTGAAATTATGAAATGGGAAAAAGATCGAATGATTATTGACCACGTTTGGGATAACGCTACTCGCCATTATGGTGAATGTTTACGTAAAAAATAAAAAATCTCGCTTAATGCGAGATTTTCTTTTAGCTTGAAATTATAACGCTTGATCAACAAATGACGCTAATTGCGTTTTCGGTAATGCGCCAACTTGCGTGCCAACCACTTTACCTTCTTTGAATAATAATAATGTTGGAATACCACGCACACCGAATTGTGCTGGCGTATTTTGGTTATCATCAATATTCATTTTCACAATTTTAACTTTATCGCCATATTCTGCTGCTAAGTCTTCTAAGATTGGACCAACCATACGGCAAGGACCACACCAAGGTGCCCAGAAGTCTAATAACACAGGCACATCTGAATTTAACACGTCTGCTTCAAATGAAGCATCTGTAATATGTAATACATCAGCCATTTTCTTTCCTTTTTAATGTTGATTGACAACCCTATATATCAGGGCAAACAAATGAAATTCAAGGCAACTGCCCTAAAATTTTTATCATCATAGCACAGTTGCCCAATAATTTAAGCAATTATTCCAATTAGTGAAATCTTACTTAGCGCATTGTTCCAACGCTTGCAATAAATCTGCCTTAATATCTGCGACATCTTCCAAGCCCACTGAAAAACGCAACAAGCGGTTACACACACCACGAGCGATACGCTCTGCTTCAGGAATATCCATATGGGTTTGCGTTGCTGGGTAAGTAATAAAACTTTCCGCTCCGCCTAAACTTTCAGCAAAAGTAATTAATTTAATGCTTTTTAAGAACGGATTAACCCAATTTTCATCTTGCAAACGGAACGACAACATACCACCTTTATTTGGGTATAACACATCTTTCACCTGTGGCTGCTGACGTAAAAATTCCGCAATCTCACGTGCATTTTCTTGATGACGCTTCATTCGTAAAGACAAGGTTTTCACTCCACGAATCGTCAACCACGAATCGAACGGCGAAAGCACCGCACCTGCACCATTTTGAATATAAAAGATACGATCACATAATTCTTGACCTTTTGCCACCAACAAACCTGCTAAAACATCATTATGCCCTGCAATATATTTAGTTGCACTATAAAGTGTGATGTCAGCCCCATCGTCCATCGGGCGGTATAACACTGGCGTTAAGAAGGTATTATCCACAATTAACATCAAATTATGTTTTTTCGCCACCTTAGAAATCGCTGCCACATCGCATTCTTCCATTAATGGATTAGACGGTGTTTCCACGAAAATCGCTTTGGTATTTGGGGTTATCGCTGCTTCAATCGCTTCAACAGAGGCGGTGTTCACGTAAACAGGCTTCACCGTGTGATTATTTTTATAGCAAAAATCTAACAACCGGTAAGTTCCACCATACACATCACTCGACACAACCCATTCATCAGGTGATTTAAACAAGCTCATCAACACCTGAATTGCCGCCATTCCCGACGCAAAAGCAAATGCGCCATCACCGCCATCTAAGCGTGCCGCCGTTTCTTCCAGCACCACTCGAGTAGGATTTTTCGTACGAGTATAATCATAGCCCGTACTCTCGCCAATGCCGTGATGACCATAAGCGGTTGAAAGGTAAATCGGCGCAGAAACCGCGCCAGTGCGTGAATCGGAACGATTACCTGCTTGTGCTAAAATCGTTTCTAGTGCATATTCTTTAGTCATTATTTTCACCTTAAAATCATTTCTAAAATAATGTGAAACATTTTGGCATAAAGTGCGGTGCGTTTAAAGCAAATTTTTTGCATCATATTCAGTAAAAATAAACATCAACAACCGCAAAAACACCAGCAAAAAAGACCGCACTTTCAGCGAACTGGCTCTTTTTTCAGCAAACAATAATATTTTTAAACTATATTTGAAATTTCCTGTTGACAGCACAGCAGATTTCCGTAAAATGCACTCTCGTTGACAGCGATAAGCTGAAAACAACGCGGGAATAGCTCAGTTGGTAGAGCACGACCTTGCCAAGGTCGGGGTCGCGAGTTCGAGCCTCGTTTCCCGCTCCAATTCAAACCTAGCAATAGGAAATGCGTTTAGCCCGAGTGGCGGAATCGGTAGACGCAAGGGATTTAAAATCCCTCGCCTTTCGGGGCGTGCCAGTTCAAGTCTGGCCTCGGGCACCATTTAAAATAAAACAGCACCTCAACGGTGTTTTTTTATATCCAAAGCACCATATCAATGGCGTGTTAGCAAAGCGGTTATGCACTGGATTGCAAATCCATGTAGCTCGGTTCGACTCCGGGACACGCCTCCATTTAATACATTAACACATTGATTTTATTATAATAATCCAATTATAAAGCTGTATCTTTTTTGCGTCTATTACCATAATAACGCAGCACCATCACCGTGCTTTGAACGATCCAGCCTATGCCAACGGCATAAATGAGTGTACCTAGTCCAACAGTGCCGCCGAGCCAATAACCTAAAGCGCAAACAGATACTTCAATAATCGTGCGGGTTTTACCTACTTTCCAATGAAAATAATGACAAATTCCGACCATTAAGCCATCTCTTGGACCTGCGCCAAGGTGGCAGGTAAGATAAAAGGCTGTGCCGCTCCCAAGTAAGATCATTCCAAATAAAAAATAACCAAATTGGCTAAGCGAACTGAGGGGCGGAGGCAAGGCTGCAACAGTAATGCCAAGAAATATCGCAATGACAATGACGTTTAAAATCGTGCCAATTCCTAACCGCACTTTTAAGGGAAACCAAAATAACATCACCACAAGGCTAATGATAAAAGATGCCCAGCCCACACTAAAATTTCCTTGTAAAGCAATGCCTTGTGATAAAACCGTCCAAGGGGCTGAGCCTAAATTTGATAGTAAAATTAACGCCTCGCCTACTCCCATAATAACTAATGTGATTAATAACACGGCAAGAGGTTTTGGCTCGGTTGACCAAATATGGCGTGCAGTCCAAGGCGTGGCTGGGATAATTGTTAAGCGTTGTTTCATTATTTTTCCTTTCATCACTTTGCTATGATAATGAAAAATCGGCTAGAACAAAACAAAATCACGTAGTAAAAAGATTTATTTATTTTTTCTCGTGTTCTTCAGGAAAAAGTGCGGTATAATTTTGCCCCTTTTTTAAGGGTTATTCAACTTGGCGATTTTATCGCCACTTAAATAAAAAAGCGTGCTATAATTTTATTCATCTCTTGCTGCTGCAAGCAGGTGATTGTGTTTTACTAATAAATTGATTTATGAGATAAAAGAAGGAAAAATTATGACTACTCCACATATCAATGCGCCAGAGGGTGCATTCGCTGATGTCATTTTAATGCCAGGCGACCCTTTACGAGCAAAATATATTGCTGAAAATTTTCTTGAAAATGCACAATTAGTTACCGAAGTGCGTGGAATGTTAGGCTACACAGGCACTTTTAAAGGTCGCCGTGTGTCCGTAATGGGGCACGGAATGGGCATTCCCTCTTGCTCAATTTACACCAAAGAATTAATCACCGAATATGGTGTGAAAAAAATTATCCGTGTTGGTTCTTGTGGCTCAGTTCGTCCAGATGTCAACGTGCGTGATGTCATTATCGGTATCGGAGCTTGTACTGACAGCAAAGTGAATCGTATTCGCTTCAAAGATCACGACTTCGCCGCTATCGCCGACTTCTCAATGGTTCAATCCGCAGTTCAAGCTGCCAAAAACAAAAACATTAAAGTCAAAGTGGGCAACTTATTCTCAACCGACTTATTTTACAGCCCAGACGCTGAAATGTTTGACCTAATGGAAAAACACGGCATTCTTGGCGTAGAAATGGAAGCCGCAGGCATCTATGGCGTTGCTGCCGAATTTGGTGCAAAAGCAATGAGTATCTGCACCGTTTCAGACCATATTCGCACTGGCGAACAAGTAAGCGCAGAAGCTCGCCAATTAACCTTTAATGAAATGATCGAAATCGCATTAGAAAGCGTTTTATTAAATGATCTTGAAGAAGCCTAAAACACTTCTATTTTAAAGAAATCCCCATTCAATGATGGGGATTTTTTTATTGCGCAATTAATTTTGCAACTAAATTGATCACTTCTGTAACTTGTGTGCTAGATAATTTACCCTCTGACACAAATCGTACTTTGCCTGCATTATCAAGCACAATGACGGCACTGTCTTTTTCTTTTAATTGCCACGCATTTTTCACCGCACTTTGCTGATCTAATACCACTTGGCTGTGCGGATTTTCTTTCTTACCTTTTTCCGCACTATTCTTTACAAATACACCAGTCGCAATAACCGCATCATCAGCATTAATAATGCTCGTGGTTTGATATTTATTACGATCAAATCCAGCGGATTTAATTGCATTAATCAATGCTTCATTTTTTTCTTTTGCCGCCGTTCTGCCAGCAAAATGATGAACAATACGCACTTTCCCCGCTAATTGCGCCGAATTCCACGTCTGATACTTCACCTCGCCACCGCTTAATTTCATCTCGCCGTCTTTTGTTACGGCAACTTGAGGCAACGCCCCATTAAGCTGAATATTATGCGCAAATGTTAAGCCCGAAAAAGCAGAAAGCGACAACGCTAAAAGCAGTTTTATTGTTTTCATATTAACCTCAATATCCTCATTGGAAAGCCATATTAGCGCAAAAAAATGTGCAAACAGATCCGATCAATGCACACTCAAATGCGATTAGGCTTTTTTCAAAAATTCAGATTTTAAAGAAAAAGGCTGACCATCGATCTTACAATCGACATCGTGATCACTATCCACTAAACGAATATTCTTCGCTTTTGTGCCTTTTTTCAACACAATAGACGACCCTTTCACTTTCAAATCTTTAATCAAAATAACATCATCGCCATCTTGCAACACATTACCATTGCTGTCTTTCCAAACTTTCTCAAGATTTTCATCTGCTTTTTCATCGCCCGACCACTCGTGTGCGCAATCAGGGCAAACAAAATTCACGCTATCGTGATAAACATACTCCCCGTTACATTTCGGGCAAACTGGCATTTGATCCATTTTATCTATTCTCCTTATTTAATAAGCAAATCAAAAATAAGCGATGAAGTATAGCAAAAAATTTAAAAACTTCACCGCACTTTTTATATTTTACCCCTTAGCTTTTTGGCTGTTTGGTGGGTTTGTCTTCTGGCAGGATTAGGTTTAGGATTAATGCCAAAAGTGAGCCGACGGTGATGCCTGAGCCGAAAATTTCTTTGATGAAACTTGGGAGCTTGTCGAGTAATTCGGGGCGGGTGGTTACGGCTAAGCCGCAGCCGATGGAGATGGCGATGATTAAGCCGTTGCGTTTGCTACGTTCGATGTTGTCGAGCATTTGTATGCCTGCGGCGATGATCATTGCGAACATCATTAAGCCTGCGCCACCTAAAACTGGGAGCGGAATTGAAACGATGAGTGCGCCGAACACGGGGAATAAACCTGCCAGCACTAATAATGCGCCTGTGAGTGCCACCACGTAGCGGCTTGCTACGCCTGTCAATGAAATTACGCCGATGTTTTGTGAGAAAGAAGAAAACGGTGTGGTGGACATAATCGCTGCGAGTGCAGAGCCTAAGCCGTCGCACAGCACGCCGCCACGCAAGTGTTTGCCGGTGATTTCGGTTTTGGTGGCGTTGCCGAGGGCGAGGAAGTTGCCGCTGCTTTCCACAATCGTTACTAAATAAGCAATGGACATTCCGATGATGCCTGTAATTGGGAATGATAAACCGAAGTGGAGCGGTTGTGGCACGGCGAATGTTTGCGCTTGTTTCACGCCTGAAAAATCAACCCAACCGAGGGCGAGGGCGACGGCGTAACCTGTCATCATTCCGATCACAATCGCTGCGGCGGAGAAAATGCCTTTGCCCCATTGCACCAACGCCACCACGATGACTAACACGAATGTCGCCATCATCAAATTTTCGGGTGAAGCGTAGTTTTCATCGGTGCGCTGACCGCCTGCGAACCAGTCCACCGCCACAGGAATAAGGCTTAAACCGATCATCATCACCACAGTGCCTGTAACCACTGGCGGAAATAATTTGCGAATGCTTGGCATAAAGAAGCTGCCGATAATCATCACAAATGCGCCAGCCAGCGATGAGCCGAGAATGCCCGATACGCCATATTCGCTAAAGCCAATGGCTAATGCGGCAGCGACGAATGTGAAGCTCGTCCCCATTACGCTTGGCAAGCGAATGCCGATAGGCCCTAAGCCACGGCATTGAACAATGGTAACGATGCCCGAAACCAACAACGCCGCATTCACTAAAATAATGGTGTCGGGCGTTGGTAATTTTAACACGTTGCCGATCACTAACGGCACGGCGATGATGCCGCCCAATGCGGCTAACAAATGTTGCGCAGCCAACAGCAGGCTTAAGCCAAAAGGCGGTTTGTCTTCAACAGAATAAAGTAAATTGTTCATTAAAATTCCTTAGAATGGGTTGAAAATGAGAATTGGCGCGCATTATAGCGCAAACGTTTGCGAAATGTTACTAAAAAGTGCGGTGTAAATTGGAATAGTTTTTGCGTGGGTAAAATTGCGTGATTTAACGGAAAAAATTGATCGTTTTTTGGAGTAAAAAAGCGAAACGGAGCTTTCGGAGTGATTTTTTTACTTTTTATGTAGCGTGATTTTGAGGCTTAAATTTTATCCTTTGGCTTAATTTGTAAAGCATATAAGATATTTTGTAAACAAATTGTAACTAAAACAACCAAAAATAAAAGTTATCGACTACAACGCAATCGGTTTCGATCAAAAATGCGCCATTAAAAATTCTCGTTGTGCAAAATTTTTACTGGTCTGACAAGAATGATATTTACATACTCCATAATATTAGCACCGAACAAAATTAGACTAAAAATTCTATCAAAGGAGATAAAAATGAAACCAAGAAAATTTAGCCACTCTGCTATTTATTTGGCATTAATGGCTAATCTTGCTGTGGTTGGGAGCGTTTATGCTGCTGAACCTCCAGATGCGCCGTTAGCTGAAGAAAAAGGTTCACTTCACGAAAAAAATAACAGAGAAGATGAAAATAGACAAAAAATCACTGGTCGCCATATTCACAATGAAGATGCTAAGAGTGAACTGATTAAATTAGAAAATGTAACATTAACTATCGAGAATTCAAATATTACAATGAATTCGACACAGTACAGTGGTCCTGTTGTTAGTGTTCTTGATAAAAGTGATGTTACCTTTGAAAAAGTAACAATGACGGTCAATAGTACTAATGCGCAAGGTATTACTGTAGATAAATCTACTTTAAATTTACTTAATTCTACTGTTGTAACACATTACGATAATTCAGGACAAGCCATTCAAGGCAATGATATTTATGAGTCTTATGCTAACTTATTTTTAGGAAATGTAAGTTTTAGTAGTATTAAAAATAGTGAGTTAATTTATGATGGTAAAAGCGCAAGTCTTGCTCTTGTAGATGCCTCAGATTTGCAATCAGAAAATAGCACTTTCATCGTTAAAGGTGAAAAATCAGCTGCTATTGGTGTCAAACGAGGTGGTTCAGCTACTTTTAACAATTCAACAATTATCAATGAACATAAAGACAGCTATATCGGTGCAATAAGTTCAACAGGAACAGCCGAAAGAAATGATAACGCTAATGATCTTAGTTTTGAAAATAGCACATTAACTTCTGTAAGTAATGGTTTTTATTTTGATAAATATTCAGATAATAAAGTAGAAGTAAAATTAGATAACTCTACTAGCTTAACGGTTGCAAATGAAGTGTTTGTTAAACCAGAAGTCATTTATGACCCTAGCAAGTCCGAAGTATTTCGAGAAAAATTTAATGGCAGCTCAAAAATTGACTTTAGTGTATCGAATGGTTCAAAGGTAACTGGTGCTGTTAATGAATTCCAAGGTTCGACAATTAGTTTTGAATTAATTGGATCTAATTGGAATATGACTAACAATTCAAACGTGAGTTCTCTCCATTTAACGAAAGAAGCTAACATTAATTTTACAGAAAATGGTGGTTTAAAAACTTTAACAGTTGGCAAATTAGATGAGGGTGATGGCACGTTCAATTTACGTAGTGATTTAGCCAATAATACTAGCGACAAAGTCGTAGTTACAAATGTGGCAGCTGGTCATTATACTTTAAATGTAAAAGATGTTTATTCTGGTAAAAAAGAAACAACACCAGAAAATAAAGCGACAGTATTTGAAGCTAAACCAAAAATTGACCATAACAAACCACTTCCGCTAACAGTTAAACTAGGTGGCGAAGGTTATGTTGATGCTGGTGCATATCGTTATAGATTACACGAAGAAAAAGTTGGCGAAGCAAAACATTGGGTTTTATCTAATGAAAATAAAGAAAAAAATCCAACTTATGTTCCACCTAAAAAAGATGAAAAACCACAAGGTGATGTAAAAAAACCTGAAGTGCCGAACGTAGTTCCACCAAAAGCGGAAGATAAACCAAATGCAGATGCGCCGAAAGTTGTTCCACCAGCGAAACCACAAGATCCGATGGTGAAACCACAAGAGCCGAAAAAAGATGCGCCGAAAGTTGTTCCGCCAGCGAAACCACAAGATCCGATGGTGAAACCACAAGAGCCGAAAAAAGATGCGCCGAAAGTTGTTCCACCAGCGAAACCGCAAGATCCGATGGTGAAACCACAAGAGCCGAAAAAAGACGCTCCGAAAGTTGTTCCACCAGCGAAACCGAAAGATCCAATGGTGAAACCGCAAGCGCCAAAAGCGAACAAGCCAATGCTTAACTTAAACGATGAAGCGAATGCCGTGCTTTCATTACGTCAAGCACAAGCTATGTTGCTGAATGCGGAAATTGCAGGCATTCACCAACGCTTAGGCGAAACCAAAGCCGACAACGCTGGTGTTTGGGTGCGTACGCTGAACCAACGTGATGAATTTAAAGCACAAATGGTTTCAGATCGCAGCCAAAGTTCAGGCGCAAAACAAGATGTTAGCGGCGTTCAAGTGGGCGTGGATAAACGTGTTACAGACCACGCAACTATCGGCGCATTCGTTGGCGCAAGCCGTTCAGACGTGGACTTCAACGGCGAATTTAAAGACGTTACAGTACGCTCGAAATCGGCAGGTCTTTACAGCAGCTACCAAGCAGACAACGGCGTTTATGTGGACGGCATTGCGAAATATAGCCACTTGCAATCAAAATTTGCAACAGGCGAAAAACGCAGCTACCACGCTTACACCTTGTCAACCGAAGTCGGTCGTGAATACGGTTTCGGTGAACAATGGAGCGTAACGCCAATGGCACAATTAGGCTGGTCAACCATTTCAGGCAACGCCAAAGAAGACCGCTTAAATGTATTACACAGCAAAGCAGGCGTGCGTGTAGCGAAAACTATCATCGTAAGCCCAACCTTTGCGTGGAAACCGTTCGTTCAAGTGAGCGGCGTTTATGACAAGCTCAACAACTCTCAAGCCCACTTCGGCGGACAACACTTTGACATCGCCAAAGTTGGCGCAAGAGTTGAAAGTGCCACAGGCTTAAATTTAAGTGCAGGCAACCACCAATTTGGTATCCAACTCGGCACAAGCCACGGCAGCAAAGTGAAACAACCCCTCAGCTTACAAGCTGGCTACCGCTATCAGTGGTAAGCAATAATAATAAAATAAGATAAAAATATTTATCAAAGGAGAAGCAAAGCCGCTACGATTGTAGCGGCTTTTTTTGTTTGGATATGTAGAGGTGTATGTATTACGCCCTGCCCAATCTTTGTTTTTCCACAAATAGGGGAACAATAAAAGATCCTTTTTCTCCCCCTGTTTACGGGGGGAGGTGCCAACGGCGGAGGGGGCAATAGTGCGAGGGTTTTTGCAATATTGTTTAAAATCTCGTTATTAGCCCCCCATCGCCCTTTGGGCACTTCCCCCCGTAAACAGGGGAAAGGAAATGTTCTTTCTCTGTCCTAGATTGGGGGCAAATTAAGGGCGTATGCGATACACCCTAAAAACAAAAAAGTGCGGTAAAAAATACCGCACTTTTTGTTAATTTCCGATTAATTACACATTAAAGCGGAAGTGCATTACGTCGCCGTCTTGCACGATGTAGTCTTTGCCTTCTAAGCGCCATTTCCCTGCTTCTTTTGCGCCTGCTTCGCCTTTGAATTGGACGAAATCTTCGTAGGCGATAACTTCTGCACGGATAAAGCCTTTTTCGAAGTCGGTGTGAATTACAGCCGCGGCTTTCGGGGCGGTTGCGCCGACGGCAACTGTCCACGCACGCACTTCTTTTACGCCTGCGGTGAAGTAGGTTTGTAAGTTAAGTAAGGCATAACCTGCACGAATTACACGGTTCAACCCTGGTTCTTCAATACCTAAATCTTGTAAGAATTCGACTTTTTCTTCATCATCGAGTTCTGCGATTTCAGATTCAATCGCTGCACACACTGGCACAACAACAGCGCCCTCTTTTTCCGCAATTTCACGCACTCGGTCTAAATATGGGTTATTTTCAAAACCATCTTCGTTGACGTTGGCGATGTACATTGTCGGTTTCAAGGTTAAGAAATTGTAGCCTTTGATTGCGTGCAATTCGTCTTTGTCTAAATCAACAGAGCGGATCATTCCAGCGTTTTCTAATACTGGTAAGATTTTTTCCATAATGGAAAGCTCGAATTTTGCATCTTTGTCGCCGCCTTTGGCACGTTTTTGTAAACGTTGGATTGCACGTTCGCAGCTGTCTAAATCTGCCAGCGCAAGTTCGGTGTTGATGATTTCAATATCATCTGCTGGGTCAATTTTACCTGCAACGTGCACGATGTCGTCGTTTTCAAAACAGCGCACTACGTGTCCGATTGCGTCGGTTTCACGAATGTTAGCAAGGAATTTATTGCCTAAGCCCTCGCCTTTGCTTGCACCAGCCACTAAGCCTGCGATGTCCACAAATTCCATTGTGGTTGGCAATACTCGTTCAGGTTTGACGATTTCTGCCAACGCATCTAAGCGAGGATCGGGCATTGGCACAACGCCAGTGTTTGGTTCAATGGTGCAAAACGGATAGTTCGCCGCTTCGATGCCTGCTTTGGTTAATGCGTTGAAAAGGGTTGATTTGCCTACGTTTGGCAACCCAACGATGCCACATTTAAATCCCATTTTTGTTTCCTATTTGTGTTGTGATTTTGTTATGTTAGAAAGGGGATTGTCCCCCTCAGTCGCTTTGCGACAGCTCCCCCGCAAGCAGGGGGAGCAAAGTTTTATTTAGTTTCGATATTTATAATCGGAGAAAATATTTTCCTTCCCCCCGCTTACAAGGGGAAGTGCCTGAAAAGCGATGAGGGGCATAATCCCAAAAAATTACGCCTTAAACCCATTCAATCTCGTGGTTGCTTTCGCTACGCCGTCTTTGAATAAAATATCCATACAGCGACTGGCTTCGTCCACGGCGGCGTTGATTTTTTCTTGATCTTGCGGTGCGGCTTTGCTTAACACATAAGGCGCAACCAATTCTTTGCTTCCAGGGTGATCAATGCCGATGCGTATGCGGTAGAAATTTTTATCGTTACCCAACGCTGCAATAATGTCTTTTAGCCCATTATGACCGCCGTGTCCACCGCCCAGTTTGAGTTTTGCCACGCCACACGGCAAATCTAGTTCGTCGTGTGCGACTAAAATTTCTTCGGGTTTGATACGGAAAAAATTCGCTAATGCGCCCACGGCTTTACCGCTTAAATTCATAAAAGTAGTCGGCACAAGCAACCAAACTTCACCAACTGTGGTGCGAATTTTTGCTGTTTTACCAAAATATTTGCTGTCATCTTTCAGGCTGACATTATGCTGACGAGCGAGTTCATTAATAAACCATTCGCCTGCGTTGTGGCGTGTTTGTTCGTATTTCGCCCCTGGGTTGCCAAGCCCAACAATCAGTTTAATTTGTTGCATTACTGTTTTTGTTTCGTCAAAAAATAGTGGGATATTATAGCGGAAAAATTGCGAAAACTCACTCTTTCTTTGCTTTGCCAAAGAAAAAGTAAGCAAAATTGGGAAATAACATTTTCTGAGTTTTATCTTAAAGAATATTTTAAAAAGTGCGGTTAAAAAATTTGTTATTTTCACCGCACTTTTATTTTGGTGGGTTAGATTAAGTCAAAGCGCCAATACCAACACGCCGCTTAAAATAAGAATTGAGCCGATGAGAAGTTTTAGGCTGAAAGGTTCGCCGAGTAAAACCACGCCGAGAATAATGGCGATAACGACGCTAAGTTTGTCGATTGGCGCAACCCACGAAGCTGGAGCGAGTTGTAAGGCTCGGTAGTAACAAAGCCACGATAAGCCTGTGGCGATGCCTGATAAAATCAGAAATGTAAACGGACGAGCGGCGATATGCTGAGGTAATTGCCATTCGTTACGCATTGTAATGATTGCACTGATTACGAAAAAAATGACGATAGTACGAATAAATGTAGCAAGGTTGCTGTTCATTCCCTCGACCCCTAGCTTGCCGAAAATAGCGGTTAAGCCTGCGAAGAATGCAGAGCCGATGGCGAAGTAGAGCCAGTTTGATTGGAACATAAAATTTATTTCTCCGTAGTAAAATCGTGTTATCGCTGATAACGACTTACTTTTTACTTGCTACGCTCGCACTTCGTGCCGTTGGCAAAGCCAACGTTCAAAACCTAAAGGTTTTGTCTTTGCTTTGCCAAAGAAAAAGTAAGCAAAAAGAAAGGCAACCCCGATTTTGCCTTGTTTCCTAAAAATTCCTTAATTTGCTTCACGCAAAATGCGTAAACTCGCTGCGCTCAAACAGTACGCATTTTACTACAAATTAAGGATTTTTTAGGCGGCAAAGACGGGGACCCCGTGGAGCATTACCCAAAGTGCGGTGTAAAAAATCAAAATTTTAACCGCACTTTTCCCCAAATAAAAAATCGTAATGGGCTGTTTAAATCCCCCATCTTTGACGCCTGAGCGTGTTGGAAATTTGTAGGGAAACTTGTACTGTTTGAGCGTAGCGAGTTTACAAGTTTTCCGTTAAGCAAATTCCAACTAAGCGAAGAAAAGCGGCAAATCTCGGGGCGTGTTTTCTTTGCCTACTTTCTTTTACACGAGTAAAAGAAAGTAGGTCGCCCCACAGGCGAAACTCTGTAAAAACTTAATTTGACTGACTTACTTCCAATCTCTCAAATTTCAACACTCTACTCTCAAGTTTACGTAATAAAAATGTCGCAACCCCCGTAATCCCAAGGTAAATCAACCCTGCAATACCATAAATCGTGATGGCATCATATTCCGTGCCGTAAAGCTGTTTAGCGTAGCCCATAATATCCATAATGGTGATTGTGGAAGCCAGCGATGTGCCTTTGAATACTAAAATAATTTCATTGCTATAAGACGGTAAGGCACGTTTTAGCGCATATGGAATAAGGATTTTTAGCGTTTGTAAACGGTTTAAGCCGAGTGATGCACAGCTTTCCCATTGTCCTTTGGGAATAGCTTTAACTGCGCCGTGAAAGAGCAACGTTGAATACGCAGCACTGTTTAGTGCAAGGGTGAGCATTGCGCAGAACCACGCATTAGAAAGTAACGACCACAATGGGCTGTTGACGATCCATTCAAATTGCCCTGGTCCTGAATAGATCAGGAAAAATTGCACTAAAAGCGGTGTGCCAGTGAATAAAGTTAGGTAAAAATTCACCGCACTTTTCACGACTTTATGCGCCCACGAAAGCAAGAATGTGAACAAAATCGCAAGGAAAAATGCCACGATAAGGGAAACGGCGGTTAAACCAAGACTGGTTGGAATGCCTTTGACGATGACAGCAAAATATTCTTGAAACATTATCTTAATCCTCGCTCAAATCGGGTGAAGCGGAGTTCTAGTTTGCGGATAAACACTTGGCTGATGAGCGTGATAGCAAGATAAATCAATGCTGCGATGCCGTACCACGTAAAAGGTTTGTGTGTGGTGGTGTTGATCAATTCCGCTTGACGCATTAAATCGCTTACGCCAATCAGCGACACTAGAGCGGTATCTTTGAGTAACACTAACCATTGGTTGCTTAAACCTGGTAAAGCGTGTCGCCACACTTGCGGCATAATAATACGTAAGAAAGTGTAAGGGCGACTTAATCCTAAAGCTGCGCCACTTTCCCATTGTCCGACGGCAATCGCTTGAATTGCACCACGTAAGGATTGTGAAGCATAAGCGGCGAAAATCAACGATAATGCCAACACACCACAACTAAATGCGCTAAATTCCACATATTCGCCAGTAATTTTTTCAACTAATTCCGTTGAGCCAAAATAGATCAGTAAGACCACGATAATTTCGGGTAAGCCACGCAATAAGCTAATGATTACCGAGGCAGTTTTGCGCACAGCCACGATTTTGCTCATTTCTAAGCTGACAAAAATCAGGGAAAAAATTAAGCCGACAATTAACGAACAAACCGCTAACCCTAAGGTCATTAGGGTTGCGGAATACATTAAGGAAAGATAATCAGAAAACATAAATTATTGCGCTGTCATCCATTTGTCGTAGATTTTTTGGTATTCGCCGTTGGCTTTAATAGCAGCAAGACCTTTGTTTAATTCTGCGACTAATTCTTTATTTTTTAAGTTCACGGCGATACCTAAACCGTTACCGAAATAAGCAGGATTTTCTACTTTTTCGCCCACAAATTCTAAGCCCTCGTGATTTTGTAGCATATCTAATAATACTGGTGTGTCGCCAAAGATTGCGTCGATACGACCGTTTTTAATATCTAATACTGCTTCTTGTAATGAAGCATAAGATTTAGTGTTATATTGTGAAGTTTCTTTGGTTACATAACTTTGGTATGTTGTGCCGTTTTGTACGCCAACGTTTTTCACTTTAGCAAAGTCTGTGCCTTTTTTCGCAATATAAGAAGCTGCGCTGTTGAAGTAAGGTTCGCTGAAAGCGACTTGTTTTGCACGAGCTTCAGTGATGTCGATTGCTGAAATTGCGGCATCAAAACGTTTTTGTTTTAAGCCTTGGATTAAGGCATCAAATGCTTGATTTTGGAAGGTGCAATTCGCTTGAATTTCTTTACAAATTGCATTGGCAACGTCCACGTCAAAACCGATGATTTCGCCTTTTGAGTTAGTGGTTTCAAACGGCGGATAGCTTGGCTCCATTGCGAAAGAAATATCTTTAGCTTGAGCGGCGAATGTTGTTCCTGCGATAAGTGCGGCTAAGAGTAATTTTTTCATAATGTTGTGTCCTTATTCTGAATGAGAAAGATATTGTTTAAATTGCTCGGTTTTTGGGTTTTCAAAACAGCTGAAATCGCCCATTTCGATAATTTTTCCTTTTTCCATATACACCACTTTGGTCGCCACTTTTCGAGCCATACTGACTTCGTGAGTAACGATGACTTGAGTGATGCCCGTTTGTTGCAATTCTTGAATAATCGACACAATTTGCGCCGTGATCTCAGGGTCGAGAGCGGCGGTCGGTTCGTCGAATAACAAGACTTGCGGTTTCATCATTAAAGCACGAGCAATGGCAACTCGCTGTTGTTGTCCGCCTGAAAGTTGCAAAGGAAAACGATCTGCGTGTTCTTCCAAACGTAAACGAGCCAACAGTTCCAAGGCTTGTGTTTTGGCTTGCGCCTGATCGACACCCAAAATTTTCATTGGCGCTTCGATCAAATTCTCTAACACGGTAAAGTGCGGCCATAAATTATATTGCTGAAACACCATTCCGACATTTTTACGCAACTGTAAAATTTGTTTTGGATCGGTTTTTTCGCTTAAATCAAAGGTGGTGTTAGCAATGCTTAATTGCCCTGATTTTGGCACTTCTAATAAATTTAAGGTGCGAATAAGTGTACTTTTACCTGCGCCACTCGGACCGAGCAACACGACAGTGTCGCCGTCTTCTGCACTAAGGTTGATGTCAAACAACGCTTGGCTTGAACCGTAAAAGAAATTGAGATTTTGCACACTAATGGTCATTGGATAAAAATTCTCACTAAAAACGTTTAATAAATCTTGGAAATTGCAAATATATTACTTATTTTTGCATAACTATGCAATATAAAAAGAATTTTACGCATAAAAAATCTTAATAACAGAATAAATTTCCAACAATCTTATTTATGTAAAGCAAAAAGTGCGGTGTAAATCTTCTCAGTTTTTGAAGAAAGGCTGATATAAATAAAATACTGACATAGCGATGTGAAGGGAAACGTTTGCCTGTTAAGTTGATCACAAAATTACAAGAAAATTGTGATTAATGATTTGAATTCGGCGCATTTTCCGTTAGTCTAGCAAGGTTATTATTTGAATATTTTGGAGGCAAAAATGACAGATCTTTTTAGCGTTGCTCAACAATGGTTAGCGCAAGATCCCGATGCAGAAACTCGTGCAGAATTAAGCCAATTAATCGAACAAGCACAAAGTGGCGATGCACAAGCAAAAACAGAATTAGCAGCACGTTTTGATGGACGTTTACAATTCGGCACAGCAGGCTTGCGTGGACGCTTGCAAGCTGGCTCAATGGGAATGAACCGTGTGTTAGTTGCTCAAGCCGCTGGCGGTTTGGCGGAATTTATGAAAGGCTACGACAGCCAGCCATCTATCGTGATTGGTTATGATGGACGCAAAAATTCCGATGTATTCGCTCGTGATACGGCGGAAATTATGGCAGGCGCAGGTATTAAAACCTATTTGTTGCCACGCAAATTGCCAACACCAGTGTTAGCTTATGCAATTCAATATTTCGACACCACGGCTGGGGTGATGGTAACCGCAAGCCACAATCCGCCTGAAGATAATGGCTATAAAGTCTATTTAGGTAAAGCCAATGGCGGTGGGCAAATTGTTTCACCTGCGGATCAACAAATTGCGGCATTAATTGATAAAGTCGCCGCTGGAAATATCAAGGATTTAGCACGTTCGCAAGATTTCACAGTGCTAGATGATGAAGTGGTGAATGCTTATATCGACAAAACCGCAAGTCTTGCACAAGAACCTGCGGCGGACATTAACTATGTTTACACCGCAATGCACGGCGTGGGCTACGAAGTGTTAAGCAAAACGTTGACCAAAGCAGGCTTGCCACAACCGCAATTAGTGAATGAGCAAATCGAGCCAGATGGCAACTTCCCGACGGTGAATTTCCCAAATCCAGAAGAAAAAGGGGCATTAGATTTAGCAATTAAATTAGCCAAAGAGAAAAATGCAGAATTTATTATTGCCAACGATCCTGATGCCGACCGTTTAGCGGTGGCGATGCCTGATTTAAACGGTAACTGGAAAGGCTTGCACGGTAACGTGGTGGGCTGTTTGCTTGGTTGGTATTTGACGCAAAAAGCCGCAGAACAAGGCAAGCAAGGCGTGTTGGCGTGTTCTTTAGTGTCTTCCCCAGCCTTGGCTGAAATTGCGAAAAAATATGGTTTTGCCAGCGAAGAAACGCTTACAGGTTTTAAATATATTGGTAAAGTGCAAGGCTTATTATTCGGCTTTGAAGAAGCCTTGGGTTATTTGGTTGACCCTGATAAAGTGCGTGATAAAGACGGCATTTCAGCGGCTATCGTTTTCCTTGATTTAGTCCGTTCGTTGAAAAAACAAGGCAAAACTTTGGCGGATTACATCAATGAATTCCAACAAACTTTCGGTGCTTATGTGAGCGGACAGATTTCTATTCGTGTGAGCGATTTAAGCGAAATCGGCAAATTAATGACCGCACTTCGCCAAATGCCACCAAGTGAAATTGGCGGTTTTGCCGTGGCACAAGTGATCGACCACCTAAAAACCGAACGTCAAAACGATATTTTAGTCTTTACCTTAGCAAACGGCAGCCGCTTGATCGTGCGTCCGTCGGGAACTGAACCAAAAATCAAATTCTATCTTGATGCCAAAGGCACTGATGCGGCGAATGCCGACCAAGTCTTAGCACAATTTGATCAAAGCGTGCGAGCCTTGTTACGCCAAGAAAAATACGGCAAGCAAGATTGCTAAGCGGATTTTCTTCACTATTTTTGCCCAAAGTGCGGTGGAAAATAGTGAAGTTTTTCATTATTCAATTAACAAAAAAAAGCTGAGACAAATCTCAGCTTTTTTATTATGGCTTTACTTTAGAATGTGTATGCCACATTTAAGCGGAAATCACGACCTGCAGCGGTTAATGAGTTTACGCCTGCACGTTGGCTGTGGCTTTTATAGCTTTTGTTAAATGCGTTATTCACTGCCACATTCACGGTTAAGTTTTGGTTCGCTTTCCAGCTGGCGTAGAAATCATTCACACCGTAACCTGCTTGTTTCACTGAACTTTCACCGCCTGATGAACCACGGCTTGGTGTACCAGTTTCGCTTTCTACAAAACGTCCTCTCCAGCCTAATTCTAAGTCAGGTTGTGCGAATGTGTAAGATAATCCTGCCGTCCAAGTGCGACCTGTAGCAACGGCGAATACCGTGTTATCTGCGGTACTGCCATACACTTCAGGTGTGCTATCGGCAACGCCTAAGCGAGCTTTGAAACCATCGTATTTATAGGCTGCGCCAAGTTCATAACCTTGATTGCGTAGCAATGCGCCGTTGTAAATTACCGTGCGATTTAATAATGAGTGAGCATTTTTCACTTTTTGCCAGAAATAGCTACCGTTTAAAGAAATGCTATCACTGAAGTTATAGTTAAAGCCGATTTCGGTATTACGAGCTTTTTCGGCACGTAAATCATCTGCTACGCTAACTGCGCCAGCACCAGCAATAGCGACTTCATAAAAACGTGGGCTGCGGCTTGCGAAGTTTAGGTTTGCATTGAAACTTAAATCTTTGGTGGCTTCCCAAATTAAACCTGTACTTGGGTTAAAATCACCACCACTCACTTTTTTGCCGTTTGATGCGGTAAAATCAAAGTGATCATAACGTGCGCCAGTTGTCCAAGTTACAGGGCCAAAGCCCCAAATGCCTTCGACATAAACACCAGTATCTAATTTTTCTTGATTATGTGCACCAGCAGCTAATTGCGCAGGTTTGCCTTCTTGTTTACGTACATTCACGCCATATTTTACGAAGTGGCTGTCGCCAATCGCAGAATCGAAATTAACGTTCGCACCCGTGGTCAAAATTTTAGCTTTAGTGCCAGCATCATCACGGCTTATTTCCATACGATAAAGATTAGCTTTTGCTTCACTCACAAAGCCCATATTTTTACCTGTCCATTCTAAATTGGTGGTATTTTGTGTGGTGATGCGGTAGCGTGGATCATTATTGCCGTAGTTCGGCACATAATTGCCATTGCGGTCTAAAATATAATAGGTGTTATTGCCACGACGATCTCGACCTGCAAAAACATTACTTAAGCTTTGACCATTTTTTAAGTCAGTGTTTCGCGCGGCTGCTGCATAAGATTGAGTGAAGTCGAATTCTTCACGCAATGCACGTTCGCCGTGGTAACGCTCTTGACGATGGCTTAATACAAGACGTTGATCGTCGCTTAAATCCCAACCAAGTTTAGCTAATAAGCCACGCTGACCTAGTGCACTGTTTTCAACGGTATTTTTACCATCTAAATTAGTGTAGCCTTTACCGCCTTTATAGTTTTCTTCGGTGTCCCAGTTGCCACTGACTAAAGCATCAAATGCACCAGCTTTGCCATAAACTGTTGCGCCTTGCGAATGCCCTTTGTTACTGCTCACACCAGCGTTAAGTTTAAAGCCGAAATCTTGCCCATCACGCAATAAATCTTTGGCATCAACCGTTGTCGCTTCAATAGAACCGCTAGTTGCCCCAATGCCAGCACTGGCTGAGCCAGCCCCTTTGCGCACGTCGATACGTTTGATTAAACTTGGGTCAAATATAAAACGGCTTTGGTGATGGAAGAATTGTGCATCGCTATACACATTATCCACTTTAAGATCGATTTGATCTTGCCCCATTCCACGAATAGTTGTCCATTGTGATGTGCCACCATTACCACCGCCAAAATTAATCGACGGTTCAGCTGACAATACGCCACGCAAATCTTCTTTGGTGCGACGATTTAAATCATTCAATGTAACAACATTGGTTTTACTTTTCGCCCCAGTGTGCTCTGCGACAACATCAATTAAATCTAGTGTTTCTGTTTGCGCTTGTACAGAAAATGCGACCAACGCAGCCAAAGGCATTAAAGTAAAATGCAATTTTTTCATTTTTTAAGTTCCTTAGGTTATATTGATAAAATAGCTCATTTAAAAACAAGAATAATTATCATTAAGAACAAATAACTTGTCAATGTGAAAAAACAACAAAAATGGCTAGATTTTTTATTTTTGAGTGCGATTGCACAAAATTTAATACATTTGTGCGCAAAATAGCCGATAAAATTTCTGTTTTAGGGAGTAATTCGTTGAAGATAAAAAAAGTGCGGTGAAAACTTGTGAATTTTCCACCGCACTTTTTATGATGAATAGCAATAATAACTGCAATTACCAATAGGCACGTAAGCCGATAACCGTAGTCATTTCACGTCTGTGGCTAGTTTGTGCCACCACTTCAGTTTTCTTGCGGTCGGCACGCCATTCTACGAAAGTTTTTAAATATTTAGGAACGATTTGATATTCCGTTCCGAGTAAATATTGATTGGTCTTTTCTTTGCGTAATTGGTTGTTTTCAGTTTTTTTGGTTTTGTACGCATATTGACCATAGATGCGCCAATCACTCGTTAAACGGTGATAAACCAAGGTGCGAACTTCACGCTCAGTAATTTCGCCAGCTCTTGCGCTAGGGTCGGTTTTACGTTGCTCTAAATCTAATCCATAAGTGGTTTTGCCATAAGTTAAAGCAGAACCAAAACCAACACTGTTACGGTCGAAAGTGCTTCCATCAGTATTTTTTAATCGATCACGAGCATAACCTAAACCTAGGTTAAGTTTTGCATCATCAGCCAAATTCCAGCGGTAAAGTGCATTGGTGGCAAAAATATTTTTACGTGGATTGGTCGCTACAGTTGTGTTGCTATTGCGTTTATCATAACCGCCGTAAAGTACGCCAAGTTGCAAATTATCAATGCCTTTATACACATATTGTGCCGCACTGCGCACCGTGCCAGGTAATAAACCATCGCTGACGCTCAAAGTATTTGGTAAGTCAGTTTGACGTACGCTATCTCCCAAAGAAAGCAAGTTACCATAGCTTAATTCACCATATTTTTTATGCCCGATTGCGCCATAAGCATAGTGCGTATAAGGATCGTAAAAACCGTGTAATGAGCCGTCGGCACGAGAGCGGAATCGGAATTGCACTCGACCTACACCATAAAAATCATTGCCAAGCTGTTGGGTTAATTTAAAACCAAAACGAGATCCATTATTTTGGATAGGATAATTGCGTTGCGTTTTATCACGCCCGTCTTCTTTGCTTACCACGTTTTTGTAAGTCAAACGCAATGAACCGTCCGCTTCAAATTGCGTGCCAGTTTCTTTATTATCAATTAAGCTATAAGCCTGTGCTGATGTCGCTAATGTTAATGCGCTCAACGTAAATACCCATTTTTTCATTTTTTTACCTCATAATGAATTTCAGACGGCTATCAGTCTAGATGGCTTTATGGCTGAAATCAAGCTCAATTTGTTCTAACTAAGATGAAAGAGTTATAAGAAAAAGGCTACCCGAAAGTAGCCTAAAAGTGGAAAATATAAAAAACTGCGGTGAAAATTTACGCTGTTTTTGCCATTTCAAATTCAATCAACATCATCAGAATGTGAATGACTTTAATGTGAATTTCCTGAATACGGTCGGCGTAGCGGAAGTGTGGCACACGGATTTCCACATCGGCTAAACCTGCCATTTGACCGCCGTCTTTGCCAGTCATTGCAATGACTTTCATACCTTTTTCTTTCGCTGCTTTAATCGCATTTAACACGTTTTTAGAATTGCCCGAGGTGGATAAACCGAACAGCACGTCGCCTTTTTGTCCGACAGCTTCCACATAGCGAGAGAACACATAATCATAACCGAAATCGTTACTCACGCAGCTCAAATGGCTCACATCAGAAATTGCAATGGCAGGATAACCTGGGCGGTTTTCACGGTAGCGACCTGTGAGCTCTTCGGCGAAGTGCATTGCATCGCAGTGCGAACCGCCGTTGCCGCAAGACAGTACTTTACCGCCTTGTTTAAAGCTATCGGAAATTAACAAAGCAGCCTGTTGAATTAATTTAATGTTATTTTCGTCTGCGATGAATTTGTTTAATACGTCTTGTGCTTCGACTAATTCGGCTTTGATTTGGTCTAAATACATTGTTTTCTCCTTTAATGTTCGCCACCGATGCGTTGTGGCTCAAATGTGTTTGATAGTATATTTAATCTAACAAAGATTTCAATAAATTCTCGACAAATTCCAACCGCACTTTTGCCTGTTCCAAATTGCAATTAAAGCGGAATTTGGTCGGACCGTCGAATTTGAATACGGCTGGTTGCTGTTGAATGAGTTTGACGAATTTCATCGGATCGTGATCTGCCGTCGGATTGAATTCGATAAAGCCACCGTGAGCCGTGCCGTCGATTTTAATGATTTTCAGGGCTTTTGCCGTTAAGCGTAATTCGGCGATTTGCATTAGATTTTTAGTGGCTTCTGGCAATAAACCGAAGCGGTCGATCAGCTCAACTTTCAGCTCGTTTAATGCGGTTTTGTTTTCGGCACTGGCAATACGTTTGTAAAACGACAGACGCATATTCACGTCGCCCAAATAATCTTCGGGCAATAAGGCCGGCACTCGCAAGTCGATTTCCACTTGTTGTTGGGTGAGTTCGTCCAAGCTCGGTTCTCGCCCTTCTTTCATTGCTTTCACCGCACTTTCCAGCAAATCCATATACAAACTGAAACCAATGCTTTCGATTTGTCCGCTTTGTTCGCTGCCCAATAATTCGCCTGCACCACGAATTTCCAAATCGTGGGTGGCAAGAATAAAACCTGCACCGAGATTGTCCAAACTTTCCAAGGCTTCAAGGCGTTTCACCGCATCTTTGGTCATCAGTTTTGGTGGCGGTGTGAGCAAATAGGCGTAGGCTTGGTGATGGGAACGCCCCACACGCCCACGTAATTGATGTAACTGTGCCAAGCCGAAATTATCCGCTCGCTCAATAATAATGGTATTGGCGGTCGGCACGTCAATGCCTGTTTCGATAATGGTGGAACACACCAACACATTGAAACGCTGATGATAAAAATCGCTCATTACTCGTTCCAATTCACGCTCACGCATTTGTCCGTGTCCAATGGTGATGCGGGCTTCTGGTACAAGTGCGGTCAATTTTTCGGCACAATTTTCAATGCTTGCCACATCGTTATGCAAATAATAAACCTGCCCACCACGCAGAATTTCACGCAAAATTGCTTCACGAATAATCAGGTCTTCCGCCTGACGCACAAAGGTTTTAATGGTTAAACGACGTGCTGGCGGCGTGGAAATAATCGACAAATCTCGAATGCCGTTCATCGCCATATTTAGCGTGCGTGGAATCGGCGTAGCGGTGAGCGTTAAAATGTCGATATTGGCACGCAGTTGCTTGATTTTCTCTTTTTGACGCACGCCGAAACGGTGCTCTTCGTCGATAATCAGCAAGCCGAGATCGTGAAATTTTACGTCCGATTGAATAAGTTTGTGCGTACCGATCAGAATATCGACCTTGCCCTCGGCGACATTTTCTAAAATCTGTTTCTGTTCTTTGGCAGTTTTAAAACGAGAAAGCACTTCCACATTCACCGGCAAATTGGCAAAACGATCACGGAAGTTTTCATAATGCTGTTGGGCTAAAAGCGTGGTCGGCACGAGAACAGCGACTTGTTTATGGTTCATCACCGCCAAAAATGCCGCACGCATCGCCACTTCGGTTTTGCCGAAGCCCACATCGCCGCAAACCAAACGATCCATTGCTTTCGGCTGGCACATATCAGAAATCACTGCATTGATCGCCATTTCCTGATCGAGGGTTTCTTCAAAAGGAAAAGTTGCCGAGAATTGCATAAATTCATCACGATCATATTGAAACGCAAAGCCTTTTTGAGCTTCTCGCTGGGCATAAACATCTAACAATTCCGCCGCCACATCTCGGATTTTTTCCGCCGCTTTGGAACGGGCTTTCGCCCACGCATCACTGCCGAGTTTGTGTAATGGTGCGTTTTCGTCCGCACCGCCCACGTAACGGCTGATCAAATGCAGACTTGCCACAGGTACATAAAGTTTGGCATCGTTGGCATAAGTTAAAAGCAAATATTCCGCTTGCATTCCACCGTTTTCAAGGCTCACCAAACCGCCGTAACGCCCCACACCGTGTTCCAAATGCACCACCGCTTGCCCGATTTTCAGTTCGGCAAGATTGCGGATCAAAGTGTCGGGATTAACACTTTTGCGTTTATCTCGTGAGCGTTGTTGCACCCTCGCACCGAGCAATTCCGTTTCACAAATTAACGCAAAATTCACCGCACTTTTATCATTTTGCAAAATAAAGCCGTGATCTAACTGGCTGATTTGCAAGCTAAATTGCTGGCTTAACGCATCAGAAAATTGGCTAATTTGCTTCGGTTTAATGTTTAATGGTTGTAGCAAATCGAGTAAGGTTTCACGACGCCCCTCGCTTTCTACCGAGAAAATAATCTTGCCATCAAATTGCTCGATAAAGTGGCGTAACGCCTGTAATGGCTCTTTTTGTTGCGACTGAATTTGCACGTCGGGCAGTTCGCTGACGGTTAAATTTTTCTGACGAGCAGACGAACGTAGCTTTTCTATTTTTAGCGTAATGCGTGGAAATTGCTTCAAAGTGCGGTTAATTTCGTCGATCTTTAGCCAAAGTCGCTGTGGTGGCAACAGCGGACGCATCGGGTCAACTCGACGGCTTTCAAAGCGTTGTTCCGCATCTTGGTAAAAACGCTCCGCCTGCGTTTGATTTTCTTCCATTTCTACAAATAGCGTTTTTTCAGGCAAATAATCAAACAGGCTTGCCATTTTGCTGAAAAATAATGGTTGCCAATATTCAATGCCTGCCGCCAGCGTACCTTTGCTGATTTGCTGATAAATATGCTCAGGATCACGACGAATTTCGCCGAAGGTTTCTCGAAATTGACTGCGGAAAAATTCAATGCCTTTGCTGTCGCTCGGGAATTCGTGGGCTGGGAGCAAATTAATCGATGAAATTTCATCGAGCGTGCGTTGGCTGTCCACATCAAAGGTGCGAATACTGTCGATTTCGTCATCAAAAAAATCTAAGCGAAAAGGCACCGCACTTCCCATCGGGAACAAATCCAACAATGCCCCACGCACTGCAAATTCACCTGGTTCAAGCACTTGTTCAACCGCACGATAGCCCGCATTTTCTAGTTGCAAACGCAATTTTTCGATATTAAAACGGTCGCCTTTTTTGATTAATAACACATTTTGTTGCAGAAAAGACGGCGGACACAGGCGTTGCATTAAAGTGCTAA
Organism: Pasteurellaceae bacterium Pebbles2; assembly: GCA_023101505.1. Lineage (GTDB taxonomy): Bacteria > Pseudomonadota > Gammaproteobacteria > Enterobacterales > Pasteurellaceae > Lonepinella. The sequence continues at coordinate 544,932 of LVZA01000001.1, forward strand.
TCGGCAAAATCAACACGCCATTTTGTGCTTGCTGCAAATAAAATAACGCACTTAATCGAGCGGAAATAATTTCCTGATGAGGCGAAAATGCATCATAAGGCAAGGTTTCCCAATCGGGGAAAAAACGCACATTCGACAGGCTTTCTGCCAAAACTTTCTCTAAACGCACCGCACTTTTGGTATCAGGCGTAAGCACCACGGTTAATCCGTTGAATTCATTGGCGATTTGGCGAATAGCAAAGCTGTCTGCGCCCGTTAAAACATTGCCAAGAATTTTGTGATCGTTGGGTTGAGTGGGAATGTCAAGTTGGAAAAATGCGTTGTTCATAAGTGCGGTTTAAAATGTGCGAGTTTTGAAAAAAAGGGAGTTTGAATACTCCCTATATTAAAGCAAAAAAGATGAATTCGCTAGGCTTTATTCCGACAGGTTTTCCACATCGGCGGTGAGCAAATTATGGTTGTCGTCCATTGCTAAATTCATAAAGCGTTCATATTGTTTTAGCACGTCGGCGATCAATTCCGCTTGGGTCATATATTGCACATCATAACCCTGACGACCATCTAAGAAATAAGTAATCGGCTCATAGATTTTATTGCGTTCAATGTTCGGCAAATTGTCGTCTTCCACCACCAAATCCGACAATTCTCGAGATTGGCATTCAATGCCATAAAGGAAATTGCGCAGATTTTCTTTGATGACTTCAAACTCAATTTTCGGATTTTTTCCATCGACATAATTCATTTTTGCCGTCAAACCGTGTTGGGCAAATTCTGCTACTAATTCGCTAAACGCAGGGCGAGCCACTTCGTCTAAATAGCGTCGAATATCTTGGCGATAAGTTGGATTGACGATTTTTTCTAGCCGTTCTTTCCAGTTTTTGCCTGTCCAATTTGCGCTGCCTTGGGTGAATTTTTTGTTGAAATATTGAGCATCAACCATCAAGGTTTTCCACAAGCCAAAGCAAAGAATAAGCATAATAAATGTGAACGGTAAAGCGATAATCAGTGTCATTGTTTGCAATGAAGCTAAGCCGCCTGAATATAATAAAGACAAGCCAAGCAACGCTAATAATGCGCCCCAAAAGATCGCTTGCCATTTTGGTGCATTTTCATTGCCTTGTGATGCGATATTGTTCAACACCATAATGCCTGAATCGGCAGAGGTTACGAAGAAAATCGAAATAACGATCAACGCAATGCTCGATGACAAGCCTGATAACGGCAAATGGTCAAAGAAGCCGAATAACAGTTGTTCTGTGTTGGCACTAATCGCCGCAAGCTCACCGCCACTTTGTTGGTCGATCCAAATTGCACTGCCACCGAAGCTGGTCATCCATAAAATATTAAATAAAGACGGCACGAATAATACGCCTAAAATAAATTCACGAATGGTGCGACCTTTGGAAATTTTAGCAATAAATAAGCCGACAAAAGGTGCCCAAGATGCCCACCACGCCCAATAAAGCACCGTCCAACCACTCAGCCAGCTTTGATTTTCAGGTTCATAAGCAAAGGTGCGGAAGCTGATTTCTAATAAAGAGCTGAAATAATAGCCCAAATTTTCGGTTAATCCTGAAAATAAATGGAGCGTTGGTCCTGTGATAATCACGAAAAGCAACAACAAGCCAGCCAATACAAGATTGGTTTCGCTGAGAATTTTAACTCCTTTGCTCACGCCTGAAATTGCCGAAATAACCGCTAAACTCATCGCAATAATCACCAGTGCGGCTAAAGTGCCAAAACTACTGCTATCAAACACGCCAAGTGCGTTAAAGCCAGCATTAACCTGCATTGCACCGTAACCCAAGGTCGTTGTTAAACCGAAAATGGTGCTGCATAAGGCGATGGTATCGATTGAATGCCCCCAAAAGCCAGCCAAACGGTTTTGTAATAGTGGATAAAAGCCCGAGCGTACGGTTAAAGGCAATTTATGGCGAAAACCGAAGTAAGCAAGAGATAAGGCGATCACGGCGTAAATAGCCCAAGCGTGAATGCCCCAATGGTAAAAGGTGGTCATCATTGCTTCTTGTGTGCGTTCCGCTTGGCTTAAGCCTGAATGAATTGGGTTGAGATAGTGCAACACGGGTTCTGCCACACCAAAATACATTAAACCGATCCCCATTCCAGCGGCAAAAAGCATTGCAATCCAAGACATAAACGGAAATTCAGGTTCGTCGCTGTCTGCACCCAAGCGAATATCACCTAAACGACTGACACATAAAAACATCAAGAATAGAAAGAAAATGGACGCAGCCAGAATATAAAACCAACTGAAATTCTTAAATAATCCTTGCTTGATGCTGTCTAAACTGCTTTGCGCTTGCTCGGGGAACAACACACAAAAGAACACGACTAAAGCCACTAACAGCACCGTTGGAATAAATATTGGGGCTTTTAAGGTGCTATTCGCCCGCATTTGTTGTAAGAAACGCATAATACTCCTAAAAGTAACGAAAAATACACCGCACTTTTCTAAAGGTTGCATTAATATTTTTCAAGAAAAGACGGCAAATTGAGTAAAAAATTTAATTTTCTGATACCCTGCTAGAGAGGGAATTTTTGATAAAAAGTAAACGAGAAATACTTTTTTGTGGTAGGCAGAAACGCCTAAATGTTGAATTTAACCGAGTTATGATAGCAAAATAATGGCGAAAGCTCAAATTTGCTAACTTTTAACCAAATCTTTGGCGGTAAAAACAAAAAAGTGCGGTATTTTTTACCGCACTTTTTCACGTTTAAACGCTGTTAATTAAGCCTGAACAATTAAGCCCAAACAATTAAGCATAGTACATTTCAAATTCCACTGGGTGTGGGGTCATATTTAAACGTTCTACTTCTTTACGTTTCATTGCAACGAAAGCATCAACAAATTCTTTGCTGAATACGCCACCTTGAGTTAAGAACTCGTAGTCGTTTTCAAGCGCAGTTAAGGCTTCGCCTAATGAACCTGCTACCGCTGGAATGTCTTTTAATTCTTCTGGTGGCAAGTCGTAAAGGTTTTTGTCCATTGCATCGCCTGGGTGGATTTTGTTGATCACGCCGTCCAAGCCTGCCATTAATAAGGCAGCGAAACATAAATATGGGTTCGCCATTGGATCTGGAAAGCGAGCTTCTACACGTGTTGCTTTCGGGCTAGTTACCGCTGGAATACGGATTGACGCTGAGCGGTTGCTTGCAGAATATGCTAACAACACAGGCGCTTCAAAACCTGGCACTAAACGTTTGTATGAGTTGGTGCTTGGGTTGGTGAATGCGTTTAATGCTTTAGCGTGTTTGATGATACCGCCGATGTAGTAAAGTGCCGTTTCAGACAAACCAGCATATTTGTCGCCCATAAATACGTTTTTGCCGTCTTTGCTTAGTGACATATTACAGTGCATTCCTGAACCGTTGTCGCCTGCGAATGGTTTTGGCATAAAGCACGCGGTTTTGCCGTGTTCAAGAGCCACGTTTTGCACCACGTATTTATAGATTTGCGTTTCGTCAGCTTTTAAGGTTAAGCTGTTGAATTTGGTTGCAATTTCGTTTTGACCTGCGGTTGCCACTTCGTGGTGGTGCGCTTCGATCACTAAGCCCATTTCTTCCATAATTAAGCACATTTCAGAACGAATGTCGTGTGCGGTGTCGATTGGCGCAACGGCACAGTAGCCGCCTTTTTTCAATGGACGGTAGCCGTTATTGCCATTTTCAAATTTGCGGTTAGTGTTCCACATCGCTTCCACGTCGTCGATTTTATATGAAACGTTATTCGCTTCAGTTGAAAAACGCACGTCGTCGAATAAAAAGAATTCAGGTTCAGGACCAAACATTACGCTGTCTGCGATGCCGGTTGATTTTAAGAAATTTTCTGCACGAATAGCAATCGAACGAGGATCACGGTCGTAGCTTTGCATTGTGTTTGGATCATAAATGCTACAACGGATTGAAAGGGTTGGGATTTGTGCGAATGGGTCAACGACCGCAGTTTCGGCGATTGGCATTAACAACATATCTGCTTTGTTAATCGCTTTCCAGCCCTCGACAGAAGAACCGTCGAACATTTTGCCCTCTTCAAAAAGATCTTCAAGATCATCTAGCACAAGGCTCACTGGCAGGGATACGCCGTGTTCTTTGCCCTTGATGTCGGTGAAACGTAATAGGACAAATTTAATGTCGTTTTCACGAATTAACTTGGCTACGTTTGCGATTGCAGTTGCATTGGTCATTATAAATTCCTTATTGGAGAAATAGAACAGAAAATTAAGGCAAGATTTTACCTTATTTTGTTTTTATTTTCGACTAGATTTAATCTGATTTTAGTGAATTATTTAATAGCTCATTGCGTTAAAAAGTTGTATAATTTGCGACCTTTCGCCGAAAACAAGGCTATTTGAGCGGATTGTATTCACCCCAACGACACGAAAGTAAAGAAAATAGCCGCCAATTTCGTGTCATAAGTGCGGTGAAAATTTCGATATTTTTTAACAACATAAGACATTTTCAATGGCAGAATTAGATATTAATAAATTGCGTAACATCGCAATTATTGCACACGTTGACCACGGTAAAACCACCCTCGTTGACAAACTTTTACAACAATCAGGCACACTTGAAGCTGCACGCAATGGCGACAGCGATGAGCGTGTAATGGATAGCAACGATCTTGAAAAAGAACGTGGTATTACCATTTTAGCCAAAAATACAGCGATTAACTGGAACGATTACCGTATTAACATCGTGGACACCCCGGGACACGCCGACTTCGGTGGTGAAGTAGAGCGTGTTCTTTCAATGGTCGATTCTGTTTTATTGGTGGTGGACGCATTTGACGGTCCAATGCCACAAACTCGTTTCGTAACGCAAAAAGCATTTGCACACGGTTTAAAACCAATCGTGGTAATCAACAAAGTTGACCGCCCAGGTGCTCGCCCTGATTGGGTTGTGGATCAAGTATTTGATTTATTCGTAAACTTAGGCGCGACCGACGAACAATTAGATTTCCCAATTATTTATGCATCAGCCTTAATGGGCGTAGCAGGTCTTGAACACGAAGACTTAGCACCAGATATGACCCCATTATTTGAAGCGATTGTAAAACACGTTGAACCACCAAAAGTAGAACTTGAAGCACCGTTCCAAATGCAAATTTCACAGTTGGATTACAACAGCTATGTGGGCGTTATCGGTATCGGTCGTATTAAACGTGGTGCGGTGAAATCAAACCAAGCTGTTACGGTGATTGATAGCGAGGGCAAAACTCGCCAAGGTCGTATCGGTCAAGTATTAGGACATTTAGGTTTACAACGCTACGAAACTGACACTGCTTGCGCTGGTGATATTATTGCAATTACTGGCTTGGGTGAGCTTAATATTTCAGACACAATTTGTGATATTAATGCCGTAGAAGCCTTGCCAGCATTAAGCGTAGATGAGCCGACAGTAACAATGTTCTTCTGTGTAAACACCTCGCCATTCTGTGGTAAAGAGGGTAAATACGTAACTTCACGCCAAATTTTAGAGCGTTTAAACAAAGAGCTTGTGCATAACGTTGCATTACGTGTGGAAGAAACGCCAAACCCTGATGAATTCCGTGTTTCTGGTCGTGGTGAATTGCATTTATCAGTATTAATCGAAAATATGCGTCGTGAGGGCTATGAATTAGCGGTTTCACGTCCGAAAGTAATTTATCGTGATATCGACGGCAAAAAACAAGAGCCATTCGAGCAAGTAACTATCGACATCGAAGAACAACATCAAGGTTCAGTAATGGAAGCCTTGGGTATTCGTAAAGGCGAAGTAAAAGATATGATTCCAGACGGCAAAGGACGTACTCGTTTAGAATACAGCATTCCAAGCCGTGGCTTAATCGGTTTCCGTAACGAATTTATGACAATGACTTCAGGCACAGGCTTGCTTTACTCTACATTCAGCCACTACGACGACATCAAACCAGGTGAAATTGGTCAACGCAAAAATGGTGTGTTAATTTCTAATGCCACAGGTAAAGCCTTAGGCTATGCCTTATTCGGCTTACAAGAACGTGGTAAATTAATGATCGACCACGGTGTGGAAGTGTATGAAGGTCAAATCATCGGTATTCACAGCCGTTCAAACGACTTAACCGTAAACTGTTTGCAAGGTAAAAAATTAACCAATATGCGTGCATCAGGTAAAGACGATGCTATCGTGTTGACCACACCAGTGAAATTCACCCTTGAGCAAGCGATTGAATTTATTGATGATGACGAGTTAGTGGAAGTAACGCCAGTGTCAATTCGTGTGCGTAAAAAATTACTCACCGAAAATGATCGTAAGCGTGCGAACCGTACGACAACTAGCACCAGCACACAATAATTTGTAGTCGCTGATTGCGAAAAACTTAATAAAAACGCACCGCACTTTTGCTGGAATAACCACAAAGTGCGGTGCTTTTTTTGGGGATTTTTCCCTTTTTAAAAAAGGCGAACATTGATTGCTCGCCTTTATTTTATATTATCTCCGTTTATTGTACGTTTGCTTCGTTATCTTCTACGATAAAGCAAGCAATTTTCGTACCGTCAGGATAGCTTTTTAACTCAGGTTTTTCTTGCTTACAACGTTCCGTAGCAAATTGGCAACGAGCGTGGAAAGCACAACCTTTTGGCGGATTAAGCGGACTTGGCAATTCGCCTTTTAGTTTAATACGCTCTCGACGTAATTCTGGCGACAAACGTGGTGTCGCAGAAAGTAAGGCTTGCGTATAAGGGTGGCGTGGATTTTGGAAAATTTGCGCTGTTGTGCCTTGTTCCACACAACGCCCCAAATACATTACCATTACTTCATCAGCAATATGTTCCACCACCGACAAATCGTGCGAAATAAACACATAAGATAAGCCCAATTCCTCTTGCAAATCCATCATTAAATTCAGCACTTGCGCACGCACGGAAACATCAAGTGCAGACACAGGTTCATCTGCCACCACAATATCAGGATTCAGCATTAGACCACGTGCAATCGCAATACGCTGGCGTTGTCCGCCTGAAAACATATGCGGATAGCGTTGGTAGAATTCAGGTTTTAATCCCACTTTTGCCATAATTTCCAACACTTTTTCTTTGCGCTCTTGTGCAGAAAGTGCGGTGTTAATTAGCAAAGGTTCTTCTAAAATATCACCGATTTTTTTGCGTGGATTTAATGATGCGTACGGGTTTTGGAACACGATTTGGATTTTTTTGCGACGTAATTGCGTGGTCGCTTTGTCATTCACCAAAAAGTTTTGCCCTTGATAATAAAGCTCGCCCTCGGTTGGGGTTTCAATCATTGTGAGCAAACGCCCAAGGGTCGATTTACCACAACCAGATTCGCCAACAACCGCAAGGGTTTTACCTTTTTCAAGGGTGAACGATACGCCATCAAGCGCTTTCACTTGTTGCGGTTTGGCGAACAGTCCTTTCTTCACGGGATAATATTTCTTTAAATCCACCGCAGTTAATAAGGCTTGTGAATTAGACATTGCTTGGTTCTCCTTGCGCATTTAACGGGGTGTGGCATTTCACTTGACGTTCGCTAAGTTGGCGTAATTCAGGTTCAACACTTCGACAAAGATCCGTCGCATAAGGGCAACGTGGGTTGAGCAAGCAACCTTGCGGACGGTCATATTTCCCTGGTACAACGCCTGGTAAAGATTGTAAGCGAGATTTTCCCTCAGCAAATTCTGGCAATGCACGCAATAAGGCTTGCGTATAAGGGTGTCTTGGCATTTTGAAAATATCTTCCGCTTTGCCTTCCTCTACGATTTGTCCTGCATACATCACGATAATGCGATGCGCCGCTTCTGCCACCAAGGCTAAGTCGTGGGTGATTAAAATCAACGCCATATTTTCTTTTTTCTGCAAATCGAGCAGAAGATCGACGATTTGTGCTTGAATGGTTACGTCCAACGCCGTGGTCGGTTCATCAGCAATCAATAATTGTGGCTTACCTGCAATCGCCATTGCGATCATCACACGTTGGCTCATACCGCCTGACAGCTGGTGCGGATACACATTCAAACGAGACTCAGGATCGGGAATGCCCACCATTTGTAGCAATTCAATCGCACGATCTCGACGAGATTTTTTGCTGCAATCTGAATGTGCTTTTAAGGCTTCCATAATCTGAAAACCTACGGTATAAGCTGGGTTTAGGCTTGTCATTGGATCTTGGAAAATCATCGAAATATCGCCACCAATTAAGGCTCGCTTTTCTTTTTCGTCAATGGTAAGCAAATCTCGATCTTTAAATATCAACGAATTTGCGCTGACTTTCCCTGGGTAATCAATCAAGCCCATTACCGCCAAAGAACTGACCGATTTCCCTGAGCCTGATTCACCTACAATGCCCAACACTTCGCCTTGACTAATTTGATAACTAATACGATCAACCGCTTTAAATGGCGCATTTTGATCGCCAAAATGGACGGAAAGTTGTTCAACTTTTAATAATGACATTATTTCCTCCATTATTGTTTTAATTTAGGGTCGAGCGCATCACGCAAGCCGTCGCCCATTAAGTTAAAGGCTAATACAGTAAGCAAAATGGCTAAGCCTGGGAATGTAACCACCCACCACGCACGTTGCACGAATTGCAAGGCTTCTGCCAGCATTGCGCCCCATTCAGGTGTTGGCGGTTGTGCGCCGATACCTAAGAAGCCGAGTGCTGCCATATCTAAAATCGCATTTGAGAAACCTAATGTAGTTTGCACGATTAAGGGAGCAAGGCAGTTTGGTAAAATCACGATAAACATCAAACGTAATGGACTTGCGCCAGCAACACGAGAGGCGGTAACGTAATCACGGTTAATTTCATTTAACACAGACGCTCGAGTTAAGCGTACATAACTTGGCAAAGACACTAACGCAATCGCAAACGAAGCATTCAGCAACGATGGACCTAACACCGCCACAATCGCAATCGCCAATAATAAGCTCGGCATTGCCAGCATAATGTCGATAATACGCATAATGATGATGTCTAACACACCGCCCACATAGCCTGCAAGCAAGCCAAGAGATACGCCCAAAATAAGCGAGAGCGACACCACCAGCAAGCCGATAAATAACGACAGGCGAGCACCGTGAATTAAGCGTGAAAGAATATCACGCCCCACATCGTCAGTGCCCAAAATATATTCCCAGCTACCGCCCTCAAGCCACGCTGGTGGCGTAAGCAACATATCACGAGCTTGCGCAATCGGGTCGTGGGGAGAAATCACATCAGCAAATACGCTGATAATAAAAATCGCCGCAATATAAAATAAGCCAATTAATGCACCGCGGTTTTGGCGAAAATGCACCCAAAATTCTTGTAGCGGAGTTTGCGGTGCTGGCGGTTGCACATTTGGCACTGCCGTTTGAGTTGAGCTATTCACTAATTCAGACATAAAAATCCTTTGTTTTATTATTTTTGATGACGAATGCGCGGGTTGACTACGCCGTACATTAAATCGACAAATAAATTCACTAAAATAATAATCGTGGCAATAATTAATACCGCCCCTTGCACCACAGGATAATCTCGTTCACGAATGGCTTCGATAATCCATTTACCTATGCCCGGCCAAGCGAAAATGGTTTCGGTGAGAATGGCACCCGATAACAACTGCCCCACAATTAAGCCCACCACAGTAACCACTGGAATTAAGGCATTACGCAATGCGTGGACAATAATAATGCGCATTGGCGCAAGTCCTTTGGCTCGAGCTGTGCGGATATAATCTTCGCCTAATACTTCAAGCATTGAAGAACGTGTCATTCGAGAAATCACTGCCAACGGGATCGTGCCAAGCACAATCGATGGCAAAATCAAATGCGATACTGCTGAACGGAATGCGCCCGCTTCCCCTGAAAGCCAGCTGTCGATCAGCATAAAACCTGTAACATCTTCAATCCAAAATTCTGCGCCGATACGCCCTGATACTGGCGTGATGTCTAATTGCACCGACATCACTAACATCAACAACAAGCCCCACCAGAAAATTGGCATAGAATAACCCGTCAGCGACACAGCCATTACGGTATGATCGAACACCGACCCTCGCTTCACCGCCGCTAAAATACCAATAGGAATGCCAATTAAGATCGCCAAACTAATGGCAAAAATCGCCAATTCAACCGTGGCGGGGAATAGCGATAAAAATTCGTCTAATACTGGCGTATTATTTTTGAAAGATTTCCCCAAATCGCCGTGCGCAAGATTTTTCACATAATCTGTATATTGAATATACAGGGGCTGATCTAAGCCCAGTTGTTTTTTCATCTGCTCGTGCATTTCGGGAGTAAGCCCACGTTCACCTAAGCGAACTTCAATCGGATCGCCAGGGATAAAATGAATAAGCGCAAAAGTAAGCAAGGTAATGCCGATAAAGGTCGGAATAATCATTGCAATGCGCTTTAAAATAAATTGAAACATAATTTCTCTCTTGCTTTTATTTTTTCACACCTATATTAATATGAAAAAATAAAACGTCGATATAGATTATTATTTTAACAAAAAATACACCGCAGTTTACTCATTAAAATGAGCTAAAGAGGGCAGAAAATCTGCCCCACTTAAAATTTAATTGCACAAGTGCGGTCTATTTTTCTTCTAAATCAATACCATAGAATGGGTGTAAACCAAATGGATTGACAACATAGTTTTTCACTTCTTTGCGCACAGGCACATAAGTTGTGGAGTGGGCAATATTAATCCAAGGCGATTGCTCACGGAATAATTGTTGCGCTTGTTTATATAAGGCTGTGCGTTCTTCTTGGCTTGAGATTTGTGAGGCTTTAACCACTAGAGCATCAAAATCTTTATTACAGAATTTCGCATAGTTTGAGCCTTGTTCCACAGCCGAACAGCTTAACAACGTATTAAGGAAGTTATCAGGGTCGCCATTATCGCCTGTCCAGCCCATCATACCTGTTGTGTGATCGCCATTGCGCATACGTTTTAAATATTCGCCCCATTCATAGCTCACGATTTTCGCTTTCACGCCCACTTTTTCCCAGTCAGCTTGAATAAGTTCTGCCATACGGCGCGCATTCGGGTTATACGGACGAGAAACTGGCATTGCCCAAATATCGGTTTCAAAGCCGTTTTCAAAACCTGCTTCTTTTAATAAGGCTTTGGCTTTTTCAGGATCATATTCATAATCCTTAACCTCGTCATTATAGCCCCACATTGTTGGTGGAATTGGGTTTTTGGCAACTTGTCCAGAGCCTTGATACACCGCATCTAAAATTGCTTTTTTATTCACCGCATAATTTAACGCTTGACGAACTTTCACATTATCAAACGGTGCTTTTTGCACGTTAAAGTTCAAGTAGCCCACGTTTAAACCCGCTTGATCTAACAAATTCAAGGCAGGATCAGTGCGCATTTTTTCAATATCCGCAGGGTTTGGATAAGGCATAACGTGGCATTCACCTTTTTGCAATTTCGCATAGCGCACAGAGGCATCAGGCGTAATAGCAAATACTAAACGGTCGATTGGCGTTTTGCCTTCCCAATAATTTTCAAAGGCTTTATAACGAATAGTCGAATTCTTTTGATAAGACACAAATTCAAATGGACCAGTACCCACAGGTTCATTGTCTACTTTTTCTGGCGTGCCAGCTTTTAACATCGCATCAGCGTATTCTGCTGAGAATATCGCCGCAAAGTCCATACCAAGATTAGCTAAAAATGGCGCATTCGGCACTTTCAAGCTAATTTTCACCGTATGATCATCAAGTTTTTCCACTTTATCAATGATATTTTGCATATCCATACCAATAAAGTATTCATAATTTCCGCCCGACACTTTGTGATATGGGTGGTTTGGATCAAGTTGGCGATTAAATGAGAATAACACATCATCAGCATTCATCTCACGACTTGGCTTAAAGTTTTTCGTTGAGTGGAATTTCACCCCTTGACGCAATTTAAACGTGTAAGTTTTACCGTCATCTGAAATTGTCCAACTTTCCGCCAAAGACGGAATAACTTTTGTCCCACCAGCTTCAAAGGTTGTTAAACGATTGTAAATTTGTTGACCAGTAGCATCAAGACTTGCGCCATCAGTTACTAATTGTGGATTAAAGTGTGAGGGTGAGGCCTCAGAACAATAAACTAGCGTTTTAGGTGCTGCCATTGCCATTGAAGATGCACTTAATGCAAGCGTAATTAAAGATAATTTCGTTAATGTTTTCATAATGATGCCTTATTATTAAAATTGAAAATTGCTGTGTTTGAATGTGTTAGGATAGACATCTTATATATCCTAGCTAAGAGAAGATAAAACAGTCAGTTGGTCTAGGTCAACATTTTTTTACAAAAATGCGGTCAAAAATGACCGCACTTTAATATTTATTTAACAAAAATATTACTTTTTGCTTAATTCAACGAGTAAATCGTCTTATTCAACCACTCTTGTGCCATAGAAATAACTATAGCCAAATGGACTTTGTTTATAATCACGTACACGTAAACTTAATGGCGTAAACGATACTGAATGTGCAACCGTAATCCAAGGCGCTTGCTCTTTCACAATCACTTGCGCTTTTTTGTATAATTCTGCACGTTCATTTTGATTTTTCAAACCTATCGCTTTCGCTAACAAAGCATCAAATTCCGCATTTTTCCAACGTGAATAGTTACTGTTGCCTGCGTTTTCGCTGGCGAATAATGGTGATAAGAAGTTATCTGGGTCGCCATTATCGCCTGACCAGCCATAAGTTCCAGCTGTGAATTGCCCCTCTTTAGAACGTTTCACATAATCGCCCCATTCATAGCTCACCAACTTCGCTTTCACGCCAATTTTTTCCCAGTCGCTTTGAATAATTTCCGACATACGACGTGGATTTGGATTTGACGCACGCACCACAGGTTGCACCCAAAGTTCAGTTTCAAAACCATTTGGATAACCAGCTTCCGCTAATAATTTTTTCGCTTTTTCTAAATCATAAGGATAATCTTGAATTTCGTCGTTATAGCTCCAAATTGTTGGCGGTAATGGATTTTTCGCCGCTTTGCCTGCGCCCTGATACACTACATTAATGATGGTGTTTTTATCTGTCGCATAGTTCAATGCTTGACGCACTTTCACATTATCAAACGGTGCTTTTTCAGTGTTAAACGCCACATAAGCAATGTTCAATCCCTCACGGTTAAGCAACTGAATTTTCGGATCTTTTTTCATTCGCTCCAAATCCGCTGCATTCGGGAAATCCATCATATCGCACGCCCCAGTTTGCAATTTTGCATAACGAGCCGTCGCATCAGGCGTAATACTAAAAATCAAACGATCAATCGGTGCTTTGCCTTTCCAATAATCTTTGTTGGCAAAATAACGGATCGCTTGGTCGATTTGATACCCAGCAAACACAAACGGACCAGTACCAATAGGCTGATTATCAATGGTTTCAGGTTTGCCAGCTGCTAACATTTTATCGGCATATTCCGCAGAATAAATTGAAATAAAGTCCATACCAAGGCTGGCTAAGAATGTTGCATCTTGCTTAGTTAATTGAATTTTCACCGTGTGATCATCAATTTTCTCAATAGATTTTAACAAAGTAGGGAATTTCATCGCCTTAAAGTAAGGATAAGTCGCATTCGACACCTTGTGATAAGGGTGATTTTCATCAAGCTGACGATTAAACGAGAACAACACATCATCAGCATTAAATTCACGGCTCGGCGTAAATTCTTTACTAGAATGGAATTTCACCCCTTTACGCAAATGGAAAGTATAAGTCAAACCATCATCGCTAATTTCCCAGCTTTCTGCCAAAGCAGGCTCAAAATCCGTACTACCAGGTTTAAATTCCACCAAACGATTATACACTTGCTGCGAGCTGGCATTATAGGAAATTCCGTCCATCACCAACGCAGGACTAAACCCCGACGGCGAACGGCTAGTACAGTTAATAAAAGTCGTTTCTTTCGCTTGCACACTTTGCGCAAACCCAACAGCCGACAATGCTAAAGCTAATACTGAATATTTTGCATTTAATTTCATCTCGTTCCCCTAATATTATTGGCTAAAAAGTGCTTTCACTATATAGCAAAATCCCCTCAGTTCAAAGAATAAATTGCTCTTGATTATAACTAAAAGTGCTATAAAGCGATGCAATAAAATGAATACAAAAGAAAACTGCGGTGCAAAAACTTTCATTTTTTACACCGCAGTTTGTTAGAAATTAAGATTGATGATAAAAATTAGTACACATAATTTGACCAATCGTGCCCAAAGAAGAACGTGGGCGAAGTTTTACACGGTGTTCTCGTTGGGTTTTCGGCGTGAGTGCTACGCCTTCGCCCCAGAAATCAGCGTATAAATGTGAGCCTGTGTGGGTCATTGTTTGGTTTTCGCAGTTTAGTACTTTGTGTTGACGGATCGAGCGTGTGGTCAGCAATTTGTCTTCAAAAACACGATGACCGATGTGTAAATTAATCACCGTATCAAAGTTGATTAAGTGGCTCTTTTCGCTATCCACCCAAACAGACGAGGTGTCCACATAATATTGTGATTTCGGCGAGAGGCGAACAAATCCCACTTCAGTTTTTTGCGGAGTATTTAGCTGCACACCCTCAAGTGAGGCGTTTGATGTTGATGAGTTGCTACAAGCGGTAAGAAGCGCAGTGGCAGCGAGTAAAGTGAGTTTTTTCATATCAACCTCCCAAATATTAATACTAAGGTTTGTTCTATTATGGCACATTTTTTGCTGCTAAGCTAAAACTAAACGAAAAAAGTGCGGTGGAAAATTCAGAAATTTTTCACCGCACTTTTATTCTCATTAAGTTAAGGATTGTTATTTAACGTTTAAACATTCCGCCTAATCCGCCCAAGCCACCTAGACCGCCCATTCCGCCGCCCATTAGCCCTTTCATTCCTTTCATCATTTTCGCCATTCCGCCGCTACGCATTTTTTTCATCATACGTTGCATTTCGTCGAATTGTTTGAGCAATTTGTTGACATCTTGCACTTGTGTGCCTGAGCCTAATGCTATGCGACGACGGCGTGAGCCTTTGATAATATCGGGGTTGGCACGTTCTTTTAAGGTCATTGAATTAATAATCGCTTCCATTTTCACGAACATTTTGTCATCAACCTGATTTTTCACGTGGTCGGGCAAATTTTTTGCTCCAGGGAGTTTGTCGAGCATCGACATCATTCCGCCCATTTTTTTCATTTCGATCAACTGTTCACGAAAATCTTCCAAGGTAAACTGGTCGCCTTTCTTGAATTTCTGCGCCATTTTTTCCGCTTTTTCTTGGTCAACGGAACGTTGCAAATCTTCAATCAAGGAAAGCACATCGCCCATTCCCAAAATACGAGAAGCTACTCGCTCTGGGTGGAATGGCTCAAGCGCTTCCGTTTTTTCGCCCACACCTAAGAATTTAATCGGTTTGCCTGTGATTTGGCGAATAGACAGTGCCGCACCGCCTCGTGCATCACCATCGACTTTGGTCAAAATTACCCCTGTTAATGGCAAGGCTTCGTTAAAGGCTTTTGCCGTGTTGGCAGCATCTTGACCGGTCATTGCGTCCACAGTGAAAAGCGTTTCAATCGGCGAAAGTGCGGTATGAATTTGTTGAATTTCCGTCATCATTTCGCTGTCAACGTGCAAACGACCTGCGGTATCCACGATCAATACATCATAGAATTTGAGCTTCGCTTCCGCCAACGCCGCTTTGGCAATATCCACGGGATTTTGTTTTACATCTGATGGGAAAAAATCAGCTCCAACGGCTTGTGCTAAGGTTTCAAGTTGTTTAATCGCCGCAGGACGATACACGTCGGCAGACACCACAAGCACTTTTTTCTTATGGCGTTCTTTCAAGAATTTAGCTAATTTCCCCACCGAGGTGGTTTTCCCCGCCCCTTGCAAACCTGCCATTAAAAGCACTGCTGGCGGTTGAGTGGCAAGATTTAATTCTTCATTTGCCTCGCCCATTGCTTTTTCAAGCTCGCTTTGCACAATTTTGAGAAATTCTTGCCCTGGCGTGAGACTTTTATTCACTTCTTCACCAATCGCACGCTCTTTCACTTTGTTAATGAATTCACGCACCACAGGCAAAGCAACGTCGGCTTCAAGCAACGCCATACGCACTTCACGCAAAGTATCTTTAATATTATCTTCGGTTAAACGCCCTTTTCCTGTGATATTACGCAGCGTTTTCGACAGGCGGTCGGATAAATTTTCAAACATAATTCTTTCTCATTTTGACAAAATTTTGCGCCAATTATACAGGCTTTTGCTGATTTTCTCTATTTGAAATTTTGAGAAAGCGCGGTTAAAATGAGCTAGATTTTGCAAAGTTAAAGGACATTCCAACTTGATGAGCGCACCTTATACCATTTTCGCAATGCTGTTTTATAGCTTTAACATTCTGCTGATAATGCCGATGTTGCTGAAAATTGATGGGCAGACTAAACCGAAAAAAACACTCTTTTTATTCACCGCACTTTTAGCGGTGTTGTGCCATTATTTGAGCTTTGATAATTTGGTCGGACATATTCGCTTAGGCACGGATATGAGCTTGTTGGAAATCAGTTCCTTAATGAGCTTTGTGATTGCGCTGTTAAGCACATTGCCGATGTTATGGAACGTGAAAACGCTGTCATTTATTTTGCCAATGGTGTATGGATTTGCGCTAATTAACTTGCTCAGCACCGAATTTATTCCCAGCCAATTAATTCATTTATCACCCGATTTATTTATCCACATCAGCCTATCAATGCTGACTTACGCCCTATGCTTCATCGCAATGCTATACAGCATACAAATTGCGTGGTTAGATCGCCATTTAAAGCGGAAAAAAGCCGTGCCGTCGCCAGATTTACCGCCATTAATGTTAGTGGAACGACATTTTTTTCGTGTGATGCTCAGCGCACAAATTTTATTGACGCTGATTTTAGTCAGCGGCACATATCACCTGATAAAAGCTGCCGATCCTGCCAATATTCATAAAGCCATTTTTTCTTTATTGGCGTGGATTGTGTTTGGCGTGCTGCTATTCGGACATTGGAAATGGCATTGGCGTGGAAAAAGAATGATCATTTTCACAATTTCAGGTATGATTTTACTCACCATTGCTTATTTTGGTAGCAAATTTTAGCACCAAAAATCGAAAGTGCGGTTAAAACTTCGTGATTTTTCACCGCACTTATTTGTTTCACTAACAAAAGGAAAACTCTTTGGACAGCATTCCCCTTAGTACCTTATTTATTATTCTCGCTATTCTTTTAATTCTTTCCGCTTATTTTTCAGGCTCGGAAACAGGGTTGCTTTCTCTCAACCGCTACCGAATGCGCTATCTTGCCGAAAAAGGCAATCGGGGCGCAAAAAAAGCAGAAAAATTATTGAAGAAAACCGATAAGTTACTTAGCTTAATTCTGATTTGTAATAATCTCGTCAACATCTCTGCATCTGCTTTAGCAACCATTATTGGTATGCGCCTTTATGGCGATGCTGGCGTGGCGATTGCAACTGGGGCACTCACCTTTGTAATGCTGGTTTTTTCCGAAATTTATCCGAAAACTATTGCGGCATTATATCCTGAAAAAGTAGGATTTTTGTCCAGCCATTTACTTTCGCCATTAATGAAATTATTCACGCCACTCGTGTTTTTGATGAATTTAATTATTAATGGCTTAATCAAAATTACAGGCTTAAAAGCCGAAGCGAAAGCTAATCACTTAAGCACGGAAGAATTGCGTTCCATCGTGAATGAAAGTGGCAAATTTATTCCGTCATCGCACCAAGAAATGTTGCTGTCCATTTTAGATTTGGAAGAAGTTACCGTGGACGATATTCTCGTGCCACGCAACGATATTGCTGGCATTGACATTGACGACGACTGGAAATCCATTATGCGCCAGCTCAACCACGCAGCGCACGGACGAGTATTGTTATATAAAGGCAATATGGACGAAAACGTGCTCGGCTTTTTGCGTGTGCGTGAGGCATATCGTTTAATGTTGGATAAAAATGAATTCAGCAAAGAAACACTCATTCGTGCCGCAGATGAAATTTATTTTATCCCAGAAAGCACCGCACTTACAGCACAATTATTGAATTTCCGCCAAAATAAAGAGCGCATCGGCTTGGTGGTGGACGAATATGGTGATATTAAAGGCTTAATCACCTTAGAAGATATTTTAGAAGAAATTGTCGGTGAGTTCACCACCTCGACCACACCGTCCATTGAAGAAGAAGTAATGCAACAATCCGACGGTTCAATCTTAATTGAAGGCTCAACCAATCTTCGTGATTTAAACAAACTATTCGATTGGAACTTAGACACCGAAGACGCCCGCACTTTCAACGGTTTAATTTTAGAACACTTGGAAGACATACCCGAAGAAGGCACTGAATTCGAGCTAAACGGCTTAAAAATCACCATTTTAGAAGTGGCGGATAATATGGTTAAACAGGCGAAAGTGGTGAAGTTGTAGGGTGAAATTTATAATTTTTAACAAAATAAAAATATAGATTAAAAAGGCTGGCGCATACAGAAATTATGCACCAGCCTTTTGAATAATAAGCTCAAAACCAAATACCCATTTGGCTTTTATGCTGTGATTATTTATCGCATTTTTCTACGATAGTTGCTTTTTTGATTTCGATTACAGAGTCATATTCTGCTGCGAAGCCATCTTTTGCTTTGCCTAAATCAACATAGTCAATGTTGACATACACTGGTTGATAAGGCTCATTTTTTTCTTCCGCTAATTTTAATGCTTTTTCTCTTAACGGCTCGAGTAATTTAACATCGCCTGTTGCCCAATAGGCTTCTTTCGCACCACAAAGGTTGAAAGTTTCTACTTCTTGACCATAAATGTATTGTCCAACAACATTGCTTGATAAGGCTTGTGCTGGTGCGCTTTCTTTGTCTTGGCACGCTACAATTAGTGCCACAGAAGCTAATAATACGGCTTTAATCTTCATTTCAATATTTCCCTAAATATTATAATTAATTTAATAGCTCACGAGTTATTTCACTCGAGAACCTGCTTTTGCGCCATTATCTACATCAAGTAAGAATAAATCTGCGCCCCCTGTGCCTGCGGATAAAATCATTCCCTCCGACAGACCAAACTTCATTTTACGTGGTGCAAGGTTGGCAACCATAATCACGGAACGTCCAATAAGATCTTCAGGTTTGTTATAAGCTGCTTTAATGCCAGAGAACACTTGACGTGTTTCAAAACCTAAATCTAATTGGAATTTCAATAATTTGTTGCTCTCAGGCACGGCTTCACAGTTTAACACTTTTGCAACACGCAAATCAATTTTAGCAAAATCATCAATGGAAATTTCCGCTTCTACTGGTTCAAATTCACCATTATCTGCCGAAACTGCGGTGGATTTCACCGCACTTTTTTCAGTTTTAGGTGCGTTGACTTGCGCATTTTCGGCTTTTGATGCCTCAATCATTGCTTCAATTTGCTTCATTTCTACACGACTAAATAACGCTTTGAACGGTGCAATTTGATGCGCAAGTAACGGTTGAGCTAAATTATCCCAGCGTAATTCGGCTTGTAAAAAGGCTTCAGAGCGTTCGGCTAATTGAGGTAATACGGGTTTTAAGTATCCCATTAGTACACGGAAAAGCTGAATTCCCATTGAGCAAACGGCTTGAAGTTCCGCTTCCCTCCCCTCTTCTTTGGCGATCACCCACGGTGCTTTGTCATCAACATATTTGTTCGCTTTATCCGTGAGTGCCATAATTTCACGAATGGCTTTACCAAATTCTCGATTTTCATAATATGCTGCAATTTGTGTCGATTGTGCAATAAATTCGTCAAATAAGGCTTTATCTTCTAATCTTTCAGCTAGCTTACCTTCAAAACGTTTTTGGATAAACCCTGCATTTCGAGAGGCAAGATTAACCAATTTATTGACCAAATCGGTGTTCACTCGCTGAACAAAATCATCAAGATTTAAATCCAAGTCATCAATGCGGTTACTGAGTTTTGCCGCATAATAATAGCGTAAGCATTCAGGATCTAAATGTTTTAAATAGGTCGCTGCTTGAATAAATGTGCCTCGAGATTTCGACATTTTTTCGCCATTTACTGTTACATAGCCGTGTACGAAAATATTGCTCGGCTTGCGTAAATTTGCTCCCTCAAGCATTGCTGGCCAGAATAAGCTGTGGAAATACATAATATCTTTGCCGATAAAATGATAAAGCTCCGCTGGGCTGTCTTTTTTCCAAAAATGGTCAAAATCAATATTTTCACGCTGACAAAGATTCTTGAACGATGCCATATAGCCAATCGGTGCATCTAACCAAACGTAGAAATATTTGTTTTCAGTATTAGGAATTTTGAAACCAAAATATGGTGCATCACGTGAAATATCCCATTGTTGCAAGCCAGCATCAAACCATTCTTGCATTTTGTTTGCTACTTCTGATTGTAATGCACCTGAGCGATTCCACTCTTTCAGCATTGCTTCAAAGCTCGGCAGATCAAAGAAAAAATGTTCACTTTCTTTTAATACTGGCGTTGCGCCCGATACTGTAGAGCGTGGATTAATCAATTCCGCAGGACTATAAGTTGCTGAGCAGACTTCACAATTATCACCATATTGGTCTTCAGCCTTACATTTTGGGCAAGTCCCCTTTACAAAGCGATCTGGCAAAAACATTGCTTTTTCGGGGTCAAATAACTGTGAGATAGTGCGTTTTTTGATAAAACCGCTTTCATTTAAGCGATGATAAATTGCTTCTGATAATTCACGATTTTCCTCACTATGAGTAGAATGATAATTGTCGAAACTAATATTAAAACCGCTAAAATCGGCAAAATGCGTTTTTTGCACATCAGCAATCAGCTGCTCTGGTGAAATTCCCATTTGATCCGCTTTCAGCATAATCGGCGTGCCGTGTGCATCGTCAGCGCAGACAAAATGAATTTCGTTTCCACGCATACGTTGAAAACGTACCCAAATATCCGCTTGAATATGCTCAAGCATATGCCCCAAATGAATCGGACCGTTGGCATAAGGCAAGGCGCAAGTAACAAGAATTTGGCGAGATTGGTTTGACATATAATTACCTTTTAAACTGTTTTGTATTCGTGGCGTAATTTGCCGGCGATAAAATGCGAAAATTGCGCTAATTCTACCTGAATTAAGGATTTTTTTCTAGCACGAACCAACATAATCCGCTTTAACCAAGCAAAAGTGCGGTGTAAATTTACCTAGTTTTTGGTATAAAATACCAATAATCTTACAGTGTCTTTTTATTTTTAAAAATAGCACTTAACAGAACCCCTTTATCGTGGTTAAATAGTCAAGAATTTTACTTTACTTATTGACAGCATTAGGAAAAACTATGACGATCCAATTTTCTAATAACTTTAGTCTTGAACAACAAGCGCAATTTGAACTTGCCTTTAAATCATTCCAACATTACAGCCTACAAAAAGATTTACTCGCCTTAAATGCAGTGAAAAAAATTGAAAAAGGTGGCAATACTTTGCGTGTAGAGCTGCAAATGCCGTTTGCGTGGAACAGCGGATTTGAGCAATTAAAGACCGCACTTTCTGAGCAATTACTTGCACTTGCCGATGCTAAAGAAATCAAATGGCAATTAACTTATCAAATTGCCACCTTGAAACGAGCGAATAATCACCCAGCAGTGAAAGGCGTGAAAAATATTATTGCGGTAACGTCAGGCAAAGGCGGCGTGGGCAAATCGACCACAACAGTGAACTTGGCTTTAGCTTTACAAGCGCAAGGGGCAAAAGTGGGGATTTTAGATGCGGATATTTACGGCCCATCAATTCCACATATGTTAGGCGCAGCCGACCAACGCCCGACTTCGCCAGATAATCAGCACATCAATCCCATCACCGCACACGGCTTGCAAAGCAATTCCATTGGTTATTTGATGGATTCAGATAACGCAACTATTTGGCGTGGTCCAATGGCAAGCAGTGCATTAAGCCAGTTGTTGAACGAAACCTTGTGGAATGAGTTAGATTATTTGGTGATCGATATGCCACCAGGTACTGGCGATATTCAATTAACGCTTTCGCAGCAAATTCCTGTTACAGGCGCAGTGGTGGTTACTACACCGCAAGACATCGCCTTGCTTGATGCAGTGAAAGGCATTTCGATGTTTAACAAAGTTTCCGTGCCAGTGTTGGGCATCGTGGAAAATATGTCGATGCACATCTGCTCAAACTGTGGTCATCACGAACCGATTTTTGGCACAGGTGGCGCAGAAAAAATCGCTGAAAAATATAACGTAAAAGTGTTAGGTCAATTACCGTTGCACATTTGTTTGCGTGAAGATTTAGACAAAGGCGTGCCGACCGTGGTTTCAAATTCAAACCAAGAAATCCGCCAAGCCTATTTGCAACTGGCTGAAAAAGTGGCAAGTGAGTTGTATTGGCAAGGTTCAGTAATTCCTGGCGAGATAATGTTTAAAGAAGTGAAATAATTTAAATTAAGCTAAAATTTAAGAGAGAGATGAATTTTCATCTCTCTCTTTTTTATTGCTGATGGTTTGATTTATATGTCCGTTTTTAAACATTCATTGCAAAAAAATAAGCTAAGCCTTTTGCAAGGATTAGCTTATTTTTAACTAAATATATAACTTAAATCAAAACTTGTTGTGTTGCAACATAACTTTGTGGAACGGCTTCTTTATCTTCAAAAGTAACAAATTCCCACGCCGCTTGATTTTCTAATACTGCACGCAATAATTTGTTATTTAATCCGTGTCCTGATTTATATGCGCTAAACTCACCGATAAGGTTATAGCCACACATATATAAATCGCCAATGGAGTCTAACATTTTGTGGCGAACTAATTCATCTTTGAAACGTAAACCGTCTTCATTTAAAACACGATAATTATCTAACACGATAGCATTATCTAGGCTTCCACCTAATGCTAAGCCTTGCGATTGAAGATACTCGATATCTTTCATAAAGGCAAAGGTTCTTGCACGGCTAAGCTGTTGCACGAAGTTTTGCGCAGAGAAATCTAAGGTATATTTACTTAGATTTTTCGTAATCGCAGGGTGATCGAAATCAATGGTGAAATTTAAACGAAAGCCTGAGTAAGGTTTCATTTCAGCCCATTTATCGCCATCTTCAACTCGAACAGTTTGTTTGATACGAATAAATTTCTTCGCCGCATTTTGTTCCTCAATACCCGCATCTAGCAATAAGTAAATGAATGGGCTTGAGCTTCCGTCCATAATTGGAATCTCAGGTGCATCAACTTCAATAATAACGTTATCAATACCTAAACCTGCCAATGCAGCATTCAGGTGTTCTACCGTAGAAATGCGCACACCCTCGTCATTTACTAAACAAGTACAAAGCATAGTATCACGTACTGCATTTGCTTCCGCTGGGAAATACACTGGCGGATTAAGATCAGTACGGCAATAAATAACGCCAGTATTAGCAGCTGCAGGGCGTAAGTTTAGGGTAACTTTATTACCGCTATGTAAGCCGATCCCTGTAACTTTAATACTTTGTTTTAACGTTCTTTGTTTAATCATAATTTTTTCTCAACTTTTCACAAAATCGCTGAAGTTTCAATACGTTATTTTGCTTTAGTTATTATTTCCACGCATAAATGCGGGTTTAAATATATCGTTATTAGTTAGCGTTGTTGGGCGCAATGGTTCAGGTGTTGTGTTAGTCGTTGGAGCAACTGGCTCTGCAGTCGGTGCGGTTTTCACTTGTTGACCACCTGCGAATGGTGCTAATTGCGCCACTTCTTCACCATCACCAATACCTGTAGCAACGATAGTTACACGAATTTCATCAGTCATATCAGGCACTAAACTTGTACCGACCACAACAGTTGCTTCATCTGAAGCAAATGAACGAATAGTATCACCAACGGCATAGAATTCATCTAAACCTAAGTCAAAACCCGCAGTAATATTTACTAATACGCCTTTCGCACCTGATAAATCAACATCTTCTAATAATGGGCTGGCAACGGCATCTTGCGCTGCTTTTTCGGCACGACCGTCAGCCGCAGCACCTTTAGCAATACCAGATCCCATCATCGCACGTCCCATTTCAGACATTACGGTGCGAACATCGGCAAAGTCCACGTTAATTAAGCCTGGTGAGGTAATCATATCTGAAATACCGGTTACTGCATTGCGGAGAATATCATTTACAGCAGAGAATGCTTGAATTAAAGTCGTGTTTTTACCCAATACTTTTAATAATTTTTCATTTGGAATGCTGATAAGTGAGTCAACGTGTTTTGATAACTCTTTAATACCTAATTCAGCAAATGCCATACGTTTTTTCCCTTCAAAAGAGAACGGTTTGGTTACGACAGCAACGGTGAGAATACCCAATTCTTTTGCAACTTGCGCAACGATAGGTGCGGCACCTGTACCTGTACCACCGCCCATACCTGCTGCGATAAAGACCATATCTGCGCCCTCTAACATTGAGCGAATAGCTTCTTGATCATCTTCTGCCGCTTTACGACCGACATTTGGATTTGCGCCAGCACCTAAACCACGAGTGGTTTCAGCACCAATTTGTACTGTTTGCTGTACTTTACTTTTGCGTAAAGCCTGGGCATCGGTATTCACCGCATAGAAGATAATTTCGCCGTGTTCATCGCTAACCATTGAAGATTCACCAACCAATGAGCCACCAGCATTAAGCATATTATCAACCATATGGTTTACTGCATTACCGCCACCGCCGCCAACGCCGACAACCTTGATCAGCGTGCGACCTACTTCATCATCAAAATCATATTGTACAGGGTCAAACATTTGTATTCTCCGTAAATGCTAAAGCTCTAGCATATAAATTATTCTAAAATTCTTCCTATTGTAGATGAAAAATGTAAAATTATCAAAATTCTGAGCCAACTTTCTTCACTATTTTTTTAAAACCACCCCAAATAGAGCCTAAAATGCTTTCTTCAGAGGTTAAACTACTGATTAATGGCGTATTATCTTCGTCATTATGGTGGCTATATTGGAGTAAGCCTAACACAGTAGCATATTGTGGTTTATTCACATAATCGGTCAGCCCTGTAATATTAAGTGGCGAACCAACACGAACGTGTGAACCGAAAATCGTTGTTGCGCATTTTGCAATATCTTCCATATTTGCGCCACCACCGGTTAATACAATGCCCGCAATTAAATCAGCTTTTGCGCCTTTGCTAATTAAATCTCTGCGTAAATGTTCCAATTCACTTTGTACCACTCGCAATAAATCGCCATAGCATTTAGAAGTAACATCAACAATTTGCGCTTTAGTAAACACTCTTGATGCGCTACCGCCCAATCCTGTTACTTCGACCTTTTTCTTCGCAAAATGTTCCGCTAAATCTTCGCTAGGATTGACCGCACTTCCGTAATTAATTTTAATGCTTTCCGCTTCTTGGCGAGATGTGGTTAAACTTTGCGCAACAAAATCGGTAATATCGTTTCCGCCATAAGGTACAACTTTGCTATAACGCAACGCACCATTGGTGTAAACCATAATATCCATAGAGCCGCCGCCGAAATCAATTAGGCACACACCAAGATCTTTTTCATCTTCGCTTAAGACAGAATAAGTTGATGCTAAGCCTGAAAAAACAATTTGGTCAACTTTTAGACCGCACATTTCTACCGCTTTTTGCAGATTATTTAACCACGCCTGATGACAGCCGATTAAATGGGCTTGTGCTTTTAAGCGAACGCCTTGTAAACCTAGTGGATTTTTAATATTTTGTTGCTGATCAACGGCAAATTCTTGGGGAATAACGTGAAGTAAAGACAAGCCCTCGGGTAATTTTACCGAACTGGCAGTGTGCATTGCTGAATCAATTTCATCTTGAGTTACTTCATTATTGGCTATTGGCACTAAACCGCTGTCGTTTAAACTTTGAATGTGTTCGCCTGTAATTGCCAACGTAACAGAAACAATTTGGCAATCTGCCACTGCTTCTGCGCCCTCAATCGCACGCTGAATAGATTTCACCACGGCAGCTAAATCTGTGATACTGCCTTTATCGATCCCTTTCGACGGACAACTACCATAACCCAATACGTTTACTACGCCATCAGGTAACACTTCACCAACCACAGCAACAACTTTTGATGTGCCGACTTCCAATCCTACAATTGTTTTTGATTCCACAATTTTTGCCATTTTCTATAACTTCGCTGTTTTATCCCTTAATTTACATCAGTAAAGCTCACTGCTGCGCCAACTTTATATCGTAGATCGACATAATTGATTCGTTTATTTTCAGGCACTTCGATTTGTGGATAAATCGTTACAAAACGGTCGATTTTGTTTTTCCATTCTCCACGCCCTAATTTTAATGTGATGTCGTTATCTAACACAATTTCCCAAGAACCACGCTCATTAATTGACAAGGTTTTGAGATTTAAATTTTTTGTTTTCAAATCATTATAAATTTTATGCCACGCTTCCAAGGCTTCTGTACTTTGGTAATCTTGCCCAAATAAACGAGGCATTGCGGTGTTTTTTAGTTTATCAAACGGTAGCTTAAAAACAACACCATCACTCGAAAGTAATTCATCTTTGTTCCAATAGGCAATCGGTGAATATTCCGCTACCGATACACTTAAGCGATCTGGCCAGATTTTACGAACGACCGCCCCTTTTACCCAAGGCAAAGTTTCAATTTGCTCACGAATAACACTCACATCTTGCCCGAAAAAGCCCTTCAAATTCTCCATTTTCAGAATTTGATCACGTACATCGGTATTCGTAGTATATTGCGGTGAACCAATTAAAGCAAAAGAACTAATCGGTTTATCGTCAAGTTTTTCTAGCCAGCTTTGCCAATTAACATAAGTTACATAAAACAAAACAAGGCATAATAACAAAAGCAACGGCTTAAGCTGAATAAAATTCTTCAGCTCAAAGCTCGGCATTTTTACGTTTTTTTGCTTTTGTGTGCGTTTAATTACCGCCATTAAACACTTAACTCCAAGATTTTCTCAACCAATTTTTCAAAAGAATAACCCACGGTTGCTGCTGATTTTGGGAAAATGCTATGACTTGTCATTCCTGGGCAAGTGTTCACTTCAACTAAACGGAAACGCCCCTCGGCATCTTCCATTACATCAACACGTCCCCAGCCACGACAGCCTACTGTTTCATAGCCTTTTTTCACAATTTCAGCAACTTCGGCTTGACGTTCAGGGCTTAACGCAGGGCAAATATACTGTGTGTTATCCGAAATATATTTGGCGTGATAATCATAAAATTCGCCTTCAGGAATAATTTGTACCGCTGGCAACACTTCGCCGTCTAGCACTGGTACAGAGTATTCCGCCCCAGCCAAAAATTCTTCCACTAATACAATTTCATCGTATTTTAACGCTTCATTAATCGCAGGCATTAATTCTTCGGCAGATTTTACTTTCGTTACGCCCACGCTTGAACCCTCGCTAGCAGGTTTAACGAATAAAGGTAAGCCTAATTCATCAATAATTTCAGCGACATTCACGGCGTTGCCACGGAAAACAACAGACATTTTAGCTGTTGGCAAATCCACTGCTTTCCATAATAATTTAGTGCGATATTTATCTAAGGTTACAGCCGATGACATTACGCCACAGCCAGTATAAGGAATGCCTAACTGCTCCAATGCCCCTTGCACTACGCCATTTTCGCCCATTCCACCGTGTAAAATATTGAATGCTCGCTCAAATCCTTGTGTTTTTAGCTCTGAAAGTGCGGTGTCTTTTGGGTCAAAAGCGTGCGCATCATAACCTTGCTGGCGTAACGCTTCCAACACCGCTTTACCTGAATTTAAAGAAACTTCACGCTCACTTGAAGTACCACCGAGTAAAACGGCAATTTTTTGTTGTTTTAATGCTTTCATTTTTATTCCATTGATTCTTTATTGTTTTGACCACAATTCTACAAGTTCACGAGAAAGTTTACTCACATTCCCCGCACCTTGAGCTAAAATTAAATCACCGTTTTGAACGATTTGATCCATAATTTCCGCTAATTGGCTATGATCTGACACAAAAATCGGGTCAACTTTGCCCAAATTACGAATCGATCTCGCCAAAGATCGGCTGTCTGCCCCTGCTATCGGCTGCTCGCCTGCGGCATAAACATCGAGCAAGACTAATACGTCAACTTGCGATAATACTTGCACGAAATCATCAAATAAATCTCGTGTGCGTGAATAGCGATGTGGTTGGAAAATCATTACCACACGCTTATTTTCCCAGCCTGAACGAGCGGCTTTAATGGTAACATCAACTTCCGTTGGGTGATGACCGTAATCGTCCACTAACATTACTTTTCCGTTCGGACGAATAAATTCGCCTAACTGGTCAAAACGACGACCTGCACCTTGGAAATCAGCTAATGCGGCTAAAATTGCCTCATTGCCAATGCCTTCTTCTTTCGCCACTGCCAACGCTGCCGTCGCATTCAAGGCATTATGCTTACCTGGCACGTTTAACAACACATTAATGCGTTCGCCTGTTGGTGTAATCACATCATAATGCCCTTGGAAACCAGTTTGCTCATAATTTTCAATACGGTAATCGGCATTTTCATCAAAGCCGTAAGTAATCACTTGACGACCTACTTGTGGCACTAATTCCATTAAGACCGAATCATCAGCGCACATCACCGCTAAACCATAAAATGGCAAATTGTGTAAGAAATTCACATAAGTGCGTTTCATTTCTTCAAAGTCGCCATTGTAGGTGTCCATATGGTCAGGTTCGATATTTGTTACCACCGAAACCATCGGTTGCAAATGCAAGAACGACGCATCACTTTCATCAGCTTCGGCGATCAAATAACGGCTCGCACCTAAATAAGCATTTGTCCCTGCCGATTTCACTAAACCACCATTTACGAATGTTGGATCGAGCCCTGCTTGAGTATAAATCATTGAAACCATTGCTGTTGTTGTGGTTTTGCCGTGCGTTCCCGCAATCGCAATACCGTGGCGGAAACGCATAATTTCCGCTAACATTTGCGCACGCTGAATAACTGGAATACGATTTTCGTGTGCCGCAACCACTTCTACGTTATCTGCCTTAATCGCACTTGACACCACAACTACACTGGCATCTTTCACATTTTCTGCTTGGTGAGAAAAATAAATTTTCGCACCCAAAGAAACTAAGCGATTTGTTACCGCACTTTCTGCAATATCAGACCCTGTTACCGCATAGCCCTCATTTAATAACACTTCGGCGATACCGCCCATTCCTGCGCCACCAATGCCTACAAAATGGATTGTGCGTACTCGACGCATACTTGGCACAGTTTGTCGAATTTTTTCTTGTCGTTGTTTCATTCTTATCTCGCTACTGTTTATTTGACTATTCGTTAATGTTAGTTGGCATTCTCAATAATAACTTCTGCCACACGTTGAGCCGAATGTGGCGTTGACATTGCTTTCGCTTTAATCGCCATTTCACGCAAGGTCGCTCGGTCTAATTGACTGATTAAATCCACCAAGACATCAGCATTTAAATCGGCTTGCTCAACAATTTTAGCCGCTCCAACATCGGCTAAATATTTTGCATTAAGATATTGTTGTTTATCTTTATGTTGAAATGGCACAAAAATTGCTGGCGTACCGACAGCGGCTAATTCACACACGGTCAATGCCCCTGAACGACAAATCACCAAATCCGCCCACGCATAGGCTTCTGCCATATCATCAATAAATTCGGTAATTTTCACCGCGCTTTTCGCATTTTCAGGATAAAGTGCGGTAACATTTTCCACAGATCCTGCGCCAACTTGATGGCGAACTTCTAATTTATCCGCCAAACGACTGACCACTTGTGGAATAGTTTGATTTAATACTCGTGCGCCTTGGCTACCACCCACCACTAAAACACGCAATTTTTGCGCCTGTTCGCCATTTTCTCGCTCAGCAAAACGCTGTTCAGGGCTAGGCATTTGGAATAAATCCGCACGCACAGGATTTCCCACCACTTCAGCTTGCGGAAAGGCACTAGGAAAGGCTTGTAAAACACGTTTAGCAATTTTGGCTAACCAAACATTTGTTAAACCTGCGACCGCATTTTGTTCGTGTAAAATCACAGGTACGCCACAAAGTTTCGCTGCAATGCCACCAGGCCCAGACACATAACCGCCCATACCTAAAACGGCATTAGGTTGATATTCTTGAATAATTTTGCGAGCTTGTAACACGGCTTTTGTGATCGCAAAAGGTGCTTTTAATAAAGCACCCAGCCCTTTGCCACGTAAACCTGAAATTTGAATAAATTTGATCGGAATGCCGTGCTTAGGTACAAGTTGGGCTTCCATTCGATCAGCCGTGCCTAACCAGCAAATTTGCCAGCCCTGCTGCTGTAAATATTGTGCAACGGCAATCGCAGGGAAAACGTGTCCCCCCGTTCCGCCTGCCATTACTAATAATCGTTTTGTTGAAGTATTTTGTTCCATATAATCCTAATTTATCCTTTTTATTAATCGTCTTTTAACCTTGCGTGTCCGCCACACATTAAACGATTTTCGTGGTCAATACGCAATAAAATCGCAATACTGATCGACATAATAAGCAAACTAGAGCCACCATAGCTCACCAATGGGAACGTTAAACCTTTGGTCGGTAATAAACCTAATGCCATACCCAAGTTTACAAAACCTTGGAAGAAAATCCAAAAACTAATACCAAAAGCAAAAAAGCCTTTAAATCGTTGTTCTAATTGTAACGATTCTTTACCGATTTTCATTGCTCGAAATACCAAGGCTGCAAGTAAGAAAACAACCAGCAAAATACCGACTAAACCAAATTCTTCGCCTAATATCGCCATTACAAAGTCGGTGTGTGCTTCAGGCAAATATTCTAATTTTTGAATAGAATTTCCTAACCCTTCGCCCCACAATTCGCCACGTCCAAATGCCATTAGGGAATTTGATAGCTGGAAGCCTGTGCCATATGGGTCTTTGAATGGATCCATAAAACCTGTTAAACGCTTAAGACGGTATGCCGATGTAATTGCAAGCCACAAGAATAAAACTGCGCCTAATAAAATTAAGCCAACAAATTGCATAAAATGTGCGCCGACAATAAATAATAAGCCGAAAGTGATAACGAATAGCACCACCGTACTACCTAAGTCAGGTTGCAAAAGTAGTAAGCCACCTAACACGCCCACCACCGCAAACGGCTTCACCGCACTTAATTTACGGCTACGCACTTCATCATAACGGCGAGTGAAATAACTCGATAAAAAGCAAATTAACGCTAATTTTGCAAATTCCGCAGGTTGGAAATTAAATAAAGGAAATGGCAACCAACGACGAGCGCCGTTCACCGATTTCCCGATACCAGGGATCGCCACCGCAAGCAAGAGTAAAACGGCGATTAAGAAAATCCATAAATAATATTTTTCCCAACGCTCAATGGGAATACGCAGAAAGAAATAGCACGTAATGAAAGACAGTAACACATACAAAGCATCACGCTTGGCATAGTAAAATGGATCGCCCTCGTGGCGTGTGCCTGTGGGAATAGAAGCCGATGTTACCATTACAAAACCAACCAACAACAAGACAATAAATAGCCATAAGAGCGTGCGATCATACAGCAAATTACTTGGTGTGATCGTGCTCCAACGTTGATAATCGGATTTTAATTTATCAATAAACTGCATTCATAAACCTTATGATAACTGGGCTAAACGAGTAAATTCCTCGCCTCGCTTTTCAAAAGAACTAAACTGATCAAGGCTTGCACAAGCAGGCGAAAGCAATACCATATCACCCGACGCTAAACGTGGACGCAAGGCGTTAATCGCTTGTTCCATTGTGTCGAACAGTTGGCTTTGCGCTGATAATTTTGCTAACTGTGCGCCATCTTGCCCGAAACAGTAACACAAAATTTCAGGCTTATTAATTAATTTTTCCAATTCAGAAAAATCTGCGCCCTTGCCGTCGCCGCCTAATAATAAATGCAATTTGCCGTCAAGGTGCAATCCTGTTAATGCAGCTACGGTGCTACCGACGTTCGTCGCTTTGCTATCGTTAATCCAGCGTACGCCATTGGCGAAATGCGCTAATTGGAAGCGATGATCTAAGCCAGTAAAAGTGCGAAGTGCGGTTAAAATTCCGTCCATTTTCACACCAACCGCCTGCGCCAATGCTACAGATGCAAGGGCATTCATATAATTATGACGACCTGAAATTTTCACTTCATCACACGGCAAAATCACGCTTTCGCCAGCCATTAAATATTGCTTGCCTTGTTCCGTTTTCAGCCAGTAATCAGCATTATTTTCCGCAAAACTTACTTGGCGAGCCGCACTTTGCTTGCCGTCTTCTTTGGTTAATAAATCTTCGCCATTTATCACCGCAGTTTCAGCGTTGTGATAAATTTTTAATTTCGCTTGGCGATAATCTTCTAAATCCACATAACGATTTAAATGGTCTTCCGACACATTCAACACCGTCGCCACGGCTGCTTTTAAGCTGTAAGTGGTTTCAAGCTGGAAACTCGATAATTCTAACACATACAAATCATATTCACTTTCCAATAAAGAAAGCGCAGGAATGCCAATATTTCCGCCCATTCCCACTCGCAAGCCAGCGGCTTTTGCCATTTCGCTGACTAAAGTCGTTACGGTAGATTTGCCGTTAGAACCTGTAATTGCCACAATGGGTTTATTGACTTCACGGCAAAATAATTCGATGTCGCCAATCACTTCAACGCCTGCTGAAAGTGCGGTTTGAATTTCAGGTGTTTTTACCGCAAGCCCTGGGCTAATCACAATAATATCGCTTTCAAGCAACCAATCTTGATTTAATCCGCCAGTATGAAGTGGAATATGTGGCGCTAATTGATCTACGCCCGCAGGGTTTTGGCGTGTGTCGATTACTCGCACATTCGCTTGTTTTTTCACTAAAAAATCAACGCAAGACAAACCTGTCTTGCCTAAACCAATGACGGTAACTTTTTTATTTTGATAATCTGCCATTTTACAACCCTTTGTTTTATTAGCGAATTTTATTAACGCAATTTTAAGGTGACTAAACCTAATAACACCAACATTAATGAAATAATCCAAAAGCGGATAATCACTCGTGGTTCAGGCCAGCCTTTTAATTCATAATGGTGGTGAATTGGTGCCATACGGAAAATACGTTTTTTGCGCAATTTATATGAGCCAACTTGCAAAATCACCGACACCGTTTCCATTACGAACACACCGCCCATAATCACTAATAAAAATTCTTGGCGCACTAATACGGCGATCACGCCTAACGCTCCGCCTAATGCTAATGAACCTACATCGCCCATAAATACTTGCGCTGGGTACGTGTTAAACCACAAAAAGCCTAAGCCTGCGCCCACGATTGCAGTACAGAAAATCACTAATTCTGAGCTATATTTAATGTAGGGAATATATAAATATTTCGACCACTCAATGTTCCCTGTCGCCCACGCGATTAAGGCAAAGGCAGCCGCTACAAATACCGTCGGCATAATGGCTAAGCCGTCTAAACCGTCAGTTAAATTCACCGCATTACTCGTGCCAACAATCACAAAATACGCCAACACAATATAAAACAGCCCTAATTGTGGCATTATGTTTTTGAAAAATGGCACAACCAAGCGAGTAGCATCGGTGTCCTGCCCCACTAAATACATTCCGACCACCGCAATTAAAGCGATTAACGATAGCCAAAAATATTTCCAGCGAGCAATTAAACCGTCGGTATTTTTGTATTTAATTTTGCGATAATCATCAACAAAACCCACAGCACCGTAGCCGAGCAACACAAATAAACTGAACCAAATGTACGGATTTGATAAATCACTCCAAAGCAAAGTGCTTAAGGTAATTGTGAACAAAATCATAATACCGCCCATTGTTGGCGTACCACGTTTTTGGAAATGGCTTTCAGGGCCGTCATTACGAACTTCTTGACCAAATTTAAAAATCTGCAAACGGCGGATCATTTGGGGACCAATCCATAAAGACAGCAAAAGTGCGGTCAAAAGTGCTAAAACTGCACGCACCGACAAATAAGAAATAACGTGAAAACTACTAAAATATTGCTCCAACTGTGAAGCAAGCCAAACTAACATACTGGATTACCCTTTAAAATTTGCGTTTAAAATGTCGATCACTTCTTCCATTTTCTGGCTACGTGATCCTTTTGCTAATAGCACAATGCGTTGATTATTTTCTAATTTTTGTTTAATAACGTCCGTTAAATAACTTGCCATACCTGCTTTATCGGTAAAATGCACGCCTTGGCTGGCTTGTGCAATCGCCGCACTTTTACGCCCAAAACTGGTAACCAAATCTAATTGCGCAGCACTGGCATAGTCCGCAACTTCCTGATGGCAAGGCTGACTATTTTCGCCTAATTCTGCCATATCGCCAACAACTAAAATGCGAAATGCGTGATATTTTTTTAACACATCAATGGCAGACTTCAATGAATCCACGTTGGCATTGTAAGTATCATCAAGTAATAACAGGTTTTGACAAGGCTCTATTGAGAATAAACGCCCTTTGACCTGCGATTTATTTTCTAAGCCCAATTTCACTGCTTGCAGGCTCGCCCCAACATTCATCGCCAATGCAGTTGCCGCTAAAGCATTGCTCACATTATGCTCACCTAAGTAAGGTAAATTAATCGTAATTTCGCCTTGTGGGCTGTGTAAATTAAAGGTTGAGCCAGTTTCCGTAATAATCACATCAGAAGCATAAAAATCCGCCTGTGAATTGCTTACTGAAAATGATTGCACGGTGCGACCGCCAATTTCTTTGCCCCACATTGGCAAATAATGACAGTTTAAATTCACAATCGCCACACCATCTGACGGCAAGCCGCCATAAATCTCACCTTTGGCTTTTGCCACACCTTCAATCGAACCAAAACCCTCTAAATGAGCAGGTGCAACGTTATTCACCAATGCCACATTCGGGCGCACTAAATCGGTGGTATACGCAATTTCACCTTGATGATTTGCGCCTAATTCAATCACGGCAAATTGGTGTTGTTCAGTTAAACGTAACAAGGTCAACGGCACACCAATGTCGTTATTAAAATTGCCTTGAGTAAACAAAACTGCATCAGAATTCACCGCAGTTTTTTGCAAAATCGCCGCCGTCATTTCTTTTACCGTCGTTTTGCCCGATGAACCTGTCATTGCAACGGTGCGTGGGTTTAATTTTGCTTTCAACCATTGCGCCAGCTGCCCCAAAGCAATGCGAGTATCTGCCACGATAATTTGTGGCACATCAATATCACATTCTTTTTCAACGATCACTGCAACACAACCCTGTGCCACGGCTTGCGCCAAATACTGATGCGCATCAAAACGTTCGCCTTTTAAAGCAAAAAATACGCCATTTTGCACGCTCTGACGAGTATCCGTACTCACCGCTTCGACCACCGTTTCAGCATTGCCGATAAGCTGGGCATTTAAAATTGTTTTTAATTGGTCTGTTGTCAGTTTTATCATTTTGATTTTCTTATGAATTAAGATGTTAAATAAAATCGTAAAATAGGGTTAATTTAGCCAAAGTGCGGTGTCTTTTTCCTATTTTTAGGCATTAAACTAAATATTTTTTCACCATTTCTTGATCAGAAAAATGCAATTTTTCTGTACCGATAATTTGATAATCTTCGTGCCCTTTGCCAGCGATCAAAATCACGTCATTTTCCACCGCACTTTCGATTGCCGTTTTAATCGCCAATTCTCGGTCGTGAATAATTTGGACTTTTTCAGCCTGAACAAAACCAGCTTGAATATCCGCCATAATTTTAGCAGGATCTTCTGTGCGTGGATTATCATCGGTTGCGATCACTTTATCTGCAAATTTTTCAGCCATTTGCGCCATTAAAGGACGTTTGCCACTATCTCGGTCGCCACCACAGCCGAAAATACACCACAACTTGCCCTGACAGTGAATTCGTGCGGCTTGCAAGGCTTTTTCTAAAGCATCTGGTGTGTGTGCATAATCCACAATCGCCGTTGGTTTATGCGCTGCGCTTAGCATTTCCATTCGCCCACAAACGCCTGTTAATTGCGTTACCGTGCGGGCTAAATCGGTCAAGGAATAACCTAGTGAAAGCAAGGTTGCCACCACTAACAATAAATTACTCACATTAAATGCGCCGATTAAGCGGCTGTCTAATTCGCATTCGCCCCAGCTAGAAGCAATTTTGATGTTTGCGCCCTTGCTATTAAAAGAAACTGCGGTGCATTTTAGCCACGTTTTTTGAGCAGTTTGAAAATCAGGATTGCAGCTCACAGCAACCGCATTTGGAAATTCGTTTAACCAAGCTGCACCGATTTCATCGTCGGCATTAATGATATGATATTTGGACGGTAATTCGCTGAATAAACGCTTTTTAGCTTGCGCATATTCTTCCATTGTACGGTGGTAATCAAGATGATCTCGGCTTAAATTGGTGAAAATTGCCGCCGTGAATGTCAAGGCTTCAATTCGTTTTTGCACCAAGCCGTGGGAAGACACTTCAATCGCTGCAAAATCTGCGCCTTGTGCTACAAAATCCGCTAAAGAAGATTGCACTTCGATTGCCGAGCCTGTAGTGTTTGCAGCTGGTTTCACTTGCCCAAACAAGCCATTACCAATCGTTCCCATTACCGCTGGCTTATGCCCTAAAATTTGCGCCCACTGTGCCAATAACTGTGCAATAGTAGTTTTGCCGTTAGTGCCTGTTACGCCAATTAGGCTTAATTTTTTTGATGGACTTTCGTAAAAACGATCTGCCAATGCCGACAAATCTGCGCCCAAATTCGCATAGCTAATCACTGGCACGCCGTTTTCAAGGCGAACTGATAAATGTTGTTCAGGTAAATCACAATCAGAAAGCACCGCACTTGCGCCATTTTTTATCGCTTGCGGAATAAATTGACGACCGTCAACGCTATGACCTTTTATTGCAACGAAAAGACAGCCAGTCTTTACAAGGCGGCTGTCTAAAGTCATTTGATTAAGAGAAATTGGCTCAAATTGAGCGAATTTTTCACCTAAAAGTGCGGTGAGTTTTTTCATTGTTTTTCTCGCTAATTCGTTTGTTTATCCAAATTTTTATCGCTTAAACGCACAACACGTCGGGTTGTTTTTGTGCTTTGCTCTGTCGACTCACGGTCTGGCGTAATGTTGTACGAACGCAAAGCATAGCCCATAATGCTAGAGAACACTGGCGCAGAAATCGCACCACCATAATATTGCCCTGCTTTTGGATCATCAATTAAAATCACTAAGGCAAAACGTGGATCTGATGCTGGTGCAACCCCTGCGGTATAAGCCATATATTTATCCACATAGCGACCTTTTTCTAATTTTTTCGCTGTACCGGTTTTAATCGCCACACGATAACCATCAACCATTGCACGTTTGTTCTTGATCGCTACTTTTTCCATCATATGAACCACATCTTTAGTGATTTTCTCCGAAAATACACGATTACCAATCACTGGCGGATCGACTTTGGTTATCGATAACGGACGAAAAATACCGAAACTTCCTAAAGTAACATAGGCACGCGCGATTTGTAATGGCGTTGCATTGATACCATAACCATAAGCCACGTTTGCTCGTTCAATATCCGACCAACGTTTACGCTCTGCATTTAAGAAACCTGCTTGCTCACCGCCTAAGCCTAAATCTGTTGGCTTGCCTAAGCCTGCGCTAAGATAAGTATCCATCAGGGCATTTGCTGGCATACGCAATGCTAATCGGCTCACACCACGGTTTGATGAATTTTCTAAAATCTCGTCTAAAGTTTGTTGATCACGAGGTGCAACGTCTTTCACTTCGTGTCCATTTAACACTAATTTGCCGGTGTTAATCACTTCATTACGACGCACTGCACCACGTTGAAGTGCGGTTAAAACTACGAAAGGTTTTACCGTCGAACCCGGTTCAAAAGTATCCGTTACCGCTCGGTTACGCATTAATTCTTCCGCCACACCAGAACGATTATTCGGGTTATAAGACGGCGCATTTGCCATTGCCAACACTTCACCAGTGCGCACATCAACTAATACTGCTGTGCCTGAATTTGCTTTATTTTCTGCCACCGCTTTGGCAATTTCACGATAAACCATTGATTGCAATTTTTCATCAATACTCAACGTAACATCGTGTGCTTCATATTTTTTCACATCGGCAATTTCTTCCACCATATTGCCTTGTTTATCTTTACGATAAGTGCGTGAGCCAGCCTTGCCCTCTAATAACGAGTTAAAGCTCTTTTCAATGCCCTCAAGTCCATTGTTATCCGTGCCTGTAAAGCCGACTAAATGCGCTGTTTCTGCCGCTCTAGGGTAAACACGGCGGAATGTGTTTTCAAAAATAACCCCTTGTAATTTGAGCTGCTCAGCATAATCAATGACGTTTTTAGACACTTGGCGACCCAATACAATTTCTCTCGCCTTTGGTTTCTCTTTAATTTTAGCCGCTAAATTTTGGTAGCTCATTCCTAGCACGCCCGCTAATGCCGTCCAACGAACACGCTCATCTAACAATTTGTTTTCTAAAATAAATTTCGGATCAACTTTGATGTTATACATCGGTACGCTAACCGACAACATTTGCCCATTACGATCTAAAATTGAACCACGAGGTGAAAGAACTTTTTGCGCACGCAAAGAACGTTTATCCGCTTCATTGTTAAAAGTGTCCACGTTCACCACTTGCACAAATGCTGCACGAGCAACTAATGCCACTAAACCTAAGCAAATTGAACCCACGGCCCAACGATAACGTGCTTTCAAAAAACTCGTTGTATACACGGCTTTAGGCTTATTCGGTTTTACGCTGTTTACCGAATTAACATTTTTTTTCACCGCACTTTTAGGCTTCGCTGGGTGACGAGCGGAATTAAATTTAACCATCATTCTAAAATCACCACTTCTTGTTCAGGTTCAACGGGTTTCATTCCCAAATCTTTCTTTGCTATTGACTCAATGCGCACATTATCGCTAAGCGTCGTTTCTTCTAATTTCAAATTGACATAAGCATCTTCAAGTACTTGTTTTTCTGAAATTAATCGACCTTTTTCAGCAATAAGCTCACGAGTTTGACTGGTGAACCATACCGTTCCCACCGCCGTCAGCACAATCAAAAAGAGCAACACGAATGCGGTTTTATTAGCAGAAAAAATATCTTCAATGATAACGTCTTGAAGCGGATAACGTTCACTGTTTAATAAAGGATCATTCATCTAAAGTTTCTCCGCAACACGCAACACAGCACTGCGAGAACGTGGGTTCATCGCAATTTCTTGCTCGCTTGGTTGAACTGCCTTGCCAATGGTTTTCAGGGTTTGATTACGTTGAATTTGGTCTTCACGCAATGGCAAGCCTTTGGGAATATCTTCACCTTTACTCTGCTTACGCATAAAATGTTTCACCATTCGATCTTCCAACGAATGGAAACTGATGATCGACAAACGCCCTTGCGGTGCAAGCACGCTCAGCGCAGAATTTAGTACCGCTTCTAATTCGTCTAATTCTGCATTAATAAAAATACGAATCGCTTGGAATGAACGCGTGGCAGGGTGTTTGTGCTTATCTTTAAATGGCACGGCTTGTGCAATTAACTCAGCTAACTGTAAAGTGCGGTTTAAAATTTCTTCGTTTTTTTGCACCGCAGTTTTGTTATAATTCACAATCGCAGCGGCAATGCGTTTCGCAAAACGTTCTTCGCCAAAGGTTTTCAGCACCCAAGCCAAATCGTCTTCACTAACTTTGGCTAACCATTCTGCTGCCGATAATCCTTTTGTGGTATCCATTCGCATATCTAACGGACCGTCTTTCATAAAGCTAAAGCCACGCTCCGCATCATCAAGCTGCGGCGAAGACACGCCAAGATCCAGCAAAATGCCGTCAATTTTGCCAACTAAGCCTAATTTTTCACAAATTTCAGGAATAGCAGAAAAGCTGTTATGCTCGATTTGAAAACGGGAATCTTGAATATTATGCGCTTCAGCAATCGCTCGAGGATCACGATCCACCGCAATTAAACGCCCATTAGCCGCTAATTGGGAAAGAATTAAACGAGAATGACCACCTCGTCCGAATGTGCCGTCAATATAAATACCATTCTCTTTCAACGCCAAACCGTTCACGGCTTCGTGTAATAAAACCGTGATATGCTCTGGGTGCGAAAAAGTATGATGCGTATTCATAAAATTAACCACAAAATCTAAATATAAAAAAAGAAAGGATATAGTTATTGAGATAATGCAGGACTAGGCAAGCTAGTCCGCTTATCTTTTTTTATTATCTCGCTTAAGCGAGTTTTGCTAGTGCCACTGCCTTATAATGACAGTGTCTTTAAAGCGTCAGACAAGGCAAAATGCCCACTAGAACCGAGTTCTATGTCTTGTTCAATTTGTGCATTCCATTCCGTTTCAGCCCAAATCTCAAATTTATTGAGCTGACCAACAAGCATAATACCTTTTTCGAGCTTAGCGTGCTGGCGCAGTGGCGCACTTAATAAAATTCTTCCTGCGCTGTCTAGCTCACATTCCGTGGCATACCCTAACATCACACGTTGCAAACTGCGCTGCGCAGGATCAAAATTTGACAATGCTAATAACTTTTTTTCGACAACTTCCCATTCACTCAATGGGTAAAGTAATAAGCACGGCTGGCGAATATCGACGGTACAAACAAGTTGCCCTTGATTTTGTTCGAGAAGTTCAGGGCGATAACGAGTCGGGATCGCAATGCGCCCTTTCGTATCTAAATTTACCGCTGATGCCCCACGAAACATAATGTTGTCCTAAAAAATCCACCTAAACATTTTGTTGAAGAAAAAGTAAGTGTAAAAAAACAATTTTCACCACAAAACCCCACTTTTCCCCACATTTTTATCAATTCTATACTTAGAATGATTAATTTACAAGCATTTTATACAGTGAATTTTGTGATTTTTAGAAGTTGAACATAAATTCAACAAAATAGATGGCATTAGGCGTGAAATATTGCGTACCCTATAGTAAGACGCACAATATTATCAGCTTATAGAACAAAGCTAAATTAGTTCAATTTTTATTTTTTCATTTTGTGATCTATAACTCAAATTAATTAAAAAGTGCTTTAAAAAATAAATTTCTCGCAAGATAATCCGCAATCAAAGAAAGCGAGATAGATAAGGATCTTAACTTAATCCTGAAATATCTAATGCTTGTACGCTTCTTTATTCTGAGGTTACCTCAAATAGTTAATCATTGAATAAATAGGAGATTTCAAAATGAAAAATTATCCAGCAGAACCGTTTAGAATTAAAAGTGTTGAACCAGTTTCTATTTTACCTCGTGAGGAACGCGAGAAAGTGATTGCCAAGGCTGGCTATAATACATTCCTCATTGACTCAAAAGATGTTTATATTGATTTACTTACCGATAGCGGAACAAATGCAATGAGTGATCGTCAATGGGCGGGGCTAATGATGGGTGATGAAGCCTATGCAGGAAGTAAAAACTTTTATCATTTAGAAGAAACCGTACAAGAATTATTCGGTTTTAAACATCTTGTTCCAACCCATCAAGGACGTGGTGCAGAAAATATTTTATCTAGAATTGCAATTAAAAAAGGACAATACGTTCCTGGTAATATGTATTTCACAACAACTCGTTATCATCAAGAAAGTAATGGTGGTATTTTCTACGACATTATTCGTGATGAAGCACACGATGCAACTTTAGATATCCCATTTAAAGGCGATATTGATTTAGCCAAATTAGAAAATTTAATTAATGAGAAAGGTGCAGAAAACATTGCTTATGTTTGTTTAGCTGTAACTGTTAATCTCGCTGGTGGTCAACCTGTTTCTATGGCTAATATGCGTGCTGTACGTGAACTCACTGCAAAACACGGCATTAAAGTTTTCTATGATGCAACACGTTGCGTAGAAAATGCTTACTTCATTAAAGAACAAGAAAGTGGTTATCAAGAGCGCTCAATCAAATCTATTGTACACGAAATGTTTAGCTATGCTGATGGCTGTACAATGAGTGGAAAAAAAGATTGTTTGACAAATATCGGCGGTTTTTTATGTATGAATGATGAAGAATTATTTATGAAAGCCAAAGAATTAGTCGTTGTATTTGAGGGTATGCCATCTTATGGTGGTTTAGCTGGTCGAGATATGGAGGCGATGGCGATTGGCTTGCGTGAAGCAATGCAAGAAGAATATATTGAACATCGTGTAAAACAAGTTCGTTATCTTGGTGAAAAACTCAAAGCCGCAGGCGTTCCTATTCTTGAACCAGTTGGTGGACACGCTGTATTCTTAGACGCTCGTCGTTTTTGCCCTCATCTACAGCAAGAAGAAGATTTCCCTGCCCAAAGTTTAGCCGCTAGCATTTATGTAGAATGCGGTGTACGCACAATGGAACGAGGTATTATTTCTGCTGGTCGAGATATTAATACTGGTGAAAACCATCACCCTAAACTTGAAACAGTGCGTATTACCATTCCACGCCGTGTCTATACCTATGCCCATATGGATTTAGTCGCTGATGGTATTATTAAACTTTATAAACATAAAGAAGATATAAAAGGGTTACGATTCGTTTATGAACCGAAACAACTTCGATTCTTTACGGCTCGTTTTGAACCTAAAGCATAATTTATTCTACGCCAGGGGCATTTTATGCCCCTTATTTGTATTAACTTAAAAAAGGCAAATTATGATGTAAGAAAATTCGCAAATATCGTGTTATTGACACTGTTGTTTGAAGTATTGTCAGATAAGCGTATTTTTCGCCTTTCTCAAATTCCGAAAGGAGGAAGTCGTGAATAAAACATTAGGAAGTACCTTACTCGTTTCTGGCACAATGATTGGTGCAGGTATGCTAGCGATGCCATTAACATCAGCTGGTATTGGATTTACATTTACCATTCTTTTACTAATAGCACTATGGGTTATATTAACTTATAGCGCATTATTATTTGTAGAAGTATATCAAACAACTGATCATGATGCCGGGATTGGCACATTGTCAGCTCAATATTTTGGTAAAATAGGGCGTATTCTTTCAACCTTAGTTTTAATGGTTTTTTTATACGCACTACTTGCTGCTTATGTAACTGGTGGAGGGCGTATTTTATCTTCTGTAATCCCTGAAATAGGCTCACCCGATATTACCGCCAAATCATCTATTATTATCTTCACTCTCTTTTTTAGTGCTTTCATTATTATTGGCACAAAAAGTGTTGACGCAATCAATAGACTACTTTTTTTCTTTATGTTAATTGCTTTAGGGCTTGTTTTAGTTGTAATGCAACCTCGCATTCAATTAGATAATTTACTTGCAATGCCTATTGATAAGGCACTATTGATTTCAGCAAGTCCTGTATTTTTTACTTCTTTTGGTTTTCATGGTTCAATACCAAGTTTAAATAATTATTTAAAAGGCGATGTAAAAGCCTTACGATTCTCGATAATTATTGGCTCGTTAATTACATTATTAGGATATATATTATGGCAATTCACAACTCACGGTGTGTTAAGCCAAAGCTTATTTCTAGATGTATTACAAAAAGATCCAACATTAAATGGCTTAGTTACTGCCTGTTATCTCGTTACTGAAAGCCAAACAATTAGTGATATCGTTAAAGTCTTTTCAGCATTAGCCTTAATCACATCTTTCTTAGGTGTTGCGTTAGGGTTATTTGAATGTATTGACGACCTACTAAAACGCGTTTTTAATTATTCTTCAAACAGAATATCATTAGGCGTTTTAACATTTCTCCCACCAATGCTATTCGCATTATTCTACCCAGAAGGATTTATTCTTGCTTTAGGCTATGCAGGACAAATGTTTGCATTCTATGCCGTCGTATTACCTGCCGCATTAGTTTGGAAAGCAAGAAAAATGCACGGAAATTTACCTTATAAAGTCATTGGAGGAACACCTGTTTTAATTTTCATTGCTATCATTGGTATATTAATTTCCTGTATCCCATTCTTAATACAAGCAGGTTACTTACCTGAAGTTGTGGGGTAAATCTCCCCCCTCACTCAAAAAAACAAAAAACCGCACTTTGAATAAAAGTGCGGTTAATTTATTTATTATTTTGATTAGTTAGCAACTTGTGCTTCTGGGTCGCCGTCGCCTAGTGGTTTAAGTAATGCAAAGAATAATACGATGCAAAGTACGGTTAAACCTAAGCCGATGTACACAGAAAGTTGATAGTCTAAACCGAAACCAATTTTGTTGTATGCTAAGTAGGTGAAACATACTGCGCTGATAAACCACGCAGGGATTGAAGCCACCCAGTGGAATTTTTTGTAGCGATATAAGTATGCTGCCGCTGTCCATAACATCACCATTGCAGTCATTTGGTTTGCCCAAGTGAAGTAACGCCATAACACACTGAAGTCAAGTTTAGATACGATGAAACCTAACACGAATAATGGAATAGCGATCATTAAACGTTTTGATAATGAGCGTTGATCAATTTTGAAAATTTCCGCTAATTGTAAACGTGCTGCACGGAATGCGGTGTCGCCTGAAGTGATTGGTAAAACCACCACACCAAGTACTGCGAAGATACCACCAATGAAGCCCAAGAAATGTAATGAGCTGTCGTAAACTACTTTAGATGGTGAACCTGCGCTGATTGCATCTTGTAAGGCTTGTGGGTTTTCATAGAATGCTAAACCAACCATACACCAAACTAATGCGATAACACCTTCAGTGATCATTGCGCCGTAGAAAATAAAGCGTCCTTCGCTTTCGTTTTCTGCACAACGAGCCATTAATGGGGTTTGTGTTGCGTGGAAGCCTGATAATGCACCACAAGAGATTGTTAAGAATAACAATGGCCAGATTGGCACGTCGCCTTTCACTTGGAAGTTTTGTGTGAATTTATCCCAAGTTAAACCTT
This sequence comes from Pasteurellaceae bacterium Pebbles2, assembly GCA_023101505.1. Taxonomy (GTDB): domain Bacteria; phylum Pseudomonadota; class Gammaproteobacteria; order Enterobacterales; family Pasteurellaceae; genus Lonepinella. The sequence continues at coordinate 589,807 of LVZA01000001.1, forward strand.
GACCGTCTGCATCAATCGTGCGGAAGAATTCGATTGGGTCAGCTACGTTGAAGTGTGCGTTCACTAAACCATATACCATACCCACTGACATAAAGAGCAATAACGCACCGAAAAGTGGGTAAATACGACCGATGATTTTATCGATTGGTAATAATGTCGCTAAGATATAGTAAGCAAAGATAATCGCTGTCCAAACAGAAATTACGGTTGCTTTGTCCATTCCCCATACTGTTAAGCCACCTGCTTCAGCACCTTGTTGCACCGCTTCAACATCACCAAGTTGTAATGCGCCACTGCTTGCACCAAGCACGTCCATTGTGATTGTACTTAATAATTGTGCTGGGCTTGCCACGAAAACCACACCGACTAAAAGCAATAAGATTAATGCCATTGCGTTGATGAACAATTTTACTGGTCTGCCAAGGAATTTACCCGCAAGGTAAGGCATTGTTGCGCCACCGTGGCGGATACTTAACATTCCACAGAAATAATCGTGTACTGCACCTGCAAAAATACAGCCAATAACAATCCAAAGCATTGCCACTGGTCCATATAATGCACCTAGAATTGGTCCAAAAATCGGCCCTGTGCCAGCGATGTTTAATAATTGAATTAGCCAAATTTTAGTCTTTGACATCGGCATATAATCTACGCCGTCTTTCATCGCATAAGCTGGGGTTTCACGTTTTGGATTAATGACAAAGATTTTCTCAATAATCTTGCCATAAACGAAGTAGCCAGCGATCAGAACACCGACACAAAAAAAGAACCACAACATAATAAAATCCTCTAAAGTAGGGGTAAACAATAGCCATTACATCAGATAATGTAATTGCCTGCGCATTTTATGTCAGTTGTGGTATCAAAGTAAATCAAGAATTGATTTTAATTCCATTATTTAATAAAAAACGTGACTGCGATCACGTTTTTTGTTCAGCTTCCGTCGACTTTTTTTCAGCCTCGGTGGCTTCAGGGTCAAATTTTACCACTGGCACACAGCCACGGCACGCCCCTTTGTTGACGCCTAACTCATCGCAAAAGCGATCATATTTATCTAATGCTTTACGAAACCAACTTTTTTGTTCGACTTGTTCGCTCATCTTGCACCTCCAAATGGATAAAAAATTCACTTTTATGTTAAAAAATCTTTACATTTTTTTCAATAGATTTTGCACTTCTAAACGACAAAGTTTTAACCAATTTTTCTTGCCCCCCACTTGTTGCACTTGATCGTCGCCCGCTTGCGAGCAGTAGGCAGTTAAAAGTGGACAATCTTTCGGTGAAAATAGTGCCATTAATCGCCGAATAGCGGCTAAACTGCTAAATAAACTGCGGTGAAAAAAAGCAAAGTTTTTTAAAATCACCTCATCTTGTTCATTTAATCGCCAATCTATGGGTGCTGAAAAATCGGCGGCTAAAGGGTGAAATGTTAAACTAATATGGCGTTGAAAATAATGTTGCGCTTGCTCAACTAATGCCTGACCTTGTGCCGAAATAGGGCGTAGCATTATCGCTGAATAACAACTGCTACTCGCTTCTTGCCGTTCGGAAATTTGCACTAAAATAAAACCGCACTTTTGCCAAAAATGCGCTAATTCAGGCGTATATCCAAAGCTCACCGACACAAAATCGACGTTATTTTCAACCTGAATTTGCTGAAAAAAAGCGTGCATAAATCGCTGCCCCACGCCGTGCGCTTGCCATTGTGGCAACAAAGCCAAGCGAGAAATACGCAAAGATTGTAATTGAAGTGCTTGCGGTAAATGCGCATTAAATGCGAGCGATTGCGCCACCAAATTCCCCGCTGGGCGACGCTCTCCACGGCAAATTTGCGTGATTAACTCCATTTCACACATTCCTCCCTCTTGCATTAACCACATTCCCCCAGCAAAGCATTGCTGTTTTCAGCTTGTAAAGCATCGCTGCTTTCAGCCAACCAAAATTGCTGATTTGGCGCATCAAGTAAACGGCGCAAATCCACAGGCGAAGTACGATAATGGGCGAGCGTTAGCAGGCCATAGAAATCGCTCATTCGTGGCAATAAATCTTGCTGTGAAACTTGACGAAATTGCACCGCACTTTTTGCATCATAAGGCGGTTGAATAAGGTTATCTTCACATTCAAGCCACAATAATTCATCAATAAATTGTTCTAATTTATCGCCCTGCACCCAACGCAAAGGCGTTTTAAGCTCAAAATGCTGAAAAGTGCGGTGTAAATTAACTAAGAATTTAAGCAAAAAACCTCGCCCTGTGCCCTCATAGCTATGAATCGTGGTGCAAATCACAATACGTTTAAAGGTGCTAATCAGCTGATTTAACGTAGCTAAAGGCAACATTGCGGCTTCATCAATAAACAAACAATCTTGCGCAAAAGCATTTTTATCTTGTTGAATTTGCAAGATAAGTTCATCTGGCGCAACAAATTCAACACAGTGATTAGCAAAATCTTGCAAAATTTGCACCGCACTTTTATTCGGTGCAGTGAGCCATAATTTGCTGGAATGCTGTGCCGCCATTTGTTGCGCTAAAAAACCCGCCAACGCCGACTTTCCACGCCCACGTTTAGCGGTGATAATCAAAATTTCAGCACAAGATTGTTGAATTTGTGCCAGTACGTTCGCCTGCTCCACAGTGGGCGAAGTTGCACAAGATCGCTGTGCTGGCGGATTGAGAGAATGCTCAAAATGAAATTGCGGTGGAAATTGCGTTGGATTATCCGCAAAATATTTTTTGACTAATCTGTTGAAATGTAAGTTAAAATTTGGCGTAACAATGCCTTGCTCTACACCCGACCAACGGCGACTATCAAAATCAATTTGCGCTTCTTGCGCCAACCAAATGATCAGCACGCCACCCGCTCGCAACGAGCCTGCCGCAATCGCCAGCGCATCAAGATGAATGCCTTGACGAGCGTCGAATAAAATCCAGTCAAATTCTTGCCCGAGAAAATTTTTCGCTTTGTGCATATTTTCTAACGAAAAGTTCACCGCACTTTTGCCTAATTCAGCAGGAAAGTGCGGTGGATTTTTGGCAAAATAAAATTCAACGTGGCGAATTTGCATTTTTTATTCTAATTCATCATAAGAATAAGGGTCTTCAAAGCCTAAATTTAGCATAATTTGGCTCTCAAGGCTTTCCATTTCCTCGGCTTCATCTTCTTCGATATGATCATAACCGAGTAAATGCAAACTACCGTGCACCACTAAATGCGCCCAATGCGCCAATAAAGGTTTGCCCTGCTCAGCGGCTTCTCGCTCAACCACTTGGCGACAAATCACCAAATCGCCAAGCAAAGGCAATTCCACTTCATCTGGGCATTCAAAAGGGAAAGACAACACATTCGTCGGGCGATCTTTGCCACGATAAGTTAAATTCAGATGATGGCTTTCTTCTTCATCGACAATGCGAATGGTCATTTCTGGTTCAAGATTTTCCGCTTGCACCGCACGGCTCGCCCACAAGGTCAACTGCGCCAGCGTGGGCAATTTGCTCTCATCTTCGGTGGCGATTTGTAAATCTACTAATACGTCTTTCATTTTTCCGTTTCTGTTAATTGTGCGATTTGTGTTACGGTTCATGTAATGGTTCATTTTTCTGCAACACTCAAAAGACAGAATTAAGTCATTAATCGACATTGTTCCCACTCAAAAGTTATCAATGAGCGATAACCTAAAGTGGTGGAATGAAGTCGTTTAGGATTGTAAAAATCCTCAATGTATTCTGCAATATCTAGCATTGCCTCTGTTTGCGTACGATAGCGCTTACCGTTTAATTTTTCTGCTTTTAAACTGCGAAAAAAATATTCCATTACCGCATTATCCGTACATTTACCTGCTCGGCTTTGGCTGTGAATAATATTAAATTCTGCAAGACATTGGCGAAATATATGACTACTATATTGTACACCACGATCACTATAGAATAATAGCCCATCTGCAGGCTTTCGGCATTTTAACGCTGTTTTTGAAGCATGCTCACACAGCGCCGTATTAGGCTGCTCTGAACAATTCCAACCAATAATTTTTCTAGAAAATAAATCAATTACAACAGCGAGATAAAGCCAGCCTTGTTGAGTATAAATATAAGTATAAGTATAAGTAATATCTCCCACCCACACGGTATTTGGCTCTAAAACATTAAATGCTTGATTTAAATGGTTATCTGCAAACGATGCTAGCTTACATTGTATAAATTTAGGCTTAGGATAACGGGGTTTTAATACCAGTTTATCCATCATTTTTCGTACCTTAAATCGACCTATTTTTAATGCTTGTGCAAGCCGTCTTGTACCATAACTTTCTCCGCTTTGCCAGAATTGCTTAACTAATTCCTCTTGCTGAGAAAATAATAAAAATTACACCGCACTTTACGCCAACGATAGCACGAACTACGACTAACATTAAAGCAATGAGTAAGCTGAATGGGGGAAATACCTTCCTGGTTGAGATGCTGTAAATGTGGTTTTACGACTTCTCGAGCAAGAAGGCAGAAACCTTTTTTAGTAAAGTATTATCACTACGAAGTTGTTCATTTGCAGCGCGAAATTGTTGAATTTCAAGCTGCTCTGCACTAATCGCGGGCACTTTGGGTGTGATACCTTGTTGCTCCTGACGATACTGTGATTTCCAACGCCGCAATGCCGAACAACTGACACTCATCATTTGACTCACTTGCTCCGTTGTTCGATTTTCTTTCAATATCAAATTAACACATTTTAATTTGAATTCTGGGGTATAGAGATTTGGCATAATGTGTACAACCTAAACATCATTTACGTTTTCCCTAAGGACATCGTTTACATTTGGGTTGTATGCCAGAGCGAAGGTGGCACAATTTTCTTTTCTCGAAGATTTAACTCGCCGAGAAAATGAAAGCGGTAAAATATACGCCAAATGCCATCGACATAAGGCACTAATCCCACTGGCTCATGGGTTAGGACTTGGCTTAAATAGTAGGTTTTCCCCTGCCACTTTATTTCGCCACAGCCCTTAACTTGGCGTATTTCAACGCCATTGCCATAATCGTAAGGCTTGATTTTTGGCGTGTAAATACGTTTGGACGGCACGTAAATGCTTGACGGTGTTTGTCGTCTAATACCTTCGTGTGAAGGTTCTTCGTTGTATTCTTTTAAAAATGTATCAAGTATAAGCTGTTGAGTGCAAATATCTTTCTCCACTTTTTCCAACCGAGCCTTAAGGATTCTATGTATTCGTTTGTGCCACCCATTTTGCTCTGGGTGTCCTGGCTTAATTCGTTCGTGTAGAATGCCAAGGTCAATCCACCATTTAGAGAGTTTCGTCCCCCCCTAAGGCTTGCGAAGCAAAGGGTGAGCCATTATCACTACGAATTGCCCAAGGCAGCCCAAACTCGTTAAATAATCGCTCAAACTGCGTAATAGCAGGCGCTGATTTTGTATTCGGCAAGGCTTGGCAAACCAAAATATAGCGGCTGTAATTGTCCGTTACCATCAACGGATAACACCATTTTTGATTGCCTAGCTGGAATTGTCCTTTAAAATCTACGCTCCAGCAATCATTTAGCGTAAGACAGTTTGCAAATGGTTTAATGTCTGCCGAAAAGCGACGCTTATACCGTCGTGCTTTCACCAATCCTGCACGTGCTAAAATCAAATCACCTGTGCTATCAGCAGGTGTCTTCGCCTGCGGATATTCTCTCTTAAATAAGTCGAGCAGTTTTTTTGCACCCCACGTTGGGTATTTATATTTCATCGCCACAAGCCATTCGACAATCCATTGTGGCGTGGCATTCGGACTTGTTTTCGGGCGACGAGAAAGCTCACTTAACCCATCAAATCCTACCTGCGCGTGGCGCGCTATCCATTTATCCGCAGTTGGACGGCTAATATTAAACTGCTGACATAGCTCAATTTTTGAGTAACGCTGAGACAACCAAGCGTTAATAAATTGTTTTACTTGTTCCATTTTCGTCACTTCATTCCAAGGCATCATCAATCTCCAGTAGGATTTTTGACGATTTTACGCTAATTGAATGTAAACGATGTCTTTGGGTTTTATGTAAACGATGTTATCAGGTTGTACCATGTTTCCTTTCTGTTTGGTCAAGAGTGTATCAAAACTGTCTTTGAATTGTTGCAGAAAAGTAAACCATTACAGTGGCTGGGAAACGTTAGAAATGGTTAAAAAATACGCCCATTTAAACGCTGATCATCTTCTCAATCACGCTAACTCAGTAAAATTTTAGTCACAAAATGGTCACAAAATTATTTAACGCTAAATTTAAGTTAGTTCTAAATACTTGTAACTAATTGATTTATAATTGGAAATAATGGCGCGCCCTAAAGGATTCGAACCTTTGACCCACGCCTTAGAAGGGCGTTGCTCTATCCAGCTGAGCTAAGGGCGCATTCAAAAGTTACTGACACTCAAGGAAGTACTAAAAAGAAGTGGTCGGCGAGATAGGATTTGAACCTACGACCCACTGGTCCCAAACCAGTTGCGCTACCAAGCTGCGCTACTCGCCGATGAGTTGTGCTTATTATAAGTTTCTATGAATTTCCGTCAATCATTTTTTTCATTTTTTAGTTCAACTGGTTAAATTTATCTCAATCCTATCATTCTCATTCATAATATCATTCGCCTTTTCTACGATTTTCTGCCACAATAGCAAACGATTTCGTAACTTCTATTTAAAGGTTTAATATAATGACGGCACAAGTGATTTCTGGCACAGAACTTGCCAAAAAGATCAAATCTGAAGTCGCACAAAAAATTGCGCAATACACCGAACAAGGCAAACGCTCACCTGGCTTAGCAGTAATTTTAGTGGGAGCAGATCCAGCTTCTCAAGTGTATGTTGGTAGTAAACGCAAAAGCTGTGCAGAAATAGGTATTCAATCGAATTCTTACGACTTGCCCGAACAAACAAGCGAAGCAGAATTATTGCGTTTAATCGATGAATTAAACCAAAATGACAGCGTGGACGGCATCTTAGTCCAACTTCCGTTACCAAAACACATCGACAGCACAAAAGTCATCGAACGCATAGCACCAAGCAAAGACGTGGACGGCTTCCACCCTTATAACGTCGGACGCCTATGTCAACGAATTCCTACCCTACGTGCTTGCACGCCATACGGCGTAATGAAATTATTAGAAACAACAGGCGTTGATTTATATGGTCAACACGCCGTCATCGTTGGCGCATCAAATATCGTTGGCCGCCCAATGGCAATGGAATTATTACTTGCAGGCTGCACCGTAACTGTAACTCACCGCTTCACCAAAGATCTTGAACACCACGTTCGCCAAGCAGACATTTTAGTCGTCGCAGTCGGCAAACCTGAATTTATCCCCGGCGAATGGGTAAAAGACGGCGCAATCGTGATTGATGTCGGCATCAACCGCACCGCAGACGGCAAACTAAAAGGCGATATTGAATACGCAACCGCAGCAGAAAAAGCGGCATTTATCACGCCAGTGCCAGGCGGTGTCGGCCCAATGACCGTCGCAATGCTAATGCACAATACTCTTGCGGCTTATGAAATGCATTAATTTGCCACTTATTTAAAAAATACCAAACACTCAATTCTCGCTTAACATGGTGAAAATTGAGTGTTTTTATTTTAAACATAAGAAAAAAACATGCCAAAATCACAAAAACAAATAAAAATGTAACATATACTTGTCATTTAAACTGAAATTGATACACTAAAATCCTAACAATCCAAACCAAGGATATTACATGCAACAAAATTTCAGTTTAGAACAGAATTTTCCGCCAGCATACCATCAAACCAGTAGCGCAATTCCCACATTATTATGTGATTTTTATAAAGTGTCGCATAAAGATCAGTATCCCGAACATTCAGAAATTATTTATAGCACGTTCACACCGCGCAGCAACCAATTAGCTCCGCACTTGGATCGTGTGGTTTGCTTTGGTTTTCAAGCCTTTATCATTAAATATTTGATCAACTATTTTAACCACAACTTCTTTTCACGTTCACAGTCGCAGGTAGTACAAGAATATTGTGATTTTATTCACCGCACTTTAGGCATTCAAACCCAAGGTGAACACATTGCGCTGCTGCATTCTTTAGGCTATTTGCCCTTGCGAATTAAAGCTATTCCCGAAGGTTTATCGGTTGCGCTCAAAGTGCCTGTGATGACCATTGAAAATACCCACAAGGATTTTTTCTGGCTCACCAATTATATTGAAACGCTGATTAACGTGTCTTTGTGGCAGCCAATGACGTCCGCGTCAATCGCGCGAGTTTATCGCAAAACTCTGTGCCAATATGCGGAACAAACCTGTGATAATCAGGATCACATTCCTTTTCAAGCACACGATTTTTCAATGCGTGGAATGAGTTCCTTAGAAAGTGCGGAAAGCTCTGGCGCAGCACATTTAACCGCTTTTTTAGGCACAGACACCATTCCTGCCATTTCTTTTGTCGAACATTATTACGGCGCAAACCAGTTAATTGGCACGTCCATTCCTGCCAGCGAACATTCAGTGATGAGTTCGCACGGTATTGATGAATTGCCGACATTCCGCTATTTAATGCAAAAATTCCCGAATAATATGCTCTCAATCGTGGCCGACACCACCGATTTTTGGCACAACATCAGCGTGAATTTACCGCTATTGAAAGATGAAATTATAGCTCGCCCCGAACACGCACGTGTGGTTATTCGCCCCGACAGCGGCGAAGCAATGGCAATTTTATGTGGCGACGAAAATGCCAGCACAGAAGCGGAACGCAAAGGCTTAGTGGAATGCTTATGGGATATTTTCGGCGGCCACGTAAATAATAAAGGCTACAAAGTATTAGATCCGCACATCGGCGTGATTTATGGCGATGGGGTGAATTTTGAGAAAATGCTAAATATTCTCAATGGCTTAAAAGCCAAAGGATTTGCGTCTAGCAATATCGTGTTCGGCGTTGGTTCACGTACTTATCAAAGCAACACACGTGATACTTTAGGCTTCGCCGTGAAAGCCACATCAATCACCATTAACGGCGTTGAAAAAGCGATTTTCAAAGCCCCAAAAACTGATAACGGCTTGAAGAAATCACAGCGTGGGCGTGTGAAAGTAATCGACTTAGATCATTATGTAGATGGCTTAACCGCACAAAGCGATTTTGAAAATGATATGCTACAAGTTATCTTTGAAAACGGAAAATTATGTAACATCACTAATTTTGATCAAATTCGCGAACGTGTGTTAGCAAGTTAATTTGGCTCAAGCGAAAAGTGCGGTCAAAAATTTCATTATTTTTAACCGCACTTTTGTTTTTAATTAAATTATTTAATAAAGATTTCCGCTAAACCTAAACCAATCACACAAGCTGATACAACGCCGATTAAGCCTGGTACCATAAAGCTGTGGTTGAAATAGAATTTACCGATTTTTGTTGTACCTGTTACGTCGAAGTTCACTGTCGCGATGTCTGACGGATAGTTCGGAATGAAGAAGTATGCGTAAGTTGCTGGCATTAAACCAATCAATAACGCTGGTTCTAAGCCTAAACCGATACCTACAGGTAACATCATTACTGCGGTTGCGGCTTGGCTGTTGATAACCACAGACACGGCGAATAACGCAAAGGCGAATGTCCACGGATAAAGCTCAACCATTGATGTAACTGCTGCTTTGAATTCAGGCATTGCATATTGGAAGTAAGTATCGCTCATCCACGCAATACCGTAAATCGCAATGGCTGCCACGATGCCTGATTTGAACACTACGCCGTTTGGCACAAGTTGCGGTTTGACTTTACACGCAATTAAAATGATACCGCCGAATGCCAACATCATCATTTGAATAATCACGCCCATTGAAATCGCTTTTGGCGCATCGCCGATAGTGCGCACGCTTGGAACCATTGCGATTGCCACGATCACCACTAAAGAAAGCAAGAATAAATACACAGAGTGTTTTGCCGCTTTTGGTAATTCTTCGTCTAATAATGTGTTGGTGGTGTTTAAGATACGATCACGCCACATTGGGTCTTGTAAACGACGTTGATATTCTGGATCGTCTTCCAATTCTTTACCACGTTTAAGGCTGTATAACGCCATTAACAACACGCCGATTAAGGTCGCAGGCAAGGTAACCATCATAATGCTAAGCAATGTAATGTGTTCAAAGCCAGGTAATTTAGTAATTTGACCAAGATAATATACTAGCACCGCAGACACTGGGCTGGCGGTTAAGCCGATTTGAGATGCGATTGAAGCCACTGCCATTGGGCGTTCTGGGCGAATTTTATTTTTTAACGCCACGTCGCCAATGATTGGCATAATTGAATACACTGCGTGTCCTGTACCAAGCATCATTGTCATTGTATAAGTTACTAATGGCGCTAGAATGGTTACACGCTTTGGATTGTTACGCAAAATGCGTTCGGCGATTTGAAGCATAAATTTTAAACCGCCAGCGGCTTCTAAAACTGATGCACAAGTTACCACCGCCAAAATAATTAGGATTACATCAACTGGCGGTTTCCCTGCTGGCATTCGCAAAACAAAAATTTCGATAATTAAACCAATTCCCGAAATCACCCCGAGCCCGATACCGCCAAAGCGGCTACCTGTATAGAGCATTAATAACAAAAATAAAAATTCTAAATACAGCATAAAATATACCTTTCAAAAGTTAATAATCAATTAACTAAAATCATAACGCTTTTAGTTAAATCTACAATCTTTAAAATGTATTTTTAGAATTTTTTACACAAAAGTTTTATCTAGATCAAAAAATGCAGAAAGGTATCAGCTGAAATGTAAAAAATGCGGTGTATTTTTAGTCAGAAATACATATTTTTGCGGAAATATCCAACAACTTATCCCACACATCGGCGGAAAAATCGAATTTTGCCATACGCTCAAGTTCGGCAAGTTGTTGAATAATTAAATAGAGTTTGCGGTAATTAAAACGTTGGAAGGCAGCAGTGTATAACGCACGGCGGTTTTGCCAAACTTTAAGTCGATCAAAGCCTGCTCGCAACTGCTCTGTGGGTAAAGGTTGATTGATACTTGTTAAACGCTGCTCTGGCTTAGAAAGTTCCAGTAATACCATCAACTCTCGCTGCAAGGTGCGTAATAAAATTACAGGCTGAACATCTTCTGCTTGCAAGCCTGCTAAAATGCGCTTTGCTCGCCCCAACTTGCCCTCAAGCAAAGCATCAATCCATTGAAATGGGGTAAAAATAGACGACTGCTCCACCACATTTTGCACACGAGCTAGCGTTAATTTATGGTCTTGATACAACAATGCCAGCAACTCCAAGCTCTGTTTCAACGCCAGCAAATTATTTTCGTGGCTGTAACAAAGTAGCTGCACGCTGTCATTATCTGCCGTCATTCCCATTGCTTTAATGCGGTTCATCACCCAACGTGGGAGCTGTTCGATGCTTGGCGTTTGGCAATTTACCAAGATAAAGTGCGGTTCAATTTCTTGCGATTTTTTCACCCACGCTTGTTTTTCTGCCGTTTTAGGGAATTTTGCCATTTGCAGAATAAACAAAATATCGTCATTAACCAACGCCAACAACTCCGTCAAATTAGCTTGCAGAGCGGCAGTTAAATTATCGGGTAAAATTAAGCTAATAACTTGTTTATTAAAGAAAAGCCCCATTGATTGACAACGTTCAAACAAGGCTTGCCAATCTGTTGAAGTATCAATTTGTACTTCGATTTTTTCATCAAAACCCTGCTCTGTAGCACGTTTTAAAATGAGGTCGTGGCTTTCACTTAATAATAGCGGATCTTGCCCGACCAAATAATAAATACTCGCCAAACGGCTGTTCAGCGAGTGATTTAATTGTTCGGGAAAAATACGATTCATAGTTAATTAATTGGCTTTTACTTGGTGCTGCAATGCCACCATTTTAGAGATTAATTGGCGAGCCGCTTGCTCACGCATATCAGACCAAATCATTTCACGCTCGGCAGATTTCGCCAATGCAGCACGAGAGTTATCGAAGAAAGTGCGGTTAATTTTCGCCGAGATTGGATAAGCATCTTTATTCGGCAATTTCACGCTGGCTTCCACTTCTAAAATCAACATTTTTTCCGCTTCACGCCCTTGCTTAAACACCGAAGCCACTTGATCGTCAGCACGTGTTTTGTTAATTCGCAACACTGGCACATTCGCTTGTTCCACCAGCTGAATATTATTTAATTGCAACTGCCTCCGCATCGCCACGGACATATCGCTGTAAGGATCGCTGGTTTCAAATTTCAGTGTTTGTAATTCTTTCGGAATTAGTTCACCGTTTTGCAGCTGAAAACCACAGGCTGTTAGCATTGCGGTGCTGAGCATTAAAAATGCAATTTTAATTTGTTTTAACATTGGTTAAACCCTTATTTACAAATGATATTAAATAAAATGCTGGCTTTTTCTTTGATATTTGCCGTCGCAAGTTGTTTGCCGTTTTTTTGTTCGTTAGACTTCAATTCCGTTTGCAATCTTTCATCTTGCCCAGTGAAACTTGGCGTGTAACCAATTTCTTTGGGCGGATTGTTGCGATGCAATTTCACGTTAATCAATGCAGTGTAAAAATCGGTAAAACTATTTTCAGGATAGTAGTTTGTGGTCATCAACAAATCTACTCCATTTTTGCTGTTGAAATCTTGACAAATTTCCGTTTTCGCAGTGAATTTTGCGTGGCTTAGGCGGAATAAACCAAACTCATAAAAATCAAAGGATTTTGCTTTGGCAATCGGGTTGATAAACTCGGCATTTTGTGGATTAAAGGATTTGCCAGCCACATTAAAAATTGCCGCCATCGCCACTTTGTCGCCGTTAATCAAATAGATCAAATTGCCTAATTTGCTAATTTCATTGCCTGATTTTGATCTAGCAGAACCGTGAAAGATTTTGAGATCAGGCATTTTTTCAGGGTGTTCCATTTCATCAGCCGCCATCAGCTGAGTAAATGCCACTTGCTTAATTTTGCCGTCAATATCTTTATAAGGTCGCCATTCGGGTGTGCTTTGTGTGGCACAGCCTGCAAGCTCTAAAACCGCGGTACAAATTAACGAAATTTTTGCTAATCTATTGAATTTCATCAGAATTCCTTAAATCGGGGCGTATGCCATACGCCCCTACCAGTGAACCAATTAGTTGGCAATTATTTTGCTACTATTTTGCAACAAAGCTAAATAATTTGCCTGGCACGTAAATGGTTTTCACGATGTTCAAGCCGTCTAGGAATTTTTGTACGTTTTCGTCCGCCAATGCCACTTGCTTGATGTCGTCTTCCGCCATATCCGCAGGCACGGTGATTTTCGCGCGTACTTTGCCGTTCACTTGCACCACGACTAATTTCTCGTCTTCCACCATCGCTACTTGATCCGCCACAACCCACGGGGCAAAATCAATATTGTCTTGGTTGCCCAAATCTTTCCATAATTGGAAGCAGATGTGTGGGGTGATTGGGTAAAGCATACGAACCACTGCACTTAAGGCTTCTGCCATTACCGCACGATCTTGCTCGCCCTCTAATGAGGCTCGTGTTAATTTGTTCATCAATTCCATAATCGCCGCGATTGCAGTGTTGAATGTTTGACGGCGACCGATGTCGTCTGACACTTTAGCGATAGTTTTGTGAACGTCGCGGCGCAAGGCTTTCTGCTCATTAGAAAGTGCGCTCGGTTCAACCGCGGTTGTGGCTGGATTTTTGCTGTATTCAAACGCCAAATTCCATAAACGACCTAAGAAGCGTTTCGCGCCCTCTACGCCTGATTCTTGCCATTCGAGCGTCATTTCCGCAGGCGATGCGAACATCATAAATAAGCGCACGGTGTCCGCGCCGTATTTTTCCACCATTTCTTGCGGATCGATACCGTTGTTTTTCGATTTCGACATTTTGGTCATACCGCTATGCACCAATTCGCGACCCTCTGGATCAGTCGCTTTGATGATGCGACCTTTTTCATCGCGCTCAAGGGTTACTTGCGTTGGGCTAACCCAAATGCGTTCGTTGGTTGGGCTGGTGTAATAAAATGCGTCTGCCAACACCATTCCTTGGCACAATAATTTGTTCGCTGGCTCGTCTGAATTCACTAAGCCTGCGTCGCGCAATAATTTGTGGAAGAAACGGAAGTAAAGCAAGTGCATTGTCGCGTGTTCGATACCGCCGATGTACTGATCCACTGGCAACCAATAATTCGCTTCGTCTGAATCCAACATTCCTTGGGTAAATTGCGGGCTGGTGTAGCGCGCGTAGTACCAAGACGATTCCATAAAGGTGTCGAATGTGTCAGTTTCTTTTAATGCAGGCTGACCGTTATAAGTGGTTTTCGCCCAATTTGGATCGGCTTTAATCGGGCTTTGCACGCCGTCCATTACCACATCTTCAGGTAACACAATCGGCAAATCTTCCATTAACGCAGGCACAACATCGCCGTTCTCAAGCGTTACCATTGGAATTGGTGCACCCCAATAACGTTGACGAGAAACGCCCCAATCACGCAAACGGAAATTAACTTGGCGTTTGCCTACGCCCATTTTTTCTAATTTATCCGCAATGCCGTTAAATGCTGCATTAAAGTCTAAGCCGTTAAATTCGTCTGAATTCACTAATTTACCGTGTTCGGTAAACGCCGCTTTGCTTAAATCAATGTCTTCACCGTTGGCTGGCTCAATCACTTGGTTAATCGGCAAGCCGTATTTGGTTGCAAATTCAAAGTCGCGCTGATCGTGCGCAGGCACAGCCATTACCGCACCAGTACCGTAGTGCATTAACACGAAGTTCGCTACCCAAATTGGCACAGGTTTGCCGGTAATCGGGTGAATCGCGTTCACGCCAGTCGCCATACCTTTTTTCTCCATCGTCGCAAGCTCTGCTTCTGCCACTTTGGTATTTTTGCATTCTTGAATGAATTTCGCCAATTCTGGGTTATTTTTCGCCGCACTTTCCGCTAATGGGTGTCCAGCTGCCACCGCCATATAAGACACGCCGTAGAATGTGTCAGGACGTGTGGTATAAACCGCTACGGTTTCGTCTGAATTTTCAATTTTAAAGGTGATTTCCACGCCCTCTGAACGACCAATCCAGTTGCGTTGCATTGTTTTCACCATATCTGGCCATTCAGGAAGATTATCCAAACCGCCTAAAAGTTGGTCTGCGTAATCAGTGATTTTGATGAACCATTGCGGAATTTCTTTTTGTTCCACAGGCGTATCACAACGCCAGCAACAGCCCTCGTGCACTTGCTCATTCGCCAGCACCGTTTCATCATTCGGACACCAGTTTACGGTTGATGTTTTTTTATAAACTAAACCTTTTTTATAAAGCTCAGTAAAGAACCATTGTTCCCATTTGTAATATTCAGGTTTGCACGTCGCAATTTCGCGATCCCAGTCAAAACCGAAGCCCAAAATTTTGAGCTGTTTCTTCATATAATCGATATTTTCGTATGTCCATTTGGCTGGCGCAGTTTTGTTTTTCACTGCCGCACCTTCCGCAGGCAAGCCGAATGCGTCCCAACCCATTGGTTGCAATACGTTTTTGCCATTCATACGCTGATAACGCGACACCACATCACCGATGGTGTAGTTGCGCACGTGCCCCATATGCAGGCGACCCGACGGATACGGGAACATTGAAAGACAATAATATTTTGCTTTGCTTAAATCTTTGACCGCTTTAAACGTTTTATTTTCAGCCCAATATTTTTGCACGTCTGCTTCAATCAAATCGGGACGATAATGTTCTTGCATAGTTTTACCTTTAAAAAATACTAATTTTACACCGCACTTTACGGTGAATTTATTCGTTAGAAAATGTGCTATAGCATAGCGGAAAATGGGGAAAATTAACAGGATTTTCCAAACAAAAGTGCGGTGAAAAATTCTCGCATTTTTTTCACCGCACTTTCAACTTATTAAATTGACAAAATTTTATTCTTGCACCGCCGCCGTATAGTGCAATTTACCCACCGCATTCACTAATTGATCATTCGACACTTTGTCATCAGCGACGACGCTCATTAGGCGAGATTTGATATTACCTTTGGTCGAAATTACGCCGTCGATGGCACGTAATTCTTTGTTCACCAAATACACACAAAGCTGGCAATTCATTTCTTCAATATGCAAATTCACCTGTTTTTCTGCGGCGAAACTGCTAAGAGAAACGCTTGCGAGAAAGGCTATTAATAAATATTTTTTCATTCCAAATACTCCAAAATCCACGGTAATAAGGTAGGATAAGTTAAGAAAAACAGAATAATCACAAATACGCCCCAATAGCACCACAACAAGGCTCGGCGAGATAAGTATTTGGTGCAAATGATTTTTTTAGAAAAAACCAACAGCCAAAAACCGTAGCCAAATGCCGCCAGCGATACAATCAGCATTGGAATTCGCAAATATTCATATTCACTCAAATCCATTAACCAAGTGGACGAAATGCCAAAAGCAAGGTAAATCAAAGGCCCGATACAACACAAGGTTGATGTTACTGCAGCCACCAACGCTGTAGCGACTGCGGTAAAAAATGTCGGATTAGAGTTCTTTTGAAGTGTATTCATAACCAAACTCTTTGGCATCGAAAGAATTAAGCGGATCGCCGCCGACTTCCGCATACGGATAGCCGAAGTTGTTGATCGGTGCTAATTCAGGTGCTGGGTAAAGGGTGAAATCACGTGCGTGGTTGAAGCCCACCCAGTTGCCTTCCCAGTTGCCGAACAAATATTTTGATACGGCTTGTGTGCCAGCATCATTCACCGCTTTTTTCTCGGTTAAACGATATTTCGCCACGTCCGCAGAGTCCACAGGCACCCAGCCGAAGCCCGCTAAATAAAATTCCGCACGGCAATGTTGCCCTGTATTTTCATTAGCGATTTTATCTTTTGCATTACCAAATGCGATTTTAGAATATTCGCCCATTTTGATCGCTTGACCAAGGCGAATACCAAACACTTCACGAGCAGGAATGCCAGAAGCACGAGCCAATGCCACAAACACGGAATTCATATCGGTACATTTGCCTTTCAACACGCCCGACGTTAAAATTTGTTCAACATCGCCGCTACCGCAACCTAATACAGAATTATCACGCTCCATATTTTCCACGATCCATTGATGAATTAACTCGGCTTTTTTCAACGGATTCGTTTCTTTGCCTGTAATTTTGTCGGCATATTCTTTCACGATGCCGTCAATTTTGATGTGATCTGTCGGCTTCAAATATTCAGTAACATCAACCGAATATTCCACTTTTTCAGGCTGTTGATAATCTTTTAGCAAGCCTTGTAATTGCGGTTCACGGTCTTTGGTTTGCACCACGAATTTCACTTTCAAATCACGCTTTTGGGCTTTTTCGTCCCACGTCGCATATAAGGTTTTCGCCCCATATTGATTATTTTCCGTGATATAGGCTTGATTATAATTTCCTGTAAATTCAATGGATTGCACATTTTGGTAATCATTACTAAACGGCAACGGCACCCACAATTTAGTTTCGCCTTTTGAGCCTTGCGGCACAACAAGATCGTAATTTTGGGTGAATTCGTAAGTGTGAGTGGTGGTGTTTGGATTAGGAAGAGTTTGTGCTTGAGCAAATCCCACACAGGCAGAAAGTGCGGTCAATAAAAAGAGCTTTTTCATAGTAAATCCTTGTAAATAAACAAACAAAACTTGTTACGTTTAAACCCAGAGCTGCAGGCAGAGTGGGTTGGCTTTAGGATACGCCAAAATGAAAAAAAATTCAAAAATTTAACCGCAGTTTTAGATAAATTGAAGAAACTTTATTTTTTACCTAATTGTTTTAATCTTTCTTCGGACAACATTCCTTTCTTAAAAAAATCATAGTTATTGTAGGCACGTTTTACTACTTCACAAAATTCAAAATCTTTGATTTTTCCACTTCTACAATCATTTAAATCCTTATCTAATTTAGGCTTATCTTGAAGATAATCATAAACAGTATATTGTTTTTCACTACAAGCAGATAACATTAAAGAACAAAAAGCAATCAAAATAATTTTTTTCATTTTTCACACCTCAGTTAATTTTTAGGAAGGGATTGGTTGTTATGTCAATAACAACCAACAAGAGTGTACACTCTTTGAAATGCTTGTTTTTTATACACACTTGACATTTAAATATGATGAAAAATTTAACCGCAGTTTTAGATAAATTGAAGAAACTTTATTTTTTACCAAGTTTTTTTAAATAATCTTCGGATAGTAACCCGTCCTTAAAAAAATCATATTCATTATAGGCACTTTTTACTACTTCACAAAATTCAAAATCTTTGATTTTTCCACTTATACAATCATTTAAATCTTTATCTAATTTAGGCTTATCTTGAAGATAATCATAAACAGTATATTGTTTTTCACCACAAGCAGATAACATTAAAGAACAAAAAGCAATCAAAATAATTTTTTTCATTTTTCACACCTCAGTTAATTTTTAGGAAGGGATTGGTTGTTATGTCAATAACAACCAACAAGAGTGTACACTCTTTGAAATGCTTGTTTTTTATACACACTTGACATTTAAATATGATGAAAAATTTAACCGCAGTTTAAGTAAAAAATAATGCCGAGAATTGTTGATTTTGGCTATTGCTAAATCTATTTTTGTGATCTCCATTCCAAAACTGCGGTGAAAAAATGGTGAATTTTTTGCATTTCATTAACAGTAATCAGGTTGAAATTATTCAACAATTCTATTATTCGTTTAAAAAGGAAAATCTATGAAATTGTTAAAAACCTTATTCGGCGTGTTTTTATTGAGTGGCGTGATGTTTAGCACAAATGCGTTGGCTGAAACTGCGCCCGCCAATACACAAGCTGAACCATCGCCAGTGGCTGCGACGCAAGCGGTCGTTGTCGGTGATAAATTAAATATCAACACCGCAACAGCGGAGCAAATTCAGCATTCGTTAATTGGTATTGGGGCGAAAAAAGCGGAAGCGGTGGTGCAATATCGGGAAAAACACGGTGCATTTACGGCGGTGGAACAGTTGTTGGAAGTGCAAGGCATCGGCAAAGCGACACTTGAGAAAAATCGAGATCGTATTGTGTTTTAAAATAAGGGGCTGACGTAGATTAGCCCCAACTAAAATCCAAAATAAAACCAGCTTAAATGCTGGCTTTATGTTGTGTGGCGATTCAATTATTTTTGGAAACCACGGAAAGAATAAACATTTGGCTGATCCGTTACTGGGATAGGGCCGATCAATGTCGCACTTTTTAGCTTGCCTAAACGCTCTAATTGCTCGTTTGTGATCTTATCCGCTGGCGTACGCATACGGTAAATTTTGTTATCAGAGCTATAAAAACTTAAGTACACATAATCTTTGCCATCAACAAATCTGGTTTCGTGGGTCATATGTGTCAAATTGTCCACTTTTACTGGACGAGTCAAGCTTGATAAACTGTCATTGATTGCTGAACTTAATTGACCTTGTAGGGCATCTAATACGCTGGTGTTGTCGCTACCTGCACAGCCTGTCATCAAAAATGCAGCCACAATAACCGCAGCAAGAGATTTTGCTTTTTTCATAAATATTTTCCTAATAAAAAGATGCTTTAACACATCATACCTAAATACATCATTAAAGCTAATCGCTTAAACGATCGCTAAATTCTAGCATAAAACGATTCAATACTTTCGACAACTTCAGTTAGGTATTGTTCATTTTTTTGTTTAAAGAATCAATAAAAATGGCGGTTTTAACACCGCACTTTTACTCAATTATTCACTAGCATAGCCACTGGCTGGCAACAGGTTGCCGTCGAGATAGGCTTTGCCGTCGATTTCTTTAAGGCGACCATCAACAAACCATTTCACCACTAAAGGGTAAATTTGCAGTTCTTGCACTCGCACACGTTTTTCTATGTCGCCGACGTTATCTTCGGGGAAAATCGGCACTTTTGCCTGCAACACCACTGCTCCACCGTCCATTTCTTCATTCACAAAATGCACAGTTACACCGTGTTCCGTTTCGCCTGCGTCAAGGGCACGTTGATAAGTGTCAAGCCCAGGGAATTTCGGCAATAAGGACGGGTGAATATTGAGAATTTTACCTGCAAAACGTTGGGTGAAACTGGCGGTCAAAATTTTCATATAACCTGCCAACACGATCAAATCAGCTGCTGTGCTTTCAATAAAATCGCCAATGGTTTGATCCATTGCTAGGTTGCTGGGGTAACTTTTACGCTCAAAAACTGCGGTGGGAATTTTCGCATTTTTTGCACGCTCAAGCCCATAAGCATCGGGCTTATTGCTGATCACCGCACAAACTTCTGCGTGAATAAATTGATTTTGGCAGGCATCTAAAATCGCTTGTAAATTTGTGCCAGAGCCTGAAATTAATACGACAATTTTTTTCATAAATTCTTCATTAAAAAAGCCCAATCCCAACATTGAGACGTGTCGGATCAGGCTTATTGAATATTAAAATTAGCGAATGATAACTTGTTCTTCGCCTGCGTTTAATGGTTCAATTTGACCAATTAACCACGCATTTTCGCCTGCTGCACGCAACACGCTTAAGGCATTTTCCACTTCCGCTTGTGGTAAAGCAATCACCATACCCACGCCGCAGTTGAATGTGCGATACATTTCGTAGGTTTCGATGTTGCCTTTTTCTTGCAACCATTTGAACACAGGTTGCCATTCCCAGCTGCTTTCGTCGATCACCGCTTTCACGTTATCAGGCAATACACGTGGGATATTTTCCCAGAAACCGCCGCCTGTTAAGTGAGCGATAGCGTGAACGTCGGCTTTTTCGATTAACTCAAGCACAGATTTCACATAGATTTTGGTCGGTGCAAGCACTTGTTCTGCCAATGGACGACCTGCAAGTTGTTCTGTCGCTGGATTTACGCCTGCAACATCAATCACTTTACGCACTAAAGAATAGCCGTTTGAATGTGGGCCGCTTGAACCAAGCGCAATTAACGCATCGCCAGCTTGTACTTTGCTACCGTCAAGAATTTTTGATTTTTCTACCACACCTACGCAGAAACCTGCTAAATCGTAGTCGCCAGCGTGATACATACCTGGCATTTCCGCTGTTTCACCGCCTACTAAAGCACAGCCCGATTGCACGCAACCTTCCGCAATGCCTTTTACTACATCGCTTGCCACGTCAACCTCTAATTTACCTGTTGCGTAGTAATCTAAGAAGAACAACGGCTCTGCACCTTGCACCACCAAGTCATTCACGCACATCGCCACTAAATCGATACCGATGGTGTCGTGTTTTTTCAAGTCAATGGCTAAACGCAATTTAGTTCCCACGCCGTCTGTGCCTGAAACCAATACAGGTTCTTTGTATTTGGTTGGCAATGCACATAATGCCCCGAAACCGCCCAAACCACCGATTACTTCAGGGCGAGTGGTGCGCTTAACGTGCGGTTTAATGCGTTCAACTAATTCATTGCCAGCGTTAATATCCACGCCTGCGTCTTTGTAACTTAATGATGTTTTGCTCACAGAGTTGTCCTTTTGGAAGTCAAAGAATTCAAAATTTGTGCGTATTATACAAGGTTAAGCAAATGGCGTAAACGTTTGCGTGGGTTTATTTGTATAATTATTCAAACTCCAATTCCACCGCACTTTCGCCGAGCATTTCAACTAATGCGGTTAATAATTCATCGGTAGGTTTGATATACCATTGCACGCCAAGTTTCAACAATGCACGTCCTTTCGGGCTGTCGTAATACACGTGGATTGGCATTGTGCCGCCACTAAAAGGCTCAAGCATTGCTTTGAATTGCTTGATAAACTGCGGTGTAATTTGCTCTTGTTTTAGGCTGATTGCTAAACTTTTGGCATAACGGCTACGAGCTTCGTCCAAGCTCATTAGCTCTCGCACCGACATTCGTAAACCGCCAGTAAAATCATCGTGGCTCACTTGCCCTGACACAATAACAATATTGTCTTTTTGTAGATGATCGCCATATTTTTCTAGGGCTTCGGCGAATAAGGTAATATCCAGTTTTCCCGAACGATCATCAAGTGTGGCAACGCCAAGGCGGCTGCCTTTTTTAGTTACCGCAAAACGAGATGCCACAATTAAACCGCTGGCGGTGCTAACTTGCCCACGCTGATTTGGCACTAAATCTTTCAAACGATTTCGGCTGTAATGAGAAAGCTCTTTTAAGTAGCGACTAATCGGGTGGCTGCTTAAATATAAGCCCAATGTTTCACGCTCGCCGTCGAGAATTTGTTTTTCTGTCCAGCGTGGCGTGTTGGCATATTTACGCTCCACATCTTCGTGGCTTTCGGTCAACACGCCAAACATATCCGCCTGTCCCATTTCTTCATCTTTGGCGAATTGGTTCGACGATTGCAACGCATCTTCTAAATTTTTTGCCAAGGCAGCACGGTGCGGCCCGAGCTTGTCGAATGCCCCTGACTTAATTAGGCTTTCAAAGGTGCGACGGTTAATCTGTTTTAAATCTACTCGAGCACAAAGATCGAATAAATCTTTAAAAATTCCACCGCACTCTCGAGCAGAAACCAAGGCTTCAATCGGCGATTCGCCCACGCCTTTAATCGCCCCAATGCCATACACAATTTCGCCGTTATCGTTCACGCTGAAATGATGTTTGCCACGGTTAATATCAGGCGGTGTAACGGTCAAGCCCATTCGCAAACATTCGTCGTACAAGCCGACAATTTTTTCGGTATTGTCCATTTCCGATGTCATTACCGCCGCCATAAATTCTGCTGGGAAATGTGCCTTAAGCCACAAGGTTTGATACGACACTAAGGCATACGCCGCCGAGTGCGATTTATTAAAGCCGTAGCCAGCGAATTTTTCTACCAAGTC
The DNA here is from genome assembly GCA_023101505.1 of Pasteurellaceae bacterium Pebbles2. Taxonomy (GTDB): domain Bacteria; phylum Pseudomonadota; class Gammaproteobacteria; order Enterobacterales; family Pasteurellaceae; genus Lonepinella. The sequence goes on from LVZA01000001.1 coordinate 612,604, forward strand.
GAAAATTTTCATCGCCAACTCGCCGCTAATACCTTTATTGATTGCCCCTTTTTCAAAAATTTCACGCTGTGCCGCCATTTCTTCAGGCTTTTTCTTACCCATTGCACGACGTAATAAATCCGCACCACCTAGCGTATAACCCGCCAGTTCTTGTGCAATTTGCATTACTTGTTCTTGGTAAACGATAACGCCGTAAGTTGGCTCTAAAATCGGCTGTAAACATTCGTGCTGATATTCAGGATCGGGGTATGCCACAGGCTCATTGCCGTGTTTTCGGTCAATAAAGTTTTGCACCATTCCTGACTCAAGCGGGCCTGGGCGGAATAATGCCACTAAAGCAATAATATCTTCAAAACAGTCAGGCTTCAGGCGTTTGATCAAGTCTTTCATTCCACGAGATTCCAGCTGGAAAACTGCCGTGGTTTCTGCGGCTAAAAGCACTTTAAAGGCTTCGGGATCGTCAAGGGGAATGCTTTCAATGCGAACTGGCGGCTTGCCCTCTTTTTCCATTCGGGCGTTAATCATTTCTAACGCCCATTTGATAATGGTGAGCGTGCGTAAACCTAAAAAGTCGAATTTTACTAAGCCTGCGTATTCCACGTCATTTTTATCAAAATGGGTAACTGGGTGTAGGCCCTCGCTGTCGCAATATAATGGTGAGAAATCGGTAATCAAACTTGGCGAAATCACCACGCCACCAGCGTGTTTGCCTGCATTTCGAGTAACGCCTTCGAGCTTGCGAGCCATATCAATTAAGGCTTTAACTTCTTCATCGCTTTCATAAATTTCAGGCAATTTTGGCTCGGCATCAAAGGCTTTGGCAAGGGTCATACCTGGGTCGGGCGGCACTAATTTAGAAATGCGATCCACAAAACCATAAGGGTGTCCCAACACACGCCCTACATCTCGAATTACCGCTTTTGCCGCCATCGTACCAAAGGTGATAATCTGCGATACCGCTCCACGCCCGTAAGTTTCCGCCACGTGTTCGATTACACGATCTCGTCCGTCCATACAAAAATCCACGTCGAAATCGGGCATTGATACACGTTCAGGATTTAAGAAACGTTCAAAAAGCAAATCGAATTCTAAAGGATCTAAATCGGTGATTTTTAAGGCATAAGCCACCAAAGACCCCGCCCCTGAACCACGTCCAGGACCGACGGGAATATCGTTATCTTTCGACCATTGAATAAATTCCATCACGATCAAAAAGTAACCTGGGAAACCCATTTGGTTAATTACGTCCAGCTCCACCTGCAAGCGGTCGTCATATTCCTTGCGTTTTTCTGACCGCACTTTTGGATCAGGAAACAAAAATTCCAAGCGTTCTTCTAAGCCCTCTCGGGATTTTTTCACCAAAAATTCTTCTGTCGAAAGGTCGCCTGTCGGAAACTGCGGTAAAAAATATTCGCCTAATCGAATGGTTACATTGCAACGCTGTGCAATTTGCAAGGTATTCGCCAAGGCAGAAGGAATGTCAGCAAATAGCTCGCACATTTCCTGCTCGCTACGAAAATATTGCTGCTCAGTATAAAGTTTTGGACGTTTGGGATCGTCTAAGGTGTAGCCGTCGTGAATGGCAACTCGAATTTCGTGGGCTTCAAAATCGTCCGATTTCAAAAAGCAAACATCATTGGTCGCCACCACAGGTAATTGATGTTTTTTGGCTAATTCTAATGTGGCGTGAATATAACGTTCTTCATCGTGATGACCCACTCGAGCAAGGCTTAAATAAAAATGCTGTGGAAAAAATTCTTGATAAAATTGCACCGCACTTTCCGCTTCCGCCACGTTGCCTTTCAATAATTTTTGTCCCACATCGCCCAAGCGACCGCCTGAAAGCACGATAATCCCGTCCCGATGTTCCGCCAGCCATTGTTGATCAATATAAGGTACATCATCATACCCACGCTGATAAGCCTTTGATAATAAAAGGGTAATATTTCGATAACCGTCGTTATTCTTCGCCAATAAGGTCAATTCAAATCGCTCATCGCCACATAATTCACTTTTCACTAACACGTCCGCACCGATAATCGGCTTAATGCCCGAGCTCAACGCTTCGCCATAAAAACGCACTAAACCGCAAAAATTGGTGAAATCCGTCAACGCCATCGCCACCATATTTTCTTGAGCACAGGCTTTGATTAACGGCTTCACTTTGGCAATACCGTTAATCATCGAAAAATCACTATGAGTACGCAGATGAACAAAACGTGGGGCTGACATTAAAGATCTCTTATGAATAAATGGCTAAAAGTGCGGTCTATTTTACGTTAATTTTGCAGAAAATAAAAATGCCGAGTATCACTCTCAGCATTTGTTAGTAAATTAAAAAGTAAACTAGCGTTATGAATTTTCCGCAATTTTAACGAGTTCTTCATCATTCTCTACATCGCTGCTCATCTCTACACTCGAACGACACGATGAAAGACAGAAGTTTTTCACAACATACACAAGCAACATAATGCCTAAAAATAGACACCACAAAGCCCAGCCGATCATAGATAAGCCTTTTTTCTGACCCGTTTTTGTATAGACTGTTTTGCTCTTATATCGTTTATCCTTTTGTTGGAAATACAGGAAAGCAGCAAATATACAAAATAAAAATGAGATGAAGTTTAAGGTAAAACCGACTGCCAAAATTAACAAAATTAAAAACTTCGCTAAAATGCTTTCAATACTTGATAATCTAAATCTATTGGCAAGAAAACTCATCACGATACTCACAACCGCAATCACCATATAAAGATAAACAACATATTCAGGGTCAAACCAAGAATACTTTTGAGCGATTAAATCTAAAGTTGCAATACCTTTATTTTGTTCTTCACCTGACCCTGCACTCCAACCTAAGCAAAATAAGATTACTGGAATAACAACGACAGTACTTAAGGTAATAAAAATATCAAATTTATTATTAAAAATAAAAAATTTTTGCTTAACCCCACGATATAGGCTAAATGCACTAATAACAGCCAATAGCCCTAATACTATCATTGCATATTGCACTTCTGGAATTGAGAAAAATTCTACTGCTTGATTTGTAAAATTTTGTTCTGACATAATTATAAGCTATAGCCGTGGTTATTAAATAGTTGAGTTTTAATTACTTTATCAAAAAATGACATTTTTCGATCACACTTTTGAAGAACTATACTTTTTTGTATATAAGTTCCACCACCAGATGTCAAAAAATCCTCTTTAGCCGATGCTTGTAATTCTTTGATTAAATTGTCAATATTCTTATCAGTAAGCTTAGCAGCAAGATCTTGCCAATATTTATCCCACCCTTCTTCTGTTGTGATCATATCTTTTATAAAAACCAAAAGAGATTTTTTTTCTTTTTTTGCTGTTAACTCATATAACCCTTTAAGGTTCTTGGTTCGTACACAGGCTTCCAAATTATTCGCCAATATCTCCGCTTTCATCGCACTAAGATACATATCACTTGGGATGCCTGCACCATATTTTTTGTTTACCGCTGATGCTAATGTATCAAAATACTGCTGTTCACCAATTCCAACAATATACATAGCAGCATCTGAAACAGTTTGTTCGAGAAACTCATCAAAAACATCTGCCTGAGATGGCAATGCGACAGATAACCCTAATGCTGCGATTAACATTGATTTTTTCATTTTAAAATCCTTATAAGATCCCTATAAAATAATTTGCAAGACTGTTTTGTTCGTTATATCAATAACGAACAACGGGAGTATACTTTCTTTATTCGTTGTGTCAATAACTAACAACGAGAGTATACTTTCTTGCGAAATTTCAGTTTTTTACACCGCAGTTTTGTGGCAATTCTAAAAACTAGAAAACAAAAATGCCGAGCATTAAACTCGGCATTTGCAAATCAATTTGAAGCTCTAATCTTCGCCCCAAACTTCCTTAGCGATTTCTTCAACGTGGCGGACTTTTGCCCATTGTTGGGCTTCAGTCATTACGTTGCCTTCTTCGGTTGAAGCGAAGCCGCATTGTGGGCTTAGGCAAAGTTGTTCGAGTGGGACGAATTTAGCTGCTTCGGCGATGCGTGCTTTGATGGCGTCCTTGTCTTCCAACTCTGGGAATTTTGAGCTGATTAAACCAAGCACCACGCGACCTTTGTTGTTCGCGAAGTGTTTTAATGGCTCGAAACCGCCTGAGCGTTCATCGTCGTATTCTAAGAAATAACCGTCGTAGTTGGTTTGTCCGAATAAGCCGTCGGCTACAGGGTCGTATGCGCCGCTTAATAAGTATGATGATTTGTAGTTACCGCGGCAAACGTGCGTGGTGATCACTAAATCCGCTGGTTTGTCAGCAAGAATTGCCTGCACGTTCGCTACCGCTTGTGCTTTGTCGGCTTCAAAAGTTGGTTGCTCGAAGTTGTTGCACAGCGATCCCCAGTAAACATCGTCGATTTGCAAATAGCGACAGCCTGCGTCGTAGAATGCTTTGATCGCGTCTTTATAGGCTTGTTGCACGTCTTTGGCGAATTCTTCGCGCGTTGCGTAAACGCCGTGATCCCATTGCGCTGGGTACATCAATTGGTTCGGGCTTGGAATGGTGAATTTTGCCACCGCACGACCGCCAACAATGGCGTTGAATTTTTTGAAATGTTCAAGGAAAGGGTGATTTTTATTCCAAGATACTTTACCGCAGCAACGTGTGTTGTAAGCTCGCACTTCTACACCTTTGAACGCATAGCCTTTTTCTGGCACGTAGCCCTCGATGCCGCTTAAATTTTCAAGGAAATCAATATGCCACCAAGAACGATGATATTCGCCGTCGGTTACCACTTGAATGCCCGCGTCTAACTGCGCTTGCACCAATTTGCGCACTTCTTGCTCCACGATTTCGTCGCGTTGTTCAAGCGAAATTTTGCCTGCTTTGAAATCAGCGTGCGCTTGTTTCCAAGCGTCAGAACGCAAATAAGAACCTACGGTATCCGCGTGAAATGGTAATGTTTTGTTTGTCATATTTTTTCCTTATGAATGAAATTGTTAGCAAATTATGATTTGCACTATATCCCATAATCCTAGGGGAAAGCTTAGCAAAGAACAAGCTGATTATCGTTGATGGATGTGAATTTTATTATCATCAATGATGAATTAAATTCATAATCAATCTGCATTTTGCCCTATTGCAGTGGCACAAGCATAGGCAGAACTCCACGCCCATTGGAAATTGTAGCCGCCTAGCCAGCCTGTAACATCAAGCACTTCGCCAATAAAATATAAACCTGAATGTTGTTGGCTTTCCATTGTTTTTGATGAAATTTCTCGGGTATCCACGCCACCCATTGTAACTTCCGCAGTGCGATAGCCCTCTGTGCCGTTTGGCTGGAATTGCCAATGGTGCACAAATTGCACAAGTTCTACAATCTCTACATTACTGAGCTGCGCTAAAGATTTATGCCCAAATTTCAATAAGTTATGCTCAAGCCACAAATCTACAAGACGTTTTGGTAACACTTGTGCCAACGCATTTTTAAGTTGTTGATTTGGCGACTGTTTCTTCCACTCCGCCAAAATTTCTGCCAAATTCTCGCTCGGTAGCAAATCAATCTCAACGCTGTCATTTGCTTGCCAATAATTGGAAATTTGTAAGATCGTCGGCCCTGACAAGCCACGATGGGTAAACAACATATCACCACGAAAATGTGTTTTGCCCGCACTCACATTTACGTCAAGCGACACGCCTGAAAGTGCGGTGTAAATTTTGTCAGTTTCTCGATAAGTGAAAGGCACAAGACTGGCTCGGGGCGCAATCACATTCAAACCAAATTGCTCGGAAATTTTGTAGCCAAAAGGCGTTGCGCCTAACGCTGGCATCGAAAGCCCCCCCGTGGCAATCACTAAATTTTGGCACGCCCACACTTGCCCATTTGCGTGAATTTTAAACCGCACTTTGGTATCATTTTCCACCTGCTCTACCCTGTCAATTTGCTGGCGAAGCTGAATGTTCACCTTGCCTTTCGCACATTCTTGCGCCAATAGATCCACAATATCTTGCGCCGAATTGTCGCAAAAAAGCTGTCCGCTCTCACCTTTTTCGTGGTAAGCAATGCCATATTCGCACACAAGGCTAATGAAATCCCACTGGGTAAAACGTGCCAGCGCCGATTTCACAAAATGCGGATTTTGCGATAAATAATGACTTGGGCGCACATCTAAATTAGTGAAATTACAAAAGCCACCGCCAGCCATTAAAATCTTACGCCCGATTTTTTTACCATTATCAAAAAGCGTAACTTGCTTGCCAGCTTTGCCAATATGCGCCGCACAAAACAGCCCAGCTGCACCTGCGCCGATGACAATGGTTTCGCTGTAATTAATTGTATTATTTTCTATCATTTAGACTCTTTTTATTGTTTTGCTTTGAGCAATTTTTCCGCTAATTGCATACTTTCAATGGTTTTGCGACGATCCACTTCCGTGCGCTCACTATCTAATAATTTTTGCCAATAATTCAAGGCATTAGCATAATCTGTTCGCAAGAATGCATCAGCAGCTAATAAGGAAAGGCTGGCACTTTCTTGATGATCTTGCGCCAATGCATTATCGATTAATTGTTGCGCTTTGGGCGTAATTTTCTGCCCAGCTTGATAATAAAGCGCAGTGGCGGCTAAGCCTAAAATTGCTGGCTTAGCCCCCACTAATTTTTCGGCATTGCCATAAGCAATCAATGCATTTTCAAATTCATTGCTCAACACATAAGCCTGACCTAACTCCAGCCACAATTCGCTATCGTTAGGATCTTGGCGTAATTTATTCTGCACCGCAACAATATAATCATCATTTTTTTCCGTGTTTGAGGCCGTGCGTAATTGGTGCTGTTTCGCTTTAAATGCTTGCTCACCTTGCTGTACGTAGTCCAATCTATCTAATGAAAAATAATAGGCTAATGGCACAGCCAGCAATAAAAACCATAAAATGCTGGAAAAAATTAATGAATTTTGCACCGCACTTTTGGCAGAAATTTGCGTTTTTTCTTGTTGTTGTAAAATTTGTTCATCAGCCAACAAACGCAAACTTAATTCATCTGCCAACTCAGGGGGCGGATTTTGTGCCATTTGTTGTTGATATAATTCAATATTTTTCTGTTGTCGATAAGGATATTGCCAATTAATTTTCCGCCCGAAAGGAACAAACACAAGTAAAGCAATTAAGGCAAAAATAACAATACCAATATAAAATTGTTCAAAGTTTAACATTGAAGTCATTGTTTTTTCTCCAATAAATTCGCTAATGCTTGCTGTTGCTCAGCAGAAAGTGCGGTAGATTTTAGCGAAGTTTTGGCACGCTGGCGTAAATAAATCAGCATTAAGCTAACAGCCGAAAATAACAAAATAATAGGCAATCCCCACAGCAAGGCTGTCGTCCATTGAAAAGGCGGTTTGTACAGCACAAAATTGCCAAAACGAGAAGTCATCACCTCAATAATTTGCTGATTAGTTTTGCCCTCGTCGATCATTTTATATACTTCAATACGCAAATCATAAGCAATCGGCGAATTGCTTTCCACTAGATTTTGATTTTGGCACTGTGGACAACGTAAAGATTTAGCCAGTTCCACCGCTCGAATACGTTCCTCAGTATTTTTAAACTGAAAAGTATCCACCATTTCAGCCTGTGCCAAAAAAGTAATGCCAAGTAGTATTAAAGCCCAAAATCTCATTTTGTATTTCCTAATTATTTCCACTTTTCCAGTTCAGGCAAAATGATTTTTTGCATCATTTCACGATTAAATGCACCCGAGTGGCGATAGCGAATGATGCCGTTTTTATCGACAATATACGTTTCGGGTGCACCATCTACACCAAGCTGCATTGCTAATTTGCCGTGGCTATCGTTAATATTTAACACAAAAGGATCGCCAAATCTTTGCAAATATTCCACCGCACTTTGGGCTTTATCACGATAATTTAAGCCTACAATTTTCACATTTTGTGCCGCCAATTCTTTTAACAAAGGGTGTTCAATTCGACAAAAATGACACCAGCTGCCCCACACGTTAATTAAATGCGCTTCTTTGGGTAAATCTTTATTACTCACAATACGATTTGGATCTTCAAGGCTGGCTTGAAAAAATTCTGGCACAGGTCGGTCGATTAATGCTGATGCAATTTTTTTGGGATCTTGCTGTAAACCGACTAACAACAAGCCACACACGCCCAAAATGAGTAATAAGGGAAGAAAGAATAAAATTTTTCGTTTCATTATTTTTGCTTCATTCGTTGATGATTTAATCCTAGAGCGGCTAATAATGCGCCCAATGCCATTAATACGCCGCCTAACCACAGCCAGCGAATAAATGGTTTGTAATGTAAACGGAAAGTAAATTCGCCATTAATTTGACTTTCTTTGGTGAGTTTATCACCCATTACAATGTAAATATCGCCGAGCCAACCCCATTCGATACCCACTTCCGACATATTCATTGTGCGTACGTCGTAATGGCGGCGTTCGGGGTAAAGTGCGGTGATTTTTTTACCATTTTTGATGATGTCGAAATGCGCAACTTCGCTGGTATAATTAGCACCAATTTCGTTGTGGAATGCGACATAACGGAATTCATAGCCATTTAAATATTCGCTTTGTTGTGGAGCAAGGCGTACGCCAATTTCAGAACCAAAATAGCTCGACATTACCGCCCCAATCACGGCAACCGCCACGCCACAATGGGCGAAAATCATCGCTAAACGTTTGAGGTTAATATTTTTCCAACGAGTATAAAGCGTTGATAATATTAGCCAAATTGCAAAGGTAAGCAAAGTAAATGCCGTGAAATTAAATTGTAAGCTCGCCTCTTGCGCCACGACATTATCAATCGCCAAATAAGCTAAAACAACAGCGGGAATGCTTAATAGCAGGCGTTTTAGCCATAAAGTGCGGTCAAATTTTTGCCATTTTGTCGCCAGTACGACAATCATTGCCAGCAATAAAATCAAAATTAAAGGCAGAAAAATGCTATTAAAATAGGGAGCGCCGACGGAAATTGAACCCCAGCCTAATGCACTAAACAACATCGGATAAAACGTGCCGATAAACACGCTGACGGTAGCAATGCTGAAGATAATATTGACGAATAACAGCAAACTTTCCTTAGAAAATAGCGAAAAATGCACCGCACTTTTTTGTAATTTTGCTTTGAATGCAAAAAGGCTGAGTGAGCTTACTGTCAGCAAGAAAAAGAGTAACAATAGCACCGTGCCACGCTCACCATCGACAGCAAAGGCGTGTACCGATGTAAGCACACCTGAACGCACAATAAATGTACCAAGCACGCTTAAGGCAAAGGCGAATAAGGAAAATAAAATCGTCCAGTAGCTAAAAATGCCTCGTTGTTCAGTAACCGCAAGGCTGTGTAGCAACGCTAATCCCAGTAGCCAAGGCATTAAAGAAGCATTCTCAACAGGATCCCAAAACCACCAGCCGCCCCAGCCCAGTTCGTAATATGCCCACCACGATCCGAGCATTATACCCAATGTTAAAAATAGCCAAGAAACCAACACCCACGGTCGCGACCAACGAGCAACGGCGGCATCTAAATGTCCACTCACTAGCGCAGAAATGGTTAATGCGAAATTAACAGCAAAGCCAATATAACCAAGATAGAGCAAGGGAGGGTGAAAAATTAAGCCAATGTCTTGTAACATTGGGTTGAGATCTCGTCCCTCGGGCGGCACTGGAAATTGACGAATAAAGGGATTAGAAAAATAAATAATAAAAATGCTTAAACCTAGGCAGATTAGCCCTAACACAGAAAGCGTTCGGCTGGCGATAATAGGATCAATTTGTGAGCGTGAACTTTGGCTAAAAAAGGCAAACAATACCACCCAAAAACTCAAAGAAAAAAGCCAAAAGAGCATTGATCCCTCGTGTCCTCCCCAAGTCGCTGCTAATTTAAAAAATAGTGGCAGTTGTGAATTAGAATGCGCCGCAACATATTCCACAGAAAAATCGTCAAACGCAAAAGAATAAGCCAATAATGCAATAGAAATGCTGCTAAAAATGCCAAGCAAATAGCTTAAATTCCACGAAGTGCGGATCAAATTTGCGCAGTTTTTTGCAATGCCAATTTGTGGCAAAAGCGCAAGTAATAACGCACTAAAGGCGGCGAGAAGTAAAGCAATAAAGCCAAGTTCAGGAAGCATAAATTTTTATTCTGTGATTATTTGCCTAATTGATAACTACAATAATAACTAAAAGGGACGCTAAAACGTCCCTTATTTTACAACAAGTTAGCCTTATTGTGCGATGGTTAATTGCCCTGCGTATAAAATAAAGTAGCGCAAGCAAAGCACGCCCACTAAGTCGCAGATACACACCCAAATGATAAATGAGCGGTTAAATTTCCATTTTGGGCTGACAAACATATTGGCAATAAGCGGAATAACGATCCCAATTAAAAATACGCAAATCCAGAAAACTGCGCCCCAAAATCCCGAAAGGGCATTTTGCAAGGCAACTAATTTTTGTCCACCACCAAAGTATAACCCAGCGAAGAAACAAACCAATAAGCCCAATTCTGTTACCATAATTGGCACTTCAAATTTGTGGATAAAGTGGCTTTCGTGGCTGTCGCCAGCAAGTTTTCCTGCCAATAAAATCACTAAGAATGTCGCTGCAATCCCTGATGACGTTCCTGATGCCAAGAAAAGCGCAGGTAATACAGGGTTGTTTAACATTGGATAGCTAATTAAGGCGGAAAGCAAGAAACCTGTGTATGCCCCTAGCACGGCGGCTAACACAAATAACACAAATTCAATGGGTTTCAAAAAACGTTCTGCAGTGTCGATCCATTTTAATAAGAATTTTAATGCTGGCAAAAAACGTTCAACGAAATGAGCAATCCAATCCTTAAACATTATTGCCGACCAAATCACCAACACCGCCATATACACTTGGAATAATAATACCCCCATTGACATTACAGAATTAAATTGATAATTAAACATCAATTTCCAAAATGTCCACGGACGAGCCAAGTGAAAGACAAGTAAAGTTAAGCCAATGATCGTTGGAACTGAGCCTAAAATCACCGCACTTCTGATGATCCAATTTTGGCTCGGGCGGTCTAATTTCACACCACTGGTGTTACGAAAAGCAATCGCAAGCTGTACAGCGCCAGATGAAATCCCTAATAAAAACAAATAGATCGCAATCGTGCTGTCCCAAACTAAATTTGGTGTTTGAAAATATTCAGTCATTATCGATGCTCTCCTTTGCCAAATGGAATGTGATATAAATTCGGCTCAGTGCCTAAATTTACTTTCGTACGATAAACTGGATTTTGTTTCACTTTATGATACACCGCACTTTGTTTATCGTTCATATCACCAAAGGTCAGCGCATTTGTCGGGCAGGCTTCCACGCAAGCAGGTTGTTTGCCTGCTGCCAAATTAGTATCTCGGCAGAAATTACATTTATCTGCTGTTTTATGCACAGGGTGAATAAAACGCACACGATACGGACACACCGCTACGCAATATTGGCAACCTACGCAAAGATCTTTATGAACATCAACAATACCCGTTTTCGGATCGACAAAAGATGCACCCGTCGGACAAACTGATACGCAAGGTGCATTGCTACAATGTTGACAAGACTGGCGGAAAAATTCATATTCTACGTTCGGAAACTCACCGATAGGCTTACTTCGGATAATTTCTAAACGAGAAACTCCTTCAGGCACTTGGTTGACATCTCGACAAGCGTCCATACAAGCGGTGCAACCGATACACGCTGTTTCGTCGTGTACCATTGCATAGCGAATGGTTTTGTCATCGCTGTCGGATTTTCCGTGTGCCACTAAACTAACTGTTGTTCCCGAAGTCAGGATTAACGCTCCCATTCCAGAAACAAAGTTTCGGCGTGAGCAAGCTGTCATTGTTTATCCTTTTTTTCGCTAAGCATTTTTTCTTGTTCTTCTTTCAACTTGCGCTGTTCGCCGTGGCAATCCACGCAAAGTTTTACTCGTTCTTTTGGTTTAATGTCTTGCATTTTATCTTGCGCAGGGTGCAAGGTGTGGCAACTTGCACAAGCTAATTTCATTGCGTGAACATCGTGTGCCCAGAATTTTTCTTGTAATTTTTCAGGTTGATGACAAGAAAAACAAACTTGGTTTTGTTCTTCCACAGAGAATTTTACGCTTTGCTCTTTGTCCCACATTCCGTGAAAACGCATTACATCTTTTGCACCACGGCGGTGATTTTCACTAATGTTACCGTGGCAAGTTACACAAGTAATCTGCTTGCCTGTGGTGGGATTTTTCTGATTTAAATGTGTGCCGTGAAATTTACCTGCGTGAAATTCGCCTTTGGCTTGATCAGCATTGGTATCAAGGCTATGGCATTTGGCACAATATTCATTTGGATTGCGATCATTTTCTAGCGTCGGCTCATAGCTGAGCTGATTTGTCGCTTGCGCCATTGGTACGGCAAGCAACATTAACGCACACAACGCCGAAAACTTGGCTAATTTGGTTAGTAGGTTCATATTCGTTCCCTTAATTCTGGCTTAAAATCAACCGCACTTTTGCCTTAACACGAAAAAGTGCGGTGGCTTTTTTCATTATTTTGCAGGAGGCATATCGTTTAGAAGTAAGCCTTTGGCTTTCGCTTCTTTATCCCACTGCGGAACGATAGTTTTTAAGAATGTTTCTTTATCTTTACGCTCTTTTTCAATATCAATACCCATCACTTTCCACGCTTTTTCTGCTGTTGAAACATCAGGATATTGGATCGGTTGTTGCACGCCGTGTTTACTTAAGATTACCGCTAATTGTGTGCGAGCATCTGCCACACGATCTAAACCAGAAGCGATCACTTTTAACAAAATATCTGGCGCGTGCATATGCCCACCGTGTCCAGCGGCTGAATAATCCCAACGCCATTGAGCGTGGCGAATAGCTTGTAAAGCGTTGTGCATTTCTTCTTTAGTTGCACCTGCGTCCCACGCTGCTTTAGCTTCAAAGTGTGCTTTCACTAACTGATCTTCTAATTTCAGCATCACGTCTTTAATGTCTTTTTTATGATCAGCTACCGTTTTTTGTAACGTTTCTTTGCTTTGATCGTGGCATTTTGCACAAGTACTTTCAAAGGCATCAAATGGGTTACCAATTTGGTGATTGGTATAAACCTTGCCGTCTGCGCCTTGTACTTTTGGCATATGGCAATCAATACAAGTTACGCCATTTTTGCCGTGCGTACCTTGTAACCAAGTTTCAAAATCGGGGTGCTGCGCTTTCAACATTGGTGCTTTTGAAATGCTGTGTTCCCAATCTTTAAATTCAATTTCATCGTAATATTTTTCAATATTATCTACGTCAACACCATTAAACCACGGGAAAACCACATTATTTACATTTGATTTATCGAAGTAATATTCAACGTGGCAGTTTGCACACACAGCTGCACGCTGATCAGTACGATCACCCTCAGCAAACGGCTTATCAATAGCATCTAAAGCACGTAAAACGTGTGGGCGAGCAATGCGTAAAGCAGGTTTACCTTGTTCAAAATCTTTTGATGTCGTGTCGTGGCAATCTGCACAGCCGATAGAATTGACAATTTCTGCACCGCCTTTTGCCCATTTGCCGCTAAAATAGCCTTCTTCACCCCACTCAGCAATTAAGCGAGGAACATCAGGGCCTTTGCAAGTCCAACACGCCATTGGTTGCGGTCCTGTATTCGCATCAACAGGTGCACCTGTACGTAAAATATTACGCACATCTGTTATAGCATAAAAATGCCCACGAGGTTTGTTATATTCTTTAGCGAACGCATAGCCTCCCCACATCACAATCATTCGAGGATCAAGCTCAACCGCAGCCGCAATTTCAGTAGATTTCTCAGTTGCTTTCCAGCTCTCATATTGGCGTGGATATTTCTCTGCAAAACTTTCGTTCACCGATTGAATTTTCAGTTCTGAATTCACTGGCGCTAACTCACCTTTTTTCGGTGCATATTTAGCCATTGTTTTTGCTTCTGCTTTAGTTTCAGCAGTTTCAGCTGCAACATCACTATTTGAAGCCACTTGTGCTTCAGCAAACACGCTTTGTGTCATAACTAAACTCAAGCCAGCCAGCACCAACGAAGATAGTGTTTTTTTGAGGACGTTCACGATAATCACTCCATTAAAAATTAATTAACCAAGGCTATTTTTATCAAAAGTTGAAAGTTGAAGATTAATTTTCCAATCATTCAAAAATGAGAATTTTTTTCATTTAAAACAAAAGGATAAATCAATAAAATGCCAAAAATTCTAAGATAAAATAACAAATAGTGTAGGGGTTTGCACCGCTTTCACCACTTTTCTTGAGTTTGATCAAGCAAAATACACCTTTAGGGGTATTACTATTTTAAGGAAAAAGGAAGATATGAATAAATTGTAAACAAATATGGCAGAAGTGCGGTGGGATTTTGTTAAGTTTTGAAACTCAAAAAAATTACACCGCACTTTTTAACTACGGTGTAATTTAAACAAATTTTTGGGCTTATTTCACCACTTCACCTTTGGCTTGCAAATCGGCGTGGTAAGATGAACGGACGAAAGGCCCACAAGCAGCGTGTTCAAAGCCCATTTTTTCGGCTTCTTCACGGAACATATCAAATTCCGCTGGCGGCACGTAACGTTCCACTTTTAAGTGATGGCGGCTTGGTTGCAGATATTGCCCAATGGTCAACATCGTTACGCCGTGATCACGCAAATCTTGCATTACTTCAAGAATTTCTTCGTTGGTTTCGCCTAGTCCCACCATCAAACCTGATTTGGTTGGAATTTCAGGGAATTCACGTTTGAAAATTTTCAGCAATTCAAGCGACCAGTTGTAATCCGCACCTGGGCGCACTTCACGGTATAAACGTGGCACATTTTCCAAGTTGTGGTTAAACACGTCGGGCGGATTTTGTTTTAAAATCGCCACAGCTTGCTCTACTCGTCCACGGAAATCTGGCACGAGAATTTCCACTTTGCAATCTGGATTAATCGCCTTAATTTCACGCACGGTTGCCGCAAAATGTGCTGCACCACGATCTGGCAAATCATCACGATCCACCGAGGTAATCACCACGTATTTGAGTTTCATATCTTGCACCGTTTCCGCCACTTTGCGTGGTTCTTCAGGGTCGAGCGGTAAGGGTTTGCCGTGCGCTACATCGCAGAATGGACAGCGACGAGTACAAATTGCGCCCATAATCATAAAGGTTGCCGTGCCGTGATTAAAACATTCGTGCAAATTCGGGCAAGAAGCTTCTTCGCAAACCGAATGCAAGCCGTGGCGACGCATTCCGTTTTTGATGCTGTCAATTTTTGCCGAGCTGGCAGGTAATTTAATTTTCATCCACTCAGGTTTTTTCAACAATTCCTGATCAGGGTCGATATTTCTGACTTGAATAATAGAGGTTTTGGCGGCATCACGATATTTCACGCCACGTTCCATTTTAAACGGAGTACCCATTTTATATCCTTGTTTTTGTTAAACTTCTTCAAAAAAAGTTTAATTGTTAAAATTTTGTTGCATATTATAGCCCAAAATATCGGTAAAGTGTGCAACTAATTTAGGTGAAACTTTATCGCAATTCGCTTCATCTTGTGCGACAAAATCAGCAAGTTGACACATTTCCAAGCCCACATAACCACAGGGATTAATGGCGTGAAAAGGCGATAAATCCATATTGATATTCAACGCTAAACCGTGAAATGAACAGCCTTTGCGAATGCGCAAACCGAGCGAACAAATTTTCTTTTCAATGCCGTTACAATCCACATATACCCCTGGCGCATCAGCTTTGGGATAGGCGGTTACGCAATAATCAGCCAGCGTTTGCACCACCGATTGTTCAAGTGCGGTAACTAATTGGCGCACATTTAACTCCGAGCCTTGCGCCTTGTGGCGTTTGATGTCAATAAGCACATACATCACTTGCTGACCTAAGCCGTGATAAGTAATCTGCCCACCACGATCCGATTGCACCACTGGAATTTGGGTGGCGTGTAACAAATGTTCAGCTTTGCCAGCTTGCCCTTGCGTAAAGACGGCGTTGTGCTGCACTAACCAAATTTCATCGGGAGTATCTGCCGTGCGTTGGTCGGTGAAATCCTGCATTTGCTGCCAGACCTGTTGATAATCTTGCACGCCTAACTGACGCACGATTAAAGGAATATTCATCGTTTCACCCCATTTAAAGCGAGCTTAAAGCACCATTCTTACGCCATCAATTTTAGCAAGTTCCGTATAAAGCGTTTCCACTTGCTCAATATTTTCTGCGGTAATATCAATCGACACCGAATTATACGTGCCTTTTGAGCTGATATGCTCACGAGGTTTATAGTCGCCTTTGGCATATTTTTGCGTAACCACCACCACATCATCGACTAAATCTGGACGATTTTTGCCCACTACTTTAAAGGTAAATGGGCAAGGGAAATCGAGCAAATCTTTCAGCTGTTTTTGTGGAATATCGCTGAGATTAAATTCTTTCGCTGTAACCTTTGACATTATATTTCCTTAAATATTTGAAAAAAAGCACCGCACTTTTTCTCAAAAGTGCGGTTAATTTTAATGAAGTTTTTGAATTAATTTAAATTAAAACAAGCCTTTAACTGTTAAGACCAACCAGTCCCAAGCACGCCCAATAATGCCAGCTTCTGGTACATCTTGCATTACTTGCACATTCACATTAGCAATGTCTTTGCCGTCTAATTGGTAAATCACTTTACCCACAGATTGCCCTTTCACTAATGGTGCTTCCAATTCTTTTTTATCATATTCCACACGCACTTTTAAATCTGTTTGGCGACCTTTTGGAATGGTGATAAAACCATCTTGCAACACACCCACAGCAACTTTATTTTCTGCACCATAATAGACTGATTTTTCTTCAATACCTTTGCCAGCTTCAAGTACTTTCAAGGTTTCAAAGCTGCTAAAGCCCCATTGCAATAACTTTTTGCTTTCAACTTCACGTCCTTTGTAAGTCGGCACGCCCATTACCACAGAAATTAAACGCATATTGTTAGCGTTGGTCGCAGAAGCAACAAGGTTGTAACCAGCTTGGTCGGTATGCCCTGTTTTCATACCATCAACGTTCATTGATTTATCCCACAACAAACCATTGCGGTTTGGTTGTTTGATTTTGTTAAAGGTAAATTCTTTTTCTGAATAAATTTTATATTCTTCAGGCAAATCACGAATAATATGTGAGCCGATAAGCGCCATATCACGTGCAGAAGAATATTGGTTTGGATCGTCTAAGCCGTGCGGTGTGGTGAAGTTGGTATTTTTCAAACCAAATTGCGCCACATATTTGTTCATTAATTCAACGAATTTTTCAGTTGAACCAGAAATATGCTCTGCCATTGCCACACAGGCATCGTTGCCCGATACCACGATAATGCCACGATTTAAATCGGCAACAGACACTTGCTGATTTAAATTTAAGAACATTTTTGATGAGCCAGGGAAATTTTTTCCCCACGCACTTTCGCCAACTGTGATCGTATCCGTTGGGTGGATTTTGCCTTGTTTAATCGCATCACCAACCATATAGCTGGTCATCATTTTAGTTAATGAAGCAGGATATTGACGTTGATCTGGATTAAGCGCAGCCAATACCACACCTGAATTATAATCCATTAAAATATAAGTTTGCGCATTCACTTGTGGTGGCGCAACGCCAAAATTCACATCATCAGCAAAACTGGTTGCTGAAAATGACAGCACACCAGCGACAAGTGCTAATTTGGTGGCTTTAACAGGGTTGAATTGCATATTAATATCCTTTTTACTTCAAATTAATGATGAATAAGTTAGTTACGAACAAGGTGTAAGGTTTCTACTTTCACATTACCCACGCCCGATGAAATCATTCCGATTTCTGCTGCGGCAACACGAGAAAGATCGATAATTCGCCCACGCACAAAAGGCCCACGATCATTCACTCGCACCACAACTTTGCGGTTATTGCGTAAATTCGTGACTAAAAGATGCGTGCCAAAAGGTAAGGTTTTGTGAGCGGCAGTAAATTTTGTGCCATTATAAATTTCACCATTTGCAGTGCGACGACCATTAAATTTACGGTGATAAAAACTGGCTTTGCCTTGCTTTTCATAATGAGAAGCTGCGCCATTTGGTTTCGTGCTGTACAGCTTGCCATTCACTTTGTAAGTGTTTGCTTTCACTTTTTGGTTTTGTGATTGGCTAATATGGTGAGTGATTTTCGCACTCTTTTTTGCTTCAGCTTGCGCCGTGCAAGCCGTTAAAAATACCGCTAATACTGCGATGATGACAAATTTGAATTTATTCATAAAGTTCTCAACATATTAAATAACCAATCAATATAGATTGATAAAATTAAAATTAGTTCCCTTTGCTATAAAAACTTGTGCGTTTATGAGTGTGAATAGACATTACCAAACCAAACCCTGCCATTAATGCCACGAAAGATGTTCCTCCATAGCTCATTAAAGGCAATGGCACACCTACGACAGGCAAAATACCACTCACCATTCCAATATTCACAAAAATATAAACAAAGAAAATTAAAAAAGTTGCTCCCGTTAAAATACGTCCAAAAGCATTTTCTGCTTGTACGCCAATCATTAAGCCACGGCTAATGATAAAAAAGTAAATCAGCAACAAAATCAGCACGCCGATCATACCATATTCTTCACTTAATACCGCAAAAATAAAATCCGTATGGGGTTCAGGCAAAAATTCTAATTGGGACTGCGTGCCTTGCAGCCAGCCTTTGCCCATTAAACCACCTGAACCAATGGCAATTTTTGATTGCAAAATATGATAGCCTGCACCAAGCGGATCTTTTTCAGGATCGAGCAAGGTCAGCACTCGAGTGCGCTGATAATCGTGCATTAAATACAGCCACATTATGGGAATAAAGCCTGCCAATCCCACCACTGCGGCGAGAATAATCCACCAACTCATACCAGCCAAAAACACCACGAAGATACCTGATGCGCTAACTAAAATCGACGTACCCAAATCGGGCTGAATAGCCACTAACAAGGTCGGTACAATAATAAGTATGAAGGCAATAAACGTTTCTTTTATATTAATCGGTTGCTGACGATTACCTAAATAAACCGCTACCATTAATGGCACGGCGAGCTTCACAATTTCTGACGGCTGAAAGCGTATAATCCCCAAATCTAACCAGCGTTGCGCACCTTTACTGGTTGTGCCGATTAAATCCACTAATACCAACATTATCAGCCCTGCAATATATAATATCGGGGCAACTTGTTGATAAAAGCGTGGTGGAAATTGCGCCACGATAAACATCACAATGAAGCCTAGTGCAACTTGAATCACACGATTGCGAAACATCACTTCGCTTCCGCCAGAGGCACTATAAAGCACAATTAAGCCATAAGCAGAAATAACGATTAAGCCAAGTAATAGCCAAAAATCAAGGTGCATTTTTGCCCATAAGCGAGAAATTAATGAGGGCTTTTCATTCATTGCGACACCGCCGTTTCTGTTGTTTTTTGCACCGCACTTTTGGCACGTTCTTCTTCTAATTGCATCAATTTTGGTAAGCGTTGGTGTAAATAATAATCCATCACTTTGCGTACCACAGGCGCAGCCGCACTAGAGCCACCACCAGCATTTTCTAAAATAATCGCTACCACGATTTTTGGATCTTGATAAGGCGCATAGCCCATAAACCAAGCGTGGTCGTGCAAGTGTTTTTGCAAGCTCTTGGCGTCATAACGCTGCCCCTCTTTTAAACTGAACACCTGCGCCGTACCCGATTTCCCAGCGGCATCATAACTTGCGCTCGCAAAAGCTTTGCGCCCAGTTCCACCTGCGCCGTGAATAACGCCATACATACCTCGTTTGGCGGCAGCCCAAGCGCCATCAGTTGGAGATTGTATATCTTCATATAACAGCGGATCTTTATAAGGCACGATGCTTGCGCCGTGCATTTCTTTCATTAAGTGCGGTGTATTTACTCGCCCATTATTCACTAACACCGCCGTCGCTTTGGCTAATTGCAATGGTGTTGCCGTCCAGTAGCCTTGCCCAATTCCCACTGGAATGGTATCGCCCATTACCCACGGTTTTTTATGGCGTTTCTGTTTCCACTCACGATCTGGCATAATTGCTGCTGTTTCTTCACGAATATCCACACCAGTTGGCAAACCAAAACCGAATTTTTTCATCCATTCAGATAAGCGGTCAATCCCCATTTTATAAGCGACTTGATAAAAATAAGTATCTGAAGATTCGGTAATCGCTTTTTGTAAATCCGTTAAACCGTGTCCCGATTTTTTCCAATCTCGGAATTTTTTCGTGGTATTCGGCAAAATCCAATAACCCGGATCTGACACCGTAGTGCTAGTGGTTACTACGCCCTCAGTCAACGCCGCCACAGCAACAAAAGGTTTCACCGTGGAGGCTGGAGGATATGCGCCTTGGGTGGCACGGCTATATAAAGGGCGATTTTCATCTTCTAATAAACGTTTATAATCTGCCCCTGAAATGCCGCCCACAAATAAATTATTGTCATAACTTGGGCTAGATACCATCGCTAAAATGCTGCTATCTTTCGGATCTAGCACCACCACTGAGCCTTTTTGCTTGCCCAATAAGTCGGCAACAAATTGCTGCAAAGGCAAATCAATAGTTAAATGAATGCTTTGCCCTGCAATAGGTTGCTGCTCATTTAGTTTGCGAATAACCTTGCCACGGCTGTTAATTTCCACCTGCTCATAACCTGCCGTGCCGTGCAAAGCATCTTCATAATAACGCTCAATCCCCAACTTTCCAATGTCCGTTGTGCCTGCATAATTGGCATCTTTTTCTTCTTTTTTCAGCCGCTCTGCATCTTTGTCATTAATTTTGGATACGTAGCCCAAAATGTGCGTCATTGTTTCGCCGTATAAATAATTTCGTTTGAAATAAGGGCGCACGTTGGCACTTGGATAGTTGTATTGATTTACCGCAAAACGTGCAATTTGTTCTTCGGTTAAATTAGGTTTTAATAAAATCGGCGTGTAGCGTGTCGAGCGACGACGCTCTTTCTTAAATTGCTCAATATCATCATCAGTTAAGCCGATAATCGCGCGTAATTCTTCAAAAGTGCGGTCTAAATCATCGACTTTTTCAGGTACAATATATAAGCCAAAAAAGGTTAAATTTTCAGCTAACAACGTGCCATTGCGATCATAAATTAAGCCACGAGTTGGTGGCACAGGTAATAACTTAATGCGGTTGCCATTGGAACGAGTTTGGTATTTATCAAAATCCCTGACTTGCAAATGGTATAAATTTGTCAACAAAACGGCAGCTAAAACCAACGTTCCCAAGAACGCAATTAATGCACGGCGCACGAACAAATTCCGCTCCGCACGATTATCACGGATCGGTTCATTTCGAGGCACTGAAAATAACTGGATTAGCCAACGCATAAAAAATTATTCACGATGATAAGGGTGATTGGTCGTGAGCGACCACGCACGATACAAACTTTCTGCCACCACCACACGCACCAAAGGGTGCGGCAAGGTCAAAGGTGATAAAGACCAACTTTGCTCCGCTGCGGCTTTGCATTCAGGCGAAAGCCCTTCAGGACCGCCAATCAACAAACAAAGATCACGTCCGTCGTTTTTCCAACCTTCAAGCTGTTGCGCTAATTGCGGTGTCGTCCACGGCTTACCCGGTATGTCTAAGGTTACGATCTTTCCTTTGCCACAGGTAGCCAACATTGCCTTACCTTCTTGCTCTAAAATGCGTTTAATATCTGCATTTTTCCCACGCTTACCAGCAGGAATTTCGATCAATTCAAAGGGCATATCTTTAGGGAAACGGCGTTGATATTCTTCAAAACCTGTTTTCACCCAATCAGGCATTTTCGTGCCGACAGCAATTAGTTGTATCTTCATAAAAGTGCGGTGTATTTTTGCTCAGTTTTATGCCCACAGCTTTTCAAGCTGATACATTTCACGGCTTTCCGCCTGCATAATATGCACGATGGCTTGCCCAAAATCGACCACAACCCAATCTGCCGTTGCCTTGCCTTCTTCGCCAAAAGTTTCAAAGCCTGCTTGTTTGCTTTCATCAATTAACTTATGCGCAACCGATGCAACGTGGCGGCTTGATGTGCCAGTGCAAATAATCATATCGTCCGTAATCGACGATTTGCCACGTACATTCAAAGTTTGGATCTCAGTGGCTTTTAAATCATCTAATTTATTGACTAAAAAATCGACTAAATTCATTTTAATATTCATTTTCCGTTATCGTAAAAAGTGCCAAATTTTAACACAGGATTAAAAAGATAGGAAATAATCCCTGCGATTACGACAAATAAATAGGCATTGCCACACCATTTATTCCCTAATATTTCCCAAAAACAAAAAAGCCCTGAAATAAAATTTCAAGGCTTTAGGAATTTGGTGGAGATAATCGGGATCGAACCGACGACCTCTTGAATGCCATTCAAGCGCTCTCCCAACTGAGCTATATCCCCTAAATTGTGGAGAATTCTAAACACAAAGCACAAAGCTGTCAATCAGAAAAAAACAATGTGCTAGTAACTGATGTTTTTTTATTCGCCACAATGCTTTTGCTCGTGTTTCGCTATTCCTAAATTCACAAACACAGGTCGCCAAATAAGAAAATCCCACAATGTCGATTATGGGATTTTCTAAGCAATTACGCCTGCGCTTGAATAAACTTAATCGCTTTTTCAAGGCGGGCAAGCGTTCTCTCTTTGCCGACTAATTTAGCGGTGATGTCCATTGATGGCGATTGTCCAGAGCCTGTAACCGCAAGGCGGAATGGCATTCCCACTTTGCCCATACCAATTTCAAGCTCGGCTGCAGTTTGGTTCATTGCATCGTGGATATTTTCCACTGTCCAATCTGAAAGTGCGGTTAATTTTTCTAACAATTTTGCTAATGGAGCAACCGCTTCTGCTTTGAAGTTTTTGGCGGCTGCTTTTTCATCGTAAGCATCAAATTCTTCGTAGAAATAACGGCTTTGGCTGGCTAATTCTTTCAAGGTTTTCGCCCGTTCGCTTAACACAGGGATAATTTCCGTTAAGTTGACCCCGTTGCTAAAGTCGATGTTTTGATCACGCATATGCCATTCGAGGTATTTTGCGACCTGTTCCACTGGCAAACTACGCATATAATGCTGGTTGAGCCATTGTAATTTTTCGGTGTTGAACGCACTGGCCGATTTGCTCACGGAATGAATGTCGAATAATTCGATCATTTCTTCACGGGAGAAAATTTCTTGGTCGCCGTGTCCCCAGCCTAAACGCACAAGGTAGTTGATTAACGCTTCTGGCAAATAACCCTCATCACGATACTGCATTACGCTCACGGCACCGTGGCGTTTTGAGAGTTTTTGACCATCATCACCGTTGATCATCGACACGTGGGCGTAAGTTGGGATTGGCGCACCTAAGGCTTTTAAGATGTTGATTTGGCGTGGGGTGTTGTTAATGTGATCTTCGCCACGTACTACGTGGGTAATGCCCATATCCCAATCGTCCACTACCACGCAGAAGTTGTAGGTTGGCGAACCGTCTGTACGGCGGATAATTAAGTCGTCTAATTCGCTGTTGCTGATTTCAATGCGACCACGCACGGCATCGTCAAATACCACTGAACCTTCTTGTGGATTTTTGAAACGCACCACGTGCGGTTCGTCTGGAGAATGGTTGTGATCATTTAAGCAATGGCGATCGTAGCGGGCTTTTTCTTTGTTGGCTTCTTGTGCCGCACGTACTTCGTCTAAACGCTCTTTCGAGCAGTAGCAACGGTATGCCGTGCCTGCTTCTAACATTTGATCGATCACTTGATTGTAGCGATCAAAACGTTTAGTTTGGAAATAAGGTCCGTGTTCCCACGCTAAATTGAGCCATTCCATTCCTTCCAAAATGGCAGCGGTCGCTTCTGGAGTTGAGCGTTCTAAATCGGTATCTTCAATGCGTAACACAAATTCGCCTTGGTTGTGTTTCGCATACAACCAAGAATAAAGGGCGGTTCTTGCACCACCAACGTGTAAATAGCCTGTTGGGCTTGGGGCGAAACGGGTACGCACTTTCACGTTAGGATCTAAAGGAAATAAATTTTCGATATTCATTAATACTGACCTTTTCTTTTATCACAAAAAATTGTTGGCTATTGTACCTTTTTTTCACCATTTTCTTAACTGAATTTTCTGTTTTATGCTTATTTTTAAGGCAATTAAACTTTTTTTGCAAAAAATGAGTTGACTGAATTTCAAGAATAATTATAATGCACCCCACAACGCAATAGCGACAGCAAGGGCGATTAGCTCAGTTGGGAGAGCACCTCCCTTACAAGGAGGGGGTCACTGGTTCGAGACCGGTATCGCCCACCACTTTTCAACTACTTTAAATAGTGATTAGTTTCTTGCTTCGTTGATGTGTTCTCCTATTGTTTAAGTGGGCGATTAGCTCAGTTGGGAGAGCACCTCCCTTACAAGGAGGGGGTCACTGGTTCGAGACCGGTATCGCCCACCACTTAAACAACCCAATCTACAAACAAACGATGATTTAATCGTTGTTATCGTAGGGCGATTAGCTCAGTTGGGAGAGCACCTCCCTTACAAGGAGGGGGTCACTGGTTCGAGACCGGTATCGCCCACCACTTCTTATTTAGAAAAATTAGTGATAAAATAAAATTTCAAAAACACTAATTTCAAATTAAATTTATGTTAAGTATTGAAAATCTTATAATTGCATTTTACTTTCTATTCTTCTATCTATTAGTAATCGCTTTAATTCATCGTGAAATGATGATAAAAAAATTCATAACAAAAGACGTTCGCCTCAATCCTGCATATCAAACCCAACTTAAACGCCTTCGTTTTCTAGGACTTAGATTTGATGCCAAATATATTGCTATTGGATTAAGTATTCCCTTTCTCATTGGATCACTACTAAGCCTAATCGATAATTTATCTCTCCAAGCGTGGACTTGGTCAATTTATACTTTTATTTTTTCATTTCTTTTTGTTGGTATAATTATCGGCAATTACTTCTATTTTAAAACTTATAATAATTATTATGATATTTTTATGTTTGGATTAGCCGAAGATGATACCAAAGCAGTTTTAAAAAATATTTATGAAGATTATCCCGTTGTCAAAACATTATTATTTGTTTTTATTGCAGCCTTACTCCCTAGCATATTTATTTATTCTACTTTAGTGGAACAATATTTTATCTATTTTTCCAATAAATTAGTTATTAGCACTTTATTATTTTTTACAGTAATTGTTATTGCATTATTGGCACGTGGTACAATTCGCTCACTCCCATTAGGAAAAGCTCACGCCCAAGTTTCAACCTTAGGTATTTTAAATAAAATGGTACCAAACGGTATTGTAGCGATGGAATGGGCATTTAAAGATAGAAAACTTGAAATTAATTTTAATCCTGTAGATTTAAATGAGGGAATTGAGCTAATGCAAACCGCATTAGAAAAAAATTCACTTTTAGATAAAACAGATGAAAATGCTTATTTAGAAGATAATCCGCCAAATGTCATCTTTACCTTAATGGAAAGCCTTGGAAATAATTGTCTTATTTTAGATGATCCTAAAACTAATGATTTATTAGGAAAACTTCGCTATTTTTATGATAATAGCTTTACATTTAAACGCTTTCTAGCAGTATCATCAGGTACAGCACCTACTTTGGCACATATCTTTTTTAATAGTCCAATTCAAAATATTAGCCAATCGATCGCTCAACAACATAAGTTAGCCCATACGCCTTTTTCTACCTATAAATCAAAGGGATACAAAACAATCTTTATTACTTCAGGTAATATTATGTGGCGTAATTTAGGTAATTACTTACCGTTACAAGGCGTTGATGAGATTTATGACCAAAATAATATTATTGATACATTCCCTCAAGCACAAGAAAGTATGTCTTATTGGGGGGTTGCAGATGAATTTGCCTTTGCTCTAGCAGAGAAATACCTTTTAGAAAGCAAAGTCCCTGTATTTATTAGTATTTTAACAATTACAAACCACCCACCTTATCAAGTGCCTAAACATTATCAAGCAAATACACTTTCTCCAAGTAGATTGCTTAAGAAATTTGGCAAGAATAATGAAGAAAGAGAAAAAAGTTTAAAAACTTTCCAATATGCCTCTAATGCTTTAGGGCAATTTATGCAAAATATCAGCCAAAGTGCGGTAGGAAATAATACAATTTTAGCAGCAGCTGGAGATCACCAAGTGCGTGGTTTTAATGAAAATTTACCTGAAGAATATTTTTTAGCAAATTCAGTTCCTTTTATTTTACATATTCCAAATGAACTCCAAAACAAATTACATATTGAATATGATAAAAATATCGTAGGCTCTCACAAAGATATTATGCCTACATTATATTCCTTAAGCTTATCTAATACTGAATATTGGAATTTAGGTGGAAGAAATCTTTTAACAAAAAATAATCATAAAGCCTATAACTTTGCTTATAATGAACGAGTTTGGGCTGATAATACTGGTGTAGTAAGCCATTCCGAAAATACGGTTAAATACCTTTGGAAAAATGATTTCTTAGTTTCTAATATGGATATTGTTTCCACCGAGAAAAAAAATAAACTTGAAGCCTATCAAAAATTATTATATTGGCAAATTAACTATCAAGTAAAAGGATTAAAACACTAAAAATAGAGAATAATTATGAATAATAAAAACACCTTCATCGTCGGCTTTATGCTTTTTGCCATTTTTTTTGGCGCAGGAAACTTAATTTTTCCGCCTCGCTTAGGTTTAGAAACGGGTGCGCAATTTTGGCTTAGCTCCCTTGGTTTTATCGCCACTGGCGTAGGCTTGCCGTTGCTCGGCATTATTGTTAGCGCCTTTTATCAAGGCGGTTACAGCAAAGCCCTCAAACAAATTCACCCTTGGTTTTCGTTGATTTTCTTAAGTGCAATTTATTTGAGTATTGGACCTTTTCTTGCCATTCCACGCACCGCTGCAACGTCCTATGAAATTGCAATACAACCATTTTTAAAAGGCGAACAACCAATTTCTTTGTTAATTTTTACCGCACTTTACTTTATTTTATCGCTATGGCTTGCCTTAAGCCCATCAAAAATGGTGGAACGAGTAGGTTCAATCCTCACGCCAGCCCTGCTCATCGCTATCGCCGCTTTAGTCATCAAATCATTCTTAATGTTTGCAGATAATGACTATGCCACCGTCAACGTGCCAGAACCTGTATTTTTCAAAGGCTTTGTTTCAGGCTATTTAACAATGGACGCATTAGCATCTATCGCCTACTCAGTCATTGTTATTTCAGCAATTCAATCCAAAGGGGTGGAAAAACAACAGCTCCCACGCCAAACCCTATTTGCAGGCTTAATTGCCGCTGGCGCATTAACCTTAATTTATTTCGCCCTAGCGTGGATCGGCAGCAAAATCTCATTAAGCAATGAAACCCTCGCCTTAATTAAAGAAAAAAATCTCGACATTGGCACGTACTTACTCAACACAGCAGCTCAACAAACATTCGGCGAACTCGGGCGCATCATTCTCGGCATCATTGTTACTTTAGCTTGCCTCACCACGGCTATCGGCTTAATCGTATCGGTCAGTGAATATTTTTACGAAATCTATCATAAAATTTCCTATAAAGTGTATGCACTCACATTTACCGTTATCAGTTTTATTCTGTCTAATCAAGGACTTAATGCAGTCTTGAGCAAATCTGTGCCTGTTTTATTAGTGCTATACCCTATTGCGATCACAGTGATTTTACTGATGTTCATCAACATCTTTTTTAAACTTCCGTTACTCGCCCAGCGAATTCCGATTTTCCTTGTGTCAATCGTTTCACTCTGCTCAGTATTGGAGCTTGAATTCACCAAATCCCTCCCCCTCAAAGCACATTCGATGGAATGGGTTATTTTCGCTATTTTTGGCACTATCGTCGGTTATTTATACGCAAGTGTCCAAAACAAACGATACAACTTTCTTCAAAAATAAAAAAAGTGCGGTGAAAAATACCGCACTTTTATCATCAGCTTATTTATTTGAACCCTCGGGGTGCAAGCCAATGCCTTTATGACGTTCTTGCAGTTTGGCGATCACATCTTGCCAGCCAAGATCGCTGTCGTGTAGCAATACACTTAAGTGATACACCAAATCCGCTGCCTCGCTGACCAATTCTTCCCGATCTTTTGCCACCGCTGCCAACGCTGTTTCCACCGCTTCTTCACCCACTTTTTGAGCGATTTTCTTCGTGCCTTTGGTGTAAAGGGTGGCAGTGTAGGAACTATTTGCCTCAGCATTTTTGCGTTCTGAAATCAATCGTTCCAATTTGGCAAACCAGCTCCAACTCGGCTGTTCACTTTCAAACTGATGAAAACAACTTTCCGCCCCTGTATGACAGGTTTCACCAATGGGATTAGCCAAAATCAATAACGTATCGTTGTCGCAATCCAAGCACATATCGACCACATTTAAAAAATGCCCCGAACTTTCGCCTTTTGTCCAAAGGCGTTGTTTGGTGCGAGAGAAAAACGTAACTTTTTTCTCAGCGATAGTTTTGCTTAAGGCTTCTGGATTCACATAACCCAACATCAGCACTTCGCAAGTTTGAGCGTTTTGGACGATAACGGGAAGTAAACCGTCTACTTTTTGCCAATCAATTTTATTTATGTCTAACATTTTTATTCCTAAATTTATTGAGCTTCCATTTCATAAACGTCGCCATATTCATCTGTAACTTCCATTATTCCATAATCAACCCATTCAGCTTCACCATAGAATTCATCACCATCATCATTCATTAACGAACACTCTCCATATTTACCATTCATATCGCAGTTTCCTGTAATACCAAGCCCCTCAATATCTTCTACATCATAATTATATGTGTAGTTTCCACTTGTGCCTGTTCTATGATTGTACATAAATTGGCTATTTGTATGATATGTCGGATCTTTTTGAACATCATCTTCTTCCAGATCATCATCTTCATCTTCTGCATCATCAGTTTGGACTATATCTATTTGTTGTTCCACATAATATTGTCGAGCAGTGCTTTTTTTATCAGATGAGCATTGATAAATAAAAAATATAGCAACAATTATAAAGATTATATTTTTCACTACTTCCTAATCTCCACACCTTGCTCAGCAAGATAGGTTTTCAGTTCTCCAATATTGATAATCTGCTTATGAAACACGCTTGCCGCCAATGCACCGTCCACGTTTGCTTGCACAAACGCATCACGGAAATGCACCATTTCGCCTGCACCGCCCGAAGCAATTAACGGCACGTTACACACCGCTCGCACTTTGTTCAACTGCTCCAAATCGTAGCCATTTCGCACGCCGTCTTGGTTCATCATATTTAGCACGATTTCGCCAGCACCACGTTTTTGCACTTCAGCCACCCAGTCGAGCAACTGCCAGTTGGTTTGGCGAGTGCGTTTTTCATCGCCTGTGTATTGGTTTACCCAATATTTGCCGCTCTCTTTTTCAAACCAGCTATCAATGCCGACCACAATCGCTTGCACGCCGAAACGATCCGCCAGTTGCGTAATCAATTCGGGGTTAGCCAGTGCGGGGGAATTTATCGAAATTTTATCCGCCCCAAAGGCAAAAAGCTGTTCAGCGTCCGCAATGGTTTTAATACCGCCCGCCACGCAAAAAGGAATGTCGATCACTTCCGCCACACGCGCCACCCAGCTTTTGTCCACCGTGCGACCGTCCGATGAAGCGGTAATGTCATAAAACACCAACTCGTCCGCCCCCTCTTCCGCATAGCGTTTCGCCAGCGGCACGATGTCGCCAATTAGTTCGTGGTTGCGGAATTGCACACCTTTGACCACCAAGCCGTCTTTCACGTCCAAACAAGGAATTATCCGTTTTGCCAACATTCGATTGCCTCCGCGACATTAAATTTGCCTTCCAACAACGCACGCCCTACGATAACGCCTGCCACGCCAGTGCCTTTGAGTGCTTGAATATCATCAAGGGAGCCAATACCGCCCGAAGATTGGAAATTAACGGCAACGTATTTGGTACAAATTTCACGATACAGATCCACATTCGAGCCAGCCAGTGTGCCATCTCGGGAAATATCGGTACAAAGTACGTGTTGCAAGCCCACCCCTTGGAAGTCGTCAATTAAGGCTTCAAGGGACACACCGCTGGCTTCTTGCCAACCACTGATGGCAATAATTTTTTCGCCCTTTGCGTCAATGTTGACATCTAACGCCAATACAAATTTTTCCGCACCGTATTTTTCAAACCAGCCTTTCACCATTTCGGGATTCTTCACTGCGGTTGAGCCAATCACTACACGGTTCGCCCCCACCGCCAATAAATCCGCCACATCTTGCTCAGAGCGAATACCGCCCCCCACTTGGATTTTGCACTGGGTCGCATTGATGATCTCGCCGATCAATTTTGTTTGGCGTTTTTTCGGGTCTTTTGCCCCCGTTAAATCCACCAAATGCAACTGCTCCGCTCCTTGTTTTAGGTAGCTGGCAAATTGCTCGATGGGGTTGTCGCTGTAAGTCGTTTGTTTCGCATAATCCCCTTGGTGCAACCGCACCACTTGACCGTCAATCAGGTCTAATGCTGGGATAATGATTGATTTTTTCATTGTGTTTTTTCCTGTTTAACTCATCTATCTTATTACCGCGGACAATGCCTTCGGTTAAGCATAATATTGCCCCTTTGGAGCTAGGTTCAGTCATATTCGCTCCCCATATTTTCCCTCCCACTGCTTGCGGGGGGAGGTGCCTGAAAGGCGGAGGGGGGCAAACTCAACAGGGGTAACTTTGGCTATTTTGCCACTTCGTGGCACAGCCCCCCTCAGTCGCTCTGCGACAGCTCCCCCCGTGAACAGGGGGAGCGAAGTAATCTTCTCACTCTCCGTAAAAAAGAATTTTTATATTAGCTCAGCCTTGCCAGCTGCGCCCTAACCGTTCTTTTAAACGCTTCCGCTAATTTTTCGTAATTTAGCACCGCTTCTAGCTGGCTTTTTATTTCATTGCCTGTATTTCCGCTAACTAATTGATTTAAATACATCATATTCAAATCAGGATACGGGCGTTCTAGCAATTTTATTTCATTGCCTTGCTGAATTTCGCCAGTTTGAATCACGCGCACATACCAGCCTGTGTAGCCTGTTTCTCGCACGATTTTTTGGGTATCGGCGAAGTCGGTGTTTTTCGACAAACGTTCGCAGGGTTTGCGGGGTTGTGAGACTTCCAAAATAGTTGAGCCGATTTGGTAGCGGTCGCCTACGCAAACGTTACTTTCATCTAATTGAGAAACCACGAAATTTTCGCCATAAACTGCCGTGCCACGCCAGTCGAAATCTTTACCGATAACCGCGGTTAATTTTTCGAAAGTTTTGTCGGACATAAAAAATAACGCCTTGTCCACGCCGCCGTGATGGGCTTTTAAGCCCACATCGTTGCCAGTTGCCCCCGTTGCATTGACTTCCACTTTTGCTACGGGTTGCTTGCGAATGGCGGTTTCAAGGGTTGTGCCGTCTGCAAAGGTTAGGGTTTGCACCAAGCCGATTTTTATGGCTAAAATTTCGCCGTTCATTAGATATTTTCCACAAAATTGCGTAGCAACTGCGAGCCGTTTTTGCCCGAACGTTCAGGGTGAAACTGCACGCCGTAGAAATTTTTGTTAGCAATCGAAGCGGAAAAATCCACGCCGTAGCTACTTGTCGCAATGGTATTTTCATTCGGTAGCACCGCATAACTATGCACAAAATAGAAATGGCTGTCTTGCTCAATGCCTGCGAAAAGTGGGTGATCCGCCTGATAACGCACCTTGTTCCAGCCCATATGCGGCAACGGTAAGCCTGTGTTTGGAATGAGTTCGGTATTGCCCGACATCAACGAAAGGGCGTTCACATTGCCTTCGCTCGAAAATTCGGTCATCAACTGCATTCCCAAGCAAATGCCGAGCATTGGTTGGGTGGCGTGTCGAATGGTGTCGATAAGTTGGCGATCTTGCAAATTTTTCATCGCAGCCGCCGCCGTTCCCACCCCTGGGAGCAACAATTTATCTGCCGATTGGATTTTATTCAGATCTCGAGTGATCTCGGCTTGAAAGCCTAAACGATCAAAGGCAAATTTAACCGATGAAAGATTGGCACAGCCTGTGTCGATAATGGTGATTTGGGTCATTATTTATTCCAGTTATTTTTAAATAATTCGCCTGTTTGATAATAAACAGAAACGTATTTAATATATTTTTCAAAATCGCTATTTTCGGTAACGATACGATTGACAGATTGCCAATCCACTTCTAATTTTTGTTTGGCAGGTAATAATATTTCACTTTGCGATAAATCATTCGGGACTAATAAAATAACGCCAATGCCGTGTAACGCTGACAAAATACGTAATTCTTCTAAAATATTATCAGGAATAGAAGTTGCCACTAAATAGCCTTCATTTGCCCAACTTGAATTACTTACCGCTTGGAAGAAACTACTACGAACATTTGAGCCATTCAGTTCTACTTTCACTTCAAATGACCATAATTTAACGCTTTGCCCTGAACTCTGTTTTGCACATTTTTTAACGTGTTCATTCCAAGATTGATCCACCGTTTGCATAGCAACCACATCAGGGTGTAACCATTGATTGCCATTCGCCCCACGAGATTTTTTGGAAACTTTTTCATTAATCCGCAAACAAAATAAACCAAATTCTTGATGTAAATAATTCATCAATTCAGGATAAAGTGCTTGTTCTGATTGGCGATTTTCAATAATTTCTTTCGGCTCAAATTTTTCTGTTTTAGTCGCAGAATGATCTGAAAACCAAAATACTCTTGGACGAGGTTTGTCTTGAGTTTGAATTCCCTCTTTCAAATATCTTGCAACTCTATCGCCACCAATTTCCGCAATAATTTGCTGTAAAAAATCTCTTTCAGAATTAAATCCAGAACGCTTTTCTTGATAATCTTCAGGATAAATTTTCGTAATTTCTTGAGCAATTTCTCGTGCGGTAAAACGTTTATTCGGATTATCTTTTAAAAATTGAATAACCCTTTGTGGTTGTGTTAATTTTTTTGTCATCATTAATCCTCACTGATTTACAACGGGGGTAATTTTACACAAAAAATGCAAAAATTCCCCCCTTGCAGGATTACAACACCCCTTTACTACTCGGCAACTCATTCCCTTCAATGCGAATAGCTTGTCTCAACGTTCTACCAAACACTTTAAACAAACTCTCAATCTTATGATGTTCGTTGTCGCCAGTGGCTTTTAAGTGAAGCGTGGCAAGCAGGGTAAAGGCGAGAGATTGGAAGAAATGTTCGGTCATTTCACAGCTGAAATCGCCCACTTTATCACGCTTGAATTTGGCGTTGAATTTGATGAATGGGCGACCTGATAAGTCTAAGGCACATTCCGCACGGCATTCGTCCATTGGCAACACGAAGCCGAAGCGTGCGATACCACGTTTGTCGCCGATGGCTTGTTTTAAGGCTGAGCCTAATGCCAAAGCGGTGTCTTCCACGGTGTGATGTTCGTCAATGTGCAAGTCGCCGTTGCAGGTTACGTTCATACGGAATCCGCCGTGGGTGGCGATTTGGTCGAGCATATGGTCGAAAAAGCCTACGCCTGTTTTGATTTCGTTTACACCCGTTTCGTCTAGCCACACTTGCACTTTGATGTCCGTTTCTTTGGTTTTACGCACCACTTCCGCATAGCGTGGTTCACGGTTGCCGATGTTGGTTACGGGTTCGCCGAGTAATTTTTCAGTAATCAAATCCCAATCTAGGCTTTCAGGATTGTATTGCAAAGCACGAATACCTAAGTTCTCCGCCAGTTGCACGTCCGTTTGGCGGTCGCCAATCACAAAGCTAGTCGCAGGGTCGAACAATTTTTTGTCGATATATTTTTTCAGCAATTTGGTTTTCGGTTTGCGGCAAGCACAGTTATCTTCAGGTTTGTGCGGACAAATTAAAATGTCATCAAATTCAATGCCTTGCGAGCGGAAAATCTCGAGCATTGCATTGTGCGGTTTGTCGAAGGTGTCTTGTGGGAATGAATCCGTGCCTAAGCCATCTTGATTGCTCACCATCACAAAACGGTAGCGATTTTTCAGCTTTAATAAGGCTGGAATGACGTTTTTTTCGAGATTGAGTTTCTCAAGGCTGTCGATCTGAAAATCGGTTTTCGGTTCGTCAATTAACGTGCCATCTCGGTCGATAAAAAGAATAGATTGTTGTGTCATTTTGCTGTCCTTGTATAACAATGGATAAAACTGCGGTGTCTTTTTTGAGAGTTTTAAATATTATTTCCGCACCAAAATACTTGCCTAGCATAATGCTAGGCAACCATTTATTTTTTAACAGCAAATTGGCTTTTATTCAACTAATTTTGTACGAGTTTTTCAAATTCACGAATTTTCTGATAACTTTCATCTAAATCCGCACTAAAATTAATTTTTTTCAATTCAGGTACGGTGTTCGATTTCACAATCATTCGCAGTGGTTGGAACTGTACATTGCATAGATAAAGCTGTTGATGTGGCAACATATGTTGCACAAAGCGAGTCAGGGCGTGAATGCCCCCAGTATCTAGCACCGTAACCGCATCGCACTGCAAAACAATATGTTTAATTTCGTGATCGGTGTGGACAGTTTTGTCGTGCAAATCGGCAAATAAATTATCAGCAGCCGCGAAAAATAGTGGACCGCTAATGCGATACACCAACACATCTTCCAAGTCGTCAGGGTGCGGTTGTTCAATGGATTTGGTCATTTCGGCAATGGTGCGGATAAATAGTAAACTCGCCAACAATACGCCCACGGAAATGGCAATCACCATATCGAAAATCACCGTGAGGAAAATGCAAATCAGCAACACCGCAATTTCATTCGCCCCCGAACGACGAACTAAATGAATAATATTGCGTAAATCAGCCATATTCCACGCCACCATCAACAGCAACGCCGCCATTGATGCCAACGGCAAATAAGAGAGTGCTTGAGCAAAAAATAACAATGAACAAAGCACCAATACGCCGTGAACCACGCTCGCTATCGGTGAAAATGCGCCCGATTTCACATTCGCTGCTGAACGAGCGATCGCTGCTGTGGCAGTAATTCCGCCTAGAAACGGGGCAACGATATTGCCAATGCCCTGAGCCAATAATTCGTTATTGGAGTGGTGCTTGGTATTGGTCATATTGTCCAACACCACCGCACACAATAAGGACTCAATCGCCCCTAACACCGCCATTGAAAAAGCCGCTGGCAATAAGGCTTGCAAGGTGTTGAAATCCCACACCACCGTTTCGCCTAAGGCATTAGGTAAATTCCACGGCAAAACTAATTCGGGCAACACGTTGGGGATACCCTGCCCGACACTTCCGTCTGACAACGTATATTGGAATGCCGAGCCAATGGTTCGCACATCAAAACCTGAATGGATCAAAATTAACGATAAAATCGTACCAATCAACACTGCAGGCAAATGCCCTGGCACAGGTAAACGCAAACGATGCCACTGTGATAACACCAACAAAGTCAGCACGCCCACCGCCGTATCAGCCCAATTAATCGTTGAAAGTGCGGTGAAAATTACTTGAATTTTTTCCAAATAATGGGCTGGCATTGTCGCAATGTCTAAGCCAAGGAAATCCTTGATTTGCAAAGTCGCAATGGTAATCCCAATTCCGCAAGTAAAGCCTAGCGTTACAGGCAACGGAATATATTCAATCAACCGTCCTAAACGAAATAACGCCATTACCACCAAAATCACGCCCGAAAGCAAGGTCGCCATCAGCAAACCACCCAAGCCAAATTGCTGGGTTACAGGATACAAAATCACCACAAACGCCGCCGTCGGCCCTGAAATATTAAAGCGAGAACCACCCAACAACGCAATCACAATCCCTGCAATCATTGCTGTATAAAGCCCGTGCTGCGGCGGCACGCCCGAAGCAATCGCCAACGCCATCGAAAGCGGAATAGCAATCACCCCAACGGTTAAACCCGCAATAATATCTTTCACCAGTTGCGCCTTGCCATAACCTAAACGCAAACTATCTTTCAATGCACTAAAAGGTTTCACTGCTAAAAACGCATTTTTGGTTAAAAACCATTTATTTAACATCGTTTACTCTCTAATATTTCAAAATTCAATATCATTATTCTAATCATAATTTCAGCAAAATACTTTGCGATTTCGCAAGAAAACCTAAAAAAGACTAGACGAAAGCTGAGTTAATTCTTATAATCACGCCCACTTTGCGAATTTCACCCCAAACTGCGGTCTAATTTTCGCAAGTTTTCAAAAAATTTTGTAGTAAATCAAATACGTTACGAACAGCAAGCTGAAGACAGTGCAAGTGGCACGGCGAAGCGAAACAACGCAGTTAGTTGATTAGATTTACGCAGCAAAAGACTTTTGCAAGTAAACCAAATAAGTTACGAATAACAAGCTGAAGGCAGTGCATTAGCACGGCGAAGCGAAGTTATGAAGTAAATTATGCGGGTTTACGTAGCAAAAAGGTGAGATGTCCGAGTGGTTGAAGGAGCACGCCTGGAAAGCGTGTATGTGGGAAACTGCATCGGGGGTTCGAATCCCCCTCTCACCGCCATTTCCCATTCTTTTTTAATATCTTTTTCTTCCTATTTTTGAACCGTTATGCCTTGAACTTTCACCTTTTGATTTGAGCCTGTGGGGTTTTGGGAGTTCAATGAGTGAATTTGGATCGTATTGGCTGACAGGAATGCTGTGTCCGATATATTCTTCGATTGCGGGTAAATTCATTGCGTATTGTTCACAGGCGAAGCTGATCGATACGCCGCTTTCGCCAGCTCGGCCTGTGCGTCCGATGCGGTGAACATAGTCTTCACGGTCGTCGGGAAGATCGTAGTTGAACACGTGAGTTACGTCGGAAATGTGTAGTCCACGAGCGGCAACGTCGGTGGCGACCAGAATATCTAAATCACCGTCGGTGAATTGTTTGAGCAACGCAAGGCGTTTTTTCTGTGCAACATCACCTGTGAGCAAGCCAGCTCGGTGTCCGTCGGCGGATAAATAGCCCCAAATATCTTCACATTTGTGTTTGGTGTTGGCAAATACGATGCAGCGTTCAGGCCACTCTTCTTCTAATAGCGTGAGCAATAATGCCATTTTATCTTGGTTTGATGGATAGAATAATTCTTCTTTGATGCGATGGCCTGTTTTTTGTAGCGGTTCGATTTCGATATATTCGGGATCATTCATATCTTCAAACGCTAATTCACGCACTTTGTAAGACAGTGTGGCGGAAAACAGCATTGTTAGGCGTTGTTGTGGACTTGGCGATTTGCGCATTAAATAACGAATATCTTTGATGAAA
Organism: Pasteurellaceae bacterium Pebbles2; assembly: GCA_023101505.1. GTDB lineage: Bacteria > Pseudomonadota > Gammaproteobacteria > Enterobacterales > Pasteurellaceae > Lonepinella. The sequence continues at coordinate 649,976 of LVZA01000001.1, forward strand.
CCCAAATCGAACATTCGGTCGGCTTCATCTAACACGATGACTTGAATCGCATTTAAGCGGATTATGCCTTGTTTCACATAGTCAATCACTCGCCCTGTCGTGCCGATCAAAATGTCCACACCAGCTTCAATCGCCTTGAGTTGTTTATCATAGCCCTCGCCGCCGTAAGCAAGTGCGGTCTTTAATCCTGTTGTTTTGGCTAACAATTCCGCATCATTAGCAATTTGCACTGCAAGCTCTCGAGTTGGCGCAAGAATTAAGGCTCGTGGCTCATTTGTCGCACTTTCTTGCTGATGTTCAAGTAAATGATGAAAAACTGCGGTTAAAAATGCGATAGTTTTTCCTGTGCCAGTTTGTGCCTGCCCTGCGACATCTTTTCCTTGCAAAGTAATCGGCAAAGAAAGGGCTTGAATTGGCGTGCAATAGTCAAATCCTTTGCTTTGCAATGCGCTTAGCACCTGTGGATTTAACGGAAGATCAGCAAAACGTTGCTGCGATAAATGGTTTGTTGTCATATTTTTTTAATGTTTTCGGAATAAATTCAAATTAAGATCGGCTTAGAATAGCACGAAGTGAAAAAATCAGCAAAAAAGCACCGCACTTTTTACGTAAATATTCACGCAAATGCTAGACAAAGCGTTTAATTAATGGTAACTTTACGCCCACTCAATAGACAGCCAATGTCAACTCTATCCAAATCAATCACCCAATCTGACAATTATGCATTTAACAGAACTTAAAAATACGCCAGTATCAACCTTAGTTGAGCTTGGTGAAGGACAAATGGGCTTAGAAAACCTAGCTCGTTTGCGCAAACAAGACATTGTTTTCGCCATTCTTAAACAACACGCTAAAAGCGGTGAAGATATTTTCGGTGGCGGTATTTTAGAAATTTTACCCGACGGTTTCGGTTTTCTTCGTTCAGCCGACAGCTCATATTTAGCCGGTCCTGACGATATTTATGTTTCGCCAAGCCAAATTCGCCGCTTTAACTTACAAACAGGTGATAAAGTCGAGGGCAAAATCCGCCCACCAAAAGAGGGCGAACGCTATTTTGCTTTGCTTAAAGTCGATCAAGTCAACGATGACAAACCTGAAGTTTCTCGCAGTAAAATCCTTTTTGAAAACTTAACCCCTTTACACGCTAATTCACGTTTAAGAATGGAACGTGGTAACGGCTCAACCGAAGATTTAACCGCTCGCATTTTAGACCTTGCATCGCCGATTGGTAAAGGTCAGCGTGGCTTAATCGTTGCGCCACCGAAAGCGGGGAAAACTGTGTTACTACAAAACATTGCACAAAGCATCACGCATAACTATCCTGAGTGTGAATTGATCGTGTTGTTGATCGACGAACGCCCTGAAGAAGTAACCGAGATGCAACGCACTGTGCGTGGTGAAGTGATTGCTTCAACCTTTGATGAACCAGCAACTCGCCACGTTCAAGTAGCAGAAATGGTAATCGAAAAAGCCAAACGTTCAGTAGAACACAAAAAAGACGTAGTGATTTTACTCGACAGTATCACTCGTTTAGCACGTGCCTACAACACCGTTACCCCAGCTTCGGGCAAAATTTTGTCGGGTGGTGTGGACGCTAACGCATTACATCGTCCAAAACGCTTTTTCGGTGCAGCTCGTAACGTAGAAGAAGGCGGCAGCTTAACGATTATCGCTACCGCATTGGTCGATACAGGTTCAAAAATGGACGAAGTTATCTTTGAAGAATTCAAAGGAACAGGTAATATGGAATTGCACCTTTCACGCAAAATTGCGGAAAGACGTGTGTTCCCAGCCATTGATTTCAGCCGTTCAGGCACACGTAAAGAAGACTTGCTCACCACACCAGACGAATTACAAAAAATGTGGATTTTACGCAAAATTCTCAACCCAATGGGCGAAGTGGAAGCGATGGAATTCCTTATTGATAAGTTAATGGTAGCAAAAACCAACGAAGAATTTTTTGAAGTGATGAAACGCTCATAAAATCGTTGAAATTTACACCGCAGTTAAAGGACACCTTGAGTGTCCTTTTCTTTTATTTATTTTTTAGAAAATAACCGCCTTTCGCTAAATTTTTGCGAACTGTCATCAAACTGTCACAATTCTTGCATAAACTCAACCGTGCAACAAAACACAACACCTTGAAGGAGATTTCAGTTATGTTAATGCACAAACTTAAGAAACACACAATGAAAACTATCGCTAAAACTGTTGCTTTAGGCACACTTCTTAGCGCAGCACCCATTTTAGCAAATGCCCACAGCATTACAGGTGCTGGCGCATCTTTCCCCTATCCAATTTATGCGAAATGGGCTTCTTTGTATGAAAAAGAAACTGGCAATAAAGTAAACTATCAATCTATCGGTTCAGGTGGCGGTCAGCAACAAATCATTGCAAAAACCATTGATTTCGGTGCATCAGATGACCCAATGAAAGCAGATTTATTAACCGAACATCAATTATTACAATTCCCAGCCATCATCGGCGGCACTGTGCCTGTGGTGAATTTGCCTGAAATTAAAGCAGGCGAGCTAAAACTTTCAGGCGATTTATTAGCCAAAATTTATTTAGGCGAAATCAAAAAATGGAATGACCCAGCTTTAGTGGCATTAAACCCAAATTTACCTTTACCTGATAAAAACATCATCGTAATCCACCGTTCAGACGGTTCTGGCACAACCTTTGGTTTCACCAATTATTTATCGAAAGTCTCCGCTGATTGGAAAGCGAAAATTGGCGAAGGTAAATCAGTAAAATGGGCAACTGGTCAAGGCGGCAAAGGTAATGAAGGCATTGCAGCTTATGTACGCCAAATGAAATACACCATTGGCTATGTGGAATATGCTTATGCGAAGCAAAATAATTTAGCGTGGACGGCATTACAAAACCAAGCAGGCGAATTCGTGCAACCGAATAAAGACAGCTTTATGGCGGCGGCAAGCAATGCGAAATGGAATGATGCGGTTGGAATGGGCGTGGTGCTCACCAATGAAGCAGGCGAAAAATCGTGGCCGATCACCGCAGCGAGCTTTATCTTAATGCACAAAAATAACGACAACGTAGAAGCTAGCAAAAATGTGGTGAGCTTCTTTGAATGGGCATTAACTAAAGGTCAAGATGCAGCAAGTGAGTTGGATTATGTGCCAATTCCAGCCGATGTGGTGAAAACCATTCAAGGCAAATGGCAAACAGAACTCAAGAAGTAAATTATTAAAAAATAAGTAAAAAATACACCGCACTTTTCCGCTCTTTACACAGGTTAAGGACAAAAATAACAAAAGGAATTGAGCAAATGGCGAAAAGTGCGGTGTAAAAATTCACGATTTTTGACTTTTTTAGCAGAGCAATATTTATGTTAAACGTTTCTCGCAAATGCCTTAATCAAAAATGGATTGAGCCATTATTCAAACACACTACAGGCTTTTTTGCGCTATTGGTTTTCATCTTACTGGCGGGCATTTTGCTGTCGCTAGTGGCTGGCAGCTGGGACAGCATTCAACGCTTCGGCAGCGCATTTTTATGGTATAACGACTGGAATCCCGTGCAAGAGCAATATGGGGCGTTAGTGCCAATTTTGGGTACGTTAATTACCGCTTTTCTCGCCCTATTAATTGCCGTGCCAATTTCCTTCGGTATCGCCACTTTTCTTACCGAACTCGCGCCCGATTGGTTAAAACGCCCCGTCGGCATTGCGATTGAAATGTTAGCGGCAATTCCGTCGATCATTTATGGAATGTGGGGCTTATTCGTGTTCGTGCCACTATTCCAAGAACATATTCAACCGCATATTATCGACACCCTTGGCGATTTGCCGATTTTAGAATTTTTATTTTCAGGCGCACCGTTTGGGATTGGTTTATTCACCGCAGGGCTAGTGTTGGCGATTATGATTATTCCGTTTATCGCTTCAGTGATGCGTGATGTATTTTCCGTCGTTCCGCCGATGTTAAAAGAAAGTGCGTATGGCTTAGGTTCAACAACCTGGGAAGTAGTGTGGAAAGTTGTGCTGCCTTACACTCGAACTGGCGTGATCGGCAGTATTATGCTGGGGCTTGGGCGTGCATTGGGTGAAACAATGGCAGTAACCTTTGTGATCGGCAACACCTTTCAATTACCTAACTCGCTATTTTCACCGTCCACGTCTATTGCCTCAGCAATCGCCAACGAATTTAACGAAGCTGGCGGCTTGCAAAAATCGGCACTGATGGAGCTCGGTTTAGTTTTATTCTTAATCACCACCACCGTCTTAGCGGTTTCTCGCATTATGATTTTGAGAATGAATAAAAAAGAAGGAAAAATCTAATGAAATCAATGCAAAATGCACGTTTTTATCAACGCCGCTGGTGTAATCGCTTAATGCTTAGTTTGGCTTACATCGCCGTTGCGTTCGGTTTATTTTGGCTTTGTTGGATTGTCGGCACGTTAATTTCACGTGGCATTCCTGCGCTGTCATTGGATTTATTTATCAAACAAACGCCTGCGCCAAATGAAATGGGCGGCTTAAGCAATGCGTTGCTCGGTTCATTTTTAATGGTAGGCGCTGGCACACTAATTGGCACGCCAATGGGCATTTTGGCGGGCACTTATTTGGCAGAGTACGGACGATACAGCCGTTTTGCGCAAATTACTCGCTTTTTAAACGACATCTTGCTGTCTGCGCCGTCGATCATTATCGGCTTATTTATTTACAGCATTTATGTGTCGAAAATGCAGCATTTTTCAGGCTGGGCAGGCTCATTTGCGTTGGCATTATTGATCATTCCAATCGTAGTGCGCACCACCGACAGTATGCTTAATCTTGTGCCTAACAACCTACGAGAAGCCGCAGCCGCACTGGGCTGTCCGCAATGGCGTGTGATTATGATGATCTGCTATCGTGCCGCCAAATCAGGGATTTTAACTGGCGTTTTATTAGGCGTGGCACGCATCGCAGGCGAAACTGCGCCACTATTATTCACCGCTTTATCAAACCAATTTATGTCGTGGGATATGAATGCGCCAATGGCAAACTTGCCAGTGGTGATTTACCAATATGCCGCTAGCCCGTTCACCGACTGGAACAATCTCGCTTGGGCAGGCGCAGCATTAATCACCTTATTTGTGCTGTGTTTAAACATCGCAACACGCATTTTCTCTAAGACAAAATAATTTTACAGGATTTTTAACTATGACTATTAGCACCACAGAAAGCAAAATTACCGTCAACAATTTAAATTTTTATTATGGCGATTTCCACGCCCTAAAAAATATCAACTTAAACATCGCGAAAAACAAAGTTACCGCGTTTATCGGCCCATCGGGTTGCGGAAAATCCACCTTATTGCGCACTTTTAACCGAATGTTTGAGCTTTATCCAAACCAAAAAGCGACGGGCGAAATTAATTTAGACGGCGAAAACTTGCTCACTTCGCACACCGATATTTCGATCATTCGTGCCAAAGTGGGAATGGTATTCCAAAAGCCCACGCCATTCCCAATGTCGATTTATGATAACGTCGCTTTTGGCATTCGTTTATTTGAAAAATTGCCAAAATCAGAAATGAACGACCGTGTGGAATGGGCGTTGCGCAAAGCGGCGTTGTGGGGCGAAGTGAAAAACAAACTCAATCAAAGTGGCGACAGCCTTTCCGGCGGTCAGCAGCAACGTCTTTGCATTGCGCGTGGTATTGCAGTGAAACCTGATGTGTTATTGCTCGATGAACCTTGCTCGGCACTTGACCCAATTTCCACGATGAAAATTGAAGAACTCATCACTGAATTAAAGCAAGATTATAGTGTGGCAATGGTAACCCATAATATGCAACAAGCGGCTCGCTGTTCTGATTACACAGCGTTTATGTATCTCGGCGAATTAGTGGAATTTGGCGACACCAAACAGATCTTTGAACAGCCACGCATTCAACGCACCGAAGATTATATTCGTGGAAAAATGGGCTAACCCCATAAATTAGGCAAAAACTGCGGTGGAAATTTGTTTAGTTTTTTATTTTCACCCAGCTTGCTAACTCGCAAAAAATGGCGAAAGAATGGGCATTATTTAATGCTAAAATATGCCCTACTTTTGCCTAAAATCCCAGCGCTATGTTAAGATAAAGCCAAACACAACAAATAAAAGCAAACAGATGAGCAAAAAAATTTTAGTGGTTGAGGACGAGCGAGCAATCCGAGAGATGATTGCTTTGTATCTTAGCCAGCAACAATATGATGTCATTGAAGCGGGTGATTTCCAAACTGCGGTGAAAAAATTGCAAGAAAATCCCAAATTGATTTTGCTTGATTGGCAATTACCTGGGAAATCGGGCGTGCAGTTTATTCAATACCTTAAAAAACAAGAAGATAGCGCACAAATCCCGATTATTATGCTCACCGCTCGCACCGCCGAAGAAGATTGTATCACTTGCCTTGAAGCGGGCGCAGATGATTACATCACCAAACCTTTTTCGCCTAAAATTCTACTTGCTCGCATAAAAAGCGTGTGGCGACGTTTATACGAACAAAGCCAAAACCTAATCCAAATTGACGATCTCAGCCTTGATGAAAACGCCAAGCGATTGTTTTTCAAGCAACAAGAAATCAATCTCAGTAGCACCGAATTTAAATTAATCCATTTTTTTATGCGCCACCCTGAAAAAGTTTATTCTCGAGAGCAATTATTAAATCGGATTTGGGGCGACGATTTGGAAGTGGAAGATCGTACCGTCGATAGCTACATTCGCCGCTTACGCAACAATCTAGAGCCTTTTCAATGCGACCGCTACATTCAAACCGTGCGTGGCAGCGGCTATCGTTTTTCTAATCATTTTAAAGATGAAGCCCAATGAAAAAATTGATTAATTTGTTTGTCGAAGTCAGCCTTGCCATTAGTGTTGCCTTTCTCTTTAGCCTGTTCAGCGACTATTTTTGGCTATGGCTCGTGGCGATTTTATTGTGCCTACTCGCTTGGCATCACGTTACGGAATTCCGTTTGCTGCAAGCGCTCAATCCGAAAAAAAATCGTGATGTAAGTCTCATTAATTTGGAAAGTTTTTCGCAAACGGTGGCATATTACCGCAACAAAAACAAAAAAGAAAAACGAGAAAATCTGCGCTTACTGTCGAAATTAAATAAAAATATTCAATATCTGCCTGATGCGATGTTTATTTGCCAAAAAGATGGCGAAATTTCGTGGTGCAACCAAATTGCACAGCAAATGTTTGATTTTTATTGGCATAAAAAAATGCACAAAAATATTTTTAACGTGATTTTTTATGAACAATTCAAGCCCTATTTTCAGCAAAGCAAAAAAACTCGCCCTTTGGTATTGTTCACGCACAATCAGCGCTATCTTGAAATTCATATTCACTATTATGATGCGCAAACGCTGTTTATTGTCACCCGAGATATTACAGAAATGATCCGCTTACTGCATTCTCGCCAAACTTTTTTAAACAATATTAATCACGAATTGCGCACGCCATTAACCGTGCTGCAAGGTTATTTAGAGATGTTGGCAGATGCGCCTGCAGATGCTTTTCAACAAAAAGCCGTGGAAGCGATGCAAGCGCAAAGTCAGCGTATGGCTACATTATTGCGCCAGTTGGATTTGTTAGCCAAAATTGAAAGCTCATCATCAAAAGATCATTGTGCGTTTAATATGTCGGAAATGATCAATTCCCTGCAAAATAACAGTGAGATTTTAAATTGCCACCAGCATCAAATTGACTTTAACATTGCGCCGAATATTCACGTGCTAGGCAATGAAAATCAGCTGCACAGTGCAGTGTCGAATTTGGTTTATAATGCGATTAAACACGCTGGCAAACCAAGCCAAATCCAAGTTTCGTGGCAACCTTGCGAACAAGGCGTTCAGTTTAAAGTGCAAGATAATGGCAACGGCATCCCAGCAACGCACATTCCCCATTTAACCGAGCGTTTTTATCGCATTAATCATCAAGCAAGTGGCAGTGGCTTGGGACTGGCAATCGTGAAACACGCCCTAGAACAACATCATTCTCACCTTGAAATTCAAAGCGAAGAAAATCAAGGCAGCACCTTTTCATTTGTGATTAAACAGCGCTTTATTGTGTCGGTTTAATCTTTGTTGATGAGCAAAAAAAGTGCGGTAAAAAATACCGCACTTTTGCTTTGATATATCAATAAAACGAAAATTATTCTGTTTTTGAGCTTTCATCACCACCAAATTTTAACCACGATGGCAGGCTTAAAAATGGCTCATCAGGTTTGGTGGCTTCTTGTAACTGCTTGCCTTCATTCGCTTTAACTAAAGCAGCGGCTTGTTGTTCTAATTGGGTTAAGCCCATTTTTTGGTAGGCTTCTTGCATTAATGGCAAGGCTTCAAGTGTTGATTGTGTGTCCGCATAACTACGCAACATTCCTGTTACACGGTTTGCCACAGCTACCCACGCATTACGTTTTGCGTAGAATTTTGCGATTTCTAATTCGTGGCGAGCTAAACGGTCTTTGATATATGCCATACGAGCCAGCGCATCAGGTGTATATTGGCTGTTCGGAAAATGTGTTACCAACGTTTGGAAGTTGCTAAACGCCGTTTTCATTGATGTGGTTTCTCGGGTCGAGCGATCGATACCGAAGAAATCTTGCATAAAATTGTCGCCCATTGAGGTATTCGTCAACGCTGCCATATAAAGCACATAATCGGTGTGTTGGCTTTGTGGGAATGTTTTCAAAAAGCTGTCTGCCGTAACAAGTGCTTTGGTGTAATCTTGCGTTTTATAAGCTGCATAAATTAAATTTAATTTCGCTTGTTCGCTGTAAGTGCTACCTGGAAAACGAGTTTCCACCGCATCAAAATAACGAGTTGCATTGCTGTAATCGCCCTCTTGAATGTAGTTTTGTGCAGTGTTGAATAGGGTTTGTTCCGTGCCTTGTTCAAGTTCTTTATTACCACTTGAGCAAGCTGAAACCGCTAAAGCCGTTAAAGCAACCAAGGTGAGCGATTTTAATTTACGCATAAGCTAATGATCCTTTTCTATGTAAAAATGTCGTCTTGAGGTACAATATCCGCTATATTTTATCTGACATTGCAAAATAATTCACGGATTTTTATTCCTATGGCTCAAATTACCCTTGCGGCTGAAGTTCAGCCCGAACAAATGGGACAACGCTTAGACCAAACTCTTGCCGAGTTGTTCCCCGATTATTCACGTTCTCGCTTAAAAACTTGGATCGAAGCCGATCTTGTGCGAGTAAACGGTGAAATTTTAAACATTCCACGCAGCAAAATGCTCGGCGGTGAACAAATTGAAATTCAGGTGGACGTGGAAGATGAAACTCGCTACGAGCCTGAAAATTTACCGCTAAATATCGTGTATGAAGACGACGATATTTTAGTAATTAATAAGCCAAAAGATTTCGTGGTTCACCCAGGGGCGGGCAACCCAAGTGGTACGGTGTTAAATGCGTTGTTACATTATTTTCCGCCTATCGCCGAAGTGCCAAGAGCGGGCATTGTGCACCGCTTAGATAAAGACACCACAGGCTTGATGGTGGTGGCGAAAACCATTCCAGCACAAACAAAATTAGTGCGAGATTTGCAAAAGCGCAAGATTACTCGAGAATATGAAGCCGTAGCATTCGGCGTGATGACCAAAGGCGGCAAAGTGGATCAGCCAATGGCTCGCCACCCGACCAAACGTACCGCAATGGCGGTTCACCCAATGGGTAAACCAGCGGTTACTCATTATCGCATTATGGAGCATTTCCGCAATTACACTCGCCTACGCCTGCGTTTGGAAACAGGTCGCACGCACCAAATTCGTGTCCATATGGCACATATTGCTCACCCTTTGCTCGGCGATCAAACCTACGGCGGACGACCACGCCCCCCGAAAAATGCCAGCGAACAATTTAGCGAAGTGCTACGCAATTTCCAGCGTCAAGCCTTGCACGCCATTATGTTGCGTTTGGAACACCCGATTACAGGCGAATTAATGGAATGGCACGCACCGTTGCCTGAAGATTTTGTGCAGTTAATCGACGCATTGAAAGAAGATTATCAATTACACAAAGACGAACTTGATTATTAACCACGTTCAACCGTGAAAAAGTGAGAAAAAAATGACCGCAGTTTTCCCTAATTGGCAGGCGCAACACAATGTGCCAAAACAGGTTCACGCTTTAACCACCGTGCGTTCAGGCGGTGTGAGCCTTGCGCCTTTCGACAGTTTTAATCTTGGCAACCACGTTGGCGACGACAAAACTGCGGTGCAAAAAAACCGAGTTTTATTAACGGAAAAATTTGCCTTGCCACAAGCACCGCTGTTTTTAAATCAAACGCACAGCACTCGAATTATTTCTCTGCCTTATTCAGGCGATGATTTAAATGCCGATGCGGTTTATACTAATCAGCCAAAACAAGTGTGTTTGGTAATGACCGCCGACTGCTTGCCCGTGTTATTCACCAATAAAAACGGAACAGAAGTCGCCGCCGCACACGCAGGCTGGCGTGGTTTATGCGACGGCGTGCTGGAAGAAACTGTGCGCTGTTTCCAATCTCCGCCAAACGAAATTATCGCTTGGTTTGGACCTGCCATTGGTGCAACGGCGTTTCAAGTGGGGCAAGATGTGGTCGAGCAATTTGTAGCTAAAGATCCACAAGCCATTCAAGCATTTCGCCCCGATCCAACAACGCAAGGAAAATATTTAGGTAATATCTATCAACTTGCGACACAACGCTTGAATGCCCTTGGTATCACACAAATTTCAGGTGGCGAACATTGCACCGTGAACGAAGCGGAACGATTTTTTTCCTATCGCCGAGATGGCAAAACAGGACGAATGGCAAGTTTAATTTGGTTTGAATAAAGCAAAATGGAAAACTGCGGTTGAATTTTTACGAAAAATCACAATCTAACAAAAAACACACCGCACTTTTTAAGGAATAACAAAGGAAGAACGATGAATTTTGTGGGTAAACTTTTAGGCTTTTTTATTGGTTATAAATTTGGTGGCTTTTTCGGCGCAATGGCTGGCGTGTTTATCGGGCATTGGGCGGACAAAAAACTCTACGAACTTGGCAGCGTGAATTCGTCTTTTTTCAAAAATAAACTCACTCGCCAATCGCTTTTTATGCAAACAACCTTTGCTGTGCTTGGACATATCAGCAAGGCAAAAGGGCGCATTACACAAGAAGATATTGCGCTTGCCAACAATTTAATGAGCCAATTACAGCTCGACGACACCAATCGCCGTTTAGCGCAAGAAGCCTTTAATCGTGGTAAAGAAAGCGAATTTCCGTTGCGTGCGGTCATTCGTGAATTCCGCTTAGGCTGTGGTCAGCGTGCTGATTTGTTGCGAATGTTTTTAAGCGTACAAGTGCAAGCTGCTTTTTCTGATGATGATTTGCATAATAACGAAAAAGAAATTTTACGCATCGTGGCGGAAGAAATGGGAATGTCATCATTCCAATTCGAGCAAATGATTATGATGGAAATGGCTCGTCGCCAATTCTCGAGCGGAAATTTCTATCAGCAGGCATACCAACAATACCAGCAATATCAACAAGGTGGCTATCAGCAACACAGCGGAAATCATAGCTATGGTGGTCAGCACGGTGGTTTTCGTCCGCATTCTGGACCGACCGTTGATGACGCTTATAAAGTGCTAGGTGTAAACGCAAGTGATGATCAACAAACGGTAAAACGAGCTTATCGTCGCTTGATGAACGAAAATCACCCTGACAAATTGGTGTCAAAAGGTTTACCGAAAGAAATGTTAGAAATGGCAAAAGAAAAAGCTCAACAGATTCAAGCCGCTTATGATTTAATTTGTAAATCAAAAGGTTGGAAATAAAAGGCGAAAATCCGTTGCGTGTTATTTTAGCTCCAATGCAAGGCGTGCTAGATCCGCTAGTGCGCCAATTACTCACCGAAGTCAACGACTACGATTTGTGCATTTCTGAATTTGTGCGAGTGGTCGATCAACTCTTACCTAACAAAGTCTTCTATCGCCTTGCCCCCGAATTACAACACGACGGCAGAACACAGTCAGGCACACCTGTTCGAGTACAACTGCTGGGACAATTTCCCCAATGGTTAGCAGAAAATGCCATTCGCGCCATCGAACTCGGTTCGCACGGCATCGATCTAAATTGCGGCTGTCCGTCAAAAACCGTGAACGGCAGCAATGGCGGTGCAAGTTTGCTTAAAGATCCTGAATTAATTTATCAAGCCACCAAAGCCTTACGCCAAGCCGTGCCACAAGATCAACCAGTGAGTGTAAAAGTACGCTTAGGCTGGGACGATGTTTCACAATCTTTTGAAATCGCTGATGCGGTACAACAAGGCGGTGCGAGCGAAATCACCATTCACGGACGTACCAAAATGGACGGCTACCGAGCCGACCGCATTAATTGGCAACAAATCGCTAAAGTGCGAGAAAAATTGCATATCCCCGTCATCGCTAACGGCGAAATTTGGCACTGGCAAGACGGTCAAAACTGTTTAAAAACAACAGGTTGCCAAGATTTAATGATTGGACGTGGCGCATTGAATATCCCAAATTTAAGTTTGATTATCAAACACAATCACGCTAAACTTTCGTGGGCTGAAATTATGCCAATCCTGCAAAAATATGCCCAAATGGAAAATATCCACGACAGTGGTTTCTACCACGTGGCGCGCATCAAACAATGGCTACAATATTTGAAAAAAGAATATACCGAAGCCACCACCCTGTTTGAATTCATCAAAACTTGCAAAGATGCGGAAGAACTGCGGTTGAAATTGGGTGAGTTTTCTATTAAAAATTTCTCAATTTCGTGATTTACATTCCAAAAATAAATTAAGTTCATCGTTTTCACTGCAAAAATCTCAATAATAGTAACATCACCTATACCACAATGTAGGAGTTTTATGTATACTATTATTGAAACACCACTCTATTCTCGCTTGGTTGCTGATATTCTCACACAAGATGAGCAAAATGAATTTATTACTTTCATTGCTCAAAATCCCTCTATTGGTGATGTTATTCCACACACTAATGGCAGCCGTAAAATCCGCTGGAGTTACCAACAGAAAGGGAAACGTGGTGGTGCAAGGATCATTTATTTTAATCAATTAGAAATGGGTAAAATTCATTTGCTTTTGATTTATTTAAAATCTAAAACAGAAAATATACCACCATATATTTTAAAGGCTTTACAACAGGAGTTAGAACAATGTTAGATTTAACCAAAATTAACGCTAGTGAATATGAATTTTCAGGCGAAGAACTTGGTCAACTGTTATTACAGTCTGTTAAAGAAATGAAATCGGGCCAAGTGGGAAAGGTTCATATTGTGAATGAAGCTATTGAAGCACGACAAAAAACAGGCTTATCACAAAATGAATTTGCCAAAGTAATGGGGGTGTCAGTACGCACTTTGCAAGGTTGGGAACAGGGGAGAAGATTGCCATCTGGGGCTGCGGCTACGTTACTCAAAATAGTTACTCGCTTTCCTGAAGCATTAATTGCTGTTAGAACCTAACCAAATAATCCCACCGAATTTCGCCAGATAGTTTCTTGAATAATTTCTGGCGATTCTTTTCTTAATTCACACAAATGCTGGAACACATTGGCTATTCGTTCGGGGCGGTTGGGTTCGCCCTGAAAGCCGAAAACAGGCATATCGGGGCTGTCGGTTTCGAGTAATAAGCTGTCGAGTGGTAACTTGGCAATGGTTTGCCGTGTTTTGTTGGCACGTTCGTAGCTAATTGTGCCGCCGACGCCAATTCTGTAGCCAAGATCGACGAAGCGTTTGGCTTGATCGTAACTGCCTGCAAAGCCGTGGACGACGCCACATTTAGGCACTTGAATACGTTTTAAGAAAGTAAATAATTGGTCGTGAGATTTTCGGCTATGGAGATTAACGGGCAAATTGTATTGCTTCGCCAGTTGAAGTTGCGCGTCTAAAAAATCGCATTGCTTGCGCCAAAGTTCATCGCTTAATAAATCAGGCACAGCTCGCTCTAAGCCGATTTCAGCAACAGCCGTGAGATAAGCATTTTTTTGCTTTAATAAATCTTCAAGGCAGTCTAAATCTGCCTGTTGATGCTGGCGGATATAAAGCGGGTGCAAGCCTAAGCCGTAGCGCAAATTTTCGGGGAAAAGTGCGGTCATTTTTTCGATAGTTTTGAAATCTTGCTGCTGCACGGCGACGATCAAAATTCGCTCAACGCCAACCGCAGTTGCGTTTTCAATTAAATTCGCCAGCGGTTGATTGGTCGTTTTTTGCAAATAATCAAGATGGGTGTGCGTATCGAAAAAAGCCATAAGTCCTTCTTTATCTTCAAAAAAAGAAAGGCGTATCGCTACGCCTTTGCTTTAATTAGTCCACAGTAACTGATGTAATCACCACGTCTTCTTTTGGCACATCTTGGTGGAAGCCTGCGTTGCCTGTTTTCACGCCTTTGATTTTATCCACAACGTCCATACCTTCAACCACTTCACCGAACACTGCGTAGCCCCATTCTTGCACCACTTCTTTGCCGTACATTTCTTTTGAACGGTAATCTAAGAAGTTGTTGTCTGCTACGTTAATGAAGAATTGTGAGCTTGCTGAATGCGGATCGCTGGTGCGCGCCATTGCGATTGTGCCACGTTTGTTGCTTAAGCGGTTGTTCGCTTCGTTTTGAATTGGTGCGTTTGTTGCTTTTTCGCGCAAACCGCTTTCCATTCCGCCGCCTTGAATCATAAAACCGTCAATCACGCGGTGGAAAATTGTGTTATTATAGAAGCCTGATTTGCAATAATCTTCGAAGTTTTTTGCCGTAATTGGTGCTTTTTCAAAATTTAATGCGATTTTGATGTCGCCGAAATTAGTGTGTAATGTAACCATATTGTTTTCCTTATAAAAATAAATGGGAATTCGGTCTGCATTATTCCATAAAAAGCTATTTAGTGCTATAAAGTGCGGTGTATTTTGTAATAGTTTTTCCAGTTGGATTTTAATATGTTAAAAGTTTTCAATACCTTAACCCGAGAAAAAGAAGAATTTAAACCGATTAACCCGGACCAAATCGGTATGTATGTGTGCGGCGTAACCGTTTACGATTTATGCCATTTTGGACACGGTCGTACTTTTGTGTCATTCGACGTGATTGTGCGTTACTTGCGTTATCTCGGCTATAACGTGAAATATGTGCGCAATATCACCGACGTTGACGACAAGATCATTAAGCGCGCGTTGGAAAATAACGAAACTTGCGATACATTGGTAAACCGAATGATCAGCGAAATGCACAAAGATTTTGACGCGCTGAATATTTTGCGCCCTGACGTTGAACCGCGCGCAACCCAGCATATCGGTGAAATTATCGCGATGGTTGAAAGCCTAATCCAACGCAAACACGCTTATGTGGCACAAGATGGCGATGTGATGTTTGATGTGGAAAGCTATCAAAAATACGGTGCATTATCTCGCCAAAATCTTGAGCAATTACAAGCTGGCGCACGTGTAGAAATTAAATCGGTGAAGAAAAATCCGATGGATTTCGTGTTATGGAAAATGTCGAAACCAAACGAACCGAGCTGGGACAGTCCTTGGGGCAAAGGTCGCCCAGGTTGGCACATTGAATGTTCAGCGATGAACAGCAAAGAACTCGGCAACCATTTCGACATTCACGGCGGAGGCTCAGATTTGATGTTCCCGCACCACGAAAACGAAATCGCACAATCTTGCTGTGCGCACGACGGCGATTATGTGAACTACTGGCTACACACGGGAATGCTCACCATCAACGAAGAAAAAATGTCGAAATCGCTTAATAATTTCTTCACTATTCGAGATATTTTAAGCAAATATGACTGCGAAAGTGTACGTTATTTCTTCTTAACCGCACAATATCGTAGCCTATTGGACTACAGCGAAGAAAATATCGGCTTGGCTCGCAAAGCCTTAGAACGCCTTTATACCGCTCTGCGTGGCTGCGATGTTAATGTTGAAATTGCACAAGAAGATCAATATGTTGCGACGTTTAAAGAAGCAATGAATGATGATTTCAACACCCCAGCAGCATTGGCTGTGTTATTTGAATTAGCACGTGAAATCAACAAGTTAAAAGCCGAAAATCCAACACAAGCCAACCAATTAGCCGCACGCTTAAAACAATTAGCTGGTGTATTAGGCTTGCTTGAACAAGATCCTGAAAGTTTCTTACAAGGCGAAGCAAATAATGATGACGTGGCG
This sequence comes from Pasteurellaceae bacterium Pebbles2, assembly GCA_023101505.1. GTDB lineage: Bacteria > Pseudomonadota > Gammaproteobacteria > Enterobacterales > Pasteurellaceae > Lonepinella. The sequence continues at coordinate 666,165 of LVZA01000001.1, forward strand.
AAAATCGAAGCCTTAATCAAACAACGCAACGACGCGCGTGCAGCGAAAGATTGGGCAACTGCCGATGCGGCTCGTAACGAACTCACCGCAATGGGGATCGTGTTAGAAGACGGTGCAAACGGCACGACGTGGCGTAAGCAATAGTTTAACTTACTAATAAAAGTACGGTAAAAATTAAGCGATTTTTTACCGCACTTTATAATATCTCTCACAATTAAGAGCAAGATTTCTATCAGAAAATTCTCACAAAATTCACCGCACTTATGATAGTATTTCCCTTTTATTATTTTTTAAGGGAGAGTTATTTATGCTAAATCTTTTGCAAAGGTTTTTCAAAATGGAATCCGCAGGTGGTATTCTATTATTGGCTTTTGCTGTGCTTGCAATGATTTTTGCCAACAGCGGCTTGCAATCCGTTTATTTTGATTTTTTAGATATTCCCGTGGCAATTCAATTTGGTACATTTTCGATCAATAAAACCTTTATCCATTGGGTTAACGACGGTTTTATGGCGGTCTTTTTCGTATTAGTGGGAATGGAAGTGAAGCGTGAATTGCTTGAGGGGTCATTGTCTAGCTACCAGCAAGCAATCTTCCCTGCCTTTGCGGCAATCGGCGGAATGGTAATTCCTGCGCTAATTTATTGGTTTATCACCCAGCAACATTCAGAATTGGCTAATGGCTGGGCAATTCCAATGGCGACGGATATTGCCTTTGCGCTCGGTATCGTGGCGTTATTAGGCAAGCGTGTTCCCTTGCCATTGAAAGTATTTTTACTTGCACTAGCAATTATTGATGACCTTGGCGCAATCGTGGTGATTGCATTATTCTTTTCATCAGACCTTAGCACGCAAGCGTTGATTTTTTCTGCCTTGGCGATTGTGGGCTTGATTGTATTAAATCGCTTAAAAATTGGGCATCTCTGCGCTTATATTTTAGTGGGCTTGGTGCTTTGGGCTTCGGTATTAAAATCGGGCGTTCACGCTACCTTGGCAGGGGTTATTATTGGCTTTTGCATTCCGCTCAAAGACAAAGAGGGCAATAGCCCATTACATACTTTTGAGCATATTCTTGCGCCTTGGTGTTCACTCTTTGTGTTACCACTGTTCGCCTTTGCCAACGCAGGCGTTTATCTCGGCAATGTAGACAGCGCAATGATTTTCTCGGCTTTACCTTTAGGCATTGCGTTGGGCTTGCTCGTGGGCAAACCTGTGGGAGTATTTGGTTTCAGTTATTTATCAGTGAAATTAGGCATTGCCAAACTGCCTGAGGGCGTAACATTTAAACAAATTTTCGCTATTGCTGTGCTTTGCGGAATTGGCTTTACAATGTCGATGTTCCTTGCCAGCCTTGCCTTTGTCGGCGAAGCTGATAGCTCCGTCAACACCTTGTCAAGATTAGGTATTTTGCTAGGCTCTGCCTTATCTGCCCTGCTCGGCTATTTCCTGTTAAGAAGCAGCACCAAAGCAGCATAATCTTTCCAACCAAAAGTGCGGTTAAAAATAAACAAATTTTTGACCGCACTTTTTATATCTACGACTTAATCACTGTAAGCGAGCAAATTATTTTAAACAAAAAAGGCTTAGTTTGCGTTGATTACAAACTAAGCCTAAATTTAAGCTATGTGCTTTTATGCATTTTCTATCTGCTGTTAGCCACGGCGTTTAGCTTTAAAGTCATCTCTTTCACGGAATTCTTTGCGGCCACCTTCTTTAAAACTGCGGTCATTTTTTCCTGAGAATTTACGATCGCCTTTGAAGCCACGTTCGCTACGATCATTACGGTCGTTGCCACGACGTTTGCCATAGCCACCACGACGATCATCACGGTCGCCACGTCCACGATCTCCACCTTGTGCTTCGCTCACAAATGTCATACGAATTTGTTTGTTTAATACACGAGTTTTGCCAAAGGTTTGTAGTAATTCTTTCGGCATACCTTTTGGTAATTCAATCGTAGAATAATCGTCATAAAGTTTGATATGACCGATATTGCGGCTGTCGATGTTGCCCTCATTAGCGATTGCACCCACGATATGACGCACGTCAACGCCGTCTGCACGACCTACTTCAATGCGATATAAATCCATTGCTACAGGCGTGCCATAACCGCTACGTTCTCTGCGATCGCCACGTTCACCACGACGATCATCACGCTCACGACGACCACGTTTTTCCATTGGTGCATCAGGTGGAAGAATGAGTTTTTGTTTACCTTGCAATAACATTAACATTGCAGCAGCAATATCTTCAATGTCTTGGTCTGCGGTAAATAAATCTTCCAATAAGCTACGATATTGTTCTAAATCGTGGTGTTCAAGCTGTTTGGTGATTTTTGCCACAAATTTAGTGCGACGGCAAGCCTGTAATTGTTCGTGATTTGGTAATTCCACTTCGGCAACTGGCTTTTTCATTAAGCGTTCGATGTTGCCTAATAAACGGCGTTCTCTTGGCTCAACAAATAAAATTGCACTGCCTGAACGTCCTGCACGGCCAGTACGACCGATACGGTGAACATAGCTTTCAGCATCTAATGGAATGTCATAGTTAACCACCAAGCTAATGCGTTCTACGTCTAAGCCACGAGCTGCCACGTCGGTTGCCACCAAAATATCAAGGCTACCGTTGCGTAAACGATCTAGGGTTTGTTCACGAGCTTGTTGGGTCATATCGCCGTTTAATGCCGCAGCACGGAAGCCGTGTTTTTCCAACAATTCAGTTACGTCCATTGTGCCAGTTTTGGTGCGGGTGAAAATAATCGCCGCATCAAAATCTTCCACTTCCAAGAAACGTAATAACGCATCGTTTTTGCGATAGCCACGCACATACCAGCAACTTTGCGTAATATCAGGATTGGTGCGTTGAGTAGATTGGATTTTTACTTCTTGCGGATCGGTCATAAAACGCTTGGTGATACGACGGATCGGCTCTGGCATTGTCGCCGAGAATAACGCCGTTTGGTGTTGTTCTGGCAATTCCGCCATTACGGTTTCTACATCGTCAATAAAGCCCATACGCAACATTTCATCGGCTTCATCTAATACGATACATTTCAATGCCGATAAATCTAACGTGCCACGATTAATGTGGTCTAAAATACGCCCAGGTGTTCCCACCACAACTTGTGCGCCTTGACGTAACGCACGTAATTGAATGTCATAACGTTGACCGCCATAAAGGGTAACAATACGCACGCCTTTGGCATTTTTAGTAAATTGTTCGCAAGCGTCTGCCACTTGAATGGCTAATTCACGAGTTGGTGCCATCACCAACATTTGTGGATATTTTTCTTCCACATCAATTTGTGCCAATAATGGCAAAGAGAAAGCAGCTGTTTTACCGCTACCCGTTTGTGCCATACCCAACACATCACGCCCATTTAAAAGGTGTGGAATACAAGCCTGTTGGATTGGAGAAGGTTGGGTAAAACCCATTTCAGAAACCGCAGAAAGGATAAATTCTGGCAAGCCTAAGTCGCCAAAAGTAATATTTGTTTCAGTCATTAAAATACTCGAATTGTAAATAAGGAAAGCTCAATTTGGCTCTCATTTGTATAATTTAAGTTGCAAAACTTACTCAAAATAAACCGCACTTTTTTAACAAGCGGCGATTATTTTTGTTGTGCAACCACGTCCGTTTCACTGGTGTCCATATTTTTCAATTTAGCCAGTTCAAATAATGCAAAACGATACTCAACGAAATTATACACTTGATTTGCCACTGCCAATTTGAACAAGGTTTCTGCCTCACTCACATTGCCATTATTGAGTTTTTGTTTTGCTAGATAAAAGTAGGTTTCAGTCAAAATTTCTGCATATTGAGAAGATTGCGGATTGACAAAGTTTTTTGCTTTATCCAATAAATCTTGTACGGAAAGATTGCCCAAATAATGTTGAACAACAAACGTACCCCAATAGTCCGTAGAAAGCTGTTTGGCTCTCTGCATTAAATTCTGTTTTGCCTCATTTGGCTTAAATTTAAGCTCATTTAAATACAACCAAAGCGCACGATAAGGATCGGTTGTATCTGATTGGTAAAACTTCAGAAAATCCTGCTGTGCAAGGTTATAACGTGCCGTGTAATAAAAATCTAAACCACGATTTAAATAGGTATATTCATAATTAGGATCTAATTCAAACACCACATTAAAGGCTTCTAATGCACTGTCATAATCTTCATCTAATAAAGAGTATAAACCTAAATAATTATAGACTGCCGCCGTTTTCGGTTGCAGCGCTAGGGTTTGAGTGAAGTCATAACGAGCAAGCCCCCAAAGCCCTAAACTGTCATAAAGTACGCCACGTTCAAAATGTAAATTTGCTCGTTCTTCTTTTGACAGCTGTCCAATAATCAGCATTTGGCTAAGACGTGCAATCATTACTTCTTGCTCGAAATGTACATTAGGATATTGCTCTGCCAAAATCACTTTATTTTTTGTGACGAAAACGCCCGAACTGTTATTTACACAGCTTGCTAACAAAAAAGTGAAAAAGAAACTTGGTAGAAATTTCCCCGTCTGCACTAACCATTTTAACGGTATCATTTTAGCGATAATGCCTTTATTAGACGAAATAGTTTGAACAAATGAACCGCACTTTTGTTTGGCTTAAGCCTTGATAGCAAAAGTGCGGTCAAAATTTTAACAATTATTCTTGTTCAACAAATGTGTTTTGTTCTGCAACTTCAGTAGTCTCTGCTTTTGCTGCCAATTCTTTCATTGTTAAACGAATACGACCTTGGCGATCAATTTCAACTACTTTCACTTGCACTTCTTGACCTACAGCCAAGTAGTCGCTTACTTTCTCAACACGCTCTTCAGCGATTTGAGAAATATGCACTAAGCCCTCTTTGCCACCCACGATAGCAACGAATGCACCGAAGTCTGCGAGGCGAGTTACTTTACCTGTGTAAATTGCACCCGCTTCAACTTCAGCGGTAATTTCTTCGATACGAGCCATTACTGCTTTTACTGCGTTACCATCAACGGCGGCGATTTTCACTGTACCGTCGTCGTCGATGTCGATTGATGTGCCAGTTTCTTCGGTCAATGCACGAATTACCGCACCACCTTTACCGATCACGTCTTTAATTTTCTTCGGATCGATTTTCATTGTGTAAATACGTGGTGCAAAATCAGAGATTTCTTCACGAGGTGCAGAAATCGCTTGTTCCATCACGCCTAAAATGTGCATACGCGCGCTTTTTGCTTGGTTTAACGCGATTTGCATAATTTCAGCGGTAATCCCTTCAATTTTGATGTCCATTTGAAGTGCAGTAACACCTTGACGTGTACCCGCTACTTTAAAGTCCATATCACCTAAGTGATCTTCGTCGCCTAAGATGTCTGAAAGCACCACGAATTTTTCATCTTCTTTCACTAAGCCCATTGCGATACCTGCAACGGCAGCTTTAATTGGCACACCTGCGTCCATTAACGCAAGCGATGCACCACATACTGACGCCATTGAAGAAGAACCGTTTGATTCAGTAATTTCTGAAACAACACGAACTACATAAGGGAATTCAGTGATGCTTGGCATTACCGCCGCAACACCACGTTTCGCTAAGCGACCGTGTCCAATTTCACGACGTTTTGGCGAACCAACACGACCCGTTTCACCTACAGAATACGGTGGGAAGTTGTAATGGAATAAGAAATTATCTTGGCGTTCGCCAGTTAATTCATCAAGAATTTGTGCATCACGTTCTGTACCTAAAGTCGCTACCGCTAAGGCTTGCGTTTCGCCACGGGTGAAGATTGCAGAACCGTGAGTACGTGGCAATACGCCAGTACAGATGTCTAATGCACGCACGGTGTCAACGGTACGACCGTCGATACGTGGTTCGCCTGCGATGATACGTCCACGCACGATTTGGCTTTCAAGTGCGGTGAAAATATCCACGATTTTGCCTTCGCTCACTTCTTCATCTTCAGCGGTGATTTGTGCAATTACATCGGCTTTGATTGCGTCGATTTGTTCGTAGCGTACTTGTTTTTCAGTGATGCGATAAGCGTCGCCTAAACGCGCTTCTGCAATCGCTTTCACTTTGTTGATTAAATCAGTATTTGGCGCTGGAGCAACCCAATCCCAACGTGGCTTGCCCGCTTCACGAGCGAATTCTTTGATCGCTTCAACAACCACTTGTTGTTGCTGATGACCGAACACCACTGCCGCTAACATTTGTTCTTCAGTTAATACATCTGCTTCAGATTCCACCATTAATACGGCTTTATCAGTACCTGCAACCACTAAATCCAAACGGCTTTGTTTTTGTTCAGCCATTGTTGGGTTTAACACGAATTGATCGTTGATAAAACCAACACGAGCCGCACCGATTGGACCGTTGAAAGGCACACCTGATAATGATAATGCTGCAGAAGCACCGATAACCGCCACTAAATCAGGGCTGATTTGTGGGTTTACAGAAACCACAGTGGCGATGATTTGGATTTCGTTTAAGAAACCTTCTGGGAATAATGGGCGAATTGGGCGGTCAATTAAACGAGCCGTTAAAGTTTCCCCCTCAGATGGGCGACCTTCACGCTTGAAGAAACCACCAGGGATTTTACCTGCCGCATAAGTACGCTCTTGGTAATCAACGGTTAATGGGAAAAAATCTTGTCCCTCTTTCACGTCTTTTTTCGCTACCACAGTAACGAAAACCGTGGTGTCGTCCATACTTGCCATTACAGCAGCGGTTGCTTGACGAGCGATTGCGCCCGTTTCTAATGTTACGGTGTGTTGACCGTATTTAAATTGTTTAACTATTGGATTCACAATGTTTTCCTTTTTTATTTCTATTTTAGAGCGAAGCTCTTAACATTGCTCTTTTGTTCCAAATTTGCGACTAGCAAAAACATTCTTATTTTTCACCGCACTTTTGCAATACGCTTTGATGATTTTTTATCATTTTCATCACATAAAAATATTTTTGATAGCCGCACGCTAAAACGGATACAAAAAAGCCCAGCTATTATACAGGGCTTTTGCATTTTATGGTAACTTTATTTATACAAATTTTAAACAGAACCACATTCAAGAAGTGAACCGCATAATAAAACGCCCCAAACAAACGCTTGGGGCGAGAAATTTATACTTTACCTGCTGAAAAACTATTCATCAAGGAAACTACGCAAGGTTTCCGAACGGCTTGGGTGGCGTAATTTGCGTAAGGCTTTGGCTTCAATTTGACGAATACGCTCACGAGTAACATCAAATTGTTTACCCACTTCTTCCAAGGTGTGGTCAGTGTTCATATCAATACCGAAACGCATACGCAACACTTTTGCTTCTCGTGGCGTTAAGCCCTCTAGCACCTCGTGCGTTGCCACTCGCAGACTTTGTGCTGTTGCACTGTCTAATGGCAATTCAAGCGTGCTGTCTTCGATAAAATCACCTAAATGCGAATCGTCGTCATCGCCGATTGGCGTTTCCATTGAAATTGGCTCTTTGGCAATTTTCAACACTTTGCGAATTTTATCTTCAGGCATTCCCATACGATATGCCAGCTCGTCAGGTGATGCCTCACGTCCCATTTCTTGTAACATTTGGCGAGAAATACGATTTAATTTGTTAATCGTTTCAATCATATGCACAGGAATTCGGATTGTGCGAGCTTGGTCTGCGATTGAACGAGTGATCGCTTGACGAATCCACCACGTTGCATACGTAGAGAATTTATAACCACGGCGATATTCAAATTTATCCACCGCTTTCATCAAGCCGATGTTACCCTCTTGAATTAAATCAAGGAATTGCAAACCACGGTTGGTATATTTTTTGGCAATAGAAATCACTAAACGTAAGTTCGCTTCCACCATTTCTTTTTTCGCACGGCGAGCTTTTAATTCCCCTTGCGCTACACGTTCACTAATTTTGCGAATTTGCGGCACGCTAAGTTGTGTTTCTTGCTCAATTTCTTGTAATTTGCCGATACAATGACGGATATTCTCTGCATAATCAGCTAATTTCGCTGCGTAAGGTTTTTTACCACCTAAAATTTTCACTAACCAAGCATCTGTGCTTTCTTTACCAGTGAAAACTTTGATGAAATCATCTTTTGGCATTTTGGCATAATCCACTGCCCAACGATAAATTTGGCGTTCTTCATTACGCACTTGCTTCATCATATTGCGAATAGACATCACTAATTGATCGAACTGGCGTGGCACTAAACGGAATTGTACAAAAATATCTGACAACGCCTGCACTTCAGTGCGTACTTTATTATGCGTGCGACCGTGTCTGCCAATAAACATTAGCGTTCTTTCATATTGCGCTCTTAAAGCGGCAAATTTTTCACGTGCCACTTCAGGGTCTATTGCGTTGTCGCTATCGTCTGAATCGCTTTCTGATTCGCTTTCTTCTTCCTCGTTTTCGTCGTCTAAATCAACGTCTTTAACTTCAGCATCACCGTCTTCATCGTCATCTTCTGCCAATTCGTCAATTTCTAAAATTTCTTTTTCTTCAACTACATTCGGGTCAACAAAGCCTGTAATTAAATCGACTAAACGAACTGCGCCCTCTTCCACTTTTTCATATTGTTCTAATAAATAAGTCAGCGCTTCAGGGTATTCAGCTACGGCACTTTGTACTTCATTAATACCGTCTTCAATACGTTTTGCGATGTCGATTTCGCCCTCTCGGGTCAATAATTCCACGCTACCCATTTCACGCATATACATACGCACGGGGTCAGTTGTTCGCCCAAGTTCTGCTTCCACGCTTGAAAGCACTTGTGTCGCTTCTTCAACTACATCATCATTAATATTATCAATATTCTCATTAAGAATAAGATCATCTGCATCTGGGGCGCTTTCTAAAACTTGAATCCCCATATCATTAATCATTTGGATAATATCTTCAATTTGATCGGTATCGACCAAGTCTTCAGGCAAATGGTCGTTTACTTCAGCAAAGGTCAAATAACCCTGCTCTTTCCCTTGAGCGATTAACAATTTTAATTGTGATTGTGGATTTTGCTCCATAAGCTCCGCCTTTTGCTTAATTCGTTAAATTAAAAAGATAAAATCTGATCAATTCTATCATTGTTATTACTATTTCACTATTTATTTTGTCGGCTGGTTAATAATTGCGCCAACTCTTGTTTTTCGGCTAAATCTAAGCCATTTGTGCGATCTTTTGTGATTAACTGCTCAATTCGTCGCTCGGTAATTTGCGCAAATAGGAACGTTAAAGTATCGATGAAAGTCGCTTCAACTTGCTCATCTTCAATTAGATGATCCCAAGTAGATAAAATTTCAAGGGGCTTATAATAGTCGCTATCACGAAAATATTCCAATATTTGCCCTAAATTAATGCCGACATTATCACGGCAAAGTGCGGTTAAATTATCAAACAAATCTAACCCCGCCTCATTTAAACTACGCAAAGGCGATATATCATAACTCAGCTGAGATAATTCGGGGTGTTGCAACAGCAAAGCAATCAACAATCGCATCGGCGTTCGCTTCACTTCTGGCATTTTTTTCACCGCACTTTCTTGCGCTTGATGCTGCGGTAATAATTGTTCAATTTGCATTGGGTCGATAATGCCTAATTTATGCGCCAACATATTGCGTAAATAAATGCGGAGCATATTGCCCGGAATGCGAGAAATTAACGGCACAGCTAATGCGGCTAACTTGCTTTTTCCCTCTTTGCTATCTAATGCTACGTCGTGCAATAAATGCTCAAAGAGAAACTCGCTTAACGACTGCGCCTGCTCTAAATAGGCTTCAAATTTTTCTTTGCCATATTGTCGAATATAAGTATCCGGATCTTCGCCGTCAGGCAAAAATGCAAATTTAAGCTGACGACCGTCTTCCAAATAAGGCAAGGCATTTTCCAATGCACGCCACGCTGCAGCTCGCCCCGCTCGGTCGCCATCATAGCAACAAATTACCTGCTCAGTTGCTCGAAAAATTTGGTTAATTTGTTCCGCTGTAGTGGCTGTACCCAAAGACGCAACGGCATAATCCACGCCAAATTGCGCCAAAGCAACCACGTCCATATAGCCCTCGACCACCAGCAATTTTTCAGGACTATCATTCACTTGCAAGGCTTCAAATAAGCCATAAAGCTCATTGCCTTTGTGATAAGTTACCGTTTCGGGAGAGTTCAAATATTTCGGTGTGCTGTCATCAAGCACTCGCCCACCAAAGGCAATCACTCGCCCACGCTTATCTCGAATTGGAAACATTATACGATTGCGAAACGTATCATATACCTTACCACGCTCGCTCCGCTTAACCATTCCTAACGAAAATAAACGTTCTTGTTCATCTTTATTACGCCCAAATTTCCCCACCACCAAATCAAAACTATCCGGCACAAAACCAATGGCAAAACGCTCAATAATTTGTGCCGAAAGCCCACGTTTTTGCAAATAGGCTTGCGCAGGGATATGATTTGGCAACTGCTGTTGATAAAGTGCGGTGATTTCTTGCATTAATTGGTAAAGATCACGCTTAACTTGATAATTCGCAAAAGGTTTGTCGCCTTTTTTATGCGAACTTTCTTCACGAGGTACATCAAGCCCCAACATTCCAGCCAGTTCTTCCACCGCTTCAAGAAATTCTAATTTGTCATATTCCATTAAAAAACTCAGCACATTGCCGTGTGCTCCACAGCCAAAGCAGTGGTAGAATTGTTTATTTTTGCTGACAGTAAAAGACGGTGTTTTTTCGTGGTGAAATGGGCAGCAGGCTTGGTAATTATTCGCCCCCGCTTTTTTTAATTTTACTCGAGAATTAACCACATCAATAATATCCGCCTTGGCGATAATATCATTAATAAATGAACGTGGAACTAAACCAGCCATAGTTAATCCTCTCGGAAAAGATTAAAATCAAAATGAACAAAACCGTGATTCCTTGATGGTTTCACGGTTTGTCGAACTCGAAACGTTAATTAGAATATCTAATTAATATAAACGTGTGTTGCGTGCGTTTTCACGAGCGACACGTTTAGCGTGGCGTTTTGCACGAGTGGTGTTTTCACGTTTACGAATTGTGGTTGGTTTTTCATAAAATTCACGTGCACGCACTTCAGCTAAGATACCTGCTTTTTCGCAAGAGCGTTTGAAACGACGTAATGCAACGTCAAATGATTCGTTTTCACGAACTTTAATTACTGGCATAAGCCATCACCTCTAATAAATTTGATAAATAAGTTTAAAGTTAATTTTGCAAAATTACTGAGTAACTTACTCAATAAGGGTCGCAATTTTAATCTAATTTCACCCTAAAAGTAAAGACTGATTTTGATCTTTTCTGTGCAAATTACGCAAAGTGCGGTAAAATCCTTGCTAATTTTTACGAAAAAGAATGCTCCAAAGACAAAAAATGAAGATTTTAGGTATCGAAACGTCTTGCGACGAAACTGGCGTGGCAATTTATGACGAACAAAATGGCTTAATCGCCAATCAGCTTTACACCCAAATTGCGTTACACGCAGATTACGGCGGTGTCGTCCCCGAACTGGCTTCACGAGATCATATCCGCAAAACCTTGCCGTTAATTCAGCAAGCCTTAAAAGAGGCGAATTTAACCCCTGCCGACATTGACGGCGTGGCTTACACCGCAGGGCCTGGCTTAGTCGGAGCATTATTAGTGGGGGCAACTATTGCTCGTTCACTGGCGTATGCGTGGAATGTGCCTGCCATTGGCGTACACCATATGGAGGGGCATTTGCTCGCCCCGATGTTAGAATTGCCCGAAAATAGACCGCAGTTTCCTTTTGTGGCGTTGCTGGTTTCAGGTGGACACACCCAATTAGTGCAAGTGGACGGCGTGGGAAAATACGCATTATTAGGTGAAAGCATTGACGATGCCGCTGGCGAAGCCTTTGATAAAACCGCCAAATTATTGGGCTTAGATTACCCAGGTGGTGCAGCCCTTTCACGCTTAGCGGAACAAGGCACGGCTGGGCGTTTTGTATTTCCAAAACCAATGACCGACCGACCAGGCTTAGATTTTAGCTTTTCAGGTTTAAAAACCTTTGCCGCCAACACCATTAATCAAGCAATCAAAGACGAAAATGAATTGGGCGAACAGACCAAAGCCGATATTGCTCACGCTTTCCAAACCGCCGTGGTTGAAACCTTAGCTATCAAATGCAAACGTGCTTTAAAAGAAACAGGCTACAATCGCCTTGTTATTGCAGGCGGCGTGAGTGCCAACAAACAATTACGTCAAGGTCTAGCGGAATTAATGGCGGAACTAAAAGGCGAAGTATTTTACCCAGCCCCGCAATTTTGCACCGATAACGGTGCAATGATTGCCTATGTGGGCTATTTAAGATTAAAACAAGGCGAGCAAACAGACTTAGCAGTGGAAGTCAAACCACGTTGGGCGATGACAGAATTGTCTTCTTTATCATAAACTTAAAAGTGCGGTAAAAAAACTCCTCTTTTTTACACCGCACTTTATTCAATTTTAAAACTATGGCAAAACTTTATTTTTATTATTCAACAATGAACGCAGGGAAATCCACCACCCTGCTCCAATCGGCGTATAACTATGTGGAACGCCAAATGAATGTGCTGCTCTACACTGCAGCGATTGACGACCGCTTTGGTGTGGGAAAAATCAGCTCTCGCATTGGCATCAGTCAATCAGCACAATTATTCCAAAAAGACACCAATTTATGGCAGGAAATTCAACAAGAAGTTGCCCAAAACCCCATTCATTGCATTTTGATTGATGAAAGTCAATTCTTAACTAAAGAACAGGTTTATCAATTAAGCGACGTGGTGGATAAACTCAACATTCCCGTACTTTGCTACGGCTTACGCACCGATTTTCAGGCGAATTTATTTGAGGGAAGTCAGTATTTACTGGCGTGGGCAGATCAGCTTGAAGAACTCAAAACCATTTGTGAATGTGGACGTAAAGCGAACTTTGTCTTGCGTCTAAATGAACACGGCAAGCCTGTCAAACAAGGCGAACAAATTCAAATCGGCGGCAACGACCGCTATTTGTCGGTTTGTCGCAGGCATTATAAACAAATGTTAGAAGCTCAAGATTAATTTCAATTAAATCACGGGTTTATTACGATAAAAAAGTAAGCGTGGCAAGGCTAAACCAAATACCAATGCACCAATAATAAACCCTGTTTTAATAAAATTATTAATCATCTGTTCATATAATTCGGGTGAATAGCCTTGATTATTAATCTGCACTACGGCAATCATCGCTTTGTAAGCGTACACACCAGGGATCATCGGAATAATACCAGCCACCGTAAACACTTTTGGGTGCGCTAAAAAACGCTGCGAAATATGCACGCCGATAAAACCAATTAATGCAGAGGCGCACAATGTTGCCAAGCCAAAAGATACATCAAAATGCAATAATGTCGTGCGAAAACTATGTCCTATTGCGCCAAGAATAGCGCAATAAATCAATGCCTTAGGCGGCACATTAAAGATCAACGCAAATCCCACCGCTGGAATGGCGGCAAAAATCATATCGTCAAGTAATACCCATAGGAAATCCATTTTAATTCCCCCAATGATGAATATCTAATAAATTCAATGCCAACACAATACCAATGCACGCCCCAAACGTCAGCACCGTTGCCACCGTCCAGCGAGCCCAGCCCATATTAATATGCCCTTTTAAAATATCCGCCACAGAATTTACCAAAGGAAAACCAGGGACGAGCAACAACACGCTGGACGCCAACGCAATTTGTGGATTATTTCCTAAATTAAATTTGAGTGCCAACCCTGAAATTAATGAAGCCACAAAAGCAGTAAAACTAAATACAATCAATGAATTAAAGTGTCGCTTAGCCAATTCTTGGCGTACAAACATTGCTACGGCAGATGCTAAAAAAGTGATCAAAAAAATCACCAAGTCGCCCCCCGAAAGGTGCGAAAAACAAGCACAAGACAAACCGACCATAAACACGACAAACCAGCGGTTATATTTTAGTGGCTGAATATTCTCTAATTTGTGGCGCACCAAATGAATGTCATAAATGCGATGCTCCGCCGCAATCACAATACGCTGCACCGCCGTAACGACGTGCATATTAATACCTTGATCCGTGTTTTGTCTTGTGGTGGTAATGCAATGTCCGTTAATTACTGTGCTTAAAATAATAGCATTGGGCGTTAAAGCGCATTCTACTGAACTTGCTCCCAAAGCCTTGCCTAAACGCACCGCACTTTGCGCCACCACCGTACTTTCTGCGCCGTGCTGCAACAATAACTGCGCCACCAACACACAAAGCCGTGTAATTTCACGCTGATTTTCTTCCATTTTTAATGCTATTTGTTGCTCCATTGCCGTCTTCGCCATTTAGTCAACATTCATTTCAAAGTCTTTATTATACGACCTTTCTGCTAAAATCAATTTGTTTTAAATCAATAAAAGTGCGGTGAAAATTTTAATGATTTTTTTCCTTTTTAATGGTAATTTAACTCCAATTCATTACTTTAGCGACACATTCTTATGAGCCAGAAAAAAACAATCGTGGTTAAATTTGGCACTAGCACATTAACCCAAGGATCTCCAAAACTCAACCGTCCCCATATGATTGAAATTGTACGCCAACTGGCGCAGCTTCATCACGAAGGCTACCGAATCATCATCGTAACTTCAGGCGCAATGGCGGCTGGGCGAGATTATCTCAACCACCCACAATTACCGCCAACCATTGCTTCAAAACAATTATTAGCAGCGGTTGGACAAAGCCAGCTAATCCAAACTTGGCAACAACTTTTCGCCATTTACGATATTCATATCGGGCAAATTTTGCTCACCCGAGCCGACATTGAAGATCGTGAACGTTTTCTCAACGCACGAGATACCTTGCAAGCATTATTAGATAATCACATTATTCCCGTTATCAACGAAAATGATGCTGTCGCCACCGCCGAAATCAAAGTCGGCGACAACGACAACTTATCTGCCTTAGTGGCGATTTTGTCCCAAGCCGAACAGCTTTATTTACTGACCGATCAGCAAGGCTTATTCGACAGCGACCCACGCAAAAATCCAAACGCAAAACTTATTCCTGTCGTCAGCGAAATCACCGATCACATTCGCTCAATCGCAGGCGGTAGCGGCACAAATTTAGGCACGGGCGGAATGTCCACCAAAATCACCGCCGCCGATGTCGCCACACGCTCAGGCATCGAAACCATCATCGCCCCAGGTAATCGAACAAACGTCATTGTCGATCTTGCCCACGACAAAGCTATCGGCACCAAATTCACCGTACCTGCCGATCATCTCGAAAGCCGCAAACAGTGGCTTTTCGCCGCACCATCAGCAGGCACAATCATCATCGACGACGGCGCTGAAAGTGCGGTGTTAATTCAGCAAAAATCCTTATTACCAGCAGGAATTGTGAGCGTTGAAGGCAACTTCTCACGCGGCGAAGTAGTCAAAATCCGTACCCAATCAGGCAACGACATCGCCCTCGGAATGCCACGCTACAACAGCGATGCCTTAAGCCAAATCAAGGGCAAAAAATCCCAAGAAATCGAACAAATTTTGGGCTACGAATACGGCGCAGTGGCAATTCATCGTGATGATATGATTGTGTTGAAGAAATGAGAAAAGGGGCTGAAGCCCCTTTGTTTTGTTGTTTATGGTTTATCGTTAATCTAAGTAAAATACTTGCTCCAACTCTTGCGAAATCGGGCTATCATCAGGATTTGATGGCATTATATCTCGCATAAATGCCCACCATTTTTGACAAGCTTCCGTTTTTGCAATGGCATTCCAACGCGCTTCATCTTCAATTTCCACGTAAGCAAATAATAAATTACGTTCTTTATCTAAGAAAATTGAATAATGATGTACGCCGTGAGATTTCAATTCTTTCACCAATTCAGGAAATATTTCATCGTGACGTTTTTTATATTCTGCGTGGCAATCAGGATTCACCTGCATTACCGTTCCTTTTCTAATCATCATTTTACTCCTTATCTTAATTCGCCATACCTAAGCCCACAATATTTGCAGCTAATACAATGATTAAACAGCCAATACAAAGCACTCGGGTAGGTCTTTTACCTGTATTTTTCCATTCGTGTAATATTAAACCCACAATGCCACCACATAATACATAGAAACTCATATGTAACATCCAGCTCATAAAGCCATATTCTTCTGGAATGTTCGCGTGTCCCCAAGCGTAAAAGAAGAATTGGAAATACCACATAATACCGCCAAGGGCTGAGAATAAAATATTGCTGATGAGTAAACCTTTGGCGACACTCACGTCGGATTTAAACGACAATTCAGGGCGAGTGATTAAGCGGATAATACAATATCCAAGGTTGATAATCGCACCGCCGCCCATAATAACTACATAACTTGGAAGTGCAACATAAAGTGGGTTTACGCCAAGCTCTGCGGCAGCATCGTGCATCGGTGTCGCCACACTCATTGCAAATGACATTCCCGCCGAGAAAATACCGCACATTACCGCAAGCGCAAGCCCTTTTTTCAAATTAAACTCTTCTGCTGTAACGCCGATAGCTTTTTCTTTAAGTAAGCCTGCGTAAGATACGATCGCTACGCCAATTACTGCGACTAACACACCAATTAAGGTCATTTGTCCGCCTGTGCTTGCCAATAATTCGCCAAATCGTCCTTGAATAATTGGTGTCATCAATGTGCCTACAATCAAGGTAATCCCGATGGCGATGCCGATCCCCATTGACATTCCAAGATAGCGCATTGTTAATCCATAACCGATATTACCAATCCCCCACATTGCGCCGAATAGGAAAACAGGTAATAAAATATCGCTACTAAAGGAAGCGTAATAGCCACCAAAATCAGGAAGTAGATAGTACGAAATTCCCCAAGGTAATAAAATCCAAGAGAATATACCTGCGACTGCCCACATCGTTTCCCAAGACCAGTTGGTTACTTTTTTCATTGGGGCATAGAAACAGGCGGCTGATGTTGCTCCAACAAAATGCCAGAAGATACCTAATAAGATTGAACTACCCATAATATTCTCCTTAAAAAATTTGATATTTTTCACTGCAGTTTGTTATAAAGTGCGGTGAAAATAAGCCACGTTTTAATCCATTACAGCACACCATTCATCGGCATCACGCCGAAGCGTTCAGCGAGTAATTTGAACTCATCTGTTTGAATTGTTTGACGTTTTCCTCCCATTGATAATACTTTCACTAAAATTTCTGCTGATTTTTCAGCAGTATCAATCAAACCAAAGGCTTCATCAAGGCTTGTACCTGTGCCAAATACACCGTGAAATGCCCATAACACAAGGGAATGTTTTTCCATTTCTTGTGCAGTTGCATAGCCAATTTCGTCTTTCCCTGGTGTCATCCAAGGTAAGACTCCTACACCATCCGGAAATACCACTAAACATTCTGTACTCATTTCCCAAAGCTCACGAGTGATTACTTTCGGGTCTAATTCAAGCACATAGGTTAAGGCAATCAGGTTAGTGGCGTGGCAATGCATAATGACCCGATCCGCACCATTGCTGACTTTCATTCGAATAATGTGTGATTGCAAATGCGCTGCAAGTTCTGAAGTCGGCACGCCACCATTAGTTAAGCCCCACATAATGTAATACCCCTTGCCTTGTTCATCGACACGAATAACCGCAAGGGTATCTGCTGGATCTAAAATTACGTTACGAAAGAATTTCCCCGAACCTGTTACAATGAAATATTGATTGGCAAGTGTGGTGATATTTTGCGTAATTTCTATATGCGGTGGATTAGGATAAAACTCATCTTTATAAGGTGCGACATCACCATCTAATAATCGCAAACTCACATTGCCACCATTTCGTTCGTCCCAACCTTTCAGCCACATATCACTCGTGGCTTTAATCATTCCTTGTACGAACCAAGAATTTAAAATCGTTTGCATAATCTTTCCTTATCTTTGACTTAATACGGATTTTTCATAAGCACGAACATCATCTAACCAACGGCTACCAACAGGCACGTTATGGCGTTCGCAATACATATCCCAAACCGCTTGCCAAGGAAGTGATTTTTGTTCTTCTAATAACGCAAGACGAGTAGTGAAATCACGTGCACTTTCACAATCACGCAATGTGTTTATCGGCTCGAGTAAGGCTTTTAGTAAGGCTTTTTGCATATTGCGAGTGCCGATCACCCAAGCGGCGATACGATTAATTGACGCATCAAAGAAATCTAAGCCAATGTGAACTCGCTCAAATAATTGATTGCGGATAATTTCATTAGCGATAGCCTGTGTTTCATCATCAAGCAAGACGACGTGATCGCTATCCCAGCGAACAGGACGACTGACGTGAAGCAACAAATGTTGGATAAATGGCATTACCGCAGAAATTTTGTCTGCTATACTTTCTGTTGGGTGGAAATGCCCTGCATCTAAGCAAAGCGCAGTACCACGAGATGTCGCATAAGCCGCATAAAATTCATTTGAACCAACTGTATAGGCTTCAACGCCAATGCCAAATAATTTGCTTTCGACGGCATCTAAATGATATTTAGGATCAATTTTTTCACGAATAATTTCGTCTAAAGATTCAACCAAACGTTGACGTGGCGAAAATTTATCCACAACCAAATCTTTACTACCATCAGGAATCCAAATATTCATCACGGAAGCTGTGCCTAACTCTCTACCAAAATATTCAGAAATTTTGCGGCAAGCTTTGCCGTGTTCGATCCAAAAATCTCGAATTTCTTTATTTTGATGGCTTAATGTTGCTTCTGCACTTAACGGGTGAGAAAAATAAGTTGGATTAAAATCTAAACCTAATTTGTTTTCTTTTGCCCACGCAACCCAGTTAGCAAAATGCTCAGGTTTTACTTCATTGCGTTCAACTTTGTGATCTGCTTCCAGATATGAAGCGTGTAAGTTAAGGCGTTTTTTCCCTGGAATTAAGGACATTGCTTTATCTAAATCCATTCGTAATTCTTGCGCATTGCGTGCTTTACCTGGGTAATTCCCTGTTGCTTGAATTCCACCAGTTAAATCACCTGCGCCGACTTCGCACCCAGCCACATCATCACCTTGCCAGCAGTGCATTGAAATCGGTAATTTATCTAATAATGCCAGGGCTTGCTCGATATCAACGCCAATATCGGCAAATTGTTGTTTAGCTAATTCATAGGCTTGTTGTAGATTATTCATAACATAACTCCTTATTTTTAAGCTTAATTTAACGCACAAAATACATTCCACTTTTCTTGAATGGTGGGGTCAAGCATAAAGTGCGGTTGATTTTTGAAATGTTTTAATGGGAAGTTTTTTACCACTAATTCACGAAATTCATTTGCATCATTAATCTGATCTAACGCCATTAGTTGACAGCCAATATTGCCTAAAACTGACGCTTCAATCGGACCTGCATAAACATCAACTTCACATAAATCAGCACAAAGCTGATTTAAAAATTCATTTTGACTGCCGCCGCCAACAATATGGAGAGCACTAATTGGTTTGCCTTGTAAGGTTGAAAGTTCCAATACTGTTTTACGATATAACATCGCAAGGCTGTCAAAAATGCATCGGGCAAGCTGCGGTGTTGTTTCAGGAATTGGCTGATTATGTTGCTGGCAATATTGCTGAATAGCTTCGACCATTGATTTTGGGTTTAAAAAACATTCCGCATTAGGGTTGATTAAACTCGTAAATCCAGGCTCTTTGGCGGTTTGAGCAACTAATTGTGGAATATTGCTAATTTCACGCTCAGCACACAAGCGATTAAATAACCACAATCCCATAATGTTTTTTAACACACGATAATGCCCATCAATGCCGCCTTCGTTGGTAATATTTAGATTCATCGCTACTTCATTTGCACAAGGCGTAAGCGTATCCAACCCCATTAGCGACCAAGTACCAGAACAAAGATAAGCGGCATTTTCATCTAAAAGTGGTACAGAAATCACCGCACTTGCGGTATCGTGGCTGGCAACGGACATCACTGGAATGTCATTTTTCCACAAACCAATTTCGATCCCTGGGTGGCGAATTCTGCCAAACCAGCTTGCAGGCAAACCTAAATAATCTAAAAGCGCCGTGTCCCAGCTGTCAGTATTCACATTCACTAATTGTGTGGTGGTCGCATTGGTATATTCTCGATTTATAACGCCTGTAAGGCGATAGTTGAGATAATCAGGAATCATCACAAAATCCTTCACTTGTGATAAATATTCAGGATTTTCATCAACCATTGCTTTTAGTTGATATAGCGTATTAAAAGTGAGAAATTGAATGCCTGTTTTTTGATAAATTTTGCCTTTGGTTAGCTCATTTTGTACTTGTAACATTACGCCATCAGTACGATGATCTCGATAAGCATAAGTTGGCGCAATAACCTTGCCATTATGATCTAACAACACATAATCAACACCCCAGCTATCTATCCCAATACTGTGTAATTCTTCACCGCAGTTGAGAATTTTATGCAATCCTTTAAGGATTTCTTCTTCAAGGTAATTTAAATCCCAACAATCTGAACCTTGCTGAGAAATGAATTGATTTTTAAACCGATGAATTTCTTTCAATGAAATTTCTTGGGTTTGAGTATCATAAGTAGCAAGCATTACTCGCCCACTCGACGCTCCAAGATCTACCGCTGCGATATTGAGTTTATTCATAATTCCCCCGTTCTTCAGAAGTTAAGCAAATTTTAGAAAAGGAGAAAAAATTGAGCATTAAAACCTTTGCCACTTAATTTCAAAAATTGGCAAAATAGCAAGACTGGCTGTGATGAAGATCACAAATATGAAATCTGCTTATGCAAAATAATTTGTAATAAGCTAAATTATGGATAAGGCATTGCATAAATAATATTCAATGAGAGAGGTGATATGGCATTAAAATTACTAGCATCTGAATTTTTTGCTGACGCAAACCAAAACATTGCAATTGAGCCTCGTCAACCGCAATCTAATTATCCCGAACATACACATAATTTCAGCGAGATTGTTGTGGTTACATCAGGGCGTGGACGGCATATTATCAATGGTTATCCACAAGAATTACATCAAGGAACAGTGTTATACATCAAAGCTGATGACTTCCATCTATATGAAAACGTAGAAAATTTGAATTTAACCAATCTGCTTTTTCAATCCTATGACAATTTTAAGTTTATTAAAAATATTGGACATATTATCGAAAATATGCGGTATAAAAACAGCCTACACCAAGTAAATAAAAAAACATTATCTGAATTACAGCTTTTACTTTCACAATTGGAAAATTGTGAAAGTTCATTACAAGAAGAAAATATTCTATTTCAAGCACTCGCGTTATTAGATAGAAGTCAGTTCAATATAACTCCCAAAGGAAGTAATAGAGAAAAAGCAGAGCAAGTCATTCAGTATTTGAGAAACAATTTTGCAGACGAAATTGAATGGGAAAAAATAGCACAGCAATTTGATATTCCGATAAGAACTTTATATCGCCACATAAAAAATGAATTAGGTTGCACGCCACAAGCGTACTTAAACAAATTAAGATTAGCAGAAGCCTATTATCAATTGCGTTACACCGACAAAAATATTATCGATATTGCCTATGACTGCGGATTTAATGACAGTGGGTATTTTTCTACTTGTTTTAAGCAAGAATTCAGCATTTTGCCCAAAGTAATGAGATGAAGTTCACAAAAAAGTTCTTGTTTAAAAATATCGCAAAAAGAAACCGCACTTTCTAAAAGTGCGGTTCATTTTTACTCAATTTACTTCCCTTTCACATCAATAATCACTACTTCAGACTGCGTTCCTAAGCGCATTGGAATGCCCCAGAAGCCGTAACCTGAGCTGACGATGAAGTGGCTGTTTTGGATTTTTTCGTGGCCGTAATCAAGGCGATACATCAAGCTGGTAATCAAATTTGCTGGGAAAATTTGACCACGGTGTGTATGCCCTGACACCTGTAAATCTATTGCGAGTTGTGCGTGTTGATCAATTTCTGTCGGGCGGTGATCAAGCAAGAAAATTGGCAGTTGGCGATTTACGCCTTGTAATAGCGTTTCAGTGTTTGGACGGCTGTGATATAAATCATCGTTTCGCCCAATTAGAGTGAATGCTTGATTAATTTCGATAGCTTGATCTAATAACACTTGAATACCTGCCTTTTGAATTTCATCAACAATACGTTGTTGGTCGCCGAAGAAATCGTGGTTTCCTAAGGTCGCAAATACCCCTAACGGTGCACGCAATTTGGCTAAATGCAGTTGCATTTGCTCGGCGAGATAGGCATTGACGTTGTCGTCCATAATATCGCCTGGTAATAAAATAAGATCGACATTCTGTTGGCTAAAAATTTCAGCTAGTTGATCAAGCTGCTTTGTGCCAAAGAGCTTGCCTAAATGTAAATCGCTTGCCATTCCGATACGTAAAGGCTTGATTGGCTTATCAATTTGAATTTGATAATGAATAACCTTTGGCGTGTAAGCATTGTAAACGCTCAAACCGAGCAAACTTGCCAAGGCGATTGGGTAAATTAGGCGTAAAGTGCGGTTGATTTTTGTTGAGTTTCTGAACAAATGTGAAAAGATGGCTAAGCCGATACTCACGAAAGCCGAAAAGAGCAAAAATGCTAGAATAAAAGCGCTTAGGCGGAACATTGGCTGTATGCGGAAAACAGTGAGTAAAATGATCGCATTGAGCGATAAATAAGTTGCAGAGCTTAAAAAATAGCGTACTCGATGGCTAATTTTGCCACTGAATAACCAAAATAAAGTGCGGTTAAAAATATAGATAAAAAGTTGCAGCAATACGACGGCAACAGCGAAAGTAATATAATGTCTTAATTCCAAACTTTGCTTTCCTTAAATAAAAATAAAACGATTATTATAACGACTTCTATAATAGAAATAAAATTTTGGAACGAAGATCACATAACTGGAGTTGCATTTATTATGCTCTTTGCTTTAGTCTAATGGGGTACAAATAGGAGATATTTATGTTGAATTTATCGAATAAACCCTATGAAAAAGAAACTTTAGATGACTGGGCAAAGCTATCGGTGGATATTGCCAAAGTTGCAATTTTGGCAATTCCTGTTATGCTGTATAACAAAGATCCTGCTTGGCTGAAATGCGTTAATTCTGTGTTATTATCCATCGGAGCATATATTGGATTATATTCAGGGCGTAGCTTTAGAAAAATGAAAACGGAGAAGTAAAATGGATCTCACTTTTGGGTTATTTGTGTTTGTACTTGTAATGTGCGGTTGGGGATTTTTCGCTCACACTATTGCCAAAGATGCGGAAAATGAAAAGAAAAACAAAAAATAGTTGGAAAATGAACAAGATAAAGGGGCGTTGTGTACGCCCCTTTGTTTTATATTTTAGTTCAATTAAGCCGCTGTCTGAAAAATCACGTTATCCGCTTTTTGGGTGTAACTGTTGATTTGATCAAAGTTCATATAGCGGTAAGTGTCGTCTTTGTCTTGCGCAAGATCTGCGGCGTAAGACAAATATTCTTCAGGGGTTGGCAAGCGACCTAAAAGCGCGGCCACTGCGGCGAGTTCGGCGGAAGCCAAATACACGTTTGCGCCTTGTCCTAAGCGGTTCGGGAAGTTACGGGTTGAGGTTGAAACCACGGTTGCGCCGTTTGCTACGCGCGCTTGATTACCCATACAAAGTGAGCAGCCTGGGATTTCAATTCGAGCACCGCTTTTACCGAAAATGCTGTAGTAACCCTCGTCGCTTAACAAGGCAGCGTCCATTCGAGTTGGTGGCGCAATCCATAAGCGTGTTGGAATCATATCTTTGAATTTCGCCAACAATTTACCTGCGGCACGGAAATGTCCGATGTTGGTCATACAAGAGCCGATAAACACTTCGTCGATGTTGTCGCCAGCCACAGTTGAAAGCAAGCGTGCATCGTCTGGATCGTTCGGTGCGCATAAAATCGGTTCTTTGATTTCCGCAAGATCAATTTCGATCACCGCTGCGTATTCCGCATCTTTGTCTGCTTCGAGCAATTCTGGGTTTTCCAGCCATTTCTCCATTGCTTTAATGCGGCGTTCAAGCGTGCGTGCATCGCCGTAGCCCTCGGCAATCATATATTTGAGCAACACGATGTTGGAATTCAAATATTCGATAATCGGTGCTTTGTCGAGCTTGATGGTACAAGCCGCCGCAGAGCGTTCCGCTGACGCATCAGATAACTCAAATGCTTGCTCCACTTTCAAGTGTTCTAAGCCTTCGATTTCTAAAATGCGACCTGAGAAAATGTTTTTCTTACCAGCTTTTTCCACAGTCAACAAGCCTTGTTGAATCGCATAATATGGAATGGCGTGCACCAAATCACGCAAGGTGATACCCGGTTGCATTTCGCCTTTGAAGCGCACCAACACGGATTCAGGCATATCCAACGGCATTACGCCAGTTGCTGCGGCGAACGCCACCAAGCCTGAACCTGCAGGGAATGAAATGCCGATTGGGAAGCGTGTGTGTGAATCGCCACCAGTGCCGACAGTGTCAGGCAGAAGCATACGGTTGAGCCACGAGTGGATTACGCCGTCGCCAGGGCGGAGCGAAACGCCACCGCGGTTCATAATGAAATCAGGCAAGGTGTGATGTGTTACCACGTCCACAGGTTTTGGATACGCCGCCGTGTGGCAGAAAGATTGCATTACTAAATCCGCCGAGAAGCCTAAGCACGCTAAGTCTTTCAACTCATCTCTCGTCATCGGCCCAGTGGTATCTTGCGAGCCGACGGAAGTCATACGCGGTTCGCAATATTGACCTGGGCGAATACCGTCCACGCCACACGCACGTCCCACCATTTTTTGCGCCAAGGTGAAACCTTTGTGATTTTCCACCGCACTTTGTGGTTTTTGGAAGATATCTGTTTCAGCTAATCCTAGTTCCACACGAGCTTTGTGAGTTAAACCACGTCCGATAATGAGCGGAATTCGTCCACCAGCACGGACTTCATCAAGCAGCACATTGGTTTTAAGCGTAAATTCCGCCAACACTTCGTCTGTACCGTGGCGACAGATTTTGCCTGCGTAAGGGTAAATGTCGATCACATCGCCCATATTAAGCTTGCTCACGTCAACTTCAATCGGTAACGAGCCTGCATCTTCCATTGTGTTGAAGAAAATTGGCGCGATTTTGCCACCAAGCACCACGCCACCCGCGCGTTTGTTTGGAATATACGGAATATCATCGCCCATAAACCAGAGCACAGAGTTGGTCGCGGATTTACGAGATGACCCCGTGCCGACCACGTCGCCTACATAAGCCAACGGAAAGCCTTTTTCTTTCAAGGCGTTAATTTGTTTAATTGGGCCGACGTTGCCTGCGTCATCGGGCTCAATACCATCACGCGCATTTTTTAACATTGCCAAAGCGTGTAATGGAATATCAGGGCGCGACCACGCGTCTTGCGCAGGGGAAAGGTCATCGGTGTTGGTTTCACCAGTAACTTTAAATACGGTTACGGTTAATTTTTCCGCCAATTTCGGGCGAGATAAGAACCAATCGGCATTTGCCCAAGATTGCAATACTTGCTGCGCATAAGCATTACCTGCCTTGGCACGCTCTGCAACATCGTGGAAATTATCAAACATCAATAAAGTATAAGAAAGGGCTTCAACCGCAATCGGTGCAAGTTCAGCATCATCAAGTGCAGTTAATAATGGCTCAATATTGTAACCACCTTGCATTGTGCCGAGTAATTTCACGGCGTGCGCTTTAGAAATCAAGGGTGAATGAGCTTCACCTTTAGCAATGGCAGCAAGAAAACTCGCTTTCACATAAGCCGCTTCGTCCACACCAGCTGGAATGCGAGTTTCAAAAAGTGTTAAAAAATCAACCGCACTTTTGGCTGCATCAGCAGGTGGATTTTTAAGTAATTCAATGAGTTGTGCAGTTTGCTCAGCATCTAACGGCTTAGGGACAACGCCAAGGGCAGCTCGTTCATCAACGTGTATTTGGTAATCTTGCAAAAAGTTAGCCATTGTTATGCTCCTCATCATTTATATTATATTGTGTTATGGATATGTTAAATTTTGTACATATTCTTGTCATAATAATACTCTTAACAAGACTTCTCAATAAGTATTTTTGAAAGCGACCTTGTGCCTATGATAAACTAGGCAAAATTTGATTAAACGTAAGGGTTTCCTATGTCAACTTTAGCGAATTTATACCGAAAAGCACTCAGCTTTCCATTGTCTTTTTTAGTGAAAAACAATCCTATTCCACACAATCCTATCACCGAGTTGAGCTTAGATCTCAGCCAGCCGATTGTGTATGTGCTGCCTTATACTTCACAAACGGATTTAGTGATTTTCCAGCGTAACTGCCTCAATATCGGCTTGCCTGACCCCTTAGAAAATAATGAAATCAACGGCACATCTTTGCCACGCTACGTGTTTTTAGATGAGGGACACAGCTTCTTCAAATCCAAAGGGGCGAAAAAAGAAACGGAAAAAGTTTTCTATAATTACTTAGAATTGCACCGCGCTTTAGCAGAATTAGATGTGCAACTTGTGCCTGTTTCAGTATTATGGGGGCGTGCGCCTGGGCAAGAAGATAAAAACGGCTTACCAAAATTACGTTTATTAAATGGCATTCAAAAAACCTTTGCCGTGTTATGGTTTGGGCGTGATACCTTTGTGCGCTTTTCGCAAGCGGTATCTTTGCGCTATATGGTGAACGAACACGGTTCTGATGAGAAAATTGCGCAAAAATTGGCTCGAGTGGCAAAAATGCACTTTGCGAAACAGCGCATTTCCGCCGCAGGCCCTCGTTTGCCAAACCGTCAGGCAATGTTTAATAAATTATTGCAATCGCCGACCATTCTGCAAGCGATTGAAGATGAAGCCAAAGCAAAAAATTTAACCAAAGAAAAAGCCACCAAAGAAGCCGAGAAAATCTTGGACGAAATCGCCGCCAATGTGAGCTACGAAGGCTTGCGAGTTGCCGACCGTTTTCTGCGTTGGTTGTGGAATAAACTCTATCAAGGTATCGATGTACAAAATGCCGACCGAGTGCGTAAACTAGCGTTAGACGGACACGAGATCGTGTATATTCCGTGCCATCGTAGCCATATTGACTACTTATTATTATCCTATGTGTTATATCATCAAGGCTTAGTAACACCGCATATCGCCGCAGGAATTAACCTGAATTTCTGGCCTGTGGGTGGCTTGTTCCGTCGTGGTGGCGCATTCTTTATTCGTCGCACATTCAAAGGAAATCGCCTCTATTCGACGATTTTCCGTGAATATTTGGCGGAATTATTCCATCGTGGCTATTCTGTGGAATTCTTCATTGAGGGCGGACGCTCTCGCACAGGTCGCCTGCTTGCGCCAAAAACAGGTATGGTGTCAATGACCTTACAAGCCTTACAACAAGGACAAACTCGCCCGATTTCTATCGTGCCTGTTTATGTTGGCTATGAACACGTTTTAGAAGTAGATACTTACGCCAAAGAATTGCGTGGTGCAGCCAAAGAAAAAGAAAATGCTGGCTTGGTATTGCGAGTGATCAAAAAATTACGCAACTTAGGCAAAGGCTATGTGAATTTTGGTGAGCCAATTTCACTCAATAATTACCTCAATCAGCACTATCCTGAATGGAAACAAGACAGCCAAGAAGATCGCCCAGCGTGGTTTAATCAAGCGGTAGATAAAGTATCAAATCAAGTAATGGTTAATATCAACAATGCCGCTGCGGTGAACGCAATGAACTTAACTGGCACGGCATTATTGTCATCTCGTCAGCGTGCTTTGGCTCGTGAGCAATTATTAGAGCAGCTTGAAAGCTATCAGCAATTCTTGCTCAACACACCATATTCACAAGATGTGATTATTCCAACCGAAAGCCCTGAAGAAATGCTCACGCACGTGTTGAGCTTAGATCGTGTTGGCGTATTAACTGAAAAAGATAATTTCGGCGAAATTATTCGTTTAGAACGCAATTCAGCGGTGTTGATGACTTATTATCGCAACAATATTCAACATTTATTCGTGTTGCCATCGCTGGTTGCTAGCATTGTGTTGCATTATGAAGCAACGCAAAAAGATTTAGTGATTGATGCCGTGGCGAAAATTTATCCGTTCTTGCGTAGTGAATTATTTTTACATTTTAACAACGAAGAATTACGTGAACGTGTTGAAAGCATTATCGCTGAATTAAGTCGTCAAAATTTGATTAAGTCTAATGACAATTTATTAAGTATTAATCGTGCCAAGGTGCGTAGTTTGCAGTTGTGGGCGGCGACGATGCGTGAAATTTTGCAACGTTATCAAATCTCCGTCAGCCTATTGCTGAACGAACCGAACATTTCTCGTGCGGCACTAGAAAAAGAAAGCCAATCTATCGCTCAGCGTTTATCGGTTCTGCACGGCATCAATGCGCCTGAATTCTTTGATAAAGCCGTATTCTCTTGCTTTGTGAATAGCTTAAAAGTGAATGGCTATTTCGATGAACAAGGGCAAGCAGATTTAGTGAAATTGCAAGAATTAGCCGACATTTTCAACCGTTTAATTTCAACTGAAGTGAATTTAACCATTCAAAGTGCGGTGGAAAAAGCGGAAGATTTAGACGAGCCAAACGTATCTATCAATAAAATCGATGATCAATATGAAGAGAATTAATTTGCTAAATTAAGATCGATTTGTTACATATAATAGCCATCTATACTGCCAAAGTATGGTGGCTATTTTTATTTCAATTTACATTAGGAAGCAAGATGAATTTAAGAGACAAAATTGATGAAAGCCCAATGTCTGGGTATCAATGGGGAATTGTTGCGATGGCAGCCATTATGAACCTGCTCGATGGTTTTGATGTGTTGGCATTGGCTTTCACCGCATCGGCAATCAAAGCAGAATTTGCCCTTTCAGGCGTGCAACTCGGCTATTTAATGAGCGCAGGTTTAATCGGAATGACCGCAGGATCACTGTTTCTTGCACCTTTTGCCGATAAAATTGGCCGCCGTCCTTTGCTATTAATTGCCATTGTGCTTTCAGCCTTAGGTATGCTCGGCTCTGCATTCATCAGCTCTTATGAAGCCTTAGGCGGCTGGCGTTTACTCACAGGCTTAGGCGTGGGCGGTATTTTAGTTGGCACGAACGTGTTAACCAGCGAATATTCTTCTCGTAAATGGCGCAGCTTCGCTATCAGCGTGTATGCTTCAGGTTTCGGGATCGGTGCGGTGCTAGGCGGTTTCTTGGCGGTGGCATTGCAAGATATTTACGGCTGGCGTTCGGTATATTTAGCTGGTGCAGGCTTAACGGGCTTATGCTTCCTTGCCTTGCTCGCTTGGTTGCCTGAATCTATCGATTTTTTATTAAACAAACAACCAAAAAATGCAGAGCAGCGTTTAAATCAAATTGCTAAAAAAATGGGCTTAGCAGGAAATTGGACATTGCCAGCCCTTTCAGCGCAAAATGGTGAAAAAAGTGCGGTGAAAAAATTACCAATTTCGCAACTTTTCTCAGCGCAATACTTACGCTCAACCTTATTAATCTGGACTGCCTTTTTCTCGATTATGTTCAGCTTTTACTTCGTGAGTTCGTGGACACCAGCGTTACTTAAAGACGCAGGAATCGGCGCAGATGCTAGTATCGTCATCGGAATTATGATCTCCATCGGCGGCACAATCGGATCATTATGCTATGGTTTACTCGCAAGTCGTTGGTCGGCTCGTAATGTGTTGATTTTATTCACTGTTCTGTCATCTTGTGCGGTTGTAGTATTTATTTTCTCATCATCAGTTTTATGGCTGGCAATGATTTTAGGCGTGTTAGTCGGCGCATTAATCAACGGCTGTATCAGCGGATTATATACGCTAAACCCAAGCATTTATGCGGCAGACATTCGTAGCACTGGGGTGGGCTGGTCAATCGGCGTGGGTCGTATCGGTTCAATCTTAGCTCCAACCATTGCTGGTTCTTTATTAGACCTTGGCTGGGAAAAACAAAATCTTTACATCGCTATCGGCTTTGTTTTACTCATCTCAACCGTTGCACTAAGTTTCTTAAAACGCCAAAGCAAACTGCAAGCAATTTAACCGCACTTTTTAGCGAAATGCATCAAAAATAAAAGCCTAATATTGAAATATTAGGCTTTTTTATTAACTTCTCATTTACCTTTTCTATACGAAAATATGAGCAACGCACTCAAGTTGCTGAAACGTTTTTTGTCTATAAAAACAGCAAAAAAATGAGATCTCTGTCAAATTTTTGAACATTCATTGTTTACAAAAATGTTGTGATATTGTTAATTATATTAAGAAACCCCACAAAAACTATGGAGATCTCACTATGCTTAAACACCTAAAAACGCTAACCACTGCACTTGCTATTGGTGCTGCACTGTCAACTTCTGCTTTTGCTGCAGATCCGATTGTGATTAAATTTTCCCACGTGGTGGCGAATGATACGCCGAAAGGTCAAGGCGCATTAATGTTCCAAAAATTGGTTGATGAACGCTTGGCAGGCAAAGTGAAAGTTGAGGTTTATCCAAACTCTTCACTTTATGGCGATGGCAAAGAAATGGAAGCATTGTTGTTAAATAACGTACAAATGCTTGCCCCATCTTTTGCGAAATTTGATAAATATACGCCAAAAATTCAATTATTTGATTTGCCTTTCTTATTCGACGACATCAACGCGGTGGAACGTTTTGAAAAAAGCGAAAGTGGGAAATCGCTGTTGAAATCAATGGAAGATAAAGGCATTACAGGTTTAGGTTATTGGAATAATGACTTAAAACAATTATCTGCCAACAAAGAATTACTTGAGCCAAAAGATGCCCGTGGGCTGAAATTCCGTGTGCAGGCTTCCGAAGTATTAGATGCACAATTTAAGGCGTTAAAAGCTGTGCCACGAAAAATGGCATTTGGTGAAATGTATCAAGCGTTGCAAACAGGTACGGTAAACGGTGCGGAAAATCCGTATTCCAATATTTACTCACAAAAAGTTCACGAAGTGCAAAAATTCATCACTGAATCTAACCACGGCTTGCTGTCTTATATGGTGATTACTAACACTAAATTCTGGAATAGCTTGCCTGAAGACGTGCGTACCGAGCTTTCAAAAATTCTTGATGAAGTTTCTGTTGTGGTGAACAAACATTCGCACGAATTGAATTTGGCGGATAAACAAAAAATCATCGCTTCGGGCAGCTCAAAAGTGTTGACCTTAACACCTGAACAGCGTGAAAAATGGCGTGAAGCGATGCGCCCTGTGTGGAAACAATTTGAAGGTCAAATTGGTGTAGATTTAATCAAAGCGGCTGAAGCATCAAATAAACAATAATACCGCTATTGATAATTTAAAAGTGCGGTTAATTTTACCGCACTTTTCGTATTCTAGTAGGAGTTGAATATGTCTTACTTAAAATGGTTTTGGCATCGATTTGAAGAATGTTTCATTGTAATTTTGTTAATCACTATGACCTTGGTAACGTTTTCATATGTCGTGTTTAACAATCTTTATAATGTTTTTTTTGAACTGGCGGATAAATTCCCAGCAACAACAAGTTTTGCTGAACCCACTGGCGAATTTATTATGACCTTAGCCCAAGATATGACTTGGAGTTTGGCAGTTACCAAAGCCTGCTTCGGTTGGTTGATTTTTTTAGGCGCATCTTATGGTGTTCGTGTCGGCGGGCATATTGGTGTCGATGCGGTGGTCAAAAAATTATCCAAAAAATCACAGCGAGTGGTTGGATTTTTAGCCGCCGCCACTTGCATTGCCTATGCATTAATGATCGCCCTTGCCAGTTATGAGTGGATTGAAGCAATGTATATCAGTGATATTGGAGCAGATGACTTACATCAATTCCATATTAAGTTATGGCATATTGGTATTATTATGCCGATTGGTTTTGGTTTAATTGCATTACGTTTTATTGAAGTGCTAGTTAAAATTGCCTTAGGTAAACAAAGTGCTTTAGGTTTAGCCGATGAATCGCACGATGCCTTAAAACTCGCACAAGGAGATACAAAATGACCGTTATCGTTTTATTTGTTCTACTGTTTGTGTTTATGTTTATGGGCGTGCCGATCGCCATTTCTCTCGGGCTTTCGGGGGCGATTGTCATCAGTTTATTCAGTCAAGATAGCCTAAGCTCGCTTGCGATTAAATTGTTTGAAACATCAGAACACTACACCTTACTCGCCATTCCGTTTTTCTTACTCGCAGGTGCATTTATGACCACAGGCGGTGTGGCAAGACGTTTAATTGATTTTGCGAATGCTACCGTAGGGCATATTCGTGGCGGTTTAGCCATTGCGTCCGTACTTTCCTGTATGCTTTTCGCTGCCCTTTCTGGCTCAAGCCCTGCCACCGTTGCGGCGGTAGGTTCAATAGCCATCGCTGGTATGGTACGCTCAGGCTACCCTATCGGTTTTGGTACAGGGATTATTTGTAACGCAGGTACGTTGGGTATCCTTATTCCGCCGTCCGTGGTAATGGTGGTTTATGCTGCCGCAACCGAAACCTCTGTTGGTCGTTTATTTATGGCTGGGGTTGTGCCGGGGTTATTGTTAGGCACGGTGTTAATGGTAGCGATCTATATCGTCGCACGAGTGAAAAAATTGCCTGCACAGCCAAGAGCCAGCGTGAAAGAATGGTTTCGTGCAGCACGTAAAGCTATTTGGGGCTTGTTGCTAATGGTGATCATTTTGGGTGGAATTTACAGCGGTATTTTCACGCCAACAGAAGCTGCGGCAGTGGCGGCGGTATATTCCTTTGTGGTTGCTGTGTTTATTTATAAAGACATCAAACTCAAAGATTGCCCGAAAGTGTTGCTGGAGTCAGGCAAGCTCAGCGTGATGTTGATGTTTATTATCGCTAATGCAATGTTGTTTGCCCACGTATTAACAACCGAACAAATTCCACAGTTCATCACCCAAGTGGTAACGGAGATGAATTTGCAACCGTGGACATTCTTAATCGTGGTGAATATTGTGTTGCTGATTGCGGGTGCATTTATGGAACCATCGGCGGTAATTTTGATCCTTGCGCCGATTTTATTCCCTATTGCGGTGAAACTTGGCATTGACCCAATTCACTTGGGAATTATTATGGTGGTGAATATGGAAATTGGCTTAATTACGCCGCCGATTGGCTTGAATTTATTTGTGTCATCAGCAATTACAGGAATGACACTAACGAACGTAATCAAAGCTGCAATGCCGTGGTTAATGCTATTGCTGTTCTTCTTAGCATTGATTACCTACATTCCAGCCATTTCAATGAGTTTACCAAATTGGATTGGCATCAATTAGTAAGATTAACCATAAACAAACGGCACGCAAAATATAGCGTGCCGTTTTTATTTATCTACTCTTTCCACACAGGGAATTTAATCACCACACGTAAGCCGCCGAGGTGGCTTTTTTCTGCCCAAACTTCGCCTTGATGAGCTTGAATGGTGTTGCGCACAATGGTTAAACCTAAGCCTGTGCCTTGCGTTTTCTTGGTGCGTTCTTCGTCAACTCGGTAGAATGGCGAGAAAATACGCATATATTCATCTTCGTCTAAGCCTTCACCGTCATCATCAATATGAATAATGACATATTTATCCTGCAATGCGAATTTTACTTCAATCAATGAATTGGTGTATTTCAATGCATTTCGGATCACATTTTCTAGCGCACTCGACAAGCCGTCTAAATTACCATAAATAAAATATCTTTCAGGGTGTTTAATGCCCTGATGAACTTTCATCTTAATCTGCATTTGCTCAGCCTCAAAATAGGCATCTTGCACTACTTCCTGCCAAATTTGTGGAATAGATACATTTTCACGATAAATCGTGTCTTGCATTTGACTGCGTGAAGCCAGCAATAAATCGCCTACCATTTTATTTAAACGAGCAATTTCAATTTCGATGCGATCCAGCTCTGTGCTGTCGCCATTTTTCCGCCGCATTAAGCCCACTACTAATTGCAAGCGAGTTAATGGTGTACGCAATTCGTGTGAAATGGCTGACATCATTTTACGGTGCGATAAAATAAAATCACCTAAAGTTTGCGACATATGATTGAAACTTTTACCCACTTGGCGCAATTCAACCGTACCTGAAGTTTCTAGCTGACGGTTTACTGTAAAATCCCCTAAAGCAACGGCATTTGCGGCACGTTGCAAACGATGAATAGGCTTGGCTAAACTATAAGCTAACCACGCCAAAACCGGCGTTGAGATCACCATTAAAACGAGTAACAACAGCAAAGGACGGTCGAAAAAGTAGTTGACCAATTCCTTTTGCGGATTTACATAGCTGATAAAATAAATTTTATAGGCAACTTGCAATTCATCATTATTTAAATGAATATCAAAAGGCCCTGAAATCGACACATTATTAAATGATTTACGCAAAGGCTGCATTGAGTCATCAGCGCCCTCCATAAAATTGCGGACAAGGTTGATTTCGTCAGGTTTTGCGCCAATAACATTGCTTTCATTATCCACCAGCACAGGGCGAGAAACATTCCCCTTTTCCTCAATGTAAATATCTGGTGCAACTAATAATCGACTGAATTGATTGGTGCGAATTGCATTAACAATTTCTTGATGGTAGCCACGCACTTCATTTGGTTTCAGCTCTGAATATAAGCGGGTATCAAGCTGCGGAATAAAGAAAGCAAGCACCAACAGCAAAACAAAGGTCAGCCAGAATAACGCAAAAATTTTAACGGGAAGCGAGTTAATTCTTATCTTCAAATCCCCACCACCAATTTATTTTTTCCTTTAAAATCATAGGATTACCCCCCCCCGCATTTCCAGCTAAGAGGGCTTCTTCCACACTCTCTGTCATCTTGCTTTCATATGCGCTAGACAACATCACATAACCCCGCCCACGTAAGGTTTTAAACCAAGGTTTACCATTCGAGCGTTCAGGTAATTTTTTGCGTAAATTTGACATATGAACATCAATCGAGCGGTCGAAAGGCGATAATTTTTTACCCAATACTTTCACGCTCATTGCATCTTTGGACACCACCATATTGAGATTAACAAATAGCATCTCCAAACAGCCCACTTCCGCACTGGTTAAATCAATAAATTCACCGTTATAACTCACCTGCTTAGTCGATTTGTTGAGCAATAAACCATCGCAATCAATAATATGCTCTGAATGCACCATTGAACCGTCAGATTTTTGCACTGCTTCGGTTCGACGTAAAATCGCTTTAATACGAGCCACTAATTCACGGTCGTTAAAAGGTTTAGCCAGATAATCGTCTGCACCTAATTCCAAGCCTTGTATGCGATCCAAATCATCGCCCCGAGCCGTGAGCATTAACACAGGCGTATCATAATGCCGACGAATTTCTTGCAGAGTTTCAATGCCGTCCATCACTGGCATCATAATATCAAGCAAAATCAGGCTATAATGCTGTGTTTTTAATTTTTCTAACGCAACTTTTCCATTTTCCGCTTGATCGACTTGATAACCGTCCAAAGCTAATAGATCTGCTAACAAAGAACGAATGTCGTGATCATCATCAACTAAGAGCAAAGGCATTGTTTTATCCTCAATTTATTCTAATTTGATCAATTTTAATGTATTTTTTATAAAAAAAGAACCAATAAAACAAAGAACTGCTGTTAATCTGCGGCAATCTGTTTTAAAATTCGCAAGATTTATTGATCGCACATCACACCCATCTCAAAATAAGGAATATTCTATGAAAATTGTCGAAGTCAAACACCCACTCGTAAAACACAAATTAGGTTTAATGCGTATGGCTGACATCAGCACAAAACAATTCCGTGAATTAGCGACGGAAGTGGGTAGCTTATTAACCTATGAAGCCACCGCCGATTTAGAAGTAGAAAACGTAACGATTGACGGTTGGTGCGGACCAGTTAATATTGATAGAATTAAAGGTAAAAAAGTTACCGTTGTGCCAATTTTGCGTGCAGGTTTAGGAATGATGGACGGCGTATTAGAACATATTCCAAGTGCACGTATCAGCGTAGTCGGTATGTACCGCAACGAAGAAACCCTTGAACCTGTAGCCTATTTCCAAAAATTAGCCAGCGATTTAGAAGAACGTCTTGCCATCGTTGTTGACCCAATGCTAGCCACTGGCGGCTCGATGATTGCCACCATTGATTTATTAAAACAAAAAGGCTGTAAGCAAATTAAAGTCTTAGTTCTCGTCGCCGCACCTGAAGGTGTGAAAGCCCTAGAAGCCGCTCACCCAGATATTGAACTTTATACCGCCTCTATTGACGATCATCTCAATGAACACGGCTATATTATTCCAGGTCTTGGCGATGCCGGCGATAAGATATTTGGTACTAAATAATTTCCTTTCCCTTTGCGTAAGCAAGGGGATTTTTTTGCAAACCGCGGTGCAAAAATCGCAAGTTTTTTAACCGCACTTAACACAACATAACACAAGTAAACATTATGACAACTTCTATCGAAACTCAAAGCAAAGCCAAACAAGCCTTTGTTGGCTTACAAATGCTCTTTGTTGCCTTTGGCGCATTAGTACTCGTTCCTTTAATCACAGGCTTAGATGCCAATACAGCGTTGCTTACCGCAGGGCTAGGGACTTTGTTATTCCAGCTCTGCACAGGTAAACAAGTGCCGATTTTCCTTGCATCTTCTTTCGCTTTTATTGCGCCAATTCAATATGGCGTGCAAACTTGGGGCATTGCCGTAACAATGGGCGGCTTAGCTTGCACAGGTTTGGTGTATGTTGCGCTGAGTACCTTAGTCAAATTGCGTGGTGCAGCCGTGCTAGAACGCCTTTTCCCGCCAGTGGTTGTTGGCCCTGTGATCATCATTATCGGTATGGGCTTAGCACCTGTTGCCGTTGATATGGCGGTAGGCAAGCAAGGCGGTGCGCAAGTTTATGAATACAGCCAAGCGATTTTGGTGTCGTTAGTAACCTTGCTCACAACTCTTTGTGTCGCCGTTTTCTCCAAAGGAATGATGAAACTTATCCCGATTATGTTCGGCATCGCTGTAGGCTATATTTTGTGCCTGTGCTTAGGTTTAATTAACTTCCAACCTGTGCTTGATGCGGCGTGGTTCAGCTTACCAAACATCACCACGCCAGAATTCAAACTCGAAGCCATTTTATATTTACTCCCAATCGCCATTGCACCAGCAGTAGAACACGTTGGCGGCATAATGGCGATAAGCTCTGTGGCAGGCAAAGATTTCCTAAAAAAACCAGGTTTACACCGCACTTTATTAGGTGATGGCATTGCCACTTCAGCTGCCTCTTTATTAGGTGGCCCACCAAATACCACTTATGCAGAAGTTACTGGCGCAGTAATGCTTACTCGCAACTTCAACCCGAATATTATGACGTGGGCAGCGGTTTGGGCGATAGCTATTTCATTTTGCGGTAAAGTCGGCGCATTTCTCGCCACGATCCCAACCATCGTAATGGGCGGCATTATGATGCTCGTATTCGGCTCAATCGCCGTGGTCGGAATGAGCACCTTAATTCGTGCCAAAGTCGATGTTACCGAAGCTCGCAACCTCTGCATCATCTCTGTAGTGATGACTTTCGGGATCGGTGGAATGTTCGTTAACGTCGGCGAACTTTCAGTAAAAGGCATTAGTTTGTGCGCAATCGTTGCGATCATCTTAAACTTGCTATTACCAAAAGCAGTTAATAAGATCGAAGAATAAAGAAAATTATGGGGTTGGACTTGCCTAACCCCATTTTTTTCGGCTATGCTTAACGCCTGTTTATTTTTAGGAAATCCGTTTTGCAGCAACTGTCTTTACCCATTCATCAATTTGATGAAAACACCTTAGACAATTTCTACGGCGACAATAATTTATTGTTGCTCAATTCGTTGCACAAAAATTTCCAGCAATTACAACAACCTTTTTTCTACATTTGGGGAACGCAAGGGAGC
Organism: Pasteurellaceae bacterium Pebbles2; assembly: GCA_023101505.1. Taxonomy (GTDB): domain Bacteria; phylum Pseudomonadota; class Gammaproteobacteria; order Enterobacterales; family Pasteurellaceae; genus Lonepinella. The sequence goes on from LVZA01000001.1 coordinate 704,009, forward strand.
GGTAAAAGCCATTTGCTCAAAGCCGTATCAAACCATTTGCTCTCGCAACATCGCAACAGCATTTATGTACCACTGAACAAATATGCCTATTTTTCCACCGCAGTTTTAGACGATTTAGAACAGCAAGATGTAATCTGCTTAGACGACTTGCAAGCGGTAATCGGTAATCATCAGTGGGAATTGGCGATCTTTGATTTATTTAATCGCATCAAAGAAAATGGTCGGGCAATGTTGTTGATCAGCGCCGATCAATCGCCCACCGCTTTGCCAGTGAAACTGCCTGATTTAGCTTCTCGCTTACGCTGGGGGGAAATTTATCAGCTGCAGCCTTTAGACGAAGCACAAAAAGTGCAAGCACTGCAACAAAACTCTCGCCAGCTCGGCATAGACTTGCCAGAAGAAACCGCCAATTTCTTAATTAAACGCTTGGATCGAGATATGCACACGCTATTTGCTGCCTTGGCAAAACTCGACAAAGCCTCGTTGCAAGCGCAGCGCAAGCTCACCATTCCTTTTGTGAAAGAAATTCTCAATCTGTAAATCTGACGAAAAAACAGCATAAAAAAACACCGCACTTTCAAGCCTCAACTCAAAAGTGCGGTGCATTTTTTATCTTTTTTAAGCGAAATTAGAACAACACGCGTGCACGAATAGTGCCCTCAATGCCTTTCAATTTTACTAATAAACTTTCCGTATCTTCAGTTTCTACATCGATAACGACATAACCGATTTTCGGATCAGTTTGTAAATATTGTGCCGCAATGTTCACATTGGCTTCCACGAAGATTTGGTTGATTTTGTTTAAAATGCCTGGTTTATTTTCGTGAATGTGTAATAAACGTTTTGTGCCAACGTGTTCAGGCAATGATACTTCAGGGAAATTGACCGAAGAAAGCGTTGAACCATTATCCGAATATTTAACGAATTTATTTGCCACTTCAGTACCGATATTTTCTTGCGCTTCCGTGGTTGAACCGCCGATATGTGGCGTTAAAATCACGTTATCAAATTTGCGTAATGGCGATTCAAAAACTTCGTCTGCAGACGCAGGTTCTTCAGGGAATACGTCAATCGCTGCGCCACGAATTTTTCCTTGCTCTAAGGCATCAGCTAAGGCATCAATGTCCACCACCGTGCCACGAGCGGCGTTGATAAACACACAACCCTCTTTTAATTGTGCAATACGTTTCGCATTCATCAAGTTTTTGGTTGATGGCAATTCAGGCACGTGCAACGATACCACGTCAGATGTTGCTAATAATTCTTCTAGCGAACCAATTTGCTGCGCATTACCTAATGGCAATTTGGTTTCTACGTCGTAGAAAAATACGTTCATACCCAACGATTCTGCAATCACACTCAACTGTGAGCCAATATGTCCGTAGCCCACAATCCCCAGACGTTTGCCACGAACTTCACGAGAACCCACCGCACTTTTATTCCATTCACCACGGTGAACTTGCGCATTTGCCGCTGGAATATTGCGCATTAACAATAAAATTTCGCCCAACACTAATTCTGCTACCGAGCGAGTATTTGAAAATGGTGCATTAAAAACAGGAATGCCTCGAGCTTTGGCAGCAGCTAAATCCACTTGGTTTGTGCCGATACAAAAACAGCCCACAGCGATTAATTTATTTGCGTGTTCTAAAATATCCGCCGTCAAATTAGTACGTGAGCGTAAGCCAACAAAGTGTGCATCTTTAATCGCCACTTTAAGCTCATCAGGCTCTAAGGCTTTTTTATGATATTCAATATTGGTATAACCTGCTGATTTCAGCACGTCTACAGCGTTTTGGTGAACGCCCTCCAATAACAAAAATTTGATCTTTGATTTATCCAAAGAAACTTTGTTCATATTTAGCTTTCCTTTTGTATGTTGTGAATGTGTTATTTTTATAAAAAGTGCGGTGCGTTATTTAATAATTTTTGCGCCATCAGGTGTGCCAACAATCACCGTTTGGGCTGAATTTAAGGCGAAAATTCCATTGGTTACCACGCCAGCCACGTTATTTAATTCTTTTTCCATTTCGACAGGGTTAAGTATGGCGAAATTATGCACATCTAAAATCACGTTGCCATTGTCCGTTACCACGCCCTCACGCCATTCAGGCGAACCGCCCAACGCCACTAACTTGCGTGCAACTTGCGAGCGAGCCATTGGAATCACTTCCACAGGCAAAGGGAAGGTTGAACCCAGTACATCAACTTGTTTGGAACTGTCCACGATGCAAATAAAATTTTTCGCCAACGATGCCACGATTTTTTCTCTCGTCAACGCCGCGCCGCCACCTTTAATCATCATTTTTTGCGGATTAATTTCATCTGCACCGTCCACATAAATATCTAAACTCGATACATCATTTGCGCTAAACACTTCGATGCCTTGTTTGCGCAACAATTCTTCCGATGCTTTTGATGCTGCCACTGCGCCTTTAATTTCAGAACTCATTGTCCCTAACGCTTCAATAAAACAATTTACTGTCGAGCCACTTCCCACGCCAACAATCATATCAGGTTTGACAAATTGTAACGCCGCTTTCGCCGCCAGTTTTTTCATTTCTAATTGATCCATTTTTTTATTCTCTGCTGTGTTTAGGAAAACGATTGCTACACTTTAATACTAAACGTCGAACTAGACAAGATGAGCATCATAATTTATTACAGATTAATGCGAAAATATGCCATAAGCGAACGCTTACAAGAAAAAAGTGCGGTGCAAAAAACAACAATTTTTCCACCGCGCTTTGTGGCGATAAAGCTCATTTACTACTCACTTTCCGCTAAAAACAATTCCAGCAATTCGTTTAAAAACAATTTGCCGTGTTGGGTAATTTGCCAATGGGTCGCTGTTTCCGTTAAATAATTTTGCTGAAGTGCAAAATCTATCTGATTTTTCACCGCACTTTGTGGCAAGCCAGTAAATTGCTCAAACTCCAGTTTCGGCACGGCTTCAAGCAAGCGAAAACGGTTCATAAAAAACTCAAAAGCGCGGTCAATTTCTGCCACGTTTTTTTGTTCATACAAATATTCGCCACGCAAATAGCCTTTTGGGTGCTTGGTTTTGGAATAGCGTAAAATATCGCCATTAGCAAAGGTCATTTTGCCGTGCGCCCCACAGCCGATGGCTAAATAATCGCCAAATCGCCAATAATTTAAATTATGTTGGCACTGAAAATCTGTTTTGGCATAAGCCGAGGTTTCGTATTGCTGATAGCCTGCTTCGGTGAGTAATTGATGCCCTTGCTCGAAAATATCCCACAGCTCGTCATCATCGGGCAAACGTGGCGGACGATAAGCAAACATCGTGTTCGGCTCAATGGTGAGTTGATACCAAGACAAATGCGGCGGCTCAAGGGCGATAGCTTGGCGTAGGTCATCTAAGGCTTGGGCTAATGTTTGGTTTGGCAAGCCGTGCATTAAATCTAAATTAAAACTTTTTAGCCCTGAATTTTTAGCAAATTGCACCGCAGTTTTGGCTTCATCGCTGTTGTGAATGCGCCCTAACGCGTGCAATTTTTCATCAGAAAAACTTTGAATACCCATTGATATGCGAGTAACGCCTGCTTTCACGTAGCCTTTAAAGCGTTCCGCTTCCGCCGTGCCGGGGTTGGCTTCCAGCGTAATTTCAATATTTTCACTGAACGGAATTTGACTTTGAATACCGTTTAATAAAGTGGCGATACTTTCCGCCGAAAACAGACTGGGCGTGCCACCACCGATAAAAATCGAATGCAGTTTGCGCTCGCTCACGCTATCTTTTAAGCGAGACAAATCCTGCTGCAAATCTTGTAATAAATGCTGCACATATTCCGCTTCAGGAATAGCGCCTTTTTGAGCGTGCGAATTGAAATCGCAATAAGGGCATTTCTGCACGCACCAAGGAATATGCACATATAAACTCAGCGGCGGTAAAGTCAAGATTGCCATTAATGCTCCAATTAGCGCACCACTACAGCAGTGCCGCTGGCGGTGATCATAAACATACTTTTTGTGCCTGTGCCAATCGAGGTGTAGCTCACTTCTACGCCAACCACCGCATTTGCGCCTAAACGCTGGGCGTTTTCAATCATTTCATTTAACGCATCTTGGCGTGAGCTGGTGAGCTTGCGTTCGTAAGAGCCTGAACGTCCGCCAAAAATATCGGTTAAGCCAGCAAAAAAATCACGGATAAAGTTTGCGCCAGCGACCACTTCGCCGAAAACTAATTCTTTATATTCAACAATTTGCTTGCCTTCAATACTGTGAGTTGTGGTAATTAACATCGCTTTCCTTATTTTTGTAATTTTGTTTTTAATACACTTAATGCCTGCGCACGATGTGAGATTTTTTTCTTCTCAACCGTGTCTAATTCAGCAAAAGTGCGGTCTTTTTCTGGGCTAAAAAATAAACTGTCGTAACCAAAACCATTCGAGCCACGTTCTTCAAATAAAATTTCGCCAAAGCACTCTCCCTCAGCGATAATCGGGCTAGGATCAGTTTCGTGTTGTAAGAATACAATGCAACTAACGAATTTAGCTTTGCGCTGTTCGGCTGGCACATCTGCCAATTCTTGCAATAATTTTTGGCGATTTTCTGCGTCGGCATTCTCGCCGTCCACGCCTGCATAACGAGCAGAATAAAGCCCTGGTGCGCCGTTTAAGGCGTGCACCACTAAACCGCTATCGTCTGCAATGGCTGGTAAGCCCGACATTTTGGCGGCAAAGCGTGCTTTTAACAGCGCATTTTCCACAAAGGTTAAGCCTGTTTCTTCAGGTGGCTCAATGCCTAAATCGGTTTGAGCAACTACTTCAAATCCTAAGTCGGCTAACACGTCCGCCATTTCTCTCACTTTGCCTTTATTGCCTGTCGCCAGCACGATTTTTTGTTTCATCTTGTTGATACCTTATAAAAACTGCATTATTTTTCGCTATTATAAAGATTTTTTCGCTAAAGTGCGGTCATTTTTCGTTGAATTTTTGGTATAGTAGGCGCAATTTATTTCTTCTCTCTTTTTTCTTCATTTAAGCACAGGGGCTAAACAGAATTTTTATGGAAAAAATCATTATTGATGAAGCGCAATTTATGCGCACAATTTCCCGAATTTCCCACGAAATTATCGAAAAACACTCAGATTTAAACGAATTAGTGATCGTTGGCATTAAGCGTCGTGGAGCAGAAATTGCCGACTTAATTAAACGCAAAATCGCCGAATTAACTCAACAGCAGTTGCCGTCGATTGATTTAGACATTACCTTTTATCGTGATGATTTGGAATATGCTGAACCAAGCCAAGCACCGATTTATAAAGGATCTTCCGATTTTATTAGCGTGCAAAATAAAACCGTGATTTTGATTGATGATGTGTTATTCACTGGTCGCACCATTCGTGCGGCACTAGATGCCTTGGTGGATTTTGGGCGTGCGGCGAAAGTGGAATTGGTGATTTTTGTTGACCGCGGACACCGTGAATTGCCTATTCGTGCTGATTATGTGGGCAAAAATGTGCCGACCAGCCGCAAAGAAAAAGTGCAAGTGCGCACAATGCGTTACGATAGTTGCTACGAAGTCGCTTTACTGGCACAATAGGGAACTTTTTGGATATTGCGTAATCTAACAGATTGTCATTAAATTAACTTTTATCAACATAGACTTAACGGATAATTATGAAACTTCATTCTTTCAAATCAATTTTTGTTATTGCTTTAAGTGCGTGGGCAGTTTCCACCAGCGCACAAGCGGTTGAGCAAGTCGTTGCAACAGTAAACGGCGCACCTATTTTAGCCAGCCAAGTTAAACGTGCCTTAGGCGGCAAAGCAGACACAGAAAGCAATCGCATCAAAGCGTTAGATAACATCATTGATGATATGTTAGTGCAAAAAGCGATCAAAGACTCTGGCGTGAAAGTCAGTTCTGCACAAGTTGACCAAATCGTGCGCAATATTGCCGCACAAAATGGCTTAACTTATGGTCAATTATTAGACGCTTTAGATTATCAAGGCATTAGCTTACAGCAATTCCGTAGCAATATTTCTAACCAAATTTTAATGGCAGAAGTGCGCAACCGCAGCATTGGTAAACACATTGATGTTTCTCGTGAACAAGTAGAAGCCTTAAGTCAGCAAATGTTTGAAAATGCAAAGAAAAGTGGCAATCAAAAAGCCTTAGCGACAACCCATTATCAAGTGCGTCATATTTTATTAAAACTCAATCCGATGCTTAACGATGCGCAAGCAAAAGCCGAATTAAGCAAAGTACGTGCAGAAATTATGGCGGGCAAAACGAGCTTTGCTGAAGCAGCAAAAGCCTATTCAAAAGATTATCTTTCAGGTGCTAACGGTGGTGATTTAGGTTTTGCCCCTGCAACAAATTATGTGCCTGAATTTGCTAAACAAGTTACTTCTGCGAAAAAAGGCAGCATTTCTGCGCCATTTAAAACAGAATTTGGCTGGCATATTTTAGAAGTAACTGACACTCGTCAAGGCGAATCAACCGAACAAGCATTCCGTCAAAAAGCCTACGAAACCCTTGTTAATCAACAACTTCAAGAAGAGTCGAAAGACTGGGTGAAAGGCTTACGTCGAGGCGCAGAGATTAAATATCTCGTTAAATAATCTTTCTCTGGTGGGCAAATGCCCACCGTTTTTATTTTAATTTACAGCTCTTAATACAAATGAATTCAAAACGACACCTAGGACATACCGCTCGCAAACGTTTCGGGCAAAACTTTTTACACGACGATAATGTCATTCAAGGCATTGTGGCGGCTATTTACCCACAAAAAAATCAATTTTTAATTGAAATCGGCCCAGGCTTGGGCGCATTGACAGAACCTGTAGGTGAACAAGTTGAACGCTTAACTGTGGTAGAATTAGACCGTGATTTAGCCGAGCGTTTACGCCACCACCCTTTTTTACACCAAAAGCTCACCGTAATCGAAAACGATGCGATGCAATTCGATTTCGGCAAATTATACGATGACGAAAAACTGGCAGAAAAAGGGCAGAAATTACGTGTATTCGGCAACTTGCCTTATAACATTTCAACGCCGTTGATGTTCCACTTATTCAAATTCCACGACAAAATCCAAGATATGCACTTTATGTTGCAAAAAGAAGTGGTAAAACGTTTGTGCGCTGCCCCGAACAGCAAGGCTTATGGTCGCTTAACTATTATGGCGCAATATTTCTGCCAAGTAATGCCAGTGTTAGAAGTGCCGCCAACCGCATTTAAACCTGCGCCAAAAGTGGATTCTGCAGTGGTGCGTTTAATTCCACACAATGAATTACCGCACCCAGTGAAAGATTTGTATTGGTTAAATCGTGTAACCAGCCAAGCCTTTAATCAACGTCGTAAAACCTTGCGCAATGCGCTTTCGACTTTATTTTCTGCGGAAAATTTAACCGCACTTGGAGTGGATTTAAACGCTAGAGCGGAAAATTTAAGTATCGCCGATTACGCTCGTTTGGCTAATTGGTTATATGATAATCCGCCAAGTGATGTGAACAAAGACGAGATCGTTGATCTGCCAGAAGAATAACGCAAAAAAGGGGCAAAAATGGCAACCTACATTGTGGGCGATTTGCACGGCTGCTATGACGAATTGCAAATCTTATTGGAAAAAGTGCGGTTCGATTTTACACAGGATCAACTTTATCTCACGGGCGATTTAATCGCTCGTGGTGATAAGTCCCTTGAATGCTTACGCTTTGTGAAAGGCTTAGGCAACCGAGCGCACACCGTATTAGGCAACCACGACTTACATTTACTCGCCACCGCATTTGGCATAAAAAAAGCCAAACCGTGGGATAAAGTCGATGCCATTTTCACCGCCCCAGATGCTGACGAATTAATGGATTGGTTACGCCATCAGCCTTTATTTATTCATAATGCTGAACAAGGCTTTTCTTTAGCGCACGCTGGCATCTCGCCCGATTGGGACATTCCTACCGCTGTGGCTTGCGCCAAAGAAGTGGAGCAAGTGTTGCAATCGCCTGATTATCTCGACTTACTCACTCAAATGTACGGCAGCCAGCCCGATCTTTGGTCGCCGCAATTACAAGGCATCGATCGCTTGCGCTATATCATTAACGTATTCACCCGAATGCGTTTTTGCTACACCGATCATCGCTTAGACTTCGAGTGTAAACTCCCGCTCACTCAAGCGCCACAGGAATTGCGCCCTTGGTTTAACTTAGATAACCCAATTTTCAACACCGAAAATATCATCTTCGGGCATTGGGCAAGCCTTGTAGACACGCCAACACCAACCAACATCTACGCTCTAGACACTGGCTGCGCTTGGGGAAATCGAATGACTTTACTGCGCTGGGAAGATAAACAATTTTTCACTCAAGCCAGTTTACAGGCGCACAAATAAAAAAACTGCGGTGTAAAAATGTTGAGTTTTTTACACCGCAGTTTTATATGTAAATCAATTAGTTAGCATATTGATTAATTGCACCAGCAATTTCTTGATCTTTATAAAGTGCTGACACCACATCTTTTAATGCTGCAGTCAAAGATTTTTGAATATCATCATTGTTCACGCCTAATGCGCCCTCATCTACACGGCTAGAGCCGATATTTTTAGTGAAGTTGCCTTTCACGCCTTGAACGTGAACTTCTAATTGCACTTTTGATGAAATTTTGTGGCGAATATTGCCCTCATCGACTTTGGCATAGAATTCTTTTACGGTTACTAATACGTTGGTATTTGCGCCATTATTCGCTAAACGGAAGCCTTTTGAATTAAGATCTTGCGACACGATTTGTTGGAATAATTGTGCTACATCAGGTGAAGAAGATAATTTAAATAATGAGCCGTCCACAGTATAAGCAGAGATTTCAGGCTGTTGGCGACCGTCTTTGGTTACGACGTTTACAATCGCTTTTTGGTTAAGTGTATTAAATGCTGCCGTTGCTGTTGGGGCTTGCGGATTAAAACTTAAAGTGTTGCTTGGTTTTCCAGCACAACCTGCTAATAATGCTGTTGCAACAAAAAGGGTAGCGAGTGAGAATTTTTTTAATTTCATTGATTAATCCTTACTTTTATTAAAATTAACAGCGCTTATTCTTGCAAACTTAGGCAATAATGTATAGCCTTTCCGCTGAAAAATTTTTATTTTGGAGTAAACAATGTCAAAACAACAAGCACTGGAAGTACAAATCATTGCCGAATTTCAACCGCACTTTATGAAAGTGGAAAATGAAAGCTATATGCACAGCTCGGGGCGTGGTGCAGACTCTCATTTTAAGATGGTGATCGTGAGTGATAAATTTAACGGATTGCGTCAAGTTGCTCGTCATCGTCTTGTTTATCAGCATTTTGCTGAAGAATTAGCCAATGGTATTCACGCACTGGCGTTGCATACTTATACCCTTGAAGAATGGCAAAAAGCAGAGGGGCAATTTCCGAAATCACCTAATTGTGCCGGTGTTGGATTATAACTATTTATAGGTAGTTTTATTGATATTTACTCTTTTTTATTAAGGAAGTGGAAAAAAGTTCCGCTTTCAAGTGGAAGAAATGTTGATTTTTAGTTAAAATAGACTGTTATTTTTGTTTTTTTCATAGGACAAAAGCCCGAATTTGAGTTTTTATTTTTGTGATTTTTTAAATCATCGCTCAAAGTGCGGTCATTATTCTTACACTTTTTAATGGTGTAGGCGTGATGGCTTAATTTTAACCCTAACAAAAGTAGTGCAAATAATGATTACGATTAAAAAAGGCTTGGATCTTCCGATTTCAGGGAAGCCAGAACAAGTAATCCGTAACGGCAATGCCGTAACTGAAGTTGCTTTGCTTGGTGAAGAGTATGTGGGAATGCGTCCTTCAATGAAGGTTCGCGAAGGCGATGTGGTGAAAAAAGGTCAGGCTCTTTTGAAGATAAAAAGAACCCTGGCGTGCTTTTCACTGCCCCTGCAAGTGGTACTGTAACCGCTATTCATCGTGGTGCGAAGCGAGTATTACAATCTGTGGTTATTCGTGTTGAAGGTAACGAGCAAGAAACCTTTGCTAAATACGATGCCGCGGCATTGAGCCAATTAAGCGAAGCGCAAGTGCGTGAGAATTTGCAAAATTCTGGTCTTTGGACCGCACTTCGTACTCGTCCATTTAGTAAAATCCCTGCCGTTGATGCGGTGCCATCATCAATTTTCGTGAATGCAATGGATACTAATCCGTTGGCTGCAGATCCTGCGGTAATTATCAATGAATTCGCTGATGATTTTGCTAATGGTTTAACCGTGTTAACTCGCTTACACAGTAAAGTTAATCTTGTTAAAGCAGCGGGCGTTAACTTGCCAACAGCAAATACAGTAACGGTTCACGAAGCGAAAGGCGTTCACCCAGCAGGTTTAGTGGGAACTCACATTCACTTTATCGATCCTGTTAGCTTGACTAAACAGGTGTGGCATTTGAATTATCAAGACGTTATCGCTATTGGTAAATTGTTCACTACAGGTGAATTATTCACTGATCGTGTGGTGTCTTTAGCTGGCCCACAAGTGAAAAATCCACGTTTAGTTCGTACTCGTTTAGGTGCAAACCTTTCACAATTAACTGCCGATGAATTAAGTGCGGGTGAAAATCGTGTGATTTCAGGCTCTGTTTTACATGGTGCAACAGCACAAGGTCCAGTGGATTTCTTGGGTCGCTACGCATTGCAAGTGTCTGCATTAAGCGAGGGGAACGAGAAAGAATTTATGGGCTGGATTACTCCGCAACCAAATAAATTCTCGATTACTCGTACTGTATTAGGTCATTTTGGTCGTAAATTATTCGATTTTACCACCGCAGTTAATGGTGGCGATCGTGCGATGGTGCCAATCGGTTCTTATGAACGTGTAATGCCGTTAGATATTTTACCAACATTATTGTTGCGTGATTTAGCCGCAGGCGATACCGACTCTGCACAAAATTTAGGTTGTTTAGAGTTAGACGAAGAAGATTTAGCACTTTGTACTTATGTTTGCCCTGGCAAAACTGATTACGGTTCGTTGTTACGTCAAGCATTAGATAAGATCGAGAAGGAAGGTTAAAAATGAGTTTAAAACATCTTTTTGAAAAACTCGAACCTGCGTTTTTACCGGGCGGCAAATTTGCTAAGCTCTACCCTGTCTATGAAGCAATGTTCACTTTGCTTTATACACCAGGCACAGTTACCAAGCACAGCACGCACGTTCGTGATGCGATTGACTCAAAACGTATGATGATTACCGTATGGTTGGCACTATTCCCAGCTATTTTCTACGGAATGTATAATGTGGGTCATCAAGCGGTTGAAGCCATTGCTCACTTAGGTACTAGCGTTGATGCCTTAGCGGCTAAAGACTGGCACTATGTTATCGTGCAAATGTTAGGCTTAGATGTGTCTAGCTCTGCAGGTATTGGTAGCAAAATGGCATTAGGTGCGGTGTTCTTTTTACCAATTTATTTAACCGTTTTCCTATTAGGTTCTGCGATTGAAGTTGGTTTTGCGGTTATTCGTGGACACGAAGTAAACGAAGGTTTATTCGTAACGACCGTGCTTTTTGCATTAATCGTTCCACCAACATTGCCATTATGGCAAGCCGCATTAGGGATTACATTTGGTTTAGTCGTTGCGAAAGAAGTCTTTGGTGGTGTGGGTAAAAACTTTATGAACCCTGCATTGGCTGGTCGTGCATTTTTATTCTTTGCATACCCGGGTCAAATCTCAGGTGACACAGTTTGGACTGCAGCCGATGGTTTCTCTGGTGCAACTGCACTTTCACAATGGGCACAAGGTGGCGAAGCAGCACTTAAACACGTATCAACAGGTCAACCAATTTCTTGGTTAGATGCGTTCTTAGGCAATATCCCTGGTTCTATGGGTGAAGTTTCAGCATTAGCCTTATTCATCGGTGGTGCAATCATTGTATTCGCACGCATCGCTTCTTGGCGTATTATTGCTGGCGTATTCTTAGGAATGGTGATCACTTCAACGGCGTTTAACTTAATTGGTTCAGACACAAATCCATTATTCTCAATGCCTTGGCATTGGCACTTAGTATTAGGTGGCTTTGCGATTGGTATGATCTTTATGGCAACTGACCCAGTTTCAGCGTCATTTACGAATACAGGTAAATGGTGGTACGGTGCGTTAATCGGCTTTATGGCGGTGTTAATTCGTGTCGTCAATCCAGCTTACCCAGAAGGTATGATGTTGGCTATTTTATTCGCTAACTTATTCGCACCTTTATTTGACTATTTAGTGGTTCAAGCAAATATCAAACGTCGGAGAGCTCGCAATGTCTAAATTTAATAAAGATAGCATCGGCGGCACATTAACCGTCGTTGTGCTGTTAAGTTTAATTTGTTCTCTTATTGTAGCTGGTGCTGCGGTGTTATTAAAACCAACACAAGAAGTCCAAAAGCAATTAGATAAACAAAAAAATATTTTACAAGTTACAGGTTTAATGCAACCGAATATCGATGTTCAAGCGGTTTATGCGAAAAACATTGAAGCAAAATTGGTTGATTTAAATACTGGCGATTATGTTGACGGTCCAGCAAACTTTGATGCTAAAGCTGCCGTGAAAGATCCTGCACAAAGCGTTGCACTTTCAGCGGAAGAAGATTTAGCGGGTATTCGTACTCGTGCGAATTTAGCGGAAGTTTACTTAGTCAAAGCTGACGATGGTCAAGTAAAGCAAATCGTATTACCAGTTTATGGCCGTGGTTTATGGTCAACAATGTATGGTTTCATTTCAATCCAACCTGATGGCAACACAGTAAATGGTATTACTTACTATGAACACGGTGAAACTCCAGGTTTAGGTGGTGAAATTGAAAACCCACGTTGGCAAGCCCAATTTGAAGGCAAGAAATTACTTAACGAACAAGGTCAACCAGCTTTGCACGTAGGTAAAGGTGCTGCAGCAGATAAAGAACACGGTATTGATGCGATTTCAGGCTCAACATTAACCAGTAACGGTGTTGATCACTCATTCAAATTCTGGTTAGGTCAAAAAGGCTTTGGTCCATATTTAGCAAAATTAAAAGCGGGGGCTAACTAATGGCTGGTTCTAATCTTAAAAAACTTTTGTTATCGCCAGTGGCAGATAACAACCCAATCGCATTACAAATCTTAGGTATTTGTTCTGCATTGGCAGTAACCACAAAATTGGAAACTGCACTTGTAATGACAGTTGCTGTGAGCTTTGTAACCGCATTCTCCAGTATGTTCATTTCAATGATCCGTAACTATATTCCAAATAGCATTCGTATTATTGTACAAATGGCAATTATTGCTTCATTAGTAATCTTAGTTGACCAAGTATTACGTGCTTATGCTTATGGTTTATCTAAACAGCTTTCTGTTTTCGTTGGTTTAATTATTACAAACTGTATCGTAATGGGACGTGCGGAAGCATTTGCGATGAAATCTCGCCCATTAGAAAGTTTTGTTGATGGTATCGGTAACGGTTTAGGTTACGGTGCAATCTTAATTGCAGTAGCATTTATTCGTGAACTGATTGGTTCAGGTAAATTGTTCGGTATGACCATTTTTCAAACCGTAAACGATGGCGGTTGGTATCAAACTAACGGTTTATTCCTATTAGCTCCAAGTGCGTTCTTTATTATCGGCTTCCTAATTTGGGGCTTAAGAACGTGGAAACCAGAACAAGTGGAGAAATAATCAATGGAACATTATTTAAGTCTATTTGTTAAGTCCGTATTTGTTGAAAATATGGCATTAGCTTTCTTCCTTGGTATGTGTACATTCCTTGCGGTGTCTAAGAAAGTATCAACCGCTTTTGGTTTAGGGATTGCTGTAATCGTTGTATTAGGTATCGCAGTTCCTGCTAACCAATTAGTTTTTACTCACATCTTAAAAGATGGCGCATTAGTTGAAGGTGTAGATTTAACATTCTTAAACTTCATCACCTTCATCGGGGTAATTGCTGCATTAGTACAAATCCTAGAGATGGTTTTAGATAAATTTTTCCCCGCACTTTATAGTGCATTAGGGATCTTCTTACCATTAATCACGGTAAACTGTGCGATCTTCGGTGGTGTATCTTTTATGGTGCAACGTGAATATAACTTCGCAGAATCAGTGGTTTACGGTGTGGGTGCAGGTACAGGCTGGATGTTAGCGATTGTTGCACTTGCTGGCTTAACTGAAAAAATGAAATATGCTGATGTTCCAGCAGGCTTACGTGGTTTAGGAATCACCTTTATCACCGTTGGCTTAATGGCATTAGGCTTTATGTCATTCTCAGGCATTCAATTATAAGGAGCATATCGTGGATAGTAATTTTATTTTCGGTATTGGCATTTTTACAGCCCTTGTATTAGTGCTTGCAGTAGTGATTTTAATCGCTAAATCAAAATTAGTGGATTCAGGCGACATCACCATCTCAATCAATGATGATCCAAACAAAGCAATTACCTTACCTGCTGGCGGCAAATTATTAGGCGCGTTAGCAAGCCAAGGTATCTTCGTTTCATCTGCTTGTGGTGGCGGTGGCTCTTGTGGTCAATGTTTGGTAAAAGTGAAATCAGGTGGCGGCGAAATTCTTCCAACTGAACTTTCACACATCACCAAACGTGAAGCCAAAGAGGGTTATCGTTTAGCTTGCCAAGTAAACGTGAAATCATCAATGGACGTTGAATTGCCTGAAGAAATCTTTGGTGTGAAAAAATGGGAATGTACCGTTATTTCTAACGATAACAAAGCCACATTCATCAAAGAACTTAAATTGGCAATCCCTGAGGGCGAAGAAGTTCCATTCCGTGCAGGTGGTTATATCCAAATCGAAGCAGAACCACACACTGTGGCTTATAAAGATTTTGATATTCCAGCAGAATACCACGAAGATTGGGACAAATTCGACCTATGGCGTTATGTGTCAAAAGTGGACGAACATATTATTCGTGCTTACTCAATGGCTTCATACCCAGAAGAAAAAGGCATTATTATGTTGAACGTGCGTATCGCAACGCCTCCACCACGTAATCCTGACGTTGCTCCAGGTCAAATGTCATCTTACATTTGGTCATTAAAAGAGGGCGATAAAGTCACTATTTCAGGTCCATTTGGTGAATTCTTCGCGAAAGAAACTGACAATGAAATGGTGTTTATCGGTGGTGGTGCAGGTATGGCACCAATGCGTTCACACATTTTCGACCAATTAAAACGCTTACACAGTAAACGTAAAATGACTTTCTGGTACGGTGCTCGTTCTAAACGTGAAATGTTCTATGTAGAAGATTTCGATATGCTCCAAGCAGAAAATGACAACTTCAAATGGTATGTTGCACTTTCTGATCCATTACCAGAAGATAATTGGGACGGCTACACTGGCTTCATTCACAACGTGCTTTATGAGAACTATCTCAAAAATCACGAAGCACCTGAAGACTGTGAATACTATATGTGTGGACCTCCAGTGATGAATGCAGCTGTTATCAATATGCTTAAAGAATTAGGCGTTGAAGATGAAAACATCTTATTAGATGATTTCGGTGGCTAATCACTATCCTATAAATAAAAAGAGCGGTCAGGTTTCTGACCGCTTTGGCTATTTAAAATCACAGTAAATTTTATGAAAATTAAGTTTTTTTTCACCGCACTTTTAGCGGTATTTGCACTCACTGCCTGCAATAAATCGGCAGATATTATCACCCTAAATGGTAAAACAATGGGAACGACTTACCACATCAAATATCTTGATGACGGCAAAGTCGCACAACAAGCAGAACAAGCCCATAGCCAAATTGAAGGTATTTTGAAAGATGTTAATGCGAAAATGTCCACTTACATTCCCAGCTCGGAACTAAGTCGCTTTAACCAAAACACACAAATTCACACACCGATTGCCATTTCACCCGAATTAGCCAAAGTCGTGGCAGAAGCAATCCGCTTAAACAAAATGACCGACGGTGCTTTAGACGTTACCGTCGGACCTTTGGTCAACCTGTGGGGGTTTGGCCCTGAAAAACACACGGGCAAAGAGCCAAGCCCTGCGGAACTCAATGAACGACGTGCTTGGGTTGGCATCGAAAAACTAAAATTAAACCAAACGGCACAGCAATTTAGCCTTGAAAAAACCGTACCGCAACTCTATGTTGATCTTTCTTCGATTGCAAAAGGCTTTGGCGTTGACCAAGTCGCAGATTATTTAGAACATATTGGCGTACAACATTATTTGGTCGAAATTGGCGGTGAAATTCGTGCCAAAGGCAAAAATGCAGAACAAAAAAACTGGCAAATTGCGATTGAACAACCAAACTTTGACGGCAGCCGCTCAGCACAACAAGTCATCGGCATCGAAAACTTAGGAATGGCAACTTCAGGCGATTATCGCAATTATTTTGAAGAAAATGGCAAACGATTTTCACACGAAATCGACCCAAAAACAGGCTACCCAATTCAGCACAGATTGGCTTCCATCACCGTGCTACACCCATCAGCAATGACCGCTGATGGTTTATCAACCGCCCTTTTTGTGCTCGGCGAAGAAAAAGCATTAGCCATTGCTGAAAAAGAAAATTTAGCCATTTATTTAATTAGCAAAACCGAAAAAGGGTTTGAAACAAAAATGTCGTCAAAATTCACCGCACTTTTGGCAGCACAATCAAACAAGCAGTAAAAGGAAACATTATGAAAATTTTTATCGTTACATTCGGCATCTTCTTGCTCGTCATCTTCGGAATGGCACTCGGTTACATCGTAAAACGTAAATCTATCGCAGGCAGCTGCGGCGGCATCTCAGCATTAGGTATGAAAAAAGTGTGCGACTGCGACGAACCTTGCGACAACCTAAAAAGCAAAGTGGCAAAAGGCGAAGTTGATGAAGCAGAACTAGAACGCTTCAAAAAAGCACCGCAGTTTTATGAGGTAAAATAAGAAAAAGATGATGAAATCAAAAACTTACGATCAATATTTTGCAAAATTAAGCGACGAACAATTAGCCAACAATGGGAAAAAGAAAGTCATTGTTGGTATGTCGGGTGGCGTAGATTCATCGGTATCGGCTTTTATTCTTCAACAGCAAGGCTATCAAGTGGAAGGCTTGTTTATGAAAAACTGGGAAGAAGATGACGATACGGATTATTGTACCGCCGCTGCAGATCTTGCCGATGCACAGGCGGTGGCAGACAAACTCAATATGAAATTGCACAAAATCAATTTTGCGGCGGAATATTGGGACAACGTTTTTGAACATTTTTTGAATGAATACAAAGCAGGTCGCACTCCAAACCCTGATATTCTGTGCAATAAAGAAATTAAATTTAAAGCATTTTTAGAATATGCCGCCGAAGATTTAGGCGCAGATTATATTGCCACAGGGCACTATGTGCGCCGCTCAGGCGACGACCAAAATGCACAATTATTGCGTGGATTAGACAGAAATAAAGACCAAAGCTATTTCCTGTACACCTTAAGCAAAATGCAAGTGGGACAAAGTTTATTCCCTGTCGGTGATATTGAAAAGCCTATTGTGCGTGCCATTGCTGAAGATCTTGGCTTAATCACGGCAAAGAAAAAAGACTCTACGGGCATTTGCTTCATCGGTGAGCGAAAATTTAAAGATTTTCTGGCTCGCTATTTGCCAGCTCAACCCGGTGAAATTCGCACCGTGGACGGCAAAGTCGTTGGTCGCCACGATGGTTTGATGTATCACACGCTTGGTCAACGCAAAGGTTTAGGCATCGGTGGTGTACAAGGTTTAAGTGAAGATCCGTTTTATGTGGTCGAAAAAGACTTAATTAACAACGTGTTAATTGTTGCACAAGGACACGATAACTCTGCCCTACTTTCCACGGGACTCACTGCCAGCCAACTACACTGGGTTGACCGCCAACCAATCCGCCAACCAGTTCGTTGCACGGTAAAAACACGCTATCGCCAAACCGACATCACTTGCGAAATTTTCCCTATTGATGACGAAAATATCCGTGTGGTATTCGATGAACCCCAAATCGCCGTTACCCCAGGACAAAGCGCTGTATTCTATCAAGGCGAAATCTGCCTCGGCGGCGGCGTGATTGAAACGCAAATCAAATAACACAAATCAAAGAAAAAGTGCGGTGCAAAAAAATGAAATTTTGCACCGCACTTTTTTCCTTATCGCTTATCCCTACATTTAATTAAGCCTTAATTCTCGCCTTCGCTTCCGCAATCGCTTCCGCCACGCGCACTGGCGATACACCGCCTTTTGCGCTACGTTTGTCTAAGCAAGATTGGAGCGATAAGATTTCGTACACATCTTCGCCGACCACGTCGCTGAATTGGCGGAATTCTTCTACGCTTAAATCTTCTAAGCCTTTGTGGACTTTAATTGCGTAAACCACGGTTTCGCCCACAATGTGGTGAGAATCACGGAATGGTACGCCTTTTGCCACCAAGTAATCCGCTAACTCGGTGGCATTTGAATAGCCTTTCAAGGCGGCTTCACGGGTACGTTCCACGTTGACTTTAATATCTTCTAACACAAACGCTGCCATTGTTAAGCAATCGTGCCACGTGTCGAGCGCGTCGAAAATGCCTTCTTTGTCTTCTTGCATATCTTTGTTATACGCCAACGGCAAGCCTTTTACGGTGGTCAACATTCCCATTAACGAGCCGATTACGCGCCCTGTTTTACCGCGGATCAATTCGCACGCGTCAGGGTTTTTCTTCTGTGGCATTAACGATGAACCCGAAGTTACGCGATCGGAAAGTTCGACGAAATCCGCTTCTCCGCTGTTGAAAATAATCATATCTTCGGCGAAACGCGATAAATGCGCCATACTTAACGACGCGGTTGAAAGCAATTCGATAATATGATCACGATCAGATACGCTGTCTAAACTGTTACGTGTGGCTGAAGCGAAACCTAAATCTGCCGCAAGTTGTTCACGATCAATAGGATATGCTGTTCCTGCCAATGCGCCACTGCCGAGCGGACAAGTGTTCATACGATTATAAGCATCAGCCAAACGGCTGTAATCACGGTCGAGCATCTCCACGTAAGCCATACACCAATGTGCAAAACTGATCGGTTGTGCACGTTGAAGATGGGTGTAACCTGGCATTACGGCGTCTTGGGTGTTTTCGGCGGTTTCCACTAATTTAGCTTGCAATTCACGCACGGCGTATTGCAATTCGGTAACTTGCGCTTTGCACCACATTTTGATGTCGAGTGCTACTTGGTCATTACGTGAGCGACCTGTATGCAGTTTTTTGCCAAGATTACCCACTTTATCGATAAGTTTACTTTCCACCCAGCTGTGAATATCTTCGGCATCATCTTGCAAAATCGCCTGTGGATTTGACCGCACTTCAATAAGCAATTCATTCAACGCCACTTCAAGTTGCTGCTGCTCTTGCGTACTTAATACATTCACGCTCACCAAGGCTTTCGACCAGCCTATCGAGCCCTCAATATCTTGTTCAGCTAAACGATAGTCAAAACGCAGTGAATCGTTAAAATCTTTAAAACGTCTGTCTGCCGCTTGCGTGAAGCGACCGCCCCATAATGCCATTTTTTTGTTCCTTTTGTTATTTTTAATTTATTTCTATGGTTTGATCAACGTGCCAACAGTTTGCCCCGCAAAAAGTGCGGTGAGTTTTTCAGGATATTTCCAGTTAGCAATGTTCACGCCACGATTAAGCATTTTTGCTGCGTCCAACGCCGCATTAACTTTCACAATCATACCATCAGTGATGACTTTATCGTGAATTAATTGCGTAATTTGTGCTGAATTCAGTTCGCTGAGCAATTTTTTATCCGCATCAAGCACACCGTCCACATCGGACAGCATCACTAAATCGGCATTAATCAACGCCGCAATAGCTGTCGCCGCTTGGTCTGCGTTGACATTCATTAAACGCCCTTGCTCATCAACTGCGATAGAACTGATGATTGGCAAGAAACCGTCGCCCAAAAGCGTATTCAGTAAATCAGGCTTTCTCGCACTCACCGTGGCAACGTGTCCAAGCTCAGGATCGAATTGTACCGCCTTAGTTAAATTGCCGTCCGCCAAACTTAAACCCACAGGGTTAAGCTGGCATTTTGCCGCCTGCGCCACTAATTTTTTATTGGCAATTCCAGCTAATGCGCCGACAATAATATCAATTTGATCACTTGGTGTAACACGCAAGCCATTCTTCTTTTGCACAGGCAAATTAAGGCGTTGCATTAATTCGTCCACCACGCAACCACCACCGTGTACGATTAACAAAGTGCGGTCAGCATTTTGACAATATTGTTGTAATGCGGCAAATAAGTTGTCCATTGCCGCTGGAGTATCAAGCAATACGCCACCGAGTTTGATAACTAAAGGTTTCATTATTATTCCTTAAAATAAGCCAAGGGTTTCATTATAACCAAAGCGAATGTTAGCACATTGCACCGCTTGCGCTGCTGCGCCTTTGAGTAAATTATCTTCTGCGCCAACAATGATAATATGTCCGTTTTTAGTGGCAAAACCAATGTCGCAATAAGGGGTAAATTCTACCGCTTTAATGCTTGGCAAACCACTTTCATACACTCGCACCAAAGGGCTTTGTCCGTAATATTGCTGATAGGCGGCGTGAATTTGCTCATTGGTTACGCCTGCTTTTAATTTGGCCGTAATCGTCGCTAAAATACCACGTTTGAAATTGCCTAAATGCGGGGTGAAAATCACTTCCGTGCCTAAATGCGTGGATATTTCAGGTTGATGGCGGTGATTAAACACGCCATAAGCGTTTAAACTCACTTCGCAGAAACTGCTGGTTAAATTAGCTTTACGCCCTGCACCACTCACACCGCTCACGGCATTAATAATTGGTAACTGATTGAGATCTAATAAGTTATTTTCAATCAACGGCTTTAAACTTAATTGCGATACGGTTGGATAGCAACCTGCGACGGCAACAAGATCTGTTTCTTCAATTTGTTTTGCATTCCATTCCGCCAAGCCGTAAACTGCTTGTTCAAGCAAGGCAAGATATTGATGCTCAAAACCATAATATTCACGATAAAATTCGGCATTATTCACACGGAATGCACCAGATAAATCAAAGACTTGGCAACCTTGTTGTAAAAAAATAGGGGCAAGATTATGGCTGACTTCGTGTGCTGTAGCTAAAAATACCACATCCGTATCATTTGCCAGCAAGCTCAAATCTTCTGGTAAAGGCTGCAAAGGCAAATCACAAACACGGCGAAGTTGCGGATAAAGGCTTGAAATCGCTTTATTTGCATCGGCACTTTGGCTAGAAACATACAGCCCTGCCAATTCAAAATGGGGGTGGCGAGTCAGAATTTGTGCCAGTTCTGCACCAGTATAACCGCTTGCGCCTACAACAATCGCTTTTTGTATCATAATTTTGTCCTTTATTTCATCGGAATATGGGAATTATTGATTAATTATGCTATTATTCTGCATAAATATTTAAAAATCAACTACTATTTAAGGCAAATACAAATGAAAAAACACCCTGCATTTTTAGAGATGTATTCACAACTCATCGCCTTACCGACGATCAGCAGTCTTGAGCAAAAATTCGATCAAACGAACCGCACTTTAATTGAGCTACTCGCCACTTGGCTAGGTGATTTTGGATTTAAAACAGAAATTTTGCCCGTGGAAGGCAGTAACGATAAATATAACCTACTTGCTACCTTTGGGGAAGGGGAAGGCGGCTTATTGCTGGCAGGACACACCGACACCGTGCCATTTGATGAGGGACGCTGGACATTCGACCCATTCAAACTAACAGAAAAAGACGGCAAATTATATGGTTTAGGCACAGCGGATATGAAAGGCTTTTTCGCTTTTGTGCTAGACGCTATTCAACAAATTGATTTAAGCAAACTCAACAAACCATTACGCATTCTCGCCACTGCCGATGAAGAAACCACAATGCTTGGCACTCGCACTTTCATCAAACACGCCCATATCCGCCCAGATTGTGCCATTATCGGCGAACCAACTTCACTCAAACCTGTGCGAGCACACAAAGGACATATCGGCAAAGCCCTACGAATTACAGGCAAAACAGGGCATTCAAGCGATCCAGCCAAAGGCATTAATGCCATTGAATTAATGCACGAAGCAACGGGCTATTTAATGCAAATGCGTAATGAAATCAAAGCCAAATATCACCACTCAGGCTTTGAAATTCCTTACCCAACAATGAACTTTGGTGCAATTCACGGCGGCGATGCCGTAAACCGCATTTGTGCGTGCTGCGAATTACACTTCGACATTCGCCCTCTGCCGAATATGCGTTTAGACGATTTAGACGAAATGTTGCGTGAAAAATTAGCCCCAATGTTCGCTCAATACGGCGACCGATTAAGCCTACAAAATTTACACGAAGCCACACCGGGCTACGAATGCGAACACTCCGCCCAAGTGGTACAAGTCGTCGAAAAACTACTCGGCGAACCTTGCGAAATCGTCAACTACTGCACCGAAGCCCCTTTCATTCAAGAGCTTTGCCCAACGTTGGTGCTAGGCCCTGGCTCAATCGAACAAGCTCACCAGCCTGATGAATTTATCTCAACTGAATTTATTCAGCCAACAAGGGAGCTATTAGTTAAAATGATTCATAATTTTTGCTAAACCGATTTGCGATAATATATAAATGCTAAATCTTGTTGTTTTTTGAATTTTTTCTAAAATACCAAGGATTTTACTAAAAAATATTTTAGTTAAGATGCAAATAATAGAAATTTTTTAGCATTTTTTATGCTTTTTTCAATCTAGCTATATATAATCGCCAATACCATTTTTTTCATATAATTTACTTTTTGGAGAACTATATGCAATTTAGAGAAATTAATCCGTCCCCTCGTTTATTAATGTGCCCTGGTCCAACTGATGCGGATCCACGTGTATTACGCGCAATGTCAGCGCCAATCTTAGGTCAGTTCGATCCTGAATTTACATCATTAATGAATGAAACGATGGAAATGGAACGTCGTTTATTCCAAACTAAAAACCAACAAACTTATGTGGTTGACACCACTTCTCGTGGTGGTATTGAAACCGTATTAACCGCTGCAATTTGCCCAGGTGATAAAGTTTTAATTCCGTCATTTGGTCGTTTTGGTTACTTATTAAATGAAATCCTTTCTCGTAGTGGCGCAGACATTACCTTAATTGAAAGAGAATGGGGTACTGTTTTTGAGCCTGAAGAAATTGAAGCTGAACTCAAAAAAGGTGGCTATAAAGCAGTTGCGATGATTCATGGTGAAACATCGACATCAATGATGCAACCATTAGAAGAAATCGGCAAACTTTGTAAACAATATGATGCCATGTTCTTGGTTGATACAGTAGCAACTTTAGGTGGCGTAGATATTCGTGTTGATGAATGGAATATTGATGCTTGTATCGCGGGTACACAAAAATGTATCTCAGCGCCATCAGGCACAGCGTTAATTACTTATAATAAACGCATTGAAGACATTATTGCTAAACGTAAACGTGTTGAGCGCGGTATTCGTTCAGATGCTGATGTTGATGGTCAATTACCACCAATTCCAAGCAACTACTTAGACTTAGCACAATTACAAGATTATTGGAGCCCACGTCGCTTAAACCACCATACTGAAGCAACGAGCAACCAATATGGTGTACACGAAGCATTGCGTTGCATCTTAATGGAAGGTTTAGAAACCCGTTTTGCTCGCCATATTTTAAACGACAAAGCATTATGCGCTGGTTTAGAAGCTATGGGCTTAACCATTTTTGGCGACAGAAAACATAAAGCACCAGTAGTAACTGCCTTTAATATTCCAGCAGGCATTCAAGGTCCTGCGTTAAGAAGCGCATTATTAAATGATTTTGGTATTGAATTAGCAACATCATTTGGCCCATTAGATGGTAAAGTTATTCGTATCGGTAATATGGGCTATTCAAGCCAAAAACGTAATATTCTTCTCACCCTGGGCGCATTAGAAGCGGTGTTATTACAACAAGGTATGAAATTACCAGCTGGCGATGCAGTTGCTGCGGCATTAGCGGTGTATAAACAAGCTGACAAATAGTTTGTTTGAATATCAAAATAAAAAACCTGACAACATTATTGTCAGGTTTTTTTATATTTAGCTTATTCGCTCAACAGCTGTTCAGCCAATTCTTTTTGCAACATTGCTGCTTTAGCAAAATACGGATAATCCGTATGCTCCACAGGCGTATGGCTTCTGCCATCTTTGCTTGGCACGAAAATCATCACCGTTGGGATTTTTTGTCCAATTTCTAAAGAATCATGCCCTGCACCGCTAGGTAAACGTTTGTAGCTGAATTGGTGGGCTTGTGTTGATTTTTCCAAAATTGTCAGCATTTTTTCCGATAATGCCACAGGTTGAATTACCAGCTTGGTTTCTTTATCAAAAGTAGAACCAATTTTAGCGGTTTCTTCCGTTAATGCGGCTTGAATTTTAGCTGCAATATCTTCAATATTTGCCATATTCAAAGAGCGAATATCCACACTAAATTCCACTTTTTCTGCCACAATGTTAATGCCACCAGGTAGCACATTCATATAACCAACAGTGGCAACCGTTCCGTCGCCTTTTTCTCTCGCCCAATCTGCAATTTTAGAAATAACTTTACTTGCAACATCAACTGCATCTAAGCGCATATCCATTGGCGTTGTACCTGCGTGATCGGCACGACCATGTACAGTAAACATATAGCGATGCAAACCTACGATACCTGTTACTAAGCCGATTTCGATATTATGGGTATCTAATACAGGCCCTTGTTCAATATGGGTTTCAATAAAATGTCCAATTGAGCCATCTTTCCACTTAGCCTTTTCCACTTTTTCAGGATCTAAGCCGTAAGATTTCATTGCGTCATAAATTGAAATGCCGTCTTTATCTCGGAATTTGCGGCAATATTCTGGTGTACGTAATCCTAGCATTGCACCAGAGCCGAAGTATCCTGTACCAAAGCGCATACCTTCTTCGTCATTAAAACCTGCAACGACAAAATTTCGTTTGAATTTTTGACCGCACTTTTTCAATAAACGAGCGGTTTCTAAGGCAACAATCACGCCTGCGATGCCATCATAATCGCCGCCATGAACTACGCTGTCGTAGTGAGAACCTGACATGACGCAAGGTAAACTTGGATCTTCGCCGTCTAACACGCCAAAAATATTACCCGCTTCATCTTCTTTTACACGAAGACCTGCTTCAATCATTAAATCTCGTAAATAATTAACCGCACTTCGAGCTTCTTTTGAAAATGGCAAGCGAGTACAACCATTGCCAGGTGTGGCAGTATATTGTTTAAGATGTTCTAAATTTTGCGTAATACGCTGAGTAATTTGTTCCATTATTATTCCTTAATAAGCGATCTTATTTTTTCTTTCTGTTCAGAATAAATACATCAACTGGTGAATAAACCATTGCGGCAACCATGAGCCAAAAACCAATATCAATTAGGCTAGTGCTGGATTGATTTAACCCCAACATAATGCAGCCAAAGGCGATCATAGTCACAATAAAGGCTAAGGTCATTTTACCTGCTTTACTTTTGAAAAATGCCGTATTGCTAGATGAAGTTTCCATATTTATTCCTTACATTGAAGCGAAATAAGCCAAAAGACCAATTAACAAGGTTGGCAATAAGGTGATCCAAATAATGATTTTTAACACATCGCCCTCTTTACCAAGAATATTGGCGGTTGTTGTGCCCAAAATAATTTTACTTGGACTGATTGCACTGCCAATTGCTCCGCCAGCAGTTTGAGCGCCTAGTACCGCAGCTGAATTTGCTTTAAGTAAATTTGCGGTTGTAGCTTGGAAGTCGCCAAACAAAATATTTGAGCTCATGTTGCTACCCGTCATAAAGGTGCCAAGCAAGCCGATAAATGGCGCTAGCACGGTATAGCTTTTACCCAACACCGCAGCCATGCCATTCGCTAACACGGCAGTTTGCCCTGTTCCACCCATAATTTTCGACATAATCACCAACCCAACAACGGCAATGCCCGATGGCATTGTCATTGCGATAGATTTGCTGAAAATAGATTTGGCTTCGCCTTTAACAATCCAGCCTTTGCGTTGATAATAAAACAAGCCAATAATTGCCGACACAAATAAGAACATGCTTGCATGGGTGAAAATTGAGATCGGTGAGTAAGAATCGTAAGCCTTATTCACAAAGCCATAACCTGTCTCCGTGTGCGGGAAAGCAAAGCCGATTGAAAATTGCGATAAAAACTGATTAACAGGTGTTATCACTAAGATCGCCAACGTCATCACTGAAAGCACAATATAAGGAATAAAGGCTTGCAATAAACTCATATTCGGCAGATCTTCAACGCTTTCAGCCACGTTGTTTCTGTTCATGATTGGGCTATCTTCCACTCGCCAAACGTCTTTATACATTTTCATTTTGCTAATAAATACGATAGCAAGTATAGATAAACAAGCTGGAATAAATGCTGCAATCGTTGTATTTACTTGGCTCAGCGCAAACTCTCCACCACCTTGAATCGTGGCGACAATTAAAGTTGCGACGAAACCTTTCTTAACGGCTTTACCTTTTCCATAGAACCATGCCATTGCTAAACCAGTAACGACAATCCAGATCCATAGATAAGCAGATGTCCAAAGTGCGGTGGTAAAATAATTAGTTCCGCCAATCTCAAGCCCTGCTGAAGCCGCTAAAGCGTCCCAAGCCGCACCGAGTGTACCGAAAGTATTTCCCCAAGCCTGACCTAATAAAGGCAAGATTACCGCCCATAACGGACGAACACCAATACCAATCAATAGTGGTGCGCCCACAGCAACGGGCACACCAAAGCCTGTGATACCTTGTAAGAAACTTTCAAAAATCCAACCCATTGTCATTACGAGCAAAAGTTCATTTGGGAATAATTTGCTCATTCCTTCACGAATAACTAAAAAGGCTTTGGCGCTATCGCTCACTTGATACATTAATACCGCTGTCCAAACGATAAGTAAAATGATTAAAGCATACCAAATGCCTTTGGCTGACTCGATGGCGATAAGCGGAACATCGGCTTTATAGAAAAAAAGGCTTGTAATAATCGTGATTAATAAACCAATAGGAGCGGCTTCAGTCGCTCCCCATTGGAATTTCACCATCAAAACAATCAATGTGATAATAGGTAAAAATGCCATTATCCACATAAAAAAATTAACAGGTATTTCCATTTTAAACCTCAAGAAATACAATTTATATTTATAAAAGTGCGGTGAAATTTATGAATAAATTACCGTACCCGTTTCCCCTGCGATTCCTTCCGCAGCCTTGTCAAGCAAGGTAATCAACGCACGACGATTTGGCGCACTTTGAGCAAATCTTAATGCCGCTTCCACTTTAGGTAACATTGAACCTTTAGCGAACTGC
Source organism: Pasteurellaceae bacterium Pebbles2 (assembly GCA_023101505.1). GTDB lineage: Bacteria > Pseudomonadota > Gammaproteobacteria > Enterobacterales > Pasteurellaceae > Lonepinella. The sequence goes on from LVZA01000001.1 coordinate 731,334, forward strand.
TGCTCTGCAATGTATTGCTGCGCTTGTGTCGTCGTAAGTTCCGATAACCACTCTTGATTTGGCTTGCCAAAATTAATTGCGACTTTTTCCACCGCAGTTAAAATGACTAAATAATCGGCGTTAAGTTTTTCTGCGAGTAAAGAACTTGCGTTGTCTTTATCGATAACAGCATTAACGCCTACTAAATGACCTTGTTCATTGCTTACTACAGGAATACCGCCACCACCGCAAGTGATCACAATATGCCCTGCATTTAACAAGGTTTTGATCGTTTCCAGCTCACGGATGCGTTTCGGTTTTGGCGATGGAACCACAATACGATAACCCCGCCCCGCATCTTCCATACAACGAATGCCTTTGCTCTCAAGCGCTTCGGCTTCCGCTTGCGTCATAAAACGACCGATAGGTTTATCTGGATTTTGAAACGCAGCGTCAGACGGATCTACTTCCACTTGCGATAAAATTGTGCTGACTTTTTGCTCGATACCACGAGCAACCAATTCATATTTAATCGCATTCTGTAAATCAATACCGATATAACCTTGGCTCATTGCCACGCTAGTCGGTAATGGAATGGCTTCACCTGATGTTTTCGCCAATTCGTCCATGGCACGTTGGATCATACCCACTTGTGGGCCATTGCCGTGCGTAATCACAATATTTTTGCCTTGTTGCAAAATATCCACGATCACTTTAGCGGTTTTCGCCACCGCTTCACGTTGCTCAGTTAAATTATTACCAAGGGCGTTTCCGCCCAAGGCTAATACAATAGTTTCTTTGCTCATATTCTGTCCTTATGCTTGAAAGCCCAGTTTTTGCGCATAAGCTAAAATGGCTTTTTCAAAACAAGAAATTGGCGGTCTCACCGTACCTGCACCGATTTGCCCGAAGCCTGCAACTTTGTGAGCAATACCCGTGTTAATCACTGGTGTAAGCCCTTTTTCAACTACAAGGCGAGCATCAATCCCCAAACAAGCACCTTGGAAATTCCAGTTTGGCACAATATAATTTGGGTTGCGGTCGATACAAATTTCCATCATGTCATTGCTGGTACGTAGTGCATCTTCATAGCCACCAGCACCCACAAAACGAGTTACCGCAGGGGCTGCGATCATCGCCATACCACCTACGCCGACGGTTTCAGTAATTGCTGAATCGCCAATATCAGGGCAAGCGTCTTCGCCATCATAACCTGTGAAATATAAACCTTGTGGCGTATTAACAGGGCCGACAAACCATTCATCGCCCATACCAGCGATACGAATACCAAAGTGTACACCATTACGACACATCGCCGTAACAATAGTTCCTTCGGTTAATCTTCTTGCACCGTCCATAATTGCCTTGCTAGTCGCCATCATAATATTTAGGAAGAATTGGTCGGTATCGGCTAAGAATTTGATCACCGCATATTTGTTTTCTTCACTTAAATCGCTCATTGCGGTAATACGTGGAGCAACCTCTTTGAAGAACGCCAATGATGCCGCAATATTACGTTGGTGGAACTCATCGCCCATCGCAATCGCTTTTGCCACTAATGGGTTCACCGCTAAACCATTTTCCATTGAACGAATTGCTTTGCCTAAAGTCGGACCTAAAACATCACGCATCCATTCAAGGCGTTGTACCACTTCTTCTGAATAAGCACCAAAGCGAAGCACTTTACCAATTCCCTCGTTCATTGTGCAATAAGCGAAGTTACCATCAGTTTCGTTTTCTACCACCCAAACAGGCATATTTGCTGTGGTAATACCACCCATAGGGCCTACTGCTCCAACATGATGGCAAGGAATAAATTTAATTTCACCGCTGGCTAATAACGCTCTCGCTGAAGCTTCATCTTCAGCCCATTTTTCAAAGAGTACAGCACCAACGCAAGAGCCTTGAACAGTATTCGGCATATCTTGGTATTGAATTGGCGGCCCTGCGTGTAAAATCACTTTGCCATCATTCAATTCTTTAATTACCGTTTTCGCCAACACGTTATCACGAATAATCGGTGCAGCTGCAACCACTTTGGCGATCACTTTACGATTTGCTTCATCAATATCAAAGCCTTCATAATTTCTTAAGAAATTCAACACTTTGATTAATTGTAAATTACCACCTGCTGGCGGTGTCCAATCATATTGAACCACATCACAACCGAATTTTTCCGCCACATCAGCAAAACTTCTCAAACCAATATTCACAATGGTTGGTTTTTCTGAAAGTAAACGAAGTAACTGTGCTGATGGCTGATGTTTTTCTGTTGGCACAGCCACTTTGGCTTTTACTGCTTTCGCTTGCTCAACAAAATCTAAACCAATCGCATTCATGGCGACTTTTACCGCAATTTTGTTGGTTTCACAAACAATAACGCCAGCATCAGTTAATTTTTGTACTGCAGCATCATAGCTTTGGAAATCTTTACGAGTACCACAAACTGTCGCTACGAAGAAGACTTTACGATTTGCCGCTTGTGCTTTAGCTTTTAATTGCTCAATAGTTGGAATTAAGGCACTTGCCATATCTTCGTGTGAGCCATAACCTAACACCACATCAAATAAAATCGCACCTGTTGTTGGGTCATCAACCGCTTCTTGCATACATTCAATACGTTTTGCAGGATCAATCATTGGGTGTGGTTTACCTTGAGTATAAACGTCATCACCTAAATCCACCACAATATGACCATCTTGCTTAAACATAAAGCCGTCAGCTTTTGCACCTGAGCCTGTAATATTCAAGCCATCTTTCAATAACATTGCGGCTTCGCCAGCCAAAGTACCACCAGAATAATAGGCTTTTAAGGTTTTTCCTGCCGATTGGCTGTAAAATTCGCTTGAATTAGCTGAAAAGTGCGGTGTATTTTCTAATGATTTTTCAATATTTTCACCACGAACCAAGGCAACCGCTAAACGAGCAGCTTCATCCAAAGTATAAGCGTGATAGAAATTTTCTTCGTGGAATTCTGGTTTTTCCCCTAAGAATAAGGTGATGACTGGTTTGCTGTAATTGCTTAAACGAGCTGAAATTTTTTCACGCACGGCTTTTGCTGGCGGTTTTGAAATCACGATAAGCACTTTAACATTTTCGTTTTGTTCCATGGCTTCAATGGTATCTAACATGGTGATACCGCCAATATCTTCATAAAGATCTCGACCGCCAGTACCAATCGCATTTTCTACCCCTTCACCTAAACGATCAATGATGGTGGTAAGCTCTTGAATACCTGTGCCTGATGCACCGATAATGCCAATAGAACCTGGGGTTACATTATTGGTAAATGCTACTGGCACGCCTTGAATAATGCCTGTGCCGCAGTCTGGTCCCATAACAACCAAACCTTTGCTGTGAGCTTTTTGTTTTAAACTTTTTTCATCTTCTACGCTCACATTGTCGCTAAACATAAACACATTCAAGCCTTCATCTAAAGCTCGGTCAGCTTCTAAAGCAGCATAAGCCCCTGGAATGGAGATTACGGCAAGATTAGCATTTGGTTGCGTTGCTAAGGCTTTATCCCAAGATTTGACTGATGCCGACTCTGCTTTACCTGAACTTGCTTGTGCTTTTTGTTTGAGAAATTCCTCCACTTTCTCCATAATGGTATCAAGCAAACTCTCTTGCTCAATATCCGCCACCACAACCATATCATTTGCGGTCGCTTCTTGTAATTCAGGTGTGTCCAAACCACTTTGCACAAAAATATCCTTGTTCGCTGGCGTTGCCATCATAATGGATACTTTCTTTACGCCCTCTAAAGTAGAAATGGCATTCGTTAATAACATCAACACGACAGAGTCATGATAACTACCTTTTTTTACAACGGTTTTTAACATATTTATGCTTCCTTTCTTAAACAATTAGAAGCGCCACGAAGGCGCTCGTCTTTAAATGAGATTAGAGATAACAATTAATCAGCAAAACGATTTTTATGATCGTAACGATCAAAATGAATATCATCACTAATCAAATATTCATAAATCGCATCAACAATTTCAATACCGCCAGTGGCATAGGCATGAGCTTTGCGTTTTTCTGCACGCTCACCTGGATAATATACTTTATCATTACCTGGCGCAGGTGCCATTTCGCCTAATTCATCAATCGATTTTGCCATATTCTCACGGAATTGTTCCGCACCACAGAAACGTGCTGGATCGATGACAATATGCATATGTCCAAGACGACGACCTTCAGATAAATCGTGATACATAGAAGAAACATGTTTACCAAATGGGACGCCTAACAAAATACCAGAGAAAATATCCACCATCATCATTAAGCCATAGCCTTTTGCACCAGAAATTGGCACAAGCGCATTCACTTTGTTTGGATCTGTAACAGGATTGCCGTCCACATCAACCGCCCAGCTATCAGGAATGCTTTCGCCACGAGAACGTTTATCTAAAATTTTACCCCATGCCTGAACGGTCGTTGCCATATCAAAAACCACATTACGATCATCTGCTGGTGCTGCAAATGAAATAGGGTTCGTACCATAATAAGGCTCAGAACCACCATATGGCACTGCCATTGGGTCTGATTGGCAGAATGAAATTGAAAGTAAGCCCTCTTTTGCTGCCATTTCAGTATAGTAGCCAATCGCACCACTGTGTGAAATATTACGCACACCAACAATGGCAATCCCTGATTTCTTCGCCATTTCAATCGCTTTTTCCATGGCAAGTGTCGCTGCTACATAACCACAGCCGTTATCCCCCTCAAAAATCGCAGAAGCAGGACCGGTTTCTTTCCATTCAAATTTAGGATCATGTGTAATGCCGCCTTTAAAAATACGTTCACAATAATATTCCATACGAACAGCACCATGTGAGTGATAACCACGTTCATCTGACCAAGTCAGAATTTCCGCAGTAATATCCGCATGTTGATCATTTAAACCCGCTTTCATTAACTTTGCTTTCATTAAGCCTTTAAGTTCTGCTCTCGATAATTTCATTTAATACTCCTTTAATTACAACTTATTATAGTTCAACATCTCTATTGCATTCTTTGGAATAAATATAGACGAAATCTTCATCGCCTACTGCATAACACGCTTGTGGACAATAAGAATCCATAAAGACATAATCGTCTTTTTTCACCGGAATCCATTCATCGTCTAATCGATACATGCCTTTGCCTGATAAAAATAGCATACCATGCTCTTGGAAATGGGTTTCAATATAACCGTGTGATGCACCTGGTTTGAATAACAAAATGTGCATATTCATATCAAAGCCAAAATCCGTTGCTGCTGGTAATAGGTCTTTGATTAAGCAAGTATCCATATTTTCATATTTGACGTATTCAATATCATTTACATTGCCGACGAAAGTTTTTGCCTGTTGCCCCTCAAGTGGCGTATAACGGCGACGATGAATATAAATTTTAGTATCGCTAGATGAGTTATTAACAAAACTTAAGACTTGATCTGCGGTAGAGAAAATATAACCGCCCGTGGTTAATTCAGCCTGAGTATCTTGATTTTTAACTGAAAGTTGCCCATTGACACAATATACAAATACTTCAATACCGTTTCCGCCTAACTGAGTGCAACCGCCAGATGGGTGAACTGTCGCAATATAATCAGCAAATGACGCCCCCAATGCTGGAGATGACAAAATACTAATATCGCAATTATGGTAGTTAGGAATGCTATTGCGTACCAAACCATCAGTTTCCAAAATAACGAAATTATTTTTGCGAATGACTGAGCGAGTAGCTAACAAATCTTGTCTATACCCAAGTTGTCCATTTAGATAGCCCATTATTATTCTCCTATATCTTATTACGATGACGTAGTTTCGTTTGTGTTTAATTAATGAAGTTTTATAATAACCTCATCAATTTCCGTTAAAAAGTAGGTACTATGCTGCAAATTTCACATATATTGCTGAATTCAGTTCAAGTAGAAGAAACCACTTTAGCACTTAATGCAACACATTATATTGACGACCAAATCCACCCCAAAGCCACCTTAATTTATTTGCACGGTGGCGGTTTATTGGCGGGCTCCCGCCAAGATTTACCTGCATTGCATCAACAATTTTTTACTCAAGCTGGCGTTCAAATTATTGCCTTGGATTATCCGCTTTCGCCACAGGTTCAAATCGATCAAATTTTGGCATCATTATTACAGTCAATAAAACTGCTAAAAAACCAACCGCACTTTAATACCCATTTACCTTTATTTTTATGGGGGCGTTCGGCGGGGGCTTATTTAGCCTTATTAATCGGGGCAAAATGCTCACAAAATGCTGAGTTTCCACCCATTGCTGGCATTCTTTCATTTTATGGCTACGGTTTTCTGACTGACGGCTGGTATGATTCACCAAGTGCTTACTATGCAAAATTGCCTAAAATAGAAGAAAGCACCTTTCAGGCTTTGACGAAAACGCCACAAGTCGAAACTGACCGTAATGCCTTTGCCAGCTATATTTACGCACGTCAAACAGGGTTATGGAAATCCCTTATTTATCAAGGCAGAGATAAATTTTTCTATCTTGATTATAGTTTACGCGCATCTGAATTAAATCTTCCTTTATTCTTCGCCCACGCAACAGGCGATCCTGATGTTCCTTTTGCTGAATTTAATGCACTGTGCGCCAAATATCCAGCACAACGTTTTGTTGCTGCGACAGATGTTCATGATTTTGATGATAATGAACAATCTCCACTGACACAGGACTTATTACAAGCTAGTCTAAAGTTTATTCAGCAACATCTCTAATCTTCCTCATAAAAGTGCGGTTAAAAAAACTCAGTTTTTCCACCGCACTTTTACTCAATTACTTATCAGCCGCAAAAATCGTTCCCTCTCTGAAACGTTTGCTTGCAGGTAAATATTTCATAGTGAAATAATATACGATTGCCGTTGGAATGGTTGCAGTTAAGAATGAAATATCTGCATTGAACAAACCAATAATTGCACCGAATACGATTGAAATAATCGCCGCCCAGTTCACGCCTTTGCGGTTACCTTCTTCATCATATAATTCTTCAACATTGATTTTGCCTTTATGGAGAATGTAATAGTCCACCATTAACACCGCAAAGATTGGGCTGAAGAATACGGTATAAGTTAAAACGAAAATATCCACGCCAGCTGAAGATTCATCTGATGTAATTAACCAAGGGCAAGTCGCCACTGCAATAATACCAATTAAAATTACCGCAGTTTTATGTTTAATTTTAAATGCGTCCATTAAAGCATAAGCTGGCGGCACGACATTACTTGCTAAGTTAGTCGTCATTTGAGCAAATAAAATAAAGATTAAGGTAATAATAACTAAGAATTGATTATCCGCCGCTTTCGCAAAGGCATTGATTGGATTAGCGATACCTGTCGCTGATGAAATCATTAAACCAATTAATCCCATAAAGACTGTCGGAGGCACCATTGCTAAGAAATATACCACACCACGTTTAGCTGTTGAATAGCCTGGTTTGAGTTCTCGAACATAATCTCCCACGTTTAACATCACTAAAACGTTAACACCAAAGAAAGCAACGATAGCGCTAATAAATGGAATTCCCCAAGTCCCCTCTTTATTAATTAGATTAGCTTCAATTTCGCCACCAAATTTAGTCATACAAATGTAAAACATATAAGAGAGAGATGCCATAATGACGACCGCACCAATATTTTCTAGCCATTTTAACCCATGAAATCCTGTAGTAGAGATCCAAATTTGGAGCAGTTGGAATAGCAAGAAAAATAAAACAGTATTGTCATAATCAAATAATGAAATGGAGATTTGATTAATCGCTGAACCACCTAACCAACTTTGCACACCATACCATACGATAGCTGGTACACCACGCAACATGGCAGGTAAAATATTGCCTTTAGTGCCAAATGCGCTTTTTAATTGCACGGCATAAGGAACGCCAGTTTTATAACTTAACTGGTCATTCAAACAAAGGCAAAGAATTAATAATAAAGAGCCTATTACCATTGCAGTAAAGGCTTGAGTTAGATTTAAACCTTTTTCAAGCTGACCAGAACCAAGCGCAAATGTTCCGATAGAGACGCAGCCACCTAGCCAAAGGAATAAATAAGAAGTTAAGCCCATAATTCGTTTATCTTTAGAAATCGGGCGTAAGTTAGTGTTTTCAGCCATACTACTCTCCTGTATTGTGTTTAGAATTTATTAAAATAAAAAATCGTTAAAAATTTGACCGCTCTTTAGGGTTTTACAGGACGAATAAACGTACCATATCCTACCGCATCTTTTTTATACATTCCGTCTTCAGCTACGATGCGACCACGAATAATGGTATGCGTTGGTGCACCTTTGCCCTCTAATCCGTTGAAACAAGTAACATGTCCTTTTGTAAACAATTTTTCTTGTTCTACTTTCCAAGGTTTTTCAGGGTCAACAATCACAATATCCGCATCAAAACCAATTTCAAATGCACCTTTGCGTCCGTATAAACCGAATAATTTGGCAGGGTTAATCCCCATGACACGCGCGATTAAACTTGGGCTAAGTTTACGTTGATGAACCACCATGTTAAACATCATCGGGAAGAAGAATTGAATGCAGTTCAAACCGCCCCAAGCGTCCCAAATATCTCTAGTTTCATTATCTTTTTCGTGATCTGCAGATGGAGAGTGATCACTACCTACACAAGAAAGTGTGCCATCTAATACATAATCCCATAATTTTTCCATATCTTCATGCTTACGCAATGGCGGTGTACATTTCGCAGGGCCACCTTTTTCAAACACGAAATCTTCAGTAAACCCAAGATAATGAGCGCAAGTTTCACCTGAAACTGGTAAGCCCTCATAAATCGCATCTTTCACTAATTGCGCCACCATCGGGTGAGTGACGTGGCAAATATGGACACGACCACCTGTGGCACGGGACATATCAATAATATTTTTTGTTGCCACATATTCTACCCATACATCGTGCGCATCCAGGAATTCACGAATTTTTTGTTGTTCTGTTAAACCTTGTTTTGCTTTAGCTTCTTTTACTCGCTCTTTAACTTGACCAAATTCTTCACAGTGAAAACCTGATAAGGCATTGAATGGCTTAAGAATTTCTAAGGCTTTACGCACATTTCCTAAATTTACAGTTGGGAATAATTCGCCATTCGGGCAAGTAAATCCTTTGAATGCTGCTACGCCGCACGCTTCTAAATCCACTAAATCATTGACATTAGACTTAATTGAATCAGGACTATCATCATAATCGCCGACAATACCGCCCCAAAGTGCAAAATCCACATAGGAATGTTGGCTTACTCGGTCGTGTTTTAATTTGAAAATATCTTTATTAAGAAGGGAAGGATCATTATTGAGAGGCATATCGATAAGTGTTGTACAGCCTGCGACAACTGCAGCGCGGGAACCTGTTTCAAAATCTTCACGATAATCAAAGCCTGGTTCGTTCAAATGTGCATGGCAGTCAATAATTCCAGGGAAAATCAATTTTCCTTTTGCGTCAATCACTTCTTTTGCTTCAACTTCAGTATCTGGTGCAAGGAACGCAGCATATTTACCATCTTTCACTGCAACGCTGGCTGGATAAACACGATCTGCGGTAACTAATTGTCCATTTTTCACGATTAAATCATACATAGAAGTTCTCTCTTTAATTGGTTAGTGAAATGAATTTTGAGAATAACATTTAACATCAACAAAACAACGAAAAATCGCATCAAATACATCATTGTCATTATAATGTTGATTTTCATTTAAAATTTAACCTTATCGCTTGGATAAAATCAAATATTGAAATATTGCATTTTCTTTCTAAGTGTTTGAATTATGCTACAACATTTTTAGAAAAAATAACAATAGTTAAATGAAATGAAACTGAGCTGAAACGTTTAACCATAAAAATTTACTTAAAATCAATAAAAAATAATGTAGAATTCTTCTTATTAACTAACATAGCTATTGGCTTCACAGAGACGATTTTATGGATATTTCGCTTTCTGCTATCTCAAGTTATGCTTTGGCACATTTGGCTGAAACACCAATGACAGTGAAATTACACAGCCATTACGCTAAAACAACCAACCTTATAATTGCCAATCAATTATTGGCATTGCAGCCTCGTAATGCCTATTTATCTCCCTTAAGTCTATTGACATATTATGATGAAGTTCCGTTTCAACAATTAACAAATCAATGGAACAAAAGCAATGCTCTCAGCGTTGAGCTACAATTCAACCTATCGCAATGCCAAATTTATTCCTCTCAATTAACGCCGATTCCATTTTCACATGAAAAAGTGCAATATTTTGCCACTAAAGCTCACTCGATATTACTTCAATCAGAAAAAAATGGCTTACGTACTTTATTGATACAACAACGAGCAGATGATTTTATATTTACCGCCATTCAACAGATTTTGCAGCAAGCAACTTTAGCTTTTCAGCACGGAAATATACAACTCTGTGCGCACCAATTAGCCAAGTTAATTGGCGTTGGCATCGGATTAACACCAAGCGGAGATGATTTTTTATGTGGCGTGTTAGCCGCATTGCATAAAATTGATGAAAAAAAGACCGTACTTTTTATACATTTACACGTAGAAATTTCACAACGCCTAATGCAAACCAACGACATCAGCCGAGCCTTTCTTGATTGTGCATTAAAAGGGCATTTTTCTCAGCCTGTAATCACCTTTTTTGATGGCCAACTAAATGAAAACTCAACATTTTTGACTCAGCTGTTTGACGATATTGGTCATTCATCAGGCATAGACACAATATGTGGTATTTACTTTATTCTTGATTTAATTAAATCGACAAAAATGGAGGGATAACATCTATTACTTCATTTTTATTTAGAAAAAATTTGTTTTTTTATTAATTTTATTGAATTTATTTTAATTCAATCAAAAACATTTTGATTTAACAAAATTAATAAAATATACTCAAATGACTTTCTTGAGATCTTTGACTTGCTTTCAACAACCTAGGAGGATTTTAAAATGTATGATCTTGTACTGAAAAATGGCAAAATTGTGCTATCAGATGCTGTACTAGAAGGGACTATTGCCGTCAATGACGGTAAAATTGTGGCTATTTTAGATAGTGATATTGTTCCTGAAGCACATCAATCGATCGATGTTAAAGGAAACTATATTTTCCCTGGTGCTATTGATACACACGCACATTTAAATGATCCTGGTTATGAATGGCGAGAAGATTATGAACACGGCACCGCAGCAGCGGCTGTGGGTGGTTATACCACAGTAATTGATATGCCATTACAAAATGAACCAGCCTTAACCACTGCGGCTATTTTTGATAAAAAAATTGCCAAAGTTTCACCAAATGCCTACATTGATTATTGTTTCTGGGGCGGTTTAGTGCCTGATAATTTTGAGCATTTAGCTGACTTAGATCAAAAAGGGTGCGTTGCCTTAAAATCGTTTATCGGCCCTGTTTCACCTGATTATGCTTCTCTTAATTATGGACAAACTTTTGAAGCGATGGAACGTATTCAAAAATTTGGCGGGCGTGCAGGCTTCCACTGCGAAGATTTCTCTACGATCAAATGGCAAGAGCAACGCATGAAAAATGCAGGGCGTTTAGATTGGCAAGGTTTCTTAGATTCTCGTCCCTTAATCGCTGAAATGCTGGCAACGGTAGATATTATTGAAATCGCTAAAGCAACAGGCTGCAAAGCCCATATTTGCCACGTAAGCCACCCTGATGTTGCACAAAGAATTAAAGAAGCACAACAGCAAGGTTATGATATTACAGCTGAAACTTGCGCGCATTACCTTTGTTTCTCTGAACAAGATGTGATTGAAAAAGGCCCATTATTCAAATGTGCGCCACCGTTGCGTTCTAAATCAGATGTTGACCGTTTGTGGGATTATGTGGTTGATGGCACTTTCAGCGGTATCGCAAGCGACCATTCACCTTGTTCTTATGAAGAAAAACACAGCGAAATTCTAGGTCAAAAAATCAATAACGTATTTGATGTTTGGGGCGGCATTAGCGGCATTCAAAGTTGTGTACAAGTAGCGTTTTATGAAGGTTGCGTTAAACGTGGCATTTCCCCAACTGTTCTAGCCAACTCCATGGCAAAACTACCAGCAAAAGCATTTGGCATTTATGGACAAAAAGGCGATATTCGTGTTGGTTTTGATGCCGATTTCACTATTATTGATCCAAATAAAGAATGGGAAATCAAAGCAGAAGATCTTCAATATGTGAATAAAATGTCAGCTTATGTTGGCTTAAAAGGTAAGGGCTTACCTGTTTATACTATTGTTCGTGGTCAAGTAATTGCTGAAAATGGCAAATTAGTCGGACTAAAAGGTTCTGGTAAATTTATTACTAAAACTCAAGGAGAGTAGCTATGCAAGAAAATAAAGAACTTAGAGCAGATCTTGCTCAAGGCGTAAATGAAGATTTACAGCCAACCAAAGCACGCATTATGGATAATTTTTCTTATTGGGCAAGTTTCCTTGGCGGCTGCGTCTCTATCGGTACTTTCTCAATGGGCGCAAGTTTAATTGGAGCGCTAACTGTTACACAAGCCATTCTTGCGATGTCTATCGGCTGTTTGGTTATTGCGGTTGGTTTAGTGCTTATTGGTAATGGCGGACATAAATATGGTATCCCATTCCCTGTGCAATTAAGAAGTAGCTTTGGTATTACGGGCGTAAAAATCCCAGGTATTTTACGTGGCGTGCCTGCTATCGTATGGTTTGGTTTCCAAAGCTGGGTAGGCGCAGGCGCAATCAATATGTGTTTAAAACTATTATTTGATTTTGATAATTTACCTGTCGTTTATGCTTTATTTACTACACTTCAAGTCGCACTTTCCATTAATGGATTTAAAGGTATCAAATGGTTAGAAAACGTTTCTTGCGTATTCTTAATTGGTATTTTGATCTACATGCTTTATGTGGTGAATACCCAATTCTCAGTGGAAATTGGCAACCGCTTCTCTAGCATTGAAGGTTCATGGGGCATGCCATTTTGGGCTGCAACCACATCATTTTTGGGTATTTACTCAACCATGATTTTAAATGCGTCAGATTATTCACGCCACGTTAAAGAAAAAACAGGCTCAGTAACAACAGGCTTAATTTATGTATTATCTATCTTACCAGTTACGCTATTTATGGGCTTAATTGGTTTGCTTGTTACTGCAGCAACAGGCAATAGCGACCCAATCGCCGTATTTGCAACAGCGATGGATAACAAATTTCTTACTATCATCACATTATTATTTATTGCATTTGCCCAAGTTACTACCAATGTTCTAAATAATATCGTACCACCAGCTTATATTTTGATGGATTCTTTCAAAATGAAATGGTCGCACGCAACGATTTTAGTCGGTATCCTATCAATGTGCGTAATGCCTTGGAAATTAGTTACCGCTGATTCTGCAGAGGGTTTATCCTTATTTATCAAAATCTACTCAGCATTCTTAGGACCAATTTTTGCGGTAATGGTTGTAGATTACTACATTCTTAGAAAAGAAAAACTCAACGTTAATGACTTATATGACCAACAAGGTATTTTCCAAGGAATTAACTGGGCCGCAATCATCGCAATCGCAATCGGTTCATTATGCTCATTAATCATTGTGGATCTTTCTTGGTATGTAAGCCTTATTCCAACAGGTTTAGCTTACTATATCCTAATGAAAGCACTACCAAGCTCTGAACGTTTCAGAAAAGGAACAACGCTGGAATAATTAAATAAAAGTGCGGTGAAAAAATAGGAAATTTTACACCGCACTTTTGTTAATTAGTGTAATAGTCTAACTTTTTTGAAAGCAGATCAAATTTGTTTCTTCACTTTTTTATTTAGAGGTTAATCACATACCACTTTAATCGCCAATCCACCTTGCGAGGTTTCACGATATTTGGCGTTCATATCCTTGCCTGTTTCATACATTGTTTCAATCACCTTGTCTAAGGTAACTCGAGGGTTTGTCGTGCGGCGCAATGCCATTCGACTGGCGTTAATCGCTTTTACCGAGGCAATAGCGTTACGTTCAATGCACGGCACTTGAACTTGTCCACCGACAGGGTCGCAAGTTAAACCTAAGTTGTGTTCCATTGCAATTTCTGCGGCGATACACACTTGCTCAGGGCTACCGCCTAAAATTTCAGTTAAACCAGCCGCCGCCATTGAGCAGGCTACGCCTACTTCACCTTGACAGCCTACTTCTGCACCAGAGATTGAAGCGTTCATTTTGTATAATGCGCCGATCATTCCGCTGGCAAGCAAATAGCGTTCAATAATCTCTTGGCTAATTGGTGAAACGAATTTTTCATAATAAGAAAGCACGGCTGGAATAATGCCACAAGCACCATTGGTTGGTGCGGTAACTACTCGTCCACCTGCGGCATTTTCTTCATTGACTGCCAGTGCATACATATTCACCCAGTCGATCACTCGCATTGGATCGTTGGATAAATTGGTATTTGCTTGCAGCATTCGATAGAGTGTGGCAGCTCGTCTTGGCACTTTTAACGGCCCTGGCAATACGCCCTCTGTGCGTAAGCCTCGCTCAATACACGCATTCATTGTTTTCCAAACAAGCAACAAGTGCTGTTCTGTCGCTTCTTTGCCGTGTAGTGCGATCTCGTTTTCCATCATTACGGTTGAAAATGCTAATCCGCTTTCAGCACAATGTTTTAAAATATCTGCTGAATTTTTAAATGGATACGGAATTTTCACGCTTTGCGTTTCTTCTTGCCCAAAATGTGCTTCATCAACGATAAATCCACCACCGATAGAATAATAAGTTTGCTGATAAAGCGACTTAGCTTGTTGATCTAGGGCTGTGATGCGCATTCCATTTTCGTGTAACGACAAAAAGGTTTGATGAAACATCATATTTTCATCAAAATTAAATTGAACGGTTTTCTTGCCCTCCGCAATCGGCAAAAGTGCGGTCTTTTTTAGGTCAGAAATGAATTTTGGAATTAATTCAATATCTACATTATCAGGCAGATAGCCTGCTAATCCCATAATAATCGCTGTGTCTGTGCTGTGTCCTCGCCCTGTCATTGACAATGAGCCATAAACATCAACGTGAATTTTGCTGACCTGCTCTAATAAATTTTTCGCTTGCAAATCATCTACAAATTGCTTGCCAGCTTTCATTGGACCAACCGTATGTGAACTCGATGGTCCAATCCCCACTTTAAACATATCAAATACACTAATCATTTTCTTTTTCTCATTAAAGAATTCCCTTTATCAAATGAATAAAGGGAATTTGATTATAAACGAGCGGCATTGTAGCCTAAATTTTAAAATAGTCCATAGACAACTGCAGAAATTGCAATTAAACCCATAATTGTAACGAAAATATTGCTTAATTTGCCTTGATAACGTTGCATTGATGGCACTTTACGGATCGCATACATTGGCATAATGAATAAAATCATCGCAATAATTGGGCCGCCTAAAGATTCGATTAAACCTAAAATACTTGGGTTTATAATTGCAACGCCCCAAAGAGTAAGCAAGAAGAAAACTGCAGTGCCATTATTGAGTTTTTTGCGATCAATATTTTCTTGTTTATCGGTTAATTTTAAATATAAACCAGCCAAACCCTCACGAGCACCCAAATAGTGCCCGAAGAATGAGCTTGTAATCGCTAAGAAAGCAACCAAAGGCCCTAAATATGAAATATATGGATTATCAAATTTATTGGCTAAGAAAGATAAAATACTAATATTTTGCGCTTTTGCTTGCATTAATTCTTCTGGCGTTAAGGTCAATACACAGCTAAATACAAAGAACATTACGAAAACTAACAAAATTGTTGCAGTACCAAATAAGGTTTTATTGGCATATTTTTCTGCTAACACAGGATCTTTATATTCACGTTGTTGAGATTGAGAGAATGCTGAAATTGCTGGCGAATGGTTAAATGAGAATACCAATACTGGAATGGTAATCCAAAGTGTGCTTAAAAAGCCTCCCACTGTCGGAAATTCGCTTAACATTGATGTATTCCATTCAGGAATTAAGTAAAGTGATAGCGCAAGCAAAATAAATACCAAAGGATACACTAACAATTCTGTGAGTTTGAGCATCACTTTTTCGTTCATTAACATCACTGAAATTAAAGAAGCGATTAACACAAAAGATAACAAGACACGATTTGGTGATGCCATTCCTAGCTGATTAACAATGAATGAATCAACGGTATTGGTGATCCCATTGCCATAAATTAACAAAATCGGGAAAATAGCGAAAAAGTACAATAATGTGATTAATTTACCCGCAGTTTTACCAAAATGTTCTTCCACTACTTCAGTAATATCGCTCCCTGGCTTGGCTGAAGATAATACAAAACGAGATAAGCCACGGTGCGCCAAATAAGTCATAGGACCGACTAAAATCGTCATTATGATTAACGGCCAAAAACCGCCCATACCTGCATTAATCGGTAAAAATAACACACCAGCACCCACGGCTGTACCAAATAAATTTAGCATCCAAGTGATATTAAATTTCGTCCACTTGGTAGAGGATTGAGTAGAAGACATAAAAAACTCCTTAATTCTATAATTATTATCTTAAATCAATTTGGTGCGTATATTATCCCTATAATCAATGGATTACAAAAATGAAATATCGAAAATGTGATCAACTTAAAAATTTTATAATGAGTTTGATTAAATTTTTAGCAGATAATCACGTTTGCTTTACAAGCTGATAACATAAAACAAAAGATATTTTCGTTTTACGTGAAATTCAATGCGGAAATGAGCGATAGCGAAGCAAAAACTGCGGTATTTTTCACCGCAGTTTTGAGAAATAAATATCATTAAAATTCTTATGTTTATTCTTTCTAAGCTATGTAGAGCTTATATTATAAATTGCTAAAAATTTCTTTTGTAAAAAATTTTGTGATCTATATCTCATTTTTGATAAATTTTCTTAGACAAATCGCTACAACCCTATTACACTGAACATAAACAATCGCATAGGAATATTTATTCAAAAGAGGAGGGGGGGTATGAACCCATATAATCTATCTTATGATGAATTAGAAAAAAGAGCGAAAGCCATTCGTCGTAAAATTGTAATTTTAAATGCTAACAGCCCTGCTGGAGGACACTCAGGGGCAGACTTATCACAAGTTGAAATTCTTACATCATTATACTTTCGTATATTAAATAATGATCCTAAAGATTTAAAAAATCCAGAACGTGATATTTATATTCAATCCAAAGGCCATGGCGCAGGTGGTTACTATTGCTGTCTAGCTGAAGCAGGCTATATTCCTGAAGATTGGTTAGCAACCTATCAATATTCAGACTCTAAATTACCTGGTCACCCTGTTAAACATAAAACACCTGGTGTTGAATTAAATACAGGTGCGCTTGGTCACGGGTTACCTGTTGCTGTAGGGTTAGCAATTGCAGCTAAAAAAAGTGGTAGCAAACGTAAAATATATGTGTTAACTGGTGATGGTGAGTTAGGTGAAGGAAGTAACTGGGAAGCAGCGTTAGCAGCTGCTCAGTATAAGTTAGATAACCTAATTATTATTAATGACAAAAATAAATTACAGCTAGCGGGCTTTACCAAAGATATTTTATGTACAGATCCATTAGATGAAAAATGGAAAGCATTTGGTTTGGAAGTACATGAATGTAAAGGTAATGATATTCGTTCAGTAGTAGATACATTAGAAAATATTCAGCCACATGGTAAACCACACGTTGTTATTGCTCATACAACAAAAGGTGCTGGAATTTCCTTTATTGAAGGTCGTCCAGAATGGCATCATAAAGTACCAAAAGGTGAAGAAGTAGAATTAGCATTAGAGGAATTAAAAGATGAGTAAAGCAGAACATTTAGCAAATATTATGGTGGAACGTTTTATTAATGCAGTTCATAACGGTGTTGATTTAGTTCCAGTTGTTGCAGACTCAACATCTACCGCAAAAATCTCACCATTTATTAAGGAGTTCCCAGATCGTTTAGTTAATGTAGGGATTGCCGAGCAATCTTTAGTTGGTTGTGCAGCAGGTTTAGCTCTTGGTGGCAAAGTAGCAGTAACTTGTAATGCCGCCCCTTTCTTAATTTCTCGAGCTAATGAACAAGTTAAAGTTGATGTTTGTTATAACAATACAAATGTAAAACTTTTTGGCTTAAATTCTGGTGCAAGTTATGGCCCCCTAGCAAGTACACATCATAGTATTGATGATATTGGAGTTATGCGTGGATTCGGCAATATTCAAATTTTTGCTCCATCTAGTCCAAATGAATGTCGTCAAATCATTGATTATGCAATTAATTATATTGGTCCTGTCTATATTCGTTTAGATGGCAAGGAATTGCCAGAAATTCATCAAGATAACTATAAGTTTGTTCCAGGTCAAATCGATGTATTAAGAAAAGGTGGTAAAGTGGCCTTAGTTGCTATGGGATCTACAGTTCATGAAATTGTAGATGCTGCTGCAAAATTGGCAGAAAGGGGAATTGAAACAACGGTAATTAATGTACCTTCTATTCGTCCTTGTGATACGAAAGCATTATTTACAGCATTAACAGGTTGCCAATATGCCATTAGTGTTGAAGAACATAATATCAATGGCGGAGTTGGAAGCCTAGTGGCTGAAGTTATTGCAGAACATGGTGTGCCTATCAAATTAATGCGTCGTGGTATTGCAGATGGACAATATGCTTTAGCAGGTGATAGAAAATCAATACGTAAACATCATGGAATTGATGCGGATAACATTGTGGATTTAGCATCATTATTAAATTAGGAGCTGTTATGGATATGCCTTTTATTATTGCTATTGATGAAGGAACAACAAATGCTAAAGCTATTGCCGTTGGTATGAATGGAGAAATGTTAGCTAAAGGAAGTTTTCCTTTACAATTATTCCACTCACAACCTGGTTGGGCTGAGCAAGATCCTATAGAAATTTGGCAGGCTGTAGAAAGTGCGGTGGAAATTTGCTTAAATTCTCTAGATAAGCAAGATATAAAAGGCGTAGCCATTAGTAATCAACGCGAATCTGTATTAGCTTGGGATAGAACAACAGGAAAACCATTAACACCATTGATTAGCTGGCAATGTCGTCGTACCGAGGCATTATGTCAAGAGATCGCTCTGCAACCTGAATCTATTAAATTAAAAGCAATAACAGGTTCGGTACTCGATCCATTATTTCCAGCATCTAAAATTAAATGGTTATTAAATAGTTTGGATAATGGATTTGAACGAGCACAATCTGGAGAAATTTGTGTAGGTACAGTTGATGTGTGGCTTGTTTGGCAATTGACTAATGGCCAGTCATTTATAACAGATCATTCTAATGCATCACGCTATCAGCTATTTAATTTACATACAGCAAGCTGGGATGATGAATTGTTAGCATTATTTGGTATTCCAAAAGAATGCTTACCTGAAATTAAACCATCAAGTGGCTTGCGCGGTGAGACGTTAAATTGTCGTTATTTACCTAATGGCATTCCTATATTGGCTCAAGCAGGAGATTCACATGCGGCATTATATGGGCAATGCGGCTTTAATGATGGTGTAGTAAAAGCAACCTATGGCACAGGTAGTTCACTAATGACTAAAACTGATGTAATTCCAACTGAAGATTTTGGTGTAAGTACTACAGTTGCTTGGTATGACGATAATCTTGCTTTTGCTTTGGAAGGAAATATTACTCATGCAGGTTCAGCTTTAACTTTTGCTACACAAATGTTAGGGTTAGCATCGGTGAATCATTTGAGTGAATTGGCTCAATCTATTGATAGTAATCAAGGTGTTTATTTTGTTCCTGCTTTAGCTGGATTAGGGGCACCTTATTGGGATACCAAGGCTCGTGGGATTATTTGTGGATTAACTGATGCGGTTACGCCAGCAATTATAGCAAGAGCTGCTATGGAATCTGTTGCTTATCAGGTTGCGGACTTATTTTTTGCAATGGAAAAAACATTAGGCAAAAAATTAGAAACTCTATCAGTTGACGGTGGGCCAACTAAAAATAAATGGTTAATGCAATTTCAAGCTGATGTATTACAACGTCCAATTATTTGTGGGGAAATTACTGAAGTGTCAGCATTTGGCGCGGCATTTTTAGCAGGTAGGGCACTTGGCTGGTGGGATTGCTATGCAGAATTAAATTCATTACCACGAACAGTAACGGTAATTCAGCCGAATCCTGAAACTGATATAGTGAAAAATAATTATTCTGCGTGGAAAAGTGCGGTAAAAAAAGCAAGAATTTAATTCAACTTATGGGGTGATCAAAATGAGAAGAGCGTTAGATAAAATGACCTTGGCAGTATTAATTGGTAATCGTGGTTTCTTCCCTAGTTTTTTAGTGGGAGATGCAAGACGTGATGCTCAACGCATTTTTGCTGAATTAGGTATTAACACTATTATGCTGACTGAAGAACAAACTAATTATGGTGGTGTTGAAACTTATTCTGATGCAAAAATTGCTGTAAAATTGTTAAAAGAATATAAAGATGAAATCAATGGTATTGTGGTGTTATTACCTAATTTTGGTGACGAAAAAGCAATGTCTGAAGCTATTCACCAATCAGGATTAAATGTTCCCATTTTAGTTCAAGCAGAAGATGATGAATTACATAAAATGGGCTTAGCAACACGTCGTGATAGTTTTTGTGGAAAAATTTCACTTTGTAACAATTTCCGCCAATTTGGAATCCCATTTACTTTAACTACACAACATACTTGTGCATTAACAAGTGATATTTTTAAACAAGATTTACAGTCTTTTGTTTCCTTATGCCGTGTTGTTACTGCGTTGCGTGGTTGTCGAGTGGGTTCAATTGGTGCAAGACCTGCTGGATTTAATACTGTGCGTTATAGTGAGAAATTATTAGAAAAATTAGGCATTACAGTTGAGCCTATTGACTTATCTGAGATCTTTGCTCGAGTAAATAATTTAAAAGATGATGATTTGCGTATTGCAGAAAAATTACAACTATTGAAAAATAATGCTGACACATCACGAATTCCCGAAGAAAAATTGCTTGTTATGTCAAAGCTCTTTGTAATAATTAGTGAGTGGATTGTTGCTAATGATATAGATACCACAGCAATCCAATGTTGGACATCATTACAAGATACATTAGGCATTAATGTTTGCTCTATTATGAGCGTGATGTCTGGACAGTTGATGCCTAGTGCATGTGAAGTAGACGTGATGGGGGCATTGTCGATGTACGCACTTTCAATCGCATCAATGAAACCAGCATCAATTGCAGACTGGAATAATAATTTTGGAGATAATCGAGATAAATGTGTAATGTTTCACTGTGGTAATTATGCAACTGAAGAACTAATCAACCCTTTTATGTCAACAGCAGATATTATTGGCACTACAGTTGGCTGTGAAAATACTTGTGGAGCAATCAATGGTCGAATGAAAGCTGGCCCATTAACTTATTTCCGTTTATCAACAGATGACTTTGAAGGCAAGATAAAGGCTTATACTGGCGAAGGGAAATTTGTTGATGATGAATTAGATACTGTTGGGTGCCGAGCCGTAATTCAAGTTAAAGAATTGGAAAACCTATTAACTTATATTTGTAATAATGGTTTTGAACATCACGTTGCAATGAATCATTCGTCTACAGCTAAGGTTTTACAAGAAGCATTTACTAAATATCTTGGGGTAGAGTGTTATTATCATAATGAGTAAATAATAAATTTTGTAATAGTTCACTTTGAATTATTGCAGAAAATTAAACCATTCAAGGCGAAAAAGTGCGGTGCTTTTTTGGCAAGTTTTGCGCTATAATAAGGCATAGTTTAAGGCAACTTTATTCTCGTTGCCTTTTGTTTTTAAGGTCAAAATATGTTGAATAAAATTTTCTCTTGGTTTGAAAACCGCATTAATGCTTACCCCGAAGCTGAACCGAAAACACCTGAAAAAGGCTTGTTGCGTTTTTTGTGGTCGAGCCTTGAAGGGACGAAACTTTGGATTGCGTTTTTCGCATTTCTCACCATCGGTGTGGGCGTGATGGAAGCGATGCTGTTTCAATTTATGGGAAAAATCGTAGATTGGCTCGGTGCATACACACCTGCCACGCTGTGGGCGGAAAAGGGGCATTATTTACTGGCAATGCTTGTGGTGTTAATTCTGAGTGTCGGCTGGACATTCTTAACTTCCACAGTGCGTTTGCAAACCTTGCAAGGGGTGTTTCCAATGCGTTTACGTTGGAATTTCCACCGTTTAATGCTGGGGCAAAGTTTAAGTTTTTATCAAGATGAATTTGCAGGGCGAGTGTCCGCAAAAGTAATGCAAACTGCACTGGCGGTGCGTGATACCGTGTTGACGGTGGCGAATATGGTCATTTATGTTGGCGTTTATTTCATCACTTCAGGCGTGGTGCTATTCGCTTTCGACGGCTGGTTGCTTCTGCCTTTTATCGTGTGGGCGGTGATGTTTTCCTGCGTGCTTTATTATTTAATTCCGAAACTTGCCAAAACAGCTGAACGCCAAGCCGACGCTCGTTCATTAATGACGGGGCGAGTTACCGATGCCTATGCCAATATCACCACGGTGAAATTATTTTCGCACGGCGCACGTGAAGCGGCTTATGCCAAAAGTTCGATGAAAGAATTTATGGTAACAGTGCACGATCAAATGCGCCTTGGCACGACCTTAGACACACTGACTTATGCGTGCAATATTTTCTTGACCGCCAGCACCGCTATTTTAGGCGTGGTGTTATGGCAACAAAGTGCCATCGGCGTTGGCGCTATCGCCACGGCAACCGCAATGGCGTTGCGAGTAAATGGATTAGCTCATTGGATTATGTGGGAATCTGTTCGTTTGTTTGAAAACATCGGTACGGTGAATGACGGAATGGAAACCCTGTCTAAACCGCATACTATTGTGGATAAAGCCGATGCCGTGCCATTGCAAGTGAGCCAAGGCGAAATTCGTTTTGAGAATGTGAATTTTGCTTATGCACCTGAAAAACCGCTGTTGCAACAATTTAACTTAACCATTAAACCTGGTGAAAAAGTGGGGCTAATTGGGCGTTCAGGGGCAGGAAAATCAACCATTGTCAATTTATTGCTACGTTTTTATGAAGCACAACAAGGCAAAATCACCATTGACGGACAAAATGTGTTAGACGTTCAACAAGAAAGCCTGCGTAGCCAAATTGGCTTGGTTACACAAGATACGTCGTTGTTGCACCGATCAGTGCGAGAAAATATTGTTTACGGTCGCCCAAATGCGACGGAAGAAGAAATGTTTAACGCCGCTTTGCGTGCTGAAGCTGCGGATTTCATTCCACAATTAAGCGATGCCAGCGGTCGCCGTGGCTACGATGCACACGTTGGCGAACGTGGCGTGAAACTTTCTGGCGGACAACGTCAACGTATTGCCATTGCTCGTGTAATGTTAAAAGATGCGCCAATTTTATTGCTCGATGAGGCAACCAGCGCATTAGACAGTGAAGTCGAAGCCGCCATTCAGCAAAGTTTAGACAAGATGATGGAAAACAAAACCGTGATCGCCATTGCACACCGATTATCCACTATCGCCGCAATGGATCGTCTAATCGTGTTAGACCGTGGGCAAATCGTCGAACAAGGCTCGCACGCTGAACTGTTGGCACAAAACGGGTTATACGCCAAATTATGGCAACATCAAAGCGGCGGTTTCTTGGCGGAACAGGTGGAATTGGCAGAATAGAATACGATACAAACGAAAAAGTGCGGTGAAAAATTATTAAGTTTTCCACCGCACTTTTTTATTTGAAATAAATTTAGAAACCCGCTTGTTTTTCTAACTGCTCAACAAAGGCTTCTTCAAGCGATAAGGCTTCGGCTAAATTAGCTAAGAAAATCACTTCTTTGCGAGCTAATTCTGCACCGCAAACCATTCTGGCTGCTAAGTAAACTTGTGCCGCAAGGGCTTGATTATTGCCCACGAGCTGTGCGATTTGATCAACTGTTGCAGGGTTGGCAACCGCTTGTTGCACCCACTGCTGAAGTGCAACATCATCACCAACTTCCGCCAGAATTGCACGCTGTTCTTCTTCGCTAATCGCTCCGTCCGCTTCCGCCGCTGCGATCATCGCCATTAACACCACTTGGCTTGCATTTGGGCTAACCGCTTCATTAAAGCTCGCTTCAGAAACTGCACCAGCAGTTTGTGTTTGATTTTGCTGATATTTTTGATAGGCTTGATAGGCAATACTACCCAACGCAGCCAATGAACCCAACTTAGCTAAACTTGAGCCACCATTGCGTCCAAATAACATAGACAATGCACCAATCACTGCAGCACCGCCGCCAATTTTCGCCACTTTATCTGTAGTTGAATTGCCATTCATCGTATTTTTTGCGGTGGTTTGTGCCACATCTAATACTTGATTTAAAATTTTGCTGAAATCCATTTTTTTCTCCAATTTAGGGTTGTTACTTTCTCTTTGTCGCTAAATTGAGCAATTAGTTCCCAGCGATTTTAATTTTGTGGCAACTTTATCAAACAGTTTTTGTACGCTATCAGCCCGATGAGCTAATACACGCACGATTAAGCCTTTTTCGTTTAACAACGACGGTCCTATCAACATTTCTTTTTCATCGGCAAAAATAGGTTGTAAATCCGCTAAAATTTGCTTCATTTCCACCGCACTTTTGGCGAGATTAAGATAAATGAGCGAGCCTTGATAGCTGTATTCCTCCATTTGGCTAAGTGCGGTTAAATTCATTTGGTGAGGTCGCCATTGAATATTATCCGAAACTAAGGGCTTACTACCGCTGAAAATTTTCAAATGTGATGAAAATTGACGAAATTCAAAGCGTTCACCGTTCAACACACGCCCAATCGCCACAATCTCGCCGTAAATCAGCTCGCTGTTTTCGCCAAGCGTGATAACGGTTTTCTGCTTAAATTGGCTGTCTTTATGCAACACCAACGGGTGCGGCAAATAGAACAAACGGCTGTTTTCCGCCAATTCGATTTGCGTGAGCTGTTCGGCAAATTCGCCCTCGTTCATCGCCTGCACCCGAGTAAATGCCTGCGTGCCAAGGGAAAGTGCGGTGTCTTTGGCAAGATGAATTTGAATGTCCAATTTATCACCGCCCAGCAAGCCAGGGGAAGACGACATTTGCATTGCATTTAAGCCGTTTTGCCAAGGATCGTCATACACTGGCAAGGTCATCAGCTTAAACGGTGGCGACACAAAATAGCCGTCCAGCTGGGTTTTACCAAGGCTAGCGAGTTTCGTGGAAAGAAAAAGTTTGCTGTTCATTTTTCTTTTATCGTTTAACGCACAAGGCTGGCTGGATCTTCGATGTTTTTCAACAACGCATATTTTTCGATCCAACCGATCACGCCATCAAGATTTTCTTTTTTCATCAAGTTGGTGAAAATAAACGGCTGACCGTTACGCATACGGCGCGCATCACGTTCCATCACGCTTAAATCCGCGCCCACGAACGGTGCAAGGTCGGTTTTGTTGATGACCAATAAATCCGAGCGAGTGATACCCGGCCCGCCTTTACGTGGGATTTTTTCGCCTTGCGCCACGTCAATCACGAAAATGGTTACGTCCGCCAAATCTGGGCTGAATGTTGCTGAAAGATTGTCGCCACCCGATTCGATAAAGACGATTTCCACATCAGGAAAGCGAGCAACCATTTCGTCCACCGCTTCCAAATTCATTGACGCATCTTCACGAATGGCAGTGTGCGGACAACCGCCTGTTTCCACGCCCATAATTCGCTCTGGCGGAAGTAGGCTGTTTTTGGTTAAAAATTCTGCATCTTCTTGGGTGTAGATGTCGTTGGTGATCACCGCCACGCTATATTTGCTGGCGATTTCACGGGTGAGCTTTTCGATTAACGCCGTTTTGCCTGCCCCAACAGGGCCTGCCACGCCGATTTTGATGTATTTACGCATTGTGTTTCCTTATAAATGGGGCGTATGCGATACGCCCCTACGATAGTGAATTTAATTTAAGCCGCAAAATAATGAATATTTACGTTGCCGTTTTTATTCTTCGCTCCCCCTATTTATGGGGGGAGCTGGGCGAAGCCCTGAGGGGGGCTTTTGTGAAGTTAACCCCGTTGCAATCAGCCCCCCTTCCCCCTTCGGGGACTTCCCCCCGCAAGCAGGGGGAAGGAAAGCTAGATAACAGCCACAGCGTGGCTGAAATAAATTAACCCCACACGGCTCGTGTGGGGACAAAACGGCAACGTAAGCCTGACAATTTTTGCAAATTACGCCCCATTTTTAACTCATATACAATCTTGTATAAAGCTGTTCGTGTTGCATTGAGCGGATATCGCTGGCTAATGTGGCTGCTCCCAGCCAGTCTAAATCAGGATTTAGGCTATTTTTAACCGCGGTTGCGATGGGTTCACGCAAGGCGAACAAAATATCCTGACCGTCCATTTGGCTGAGTGGAATAAGCTTCACGCCGTTGGTTACCACGCCTACCGCCGCATTGTAATAAAAGGCGTACAGAGTTTCCGCTTTGTCGAGTTGCATAGCTGCTGCCACCATTGCGAACACAATCGGGAAAAAGCCTTTTGCCTTTTGTTGTTGAATGGCTTGTTGAAATTCTGCTAGCACAGGGTGATTTTCGTAGCGAATAAAAATTTTCAGCAAACGTACGCCCAATTTAAAGCTCCCTTCACGGCTTTCTCGGGCGATTTTGGTCGCTGCCATTTCTTGATCGAGAGCAATAAGTTCTGAAAGTTGCCCCCGTTGCATTGCGTCAAACGCCAGCGACAAATACGCCCCATCGTTGTAAATCCAGTTTTGCGAAAGCTGGGTTTGCACATATTCTTCAAGGCTCGCTTTGCTATTGACTTTGTGCTGTTGGACGAACGTTTCCAAGCCGTTGGAATGGTTAAAACCGCCAATCGGCAAGGTGGGATCGACCAAGTGCAACAATGCACCGAGTTGGGTTAATGCTTGTGCCAATTTCCATCTCCGTGATGATGATAGCCGTGATGATCGTGGGAATGGGAATGTCCGTGTCCTTGGGCGGAATTGGCTCTCAACGCCTGACTTAAACGGCGTTCCGCACGCACAGGGTTGAAGCCTGCCGCCGCCAACCATTCAAACATCGGTTTGTCGTAAGGCAAGGTTACTTCATCGCCGTCCAAGAAAAGTGGCGAATGTTTGTTGCCAATTTCGTAGCAAGCTCGTGCCATTTCAGGCAAGGTTTTTGGCGACAGCACAATCACTTCGCTCGGCACAATTTCAATGGCAATCACCAGATTTTCGCTGATAAACACTACATCATCGTGCTTCAAACGTTGCCCTTCTTTGAGCAAACGAAACGCCACTTCACGCCCCGATTTCGAGGTTTTCCGCAAAATATTGCGTTCGCTTTCAAACCATTGCAACGGCACGTAGTCGATGGTTTGCGTAGTGATTTTGCCCATTGCTTGAAGCTCGGTTAAATTGCCAAGAATATCTTCCATTACAGGGAGAATTGGGTTGAGAATTTTCATTTTTTACCTTTATACACTCGGTTTTGTTTCTGCCAAAACAGGATATTTCGCATTCATTTCGCTTGCCCAGCCGATCAAATTTGGCTGATGTTTTGCTAAATCGTAACCCAGTTTTTCATTGCGGAATTGCCACCAATCGATTAAACAAACCGCATTGAGCGTGCCGATATTGAGTTCCGTACCGAACGGTTCAATCGCTTTTTCCAGTTGAGCAAAACTGCGAATATTGCGTTCCATTAATTGCTGATGGCGACTTGTCCACCACTCCGTTTCTGGGCGAAGCATTTTTTCCGCCAACATTGGCGTGGTGTTTTCCAAAATACCGTCCGCCAAATTATGCAACGCCAATGCTGCCCAGCGAGGTTTGCCACTTTCGGGAATAAGTTTTGGTTGGTTGCCTTTTTGATCGAGGTATTCGGCAATCAACAAACTGCCAAACAACCAATTTCCGCAGTTGCGTTGCAAGGCGGGGATTCGCCCAAGTGGATTGTCTTGATTGTGCGGTGAATTCGGGTCAAAGGAAGTCGTGGGAACAAGCTGTAATTCCGTTTTGCTTTCCAGTTGTTGATGTTTTAACACCGCCAACACTTTGCGGACAAATGGGCTTGCTTTGGAGATCCATAGTTTCATAATGATACCTTGAGATTATCTGTTATTTGTTGATAGCATAATTTTAGCTTTGTTGATCGGCTAACTGAAATTTCAATGTGCCGTAAAAAATTATCAGCACTAAGAAATAAAAAATCGTGCCTGAATTATGGGCTAAGAAACCTTGGCTTAAGCCGTAAAACATCACCGAAATAATGTGAACTACGCCCAAAAGTGCGGTTAATTTTATCGCAGAATTTTCATTCGCTAAGGATTTTGCGAAATAACGTAGTGGCACGAGAAAAACTGCCAACAACGCCACTAATCCTAAAATACCACGCTTGGATAAATCATCTAAATATTGATTATGGGCGTGCGTAAATACGCCAACAATCGGGT
The DNA here is from genome assembly GCA_023101505.1 of Pasteurellaceae bacterium Pebbles2. Classification (GTDB taxonomy): domain Bacteria; phylum Pseudomonadota; class Gammaproteobacteria; order Enterobacterales; family Pasteurellaceae; genus Lonepinella. The sequence continues at coordinate 759,766 of LVZA01000001.1, forward strand.
GCACTAATTTTTGCTTGGCTTGCTCTTTACGTTGCTGTTGGCTGCCTACCACGCCCCAGCCGACAAGCGGTTTTTCTTTCGCCATTAACACCGCACTTTTCCACATATCAAAACGTGCACCGAGTGAGGTATTTGCGTTATTTTTCTCAAAATAAGCGGTCATATCTCGGTCAATTAAATTAATACGTTGCATTATTTGTGTTTGTGGCACAGACACAGCCACAACGACCAGTGCAACGAATGCCAAAGAAACTCCACTGATTAATTTTTTAGAAATCTGCTGGCGATAGTTCCAAAAAATCAAAATTAAAATAAAAGGTACGCCAACCCAGCCACCACGAGCGGTTGAAAGCAAACTACCTAATACACCAAATAAGGCGGCGATAAAATAAAGTGCGGTGAATTTATAGTCTTTTTTAAAGGCAAAATATAAGGCAATCGCAAAACTCAACATTCCTAAAGACATTGAAATATCGCCACCTTGAATGTGCATTTTATTTTGAAAAGCTCGGGGGAAGTTTAAACCAAAACGATGAATAAGAGCGATAATACCTGCAACAAATGCACCAAGTGGAATGCAATGTACTAAGATGTTAAAGCGTGGGGGATATTTAGCAAATAACACCAATAGCGGTAACATTAATAAAACACGGCTAATGCTATCGACTTCTCGCATTTTATCGCCATTGACTAACACCGAAAGCAAACAAGCTAAAAAATAGAAAATAAAACTTGTGGCGAGCCATTTGTTTTGCGTATCTAATTTGATGTTATATTTTTTCTTAATCGCATTATATATAGTAAAAATTAGCCCTGTCGCAACTAATAAAGCAAATGCCCAGCTGTGCGAGCCTTTGCTCACCAGCACAGTGAGAAAAAATAAGCCCACCGAGAAATTTACTAAGCTCAGCAACTTATTACTTCTAATAAAATCAATGTGTAAATTCATTTTAATTCCCATAAAATGCCAATAAAAAACCGCACTTGCTAAAAGTGCGGTTGAATTTTACCAAATTTTGAAGAATTATAATACGTTTACGCAGTTTAAGTCTTCGAAAGATTGCTCTAAGCGTTTAGACATTGACTCTTCCATTTTACGTAACCAAACACGTGGATCGTAGAATTTTTTGTTTGGAGCGTCTTCGCCTTCAGGGTTACCTAATTGACCTTGTAAATAAGCTTCGTTTGCTTTGTAGAAGTTTAAGATACCTTCCCAAGATGCCCATTGAGTGTCGGTATCGATGTTCATTTTGATTGCACCGTAACCGATCGCTTCACGGATTTCTTCACGGCTTGAACCTGAACCACCGTGGAATACGAAGTCGATTGATTTCGCAGGTAAGTTACGTTCTTTAGAAACGAACTCTTGTGATGCACCTAAGATAGATGGTTTTAATTTTACGTTACCTGGTTTGTAAACGCCGTGTACGTTACCGAACGCTGCTGCAACGGTGAAACGTGGGCTTACTGGGTTTAATTGGTCGTAAACGTATAACACTTCTGAAGGTTGGGTGTATAAACGTGATTCATCAACATCGCTGTTGTCCACGCCATCTTCTTCACCACCCGTGATCCCGATTTCGATTTCAAGGGTCATACCTAATTTGTCCATACGAGCAAGGTAACCACGGCAGATCTCCATATTTTCTTCGATGCTTTCTTCTGAAAGGTCGATCATATGTGAAGAGAAAAGTGGTTTGCCAGTTTCAGCGAAGTGTTTTTCACCTGCATCTAATAAGCCGTCGATCCACGGAAGTAATTTTTTCGCTGCGTGGTCAGTGTGAAGAATAACGGGTATGCCATATTCTTCCGCTAAAGCGTGAACGTGTTTTGCACCAGCGATAGCACCTAATACATCTGCACGTGCACCTGATGCAGGTTTGATACCTTTACCTGCATAGAATGCTGCACCGCCGTTTGAGAATTGCACGATGACAGGTGCTTTCACACGAGCTGCCGTTTCTAATACTGCGTTTACAGAGTCAGAACCTACGCAGTTTACCGCAGGGATTGCGAAGTTATTTGCTTTTGCATAAGCGAAAACTTTTTGCACGTCGTCGCCTGTTACTACACCTGGTTTTACGATGTCTAATAATGCCATTTTTTGGGTTTCCTATTAGTGATTAAATTATTGTAGGGGCGTATTGCATACGCCCTTTGTAAATTTTTAGATTAGGGCGTATGCGATACGCCCCTACGAATTATTAACCGTTTGCACGTTTCTCTAAAATTTCAACAGCTGGTAATACTTTACCTTCAACGAATTCTAAGAATGCGCCGCCGCCAGTTGAGATGTAAGAGATTTTATCTGCGATACCGAATAAATCGATGGCTGCTAAAGTATCACCACCACCAGCGATTGAGAACGCACCGTTTGCGGTTGCTTCAGCGATTGCGTTTGAAATCACTTCAGTCCCTTTACGGAAGTTCGGGAATTCAAATACGCCTACAGGGCCGTTCCAAAGAATGGTTTTCGCTGATTTGATGATTTGTGCTAATTCTTCGGCAGATTTATCGCCGATGTCGAAGATTGATTCATCTGCTTGCACTTCGTTTACCGCTTTTTCGATGGCTGGTACAGCATCAGAGAACTCAGTCCCTACACGCACGTCCACAGGCACAGGAATATTCGTTGCTTTGGCTAAACGTTGTGCTTCTGGAATTAAATCTGCTTCGTATAAAGATTTACCCACGTTATGACCTTGTGCCGCAACGAAAGTATTGGCGATACCACCGCCTACGATTAATTGGTCAGCGATTTTTGAAAGGCTGTCTAACACTGTTAATTTAGTCGATACTTTTGAGCCACCAACGATTGCTAACATTGGGCGTTGTGGTTCTTTTAATGCTTTGCCTAATGCGTCTAATTCAGCCGCTAATAATGGGCCTGCACAAGCTACTGGTGCAAATTGTGCTACGCCGTAAGTTGAACCTTCAGCACGGTGAGCTGTACCAAATGCGTCCATTACGAATACATCGCAAAGTGCGGCGTATTTTTTCGCTAAATCTTCAGCGTTTTTCTTTTCACCTTTATTGACACGTACGTTTTCCAATACAACCACTTCGCCAGCATTCACTTCAACGCCGTCTAAATAATCACGCACTAAACGCACAGGCACACCTAAATCAGAATTATTTAAGTAATCAACCACTGGTTGTAATGAATCTTCTGGCTTAAATTCGCCCTCAGTTGGACGACCTAAATGCGAGGTTACCATTACTTTTGCACCTTTTTGTAGGGCAAGTTTTAAGGTCGGGATCGTCGCACGAATACGTGCATCAGATGTTACTTTGCCGTCTTTCACTGGCACGTTTAAATCCGCACGAATGAAAAGGCGTTTACCCGCTAAATCAAGGTCTGCCATTTTGATTACTGACATAATATTTCCTCTTTTAATGTTAAAATAATAAATGCTGTGATGTTTCGCATTATACCGAGTTCTCATTAGCATTGTAACTGCTTTAGATCAAATTATTACCAATTATTTACAGTCCATTACCTGCCAATTTAAGTCATAGCAAATAAATAATTCATCACGACTTGCCCCTAAATAAGCATTTTTTAGCGCAGGATTATGCTGTTTAACCCAGCGAAATAAGTCTTTTCGGTTCATTTTTTGCGTTGGCAAGGTTAAAGTGCGGTACAATTCTTGCTGTTTTTTGAAATAGGCTTCAGCACTATCAAAGGCACAAGCGCCGTGTTTTTCCCATTCGCCTTGCAATAAGTGAAAACTTGGGCTTTCACCAAGATAATTTTGCAACACAGATTGCTCCACCGCTGGCAAATCCCCCTGACAAAAACGAGGGTGATCGGCAATCCCTCTCGCTGAGCCATTTTGTGGCCATAAACCGTGAATCACCCAGCCATATTGACGCTCTACACCACATTGTATTTGCGCTGACGCAGGTAAATTGTTGCCATATTTTTCTTGTTGCCCTGCACAAAATGCAGGCGACCACGACAATGCCAGCATATAATAATCGACTTTCGCTTTCGGGTTTGCGCCAATGGCATCATTGCGCATTACAAAATCATAATCCGCCGTATTTAATGAACGATTAGCGCTTTTATTTTGTGCTTTATTTGACTTAAGTGCGGTGTCTTTTTCCGCTGTTTTTTCGATTTGCTTTTCAGCACGCTTATCCGATTTTGCACGAGAGGACGAGTTATCGTCATTACCAAACCAACCCATAAAAAAAGCGGCAATCAATGCAATTAAAATCGCAATCCATTGTACAACTTGCTTTTGTTTCATTTTTAACCTTTAAATTTTCGCTAATTTTCTTTATAATCGCCGACTTTCAATATCCACAAGAATCACACGAGAACCAACAATGGCGTTACTCATCACCGATAAATGCACAAACTGCGATATGTGTCTGCCTGAATGTCCAAACGATGCCATTTACGTGGGCGCAGACATCTACGAAATCGACCCAAACCTTTGCACTGAATGTATTGGTCATTATGACACGCCAACCTGCCAAAAAGTTTGCCCGATTACTAAATGTATTATTCTCGACCCAGCACACCAAGAAACAAACGAGGAATTGTGGGAAAAATTTGTGCTAATTCACCATTTTTAATTGGCAGCTAATTTCGCTGCCATTCGTTTTAGCGGCTCACCCATTTCGCCAATAAAACACCTGCGCTTACTGCTACATTCAAACCAGATTTCAGTGGATTTGCCAAGCTTAAATTGACGACATCATCGCCTTTTTCTGCCCAACCTTGCGCCAACACAAAAACAATTTTATCGTTTAATTTCAACTGATTAAGCGATTGAGCCTGTTTATCTTGGCTTAAATGCACTAACTGATAGCCTTCTTTGCGTAACTTCGTTAATGCGTTTTCGCCATCGCTTGCCTGCAAAATATGCACATATTCCAAACCACCTTCAGCCACACGAGCCGCATTCGGGCTATGCAATAAATCAGGCTGGCTAGTTACCACGCCTTTAACGCCATAAAAAGCACAAGTGCGGAGAATTCCGCCAATGTTTTGCGGATTATTCGCCACGCCGTCAAGCATCAGCAAACAATCGGCTTGGCGAGGAATATCAAGATAGCCTGCTAAGGTAAATGTACGTTGTTTTTTCACTAACATACAAATACCACCGTGATGTTCTGAACCGCTGACCAATTCCAATTCTTCTCGATCAACCACGTGATACACTTTTTTATTCGCTGCCAAATAGCTAAACATTTCGCCAATTTTATGCGCCATTTCCACCGTCGCCCACACACGAACAATGGCTTCAGGACGCTGTTCAAACAAAGCAAGACAGGCATTTTCGCCGAACACTTTCATTTCTTCGCTGCGATTTTTCTTAATTTTTTCAGGCGCACGAGGTGATAACGCCCCTGTTTTTTTCACTTTCGGCTTATCGCTCACGCCAGTAGATTTCACAATCACTTTCACACCATTCAGCGTAGTTTCTGTGATTTTTTGCTCAAAGTTTTGAGGTTCTAAACGTGGTTTTCGAGCTGGACGACGCTCATCTAAACGACGTTCTTGTTTATCTTCACGCTGAAAGTGCGGTGAATTTTTACGCAATTTTGCGTTTTTTTCACCACGCTCATCAAATTGACGAGGCTCACGAGGCTTTGTGTTTTTTTCGCTAAATTTTTTCTCTGAAACAGAAAATGACGGTTTAGAAAAGGTTGGACGGTTCGATTTGTTCATAATTTGGTCGCTAATAAAGTAAAATGGGGCAGAAATTTTGAAGATTTCTGATAAAATTTCCACACTATTATAGCAAAAAAATGCTTTTTACTATCCTCTTATAGCATAAATATTGTAAACTAAGTCCATTGATAATGGCATAATCATTGCCCGAAAAAGAAGAATATTATGTTTATTAATAGATCAAAACGTGCTGAACAGCATTTAAGACAACTCGCTTATTTACCACAAGTAGCTGAAAATATTGAATTTCTTTCAGGACCGAAAGCATTTAAGCAAGCAATTATCGAATTAATTCGCAATGCAAAAACTCGCATTTATTTCACCGCACTTTATTGGCAATTAGACGAAGCTGGCGAAGAAATTTTAGCAGAAATTTATCAAGCAAAAGCCAAAAATCCCGCATTAGACATTAAAATTTTTGTAGATTGGCATCGTGCACAACGTAATTTAATTGGCGCAGAAAAAGGGACGACCAATGCCGATTGGTATTGCGAACAACGAAATTTACACGGCAACGAATCACTCTTTTTCGGTGTGCCAATTAATGCGAGAGAAGTATTTGGTGTGCTACATATTAAAGGTTTTGTCTTTGATGATACGGTGCTTTACAGCGGCGCAAGCATTAATAATGTGTATTTATATCAGCAAGAAAAATATCGCTACGACCGTTATCAAAAAATTAAAAATGCCTTTCTTGCCGACAGTTTAGTGCAATTTATGCAACAATATCTAACCGATCCGTCTGCTGTTTTTGCGCTTGATGATGCGCAGCGCCCAAAGACAAAAGAAATTAAATCGCAAATTAAAGCCTTTCGTAAACATTTGATGAAACAGGCAAAATATGATGTTCAAAGTGCGGTGCAATTTCACGAAGATTTGTTAATTACTCCATTATTTGGCTTAGGCGCAAGAGATAATTTATTAAACCGCACGATTCAAGATTTATTCGTTTTAGTGCAAGAAAAATTGGTGATTTGTACGCCATATTTCAATTTTCCACGTACCTTACAGGTGAAAATTCGAGATCTATTAAACGACGGCAAAAAAGTGGAAATCGTGGTTGGCGATAAAACCGCAAACGACTTTTATATTCCGCCATCAGAGCCATTTAAAATGGCTGGCGCACTGCCTTATTTATATGAAAAAAATCTGCGCTCATTTTGCAAAAAATTTGAGCAAGAAATGGCGCAAGGAAATTTGGTGCTGCGTTTGTGGAAAGACGAAGATCACAGCTATCATTTAAAAGGTGTTTGGGTTGATGATCGCTATATTTTATTAACTGGCAATAACTTAAATCCTCGTGCGTGGCGTTTAGATGCAGAAAATGGCTTGTTTATTTATGATCCGAAGCAAGCGTTGCGTGAGAAAGTTGAGCAAGAATTAAATGAAATTCGTCAGCATACTAAAATTCTTAATCATTATTCTGAACTGGAAGAATTAGAACAATATCCTGCGCCAGTGCAACGTTTACTCAAGCGTTTTGCTCGCATTAAAGCAGACAAAATTGTTAAGATGATTTTATAATATAAGTGTTTAAAATAACTGATAATAAAATGAAAAATACACTAAAAATCGCCACACGCCAAAGCCCTTTGGCATTATGGCAGGCTAATTATGTTAAAGATCGTTTGCAATCGCTTTATCTTGAACTAAATATTGAATTGGTCAAAATGGTAACCAAAGGCGATGTGATTTTAGATACGCCCTTGGCGAAAATTGGCGGAAAAGGCTTATTTGTCAAAGAATTAGAAAACGCCTTATTAAATGGTGAAGCGGATATTGCGGTGCATTCAATGAAAGATGTGCCGATGCAATTTCCCGACGGTTTAGGCTTAAGCGTGATTTGTCCACGAGAAGATCCTCGCGATGCTTTTGTGTCAAATAAATACCGCACTTTGGACGAATTACCGCAAGGCGCAGTGGTCGGTACATCAAGCCTACGCCGTCAATGCCAATTAAAAAATCTCCGCCCTGATTTGCAAATCCATTCATTAAGGGGTAATGTGGGAACACGCTTGAGCAAATTGGATAATGGCGATTACGATGCCATTATTTTGGCGGCAGCAGGCTTAATCCGTTTAGGTTTAAACGAGCGAATTGCTTCTTTCATTGACGTTAGCACCTCATTACCTGCAGCAGGGCAAGGTGCAGTGGGCATTGAATGTCGCATTGACGATGAGCGAGTACAAAACTTGCTTGCACCGCTGGCAGACGCTGAAACGACCGCTTGTGTCTTGGCTGAACGTGCAATGAATAACCGCTTACAAGGTGGTTGCCAAGTGCCAATCGGTGGCTTTGCCGTACAACAAAATGGTGAGCTTTATTTGCGAGCCTTAGTTGGTGCATTAGATGGTTCACAAATTATTCGAGCTGAGGGTAAAAGTGCGGTGGAAAATGCCGAAGTTTTAGGCAAGCAAATCGCTGAACGCTTACTCCAGCAAGGTGCAGATAAAATTTTAGCCGAAGTGTATCAGGATTGATTTTATGGCAATTTTAATTACACGTCCCGACGAGGCAGGACAACAGCTTTGTGCAATGTTGAATAAAGTGGGTATTGCGAATATTCACTTACCTTTCTTTTCGATTTCAGCAGGACGAGAATTAAATGAATTACCGAATAAAATCAATCAATTAAAAGCTGGCGATTATATCTTTTGCGTGTCGAAAAGTGCGGTCAAATTTGCCACAGAAACCTTAAAAAACACAGGATTTCACTGGCGCAATGATCTTCATTATTTTGCTGTTGGGCAAAGCAGCGCAGAATATTTTTCCAGCTATGGTGAAACCGCCGTGCGCTACCCTTTCCGCCAAGAAAATAGCGAGGGCGTGCTAAATTTAGCAGAAATGCAAGATTTATCGGAAAAAAACATTCTCATTTTGCGTGGAAATGGAGGACGGGAACATTTCTCCGAACAAGCTCAATTACGTGGTGCAAATGTGCAATTTGTTGAATGTTATCAACGAGTTCCGATTGATTATAACAACATTGAGCAAACCGATTTATGCAAACGTGCCAGCATTAATAGCGTGTTGGCAACCAGTGCCGAAATTTTAAATTATTTAATTGACTTTGTGCCACAGGAAGAACAAACTTGGTTAAAAAGTTGTCAATTAATTACTATTAGCCGTCGTATTGCTAATCTTGCCAAGCAGGCAGGCTGGCAGGACGAAAATATCATCATTTCACCAAAAGCCGATAACGCCACTTTGGTAAATACATTATTAACTTATTAAATTTAAGAGAGAAAGTTAGTATGAGCGACAAAAAAGAAATTCAATCTGAAGCGGTTGAAAGCGAGCAAACTGTAGAGATCTCTGCGGAAAAGGGAAACAAAAAATCCCAACAAAAAGCCGTAGAGAAAAACAAAGCTGAAACCAACAAAACAGAAACCACCAAAACAGAAACCACCAAAACAGAAAAAACAGAAGAAACCAGCCCAGCTGCTGCGGCGACTAAAGCAGAAATGCCAAAAGAAAATGCGCCGAAAACCGAAGCTGTTGTGGTGAAAAAAGGCGGAAGTGGCTTGGCTTTCTTAGCGTTATTGGTGGCATTAGGTGTTGGTGGCGCAGGCTATTATTTTGGTCAACTTGAAGTCGATAAAATTAATCAAAAAATGACCGCACTTGAACAGAAATTCTCAAATGCACCAGCCTTAGGCACACAAACAAATTCTGCTGAAACGCCAAATTTCGAGCAAGAACGTGCTGCGCTTGAAAATCTTGTAGCGCATTTAAAAAACACCGATGGCAAAGTTTCTGAGCTTGAAAAAGGCTTTGCCGAAAAAGAGCAGGCTTATCTTGCGCTACAAACTCAGCTAAATAAAGTGGCAGCGAATAGCAATGCGCAACCAAGTGATTGGTTACTCAACGAAGCAGACTTTTTGCTCACCAATGCGTTACGTAAGTTATTGTTAGATAACGATATTGAAACCAGTATTTCTCTATTAAAAGTCTCTGATGAAGTGCTTTCCCAAGTTGCCGATCCTGCAGTAAAAACCATTCGTGCGGCACTTAATCAAGATTTGAAACAATTATTATCGTTAAATAGTGTTGACCAAAATGCGATTATGCAACGTTTATCGCAATTAGCGAATAATATCGACGAATTAACGGTTGTTAATGTGAATTTCGGTGATGAGCAAAAAGCCGAAAAAGCCATTTCTGATGACGTAAATGACTGGCAAAGCAATTTAGAAAAAAGTGCAAAATCGTTCTTAAATCACTTTATCCGCATTACGCCACGTTCTGAAAATGCAACACAAGCATTATTAGCGCCAAATCAAGATATTTATTTGCGTGAAAACATTCGTTTACGCTTACAAATTGCGATTTTAGCCGTGCCTCGTCAGCAAAATGAACTATATAAACAGTCGCTTGAAACCGTGGCAGCTTGGGTGAGAAGTTATTTCGACACCAGCTCTGAAAATGTGGCTAACTTCTTGAAATCTCTTGATGAATTGGCGGAACAATCTATTTATATTGATGTGCCAAATCAACTTAACAGCTTAAATGCGTTAGATAAATTACTAAACAAAACGCCGCAAGAAGTGAAAAAAATCGAACTTTCTGCCGATAAAGCATTAACGGAAGCAAATCAAGTTGCTGCACAAGAAATCAAAGAAGCTGAAGAAACTAAAGTTGCAGAAGAAACGAAAGCAGCAGATGAAGCCAAGGCGACAGAAGAAAATAAAGCGGTAGAAACTGCACCTGCGGAAAATGCTGCCCCAGCCGAAAGTGCTACGCCAGCAGAAGCAACACCAGCAACACAACCATAAGGAGAATACGATGTTTAGAGTTTTATTCCTAATGCTTGTGTTACTCGCAGGCTTAATCGCAGGTCCGTATTTATCGGGCAAACAAGGTTATGTGCTAATTCAAACAGCAGATAGCAACTATGAATTATCTTTAGTTACTTTAGTAATTTTCTTTGTTGTTGCAATGGCAATAGTATATGGCATTGAATGGCTATTCACACGATTTACCAAATTAAGCACCAATACTTACAGCTGGTTCTCTCGCCGCAAGCGTACTCGAGCGCAAAAACAAACCTTAGAGGGTTTAATGCGTATGGACGAAGGAAATTATTCCAAAGCGGAAAAATTAATCAGCAAAAATGCGAAACACTCTGATGAACCTATTTTGAATTTCATCAAAGCGGCAGAAGCAGCACAACAGCGTGGCGATGAATTTAATGCCAATAAATATCTGATGGAAGCCACTGAATTAGCAGGTTCAGACAATCTCGCCGTAGAATTAGCTCGCACACGCATTTTATTGCAACAGCGTAAATTACCTGCTGCACGCAGTTCTGTGGACAGCTTGTTGGTGATGACCAACAAAAATCCTGAAGTGCTACGCCTTGCGGTAGAAATTTATAAAAAATCCAAAGCCTATCAAGCACTTGACGGCATTTTAGAGTTAATCGAAAAACGTGGCTTATATTCTTCAGCAAAATTCACCGCACTTCAACGTGAAGTGGAAGATGGCTTGCTCGATGAAATGATGAATGAGCAAGGCTCTGACGGTTTACTTAGTTGGTGGGAAGAACAACCACGCAAACGTCGCCACGATAATTATGTGCGTGTCGGTTTAATTCAGCGTTTAATTGATTGTAACGATCACGAATCAGCCTATGATTTAACTATTGAAACCATCAAAAAATTAGACGACAACCAAGAAATTGGACGTGCATTATTTGCTCAAATCACTCGCTTGCAAGCCACCGATAGTAGCAAATTAATCAAGATGTTAGAAAAACGTACGAAACATATCGATGCTGATTCTGCTTGTTGTTTACACCGTGCTTTAGGCTATCTCCACGTGCGCAATGCCGAGTTTGAGAAAGCGGCAACGGCATTCAAAAAAGTGGTTGAGCAAAAAGAGAAAATTGAACCAAACGATATCACAATGGCAACTTATGTGTTTGAGAAAGTCGGCGAACACGATTTAGCTAAACAATTACGTGAAGACAGCTTGAAATCTGCAATGGCGGTTGAAACGCTGTTGCCAGAAAATGATAGCGAAACCTTATTATTAGAGCAAGCTAAAGCCTAATTTCAAGATTGCCAATAGGCGATGCCAATAAAAAAGTGCGGTGGAAATTCACGAAATTTTCACCGCACTTTTATTAAATATATTTAAAATTTAGTAATAAGAATGCTCACCACGTTGATGTTCGGTTACGTCACGTGCGCCTTTTAATTCGTTCGGGAACATTTCGACTAATTGTCTTTCCACGCCGTCTTTTAAGGTCACATCAACCATTGAGCAACCGTTACAACCGCCGCCGAATTGCAACACCGCATAACCGTCTTCGGTGATTTCGATTAAGGTAATACGTCCGCCGTGGCTGGCTAATTGCGGGTTGATTTGGGTTTGGATTACATAATCCACTCGTTCAATCAACGATGCATCGTCAGACACTTTGCGCATTTTGGCATTTGGTGCTTTTAAGGTTAACTGCGCACCTAATTCTTCGGTGACGTAATCAATTTCTGCATCTTCCAAAAATGGCAAGCTCATCTCATCAACAAACGCCGAAAAAGTGGCATATTTCATTTCGGTATCAGTGGCTTCCACCGCATTAGCAGGGCAATAAGACACACCACATTCCGCGCTTGGCGTGCCAGGGTTAACCACGAAAATACGGATATTCGTGCCTTCTTCTTGTTGCGATAATAACTTAGCAAAATGCGCTTGTGCGCTTTCCGAAATTCTAATTTGTTCCATATTCACATTATTCCTTTTAATCTGACTAACTTTGTCAGGAATAATACGCCTAGATCACCTTTTATGCAAATTTTATGTGCGTGCCAGCCCCCAAACTTGAATATGTTCCACGCCCATTTTGCGTAATTGTTTAGCAATTTCATTCATGGTTGACCCCGTGGTAATCACATCATCAACCAAAGCCACCGATTTATAACCGCACTTTTTCAATTTTTCTTGCGCCTGAAAAGCATTTTTTAAATTTTGACGGCGTGATTTTGCACTCAAGCCACGTTGCGTAGGCGTGCGTTTAAGGCGAATGAGCAAATCTTCTCGCATGGGAATATTCAACCAACGAGCCAGCCATTTGGCGATTAATGCGGCTTGATTATAACTGCGCCGCCACTGACGAAAATGATGCAACGGCACAGGTAAAATGGCATCAGGCAAGGGCAGTTGATGGGTGCGCCTTGCCTCTCGCACCGCCAAATAAAGTAAGCGAGCTAAACTACGATCAAGCCAAAATTGCCCTTCAAATTTGAAACGCTGAATTAAAGTAGAAAGTGGCTCAGCATAACGCCCCACAATCACAATACGCTGCCAATAAGGTGGCTCTCGCACGCATTGTCCGCAATGCAATTCATCTGTCGCCAATTCCGCAGCGCAACAACCACAATAAGGAAAGCGGTAAATTTGTCGACTACAACGACTACACAAACCGTGCTGCCCCACTGCCAATTTCTGCTGACAATATACACAGCAAAAGCCCAACCAGTTCATCGCCACCTCTCATTCTGATTAAATCTATGCTATTCTTCTACGCAAGAAAAAAATAACAATAAATTCACCGCACTTTTGCGATCCAGATCGCATATTTGCGTGATTTCAACCGAAAAATGGAGCATAAAATGGCAGACCCGCACATTCAATCGCCAATGGATTTCTTAGATAAACTCACCGTTTGCTTATACCGTACGGGTTTCGTCCTCGCCACAATTTCCGTCGCACTACTGCCTTATCACGACCAAGCGCAAATCGGTATTTTTGCTGCCGCATTATTGTGCGCATCGTCTTTGCATATTTATCTCAAATCATTTCGCCTGTTGCTACAATTCGCCACTTGGTTAGCCTTATTTTTCCAAATTATCGGCTTACCCGAACTCGCACTTGGCGCAGCATTAACAACTTTAGGCGGACTTTGCTTTAAAGAATACTTTTGCTTCCGCATCTTTGCATTAAATTTAATGCCGATTTTCGTTGCCTTGTTGTGGCTAAGCGTGGTCAGCCAACAGCCTATTTTTATAATGCTGATGAGCAGTATTTGTGCCATTTTATTCGGCGTATTAGCCATACAAAAATGGCGAATGCCTTTGCATTTTGATATTGGAGACAAAGGAAAATATCAAATTTAGCAAAAAAAAGACCGCACTTTAGGAAAAAAGTGCGGTCTTTTTTCAATAGAAATAGCTTAAATCAATTTGGTTTTCAGCAAGAAATTATAAATACCGTCTTGTTCAATATGATCGGTTTCATAAGGCGCAACGGCTTTTAATTCAGAGTGAGCATTCCCCATCGCCACACCAGCACCAACGGTGCTAAGCATTTCTAAATCATTCAAGCCATCACCAAATGCCATTGCATTTTCAATGCCCAAATTTAAGTGCTGAAGTGCGGTTAAAATGCCACGAGCTTTTGAACCTTGCTCATCAAATAAATCGACGGAATATTCGTGCCAACGCACTGTTTTCAACCCATTTAAAACGCCCGAATTCGCCACCAACTCATCTTGGCTTTGATCATAAAAAGGCAAAATTTGGAATACATCGTGTTTTTCATAATAGTGTTTATCTAAATGATAAGCCGTTTTTAACGGATCTAACGCCGCCTGCACTCGCTCGGTGATCTTCGATATGCAAATGCACTCATTGGACACAAAAGCATAATCAATCCCCTGCTGATCAAAAAAGCCCACCACTTCACGAATTTTCTCGGGCGAAATAGGAAATTTTGCAATCATTTTGCCTTGATGTTCAATATATTGACCATTCATTGTAACAAAAGTATTAATGCCAACTTCTTTGACTAATTGTTTGATTTTAGGCGGAAAACTACAAGGCGAACGCCCCGTGGCAATAGCTGGAATAATGCCGTTGGCTTTTAATTTCTCAATGGCAGGATACACACTGTCGGGCAAGTAATCCTTGTCTTTCACAATTAAGGTTTCATCAATATCGAAAAAAACAATTTTAATTTGAGTAGATAAATCAGGTAAATTCATTGATATTCCTTTGGCTTAGGTCTTTAGCTACACCTATTATGCGGCAAATTGGATTGAGAGTTAAGTTTTTAATCTTATAAAATAAATTTGCCTATAAAATTAGGAATTATTGGTTTAATTTATATAACCCCCTTTCTATTTAGAAAAAAAATAACAATAAAGCAATTTAATTAGAAAAAATCTAACAAACACAAAAAAATACATTCATTCAAAAAAAATATTTGCCTTTTTATTATTTTTTATTGCATATTGTCAGTGAGCCAGTTAAACGGCGTCAAATTTTCAAACACAACATTATTACTTTTATAAGGAAAACAAACTATGTCAAACACAGTAGCATCTTTAGAAGAATTTTTAGCTTATGTAGAAAAACGTGATGGTCAGCAGCCTGAATTTTTGCAGGCGGTACGTGAGGTGTTTACTTCACTTTGGCCGTTTTTGGAAGCTAATCCAAAATACCGTTCACAAGCGTTATTAGAGCGTTTGGTTGAGCCTGAGCGTGCATTTCAATTCCGTGTGGCGTGGACTGATGATAAAGGTCAAACTCAAGTAAATCGTGCATTCCGTGTGCAATTTAACAGTGCAATCGGTCCATTTAAAGGTGGTATGCGTTTCCACCCATCGGTGAACCTTTCAATCTTAAAATTCTTAGGTTTTGAGCAAATCTTTAAAAATGCGTTGACTACATTACCTATGGGCGGTGGTAAAGGCGGTTCAGACTTCGATCCTAAAGGCAAATCAGATGCTGAAGTAATGCGTTTTTGCCAAGCGTTAATTTCTGAATTATATCGCCACATCGGCCCAGATACAGACGTTCCAGCTGGCGACATCGGCGTAGGCGGTCGTGAAGTGGGCTACCTTGCTGGTTATATGAAAAAATTATCTAACCAAGCAGCGTGTGTGTTCACAGGTCGTGGTTTATCATTCGGTGGCAGCTTAATTCGCCCAGAAGCAACAGGTTACGGCTTAGTTTACTTCGCACAAGCGATGTTGGCAGAAAAAGGCCAATCATTCCAAGGCAAAACCGTGTCTGTTTCAGGTTCTGGTAACGTGGCACAATATGCTATCGAAAAAGCCTTAGAATTAGGGGCGAAAGTAGTTACTTGTTCTGACTCTTCAGGCTATGTTTACGACAAAGACGGTTTCACCGCTGAAAAATTAGCCGCATTAATGGAAATCAAAGAAGTTCAACGTGGTCGTGTGAAAGATTACGCTGAAAAATTCGGTTTAGAATATGTGGCAGGTCAACGTCCGTGGGGCGTGAAAGTGGACGTGGCATTACCTTGTGCAACGCAAAACGAATTAGAATTAGCTGATGCTCAAAAATTAATCGCTAACGGCGTGCAATTAGTAGCAGAGGGTGCAAATATGCCAACGACAATCGAAGCAACCGACGCATTATTAGATGCAGGCGTGTTATTCGGACCAGGTAAAGCAGCAAACGCAGGCGGCGTGGCAACTTCGGGCCTTGAAATGGCACAAGGCTCACAACGTTTATACTGGAGCCGCGAAGAAGTTGATGCGAAATTACACAGCATTATGTTAGACATTCACGCAAACTGTAAAAAATACGGCAGCGTGGAAGGTCAAGCCAACATCAACTACGTGGTCGGTGCAAACGTGGCTGGTTTCGTGAAAGTGGCCGATGCAATGTTAGCGCAAGGTGTTTATTAAAAACTTATTAAAATTTAACCGCAGTTAGTAGTTAAATGTAACAAAATTCAAAGGGCTTATCGCAACAGTGTTAAGCTCTTTTGTTTTTACTGGTGTAAGAACTTGGTCATTCAGTCTTAAAATGCATTAATAGTATTGATTGTTACCAAGGCTATATTTATAATGTTTTTTATTAATAAGTAAATTTTCCAAAATGCAATGTTCTGATAATTTGAACCAAATCAAATGATTATAAGTATATTAAATAAACATTTATTCATTCCTGAAAAAGATATTATTGATGTTTCTTTCTTAGGTGGAATGACTAATAAAAATTATTTGGCAAAGACATCACAAGGCGATTTTGTGGTACGAATTGCAGGCACAATGACCGATAAGTTGATTGAACGTCGTTTTGAAGCAGAGAATTCGCTAATAATGTCTAATTTGGGATTAAATGTTGAAACGTTATACATTGATCAAAAATCAGGCGTGAAAGTTACTCGCTATTTATCTGAAAGCAAACCTTTGGATCATCAATCTATTTTAGATAAATCTCGTTTAAAATCTATTGCACAACAGCTGAAAAAACTTCATAATTTTAGCAATTCAGCAATTCAGCAATTCAGCAATTCAGCAATTCAGCAATTCAGCAATTCAGCAATTCAGCAATTCAGCAATTCAGCAATTCAGCAATTCAGCAATTCAGCAATTCAGCAATTCAGCAATTCAGCAATTCAGCAATGAATTTAACCTATTTAATGAATATAAAAAATATATTTCTTTACTAAAAGATAAACAATTTTTATATCAATCTTTCCCAAGTTTTCAACAAATAGAAGTATTTTTTTATTGGGTTGAAACTTATTTAAAATCTCACAATAGACCTTTAGTTTGCTGTCATAATGATCTTGTTCCTGAAAATATTTTAGAAAAAGATGACCAGTTTTATTTTATTGATTGGGAATATTCAGGCTTGAATGATCCGCTATTTGATATTGCCGCTTTTTTGCTTGAAGCTCGATTAGACAATGAAAAAAAGTTATTTTTCTTGCAACATTATTTTAAGGGTACAGATATTTCACCCGTTGATTTACAAATCATTGGTTTTTACCAATTTTGCCAAGATGTATTATGGTTTGTTTGGACCTTGGTTAAAGAAGAAAATAATGAATGCTTTGATGATTATGGTAATAAACGATTAGCAAGAGCCAGCCAGTTTATGCACGATTATTTGGGCTGTCATAAGGTAGATAAATGATGAGATTAGGTTATATTCTTGCACTATCTTCTGCGGTTTTCTGGGCATTAGCTGCCATCTGCTATGATTTACTTAATCAAAAAAATTTATTAACTCATTCTTTTCAAATGGTTTTTGCATTATTTTTTCTAGTTGAAAGCGTTATATTTGGTACTTTATGTGTTATACATCAAAAAGCTGTTAAGCAATGGTTTTGTTCTCCTTATTTTGCAGGCATATTCGCAGGAATAATTGGCGGTCCTTTGGGAATGTTTTGTTATTTAAATGCGATAGAGCAAATTAGCGCAGCGTCTGCCGCACCTATCTCTGCAACCTACCCTATTTGGGGCGCAATATTTTCTATGATTTGGCTTAAAGTGCGGTTGAATTATCTGAGTTTTTTAGGTTTTTTATTGGTTGTAGGTAGCTCAATTTTGGTGAGCTTAAATGCAGGTGCAATTACACTTTCTTATGTTGGCATACTGTTAGCAGTGTTTTCTGCGATCTGCTGGGGGAGTGAAATTGTCATTTCAGCTTATATTATGAAGAAGATAAGTGCTAAACAGGCTTATTTTTATCGACAATTTGGTGTTGTTATTGGTTATTTATTTTTAGTATTAAGCTATTTATCTTCGCTGTCAGATCTTTCAATTCTTTTTGATCAAAGATCAGTAATTTTTTTATTACTTTTAATCATTGTTTTTTCAATGCTTTCTTATTATTTCTATTATGAGAGTGTTTATCGGCTCAATCCTATCCACGCAATGGTACTAAATTCAACCTATGGATTTTGGATCATAATATTGAGTTATTTTTTCTTTAAACAGCAATCTTTTCCTATAAATATTACGTATATATTATGTGTTTTGATTGGTTTGATCTTTGTTTTTATGAGTAATAAGGAAACTAAATGAATGCTATTTTATTAGCTGCAGGCCTAGGCAGTCGTTTCAAGGAAATTACGCAAAAAACACATAAAGCGTTATTACCAATCAATGGAATACCCAATATTGAGCGAACTATTCAGTTTTTATTAGAAGCTAAGATTTCTAATATTTACATTGTAACAGGCTATCACGCACAGCAATTTGAATACTTAACTCAAAAATACCCAGTGAAATTATTATTTAATGCAAAATATCAAGAATGGAATAGCATTTATTCACTTTATCAAGCGTTGGATTATTTTTCCGATAGTTATGTGATTGATGCTGATGTCGTGGTATTTAATAATATTTTTAAGGAAAAACCGAAACAAAGTTGCTATTTTACGATACAGAGAGAAAACAAAAAAGAAGAGTGGATTCCTGTGTTATCAGACAATAAACGTGTGCTAAATATCGAAATTTCTAAGCGATATGCACCAAGTTTATTGGGTATTTCTTACTGGACGCATTCAGATTGTGAAAAAATTAAAGCGGTTTACTCTAAGTTCACAAGTGAAGATGTTTTATTAGAAAAATCATTGTATTGGGATAATATTCCAATGTCTATTTTAGAAGATCTGAACGTTACTACAATACAACTATCTTCAAATGACGGCTATGAAATGGACAATTTTGAAGAATATCAATTTATTTTGGAAAAGAATAATGAGAAATATGAAACCAATTAGCTTAAGAGAACAGCAATTATTAGCGGTGGATATTTTAAGCTATGTTGCCGACATTTGTGAAAAAAATAATATTCGTTATTCATTAGGTGGTGGAACGCTAATTGGTGCGGTTCGTCATAAAGGATTTATCCCCTGGGACGATGATATTGATCTTTATTTTACACGTGAAGAATATCAAAAATTTGTCGAAATTTGGCAAAAACAAGAGCATTCACGATATCAATTAGAGCTTGCAGAAGAAATGAATACGATTGGGACAGGGTGCGTAACAAAAATTTACGATAAGCAAACTCGTATAATTGAGCAAAGTGGGGATAGTCGTGGCGTTTTTATCGATTTGTTTACTTTTGAGCCAGTGCCAGAAAATATTTCACAAGTAGTGAATATTATTCATCATTATAAGAATTTATATTCTAAATATAATAAATTTAGTCGTAAAGTCAGAAAACCGTATAAATATCTTTTTCTTATTCCATTGTTAATTTATTTCAGAAATCGTGCTTTTATACCAATGTTAGAATACATCAAACAGCTTTCAGTTAATTACGCAGGCTCAACAAATAGTGCGATGGTAATGTATTTTTATCACGATTTTGAGAAGGCGTGCATTCCAACCCAAGATCTTATTCAAACACAATATCTTGAATTTGAAGGGGAACAATATCAAGTGATGGCAAATTATCACGAGCATTTAACAATGTATTATGGCGATTATATGCAATTACCACCTGAAAATGAACGAGTTAATCATACTAAAAAGGCTTATCGTCTAAACGATTAGCGCCAGTTCGATAGCTAAAAATTCACTTCAATTTATTTTCAAAGTGCGGTAAAAAAACTGAACATTTTTGCACCGCACTTTTTCCTATTTTTCATTCTATTCTAATCTAAAAAATAACATCAAAAAATATTGTAATTTTTCAAATAATGGTGTTAAATTCCATAAGATTTATGGTTTTATTATGTTTAGGTTTTTTTTATGTGTCAATTACTCGGAATGAATTGTAATACACCGACGGATATTGTGTTCTCTTTTGAGGGGTTTCGTCGTCGTGCAGGCTTAACCGATTGCCATTCAGATGGCTTTGGGATTGCCTTTTTTGAAGGCAAAGGCGTGCGTGTATTTCGTGATAATCGCCCTGCTGCACTTTCGCCGATTGGTGATTGTGTGAAGCAGTACAATATTAAATCACTGAATGTGATTGCACACATTCGCAAAGCCACTCAAGGTAGCGTGAATATTGAGAATACCCACCCGTTTATGCGTGAAATTTGGGGTGAAAATTGGGTGTTTGCGCATAATGGTAACCTAAAAGACCTGCCTGATATGTCGGAAAATTTTTGCCAACCGATTGGTGATACCGATTCTGAAGCCGCATTTTGTTATATTGCGGAACATTTAAAACATCGTTTTCGTCGCAAGCCGTCGGAAGAAGAAATTTTCACAGCAGTTCAAGAAGTAACAAAAGTTTTAGCCAGCCACGGTACGTTCAATTTCATTCTGTCTAACGGCGAATGGATGATCGCTCACTGCTCGACAAATTTACATTATCTCATTCGCAAAGCCCCTTTTGGCAGAGCGCAGCGCATTGATGACGATGGCGTGATCGATTTTAATGATTATGCCAAAGACGGCGATAAAGTAACGATTATTACCACATTTCCACTAACCAAAAATGAGCCGTGGGTAAAAATGTTAAGTGGTGGTTTTGTGTTTTTCAAAGATGGCGACAAAATTGCCGAAATTATTGGTGTAGAAAAAGAAGCGATTGATGACGGCACATTAGGCAATCGACAAGCCGCCTAATTTCTATTTATAAATAGCGTAAAAGATATTTTTACGCTATTTTTTTATTCTTTTTTAGCCCAAAATTTATCGCCTTTTCTTTGTGATTAAAATTCAATCAACTTACTTTTGGCTTTTATTCACAGTAGCAATGACGATTATTTTCTATTTTATCTATTTGAAAAATAATAAAAAATAATTTTTCCTGTATCTTAATGATGAAGTTGTTCTTTTTTATTATGCATTCAATCACAATTTTATCCACACTTCGTTGGGATAAATCCTTTTCTTCATTGAATATCCGACAGAAACATTCTGTTTTTTGGGCAGATTTGTGCATTATTCTGTGGAAAAGTGCGGTGTATTTTTGCAATGTTTTTTCACGTTTTATTTTTATACAATCAATGAATACTTTAGGCGAGGATTGGTTCTTTTTAACAAAGGAGCGATCTTATTTTGACTTATTCAGGTTTTTCAGTGAATTATGCACAAAGTTATCCACAGAATTAATAAAATTAAAAAAGGTGAGAAATTACACCGCACTTTTAATTGGAATTTCAATGATGAATGGTGAATGGAAGATATGTGGCGTACAGTATTGGCTAAAATCACAGATTATGACATAATCGGGCGTTGGTATATTTATATAAAGATTATTAAGGATAAGCGATAGTGATCGATTTCGATGGCTACCGCCCGAATGTTGGCATTGTTATTTGTAATCATTTAGGGCAAGTGCTGTGGGCTAAAAGATACGGACAAAATTCGTGGCAATTTCCGCAAGGGGGGATTAAAGAAAATGAAACTCCCGAGCAGGCGATGTATCGTGAATTATATGAAGAAGTCGGTCTAAGCAAAAAAGACGTGCGTATTGTTTATGCGTCGAGAAATTGGCTACGCTATAAACTGCCGAAACGTTTGCTGCGCCACGATAGTAAACCGATGTGCATCGGGCAAAAACAGCGTTGGTTTTTGTTGCAATTAACTGCAGAAGATAAGGCGGTGAATTTGGCGTGTAGCAAAACACCTGAATTCGACGGTTGGCGTTGGGTGAGCTTTTGGTATCCTGTGCGTCAAGTGGTGTCTTTTAAGCGTGATGTTTATCGTCGAGCAATGAAAGAATTTGCTTTAGCCTTGTTTGATAGCAATAAAGAAAGCGTGATGCTTGAGCCAAAACCACAAACAGAAAAAACACCGCATAAGAAAAATGCTTATTACCACAAATCTCAATATAAAACGAAGAAAAATAGAAGGTTTTAGCAATGACATTATTTTTGATTATTTGCCTATTGGTTGGTAGCGTTGTTGGTTTTTTAGCTGGCTTATTTGGCATTGGCGGCGGTTTGGTGATCGTGCCAGTGTTGGTCTATTTACTGCCAATGATTGGCGTACCTGATGCAATGTTAATGTCGGTGGCACTCGGCACATCATTTGCGACGATTATTATTACAGGCGCATCTTCTGCTTATAATCACTATAAATCGGGCAATATCGCGTGGTCTTCACTGAAAATTTTTGCGCCTAGCGTGATGATTGCGACTTATATTGCAAGCCTGTTTGTAAGCAAATTACCGAAAGAATATTCAAGCAAAATTTTCGCTTGTTTAGTGGTGTATTTAGCGGCGAAAATGTTGTTATCTGTGAAGTCAAAAAAAGGCGACAAACCGCTGACTACCACATCTGCTATTGTTGGTGGCAGCTTAATTGGCGTGGCTTCAAGTGGCGCAGGCATTGGTGGCGGTGGCTTTATTGTGCCGTTTTTAAATGCACGTGGTTATGAAATGAAACAAGCTATCGGTTCGTCATCATTTTGCGGAATGTTGCTCGCACTTTCAGGCACAGCAAGCTATATCAATAGTGGTTGGAGTGTGGCAGATTTACCCGAATGGTCGCTAGGCTACATTTATTTGCCAGCCGTGTTAGGTATTACTCTCACTTCATCATTTACCACCAAATTAGGCGTAATGGTAACTAATCGTTTGCCTGTAGCAACGCTCAAACGTTGCTTTGCTGTATTCTTAATTTTTATCGCAATAAGAATGCTACTTCATTAATTTTAAAGGAAAGTTATGCACGATTTTATTCATCTTCCTTATATCGATCCTGTGATTTTTAGCATTGGACCTATCAGCCTACGCTGGTATGGTGTGATGTATTTGCTCGGCTTTGGCTTTGCGTATTGGCTTGGAATGCGACGTGTAAAGCAGTCGCAAGGCGTGTGGAATGCGGAACAATTTGAACAACTGATTTATAACTGCTTTGCAGGGGTGATTTTAGGCGGACGAATTGGCGATGTGTTCTTCTATAATTTTGATAAATTTCTGCAAGATCCGATCTATCTTTTCCGTATTTGGGAAGGTGGAATGTCATTCCACGGCGGTTTACTCGGCGTTATTGTGGCGATGATTTATACTTCCATTCGCCAAAAACGTAGCTTTTGGCAAACTTCGGATTTAATTGCGCCACTCGTACCATTTGGCTTAGGGCTCGGGCGTTTAGGCAATTTCATTAATAATGAACTTTGGGGTCGCCCTGTGGAAAAGCTCGATGCCGTGCCTTGGGCAATGTTCCCTTATGGCTACAACGGCAGCGTGCCACTACACCCATCGCAACTGTATGAAGCGGTGCTTGAGGGCTTGGTATTAATGCTGATTTTGAATTTATTTATCCGCAAAACTCGCCCAATGGCAGCGGTGTCAGGCTTGTTTCTCATTGGCTACGGCACGTTCCGTTTTCTTGTGGAATATGTGCGTGAAATCGATCACCACGTCAACACAACGGCGGATTTAATCACTCGTGGACAAATGTTATCGCTACCAATGATTATCGGCGGTGTAGTGATTATGCTTTGGGCATATTCACGAGCCAAAAGTGCGGTGAAAAATTAAGGAATTTTTATGAAGCAATATTTAGAACTATGCCAACGCATTGTGGACGAAGGCACTTGGATTGAAAATGAACGCACTGGTAAACGTTGCCTAACGGTGATTAATGCAGACTTAACTTATGATGTGGCAAATAACCAATTCCCCATCATCACCACTCGCAAAAGCTACTGGAAAGCCGCAATCGCTGAATTTTTGGGCTATATTCGTGGTTATGATAATGCCGCCGATTTTCGCCAATTAGGTACTAAAACGTGGGACGCAAATGCCAATGAAAATTTGGCGTGGCTCAACAATCCACACCGCAAAGGCACAGACGATATGGGACGTGTTTATGGCGTGCAAGGCCGTCATTGGCGTAAACCCAACGGCGAAAGCGTCGATCAACTACGCAAAATCGTCAACAATCTTTCCAAAGGCATTGATGACCGTGGTGAAATTCTCACATTCTTAAACCCTGGTGAATTTGATTTAGGTTGCTTACGCCCTTGTATGTACAATCACACGTTTTCATTGCTGGGCGACACGCTCTATTTAACTAGCTACCAACGCTCGTGCGACGTGCCTTTAGGTTTAAATTTCAATCAAATTCAAGTCTTTACCTTTTTAGCTTTAATGGCACAAATTACCGGCAAAAAAGCAGGCAAGGCATATCATAAAATCGTCAACGCACATATTTATGAAGATCAGCTGGAATTAATGCGTGATGTGCAGTTAAAACGAGAGCCTTTCCCATCGCCACGATTAGAGATCAACCCTGATATTAAAAGTTTAGAAGACTTAGAAACTTGGGTAACAATGGACGATTTTAAAGTGGTAGGGTATGAGTGCCACGAGGCGATTAAATATCCATTTTCAGTTTAGTAAAGTACCATCTAACGATGAAATCCCAATATAAAAGGTAAAAAAATGTCAGATCAAATCTACGGAATTCACGCCGTAAAATCCTTTCTCGACCGCACGCCTGAACGCATCATCGAAGTGCTGGCGTTAAAAGGACGTGAAGATAAACGCTTAAATCCACTCATCAGCGAACTACAACGCCTAGGGATTTCCGTGCAGTTTTTAAACCGCCAAACCTTAGACAACAAAGCCAATGGCGAAGTACACCAAGGCATTATCGCCCGAGTGCAGGCAGCCAAAGAATTAAACGAAAACGATCTTGAGCAGATTTTGCAAAATAAACAAAATCCGTTTTTGTTGGTGCTTGACGGCGTAACCGATCCGCATAATCTCGGGGCGTGTTTGCGTACTGCAGACGCTGCGGGCGTTGATGCGGTGATTGTACCAAAAGATAAATCGGCACAGCTCACCTCTATCGCACGCAAAGTAGCGTGCGGTGCAGCGGAAGTAATGCCGCTAATTCGAGTTACCAATTTGGCTCGCACCTTGCGTGAATTGCAACAAAATCACAATATTTGGGTGGTTGGTACGGCAGGCGAAGCCACAGAAACCTTGTACCAAAGCAAATTGACAGGGGCGATTGCCTTAGTAATGGGAGCGGAAGGCGACGGAATGCGTCGTTTAACTCGAGAATGTTGCGATCAACTTATCAGCATTCCAATGGCAGGATCAGTGTCGTCGTTAAACGTATCTGTGGCGACAGGCGTGTGTTTATTTGAAATGGTTCGCCAACGCTCAAATTAAACAAAACGAGTGAAATTTACACCGCACTTTTGCCTGAATATACGAAAATTAGCCCCGAAAATTCAGGAAAGTGCGGTGTATTTTTTGAGAGTTTTAAGCACTCAAAATCGCAAAAAGTGGAATGTCCCAACTTTCCACCGGCAGGCTTTTCACTTGCTGACATTGATGAGCTAATCCCACTGGTACGAAATTTTTATGTTGCCAATTCGCCAAGGTGCGATCATAAAATCCACCGCCCATTCCCAGCCGATTACCTTGCAAATCAAACGCCACCAACGGCGTAAAAATAATGTCTAACTTTTCCGCAGGAAACACATTCTGCACCGCTAACTGCGGTTCAAAAATACCGAATTTATTTTTGATTAACGCCGTATCAGGGCGATGATTCAAGAACAGTAAATGCCCTTTGGCAAAAGGGTGCAGCACAGGTAAATACACATTCTTGCCTTGTTGCCACAGCTTTTCAATTAATAATTGCGTCGAAATTTCGCCATCGAAAGAAAGATAAAGTGCAATATGCTGAGCTTGACGTTGCTCAATTAAGGCAAGGGCTTGTTGCGTAAGGCTTTGTGCCGCTTGTTGCTGTTGAAGTGCGGTTAAATTCTGACGAGTTTGACGAATTTGTTGGCGTAATGTTTTACGCAAATCAGCGATATTTTTCATTGAATAGTTGGAATATTTACAGAAGTGGCGCTTGATGCAAGACCCCGAGATGCCGTTGCGGGTGGTCGGTCCTTGAACCCGACGGTTCAAGGGAGTCAGTTATAGTCGTTTTTAGGCTTCTTAGTGAAACTAAGCCTGCACACCAACAACATAGAGAACCAACTCGAAGTATAAAAATATCGGCTCAGGGACGTAACCCTTTGGCGAACATCTCAGGTAATCTTTGAAATTATACTAACGCAAATTCGTCAAATTGACCAGTCTTTATTTCACTAAAATCGTTAGCTAGATCACATTTATTGAATTTCGTAAGCAGTTTGTTGATTTGTTGAACGAGTTGAAATCGTTTCAAGCGATGAAGACAACTGCTGAATTTGATTTTGCAACACCTGCTCAATAGAGCTATTTTTATGTTTTTCCTGCAATAATTCAAAACTCAGGTTCAACGCTACCATATTCACCGCACGCTCTACACGAATTGTTTGCATACGTTCTTTCATTTCCGACACACGCAAATCGAGCAATCTTGCTGCTTCACGCAAGTCATCGTGCTGTTCTTCTGGCACGTTTAATACAAAAATCTGTCCCAAAAAATTTAATTCAATCTTTTTTAATGCCATATTTTCACCATTCATCAAATTTTTCGCTATTATGCCACAGAGAAATATTACCTGTCATAAATAATCTGCTAGAATTGCTTTAATATGAAGGAGAAAAAAATGCTTGATTACTCGCAACTCAATCAACAACTCAAGTCAGCCAACATTGCGTTGTCTGCGGCAGAATTACACGGTTTTTTAAGCGGATTAGTGTGCGGTGGGCTAACTGACCAAAGCTGGCAGCCACTACTCTATCAATTCACTAACGACAACCACGCTTATCCAACGGCATTATTAAATGAAGTCATTGAAATCTATACAGAAATTAACCGCACTTTAGGTGATATTGACGGCTTTAATTTTGAATTAATGTTACCAAATGAAGAAAATACGCAGGCAATTTTTGCGCAAGCTGATGCCTTATGCGAATGGGCAAACCACTTTTTGCTCGGCTTAGGCTTGGTGCAAGCAGAATTAAGCAAAGAAAAAGGCGAAATCGGCGAAGCGTTAGATGATTTGCAAGATATTTGCCAGCTAGGCTACGATGAAGATGACGACAAAGAAGAATTAAGTGAAGCCTTGGAAGAAATTATCGAATACGTGCGTACCATTGCTACGCTGTTCTATTCCCATTTTCGCCCAAATAAAAAGACGCAACCGACCATTCACTAATCGTAACGGAGTTCATTATGGATTTAGCTTATATGGCAACGCTTCCGCTTGAAGAATTTATCGCACGCCGTGAACGTGTTTTAAGCCAAATGGCGGATAATTCGACGGCGATCATTTTTTCCGCCAAAGAACAATTTCGCAATAGCCACAACACGTACCCATTCCGTCAAGACAGCTATTTTTGGTATTTAACTGGTTTTAACGAACCCGATGCGGTGTTATTGCTCAGCAAAAAGAATCGGCAAAATTGCACCGCACTTTTCTTGCGCTCGAACGATTCTGAAATGGAAACGTGGAATGGCAGACGTTTAGGCGTGGAGCGTGCGCCGAGCCAATTACAATGCGATTTTGCTTTTGATATTAAAGACTTAAACGAAAAACTGCTGGAACTTTGTGCTGACAGCCAAACAATTTATACACTAAAAGGTTTAGACGGTCGTCAACAAGATGATGACTTTATGGACACATTATTGCCGCAATTTGCCGTGCAACAATTCACGCCTTTACAGCCAATGTTAGATGAAATGCGTTTGTTTAAATCAGACAACGAAATTCGCTTAATACAACAGGCTGGGCAGATTACGGCGTTGGGGCATATTCGCGCGATGAAAGAAACTCGCCCGAACCGTTTTGAATATGAAATTGAAAGCGAAATTATGCACGAATTTAATCGCTTCGGCGCACGATTTCCGTCCTATGGCACCATCGTCGCAGGTGGTGAAAATGCCTGCATTTTGCATTACACCGAGAATGATCAAGCCTTGAAAGACGGCGATTTGGTGCTAATTGATGCAGGCTGCGAATTTGCGATGTACGCAGGCGACATCACTCGCACTTTTCCCGTCAATGGCAAATTCAGCCCAGCACAACGAGAGATTTATGAAATCGTGCTGACCGCCCAAAAACGAGCGATTGAATTACTTGTGGCGGGCAACAATATTCAACAAGCCAACGATGAAGTAGTTCGCATAAAAGTCGAGGGCTTGGTACGCTTAGGCATTTTGCACGGCGATGTGGACGAACTCATCGCCAACAACGCTCACCGCCAATTCTATATGCACGGCTTAGGGCATTGGCTTGGCTTAGACGTGCACGATGTCGGTAGTTACAGCAACGGTTGCGAAAATGGCGACCGAAACTCGAAAAAAAGAGACCGCACTTTAGCGGTGGGAATGGTGTTGACGGTTGAACCTGGACTATATATTTCCGAAAAAGCCGACGTGCCAGCACAATACAAAGGCATCGGCGTGCGTATTGAAGACAATATTTTAATCACCGAATATGGCAACAAAAATCTCACTTGCGCCGTGCCAAAAGAGATTGATGATATTGAACAATTAATGGCACAAAAATAAATATAATCAAGGGCTTAATCAATAAGCCCTTGATTTTTCTATTTCAATTCTAATACGTGAGCTTCTCTCAATGCTCGCACAGCATTGCGCTCTAGCTCTAAGTCAGAATCTGCATTATTTTCCACCACGCCCAGTAACGGCAATAAAATCATTATGTTCTCCAACGGACAAAAGATGGAAAAATCGTCCGCCAGCCAAAAAGGCTTGCGCTCCATCGCTTCCATCATCAATTTTTTCGCTCGAGATTTGCGGATTAAATACAACGACGAACCATCACTATCGCATTCTTCTTTCTGTTTAGGATAAACATAGCGAAACTCTTGGGTATCTTCCGTGGCTGTCGGCAATTTTTCAGTGCGTAAGCCTAATTTTTGCAAAATAATCAAATCGGCAGTCGGGTGTGCATCTTTTAAATAATCCATTAAGACGGGAATAAGATTCTCAAAATTCGGCATAAAAGTAACATCATCTTCCGCAACAATGGCAAAGTCATCATCATTAAGCTGTTGATTTTGCGCAATTAAATTCCAACAACCGAGGTGCGAAAGCGTGCAACCCATTTCACCAAATGCCACTGGACGAGAAGCTAATTCCTTGCCTTTTGCCAAATCAAAAATGCGCTCCACACCGACACGTTCAATAGCAGCCTTATCAATCGCCGAGCAACGATGAAAATATTTTGCCGCAGACTGCTGATTAAACTTCGCCATACGATCAGGGCGAGAATCTAAATTGATAACATAACCTTGGAACATTGGTTTTCCTTATGCAAAAAGTGCGGTAAAAAATACCGCACTTTTGGAGTGTTAAGCGATTACTGCAACACCGAAATATCCGCCACTTGCAAGAACAGATCTTGTAGGGCTTTCAAAATCGCCAAGCGGTTTTGGCGTAACGCTTCGTCTTCGGCGTTAACCATTACATTGTCGAAGAAGTTATCCACAGGCTGGCGTAGGCTTGCCAATTTGTCGAGAACCGCGGTGTAGTTGGCTTCGGCAATTAACGGTTTCACTTCGCTTTGTAACGCAAGCACGCTTTCCGCCAAGGCTTTTTCCGCAGGTTCAACGCAAGCAGCAAGATTGATGTCGCCAATCGCCGTGTCCACTTTCGCTAAAATATTGCTGACACGTTTATTTGCGGCGGCTAACGCTTCGGCACTTTCTAACGTACGGAAATGGGAAACCGCACGCACACGCGCGTCAAAATCCGCAGGTTTGGTCGGACGACGAGCCAATACCGCTTGAATGACGTCCACGGCAATGCCTTCGTCTTGATACCACGCACGGAAACGACCGAGCATAAAGTCCACAACCTCTTCCACGACATTTTTATTGGTGAGTTTGTCGCCAAAAAGTGCGGTGGCTTTTTGCACGATTTCCACTAAATCAAGCGATAAATTTTTCTCCACGATAATACGCAACGAACCTAATGCGGCACGGCGTAAAGCGAACGGGTCGGCACTGCCTTTTGGTGCTTGACCGATACCGAAAATCCCTGTGAGGGTGTCGAATTTATCCGCCAACGCAACGCTACTTGCCACAAGCGAATTTGGCAAATTGTCGCCAGCAAAACGTGGCATATATTGTTCGTTTAACGCCACCGCCACTTCTTCATCTTCGCCATCGTGGCGAGCGTAGTGCATACCCATTACGCCTTGAGTATCGGTAAATTCAAACACCATATTGGTCATCAAGTCGCATTTTGACAGTAAGCCCGCACGTTTCGCTTTAGCAACATCAGCCCCAATTTGTGTTGCAATTTCGCCAGCCAACTGTTCAATGCGCGCGGTTTTATCACGCAATGTGCCAAGCTGTTGTTGGAACAACACGGTTTCAAGGCGTGGCAACTGGTCTTCAAGTTTTTGTTTTAAGTCGGTTTTGAAGAAGAATTCAGCGTCCGTTAAACGTGGACGAACCACTTTTTCGTTCCCTTCGATAATCGCGGTTGGATCGTCTGGGTTGATGTTCGACACAAAAATGAAATGCGGCAACAAGTTACCCCCGTTGTCGTAAATCGGGAAGTATTTTTGGTCGCCTTTCATTGTGTAAACCAAGGCTTCCGCAGGCACGGCAAGGAAACGCTCTTCAAATTTGGCGGTCAGCACGTTCGGAAACTCCACCAGCGAGGTAACTTCTTCCAACAGGCTTTCATCAATGTCTGCTACGCCGCCAAGTGCGGTCGCTTTTTCTTGAGATTTTGCCAGAATAATTGCTTTACGTTCATTGAAATCTGCAATCACTTGACCACGCTCCGCCAAGATTTGCGGATATTGGTCTGCGTGGGAAATTTCAAATTCGCTTTCGCCTAAGAAACGGTGTCCACGAATAATTTTCGCACTTTTCACCCCTAATACGTCGCCGTCAATCAGCTCCGCACCCAACAACATTGTTACGGTGTGAACAGGGCGAATGAATTGCACGCTTTTGTCCGCCCAACGCATTGGTTTTGGAATCGGCAATTTCGCTAACGCATTGGCAACCAGCTCCGCTAACAAATCTTTAGTGGCTTTGCCTTGCACCACAGCACGATGAACCAGCCACTCGCCTTTATCGGTGGCAATGCGTTCCGCTTGCTCAACGGTAATGCCACAGCCTTTCGCCCAACCTTCAGCGGCTTTGGTCGGCTTGCCGTCCGCATCGAAGGCAGCGGAAACCGCAGGCCCACGCTTTTCAATTTCTTTGTTTGGTTGAGCGGTGATTAAATCCGCCACTTTCAACGCCAAACGGCGTGGGGTGGCAAACCATTTCACATCGCTAAATGTTAAACCTGCTTGGTTTAGCTCTGCGGTAAAATTCTCCGCAAAGGCTGTGGCAAGGGTTTTTAACGCTTTCGGTGGCAACTCTTCAGTGCCGATTTCTACTAGGAAGTTTTGGGTTGTCATTGGTTAATTTCTCTATCTTCTTAATATCTCTAAATTCCAAGCTACCCCAACGGGGTAGAATATACGTAACCTAGGGCATTGCCCTAGGTCTTATAACTTTTCATTTCCTAGAGTAACCAGTTACCCTAGGTTAAGCATAGTGTTGCCCCTTTGGGGCAAGTTTTTTGAATTCGGGACGCACTGCGTCTCGAATTCAAAACTCACAAAAATTCAACCGCGGTTAAGCAAAAATCCCTTTCAATTCCGCTAAATCCAAAATCACTCGCTCATCTTCTAGCACCAGCGCAGGAATGCCGATGTAGCCATTTTTCTTAGCGTTGTCGAAAGCAGTGTGGCTATCGCGCAATTTCAAAAAGGCTTTTAAATTTGCGGCGATGTTGACCATATCACATTCTTCATAATCTACGCCTAGGGCGTTCAGTTCGTCCACAAAAGGTTTGGTGTCTGGACACCAAGGTGCGAAGTATAAAACAGGTTTTGCCATATTGTTTTCCTTACTTTTTACAACCTGGGAAACCCAACGCTTCACGGCTGGCGTAATAGGCTTCTGCCACACCTTTGGTTAGGGTGCGAATGCGTAAAATGTAGCGTTGGCGTTCGGTTACGGAAATTGCTTTGCGTGCGTCGAGCATATTAAAGCTGTGTGCGGCTTTGAGAATGCGTTCGTAAGCTGGCAACGGCAACGGTTTTTCTAAATTTAACAATGACGTCGCTTCTTTTTCATATTGGTCGAAACATTGGAATAAGAAATCTGTGTCGGCGTATTCAAAGTTGTAGGTCGATTGTTCCACTTCGTTTTGATGGAACACATCGCCGTAGGTGGTTTTGCCGAGTGGTCCGTCAGACCAAACGAGATCGTAAACGCTGTCCACCCCTTGAATGTACATTGCCAAGCGTTCTAAACCGTAGGTTACTTCGCCAGTTACAGGGCGACATTCCAATCCGCCCACTTGTTGGAAGTAAGTGAATTGGGTAACTTCCATACCGTTCAACCACACTTCCCAGCCTAAACCCCACGCGCCTAAGGTTGGGTTTTCCCAGTTATCTTCCACAAAGCGAATATCGTTTTGGGTTGGGTCGAAGCCGAGCATTTTTAATGAACCAAGATAAAGCTCTTGAATGTTGTCTGGTGATGGTTTGATCACCACTTGAAATTGGTAGTAATGTTGTAAACGGTTTGGGTTTTCGCCGTAACGGCCGTCCGTCGGGCGGCGTGATGGCTGCACATAAGCAAACGCCATCGGCTCAGGGCCTAACGCGCGTAGTGCGGTCATTGGGTGCGACGTGCCCGCGCCCACTTCCATATCAAAGGGCTGAACAATGGTGCAGCCTTGTTTTGCCCAGTAATCTTGCAGGGCTAAAATCATTCCTTGGAAAGTTTTTACGTTAAATTGTGTATTCATAATCGTCTTCAATAAAATAGTGAAAAAATATCGTTCATTATACGGGAAAATCAGCACAGTGGAAAGCGAACTATTGCTAAGTGGCAATCCCCAAATAATGCTGGCAAGATAGAAAAAATAAACGGCAAAAGTGCGGTGCAAATTTGCCGATTTTTTAAGGAAAAGTTACAAATCGCCAAAGCACACTTGCAACGCCGTAATCGCAGTGAGTGCCGCAGTTTCGGTGCGTAACACACGTTTACCAAGCAAAATTTCGGTGAAGCCTTGTTGTTCAGTTTGGGCGATTTCTTGTGGCGACAAACCGCCCTCTGAGCCAATCAGTAAACGTACACCAGCCTCGGGAATGCTCGGCAACGTTTTGATCGAATATTGTGCTCTTGGGTGCAAGTTGAGCTTTAACGTGCCATCTTGTTCTGCACACCAATCTTGCAATTTCATCATCGAGCGAATTTCAGGCACGATGTTACGACCGCATTGTTCGCACGCAGCAATCGCAATTTTTTGCCATTGCTGGATTTTTTTATCTAAACGTTCACCGTCGAGTTTCACGCCACAACGCTCCGACCACAACGGTGTGATCACATTCACGCCCAATTCCACCGATTTTTGAATGGTAAATTCCATTCGGTCGCCCCGTGAAATCACTTGCCCTAAATGGATTTTCAACGGGCTTTCACGGTCATCAAAAATGCGTTGTTGCAGCTGCACTTCCACCGCTTTTTTGCTTGCCTGTGTAATCGTTGCAGGATAAATATAATTAGAGCCGTCAAACAGCTCAAGTTGCTCGCCTGACTGCATACGCAACACTCGCCCAACGTGGTTGGCGGCATCTTCGCTAAGTTGGCAATATTGTTGATTTTCCAGTAATTCTGGGTGATAAATTCGAGGAATTCGCATTGTTTTTTCGTCGCTAAAAAATGTGGCTCTTATCATAAAATAAAGCGCGGTGAAAATCTTTAAAATTTTTCACCGCACTTTATTTTTGGCTTAAATTATTCCTTTTGGTGATTAAAATCGCAAAAAAGTGCGGTGTAATTTTCGCAAGATCTGTTAAAATACATCAACTATTTTCAGTAGGAGCTTTGACCATCGAAAACTGGCAGCGTGGGTTTGTTTTGCACCGTAAAGCATACAGTGAAACCAGCCTATTAGTAGATTTATTCACCGAAGAAACAGGACGTTTGAGCGTGATCGCCAAAGGAGCTAGAGCCAAACGCTCGGCGTGGAAAGGCGTGTTGCAACCCTTTACCCCGCTATTATTGCGTTGGTCTGGTAAAGGTGGTTTGAAAACACTCACCAAAGCTGAACCTGCTTCCATTGCGTTGCCTTTACAACAAACGGCATTATTCAGCGGTTTTTATGTGAATGAATTGCTGTGCCGAGTGGTTGAACAAGAAACACCTAATCCATTGTTATTTCAGTATTATTTGCAATGTTTAACCCAATTAGCCTCCACCGAAAAAGAGGTCGAACCCATTTTACGTACCTTTGAATTTCAGCTGTTAAAAATTTTGGGCTACGGCGTTGATTTTGAACATTGTGCAGGCTCAGGCTTGCCTGTTGATGAAGAAATGACATACAGTTATCGTGAAGAAAAAGGCTTTATCGCTTCGATGATTAAGGATAATCAAACATTTTATGGGCGAGATTTACTGGCATTTCAGCAATTAATGTTTAACAGCCCTGAAGTTTTACAAGCGGCAAAACGTTTTACTCGGTTGGCATTAAAACCTTATTTAGGCAGTAAGCCATTGAAAAGCCGAGAATTATTCACCCAACACATTTTGCATTTGAAATAATATTATGGCTTTATTTTATACTCCAGCAAAAACAGCGAAAAAAGCACCGCACTTTTCCAGCGAAACGCTCACGCTTGATATTGTTGATTTAGATTATCAAGGTTTGGGCGTGGCGAAACATCAGGGGAAGACGTGGTTTGTGGAAAATGCCTTGCCGACGGAAAAAGTGCAGGCTCGCATTGTGGAAGATAAACGCCAATATGGGCGTGCGGTGGCAAGCAAAATTTTACACGCTAGCCCGCAACGCCAAACGCCTGAATGTCCGCATTATGCACAATGTGGCGGCTGCCAAAGCCAGCATATTCCCGTGCAAATGCAGCGAGAAGCTAAACAAAAAGCCCTGTTTTCACGCTTACAAAAATTACAGCAAGACATTGAATTTATGCCGATGATCGTCGGTGAACCGTGGCATTATCGCCGTCGCTTGCGTTTGAGTATGTTGTTTAATCCGAAGACAAAGCAGTTAGACATTGGCTTCCGCCAAAAAAATTCAACGCAAATTGTGAATATTCAGCAATGCAAGGTCGCCGAGCCTGTCTTAAACAAAATTCTGCCAAAACTCACCGCACTTTTGCGTCAATTCTCGCAGCCTAAATTATTGGGACATATTGAATTGACCGCTGCGGATAATGGCGTGGCAATGTTGTTACGCCACACACAAAACTTGGCAGAAATTGACCGCACTTTGTTGCTTGAATTTGCTCGATCAGAAAAATTAAACCTGTTTATTCAAGACGATACACAAATTCAGCTAGCATCAGGCGAGCCGCCGCTTTATCGCATTAGTGATTTGTCGTTACAATTTGATATTCGGGATTTTATTCAAGTTAATCGTGCATTGAATTTACGTATGATCGACACCGCATTAGATTGGTTGGATTTGCAGCCAAACGATTGCGTGTTAGACTTATTCTGCGGAATGGGCAATTTTACTTTGCCCTTGAGCCAACGAGTAAAAAGTGCGGTGGGAATTGAGGGCGTTTTGGCAATGGTGCAAAAAGCACAAAAAAATGCTGAACAAAATGCTTGCGAGAATGTCGAATTTTATCAGGGAAATTTAGATCAGCCACTAGCAAGCCAAATTTGGGCTAGCCAGCCTTTTAACAAAGTCTTGCTTGATCCGCCACGTAGCGGAGCGGCATTTGCAATGCACGCCATTAGCCAGTTGCACGCTGAAAAAATATTGTACGTTTCTTGCAACCCTGCCACGCTGGTGCGTGATGCAGAGCATTTGCTAAATTCAGGTTATCGACTAAGCAAAGTCGCAATGATCGATATGTTTCCCCACACGGGACATTTGGAAAGTATCTCGCTGTTTGAGAAAAGATAAGGAAAATATATGGTTGCGGTTCGTGGATCTCATTTATTAAATCCAAAAGATTTCGACATTCACCATTGGTGTACGAACTTAAAGTTGACTACCGACATTGAGAAGGATCTCATTCACGCTTGGCGATATTCACGGGAAAATGCCGAACAATTATTTCTCAACAGCCATTGGTATTTGCGTGATGGCGTGGAAATGGTGGAGATTTTGCATAGCTTGAATATGGACGGCGACACCTTGTTGGCAGCAATGCTGTTCCCGATTGTGAATGCAAAAATTGTTACCGTAGAGCAAGTTAAAGAAGATTTTGGCATTAAAATCAGCAAGTTGGTGAAAGGCGTATTGGAAATGAACAACATTCGCCAGCTCAACTTAACTCAATCAGACAATAATCTACAGATCGATAATGTTCGCCGAATGTTATTAGCAATGGTGGACGATTTCCGTTGCGTGATTATTAAACTCGCCGAGCGAATTACTTTCTTACGTGATCCCGACAAACGTTATTCCAAAGCCGAAAAAACCACTGCGGCACAAGAATGTAGCAATATTTATGCTCCGTTGGCAAACCGCTTGGGGATTGGTCAGCTCAAATGGGAGCTGGAAGATTATTGCTTCCGTAATTTACAGCCTGAACAATATCGTTTTATCGCCTTTAAATTAAATGAACGTCGCCTTGACCGTGAGCAATATTTGCAGAATTTCTTACAGCAACTTTCCAATTATTTAGGCGAGAGCATTAAGCAATTTGAGATTTATGGGCGACCGAAGCATATTTATAGCATTTGGCGGAAAATGCAGAAAAAGCATTTGGATTTCGAAGGTTTATTCGATATTCGAGCGGTGCGAATTTTAGTGCCAAATTTAGAAGATTGTTACACCGCACTTGGCATTGTGCATACACATTACAAGCACCTTGCCGATCAATTTGATGATTATATCGCTAATCCAAAACCGAATGGCTATCAATCCATTCACACCGTGGTGTTAGGCGAGGGCGAAAAGCCGATTGAAATTCAAATTCGCACCCAGCAAATGCACAATGATGCGGAACTTGGCGTGGCTGCTCACTGGAAATACAAAGAGGGCACGACAGGTTCAATGTCGGCATATGAAGAAAAAATCTCTTGGTTACGCAAACTCTTAGCGTGGCAGGCGGATATTGCTGACAGCGGTGAAATTATGGCGGAAATGCGTAGCCAAGTGTTCGACGACCGAGTGTATGTGTTTACGCCAAAAGGCGAAGTGGTCGATTTGCCGACAGGCTCAACGCCGTTGGATTTTGCGTACGCCATTCACAGTGATGTAGGACACCGTTGCATTGGGGCAAAAGTGGCAGGGCGAATTGTGCCTTTCACTTATCAGCTACAAATGGGCGATCAGCTGGAAATTATCACGCAGAAAAATCCAAACCCAAGCCGAGATTGGCTAAATCCAAATGCGGGCTTTACCCATACGCAAAAAGCTCGCTCAAAAATTATGGCATGGTTCAAAAAGCAAGATCGGGATAAAAACATTCCTGTCGGCAAAGAATTGCTCGAAACTGAACTCAATCGACTAGGATTAAATAGTAAACAAGTGGAACAATATGCACTTCCACGTTATAATCTGAAAAGTTTAGAAGACCTGCACAATGGGCTAGGTAGCGGCGATATAAAGTTACATCAATTAATTAACTTTTTACAAAGCAAGCTGATTAAGCCAACGGCACAAGAAGCGGACGAAGAAATTCTACGCCACGTAACACAAAAAAGTGCGGTGAATTCTAACCAAAAATTGGAAAAACAAGGCTATGTGGTGGTCAACGGTGTGGGCAATTTAATGCACCAAATCGCTCGCTGCTGCCAGCCAATTCCTGGTGATGAAATCGTAGGTTACATCACACAAGGTCGTGGCATTTCCATTCACCGAGCAGACTGCGAACAGTTGAAAGAATTGAAAGCAGCCAACCCTGAGCGAGTGATGGAAACCTCGTGGGGAACGGAATTAAGTGGTAATTTCCATATTAATATCCGTGTATTAGCAAGCGACCGCAACGGTTTATTGCGAGACATTACCACGATTTTAGCCAACGATAAAATTACCGTTAGTGGCGTGTCAAACCGTTTAGACAGCAAACGCCAACTAACGACATTAGATTTAGAACTTGAATTAAACAACGTTGAAATGTTAAGCAAAGTATTAGCTCGCCTTGCTCAATTAGACGATGTGATCGACGTTAAGAGATTGTAAAATGACAGAAAAAACGCCACACAAAACCACTGGCTTAACACACTTAATCAACTCCACTCGCTATTCATTGCAAGGCTTAAAAAGTGCGGTGAAAAATGAAGCCGCTTTTCGCCACGAATTATTCCTCGGCATCTTCGCCGTGCCTTTAGCTTTTTGGCTTGGCGACGATAAATTTGAAATCGCCTTAATGCTCGGTGCATATCTACTCGTACTGATTACCGAATTGCTTAACAGCTCAGTAGAATGTGCCATTGACCGCATCGGCACTGAATATCACGAGTTATCAGGACGTGGCAAAGACCAAGGCTCCGCCGCCGTTTTTGTCGCTTTGGTAAACTGTGCCGTGGTTTGGTTGTTAATGATTTTTGGTTAATTGACCATAAATGACATAATAAAATGGACATCTCTTGTTTAACAAATTGATGTCCATTTTTTCACTTAACTTCTACTGATGTTTTTGCACAAAATCCAACACTCGATAATCCACCATTTCCTCAGCTGAAACCAGTCGATCAATAATGCCAGCATCTAACTGATAAGTTAAATAGGTGTCAAATTCTGAACGTGTGATTTCAATGGAAGGTGTCCACATGCCTTCTTGAATAAAGCGAGCGATTGTGGCTTTCCCTGTGTTGACATCAAGTTCAGGCCAGCGTTCTTTTAGAATATCGGCAATCACATTATCAGGATCATCTTGATAATTTTGCAGTAACCAATCAATGCCACGCTGTAAACCTAGTGCAAATCGACCATTCAAATTTCGCTCATCTTCGGCGACCGTTAGATTGGTATAATACACACTCCATGGAATACTCTCTCCATCGACTGCCATTTCGGAAATAATATATCCTTTGCCGCTGTCTTGCAGTTCATCTGCCCACACCGCTTGGGTAAAAATATAATCGCCAAATGTACCATTCGAGAAGGTTTCAACGAGCATTTTATTGACGAAATCGTGAATAAAACGTACCTTAGACGTATCCACGCCATATCTTTTTAAGGTACCCACCAAGAAAATGTAACCACTCGCACCGCCATCACAAGGTACTAAAATCGTTTTGCCTTCGAGCTCTTTCCAACTGGAAAAATTTTTCTCTCTAGAAACCAATTTAAACGGGCATTTAGATGAAATTTTAGCAAAGGATAAATAGCGGTTTACATTATGTAACTGATACATATTTGGCACCCAAATTCCCCCGCAAACAGCGTGATATTCACCCGAGTCAATATCCGATAAACATTGCGTCCAGTTGGCTGGAATATGAGTCATCACATCAAGATCAAGCTCAGCAAAATAGCCTAATTTCTCGGCAATATATTGCGGTAAATAGTTAATTGAATTTCCCGTGGAAGAAATTTTATAGTTATCCATATTATTCTTCCTCTTTTACATGAGTTACTTTGCCATCAAAAATATCTCGGTTAAATTCACCTTCTTGTTTCGCAATAATTGATGCAATTAAAGCATCACCAGTAACGTTTGGAATGGTCGTAATCATGCCACGAAACCAGTCAATCCCCGCAATAAAAGCAACACCCTCGGCTGGTAAGCCTAATGATGGCATTAAACTTGCAAAGATCACCAACGCACCTCCTGGCACAGATAAAGTTCCCATACATGCCAAGGTTGATAAAGCAACAATTTGAATAATGCCACCAAAAGCAATATCAATATTATAAATTTGAATAATAAAAATAGATGCGATGGATAAGAAAACGGCTTGCCCTGCGCTATTTAATACCATACCTAATGGGTTCACAAGATTTGAGATGCGGTGGCTTACCCCCAATTTTTCTTCTGAATCTTTCATTTTGATCGGCAAAGACATTGCACTTGATGTTGTGGTCGCTGCCATAATCGACATTGGAATAACTTTTTTAGTTAAAACCAATGGGTTAACTTTTAAATAAGCGGCAGTAATCAACACATAAATTAGCATAATTAATGCCGTGGCAATAAATAAGGTGAATAAATATTTCCTAATGGCAATAACACCGCAAGACCTGTAGAACCTGCCACTTTTGCCATCAATGCACCTACCCCAATCGGTGCAATTTTCATTACAAAGCCGATTAAAGTTAAAATCGTTTTATTCAATGATTTCACTAGCTCAAGCACTTTGTCATCACCCGATTTATGCATATATACGCTAGTGGCAACCCCAAAGAATAAAGCGAAAATAATCACTTGCATCATATCGCCATTGCCCAACGCAGCAATAATATTTTTAGGGAAAAATGACGTGATAATATCAGTAAAAGATTTGCCATGACCTGTAATATTAGTGGCGGCAGCTTCTACATTAACGCCAATACCAGGTTGAATAAGCAAGGCAAAAAAGACACCAATCACCGCAGCAATCACGGTTGATAAAAAGAACATGGTGAATAATCGTGCGCCCATTTTCCCGAGCTGACCAGGTGAAAGCTGCCCTACCGCTTCGGTTACTGCGCCAAGAATAACGATAGGCACGCCCATCATCACTAAGTTCAAGAAGATTGTTCCCAAGCTGCCAATCGGCTCAATGGCAGGGCCGACGATCACGCCTAAAGCAAGACCAATTACTGTAGCAAGTAAAATTTGATTTGTTAATGAAATAGAAAATTTTGAAGCACTCATACTTTCTCCTCTAATGGCTTGATATACAGTAATATCAACATATAACATAGCTATATTGGAGTTCAAGTTTATTGAATACTTTTTGTTTAAATTTGTGATTCAAATCACACAAAATAGTGCGATTAAAGGGTAAGTAAATGAAGAAGTTATCTGTGAAAAATCTGCCCCTTGTAAATTAAGTATTCACTCAACCACAAGGGGTAGACCATAATTATGCTATTTTGTTTTACAAACAACCCCAGCCTTAATCCAACTGCCAAACCCCATTAACGGCGGTGTTGATGATTTGGAAATCGTGGGTGAATACGGTGAGGTTGGCGATTTTGCCGACTTCGATTGAACCGAGTTTGTCGTCCACGCCGATGGCTTGAGCTGGGTAGAGGTTGCACATACGCAAGGTTTCATCGAGAGGAATTCCTACCTGTTTTACGGCGTTTTCGACGCTTTCGATCATTGTGATTGACGCTCCGCCGAGTGTGCCGTTGACATCGTAGCATTTGCCATCACGTACATAAACGGTTTTGCCGACAAATTGGAATTGCTCAATATCTGCACCTGCGGCGGCGGTGGAGTCGGTTACGATGCAAAGTTTTTCGCCTTTGGCACGCTTGGCAATTTTGATATTACCAAATTCGACGTGTAATCCGTCCACAATAATGCCTGTGTAAACGTCGTCGCTGTCGAGAACCGCTCCAACAACCCCCATTGCACGTCCAGAGCTGATTGGCGACATTGCATTGTGCAAATGAGTAGCAAAGGTTGCACCGTTGGCGAACGCTTGTTTGGCAACATCGTAAGTCGCATTAGAATGTCCTACTGAAACGACAATGCCTTTTTCAACAAAATCAGGGATATAACGAGCGGTTGGGTTTTCTGCTGCAAGGGTGATTTTGGTAATCACGTCAGCGTTTTCGCATAAAAAATCTTTCATTTCGGGTGAAATTTCACGAATGTATTCTTCACGGTGTACACCTTTTTTCTCACGGCTTAAATAAGGCCCTTCCAAATGCAAGCCGAGTGCTTGATTTTGATGCGTTTTTAAATAATCTCGCATCATTTTCACCGCACTTTTAATGCCCTCATCAGGCGCAGTGATGAATGTTGGTAGGAAACTGGTGCAACCATAACGTACATTCGTCGCTTGCATAATTTCAAGGGTTTTAACCGTCGGTTCTTCGTTCACCATTACGCCACCGCAACCATTTAATTGCAAATCAATAAAGCCTGCCGTGAGATTATGTCCTTTTAAATCAAGGCGTTGAATGTCAGGTGGTAATTCACTTTCAGGCAGAATTGCAGCAATTTTATCGTCTTCGACAATCACCGCCTGACCATACAGCACCTCGTATGCGGTGTAGATTACACTATTGATTAACGCATATTTCATTTTGATTTCCTTTATAAAATTTAGGGGCGTAATTTACGCCCTCATCAATTAAACCACAGAATGAATTGCTCTCGCTTCAAGTTCTGTAAAATATTTTACGGTTTTCACTTTTAGCTCTTGTGTCGCGGGTTCGTCGCACACCAAAATATAATGGCGATGTTGTTGCAAGGCACTAATGGTCCAAAAATGATTGATTGAACCCTCAACCCCAGCTTGCACCGCAAGGGCTTTTTGATGTCCTGTGGCTAAAATCATCACTTCCTCAGCATCAAGCAAGGTCGCTACACCAATCGTCAGTGCATATTTTGGTACTTTATTAACATCATTATCAAAAAAGCGTGAATTTGCAATTAAGGTGTCTTGCGTTAAAGTTTTAATTCGAGTGCGTGAAGCTAAAGAGGAAGCTGGCTCATTAAAGGCGATATGCCCATCTACGCCAACGCCGCCCATAAATAAATTGATTTTGCCGTAAGATTTAATTTTTTCTTCATAACGACGACATTCTTCATCGTGATCGTCTGTGTTTCCGTTCAAAATATTGATATTTTTTTCTTGCACATCAACGTGATTAAAAAAGTTGTTGTACATAAAACTGTGGTAGCTTTCTGGGTGTTCTTTCGGCAAGCCGACATATTCGTCCATATTAAAAGTTACCACATTTTTGAAACTCACTTCGCCTGCTTGATACAGTTTGATTAGTTCTTTATAAGTTTCCAACGGTGTGCCGCCAGTTGGCAAGCCAAGCACAAATGGGCGATCTTCTGTTGGTTTAAATTGATTAATGCGATCAACAATATGGCGTGCTGACCATTTCGCCACTTTTTCGATATTTTGTAATGGAATTAAACGCATATTTGCTCCTTTAAAAGTGTGAAAATTTGTTGAATTTTAACCGCAGTTTTTGGGGTACTTGCCCCCCATCGCCTTTCAGGCACTTCCCCCCGCAAGCAGGGGGAAGGAAATTCTTTATTACTTCACATTCAAAGATAGAAATTAAAAGTTATTCTTAATTAACGAAGAAAGTAATTATTTCGCTCTCCCTGCTAGCGGGGGAGCTGCCCAAAGGGCTGAGGGGGGCTTTCTCACCCCCAAAAAAAGCTGGGCTTTCCCCACCAAACTCATAAAACCGCGGTCAAATTTTCACAAGTTTTATTTAATAAATTTTTCAAATAATTCTTTTGCTTTCGCTAATTGTGCATCAGTGGCTTTTGCTGTCATTGGTTCACGGCAGTAGCCCGCTTCAACGCCTTGTAATTTCAAGATTTCTTTGATGGTTAAATACAAGCCGTTGGCTAAAATGCCCTCAATTAAATCATTGGTAACGTGTTGAACTTCAACCGCGTCTTTGAGTTTACCAGCTTGAGTTAATTCAAAAATTTGACGAGCACGCACGCCGTTTACGTTAAAGGTTGAACCGATTGCACCGTCCACGCCTAAAGAGGCGGCTGGCACCATCATTTCATCGAAACCAGCCCAAACTAAGTGATTTGGATAGGCTTTTTTCAAGCGTTCAAGTAAGTAGAAATCGCCTGCGGTGAATTTCACACCAAGGATTTTCGGGTTTTTATACAATTCGCCGAATTGTTCCACGCCGATGTTCACACCAGTTAAGAACGGAATGCTATACACGATCATATTGTTGCCCGTTTCAGCAATGATAGTGTCGTAGTAATTTTTGATTTCAGGGAAGGTGAATTTGTAGTAGAACGGCGTTACCGCAGATAAACTGTCATAACCTAATTCGGTAGCGTATTTACCGAGTTCCACCGCTTCTTGTAAGTTCACGCTACCCACTTGGGCGATTAAGGCAATTTGATCTTTTGCTTCATCTTTCGCAATGCGGAAAATTTCTTTTTTCTCCGCGGTTGAAAGCATAAAGTTTTCGCCTGTTGAGCCGCCAACATAAAGACCATCTACTTTCATTTTGTCAATATTATGACGAATGATTTGGCGTAAGCCCTTTTCGTTGATTGAACCGTCTTCATTGAAAGATACTAGTAACGCACTAAAAATACCTTTTAAATTTTTCATTAAATTTTTCTCCTATTTATTTCGATGATGCGAAACCACATCAACGGTTTTTGTTTTAGAAATCATTGCTTTTTCTTCTTCAGCCTGCACTAACAAAGCATAAATTAAATCAAGCACGAATAACTGGGTAATCTGTGTACCAACGGAGTCGCCTTGCAA
Organism: Pasteurellaceae bacterium Pebbles2; assembly: GCA_023101505.1. Lineage (GTDB taxonomy): Bacteria > Pseudomonadota > Gammaproteobacteria > Enterobacterales > Pasteurellaceae > Lonepinella. The sequence goes on from LVZA01000001.1 coordinate 804,395, forward strand.
CTGCCCTTGGCGGTTTCCGTTGTTTAACACAAAATTTGCCACCTTGGTAATCGGCGAACGTAAATTATGTGTTATTGCAACGGTAACTGCGCCTGCTTTCTGCGCAATTTCTAATGCTTTAATCGTTTCTGGCGCACAGCCTGAATGACTAATTCCGATCACGACATCGCCTTTGCTCATCAATGCCGCTTGCATATACATAAAATGGTTATTATTTTCGGCATCAACTTGAAAACCGATACGCATCAACTTATTTTTTGCACCCTCGGCGACAATCCCCGAAGAACCAACGCCGAATAAAAATATACGCTTAGCGTGGCGCATTTCTCGAACCACTCGCTCCAATGCTTTGAAGTCAATCAAATTCACGGTTTCGCTCACCACTCGATTAATTACCATTTGTAATTTCGAGGCAATTTTGCGTGAACTATCATCAGGTCCAATATCCGTTTCCAGCAACGCCAAAGGCTCATCATCATTTAGCGTAGCAAGTTCAATGGCGAACTCCAGCCTAAAATCACTAAATCCCTTAAAGCCCAAGGTTCGACAAAAACGAATAAACGTTGCTTCGCCAACTTTCAACGATTTTGCAATTTTCCCCAATGAAGAATTTGCCAACACGTGCGGTGTCGCAAGTAGTTGTTTTGCAATACGTCTTTCGGTTTTAGTTAAACTATTTTGTAATGCCCCTATCGTATCTAAAATTTTGCCATACTGCCTAACAGCCATTTTTTATTCTCCTTATTATGCGTTAATCAGTGTTTGACCTCCCCAATAGGCCGCCCCAATCAAACCTGCATCGCCTGCATATTTTGCCGCACTGAGTTTACAGTGGTAAAAATGAGGCATTTGGTGCAGATATTGTTCCACCAAAGGCAAATACCCCTCGGCTAATCCAACGCTTCCCCCAACAACAACTTGTTGAATATCAAGGGAAATCACCAAATCAGCGATTAAATTGGCGATTGCTTGAGCGGAACGTTGAATAAGTGCGGTGGCTTTTTCATCATTTTTGCGAAATCGTTCAAACACTTCTTTTGGTGAACAAGGGTTGTCCCACGTTTGTGCCACACGCTCAATCGCACGTCCAGCCGCAACCGCTTCAACACAACCACGTCGCCCACAGCCACAAATCTCTCCTTGCGGGTCGGCTAAAGTATGACCAATATGCCCAACCACGCCATTTGCGCCTGTTTGCAATTCACCGTTTAAGATAATACCACCGCCAACGCCAGTTGACACGGTAATAAATGCAAAATTGGGTACTTCTTGCGCATTAACACCCTGATATTCCGCACAAGCCGCCGCTTGCACATCATTTAACAGAAAAATAGGCTTATTGGTGTGGCGAGCAATACTTTCTTTAAGCGGAAATTCAGCCAAACCACCGAGATTTTTCGGATTAAGTGCGGTTAAAATTCCGTGATTTATAATCCCTGTTGAAGCCACCGCCACATAATCAAATTGTCCAGCATATTGTTGCACCAACTGGGCAAGTGCATCGTGCATCGCATTTGCCGCATCATCTTGTGGCGTACCAATTTGTTGCCGTTGCTGAATTTGATTATTTTCCACTAACGCTGCGGCAATTTTCGTCCCACCAATATCAAGGGCTAAACAACGCATACAAACTCCTTTGAACTTAATTTGGAAAATGAATTTTAATTATTTTGCTGACTTCACAGCGTTGGCAAACCAGCTCACAATATGCTCTAAACGAGTCAATGCAGAACCCACAGTTACCGCATCGGCACCAATTTCAATCGCTGTTTTCGCTAATTCAGGTGTATTATAACGCCCCTCCGCCATCACAAAACAGCCAGCCGCTTTCAAATCTTTAACTAATTGATAATCAGGCTCGGCAGGAATTTCGCCCCCCGTGTAGCCCGACATCGTGCTGCCCACAATATCAAAACCTAACTCTTTGCAATACAAACCCTCCGCCAAGTTTGAACAATCCGCCATTGCTAAACAGCCTAATTCGTGAATTTTTTTCACCGCACTTTCTAAATCCACAGGGCGAGGGCGTTGTGTGCCGTCCACCGCAATAATATCTGCCCCAGCTGCCGCCAAATCTTCAATATCGTGTAAAAATGGCGTAATACGAATTGGGCTATCTGGCAAATCACGCTTCACAATCGCAATAATCGGAATATTCACTACAGGACGAGTCGCTTTTAAATTGTCCACACCCTCAATGCGAAGCCCAGCAGCTCCGCCATTCACTGAGGCTTGTGCCATTGCAGCAACAATTTCAGGTTTATCCATTGGACCGTCATCAACAGGCTGGCAAGAGGAAATAAACCCACGTTTAATCTGATTTAACACATCGGTATGAGATAATTTTGACATACATACTCCAATTTAAATACAAAACAAAATTAAAACTTCACTTTTCGATAGGTTACGCTTTAAGCAAAAAAATAACAACAAATTAAATTAACTTTGCTAAAATTTAGCTGAGCTTATATACGAAAAAAGAATGCCGCACCAAACTCACTTAGACTGATTTATCAAACTCATTTTGCTTCGCCATATATTCGCCACATAGCGCTGAAAATATCATCGTCCATAATGTTTTTCATTTAAATCGGCTACAACTTCGGTGTCTTTATTCATTAATTATATGCCTGAAGCAAAACGATTTGGAGTAAAATTTCAGAAAAAATGGCATAAATTTCTGATTTTGTGATCTATCTCTCATTTTTGAAATTTAACTTCAGATTTATATTTATTTTTTGATTTAAATGATCCAAAAAAGATTAAAATCTCAACAACTTACTGCTTTAGCTAACAACTAAAATACCTAAGAAAATTCCCCGAAAATAATCAAAAAAACATAATTCATTTATATTTCAGCGAGATATTTCCAAAAAGTTCCCCGCGGTTCTGTGATGAAGATCACAAATTTAGCAAAAACTTGGCTTTTTTGTTGTGTTCTTTTGTTTTTTGTGGGCAAATTCTAAACTGATGATTTAAATTCATTTAATATCAATTAGTTACATTTTTAGTGAGAAAACAGCAAAAGAAACGAAACTTCAATTTTGTGATCTAGGTATCATTTTTTAAGGATTTAACAAAACCAACAAAAACACATAAGTTATTGATATTAAACAAAATTAAATTTTGGAGTGAAAATTTAGTTTAGTTGACAGATAAATCTCATTCCTTTAAATTCGTTGTCAAGAAGTAAAACTTCAGTTTATCAATGAAAATTGATAAATAAAATCCAACTGTCGAAGTAATCGACTTGCTTTAACTTAACCATAAGGAAAACAGTTATGAAAAAAACAATTATTGCTCTAGCCGTTGCAGCATTCGCCGCTTCATCAGCAAACGCTACTGTAATCTATGAAAAAGAAGGCACTAAAATTGACTTAGACGGTCGTGCGCATTTTGAAATTATCAATCAAAAAGGTAGTCGCACTGATTTAACTGATGCTGGTTCTCGTGTTCGTGTTCGTGCATTCCAAGAAATCGCAGAGGGCTTACAGGCTTACGGTGGTGCAGAATTCCGTTTCTCTAAAGACAGCATTGGCGACAATATGCGTACTCACCGCTTATATGGTGGTTTTATTCATAAAGACATCGGTACATTAACTCTCGGTCGCCAACTTCACTTAGGGGATCATATTCCAAAAGCAAACTATACTTATGAGTGGGGTGGCAACTCGTTCTTTGACTCACACAATAAAGCGGTAAGTTTTATATCTGCGAAATTTAACGGTTTCCGTCTAGGTGCAGATTACTATTTTGGTGATGCTAACAAAGAAAACATTGATGATGGTCAAGGTTACGGCGTAGGTTTATTCTATGATGGAAAATTAACCGATGATCTCTCTATCCGCTTTGGTTCAGGCTATACAGATGTAAAAACTGGCACAAACAAAGTAGAAGCAGATCCAACAGCAAATCCGCCAGTGAAAGAACAAGCTGCTAATGAATATAAATTAAAACGTGGTGGCGTAGGTTTTGATGTTAAATACAAAAATGTAACGTTCGGTATTGACTGGGCATTTGCTCGAGCTGGAGATAACAATAATCATAATCTTGGTTTCCAAAAAGTTGCTACTCCAAAAAAATTGTTAGTTAATAAAAATGATCGTTTCTTAGTTGGCTTGAAAGTTGATGTTACAGAGCAAAATGCGGTATATGGTCAATATTACTTTGGTAAAGCTAAGGAAGCAAATCGCTCAGCAGATAGCTACAAAATGCACGGTTGGATGATCGGTGCTGACCATAGAGTAAATAAAAATGTAGCATTTTATCTTGAAGGTGGTACAGGTAAAGTTAAACAAGGCGACACAACCGTACTTAAAAACCATCGAGTGTTAGTTGGTACAAGAATTTTATTCTAATCAACCACTACAACTAAATGTCTTTTCTTTATTTGCCCCATTCTACAATGGGGCTTTTTTATTGCGCTTTTAGCGAGATAAGAACAAAAAGTGCGGTGTAAAAATCTTACGTTTTTTTCACCGCACTTTTAATGTGAAATGGGATCAAACGTGGGGTTTGTAGTCATCGCCAGAGCCTAGTTTTAGGTAGGCTTTGCGTTTTGGATCAACTAATTTTGAATGTTCGATCATTTTCTCAATGGTTACGCCTTGAACTAAAATGGAGAACGTTACCACGGCATAAGTCATTAATAGAATTAAATCTCGAACATCAACGCTGATGTTTTCGCCTGTCATTGTGGCGACATTGGCTGGAATGGTGAGCGCCATTGCGAGCGCTAAACCGCCACGTAATCCGCCCCAAGTGAGAATGCGCAAGGTGTAAGGATTGTATCGGCGGAAGCGTTGCATTACTTTGAACGGCAGCCAAACGCTGATGTAGCGTGCCATTAAGCAAATTGGTATGGCAAGGCACATCATTAATGAGCTTGTCCAAGTGAATTCAACAAGCAATAATGCTAAGCCGATTAAGAGGAATAATAACGAGTTGAGCGAATGGTCGATCATTTCCCAAAAGTGGTCAAGATAGCGTTGGCTTTGTTCGGAAAAGCCGTGGCGACGTGTCCAGTTGCCGATCATAATGCCTGAAACCACCATTGCTAATGCGCCTGAAATGTGTAGGTAATTAGCGAGCATAAAACCAGCCGTGGGAATGATTAAGGTGAGTAAAATTTCAAGGCTTCCGTCGTCGGTGGCAGAAATCAGCCAGTGAGCGATCACGCCGAGCAACAAGCCGAATAACACACCGCCCACGGCTTCGTGTAAAAATAAACTTAAAATGCCAACGCCTGTGGCTTCTTTTCCGCCAAAAGCGACGGAAAACACGGTGGTGAAAATCACTAAGCCTACGCCGTCATTAAATAGCGATTCGCCCTCCACTTGCATTGCTAATCGCTTTGGCGCACGTAGATTTTTGATAATCGCCAACACCGCTATCGGGTCGGTTGGGGAGATTAGCGCACCAAACACCACACAATAGATAAAGTCGATTTGCAAGCCCAAAAACATTGCCACATAATAAATTAATGCGCCAATCATCAAGGTTGAAGCCAGCGTGGAAAAGAGCGCAAAGGTGGTGATTTCCCAGCGTTGATCTTTCATTAAGGGCAATTTTATGCCTAAAGAACCTGCGAAAAGCAAAAAGCCTAACATTCCGTTTAAGAGGAAATTTTTGAAGTCTAATTCTTCCATTATATGCGTAGCGACCACATCTAATTTCAGCCAACCCATTGACCCGAAAAGCAATAAAATCAGCGAGCCGACCATCGCAGAAGCCGTAATCGCAATAGTCGATTGCACTTTGTCGCTGACTTTGTGGGTAACAAAAGCAAGCAAAATGGAGATGCTAAATAAAAAGCAGATATAGGCATAAATACTCATCAGAGTGATCCTTTAGAAATGAAATTGTGCTTAGTTTAAACCTTGTACAAGCCATTACTATACTAAATTTTAGGTATAAATTAAAAATAGATTATTTTTTGCCAAATATTGTGTAATGGCAAATATAAAAAAGCCTTGCACTAATGCGGCAAGGCTTTGAATTAACTCAATTTATTTTTCGCTCTTACTTTTTCCAGCCTACTTTTTCCAACCTTTTAGGGCATCGGCAAAAGCATTATTGCTGAATGCGTTGCGGTCGTTGCGATCATTGCTACGTTCACGACGATCATTCGGGCGTGGTTTTGCCGTTAAAGTACGGTCAGATTTTTCGTCTTTTTTCACCGCACTTTCATCTAATCGCATTGTCAATGCAATACGACGGCGAGCCACATCGACTTCTAGCACTTTCACTTTCACCACATCGCCAGTTTTCACCACTTGGTGCGGATCTTCAACAAATTTATCGGCGAGAGAAGAAATATGCACAAGACCGTCTTGATGTACGCCAATATCCACAAACGCCCCGAAATTGGTTACGTTAGTGATCGTGCCCTCTAAAATCATTCCTGCTTTTAAGTCGGTGATTTCTTCCACGCCGTCCATAAAGGTGGCAGTTTTAAATTCACCACGAGGATCTCGCCCTGGTTTTTCTAACTCTTTGAAAATGTCCATCACCGTCGGCAAACCGAATTGTTCGTCGGTGAATTGTTTCGCATCAAGTTGGCGAACTGCGGTGGAATTTCCCATTAATTGTTGAATGGATTGTTCGGTAGCTTGCAAGATTTTTTCCACCACCGCATAGGCTTCAGGGTGAACGCCCGAGGCATCAAGCGGATTTTTGCCTTGATTAATTCGCATAAAACCAGCACATTGTTCAAAGGCTTTTGGCCCTAAACGTGGCACTTTTTTCAACGCAGCACGGCTGTCGAAACGTCCGTTTTCATCACGATAATCGACGATATTTTGTGCCAGCGTTTTGGTCATTCCAGCCACTCGAGCCAATAATGGTGCAGAAGCGGTGTTTAAATCTACGCCGACGGCATTCACGCAATCTTCCACCACCGCATCAAGTTTGCGTGCAAGTTGAGATTGGTTGACATCGTGTTGATATTGCCCCACGCCAATGGCTTTCGGGTCGATTTTCACTAATTCCGCCAACGGATCTTGCAAGCGGCGAGCAATCGACACTGCACCACGCAAAGAAACGTCTAAATTCGGGAATTCTTGTGCCGCCAGTTCAGAAGCGGAATATACCGATGCACCCGCCTCGCTCACCACCACGGTTTGCGGTTTATTTTCTTTGATTTCTTTAATCACATCTTTGGCAAAACGTTCGGTTTCACGAGAAGCCGTGCCGTTACCAATCGCAATTAATTCCACGTTGTGAGCTTTGATGAGCTTATAAATACTCACTAAAGAAGCGTCCATTTGCCCTGTATGTGGATAAATCGTGGTCGTTTCCAATAATTTCCCTGTGTTATCCACCACAGCCACTTTCACGCCAGTGCGTAAACCTGGGTCTAAGCCCATTGTGTTTTTCGCACCAGCAGGTGCAGCCATTAAAAGTGCGGTTAAATTTCGGGCGAAAACATCAATGGCTTCGTCTTCTGCTTTCTCACGCAACGCCCCCATTAATTCGGTTTCTAAATGCAACGCCACTTTGATTTTCCACGTCCACGCAATCACTTGCTCACGCCATTTATCCGCAGGTTGATTGTTGAAAAACACGCCCAAATGCTCACGAATAATGTCTTCACAATAGCTCGAACGACTGCCTTCTTCTGCATCAGGATCAGCGTTTAAACTTAATTGTAAAATGCCTTCGTTACGCCCACGAAACATTGCTAAAGCTCGGTGCGACGGCACATTTTTCAGCAATTCGCTGTGGTCAAAATAATCTTGGAATTTCGCTCCCTCAGCTTCTTTACCGTCTAAAACTTTAGAAATTAACACCGCACTTTGTTGCAAATATTGGCGAACTTTCGCTAATAATTGTGCATCTTCGGCAAAGCGTTCCATTAAAATATAACGAGCACCGTCTAAAGCAGTTTTGCTGTCAGCAACGCCTTTGTCCGCGTCCACAAATTGCGCGGCAGCGGTTTCAGGATTGTTGCTCGGTTCATTCCAAAGTAAGTCCGCCAACGGCTCAAGCCCTGCTTCAATCGCAATTTGCCCTTTGGTGCGACGTTTCGGCTTATAGGGCAAATACAAATCTTCCAATTCAGTTTTGCTTTGCGTTTGCTGAATTTTTTCACGCAATTCGTCTGTGAGTTTGCCTTGCTCATCAATAGATTTCAAAATCGTTTGGCGACGATCTTCCAATTCACGCAGATAAATTAAGCGAGTTTCAAAATGGCGGAGTTGCGTGTCGTCTAAACCGCCCGTAACTTCTTTACGATAACGCGCGATAAACGGAATGGTGTTGCCGTCATCTAACAGTTGAATGGCAGCTAAAATTTGTGCCGCACGAACATTTAATTCGCCAGCAATGATTTGTGAGATTTGTTGATTTAACATTGTCGTACTTCTTTGTGTTGAAATGATTTCGCCCCCAAATTTGGGAGCGAAATTGAATTAATTGGTTTTTAATTTATTCCAATATTTTTCATAAATATCTACTGCATCGCCCACGTCGCCTTGGAAAATGCCTTTTTCCACTTCTTCCGCTGGCGGATAAAGCAATGGATTAGCCGCATCTTCAGGTTTTAACAAGGCTTTTGCGCCATCGTTTGGCATTGAATAGCCCATACGCTCAACGATGGTTTTTGCATGCTCTGGACGCAACATGAAATCAATGAATTTATGCGCACCACTCACGTTTTTCGCCCCTTTCGGAATAGCATAATTATCCATCCAGAAAATCGCCCCTTCTTTTGGATAGACAAATTTAATATCAGGATTTTCTTTCGCCGCCATATAAGCCGAGCCGTTCCAAATCATTCCTAAATCTACTTCGCCTTGAATATACGGCAATTCAGGCGTGTCGGAATTGAATGCGCCCACATTCGGCATTAATTTCACCAAGCGTTCATAAGCCGCTTTGATTTCATCTTCCTTGGTGGTGTTTGGTGATTTTCCGTCTAATAATAAGGCAATGTGAAACACTTCTCGTGCATCAGCAGTCAATAACACTTTGCCTTTATATTCGCTGCTCCACAAATCGCCCCAGCTGCTCACTTTGGCGGGGTCGATTTGGCTGGCGTTCACGGCAATACCTGTTAAGCCATAAACATAAGGCAACGAAAATTGGTTATTTGGGTCAAATTCTTTATTTAATACATTGGCTGGAATTTGCTTGAAATTGCTTAATTTGCTGTGGTCAATTTTTTCCAACATTCCCTCTTTTGCCATTTTGCCAATGTAATAGCTTGATGGAAAAACAAGGTCATAAGCTGCTTTATTCATTAATTTCAGCTTTGAATACATTTCTTCGTTACTTTCAAATGTGGAATAATTCACATTAATTCCAGTTTCTTCAGTAAATTTCGCCACTAAATCCGACGGGATATAGTCTGTCCAGTTGTAAATATACAATTCTTCTGCCGCTGCGGTTTGGGCAAATGATTGAGCGAAAAAAGCGGTCGCAGAAAGCATTAATGCTTTGATTGAACGAGAAAATGATTTTTTCATCTACGTTTAGAATCTCCTAAAAGTGCGGTTAAAAAATAAAGAGTTTTTTGCTTTAATTTAAAGCAGGGCGGAGTATATCACATTTTTCGCATTGACATATTTTTTGATCCTTGTAAGATTGGCGCAACTTTTCTAAACACGAATATTATGCTCACATTTGCCCATCAAGAACACCGAAAAACCTACTATTTCGACAGCAAAAATCTCGAATTAAATCAACCGCACTTAGCCCAACATTTGCACGCTGATGTCTGCATTGTCGGTGCTGGATTAGGCGGTTTATCCGCCGCATTAGAACTCGCCGAGCAAGGCAAAAGCGTGATTGTGCTAGAGGGCGCACGCATTGGTTTTGGTGCCTCAGGGCGTAGCGGCGGTCAGGCGATTAACGGCTTTGAAGACGGCATTGATGAATATATTGAACAATTTGGTTTCGATACCGCCAAAAGCCTGTGGGATATGTCGTTGGAAGCCATTGATATTATTGATGAAAGAGTAAAAAAATATCATATTCAATGCGATTGGAAAAAGGGCTACGCCACCTTGGCATTAAATCACCGTCGACTGGACGATTTAATCGCCATTGAGCAAGCCAGCCGAGAAAGTTTTGGCTATCAAAAAATGCAGCTTTGGGATAAAACCCAATTAAAACAACATCTTGGCTCAGATATTTATGTCGGCGGATTATTCGACAGCAATTCAGGGCACTTGCACCCATTGAATTATTGCCTCGGGCTTGCCAACGCTTGTTTAAATTTGGGCGTGCAGATTTTTGAGCAAAGCCCCGTGGTCGATATGCAAATTCAAGGCGACAAAGTAACGTTACGCACCGATAAAGGCACGGTTTGCTCGCAAAATATGGTGCTTGCCACCAATGCTTATATCGCCAATTTGCCGAAATCTATTCATCACGGCATCGCTCGCAAAATTTTGCCCGTGGAAAGTTTCATCATCGCCACCGAACCGCTCGATCAGGCAACGGCTAACAGTTTGATTAACAACGGAATGTCGGTGTGCGACAATAATTTATTACTCGATTATTATCGCCTAAGTGCCGACAATCGCTTGCTATTCGGCAGCGACAGCAGTTCTAACAAAGATATGGTGCAGGTAATGCGTCAAAATATGCTCAAGGTTTTTCCGCAGCTGGAAAATGCCAAAATTGATTATGGCTGGGGCGGCCCGATTGATATGACGCTCAATTCCCAACCGCACTTCGGGCGCATTGCGCCGAATGTGTATTTTGCTCACGGCTATTCAGGACACGGCATTGCTCTCACAGGTTTAGCTGGGCGAATTATTGCAGAAAGTATTTTAGGCGATGATCGTCGCCTAAGCATTTTTGAAAGCCTGAAAATCCCTTCTGTTTATGGCGGAAAATGGGTTAAATCCCTCGCATTAAAAATCGGCATTCCTTATTATCGGTTTTTAGATAAATATCGTTAAAATTCACCGCACTTTTATTCATCTCACAACCCCAAAGGGGTTGAATTATGCTTAACCGTGGGCATTGTCCACGGCATATTCCCTAGGGCAATGCCCACGGTTAAGCATCACATTACCCCTTTGGGGCAAAAACTCTCAAAAAACACACCGCACTTTCACCAATAAAAATTACCTTATATTTCATATAGATAGATAGATAGACAAAAAATCTTTACAAAATCTTTACAAAAATCTGCGATTAAAAACTAGACAGTTGTTTAATTTATGTTACAATTCATCGCCACATCAACTTGTGTCGTATTCGATGGTTGGTTGTGATGGTTTAGGGAAAAACCATTCGGTTCAGTTTAGTATCTTATTGTTCGGAAGTTTATTGTTTATGAATAAAATTTTTAAAATCGTTAAAAACGGTAACGGCAAAAATGTTGTTACTTCAGAATTAGCTAAAGGCGCAAGCAAAGGTTGCACAGCTGCATCTGTTTTAATTGCGACTTTAATGGGTTTAGGCTCAACATCAGCACTTGCTACAACCACCACATCAAATAATGGCGTGATTGCTGTTCAACACGGCGCAGCAACTGGTAAAGGTATTGCCCTTGGTCACGGAGCTACTGTGATCGGTTCAGAAGCTAATGACCCAGATGGCGCTGGTCCAGCAAAAGCAGGTGGCTTAAGCCGTCCAAGTAATGCTGTCGCTATCGGTAGTAGCGTAACTGCACAAGGTGCAAGTTCTATCGCACTTGGTGTAAACGCAAAAGCTATTGCTAACTTATACGATGAACCACTTGTTGATGCAGCAACTGCAGCATACCTAAAAACTCTACCAGCCTCAACACTTGTTACTCCACTTGCTGTTGCTATCGGTCATAATGTTACAACCGTTGACGCATTAGGTATTGGTCACGAAGTAGAAGTAACAGGCACGCACTCAAATGCAATGGGTTATCGTATGAACGTAAGCGGTGGTTTCGCTTCAGCTGTAGGTTATAACGTAAATGTCGCTGGCGAAAATGCAGCCGCATTCGGTGCACACACAACTGCTGATGGCAAACAATCAACCGCACTTGGTGTTGGCGCAACTGCAACTAAAGAAGGTGCAATCGCAGCAGGTGAAGGCACACAAGCCACTGGCGACAGCGCAATGACTTTCGGTCGTGTTTCTCAATCTACTGCTGAAGCAGCATTAACCGTGGGTTATAACAGTACTACATCAGCAGCGCACGCAATCACTGTGGGTAATAACAACAAAAACAGTGGCGCAGACACAATGGTATTAGGTAACAACGTTACCACCGATGTAGCAAACTCAGTGGTTTTAGGTAATAGCTCAACAGCAGCAGCGGCTGTTGCGACAACAGAGTACAAAATCAAAGACACTACGCATAAGTTCGCAGGCGTTACGCCTGTTGGCACAGTTTCTGTAGGTGCAGCAGGCAAAGAGCGTACAATCACTAACGTAGCAGCTGGTCGTATCAGCGGAACATCAACTGATGCAATCAACGGTTCACAGCTTTATGCATTAATTGGTGAAATTAATAAACCAGCAACAGGCAATATTTCGTTCACTGCTGGCGGAAAAACTGCAACAACTAATCTTGGTGAGACTTTAAATATCGCTGGCGACAGCAATATCAACACAGTAATTGATCCTGACAAGAAAACATTAACCATTTCATTAAATAAAAATGTTACTGGCGACAGCTTCAAAGCTGGCAACGTGAGTTTCTCTAACAATGGTATTAACGCAGGCAATCAAAAAGTTAGCAATGTTAAAGATGGTGATATTTCAGCTAACTCTAAAGATGCGGTGAATGGTTCACAATTACATACAACTAACCAAAACGTAGCGAACAACGCTGGAAACATTACTAAAAACGCAGGCAATATCGCAACTAATGCTGGTAACATCGCTACCAACACAGCAACCATTGCAAAAGGTTTTAACGTTTCAACTGATGACAATGTGAAAACTAACGTTAAACTTGGCGATACACTCCCAATTTTAGGCGACAGCAAAAATGTTGAAACCAAAACTGACGGTGGTAAAGTTATCGTTACAATGAAAGATGCCATCAAAGTGTCATCTGTTACAGCAGGCAACGTAAGCCTTTCTACTACAGGTATCAATGCAGGTGGTAACAAAGTAACTAACGTTAAAGATGGCGACTTAACCGCAACATCAACTGATGCAGTAAACGGTTCGCAACTTTATGCAACAAACCAAGCGGTGAAAGCAAATACAGACCGTATCAACAGCCTCGCAGGCAACATTAATAACTTTGCTGGCGACATCAATAAATTAGGTGATCGTGTTGATAACGTGGAAAACAAATTGCAAAAACAAAACAGACAGCGCAAAGCAGGCACAGCGTCTGCAATGGCAACGGCTGGCTTAATGCAACCACACAAACCAGGTCAATCAGGCTTAGTTGCAGCAGTGGGTCAATATGAATCACAAACTGCGGTGGCTGTGGGTTATAGCCGTATCTCTGACAACGGCAAAATCGGTGTTAAATTATCACTTAGCACCAACACCCAAGGCGAAACAGGCGGCACAATCGGCGCTGGCTACTTCTGGTAAAATTGCCTAAACCTTGTTAAATTTAGCCGCTGTTGAATTTAACAACCGATAAATAAAACACTGCCCTGAATGATGGAATGTTCTTCCAATCAATTCAGGGCAGATTTTTTATGCGCAAAACTTATTAAAAATTCACCGCACTTTTGCTGAAATTTGGCTAAAAGTGCGGTGAAAAATTTAAGATTTTTCGTACCAAATTTTATTTACGTAAAAAGTCATTTTGCCCGAGGGCGTATCGACTTTCACTTCGTCATCAAGCTGTTTGCCAATTAAGGCTCGAGCCACAGGCGAATCGACAGAAATCCAATTTTTGGCAGGATCAAATTCATCGCAGCCTACAATGCGATATTGCTTTAAATCGCCAACTTCCGTTTCCAATTCCACCCACGCACCGAAAAACACTTTGCCTTCTTGCTTGGCGTGATAATCCACGATTTGCAACACTTCCAAACGTTTCATTAAAAAACGCACTCGGCGGTCGATTTCACGCAGGCGACGTTTGCCGTAAATATATTCAGCATTCTCACTGCGGTCGCCCAAGGCAGCTGCATCGGACACCGCTTGAGTAACTTTCGGGCGTTCTTCTTTCCATAAAAATTTGAGTTCTTGATCTAAGGCATTCCAGCCTGTGCGTGTGATATAATTTGATTTTGCCATAAGATTTCAATCGCTTAAAAATTGCTTAGATTATAACATAATGGCGAAAATAATCCCTATTGCCTATTGTTCAATAAGGCAAAAAAAGGTATATTCATTAGCACTTATTCCCTCAACAATTTAAGGATATTTTTATGGGCGGCATCAGCATTTGGCAACTTATTATCATCGTTGCAATCGTGGTTTTATTATTCGGAACGAAGAAATTAAGAACCTTGGGATCTGATTTGGGCGAATCTGTAAAAGGCTTTAAAAAAGCGATGGCAGAAGAACCAAAACAAGATGCAGATTTCAAATCTTTAGACAAAGCTGAAAGTACCAGCGCAGAAAAATCTGCTGAAGAAAAAACCAAAGAACAGGCATAATCTGTGTTTGATATTGGCTTTTCTGAACTTCTGTTAATCTTTGTAGTGGGCTTAGTTGTGCTAGGTCCGCAACGTATGCCTGTGGCAATTCGCACCGTGATGAAATGGGTTCGCACCATTCGTGGCTTGGCTGCTAACGTGCAAAATGAATTGTCGCAAGAATTAAAATTGCAGGAATTGCAAGACAGCATCAAAAAAGCGGAACATTTAAACCTAAAAACCCTTTCGCCTGAATTGGCACAAACCGTGGAAGATCTAAAACAATCTGCGGAAAAAATGAAAGCAGATTTAGATAAACAAGCTGCTGAAGCCAATCAATCTATTGAAGAACAAATCAACGTCGTGCGAGAAGCGAATTTTGAGGCACATTCTGCCGAAAATAACCTTGCTGAAACCAAACTTAATGCACAAAATAATGCGGAAAGTGCGGTGGAAAAAACGCAAGAAAATGCCACCGCACTTCAATCGCCTGAACCGACCATTGAAGATGAATTAAGCCTTGATGAGAAACTCGCAAGCTACATCGTTCAATATCACCCAGCCGAAGATGCGCCGAGCGAAACGCAGACCGAGAAAAATGTATGAGCGTAGAAGAAACTCAACCGTTAATTTCACATTTAGTTGAACTGCGCAATCGTTTATTGCGTTCTGTAATGTTTGTTTTTGTGGTCTTTTTGGCGTTAGTTTATTTCGCCAACGATATTTATCATCTCATCGCCACGCCTTTGTTAGACGCAATGCCAGCAGGCTCAACGATGATCGCCACCAATGTGGCTGCACCATTTTTCACGCCAATAAAACTCACGGCGATTGCTGCGGTGTTTTTGTCTGTGCCTTTTTTGCTCTACCAAATTTGGGCATTCGTCGCCCCTGCGCTCTATCAACACGAAAAGCGTTTAATTTATCCTTTGCTGTTTTCTAGCACCCTGCTGTTTTATGTAGGCGTTGCCTTTGCTTATTATGTGGTATTTCCACTGGTTTTCGGTTTTTTAACCAGCACCACGCCCGACGGTGTGGCAATGGCAACTGATATTAGCAGCTATCTTGATTTTGTACTCACGCTATTTTTAGCCTTCGGTGTGTGTTTTGAAGTGCCTGTCGCCATTATTTTGCTGTGCTGGGCTGGCGTAACCACCCCCGAAGACTTAAAAGCCAAACGCCCTTATATTATCGTTGCCGCTTTCGTGATCGGAATGTTGCTCACACCACCAGATATTTTCTCGCAAACTTTACTCGCTATTCCAATGTGTTTGCTGTTTGAAGTGGGTGTGATTTGTGCGAAATTTTATAGTCCAAAAGACGAAAACGAAGCGGAAAATAATACGGAAAACGATGCCGCTACTGACGAGCCAAAAAACTAAAAAATTAGGCAAAAAGTGCGGTGGAAAAATTACGAATTTTAGGGGCTGTGTTATCAAGCCCCTTTTCCTTTAGGAGTAAAAAATGACCCGACAAATTTTCACAGGCTACCCTGCTCGCCGCCTACGCCGTATGCGTAAAAATGATTTCAGCCGTCGTTTAATGGCAGAAAACAAGCTCACCGTTGATGATTTAATTTATCCCGTGTTCATTATGGAGGGGGAAAATCAGCGAGAAGCCGTGCCGTCAATGCCGAATGTAGAACGCTTAACTATTGACCAACTCTTAATCGAAGCAGGCGAAATCGTGAAATACGGCGTGCCAGTGATCGCCCTATTCCCTGTGATCGAACAACAGAAAAAATCCTTAATGGCAGAAGAAGCCTACAACCCGAATGGCTTAGTCCAACGTGCTGTGCGAGCATTGAAAAAGGCTTATCCTGAATTGGGCGTATTAACCGATGTGGCACTCGACCCTTACACGGTGCACGGTCAAGACGGCATTATTGATGAAACCGGCTATGTGCTAAATGAAATCACCAGCGACGTGTTAGTCAAGCAAGCTCTTTCCCACGCAGAAGCAGGCGCAGACATTGTTGCCCCAAGCGATATGATGGACGGCAGAATTGGCAAAATTCGCACCGCACTTGAAGAACAAGACTTTATCAACACCTTGATTATGGCGTACGCAGCAAAATATGCATCAAATTATTATGGGCCTTTCCGTGATGCGGTCGGCTCAAGTGGTAATTTAAAAGGTGGCGACAAGAAAACCTATCAAGTCGATCCCGCCAACAGCGATGAGGGCTTGCAAGAAGTGGCTCTTGATATTCACGAGGGCGCAGATATGGTGATGGTAAAACCAGGTATGCCATATTTGGATATGGTGTATCGTGTGAAGCAACAATTCGGCGTTCCCACCTTTGCTTACCAAGTGTCAGGCGAATACGCAATGCACTGCGCCGCCATTCAAAACGGTTGGTTAAAAGAAAAAGAGTGCATTATGGAGGGGCTGCTCTGCTTTAAACGTGCAGGCGCAGACGGCATTCTCACCTACTTCGCCAAACAAGTGGCGCAGTGGTTGTATGAAGAAGGAAAAAATAAATAATCCTAATTCCGTAAAAATTCGCCAGAAAAGCAAAAAGGCTTGGGAAATCCCAAGCCTTTTCTTGTGTGCAAATAATCCGAAGATTATGCACCCAAACGTTCTTTGATACGTGCAGATTTACCTGAACGCTCACGTAAGTAGTAAAGTTTCGCTTTACGTACCGCACCTTTACGTTTAACAGCGATGCTGTCGATTGCAGGAGAGTGAGTTTGGAATACACGCTCAACGCCAGTACCGTTTGATACTTTACGCAAAGTGAATGCGCTGTGCAAACCACGGTTACGAATTGCGATAACTACGCCTTCAAATGCTTGTAAACGTTTTTTAGCACCCTCAACTACCCATACTTTAACTTCTAAAGTATCACCTGGGCGGAAGCTAGGTACGTTTTGTTTTAATTGTTCTTCTTCAAGTTGTTTAATGATGTTGCTCATTGTTTAAACCTTTTTTAACACTAGAATTAACTGATTAAGCTGTTTCAGATTGTGCAAATTCTGCTTTCACCTGACGCAGCAGTTTATTTTGTTCGTCAGTCAGAGCTAGTTTTTCCAGTAGCTCAGGGCGGCGTAACCACGTTCGCTCAAGGGATTGTTTCAATCGCCATTTGCGAATTTCTTCGTGATTGCCCGACATTAATACGGGCGGAACAGTGAGTTCGTCTAGCACTTCAGGGCGTGTGTAATGTGGACAATCTAACAAACCTGTTGCGAAAGAATCTTCTTCCGCAGAGGCAAATTTGCCTAACACACCTGGGATAAAACGTGCAACGGCATCAATTAATGTCATTGCAGGCAGCTCCCCCCCTGTAAGCACGTAATCTCCGATTGACCATTCTTCATCAATTTCAGTTTGAATCAATCGCTCATCAATGCCCTCGTAACGACCGCACACTAAAATCAATTTTTCATTTAGCGACAGCGTTTTTACGCCAGCTTGATCAAGTTTACGTCCTTGCGGTGAAAGGTAAATCACCTTTGCACCAACACCTGCTTCTTGTTTGGCTTGATGAATGGCATCACGCAAAGGTTGTACCATCATCAACATACCTGGGCCACCGCCATAAGGTCGGTCGTCCACGGTTTTGTGCTTATCAAAGGTAAAATCCCTTGGATTATAGCACCGCACTTCCAGCAAGTTTTGCTTAACTGCTCGTCCTGTTACCCCAAAATCTGTAATTGCTTTAAACATCTCGGGGAAAAGGGTAACGATCCCTACAAACATAATTGCCCCTTAATGTTACTGCTTAAAAGCGCCACAGCGTACCTGAGATTAGAAACCAGCGTCCCAATCCACTTTAATCGTTTTTGTGGTGAGATCGACTCTTTTAACTACTTGTTCATACAAAAACGGAATTAATCGTTCTTGTTTGCCGAACGCATCTTTGGCGTTTGCACGCACCACCAAAACATCGTTAGAGCCTGTTTCCATCATTTCCGCCACCGTTCCCATTGTGTAACCTTGCAGATTAACCACTTGGCAACCAATTAAATCGTGCCAGTAATAATCGCCGTCTTCCAACTCTGGGAACACCGATAAATCCACACCAATTTCAATATTAGCTAAGGTTTGTGCGGTTTCACGATCATCAACGTTTTTTAATTTAACAATGAGTTCGTGATTATGATGTTTCCAACTTTCTAATTCGGTCGGTTGCCATTGCCCTTTAATTTTTAAGAACCACGGCTGGTAATCAAAAATGCTTTCAGCGGATTCGGTTGATGAATAAATGCGTAACCAACCACGAATGCCATAAGTTGAACCTAATTTGCCAACTACTTCAATACGTTGCTGTTCCATTTATACCACCTTCACACAAATCGAAATTATGCTGCTTTTTTTGCTTCTTTCACTAAAGAAGAAACACGGTCTGAAAGGCTTGCACCTTTTTCCAACCAAGCATTAACACGGTCTAAGTCTAAACGTAAACGTTCAGCTTTACCTGTTGCTAATGGGTTGAAGAAACCTACACGCTCAATGAAACGACCGTCGCGTGGTGCGCGGCTGTCTGCAACAACGATTTGATAGAATGGGCGTTTTTTAGCTCCGCCACGAGATAAACGAATGGTTACCATAACCTTCCTCTAAGTATTTAATAATAAAAGAAAACCTACAACCTTGCCGTAGGAATGCTTACTTTTTTCTCTGTATATATAGACAAAAAGCCTGAAGATTATACATTTTTGCCCTAGAAAAGCAAGGGAAATCCGCTTTTCCCTCGTTTTATTTGTCAGAGCTTAAAATAAAACATAAGCATAAACTTAGAACTAACGAGAAGCAAACAACACATGCAAAATGAGTTAATTTTTTATTAGGTATTGAGCGACAGTATTTTGAGCGATACAATACAAAGTGGGGCAAGTTTGCCCCCTTTGATTAACTTAGCTTTCAATTAGGATTTGTAATGAAAAAATTATTTAGCACTATTTTTGTTTTTTCCGCTATTAGCCTTGCGATGACAAATGCACTGGCAAAAGAAGTAAACATTAAATTTTTAGGTACGTCAGATGTGCACGGTCGCATTGTACCGTGGTCGTATGGTGCAGATGAGGCGGATACATCAGGCTCTTATGCTCAAATTTCAAGCTATGTAAACCAAGTTCGTAAAGAAAATAAGAACGTGGTGTTAGTGGATATTGGCGATGCCATTCAAGATAATCAAGTTGAAGCTTTTGCTAAAAGTGAAAAATACTACAAAGACAACCCTGTGCCGAAAATTCTGAACACAATGGGTTATGATTTCTTTGTGCTAGGCAATCACGAATTTAACTTTGGTATGACGGCGTTAGATAAAATTCTTAAAGATATCAAAGCGAAAATTGTTACGGCTAATTTCTATTACAAAGACGGCAAACGCTATGTTGAGCCGACAGCGATGATCGAAAAAGACGGGGTGAAATTAGGCATTCTCGGCTTAACCACACCAATGTCAGCGATTTTTGAAAAAGACAGCGGTTATTTGGATCAAATGAAATTCAGCTCACCGAGTGAAGAAGCGAAAGCTCAAATTGCCGAGCTGAAAAAACAAGGTGCTGATGCGATTATCGCTTTAGTGCATATGGGCGTAGATAATGAAAACAATATTCCAGACACAGGCGTGGCTGATTTAGTCAACAATGTGGACGGCATTGATGTGATTATCGCAGGGCATATGCACAAAGATGTGCCAGCGGAAACTATTAAAAATACCCTTATTACTGAACCACACCGCTATGGCACGGTAGTGTCTGAAGTGGATTTGAGCTTTGATGTGGACGATAACGGCAAAGTTAAATTGCTGAATAAATCATCAAAAACAGTGAAAGTAAAAGAGCAAGAAGCCGATCCGAAAATTGTGGAAGTTTATCAACCTTATCACGATGAACTTCGCCGTTTGAACAACGTTAAAATTGGTGTTGTGGCAAATGATATGATCCCACAAGGCAAAAATCACGGCGTATCAATCGCCTTTTCACAAGACACAGGAATGTCTTCATTTATCACCGATGTGCAACGTCATTACAGCAAAGCGGACGTAACATCATTCAACTTTGACTACGAAAAAGTGCGTTTAAACAAAGGTGATATCAAGAAAAAAGACATCATTTTTAACTACCGTTATGCTGGCGGCGATGTGAGCGTGTACGAAGTAACAGGCAAACAACTCAAAGCCTATATGAACTGGTCAGCCGATTATTTCGACACCATTCAAGCAGGCGACAAAGAGTACCGCTATAACGAAGTACGAGGCAAATCAAAATACGTTACTTTCGACATTTTCGGTGGCGTGAAATATTTAGTTGATTTACGCAAACCAAGTGGTGAAAAAATCACAGATTTAACCTTTGCTGACGGTAAGGCAATCACTGATGAAAGTAAAATTAAATTAGGAATGAATTCCTATCGCTTCGGTCAATTAACCAAAAAAGGTGGCATTTGGGAAGGGCAACAAATTCCAACATTGTGGGAATCTAAAGTTGCAATGGGAACCGATGCCGGTACGATTCAAAATATGATGATCGACTATATCCAAAACGTGAAACACGGCAAAATCGAGGGCGTTTCACACAACCGCTGGAAGTTGGTTGGGTTAGAATAATACTCAAAACAAAATCATATTAATTTCATATAACGTACTAATTTACTTGGGATTATTTTGCTCTCTTTTGAACATTATAATCCCAACAATTCCGCAATCTCTTTAGGAATTTGCTGGGGATTAGGAATAAAGATTTGTTTGTGGCGGTTGAGTTCGCCTTTTTCGAGTATGATGTTGCTTTTGGCGACTTTGAATACTTTGCTCAGGTATTTAAGCAAGTGTGCGTTGGCTGCGCCGTCGATAGGTGGGGCGGTGATGCTGATTTTTAGTTCGTTGTCGTGCAAGCCGATGATAGCGTCTTTGCTTGCCTTGGGCTGCAAGAAAATGCGTAATCGTAAGCCGTTTTCGTGTTGTTCAATCGCTGTCATTATTTCGCTAACAAATGTGGCAAATCAAATTTAGATTTTGTGAAATTTTACACCGCACTTTTGCTTTAGTGCGGTGTTTTTTATTGAGTTTTCTCGTATTTTAGCTGCAAGATTAAACCAAAGCCCAGATATTTGGCAACAAATCGTACATTAATCGGTTTAGCCAAAATAGCCCGAAAGCGAGCAACATTGGGGAAAAGTCGATCATTCCTGTTTTCGGTAAAATGCGACGAATTGGCGCTAATACAGGCTCGCCTAATTGATATAATAAATAGGAAAATGGGTCGTTGCCACGGCGGAACCAGCTTAAAATTGCACCGATAAAAATAATATATAAAATCATTTCGCCCCAAATTTTGCCGATGCTGAGCAAGCCGATAAGTGCAAAGTTGCCGATATTAGCGGAAAGCCATTCTTGCGACCACATTCCACTGAAAATAGCGATTAAGGGATATTTCACCAAACCTAGCACAAAAACCAAGATCAGTGCAGCAATGTCTACGCCTTTTTGAGCTTTAAAAGTTTTACGCAGTGGGTTTAACACGGGGTTGGTAATTTTTACGATAGTTTGCGATAAGGGGTTATAGAAATCGGCTTTGCAATATTGTAGCCACATACGCAACATTACCATCAGCATATAAACACCGAATAAAGTGTCAATTAGATATTGAATAGAATTCATATTTTTCTCGTATTTAATGGAATTTAATTTAAAGATAGGGGCAAAGGCGCAGAAAATCAAGGGCAAATTACAGCGGGCTTTCCACTTGTAATTGGCGATAAATATCGGTAATGGTCAGGCTTAAGCAAGAACGCAATAATTTTTCTTGGCGTAAGTGCTTCATTTGAAACACTAAAGAATTGGGATCGTCGTGATTTTCAGGGAAATTGAGCAATTTTTTGTCTTGAAGTAAGTGGAGCGAACGTGCGAAATTTAGCACGATTTCATCAATAAAATCATACTCTTTTTCGTCATTATTCAATTTTTCTTTCATTGTGAGAAAGGCGCAGATATCTTCATAAACCTCGTGTTTTAACACGCCCAAACCGAGCAACACTTTCAAGCGAATGTTTAAATCACACAATGGCCCTGAAGTTTCAAATAGACTTTCCACCACCGATTTCACCACAAAATCAGTTTTACGAAATACTCGATTAATTAATTGATCAACGGCTTCATCAAAAATCGCTACCGTCGCCGTGATAAAGCCACGAATGGTGGTCGCTTCATTTAATTTTTCATAAATGGGATCTTCTGAAAGCAAAATCTCGTCCTTGTTCGTTGAAAATTTTTGTTGCTTTGCTTTTTCACTTCTCTCTACTTATTGGCGATAACGCCTAAATGAGAAAGAACACAAAGTGCGGTGTAAAACGGCATAATTCCAAAACTACCGAAAATGACACCGCACTTTGAACGCTAAGCCTTAGGCAATCGCTGCATAAGCCGTCGCAATTTGGTTAATAATGGCATCGTCTTGCAATTCGGTATATTTTTTCACCGTCGCTACAACGCCATTATCGGCTAAAGATTGTGCCAATTCCACCGCTTGCGGATCGTCTTGGTTGCGGTAAGTTAAGGCATAAGCAGCAGCTTTGATTAAGTTTTCATTTGGCAAGCCGTATTCCAATGTGCCACGTAGCGGCTTAATTAAGCGGTCGTTGTGGCTTAATTTACGCAAAGGCTGGCGACCCACACGATCTACATCATCAACCAAATATGGATTTGCAAAACGTTTTAGGATTTTTTCGATATAAGCGGCGTGAGCTTGTGGCTCGAAACCATAGCGTTTAATGAGCACCGCACCGCTTTCTTGCATCACCGATTTCACGAAGTTTTTCACTTCGCTATCTTCAATGCTTTCTTTCACAAATTGATGCCCTTTAGCTTTGCCATAATAAGAGGTTACGGCGTGTCCTGTGTTCAAGGTGAATAATTTGCGTTCAACGAATGCCATTAAGTTATCGGTAAGTTCCATTCCTTTAATCGCTGGAATGTCGCCTTTAAATTGGCTTTGATCCACAATCCATTCGCTAAATTCTTCCACGGTAACTAATAAAGGATCGTTTTCATCAGGTTGCACAGGCGGCACAATGCGATCCACGGCACTGTCCACAAAGCCGACTAATTGCTCTGCTTTGTCTTTGATCGCTGGGTTTAAATGGCTAAACACTTCTTCTTTTAAGAATGTCGTGCCACGCACCATATTTTCGCACGCAATGATATTAAACGGCTGTTCGTTGCCAGCGGCAAAGCGAGCTTCAATCCCTTTGGCAAGGGTACTGGCGATAATTTTCAACACCGTCGGCCCAACTGCGGTGCTAATTAAGTTAATTTCGTGGAACAAAGCGATAACATCAGCTTCATTTTTAGAATTAACGCCTGTTACATTTTGCACCTTTTCCACGGTGTTCAGGCTGTCGCCGACGATTTTAACGTTATAAGATTGTTGGCTTTTGAGTAAGTCGATAACGCTGTCATTCACGTCTGCAAAAATCACTTGCACGTTGCTGTCTGCCAATAATTTGCCAATAAATCCACGCCCGATATTGCCTGCACCGAAATGTAATGCTTTCATTTTTTTCTCCGAAACTTGATTAAACGAAATCGGCGTAGTTAAAAAACTACGCCATTTTCTACCGCACTTTTGTGCTTATGCTTGTAATAATTCTAGCACTTTTTCTACGTCAGTGGTGCTAGTTAAAAGCGCAATCGCTTCTTCGCTGTCTAAGGCGTTGGTAATTGCGGTTAATACTTGAACGTGTTCGTTATTGCGAGCCGCGATACCAATCACTAATTTTGCCACGCCATCGTCTTCATCTTCCACAAAGCGTACACCCTCTGGATATTGACACACGACGATACCGGTTTTTAACACCGCATCTTTGGCATCTGCCGTACCGTGTGGCACTGCTAATCCCTCGCCTAAGTAAGTAGAAACTAATTCTTCACGAGCGAACATTGCATCAACATAGCTTGGTTGTACGAAGCCTGCTTTCACTAATTGCTCACCAGCAAAACGAATCGCTTCGGCTTTATCGTTCGCTTTTAAACCTAAGAAAATTTGATCTTTGCTTAAGCTAAAGGTTGTGCCGTTTACTTCAACTGTTTTTTCTTCAACAACGGGAACTGCTGCGTTACTTTCGCTAGAAAAATGTGCTTTTAAGTCGCTGACTAAACCGTCGTAGAATTTGTTATCTAAGAAGTTTTGTAGTGAGAAGTGCATTGCATTTGGCACTTGTTGTTTTGCACGCAAGGTTAAATCTTGGTGGGTAATAACAAGGCGAGCATCTTCTGGTAAGTCATTGATTGCACAGTTGGTTACTTCTAATGGTAAACCTGCATCTTTGACTTTTTTGCGTAACATACTTGCACCCATTGCACTTGAACCCATTCCTGCATCGCAAGAAACGAATACTTTTTTCAAGCCAACGAAGTTAGTTACCACGCTTTGATTTGCATTATTGCCTTTCATTGCTTTTGAGGCTGCTTGCATTTCTTCTAAGCTATTTGCACTGTCTTCTTTTTGGATTTTTAAGAAGAAAGAAGCAATCACAAATGACACAGCACAAGCGGCAACCACAGATAAAATCACACCGAAGAATGAGGCTTTTGGTGTCATCGCTAATACCGCAATGATTGAGCCTGGTGAAGCAGGTGCTTGTAAGCCCGCGTTAAATAAAACTAACGTGAACACGCCTGTTGCACCACCTGCGATAACCGCAAGTAATAAACGTGGGTTCATTAATACATAAGGGAAATAAATTTCGTGGATACCGCCGAAGAAGTGGATAATCGCCGCACCGCCTGAAGTTTGTTTCGCCGAACCTTTGCCGAATAACATATAAGCAAGCAACACGCCTAAACCTGGGCCTGGGTTCGCTTCAATTAAGAAGAATACAGATTGACCTAATTCTTGCGATTGTTGAATACCTAACGGCGAGAAGATACCGTGGTTGATTGCGTTATTTAAGAACAAAATCTTAGCAGGTTCAACAAAGATCGACGTTAATGGCAATAAATGGTTACGCACTAACACATCAACGCCAGCGGCTAAAACCTCAGATAAAGATTTCACCACAGGACCGACAACATAGAAGAATAAAATCGCTAAGATCATACCAATAATGCCTGATGAGAAATTATTCACTAACATCTCAAAGCCACTTTTGATTTTGCCATCAGCCCATTTATCAAAAGATTTAATCGCCCAGCCACCTGTTGGACCGGCAATCATCGCACCAAGGAACATTGGAATATCCGTCCCCACGATCACGCCTGCGGTGGTGATTGCACCCACAACCGCACCACGGTCGCCGCCGACTAATTTACCACCAGTATAACCAATTAATAATGGCAATAAATAAGTAATCATTGGACCAACCAATTTCGCTAATTGCTCATTTGGCACCCAACCCGTTGGAATGAAAAGGGCGGTGATAAAGCCCCACGCAATAAATGCCCCGATATTAGGCATCACCATATTTGATAGGAAACGTCCAAAACTTTGGATTTTCACTTTTGCACTTGCTGATAGCATTTTGAACCTCAATAAGATTGACTATTTAGTATCCGCAAAATACCACAGCGATATTTAAAGACAAAATTTTTTTCACCAAAAATGTGAAGTAGATCACAAAATATTTTTCCAGCAAATATTTAAAAATGTGATACAGATCACAATATTGAGGTTAAACTCATTTTTATGTGATCAAGATCACATTTTAAAAACCAAAAAATAATGAAAATTGACACCGCACTTTTTATTACCAAAGTGAGTAAATGAAGCAAAACTGCGGTTTATTTTTCCTTATTTTTGATTTTTTCGTTATAATGTTAAGTTCACTAGCAAGAGGATTTGCCCGATGACTGAATATAATAAATTACGCATAGAATGGGATTGTCGCCGAGGTATGTTGGAATTAGATAAAGTGATTATGCCCTTTTACCAACGCTATTTCGATCAACTTTCTGATCAGAAAAAACAGATTTTTATTCGTTTATTAGCCTGCTCGGACTTACAACTTTTTTCTTGGTTTTTTAATCGTGTTGAAGCGGCAGATAGCGAATTGCAAGCAATGGTTGAAGAAATTCAACATAAACTCCAACTCGGTTGATGATTTTTTATAAAAATTTTTAAATAATCTGAACTTTTAATTAAAACATTGCTCTAACCCAGTATAACCACTTGTGTTGAAGCAGTTAAAACAAACTTCACGCAAGTTACAAGAGATAATATGGCTGAACAAATTACCGATCAGGCTTTAGTAGAAAGAGTACAGCAAGGGGATAAAAAAGCCTTTAATTTGTTGGTTTCTCGTTATCAGAATAAAGTAGCGGGCTTGCTCACACGCTATGTGCCACGTAACGATATTCCTGACGTGGTGCAAGAATCCTTTATCAAAGCATATCGCTCAATGGATTCTTTCCGTGGTGAAAGTGCTTTTTATACTTGGCTTTACCGAATTGCTGTAAATACGGCAAAAAATTATTTAACGGCTCAAGGTCGCCGTCCACCGAACGAAGATATTTTGGCAGAAGATGCAGAATCCTACGATTCGGGTGTACATTTGCGTGATGTTGATACGCCAGAAAATGAATTACTTTCCGCTGAATTGAAAAAAATTGTTTTTGATACGATTGAAAGTATGCAAGAAGAATTAAAAACAGCGATTACCTTGCGAGAATTAGAAGGTTTAAGTTACGAAGAAATTGCCGAAATTATGGATTGTCCAGTCGGTACAGTACGTTCTCGAATTTTCCGAGCAAGGGAAATTATTGAAAATAAAATCAACCCTTTATTACAACGCTAACACAGCGAAATTAAAGGGAATAACCAAGCAAAACAAAACGAGTAAATCGGGGTTTACTATGCAAAAAGATGTGCAAAAAGAGTTACTTTCCGCTTATATGGACGGTGAACAAGTAAGTAACGAATTCACTGCAACATTATGTCGTGATGAAGCATTGCAACAAGATTGGGCGAATTTCCACGCTATTCGTAGCGTAATGCGTGAAGAAAGTGCGGTCTTTTTAGGCGCAGATTTTACCGCCAAAATGGACGCTTTAATCGATGCCGAGCCAGCACTTCAAATGTCGCAACCAACACCTGATGAAGTTGCCGATTTACCATTTATGCAAAAATTAAAAGCGATGTTTGCGCCATTAACACAAGTTGCCGTGGCTGCAGCAGTGTGTTTAGTAGCGGTGTTAGGCGTGCAAAGTTTCAACGCAAACCAAGCCGACAAATCTGCCGATACGCCTGTTTTGCAAACCTTGCCATTTAATAAAGATGTGCAACAAGTGAGCTATAACGCACCAAGCAAAGATGTTATTACCAACGAACAAGTTGAACAAAAAAATAAACGTATTGGTGTGATGTTACAAAGCTATGAATTGCAACGTCGCTTGCACGCCGACAGCGTGAGCTTAGGGCAAAGCCAAAAATAATGCACAGTAATAATTAAACGATCACCACCCTTTTGCGGTGGTGATTTTGTTTCCAATTTTGTATAAAATTTAATTACGTTTTATTCTATTTTATTAAAGCCGAGTTTGTTTATGTTAAAAACAATCAAAAAATTCACCGCACTTTCTTTGCTCAGCTCGCTATTAATGTCGCTTTCGTTCAGCGTTTTGGCAGAACAAACGCTACAGCCGAAGCAATTAGTAAGCGCAATGACCAAAGCGCAAGCGCAGTTAAATTATCAAGTTTCCTTTGTGCAAACTAATTTGGCAGATTTACAAAGTTTTCGCTACAAACACGTTTCTTTGAATGAAAAAAGCTATGCACAACTCTCCTCTTTAGGCGGAATGAAACAAGATATTATTCGCCGTGATGATTTGGTCAGTTATTTTCAGCCAAATTTTGCGCCATTTACGATTAAAGCGCACCATATTGTCGATTATCTCCCCAATGTGATGTCAGCCAATATTGATAAATTAGCCGAAAATTACGATTTCTCAGCGCTAGGGCGAAATCGTGTAGCAGATCGCTTAGTACAAGTGATTAAAGTAATGCCAAAAGATAATTTCCGCTATCAATATGTGCTGTTTATTGATGAAGAAACGCATCTATTATTGCGCAGCGATATGTTGGATAGAGATGGTAATTTGTTGGAAAGTTTTCAAGTTATAAACTTATATATTGGCAATGAAATCAATCAATTAGCGGAAGATCTAAAAAATGTAAATTTTCCACCATTATTAAGCGAAGCTGCGCCTAAAAATACACCGACACTTAACTGGCAAACTAAATGGCTACCAAAAGGATTTAGCTTAATTAATGAAAAATCCCAGCCAGAAGAAAAAGATAGTGAAAATATGATCGAAAGCCGTTTATATAGCGACGGGTTATTTTCATTTACTATTTACGTGGCGGATAAAATCATTCCTGAACGCCAAGAAAATCTATGGCAGCAAGGTGCAAACACGATTTATAGCGAAAATATTGGCGACAAAGAAATCACTTTGATCGGGCAAATTCCGTCATCAATCGCCAAACGTATCGTGCAAGACATCGAGCTTGGAAAATAAATTATGATGAAAGAAATCGCTGTGGTAATCGCCTATGAAAATGGCGTTGCTACTGTAAAATGCCAATCGCAAGGCGGCTGCGGAAGTTGTGCAGCCAAAGCCGCTTGCGGCACGTCTATGCTTTCTGAACTGACAGGCGAAAGAGGCGAGCACATTCTAACGATTAACACGATTTCACCACTCAAAATTGGGCAAACAGTTGAAATCGGCTTACAAGAAAAATCGCTACTTTTCTCCGCACTTTTACTCTATATCGTACCATTATTAACGATTTTAACGACAGCAATCCTCGGCGATTATCTTTTCAAACAAGAACTATTCAGTGCCATTTTTATCTTTTTTTGTACCGCACTTTCATTCATTATCGTGCGCTCTTATGCCCAAAAAGTGCAAAAAAAATCGGCATTCCAGCCGATTTTATTAAAAATTATTTCTTAAAGTGCGGTATTTTTTTCAAGCGTTTTTTCGCTCGCTTTATCCGCCGATTTTTCAGTAGTAGGCTTACGTCGCTTACCGATATTTTTGGTGTCTTTATGACGTAATTTCAGTTTTTTCTGATCCGCCTTTTTCTTCTCTTCTTTTTTCGCTTTCAAGCGTGCTTTCGATTTTTTGCTCACCGTTTTCACTTCACCGTCTTTCGGTGCTTTGGTGCGAGGTTCAAGCCCCTCAATTAACCGTGGTTTAAGCAATTCTTCAGTATAACGCTTAATTTTGCCTAGCAAGTTGTAATCGTGTGCTTCAACAAAAGAAACTGCCGTGCCTTTTTTACCCGCTCGAGCGGTCCGCCCAATGCGATGCAAATAGGTGTCGGCACTATATGGCAAATCAAAATTCATCACGTGGCTGACATCATCAATATCAATGCCTCGTGCCGCAACGTCCGTCGCCACCAGCACAGTAACAATACCATTTTTTAGCTTATCAATCGCATTATTACGTTGTGTTTGTGCCATTTCGCCCTCTAAATAGGTGCTACGAATACCCCGTTTACGTAAGGTTTCCGATAATTCACGCACATCTTCACGACGACGCACAAAGACAATGCCACGGCTCACGGCTTCTTGTTCAATAAAACGAGCTAACAATTTGATTTTATGCTCATTATTGTCAGCGTGATAATACCATTGATTAATTTTTTTCCGCTCACGGCGACTTGGTTCGGCATCAATTTTCACTGGATCTTGCAATAAACGATCGGCAAAATCCACTAATAATTCGCCCTCAAGGGTGGCTGAAAACAACATCGTTTGCTTACGCCAACGAGTTTCTGCGGCAATCTTTTCCGCATCTTGCCCAAAGCCCATTTGCAACATTCTGTCCGCTTCATCGAAAATCAAAATTTCCACCGAACGGCAATCGAAATTTTCTTCCTTGATATACTGCAACAAACGCCCAGGGGTTGCCACCACCAAATCTTGGTTTTTGTTAAACACATCACCGTGGTTCTGATACGCCACACCGCCCGTAATGGTCGCAATGCTTAAATGGGTGAATTGTGCCAATTCCTCCGCCTGTTCCGCCACTTGCATTGCAAGCTCTCGGGTTGGAGTCAGCACCAAAATACGAGGTGCGCCTGGGTGTCGGCGTGGATTGTCTAATAAATGCTGAATAGCAGGCAACAAAAACGCTGCGGTTTTACCCGTGCCAGTCGGGGCAGAACCAAGCACATCACGTTCCTCCATTGCGGCAGGAATAGCGGCTTCTTGCACCGCCGTTGGGCGAGTGTAGCCTTTTTTAGTTAAAGCTTTCAGCAACTCGGGGGCAAGGTCAAATTCTTCAAAAGTCGATAGGGACATTTTTTTCTCTCAATGATATGATCAAAATTATGCTAAATTATACCGCACTTTCAACCAATAAGGGGATTTATGTCGTCGTTTCGCTTTAAACAATTTCATATTCAGCAAGATAAATGTGCGATGAAAGTCGGCACTGACGGCATTTTGCTAGGAAGTTGGGCTGATATTCGAGGAGCTGAAAAGATCTTAGATCTAGGAACGGGAACAGGTTTAATCGCTTTAATGCTGGCACAACGTGCTGCCGACGCACAAATTCACGCCGTAGAAATCGACCCAGCAGCGTGGCAACAAGCCAAAGAGAATGTAACACAATCACCTTGGGCAAATCGTATTGAACTTCATCTGCAAGACATTGCTGAATTTGCACAAAAGTGCGGTGAAAAAAACAACTATTTTGACTTAATCGTCGCCAATCCCCCTTATTTTAAGCCTAGCGTAGCTTGCCGCAACGAAGCCCGCAATCTCGCTCGTTACACCCAAACACACAACCATCTTGATTGGCTAAAATGGGCTGAAAAAATATTAAGCCCACAGGGAAAAATCCAATTCATCTTGCCTTTCGATGCCGCTGAAACATTGCTAAAACACACCGCACTTTGGGGCAAATTACATTGCGAGAAACGCTGTGATATCATCACCAAACAAGGCAAACCACCACAACGAATGCTGCTTTCCTTTAACCGCACAAAACTCAATTATAAACTCAACCAGCTAGTAATTTATGATGAGAATAATCAATACACCAAAGAATTTGTGGCATTAACGAAAGAATTTTATTTAAAGATGTGAAAAAGGCTTGGGAAATTCCAAGCCTTATAAATTATCTCGTTGAACATTACTCACTAATACGCAATTTCAAACGGATTTTGCGTAGTAACAGAAATAGCCACGGCCAGAGCAAACCGCTGATGAGTGCGCCGAAGATTTCTTGCCATTGGAAAGTAGCGTTGTGGATTAAAAATTCTACGACGAAAACACCTAAACGAATGGCGAAAACTAATAAAATGATGAGTAAGCTCTGTTGTAATAGCGAAAGATTACGCACTAATAAATGGTTTTTTGCCACTAAATACATAAAGAGTGAAAGTACGAGTGCGTGTATGCCCATAATTGAGCCTAGCACAAGATCCCAAATCACGCCGAGAATAAATGCCGAGCCGATGCTGACTTTTTCAGGGATTGAGATTGCCCAGTAAGTCAACACCAACACAAGCCACGCGGGTTTGAAACTTTGGAAACCTGCTGGCCACGGAGCGATCTCCATTACCAGCGCAATCACGAAAATGCACAATAAGCTAATCAGTTGAATAAAAAAACGTGCGTTCATTAATCTTCCTCTCGATGTTCTTTTAATTCAGGATCAACTTGAATGTCATTTGAATTCATTTCCACAGGCAAGCTATCGGCTGAGTGTTCGTCTACACTCGGCGCAGAATTTGGCTCTTGCCCCTCGGTAATTTTTTCCTTTTTCAAGGCATCTTCTTTTTTGCCTGCTAAGCGTTTTTGCACAGCTTGGCGCACTTCTTCAGGCGATAAGGCTTCGGCTTTATGCATTTCTTCCGCGCTTGACCACACCAAAAGCACATAACGTAAACGTTCGAGAGAAGCTAAAGGTTTGGCGGTGATGGTGGCAAAATAATTTGAGCCATCACGAGAAACATTTTCAACTACGGCAACAGGATAACCCTCGGGGAAGCGACCGCCCAGCCCTGATGTTACTAATAAATCACCTTTGACAATATCAACAGAGCGTGGCACGTTGTCTAGCGACAGTTCGTCTGCTCTCCCCGTGCCGCTGGCAATGGTGCGTACATCGTTGCGCAACACTTGCACAGGAATTGAATGCGTTACGTCTGTCAGTAATAATACTCGAGAGCTTTGCTCGCCAACGGAAATTACTTGCCCAACCACACCACGTTCATCAATGATTGGTTGTCCGACGTATGCGCCTGATCCTTGTCCTTGATTAATCACCACTTGCTGACGGTAAATATCACTTTCTGCGGTTAAAACTTCAGCAATTTTTTTGTATTCGTCGGTGCGTAAAGGGGAATTGAGTAAAAGGCGCAAGCGTTGATTTTCTACTTTGAGCTGGTCAAGTAAAAGTAAATCGGCATTTTTTTCACGCAGCTGATCTTTCAACACTCGGTTTTCGATTTGTAATTTATTAGTATCCACCAAGTTGTCTGAAACGCTATCTAACACAGAATGGGGCGTGTTTGCCAAATAATACAAGCCACCCACAGCGGTTTCTAGCATACTGCGCATTTTTATCATTGAATTGGTTTGCCCATCGGAAAGAATAAGCGCAATCGACCCCGCTACGGCGAAGAATAAGCGCAATCCTAAAGGTGGAGCTTTTCCAAAAATCGGTTTCATAGCAAATCCAAAATAAAAAGTGCGGTTAAAAAATTCGAGATTTTATGACCGCACTTTTTGGTTTTCTTATTTAAAGATCATCACTAAAAATGTCGCCGCCGTGCATATCGATCATATTTAATGCTTCACCACCACCACGAGCAACACAAGTAAGTGGGTCTTTGGCAATCACCACTGGCACGCCTGATTCTTTGGTAACGAGCAATTCAATATTGCGTAATAATGCGCCACCACCGGTTAGCACCATACCGTGTTCATAAATATCAGCTGCGTGTTCAGGTTTACATTCTTCTAACGCTGAACGCATTGCATCAATAATACCTTTGAGTGGCTGACTAATCGCTTCTAACACATCTCTTGATGTTAATGTGAATGGACGTGGCACGCCCTCTGATAAATTCAAACCGTGAACTTCTAATTCAAGCACGTCATCTTCTGATTCAATATAAGCCGTACCGATTTCGTGTTTAATGCGCTCCGCTGTCGCTTCACCAATGATTGAGCCAAAGGTTTTGCGCACATAAGAAATAATCGCTTCATCAAATTTGTCGCCACCGATGCGTACTGAAGATGAATAGGCTAAGCCATTTAAGGCAATAACAGCGATTTCTGTCGTGCCACCACCGATATCAATAACCATTGAGCCGATTGGCGTTGATACAGGTAAGCCAGCACCGATAGCCGCTGCCATTGGTTCTTCGATTAAGTAAACTTCACGTGCGCCTGCGCCGATAGCTGATTCTTTAATCGCACGACGTTCAACTTGCGTTGCACCTGCTGGTACACAAATTAATACACGTGGGCTTGGGCGGAGAAAGTTTCCGCTGTGAACTTGTTTGATGAAATGCTGCAACATTTTTTCTGTTACAGAGAAATCAGCGATTACACCGTCTTTCATTGGGCGAATAGCTTCGATGTTATTCGATGTGCGCCCTAACATCATTTTGGCATCTTTACCTACTGCTGCGATGCTTTTTTGTCCTGCTCGTCCTTGACGAATCGCCACCACAGAGGGTTCATTTAACACAATGCCTTGATCTTTCACATAAATTAATGTGTTGGCTGTGCCTAAATCAATAGAAAGATCGTTTGAGAATAAACCTCTAATTTTTTTAAATAACATAAGAATTCCGCTAATAAATGTTTCGATAAATGAAATATACAAAAATTGTGCATAATGTACCAAAAAATCGACGCTGATTACAGTGAATTTTCAGAATTCTGCAAAAAAGCAAGCGGAAAATAAATTGGGTTCTACAAAATGCAGAACCCAATCGCTTTAAAGACAATAATTTACCGAAAAGTGCGGTCAATTATTTAAATGTTTTTTAGGCTTTTGCCATTTTCGGTTGTTTAAAGACCGTTACTTCAGGGGCTTCACCAGTGAATTTTTCAACTTGAACAATACACGTATTTGGTGAGTTGCCTTGTGCTAATTTTGATGTTCCCTCATCACGAGTTAGCACGTTCGGGCAGCCATTTTTACACAATGGTTTTTCCGATTTGCCTAAATCTAATGGGTCATACCAAGCACCCTCGTGTAAGGCTAACGTACCTTTAATCACGCCATCGGTAACAACTGCGCCTGCAAGCACCTGACCACGTGGGCTTTCAATGCGTACAATATCGCCGTCTGCAATGCCACGAGCTTTGGCATCTTCAGGGTGAATTAACACTGGCTCACGATCATTTACCGCATATTTTTGGCGTAATGATGTGTGTGCTAATTGGCTGTGTAAGCGATAATATGGGTGCGGTGTTACTAAAGCTAATGGATATTGCTCTGTGGCGTTGCCTGCAAATTCTTCAGGTTCAAACCACATTGGGTGTCCTTTACAATCATCGTAATTCATTTTTGCAATCACATCAGAGTAAATTTCGATTTTACCTGACGGTGTGCCTAATGGATTTAACAATGGATCTTCACGGAATTCGCCATAACGTACCCATTTTTTCGCTTTTTCAGACGTTTCAAAGGTAATTGGTTTGTTTTCTTCCCAGAATTTTTCAAATTTTGGCATAATCACACGGTTTTTGCGTGCCGCATCAAAGGCATCTTGATAAAAACTTTTTAGCCAATCCATTTCAGATTTGCCTTCAGTAAATTTATCTTCAACACCTGCTCGTTTTGAAAGCTCTTGGAAAATATCATAATCGCTTTTCGCTTCAAATTGTGGCTCAACAACTTGTTTCATTGGGAAAATATGCAATGAAGAATAGTCGCCCGACATTGTTAAGTCATTACGTTCATAGCTGGTTGTAACTGGTAATACGATGTCAGCCATTCGAGCTGTTGGTGTCCAGTTAATTTCATTAACAATGATAGTTTCTGGTTTTTGCCACGCTTTGACCATTAAGTTGGTATCTTGATGGTGAACTAAAGGGTTACCACCAGTCCAATAAATTAACTTGATATCAGGATAAGTTACTTCCGTTCCGTTGTATTGGATTGTTTTACCTGGGTTTAGCAATACATCAGAAATTCTCGCTAACGGGAATGTAATACTTGATGATTTAGATAACCAAGACTGTCCTGTATTAGAGCTATTCGTTTCTAAAGTCGCTGAAATTGAACCAATATTGCCACCAGTTGCGGTTGGCACGCCACCATTAGAATAATGATAGCTTAAACCAAAGCCACCACCTGGCAAGCCGATTTGACCTAACATTGAAGCTAGTGTAACCAACATCCAGTGAGTTTGCTCACCGTGGCGTTGACGCTGCATACCCCAACCTGCCATTAACATTGTGCGTTTTGAACTGAAGTCTGCAGCTAATTTTTTGATCACATCGGCTGGTACGCCTGTAATTTTCGCTGCCCATTCAGCATCTTTTGGCTGTTGATCGGTTTTGCCTAATAAATATTCTTCAAATTTATCATAGCCTGTGGTGTATTTTTTCAAGAAATCCACATCGTGTTTTTTCTCGCTCACTAAGGTGTGGGCGATACCTAACATTAATGGCACGTCAGTGGCGGTGTTAATAGGAATCCATTCTGCGCCCATATATTCGCAACTTTCACTACGCACTGGGTCGATACAAATAACACGCTTACCGCTTTCTTTATATTTTTTGAAATACTCAAGCCCTTTTTGGTCAGTTGATGTCCACGCAATACGCATTGTGGTGATTGGGTTTGCAGACCAAAGCACGATGATATCTGAAGTTTCTAAAATAGTTTCCCAGCTTGTTTGCTGTTCATATACTTCAATCGTGCCTAAAACGTGTGGCATAATTACTTGCGCTGCACCTGTTGAATAATCGCCTTTATGGCCAACGAAACCACCAGTAGCATTTAAATAACGGTGTAATAAAGTACGGCTTGAATGTAATGAGCCTGAACTTTTCCAACCATAAGAACCACCAAAGATATTCTCAGGCCCACCAGCTTCACGCACACGTTTCATTTCACCTGCAACCAAGTCAAAGGCTTTATCCCAAGACACTCGCACCCACTCATCGTGTCCACGCAAAGTGGTATCTTTGTTGCCCTCTAAATAACCTTTACGCACCATTGGATATTGCACACGTGTTTCGCTATAAAGTTGATCAGGCACGACACTTTGCAATTCATTGGCAAGCGCAGGCTCAATCGCTGGGCCTGATTTCACCGCTTTACCATTTTCTACCACCACGCCCAAAGGCCCCCAGTGGGCTGCTGTAACAATCGTTTTGCTTTCAGCCGCTTTCGCTTCAGTGGCAACTAAAGTATTCACCACGCCACCGCCAAGCACTGATGCGCCAGCCATACCTAATGAGGAATTTTTTAGAAAGTTGCGACGAGTCGCATTCACTTTGTCTTGTTTTTTCATTATTAACTACTCCATTGATGAGTTGAATAAAGACACCTTTCTAAGTTAAAACCGCAGGCTAAAATCATTAGGCAAGCGAGCTTTGCGAGGGGATAGCCCATTTCTCGACTATCCTGTGCAACGTTCTGTTCCTACAAAAGTGCGGTTAAAATCACCGCACTTTTTCCATTCCGTTACAGGCTTGCCACCCTATTTCCTGACGGAAACGTAGGCGCACAAGCTCGGTATCATAAAATTTAATGAGATGCTGGTTTCATATCTTTTGCATTACGTTGCAAATAAATTGTTACCGTACGGACATCTTCCTTGGTCATTGAAGTTCGATCTTTCATCGAATTCACCACGCCAATCCATTGGTTTGCCGTGTAATGATCTGCGCCGATTGCGGCGTGGCACGAGCTACAATGCGTTTGGTTCAAGCCATCGCCCATTGCATTTAACGAATTTAAGTCAGAAGTTACCGCACTTTTCGCCACGTTAATCGCCAATTCAATTTGTTTCCATTCAGAATTGGTTACATCATCGTGAACACTTTTCAGCACATTCACTTTTGCTTTCGCTTCGTCGCCTAATACCGCAACATTAATTCGTTTACCTAAATCCAAGTAAACTAAACTTTCTGCCCCAACCTGTTGCCAGCCTTGCACTGTGCCGCTAAGTTGATCGCCTTGCTCTTTCCAATGAATGACTTCGGTATAAGGCATCAAACGAATTTCTTCACCTGAGCTTAATTTTGCCGTGGTCATCGCTAACACATAAAGTGGTTTATCTGAATCTAAACTGCCTGCGCCACTCGCTTCACCGCTTGTTGCCGCCGCAGTTTCATTTGGAATTTCAGGCATAAAATGCGCAATGCCTTTGTGGCAATCAATACAAGTTTGATTGGTTTCTTGCGCTAATTTGTGCATTTTTTGCGCTTCTTCTTTTTGCTCCGATAGCTCCATTGCATCGAAACTATGACAGCTTTTACAAGTGGCAGAATCGTTCGCTTTCATATCGTCCCACACTCGTTGCGCCATTTCATAGCGATGTTTTTCGTAGGCTTCTTGATCAGGCAATTTGTTGGTAATTGTGTACCAAACATCTTTCAATGCGACAAATTTCGCTTTAACGTAATGCAAGCCATCAGGCGGAACGTGGCAATCAGCGCAATCCGCACGAATACCTTTGCGATTGGAAAAATGCACCGTTCCCTCCCACTCCGCTTTCGGGTGTTCCATAGAATGGCAGCTCACACAAAATTCAGGCGAACTCGTCGCTTTCATAATAGATTGCACACCAAATAATGCTAATGCTCCGACAATCATCAACACAACTGCTGCTAAAACACCGACTTTTTTAGATTTAGCCATTGTTACTCCAAATATAATAAATTTATATAATCAAAAAGAATTAATCAAAATAGGTTAGCATTATAAGGTGAATTTATCTGATGACAATTGCGCTAGATCAAAAAACAGAAGTTTAATTAAGAACTGTGATCGGGATCACATAACGAAAGGTGAAAATAACAGCAAAAGCATTTGTTTTTTAAAGAAAAATCAAAATATTACACCGCACTTTTTGCTTAATTTAAGTAAAAGTGCGGTGTGATTTTTAGCTGTTTTTTAACATTGGTTTTAAAAAACGTGCGGTATGTGAGCGTGGGTTTTGTGCCACGTCTTCAGGTGTGCCAGTAGCGATAATTTCACCGCCACCGCTACCGCCCTCAGGACCAAGATCGACGATCCAGTCGGCAGTTTTGATTACGTCGAGATTGTGTTCAATCACCACGATGGTATTGCCTTGATCGCGCAAGCGGTGCAACACTTCGAGTAGCTGTTTGATGTCGGCAAAATGTAAACCTGTGGTCGGTTCGTCTAAAATGTAGAGCGTTTTGCCTGTGTCGCGTTTGGAGAGTTCCGTCGCCAATTTGACACGCTGTGCTTCGCCGCCTGAAAGCGTGGTGGACGATTGCCCTAAGCGAATGTAAGACAAGCCCACGTCCATCAAGGTTTGCAATTTGCGTGCGATGGCAGGAATGGCATCGAAAAATTCACGCGCTTCTTCCACCGTCATATCCAACACTTGATGAATGGTTTTGCCTTTATAACGAATTTCTAGCGTTTCACGATTGTAGCGTTTACCTTTACACTGGTCGCACGGCACATAAACATCAGGCAAGAAGTGCATTTCCACTTTGATTACGCCGTCGCCTTGGCAGGCTTCGCAACGTCCGCCACGCACGTTAAAGCTAAATCGACCGACGTTATAACCTCTCGCTCGAGATTCTGGCACGCCAGCAAAAAGCTCACGGATTGGCGTGAACAAGCCTGTGTAAGTAGCAGGATTTGAGCGAGGCGTGCGTCCGATTGGGCTTTGGTCGATGTCGATGACTTTGTCGAAATGAGCAAGACCGTCAATGGATTTATACGGTGCAAAGTTAATATTATCCGCACGGTTCAACGCATTTTGCGCCAATGGGAACAAGGTGTCGTTAATCAAGGTCGATTTGCCTGAGCCTGACACACCTGTGATACAGGTAAACAAGCCCACTGGAATTTCTAAGTTCACGCCTTTTAAGTTGTTGCCTGTCGCGCCGTTTAAACGTAAGATTTTTTTCGGATTAAGTGCGGTGCGTTTTTTCGGAATTTTTATGGCTTCTTTGCCAGATAAGAATTTTCCCGTGATAGATTGTGGCGTTGCCATAATCTCTTTAGCCGTACCCTGTGCGATAACCTGTCCACCGTGCACACCTGCCCCAGGTCCAATATCAATAATGTGATCAGCAGCTCGAATCGCATCTTCATCGTGCTCCACTACGATCACAGTATTGCCTAAATTTCGCAAATGAATCAAGGTGTTAAGTAAGCGTTCATTATCTCGTTGGTGTAAGCCGATAGAGGGTTCGTCTAGCACATACATCACGCCCACCAAACCTGCACCGATTTGGCTGGCTAGGCGAATACGTTGTGCTTCGCCACCTGAAAGCGTTTCCGCCGAACGAGAGAGCGAAAGATAGTTCAAGCCAACGTTGACCAAGAAAGACAAGCGTTCTTTGATTTCTTTCAGAATTTTTTCAGCAATTTGTGCACGTTGCCCAGCTAATGCCAATTTTTCAAAAAATTGTAAGGCTTCACCAATGCTCATTTCTGACACGTCAGGTAAGTTGGTTTGCCCGATGTAAACGTGGCGTGCTTCAGGGCGTAAACGTGAGCCGCAGCAATCTTGACAAGGGCGAGTGCTGATATTTTTCGCTAATTCTTCACGCACCGACATTGATTCGGTTTCTTTGTAGCGGCGCGCCATATTGTTCAAAATGCCTTCAAACGCGTGGCGACGAACCACACTGTCGCCTCGGTCATTAAGATAAATAAACTCTATTTCTTCTTTGCCTGAGCCGTGTAAAATAATTTCTCGTACTTTTTTTGGCAGTTCTTCAAACGGCTGTTCTACGTCAAATTGATAATGCTTCGCCAACGAAGTGAGCATTTGATAATAATAGAAATTGCGGCGATCCCAGCCTTTAATCGCTCCACTGGCAAGCGAAATTGACGGATTTTGTACCACTCGGCTTTCATCAAAATATTGTTGTACGCCCAAGCCGTCGCAAGTTGGACACGCACCCGCTGGATTATTAAAAGAAAATAACCGTGGCTCAAGTTCAGGCACGGAATAACCACAATGCGAACAGGCAAAATTTGCCGAAAACACCAATTCTTCCGCCTTGCTATCGTCCATATCTGCCACAATAGCTGTGCCGCCCGACAGCTCCAAAGCAGTTTCAAAAGATTCTGCTAAACGAGTGGCAAGATCCGCACGCACCTTGAAACGGTCGATAACGACTTCAATAGTATGTTTTTTCTGTAACTCTAATTTAGGTGGGTCAGAAAGATCGCAAATTTCACCGTCAATTCTCGCTCGAATATAACCTTGTGCCGCAATTTGCTCGAGCACTTTAATATGCTCGCCTTTGCGAGATCGCACCACTGGGGCAAGCAACATCATTTTGCTCCCCTCTGGCAAGCTCAGTACTTTATCCACCATTTGCGAAACGGTTTGTGCGGCGAGTGGCTCATTGTGTGTTGGACAACGTGGCTCACCCACACGAGCAAATAATAGACGCAAATAATCGTGAATTTCAGTAACTGTTCCCACTGTTGAACGAGGGTTGTGCGATGTCGATTTTTGCTCAATGGAAATCGCTGGCGACAAGCCTTCAATACTGTCCACATCAGGCTTTTCCATTAAGGATAAAAACTGGCGAGCATACGCAGAGAGGCTTTCCACATAGCGACGCTGCCCCTCAGCATACAGCGTATCAAACGCCAGCGATGACTTGCCTGAGCCTGAAAGCCCGGTAATAACAATCAGTTTATCTCGTGGAATGGTGAGATTAATGTTTTTCAAATTGTGAGTGCGAGCCCCACGAATATCAATTTGATCCATTTTGCTTTCCAAAAAAAGTGAAATTTTGGAAACATTATCACATATTTTGACCTCTGTTAAAATAACCAGTGAAAATTTATAGATCTTTTTTTTATTTTCAGGCAAAATAGGCAAGATTAAGCAGTTAATAGAGGAAATTATGGCTGGAATAAATAAAGTAATTATCTTAGGGCGTTTAGGTAACGATCCTGAAATGCGTACGATGCCAAATGGCGATGCTGTGGCAAATATTAGCGTCGCAACCAGTGAAAGTTGGACAGACCGCAACACGGGCGAACGCCGTGAAATTACCGAATGGCATCGAATTGTGTTCTATCGTCGCCAAGCAGAAGTGGTGGGCGAATATTTACGCAAAGGTTCACAAGTGTATGTGGAAGGACGCATTCGCACACGTAAATGGCAAGATCAAAACGG
Source organism: Pasteurellaceae bacterium Pebbles2 (assembly GCA_023101505.1). GTDB lineage: Bacteria > Pseudomonadota > Gammaproteobacteria > Enterobacterales > Pasteurellaceae > Lonepinella. Next base: position 846,180 of record LVZA01000001.1, read on the forward strand.
TCAAGATCGTTATAGCACCGAAATCCAAGGCGATGTAATGCAAATGGTTGATAGCCGCAATAGCCAAGGTGGCGGTTACTCACAAGATAACGGCGGTTTTGGTGGTAATTCTGCACCACGTCAACCAACGCAAAAGTCTGCGCCAGATAAAACAGTTACAGAACCACCAATAGGTACTTTCGACGACGATATTCCATTCTAATGTTGATGTAATTTAAAAACATAATAAGCCCAGGTTCACCTTGGGCTTATTTGTATCTTTTATACACTATAAATTAATTCTTTTTCAGTATTCTCTGTTCATAACGATAACTTCCATTATCGGCGATAAATTCAAATACATTTGTTAAGCAATTTGGTGCATCACTATCTTGATGAGAAACAAACAATAATTGCGTTTGGCTATTATTCACTAATTGCTCAATAAATTGCTTAACTAATTGACGATTTAAAGCATCTAATCCTTGTAAAGGTTCATCAAGAATTAAAATGGGTGGGTGCTTGACCATTGCTCGAGTGATAAGTAGCAAACGTTGTTGTCCCCAAGATAATGAACGAAATGGCTTTTTTTGCACCGCACTTAAATTAAGCCGCTCAAGCCATTCCACAGCCTTAAGTCTTAAGCTCTCGGGCACTTTTTGATAAACACCGATACTATCAAAAAAGCCAGACAAAATCACATCTAACGCCGAGCAATTAACACGATAATCATTGTGTAATTGTGTGCTTACATAACCAATATGCTGTTTAATATCCCAAATGGTTTCGCCTGAACCACGTTGTTTACCAAATAATTTAACGGAATTTGCAAAGGCTTGAGGGTGATCGCCTGTGATAATTGACAATAACGTTGATTTTCCAGCGCCATTTGGTCCTTTAATCCACCAATTTTGTTTTTGTGCAACCGTCCAACTTAAATTTTGCAGGATTTTTTTATCACCATATTGAATATTCACGTTGCTTAACTCAAATGGATTAACACCATTTTCTAAACTGATTGGCTGGCTTACACTACTCGGTAGCGGGGCTTTCGCATTTTCAGTGGCATATTTCAGTTGAGTATAAAGACTATTCTGTTCAATCTCTTGACGCTTACCTTTTAAAATTAATTGTAAATTTTCCAATAGAGCGATGTGGGTAGCACAATCTGGAATATCTTCAAAGCGGTTGCTAATTAATACTAAAGTCATTGTGCCACATAAACTGCGGATCATTTCTTGCCAATACTGTAACGAGGCTTGATCTAAACCTTCAAAAGGCTCATCTAAGATCAATAAATCAGGCTGACTTACTAAGGCTTTGGCAAATAAGACTTTGCGGCTCTCTCCCGTAGAAAGCTGTAAATATGCACGATCCAATAAGTGAGTAATATGCAACTTCTGGGCAATATCCTCACACAAAGCAAAATTTTTACTATTATCTAAAATTACCTGACGAGCTGTCAGCCCTTGTACATCAGGATCTTCATCATTATTCAAATCACGTAAAATTTTTTCTAGTATTTTGCGTTGATGCTCAAAAGAAAGTAAGCTAATTTTCTGAAAAGTGTTGCGATATTCCCCTGAAACTAAGGTTAGTTCCTTGGCGAGAGCTTGTGCTAATGCTGTTTTCCCTGAACCATTACTTCCTACAATTACCCAAAACTCACCTTGCTGAATATTCATTTCATCAACATTTAAATGTTGATATTGTGCAAGTGAAAACTGAGCTTCTAAAAGGCTTAAAACTGACATTTTTGACCTCAAAATGAAAATAACAATACATTACATCATAAACGAATTTTACTTTAAAAAATAGCAAGGAAAAGTGCGGTGGATTTTTACATAATTTCGCTAGATAGATATAAAGTCGAGCAGTCTGTCTTTTAGGAAAATCGTAACTTTTATTTGTTTAAGAAAATACAAAAAGCCCACTAATAAGTGGGCTTTGAATTTAGAATATTTAATATTATTCCGCTGTAGCTTCTGCTACTACTTCTGGACGATCAACTAACTCAATGTAAGCCATTGGTGCGTTATCGCCTGCACGGAAACCACATTTCAAGATGCGGGTGTAACCACCTGCACGTTGAGCAAAACGTGGACCTAATTCATTAAATAATTTTGCAACAGTTTCAATGTTGCGTGTACGTGCGAAAGCTAAACGGCGATTTGCAACGCTGTCTACTTTTGCTAATGTAATTAACGGTTCAACTACACGACGTAATTCTTTCGCTTTTGGCAAAGTTGTTTTGATAATCTCGTGACTAACTAATGAGCTTGCCATATTACGGAACATCGCTTGGCGATGGCTACTATTACGGTTTAGTTGACGTCCACTCTTACGATGGCGCATGACCTTATCCTTCTCAGAAAAATCTTAACCTAATGGCCTAATCTTCAGCAATACTTGCTGGAGGCCAATTTTCAAGGCGCATACCTAGTGATAGACCACGTGAAGCAAGCACGTCTTTAATCTCAGTAAGTGATTTCTTACCAAGGTTAGGCGTTTTTAATAACTCAACTTCTGTACGCTGAACTAAATCACCGATATAATGAATTGTTTCTGCTTTCAAACAGTTAGCAGAACGAACTGTCAACTCTAAGTCATCAACAGGACGTAGTAAAATCGGATCAAATTCCGGTTTTTCTTCCTTGACTTCAGGTTGACGAACATCACGCAAATCAACAAATGCATCAAGTTGCTCTGCTAAAATTGTCGCAGCTCGGCGAATTGCTTCTTCTGGATCAATAGTGCCGTTAGTTTCTAACTCAATAACTAATTTGTCTAAGTCAGTACGCTGTTCAACACGCGCTGCTTCTACATTGTAGGCAATGCGATCTACTGGGCTATAACAAGCATCTACTAATAGACGACCAATTGGACGATCTTCATCTTGAACGTGTGCACGAGCCGATGCTGGCACATAACCTCTCCCACGCTGAATGCGAATACGCATATTAATAGATGCGTTTTCATCAGTTAAGTGGCAGATAATATGTTCAGGATTTACAATTTCAACATCACCATCGTGAGTGATGTCAGCTGCAACAACAGGGCCAATTCCAGATTTGTTTAGTGTCAGAAAAACATCATCTTTATTCTGAACCTTAACCGCTAGACCTTTTAAGTTTAGAAGCACTTCAAGAATATCTTCTTGAACACCTTCCTTACTACTATATTCGTGCAATACGCCTTCAATTTCTACTTCAGTTACAGCACAACCTGGCATTGAAGATAAAAGAATACGACGTAATGCATTACCTAGAGTATGGCCAAAACCACGCTCTAACGGCTCTAAGATCACTTTAGCGTGAGTTGGGCTAATTTGCTCAATATCAACTAAATGTGGCTTTAAAAATTCTGTAACAGAACCCTGCATTTTATCCTCTCTTTGCTTGTAAGCTTTAACTATTATTTAGAATAAAGCTCAACGATCAGATGTTCGTTAATGTCTGCTGATAAATCAGAACGTTCAGGAACACGTTTGAACACACCTTCCATTTTCGCAGAATCAACTTCTAACCAAGTTGGTTTTTCTTTTTGCTCTGCTAATTCCAATGATGCTTTGATACGTGCTTGTTTTTTCGATTTTTCACGAACAGCGATCACATCATCAACTGAAACTTGGAAAGATGGGATATTTACAACACGGCCGTTTACAACGATCGCTTTGTGGCTCACTAATTGGCGAGCTTCCGCACGAGTAGCGGCAAATCCCATACGATAAACAACGTTATCCAAGCGACCTTCTAATAATACTAATAAATTTTCACCAGTATTACCTTTTAAACGGTTAGCTTCTTTATAATAGTTACGGAATTGACGTTCTAAAATACCGTAGATACGGCGAACTTTTTGTTTCTCACGCAACTGACTACCATAGTCAGATAAACGTGGTTTACGAGCACCGTGTTGACCCGGTGCTGTATCGATTTTACATTTAGAATCGATAGCGCGCACGCCTGATTTAAGAAATAAATCAGTGCCTTCACGACGGCTTAGCTTGAGTTTTGGACCCAAATATCTTGCCATTTTCTTTCTCCAATTATCCTAACGTCAGATTAAACACGACGTTTTTTCGGTGGACGACAACCGTTATGTGGGATCGGAGTCACGTCAGTAATATTCGTGATACGGAATCCTGCTGCATTTAATGCACGGATTGTAGATTCACGACCTGGACCCGGACCTTTAACCATAACTTCCAAGTTCTTTAAGCCGAATTCTTTTACAACTTCAGCACAACGCTCAGCTGCAACTTGCGCTGCAAACGGGGTTGATTTACGAGAACCACGGAAACCTGAACCACCTGCAGTTGCCCACGCTAGAGCATTACCTTGACGGTCAGTAATAGTCACGATTGTATTATTGAAAGATGCGTGAATATGAGCTACGCCATCTACAACTTGTTTTTTTACACGTTTACGTGCACGAACTGGTGTTTTAGCCATTAATCTTTACCCCGACTTATTTTTTGATCGGCTTACGAGGACCCTTACGGGTACGCGCATTAGTTTTAGTACGTTGACCACGTACCGGTAAACTACGACGATGGCGTAATCCACGATAACAACCTAAGTCTAATAGACGTTTGATGTTAAGTGTTACTTCACGGCGTAAGTCACCTTCAACGGTAAATTTACCAACTTCGTCACGCAGTTTATCAATCTGCTCTTCAGACAATTCGCTGATCTTAACGTTTTCGGCAATACCTGTTGCTGCACAAATAGCTTGTGCACGAGTTTTACCGATACCATAAATTGCTGTTAAAGCGATTACAGTATGTTTATGATCAGGAATGTTAATGCCTGCAATACGGGCCACTATGCACTCCTATTTTTTAACTAATTTGGCATATTGATCTTGAAAAGCCCGTTTTCAGGATACTCAAACAATATACCAAGGACATAAATGAGCTGAGCATTATATATGCCCAGCTGGTTCTTTGCAAGAAAATTTATTAATTAACCTTGACGTTGTTTATGTTTAGGGTCGCTGCATAATACACGAACAACACCTTCACGCTTAACAATTTTACAGTTACGACAAATTTTCTTTACGGAAGCACGAACTTTCATTGCTTATCCCTTTTTATTTAAATAGACAATATTATTGTCCAAAACCTTTAAGGTTTGCTTTTTTCAACGCAGATTCATATTTTGTTGACATTAAATGACTTTGAATCTGAGCGATGAAATCCATAATTACCACAACAACGATTAACAATGATGTACCGCCAAAATAGAACTGTACATTCCAAGCTGATGTCATGATGTAAGGAACCAAACATACAAACGTAATATATAAACCGCCAATTAATGTAAGACGAGTCATAATTTTATCAATATAACGTGATGTTTGCTCACCTGGTCTAATTCCGGGTATGAATGCTCCAGATTTTTTCAAATTATCGGCTGTATCACGAGGATTAAATTGCATTGCAGCATAGAAAAAGCTGAAGAACATAATCGCAGCAGCATAGACAATCAAATAGATAGGCTGACCTGGTTGTAACATTAATGATAAATTAGTTAACCACTCAAGGCTTGAACCTTCACCGAACCAAGATGTAATTGTTGCTGGGAACAAAATAATACTTGATGCAAAGATAGCAGGTATAACACCAGCCATATTTACTTTTAATGGTAAATGTGAAGAACCACCACCTAAAATTTGACGACCCTGTTGACGTTTAGCATATTCAACTTTAACTCGACGTTGTCCTCTTTCAACAAAGACAACAAAGTAAGTAACAGCAAAAACAATTACGGCAATCAATAAAAGAACTAACAGATGCATTTGCCCTTGACGAGCTTGCTCGATTGTTTGACCAATTGCTGCAGGTAAGCCTGCGACAATTCCTGCAAAGATAATTAATGAAATACCATTACCGATACCACGTTCTGTAATTTGTTCACCTAGCCACATAAGGAACATTGTTCCTGTTACTAAGCTAATTACTGCAGTAAAGTAGAAACCAAATCCAATATTAGGTACAAGACCAGGTAGCATACTTGGTAAACCAGTAGAAATACCAATCGCTTGTAAAGTTGCAAGACCTAACGTTGCATAACGTGTGTACTTGCTCATTTTACGACGACCAGATTCACCTTCTTTCTTTAATTCATTTAAAGCAGGATAAACCGTTGCCAATAATTGAATGATAATAGATGCCGAAATATACGGCATAATACCTAATGCAAAAATTGACGCACGGCTTAATGCACCACCAGAGAACATATTGAACATATCAATGATGGTGCCTTTTTGTTGGTCAATCAACTGAGCTAAAACAGCTGCATCAATACCAGGAACCGGAATAAAAGAACCAATACGGAAAACGATTAGTGCACCTAATACAAAAAGTAATCTACTTCTAAGTTCACTTGTACCGCTTTGAGTACTTCGACTTTGATAACCTGGTTGCTTAGCCATTCGTTAATTATTCCTCAACTGATCCGCCAGCAGCTTCAATCGCCACTTTAGCGCCTTTAGTTACGCGTAAACCACGAACAGTTACAGCACCTTTCACTTCACCTGCTAAAATAACTTTAACAAATTGAATATCTTTGGTAACTAAGTTTGCAGCTTTTAACGCATCTAAAGTTACAACATTACCATCAACTTTAGTTAATTCATTCAAACGAATTTCAGCTGTTACAGCCGCTTTCATTGATGTAAAACCAAATTTTGGTAAACGACGATATAAAGGCATTTGACCACCTTCGAACCCACGACGAACACCGCCACCAGTACGAGATTTTTGACCTTTATGACCACGGCCACCAGTTTTACCTAAACCAGAGCCAATACCACGACCTAAACGCTTAGCACTGTGCTTAGCACCTTCAGCCGGAGATAGAGTATTTAAACGCATTCTCTTACTCCTCCACTTTAACCATGTATGAAACTTGGTTAATCATACCGCGTACAGCTGGAGTATCGATTAACTCAACAGTATGATGCATATGGCGAAGACCAAGACCACGCAATGTAGCTTTATGCTTCGGTAAACGAGCGATAGAACTACGAACTTGTGTTACTTTAATAGTTTTAGCCATTATCAATTACCCCAAAATTTCATCAACGGTTTTGCCACGTTTAGCAGCAACCATTTCTGGTGATTTCATATTTGCAAGTGCATCAATTGTTGCACGAACAACGTTAATTGGGTTGGTTGAACCGTATGCTTTAGAAAGAACGTTACGAACGCCTGCAACTTCTAATACTGCACGCATTGCACCGCCTGCGATAATACCAGTACCTTCACTTGCTGGTTGCATAAATACACGAGAACCAGTGTGAACACCTTTAACAGGGTGTTGTAATGTACCATCATTTAAAGCTACGTTGATCATATTACGACGTGCTTTTTCCATTGCTTTTTGGATTGCTGCTGGAACTTCACGAGCTTTACCATAACCAAAACCAACGCGACCGTTACCATCGCCTACTACAGTTAATGCAGTAAAGCTCATAATACGACCACCTTTTACAGTTTTTGATACACGGTTTACCGCGATTAGCTTCTCTTGCAGTTCACCAGCTTGTTTTTCGATGTTTGACATCTCAATTTCCTCTATTAGAACTGTAGACCAGCTTCACGAGCAGCGTCCGCTAAAGATTGGACACGACCATGATATTTAAAACCAGAACGATCGAAAGCAACGTCTTTAACGCCTTTCGCTAATGCACGCTCAGCAACAGTTTTACCTACTACTGCAGCAGCATCTTTGTTTCCGGTATATTTAACTTGCTCACTAATTGCTTTTTCTACTGTTGAAGCAGCGGCAAGCACTTCTGAACCGTTTGGTGCAATCACTTGTGCATAGATATGACGTGGAGTGCGGTGAATAACTAAACGAGTTACACCTTGCTCTCTCATCATATGGCGAGCACGAGCTGCACGACGGATACGAGCTGATTTCTTATCCATAGTGTTACCTTAATTATTTTTTCTTAGCTTCTTTAGTACGTACAACTTCGTCAGCATAACGAACACCTTTACCTTTATAAGGCTCTGGACTACGATATGCACGAATATCTGCAGCAACTTGACCAATTAATTGTTTGTCAGCACCCTTCAACACAATTTCGGTTTGAGATGGACATTCTGCAGTAATACCTGCTGGTAAAGTGTGCTCTACTGGGTGTGAAAAACCTAAGCTCAATGCAACGGAATTGCCTTTAATTTGAGCTCTGTAACCAACACCAACGAGTTGTAATTTTCTAGTGAAGCCTTCAGTAACACCGATAACCATCGCATTAACTAATGCACGTGCTGTACCTGCTTGCGCGTTTGCACCTACGATACCTTCACGTGGAGCAAATGTTAATGCACCATTATCTTGTTTAACTTCAACTGAGTTATGAATGGTACGAGATAATTCGCCATTCTTACCTTTCACTGTTAATAGCTGACCGTTAAGTTTCACCTCAACGCCGGCAGGAATATTAACAGGTGCTTTTGCAACACGAGACATTTTCCTACCTCTCTATTAAGCTACATAACAGATGATTTCGCCGCCTAAACCCGCTTGGCGAGCAGCACGGTCAGTCATCACACCTTTAGATGTAGAAACTACAGCAACACCTAATCCACCCATTACTTTTGGTAATTCGTCTTTACGTTTGTAAATACGAAGACCAGGGCGACTTACACGTTGGATACTTTCTACAACTGGTTTACCTTGGAAATATTTTAAAGTAATTTCCAGTTCAGGTTTTACACCTTCTACAACTTTTACGCTTTCAACATAACCTTCCGCAGCTAATACGTTGGCAATAGCCACTTTTAGCTTGGATGAAGGCATACTGATCGCAACTTTGTTCGCAGCTTGACCGTTACGAATACGGGTCAACATATCTGCGATTGGATCTTGCATACTCATTGTGCTTTATTCTCCGATTCCAATATAAAGTGGTAAATTACCAACTCGCTTTTTTAAGGCCTGGGATTTCACCGCGCATTGCAGCTTCACGAACCTTAATACGGCTTAAACCAAACTTACTTAATACGCCGTGAGGACGACCAGTTTGGCGGCAGCGATTACGTTGGCGACTAGGGCTTGAATCACGCGGTAAACCTTGAAGAGTTAATACCGCATTCCAACGATCTTCATCAGATGAATTCACGTCAGAAATGATTTTTTTCAATTCTACACGTTTAGCATAGAATTTTTCAGCCAATTTCACGCGTTTTACATCGCGTGCTTTCATTGATTGTTTAGCCATTTGTAACCTGCCTTATTTACGGAATGGGAAATTAAAGGCAGCGAGTAATGCTTGACCTTCTTCATCATTCTTAGCTGTTGTGGTAATAGTAATGTCTAAACCACGAACACGATCGACTTTATCATAGTCGATTTCAGGGAAGATGATTTGCTCACGCACACCCATACTATAGTTACCACGACCATCAAATGATTTCGCGCTTAAACCGCGGAAGTCACGAATACGTGGAACAGCAATTGTAATTAAACGTTCAAAGAACTCCCACATACGTTCACCACGTAGTGTTACTTTACAACCGATCGGATATCCCTGACGGATTTTAAAGCCTGCAACAGATTTGCGTGCTTTAGTAATTAAAGGTTTTTGACCGCTAATCGCTGCTAAATCCGCTACTGCGTTATCTAGCAATTTCTTATCGGTCAATGCTTCACCCACACCCATATTCAGGGTAATCTTTTCGATTCGTGGGACTTGCATGACAGATGCGTAGTTGAATTTATTTTTTAATTCATTAACTACTTGATCTCTGTAGTAATCATGCAGTTTCGCCATCGCATTACTCCAGTTTGTTAAATAATTTCATTATTAGATTTGAAGAAACGGACTTTTTTGCCATCTTCGAATCTAAAACCTACACGGTCAGCTTTATTTGTTTTCGGGTTGAAGATCGCTACGTTAGACGCATCGATTGGTGCTTCTTTCTTCACTAAACCACCTTCTTTACCTAATGCAGGTACTGGTTTTTCGTGTTTAGTAATGATTTTGATACCTTCAACAATCACTTTACCGTTTGGTAACACTTGAGTTACCTTACCACGCTTGCCTTTATCTTTACCAGCAAGAACGATTACTTCATCATTTTGACGAATTTTTGCAGCCATTTGTCACTTCTCCTTACAGTACTTCTGGAGCTAAAGAAATGATCTTCATAAACTTCTCAGAGCGAAGTTCACGCGTCACAGGTCCAAAAATACGAGTACCGATTGGTTGCTCAGTGTTATTATTTAAAATTACACAAGCGTTACCATCGAAGCGAATGACTGATCCGTCTGGGCGACGAACACCCTTCTTGGTGCGCACAACAACTGCTTTTAACACATCACCTTTTTTTACTTTACCGCGTGGAATTGCTTCTTTTACGGTAATTTTGATGATGTCGCCAATAGCAGCATAACGACGGTGCGATCCACCTAGAACCTTGATACACATTACGCTGCGAGCGCCTGAATTATCAGCAACATCCAGCATAGTCTGTTCTTGGATCATATTAGTGCTCCGTTTAAATTTAAAACACCCTTTCGGGACGAACCTGTTTACCTTAATGTAAACAGGACGTGGAGTTTAACAAAACACAAGAATAAAATCAACTAAATTTTCAATATAATCATAGAGAGGCTAAGATACAATGTATCCATAACCAAAAGTGCGGTTAAATTTTGAAGAGTTTTAAAATATTGATTTTGCTTCAAATAAACAAAAACCCCAATCTTTCGACTGAGGTTTGTTTTTTATTCTTCTTTTACTTTTATTTTTGTTTTTACTTTGATTTTATATGTTTGAAACCTGGCGGTGACCTACTCTCACATTGGGATACCCAACACTACCATCGGCATTACGGCGTTTCACTTCTGAGTTCGGTATGGAATCAGGTGGGGCCACCGCATTATCGCCGCCAAGATTATTCGGTGATGACTTTTGCGTTATTCTTTCGTCTTTGTTCTTTAAATTCGAAACAAGCTGTCTGAAGGTTTTGTCTTTCGTTTTATTTGTTTTTTAGTTTAACTTTGCTTTGTATTTTTGTTTGCTTTCGCTTTCTTGCGTCCGCTTTCAAAAACACTTGAGCGTTGTATAGTTAAGCCTCTCGGGCAATTAGTATCCGTTAGCTCAATGGCTCACACCACTTACACACCAGACCTATCTACGTCTTAGTCTCAAACAACCCTTACACACTTATAGTGTGGGAGAACTCATCTCAAGGCAAGTTTCGTGCTTAGATGCTTTCAGCACTTATCTCTTCCGCATGTAGCTACCCAGCAATGCTTCTGGCGAAACAACTGGAACACCAGGGATGCGTCCACTCCGGTCCTCTCGTACTAGGAGCAGCCCCTTTCAATTCTCCAACGCCCACGGCAGATAGGGACCGAACTGTCTCACGACGTTCTAAACCCAGCTCGCGTACCACTTTAAATGGCGAACAGCCATACCCTTGGGACCTACTTCAGCCCCAGGATGTGATGAGCCGACATCGAGGTGCCAAACACCGCCGTCGATATGAACTCTTGGGCGGTATCAGCCTGTTATCCCCGGAGTACCTTTTATCCGTTGAGCGATGGCCCTTCCATTCAGAACCACCGGATCACTATGACCTACTTTCGTACCTGCTCGACTTGTCTGTCTCGCAGTTAAGCTTGCTTATACCATTGCACTAACCTCACGATGTCCGACCGTGATTAGCAAACCTTCGTGCTCCTCCGTTACTCTTTGGGAGGAGACCGCCCCAGTCAAACTACCCACCAGACACTGTCCGAGACCACGTTTCGTAATCTTCGTTAGAACATCAAACGTTAAAGGGTGGTATTTCAAGGACGCCTCCAACAACACTGGCGTGTCATCTTCAAAGGCTCCCACCTATCCTACACATCAAAATTCAATGTTCAGTGTCAAGCTATAGTAAAGGTTCACGGGGTCTTTCCGTCTAGCCGCGGGTACACCGCATCTTCACGGCGATTTCAATTTCACTGAGTCTCGGGTGGAGACAGCCTGGCCATCATTATGCCATTCGTGCAGGTCGGAACTTACCCGACAAGGAATTTCGCTACCTTAGGACCGTTATAGTTACGGCCGCCGTTTACTGGGGCTTCGATCAGGAGCTTCTCTTACGATAACACCATCAATTAACCTTCCAGCACCGGGCAGGCATCACACCCTATACGTCCACTTTCGTGTTTGCAGAGTGCTGTGTTTTTAATAAACAGTTGCAGCCAGCTGGTATCTTCGACCGGTTCAACCTTCAGGGGTAAACCCTTACAATCTACGCCGGTGCACCTTCTCCCGAAGTTACGGTGCTATTTTGCCTAGTTCCTTCACCCGAGTTCTCTCAAGCGCCTGAGTATTCTCTACCTGACCACCTGTGTCGGTTTTCAGTACGGTTTAGTAAAGCCTTTCGCTTAGTGGCTTTTCCTGGAAGCGTGGTATCAGTTACTTCAGTGCCGTAGCACCTCGTCATCACTTCTCGGCGTTAATGGAAGTCCGGATTTGCCTAAACTTCCCGCCTACCGGCTTAAACAGACATCCAACAGTCTGCTAACCTAACCTTCTCCGTCCCCACATCGCAGCTTTACCAAGTACGGGAATATTAACCCGTTTCCCATCGACTACGCTTTTCAGCCTCGCCTTAGGGGCCGACTCACCCTGCCCCGATTAACGTTGGACAGGAACCCTTGGTCTTCCGGCGAACGAGTTTTTCACTCGTTTTATCGTTACTTATGTCAGCATTCGCACTTCTGATACGTCCAGCAAGCCTCTCGACTCACCTTCATCCGCTTACAGAACGCTCCCCTACCCAACAGTCTTTCGACTGATGCCGCAGCTTCGGTGACTAGTTTTAGCCCCGTTACATCTTCCGCGCAGGCCGACTCGACTAGTGAGCTATTACGCTTTCTTTAAATGGTGGCTGCTTCTAAGCCAACATCCTAGCTGTCTAAGCCTTCCCACTTCGTTTCCCACTTAACTAGTACTTTGGGACCTTAGCTGGCGGTCTGGGTTGTTTCCCTCTTCACGATGGACGTTAGCACCCACCGTGTGTCTCCTGAGTATCACTCTTCGGTATTCGCAGTTTGCATCGGGTTGGTAATCCGGGATGGACCCCTAGCCGAAACAGTGCTCTACCCCCGAAGGTGTCCGCTCAAGGCTCTACCTAAATAGATTTCGGGGAGAACCAGCTATCTCCCGGTTTGATTGGCCTTTCACCCCCAGCCACAAGTCATCCGCTAATTTTTCAACATTAGTCGGTTCGGTCCTCCAATTAGTGTTACCCAATCTTCAACCTGCCCATGGCTAGATCACCGGGTTTCGGGTCTATACCTTGCAACTCAAACGCCCAGTTAAGACTCGGTTTCCCTTCGGCTCCCCCATGAGGTTAACCTCGCTACAAAATATAAGTCGCTGACCCATTATACAAAAGGTACGCAGTCACCCTTGCGGGCTCCCACTGCTTGTACGCACAGGGTTTCAGGTTCTATTTCACTCCCCTCACCGGGGTTCTTTTCGCCTTTCCTTCACAGTACTGGTTCACTATCGGTCAATCAGGAGTATTTAGCCTTGGAGGATGGTCCCCCCATCTTCAAACAGGATTTCTCGTGTCCCGCCCTACTTGTTGTTAGCTTAGTACCACCATTATGCTTTCAGATACAGGACTATCACCTGCTATGGTTGAGCTTCCCAGCTCATTCTCCTAACTAAATGGTTATCACTAACGGCTCCTCCGCTTTCGCTCGCCGCTACTCACAGAATCTCGGTTGATTTCTTTTCCTCGGGGTACTTAGATGTTTCAGTTCTCCCGGTTTGCCTTGTTAAGCTATGTATTCACTTAACAATAGTGGGTTCTTCACCCACTGGGTTTCCCCATTCGGATATCTTGGGTTAAACGCTTCTTATCAACTCACCCAAGCTTTTCGCAGATTAGCACGTCCTTCTTCGCCTCTGATTGCCAAGGCATCCACCCTGTGCGCTTAGTCACTTAACTATACAACCTCAAATGTTTTCACTATTTAATTATTCAATTAGACAATCTCACACTCAAAGCGAATTAAATTAAACTAAACACTTAGCTGCTTTTGTTCAGCTAAGATTTTTTTTCGACAAATGGTTAGTTTGTCTTTCTTACTCAGACTTTTTCGTATTCTTACTTAAGTTGCTTTCGCTTCTCGTTCTGAACTTGAAAGTCTCTTCAGTTTTTCAGCTTGTTTCCAATTTTTTAAAGAACAGTCGATAATTTTTCGCAAAATCATCTTTCAGTGGCGTCCCCACGGGGATTCGAACCCCGGTTACCGCCGTGAAAGGGCGATGTCCTAGGCCTCTAGACGATGGGGACAGCAATGAAAGATAATCTTTTTATCATTTTATTACTTGCAGCAGGCTTTCTCGTGTTCGACCTAGAAAACACAACCAAACTGCGGGGTCTTTTGTTCTTGTTTTGTCTATAACTATCAGCCAATCTGTGTGAGCGCTTGTCGTCGCCTAATTTTTGGTAAGGAGGTGATCCAACCGCAGGTTCCCCTACGGTTACCTTGTTACGACTTCACCCCAGTCATGAATCATACCGTGGTAAACGCCCCCCTTGCGGTTAAGCTATCTACTTCTGGTACAACCCACTCCCATGGTGTGACGGGCGGTGTGTACAAGGCCCGGGAACGTATTCACCGCAACATTCTGATTTGCGATTACTAGCGATTCCGACTTCATGGAGTCGAGTTGCAGACTCCAATCCGGACTACGATGCACTTTCTGAGATTCGCTCCAGGTCGCCCTTTCGCCGCCCTCTGTATGCACCATTGTAGCACGTGTGTAGCCCTACTCGTAAGGGCCATGATGACTTGACGTCATCCCCACCTTCCTCCAGTTTATCACTGGCAGTCTCCTTTGAGTTCCCGACCAAATCGCTGGCAACAAAGGATAAGGGTTGCGCTCGTTGCGGGACTTAACCCAACATTTCACAACACGAGCTGACGACAGCCATGCAGCACCTGTCTCAGAGTTCCCGAAGGCACAGAGATGTCTCCATCTCCTTCTCTGGATGTCAAGAGTAGGTAAGGTTCTTCGCGTTGCATCGAATTAAACCACATGCTCCACCGCTTGTGCGGGCCCCCGTCAATTCATTTGAGTTTTAACCTTGCGGCCGTACTCCCCAGGCGGTCGATTTATCACGTTAGCTACGGGCACCAGAGTTATACCCCAATCCCCAAATCGACAGCGTTTACAGCGTGGACTACCAGGGTATCTAATCCTGTTTGCTCCCCACGCTTTCGCACATGAGCGTCAGTACATTCCCAAGGGGCTGCCTTCGCCTTCGGTATTCCTCCACATCTCTACGCATTTCACCGCTACACGTGGAATTCTACCCCTCCCTAAAGTACTCTAGCGACCCAGTATGAAATGCAATTCCCAAGTTAAGCTCGGGGATTTCACATCTCACTTAAGTCACCGCCTGCGTGCCCTTTACGCCCAGTTATTCCGATTAACGCTCGCACCCTCCGTATTACCGCGGCTGCTGGCACGGAGTTAGCCGGTGCTTCTTCTGTAGTTAACGTCAATTACCAACTCTATTAAAATTGATACCTTCCTCGCTACCGAAAGAACTTTACAACCCGAAGGCCTTCTTCATTCACGCGGCATGGCTGCGTCAGGGTTCCCCCCATTGCGCAATATTCCCCACTGCTGCCTCCCGTAGGAGTCTGGACCGTGTCTCAGTTCCAGTGTGGCTGGTCATCCTCTCAGACCAGCTAGAGATCGTCGGCTTGGTAGGCCTTTACCCCACCAACTACCTAATCCCACTTGGGCTCATCTTATGGCAGATGGTCTTACGATCCCACCCTTTAATCTTCCGATTCTACGCGGTATTAGCTACAGTTTCCCGTAGTTATCCCCCTCCATAAGCCAGATTCCCAAGCATTACTCACCCGTCCGCCACTCGTCAGCAAAGTGCAAGCACTTCCTGTTACCGTTCGACTTGCATGTGTTAAGCCTGCCGCCAGCGTTCAATCTGAGCCATGATCAAACTCTTCAATTCAAAAAGTTTAATCGCTCAATAAACTGCTTAGCTAAAGTTTACATATTACTTCAAAAGTAAAAATGAATTTCTAGTTTAAGCACCTATTAAGACTTCAAGTTTTAAATATATTTTTAAAATCAAGTCAATCAACAAGTGCCCACACAGATTGTCTGATAAATTATTAAAGAACAGTTGCATTAAGCAAGGCTCGAAATGATATTGTTTTTTCATTTCATCGTCAAGCATTTTTTTAAATTATTTTTAAAAATGGAATTTTTCAATTCTTTCGCTTGCCGTGCTTGCGTTGAGGTGGTGCATTATAGGGATATTTTTATTCCACGCAAGCGATTTTTAGCAAAAAAATGTTAATTGCATTTTTATTAAACAAAAAAGCATTATTAGTCATAAATTTCTCCAATTTGTGAATATTAATTCAACGCATTCAGTTTTTCTGCAAATTCTGCCACTTTTTGCCAATCCGTATATTCAATTTCTTTGCTCGTATCCGTTTCGCCGCCCGTAATTTTCATAATGAATTTAATCATCATCTTGTCAAAAAAAGAATAGCGAGAATAAAGCAGCGCCCCAGCAAATACTGCCCCCAACGTTGGTTGCCACGCAATTCGAGCTAAAAACTTCCGCACATAAAGATTGGTTTCAGGCGTATTTTTATTTGCTTTGCGTGCCGTTAAATTGACACCAAAAAATGCCGATGACGTGCGATTTAAAAGTGCGGTGTGTTTTTCGATAAATTTGTATAAATGTGGATTGAAATGTCCATAACGAATTGAAGCACCGATAATAATCCGATCCGCATCTAACGAAAACTCGTCAAAAATTGACCGCACTTCGATCTCGCCAGTCAGCTTTTCAGCTAAAAATTCAGCAATTTTTTTCGTTTGTCCATCATAGCTCGAATAAATAATAAGAGTTTTCATCAAGTTTTCCAAAAGGTTGGACTAAATAAAATAAGTAATGAGAAAATTTCCAAACGCCCTGCAATCATTGCAAACGATAAAATATATTTTGCACTATCAGAGGCTTCGATAAAACCGTGGCTTGCCGAGCCAATACCTGGGCCGACGTTTGTTAAAGTCGCAAACACCGCAGCCATTGCATCAAGCGTTTCCATTCCTGACAAAATGACGGCAAAAACGCATAGCCAATAGGTCAAAAAGAAAGCAATTAAAAATGCCCAAATGCTTTCAATCACTCGGGGAGAAACCAAATTATCGCCCAGTTTAATCGGCACGACTAAATTAGGGTGAACCAAAAACTTCAGTTCTCGCTTAAATTGCAACCACATTATCAACACACGGATCATTTTTAAGCCACCTGAAGTCGAGCCAGCACAGCCACCTAAAATAGCGGAAAAAACCAATAACATTGCTAAAAATGAGGGAAGTTGGTTGAAATCAAATAAGGTGTAACCCGCAGTCATCGACATTGAGCTAATTTGCACTGCGCCTTGTGAAAAAGCGTCCCACGCCGATAAATCTTGGTAAGAAAAATACAATCCGCCACTCATTAATGCAATAAACACCACTTGCACCAAACAGAAAAATCGAAATTCAGGGTCAGCACTATAACTTTTCCAAATTGATTGATATTTTCGATTCGTCAACGCACGAACGTGCAAACCGAAGTTACAGCCAGTGAATAGCATAAAAAAAGCGGTGATTAAATAAATGGCTGAATTTTGGAAATAGCCCAAACTCGCATCGTGTGTGGATAAGCCGCCATTAGAAATTGTGGAAAAACTATGCGAAAGCGCATCAAAAAAACTCATTCCAGCAGCCCAATAAGCTAGCGTACAAATCACGGTTAAACCTGCGTAAATCAACCAAAGCAACTTCGCCATTTCACCAATTCGTGGCAACATTTTTTGATCTTTGAGTGGGCTTGCAGACTCGGCTCGATAAAGCTGACCACCACCAATTCCAAGCAATGGCGTAACCGCCACCACCAAAACGATCAACCCCAAACCGCCAATCCATTGCAAAAATTGACGATAAAATAAAATGGATTTTGGTAAATTATCCAAGCCCGTAATCGCTGATGCACCCGTTGTTGTTACTGCCGAAATCGCCTCAAATAACGCCTGTGCAAAGCCGATATGTAATTCATCAAACAGTAAAAAAGGAATGACCGACAACAAGCTCAGCAACACCCAAAAAACGACAACGATTAAAAAGCCCTCTCTCGCACGCAATTCTTGTTTATGCAAATGGCAACTACGCCACAATGCCGCACCACACAACAGGCTACAAAAAAAGGTTTCGATAAAAGCCTTACCACCACCATCGCCGTAAATTAACGCCACCAAAGCAGGTGCTAACATCGACAACGAGAAACACATAATCAAAATGCCGACAATTCGGATAATTGCTAAAATATGCACAATTTCTACTCTATTCCATCGCCGACAAATGCAACTGCCCTGCCGAACGTTCAACTAATTCTTGCTCAAATAACGCTAGTTTATCATCACTCACGCCTAACACCAACGTTACTTCTGCTTGAAAATCTTGCCCTTGAATAAGCACATCGTGCTTCTCACACAATAACTGCACCCACTTCACTTGAGCATAATCACAACGCAACTGATAAAAATTTCGCTCAATTTTCACCGCAGTTTCCAACAATTTCAATGCTTGCTGAACACCGCCGCCATACGCTCGCACCAATCCGCCTGTGCCAAGCAACACGCCACCGTAATAACGCACCACCACAGCAGCAATTTCACCCACTTGGCTGCCTTGTAAGGCACTTAACATCGGCTTGCCAGCCGTCCCCGCAGGCTCACCATCATCAGAAAAACCCAGCGCCTGCGAATTATTCGGTTGTGCCGCCACTGTCGCCCAACAATGATGTCGAGCATCAGGGTGCAACGCCTTGATTTCCAACCAAAAATCCCGAGCTTGAGTTAATCCATCAACGTGGCATAAATAAGTGATAAAACGGCTTTTCTTAATTTCTTCTTCAAAAATCACCGCACTTTTCGGCACCAAATATTGCATAAAAATCTCTTAATTTTTGACCGCACTTTCTTTGCACGCTATCATACGCCACAATTCAATTATTTTAAACGAAATCTAACAATGACTGACATTCTCACAAACCACACTCTCGACGCACAAGGGCTACGCTGCCCCGAACCCGTAATGCTCGTCCGTAAACAAATCCGCCATATGCAAAGTGGCGAAATTCTGTTAATCATCGCAGACGACCCCGCCACCACCCGAGATATCCCAAGTTTCTGCCAATTTATGGAACACCATCTTCTCCATAGTGAAACAGAAAACTTACCATATCGGTATTGGGTGAGGAAGGGGTGAATAAAAATAGCTAGTCATTGACTAGCTATAAAATTTATTTAGTAACTTAAAAACATAATTTACGTTCAGACGAAAATACTGCCACAGATTTAACCCTTAATATAATAGTCTAATCTTCTCAAATTAGACTATCATCTACTACTTTATCAATACTTTCTTTTAACTATTTCTTCTAATAAGTTTTCAATAACTGGATCATTTAAATAATTACTTAATGTTACAACCCTTATATTAGGATGTGTTGCTATTGTTCGCTCGAAAAGGCTACTATGGACAACAATAACTTCACTATCTGCAGGAACATCCTCAATACGATAGTTTTTAACTTCAATATCGGTAATGCCCAGTTTTTGTAGTTTGGTCTTGAATCTTGTCGCACCCATTGCACTACTCCCCATGCCAGCATCACAGGCAAAAGAAATTTTATGAAAAGCACCTTGGACATTTCCTTCCATACTTTCTTTCAAAATATGTTTACCCTGCGCCTTCATATCTTTTGATTTATCAACAGCTTCTTCAAAATCTTTCTGTGATGGCGATTTATCCATTTTTAAAATCACAGATGTAACTAAGAATGAAACCAATGTAGCTACCAGAACTCCGGATATAATACCAATAAAATTGCCTTTTGGTGTCAATGCAAGATAAGCAAAAATAGATCCCGGACTTGGTCCCGCCACTAATCCTGCATCAAATAATTGAAAGGTTGTAATACCTGCCATACCGCCTAAAATCATTGCAACAATTGTCAATGGTTTCATTAGTACATACGGGAAATACATTTCGTGGATCCCACCGAAGAAATGAATGATAATTGCTCCCGGTGCGGTTTTCTTCGCTGTTGTTTGTCCAAAAAATGTATAAGCCAGTAGCAGTCCCAGACCTGGTCCTGGATTAGACGCTACCATAAAATAAATTGATTTACCTGCATCCAATGTTTGCTGCATACCTAATGGATAATAGATCCCTTGGTCTATCACGTTGTTCAGGAATAATACTTTTGCTGGTTCGTTAATAAGTGACAATATTGGCAAAAATCCACTAGATACCAAGGCTTCGACCGCAGCAGTAACGCTCTTATTCAATACCTGAATAACTGGACCAATGACAAAATAAGCGATAATGATCAAGAAAAACCCTATAATACCGATCGAAAAATTATTCACCACCATTTCGAAGCCTGCAGGAATTTTATTTTCTAAAAAGCGATCAGATTTTTTCATTATCCAACCACCTAGAGGACCGACAATCATTGCCCCTAAAAACATCGGAATGTCCGATCCAACAATGACACCCATGGTACCGATCACACCGAGAACAGCCCCGCGTTTACCACCAACCATGTCTCCGCCAGTATAAGCAAGTAATAACGGCAACAAATAAGTAATTGTCGGTCCAACTAATTTACTGAGTGTTTCATTCGGCATCCATCCCGTAGGAATAAATAATGCAGTTACAATCCCCCAGGTTATAAATGCACCTATGTTAGGTAATACCATATTAGTTAGAAAGCCACCAAATGCTTGTACTCTGGCTCGATGTGAAACTTGAGTTTTATTTAGCGATATCATGCTGAAATCTCCTAAGTTAGTAATAAATCTAAACGTTTTTAAGATGTTATATCTTTATTTAAAAATGAATTGCCGATCATTTTTTATTTCTTGATACACTTTAGAAATTCGATGGATTAATTCTTCAGGTAAGTTGGAAATTTTTTTGATTGTATTTTCTATCCCTATCTTAGAAATATTTTCTTGCAATTTAATTGACTCTAAGTCATTACAATTATTATATAAATATGCTGAAGTAATAATTTTTATCCCAGCATCAATTTTGAAACCTAGTTTATATAAATTTAATACTGGAGAAACAAGTCTATCAAGCTCATTTAATTTACGTATTGGATCTCTGCCGACCCTCTCGACGGGATCCGATAAAATCGGATTAGCGTGGCGTTTTATAGTTTTATCAATAAATGTCTCCAGTTCATTTTTATGCATTTCATATTTAGCAATAAAATAAGCACAGTTTTCCTCTAAAAATTCATGAACCAAGGAATTGATACGGGAATCGGAAATAGCTTCCTGAACGGTTTTATATCCGAATAATGCCCCAACATAAGCGAAAGCCGCATGTTCCGCATTGACAATAAATAATTTTCTTTCAATATAAGGTGTGAGATCGCTTACCAATTTAACATTTTCTAATTGATACGGCGTATCGGGAGCCAATTCGGATGCATTAATAACCCATTCGAAATAAGGTTCCACCAATGCTATAATTTCATCGTTAACAACCTTTGTTAAGGACTGACGGTCTATGGAAGTATTTACAAAAAAAGCAATTTTATTGATTTCCGCCCATTCCGTTTCGATAGATATATTTTGAATTTCTTTCTTCAGTAAATTACCTGCATTTATTGCATTTTCATTAACCAATATATTTATTTTTTTATTACACTTACTTCTTTTTAATAATCCTCTTTTAATTACAGATGCAATATGCTTTAAATTATTCACCCCTACCGATGTAGTAATTAAATCCGTTTCGGATAATGTATTTTCCAAATTGTCTCTTTCCATAACAATATTTATTGCTTTCGAATTTCCAATAAAAAACCGACTGCCATGATCATCAAGATATTCAATATAATAACCATTATTTTTATTAATTTGCTCAATAATTGACTGATTAGCATCGACAAATGTAATATCAAAATGACTGTTCTGTAGAATTTGGCCGATAAACCCTCTACCGATATTCCCTGCACCAAAATGAATCGCTTTCATATCATCTACCTATTATTCCAAATTAGCATGATAGTGCCATAAACTGTGTATATCCAGATTGGCTTCTTCAATAAAAGCAAGTGCAACGGTATCACCCAGTAACAGCAAGGATTGTTCAAACAAACTAGTCATCGGCTGAACCGATTTGATTTCTCCCGCTAAATTCAATTTGGTTTGTACCGGTATCCGTACAAATATATTTGCATATTCTTTCATTGAACTTTGCGGATTAGAGCCGATATGGGCAATACGGGCATTAAAAAATCTGGCTTTTTTGGCAATTGCAAGAGGAAAAGCACTTTCACCGCTTCCAGAACCGACAATCAACAGATCTTTATCGGTAATTGCCGGTTCGGTAATTTGCCCAACGACTACAGTATCAATGCCGATATGTGCCAATCGTTTAGCAATAGCTTGTAAAGATAGCAGAACCCTGCCGACTCCAACAAAGAAAACCCTATTGGCTTTTTTAATCTCCCACATTAATAACTCGATATCCTGATCAGATATGTTAGTCAACGTTTCATTCAATTCTTTGAGAATATTTTGTTTGGTTTCGATCAGATTCATATATCTACTCCATTCCTAATTTAATTGCATTGAATACAGATTGTTTATTTTCCATAAGAGATTTTCCTTTAACAAACAAACTAGTACTGCCTAGCACCAAATTATCTGCCCCAGCTTTAACTAATCCGCTTATTGTATCTAACGATACCCTGCCATCTACCTGAATCGACGTTATTAAGTTCCGGTTATCAATTAGCTGTCTCAAATCAGATACTTTTCTTGATGCATATGGAACTTGTTTTTCATTTTTATTGGTTGCAAATCCCGGGTTAATCAGCATCAGGCAAACCATATCCAGTTCGTCTAAAAAATACTCCAGCTGCGTTAACGGCGTAGCAGGATTTAATGCAACCGCAGCCTTAACACCTTCATTTTTAATTAATCTGATTAAACGGTCTATATGTAATGTAGTTTCAGCATGGAAAGTAATTGATTGAACCCCTATGTTTAACATTTCAGCAATGAAATATTCATTATTTACAGACATAATATGAACATCAAACTTCATATCTGTAACCTCACGCATACGTTTGATCGTCTCAATCCCTAAAGGCATGCTAGGACTAAAACTACCGTCAATAACATCAATATGCAGGATATCGAGCCCATTCTCCGCTAATTGAGCAATGCTTCTCTCAAGATTGACCAAATCCGCACACATGATTGATGGTGATAGTGTAATAACTCTATGCATAGTAATCTCCTTAAATTAAGCAAGGTTTACTCTAACAACAAAAAACGCATAAGTAAATACAAAAATGCATAAATAATGCACTTTTTTGCAGTATTTTGCATTAAAATGAAATATGAATTACAAACCAATTGCAAAAAAACGCATCTATGGAATAATTGAACCAGAGGTAAATAATGATGTTAAAAGAAGAAAGAAAACAAAAAATACTAGATATATTGCAGTTAGAAAGAAAAGTAATTGCGAGTGATCTAAGTCGGCTTTTTGATGTATCTGAAGATACCATCAGAAGAGATTTAAAAGAATTAGACACTCTTGGTCTAATAAAAAGAGTTCACAGCGGTGCACTTTTATTAGGTCCACCAATAACAGATTTTTCATATCGACAAACGGTCTCTCCTGAAACAAAAATTAAAATAGCTAAAAAAGCACTCCCTTTTTTAAAAGAAGGATCCGTTATTATTATTGATGGTGGCACAACAAATTTAGCATTGGCAAATATTATCCCCATAGATTTTAAAGCAACAATTATTACTAATAGCCCGCCAATTGCCATTGAGTTATCACAACACAAAAATATTGAAATAATAAATATTGGAGGTATGCTCTATAAACAGTCTATGATCAATATTGGAGTTGGTGCTTATAAAGCGTTAGAAAAAATGCGTGCTGATCTCTATATTATGGGGATCTACAATATTGATATCGATAAAGGTTCAAGCGTTCCAACATTAGAGGAGGCCGAGATAAAACAAATAATGTCCGATATTTCAACGGAAATTCTAGCAATGGTCACCAATGATAAATTTGATACTATTAGCAACCACATTGTTGGTCAGGTTGATGAGATAAGTTATCTTGTATCAGATCAAGTGCCTGAAAAAATCAAAAAAGAGTATTGTAAAAAAAATATTTTTTTCCTCGACTGATAATTCTAGCTATCCCCGTGCTATTTCCCCATTAATCCTGTATCCTTATACTCAAAATAAGAGGAACTTTTATGTCAGAAATACAAAAACTCAACTATCACAAAACTCATTTCCTAACCAGTGCGGCGAATATTACGCAGTTGCCTGAAGATACAGGGGTGGAGATTGCGTTTGCGGGGCGGTCGAATGCGGGGAAATCGACGGCGTTGAATGCGTTGACTAATCAGAAAAGTCTGGCTCGTACGTCGAAAACACCAGGGCGGACGCAGTTGATTAACCTGTTTGAAGTCGAACCGAAGTGTAAATTAGTGGATTTACCAGGTTATGGTTATGCGGCTGTGCCTGAGCAGATGAAGCTGCAATGGCAGAAATCTTTGGCGGAATATTTACAAAAACGTGAATGTTTACAAGGGGTTGTGATTTTAATGGATATTCGCCACCCGCTGAAAGATCTCGATCAGCAAATGATTGAATGGGCTGTGGCCTCCGAACTTCCAGTGTTATTATTGCTCACCAAGGCGGATAAACTCAGCCAAAGTGCTCGCAGTAAAACCGTAAAAATGGTGCGTGAAGCGATTTTACCGTTTCAAGGTGATATTCAAGTTGAGCCGTTTTCATCGTTGAACAAAATCGGGCAAGATCGCTTGGCGGCAAAATTAGATGAGTGGTTTAGCCCAGCTTTTGCGGCGTAATTTTTTAAATTTTGTGATCTTCATTCCAAATTTATACCGCACTTTTCGCCTTTAAACCGCTTTCTTTTTAACATTCCTTTCAATTTTTTGTTGAAAGGAATTTTTATGTCTTTAGCCATTGTTTACAGCCGTGCTTCTATCGGTGTACAAGCCCCTTTGGTAACGATTGAAGTGCATATTAGCAATGGTAAACCTGCTTTTGCCTTGGTTGGATTGCCCGAAAAAACCGTCAAAGAAGCACAAGATCGGGTGCGTAGTGCGTTGCTCAATGCGCAATTTAAATATCCGCCCAAGCGGATTACCGTCAATCTCGCTCCAGCGGATTTGCCTAAAGAGGGCGGACGTTTTGATCTGCCGATTGCTTTAGGCATTTTGGCAGCTTCAGGGCAGATTGAAGCTAAAAGTTTACGTCAATTTGAATTTCTTGGCGAGCTGGCATTAACGGGGAATTTGCGTGGCGTGCAAGGGGCAATTCCTGCCATTTTGGCGGCAAAACACGCCAAACGTCAGATGATTATTGCTCAACAAAACGCCAATGAAGCCTCGTTAATTTCCGATCACGACAGCTTTTATGCCAGCTCGTTGTTGGAAGTGGTGCAATTCTTGAATAATCAGCTGAATTTGCCTGCCGCAAGCCAGCTGGCGACACAAAGTGCGGTGCAAAATTCGCCCGAAATTCAACGAGATTTAACCGATATTATCGGGCAACATCACGCTAAGCGAGCGTTGACTATCGCCGCTGCAGGACAACATAATTTGCTTTTACTCGGTCCACCAGGTACAGGCAAAACAATGCTCGCCAGCCGTTTGACGGATTTATTACCCGAAATGAGCGATCAAGAAGCCATTGAAACCGCTTCGGTAACGAGTTTAATCCAAAATGAACTCAATTTTGCGAACTGGAAAAAACGCCCATTTCGCTCTCCACATCACAGTGCGTCCTTGCCTGCCTTGGTTGGTGGCGGTTCGATCCCAAAACCTGGGGAAATTTCGTTGGCGCATAATGGCGTGCTATTTTTAGATGAGCTACCTGAATTTGAGCGTAAAGTGCTAGATGCCCTGCGCCAGCCTTTGGAAAGTGGCGAAATTATTATTTCTCGAGCCACGGCAAAAATTCAATTTCCTGCGAAATTTCAATTAGTTGCCGCAATGAATCCAAGCCCCACAGGACATTATCAAGGCAATCATAATCGCACATCGCCACAGCAAATTATTCGCTATTTAAATCGTTTATCAGGGCCGTTTTTAGATCGTTTTGATTTGTCTATTGAAGTGCCTTTATTGCCCCAAGGCACGCTACAAAGCAATGAAGATCGGGGCGAAACCAGCGCACAAGTGCGGTCAAAAATTTTGAAAGTTCGTGAAATTCAGTTAGCTCGACAAGGCAAAGTCAACGCACATCTCAACAGCAAAGAAATCGAACGTTACTGTAAACTCAGCGAAAAAGAAGCAATCTTCCTTGAAAATGCATTAAACAAGTTGGGATTATCGGTTCGAGCTTATCATCGTATTTTGAAAGTATCCCGCACCATCGCCGATCTTGCCGACTGCGAACACATCACCCAAGCCCATCTAGCCGAAGCCTTGGGGTATCGTACGATGGATCGGTTGTTGTTGAAGTTGCACGCTTAAAAATAAATGAAAAAAACACCGCACTTTCATAGGCTTTAAACCCTAAAAGTGCGGTGCGTTTTGCTTAAGTTTTTTTACTCTGCTTTCGCTTTCAATTTATCAATCGCATCACGGTTGAAGAAATAATGCGTGCCGCAGCATTCGCATTGCATATCGATACTGCCGTTGTGTTCGGCGAGAATTTCATCGATCTCATCGTCGGAAATCAGCATTAACGCTGCGCCTGAGCGTTCTGCCGAGCAGCCGCAGTGGAATTTCACGTCTTGCGGTTCGTAAACTTCTACGGTTTCTTCGTGATATAAACGATACAACATTTCTTCCGCTGGTAAGCCGAAAATTTCTTCGTCTTTCACTGTGGCGGTTAAAGTGGCTAAATGCTCGAAATCGTCAGGCGTGCCTTGTCCATCGGGCATAATTTGTAGCAACATTCCTGCCGCCACTGGTTTGCCGTCGAATTCGCCTGTGCGAATGATAAGCTGGGTTTGGAGTTGTTCTGAACGAGCGAAGTAATCTTCCAAACATTCGGTGATGGTTGGTTTGTCAAGGCTAACCACACCTTGATAGCGTTCACCCTCGGTTGGTGCAATGGTAATCACTAACACGCCTTTGCCGATCATTTGGTGCAAGCTCATATCGTCTTGAATGTCGCCTTGAACACGTGCTAATGCTCGAATTTCTTGTTTATCTGTACCATTAACGAGTGCCAATTTTAACGGCCCATCGCCTTGAATTTGCACGGTGATATTGCCGTTAAATTTCAGCGTTGCGGTTAATAAATTGGTTGCCACCATCATTTCACCGAGCAAATTTTGCACGGCTTTTGGGTAGTGGTGGGTGTTCAATGTGTCGGTAAAGGTTTGGTTTAAACGCACCCATTCACCACGCACGGCACGGTTTTGGAATAGGTAGCGGTAGAGTTTGTCGTTATCTTGAGTGTAGTTCATAATTTTCCTTATTCACAAAAAGTGCGGTTATTTTCACCGCACTTTTTTGTATTCGTATTCAATTGTTTCGTTTTATATGGGGGCGACTTGCGGTTTTACAAGAGATCATCTTGATGTTTAAATTTCAGCAAATCACGACGTTCTTTTTTATTCGGGCGACGATCAGGGTGTGGCATCACGTTCATTTTGCGTGCCAACGCCATTTTTTCACGCTGAATTTGGCTTTGTTCGGTTTCAGTATAAAGCAACTGTGCTTCAGGTGCACCACGACGTTGGGCAGAAAGTGCAATAACATTCACTTCCTTTTCTTCATTGCCTTGCCGTAATTTAATCTTCGCCCCCACCTCCACACTTTTATTCGGTTTGGTGCGTTGCCCATTATAATGCACTTTGCCGCCGTCGATCATTTCTTTCGCAATGGTGCGTGTTTTGTAAAAACGGGCTGCCCACAGCCACTTATCTAAACGTACGTCATCGTCGTTTTCATCATTTTTCACATTAGTTTTTTTCGCCATAACTTATCCTTAAATCTGCCTTTAAATCTAAGCGGTGTTTATGGTATTTTTTCAAACTCGCTCACACGCTCTCTGTTTACAGCCTCTATTTCATCGCCCGATGGCATCGGCAGATGGAAGACCAATTCATAATTGGGATCTTTAGGCTTACACTTGTTTACACCATAAGCAATACTGTTTGCAGGAATATCCTTAGTGATAATCGCACCTGCGGCGACCAATGTATTCTCACCAATGGTAATTGGTCCTAGTATTTTAGCACCGTCCGATACCACCACATTGCGAGCAAGAATGGGTGAACCTATATTCTCCCAAGTTGCTGTTACTTTGTTGTATCGCATATTTGAGCCGATGGTAACATTTTGATAAATAACGACCCCAGCAGATAACTTCGCTGCCACAATCGTACACCCTCGCCCATTATGAGCAAAAATGACGCTTTCATCTATGTTGTTACAATGAAGTTCACAGCAGTAATATTTTTCCATTGCTTTAGCCGCTTTTTCCTTTTCTACTACATTTTGAGAAAAACACGCCAACTTGAGCAATTCTTCAAACGTCATTTCGTTGTATTTATCCATTATAACCACCCTATTTTTCAATCTCACCTTATTATCCTTTAACTTCTAAAGCATATCACGGTGAGTTATAATTATATCAAGTTTAAACCTTTTCTTATAGAGAACAAGATGCCACTTAGGTGGGATATTGAGTTAAATACCGCATTCACAAAATTTGTAAAATTAAGAGAGAGAAAAATGGCACAACTTCCTGAAATTCTGGATATTCGCACCGCCGCCAAAACACGCATTTTTGAAATTCAATCGGTCGATTTAAAATTCTCTAACGGAACACACCGCACTTATGAGCGTTTTAAGCCTGCCAGCCGTGCCGCTGTGATGATTTTGCCCATTGATGGCGAAGATGTATTAATGGTGCGTGAATATGCCGTCGGTACAGAACGCTACGAGCTGGGTTTTAGCAAAGGTTTAATGGAATTGGGCGAAACGCCAGAACAAAGTGCCAATCGTGAATTGCAGGAAGAATTAGGCTTGGGCGCAAAAAATTTCACCTTGCTGCGCACCGTCAATTCCAACTTAACTTTTATGAATGCCCAAATGCACATTCTCATTGCGCAGGATTTTTATCCGTCAAAACTCGACGGCGATGAGCCAGAACCGCTTGAAATTATGCGTATTCCCTTGAACCAATTAGACGAGCTTATCGCTAATCCTGATTTTATGGAAGCTCGCAATTTGGTGGCGTTATATGCCTTGCGTGATTTTTTAAATAAATGTTAACAAATAACATTTATTTAGCATAAAAATCCAACAGATCGCAAAATTTTGTAGATAAAATATTCCTTTTTTATAAAATTGCAGTAAGATTAGTTTATTTTATAACAAAAAGGATAATTTTTAATGTCAACCAATCAATTCTCGTTAAAAGAATTAACTCTCCGAGGAATTTTACTCGGGGCGTTAATTACGGTGGTATTCACCGCATCAAATGTCTATCTAGGGCTGAAAGTGGGGCTTACTTTTGCTTCATCAATTCCTGCTGCCGTAATCTCAATGGCGGTGCTTAAGTTCTTCAAAGATTCTAATATTCTTGAAAATAATATGGTGCAAACGCAAGCCTCGTCTGCAGGGACACTTTCTTCAGTGATCTTTGTGTTGCCAGCAATGCTAATGATGGGCTATTGGCAAGGCTTTCCATTTTGGCAAACATTGTTAATTTGTATTTCTGGTGGTGTGCTAGGGGTAATTTTCACCGTGCCGTTGCGAAATGCAATGGTGGTCAAAAGCGATTTGCCTTACCCTGAGGGCGTGGCGGCAGCTGAAATTTTGAAAGCAGGTAATCACGATTCAGGCGAAAGCGGTATTAAAGAAATTGCTGCAGGTGGCGTAATCGCTGCTATCGTCGGTTTTGCGACAAACGGTTTACGAGTGATCGCAGATGGTGCAAGCCTTTGGTTTAAAGGTGGTAATGCGATTTTCCAAGTGCCAATGGGCTTTTCATTTGCCTTACTCGGCGCAGGTTATTTAGTCGGAATGGTCGGCGGTATCGCAATTTTACTTGGCATTTTCTTCACTTGGGGAATTGCCGTGCCGTATTTTACGGCAAGTTCGCCAATGCCTGCCGATGCGGATATGGTGGGTTATGCCTTAAGCATTTGGAAAAATAAAGTGCGTTTTATTGGCGTTGGTACAATCGGCATTGCCGCTATTTGGACATTATTAGTATTAATGAAACCAATGGCGCAAGGTATGGCACAATCTTTCCGTGCGTTAAAAGATCCAAACTCACAAAAAAATAACCGCACTTCGCAAGATTTATCGCCGAAAACAATGATTTACACATCGCTTGCAAGCATTGTGTTAATTGTATTAGCGCTATACAGCTTCTTACAACCCGTGGGAATTGAAGCCAGCACGGCGATTATTTTGATTGCTATTTGTACGATTTTAGCATTTGTAATTGGCTTTTTCGTGGCAGCAGCTTGCGGATATATGGCAGGCTTAGTTGGTTCATCATCAAGCCCAATTTCTGGAATCGGGATTATTTCAGTGGTAACAACCTCGCTTGTTTTAATGCTCATCGGTACTTCAACAGGCTTGCTTGATACCGCAGAAGGTCAGAAATTTTTAACCGCACTTACACTATTCACTGGCTCTATTGTGATTTGTATCGCCGCTATTTCTAACGATAACTTGCAAGACTTAAAAACGGGTTATTTGGTGGAAGCTACCCCTTGGCGTCAACAATTTGCCTTAATCGTCGGGGTTATTGTTGGGGCATTGGTCATTGCGCCTGTGTTAGAAATTCTTTATCACGCTTATGGTTTCGCTGGGGCAATGCCACGAGAAACAATGGACGCAAGCCAAGCCTTGTCAGCACCTCAAGCTACCTTGATGATGACTATTGCCAACGGGATTTTCTCGCATAATTTGGAATGGGATTATATTTTCTTCGGTATTGGTTTTGGTGTTGTGCTCATTATTATTGATGCTATTTTGAAGAAATCCTCTGCCAACCGCTTTGCCTTGCCTGCGCTGGCGGTGGGAATGGGGATTTATCTCCCACCTGTAGTGAATATGCCTATCGTCATCGGTGCAATTTTGGCGTGGTTAGTCAATCGCCATTTAGAAAATTACGCCAAACGCACAGGTAAAAATGCTGCTGAAATGAAGAAAAAAGCGGAACGTTTTGGTACATTATTCGCTGCAGGGTTAATTGTGGGCGAAAGTTTAATCGGTGTGTTACTTGCCTTTATTATCGCAGGCTCAGTAACTTCTGGTGGTTCTGATGCACCACTTGCTTTAGGTTTAGAAAACTGGGAAAGCACCGCTGAAATTCTGGGATTAATGGTCTTCGCAGCAGGGGTAACTACGTTTACACTGCGTGTGTTAAAGGCGAAAAAGTAATATAATACAACGCTCTCCATTTGAGAGCGTTTTTTATGGATACTTGATATGAATTTTCCCCAAATTGATGTAATCGTTCCTTGCTATAATTCGGCGAATACCTTAGAGCGTGCGGTAAAATCGGTGATAAATCAACCGCACTTAGGGATATTATGGCTCGTTGATGACGGCTCAACAGACAATACGCTCACGCTCGCCAAGCAATTAGCGCAGACTTACCCTGAGCGTATTCAAGTTGAAGCAATGCCACAAAACGGCGGCGTTGCCAAAGCACGTAATTGGGGCGCATTGCAAAGCACCGCTGAATTTATTGCTTTTTTAGATGCCGACGATGCCTATGAAAACGATGCATTAATGACTGCTTCTAGCGTATTCCATTTTCGCCCAGACACTTCTCTCGTTCGCCTTGCTTTAACGCCAGTTAATTTAGCTGAACGTTATGCACAGCACCCCAATTTTGAGCAAGCGTGGCAAGTAATGCGAATGACGTGTGGCGGAAATGTCGTTTTTCGTCGAGCATTTTTCTTAGCTTGCGGTGGCTTTCCACAACATCAATTATTCAGAACCTTAGGCGGTGAAGACGGTGCTTTAGGCATTGCCACCACCAAAGTTAGCAATGTCGCCACGCTGTTCCAAGAAGCGGGAGTTTTGCATTATTGCCGAGAGGGAATGCACGCCGAGCGTTTACTCGATGCGCTGTTATTCAATAAACAGCCTGAAAATATTACAGAACAAGCGCTTGCGCAGGCGAATGCCGTTACCGATCAAATTTGTGCACAAATAGAACATTTGAAGTGCGGTCTAAATTCTGTCAATATTGGCATTAATCCTTTAGTTTTAGAAAAAGAATAGGAAGCAGGCGTGAAAATTATTATTCTAGGCGCAGGGCAAGTTGGCACTACGTTGGCGGCAAATTTAGTAAGCGAAGATAACGACATCACTTTGGTGGATAACGAAGAAACTCGCCTTGAAAATCTGCAAGATAAGCACGATTTGCGTGTGGTAACAGGCTCTGCTTCGTCGCCACAAACCTTGCGAGAAGCAGGTGCAATGGACGCCGATTTATTAGTTGCCGTAACCAATTCCGATGAAGTGAATATGGTGGCAAGCCAAATTGCCTACACGCTATTCCACACGCCGACTAAAATCGCTCGAATTAGAAATGCCGAATATTTGCGTGAAAAAGAGAAATTATTTCAGCCCGATGTTATTCCTATTGACCATATTATTTCGCCTGAAAATTTAGTTACCGAAGACATCATTCGCCTGATTGATTACCCAGGCGCATTGCAAGTGGCGCATTTTGCCGATAAACAAATCAGCGTAGTAGTATGCAAAGCCTATTACGGTGGCCCTTTGGTCGGCTATGCAATTTCTGCCTTACGTGAACATATGCCCCACATCGACTGCCGCATTGTGTCGATCTTACGCCAAGATAAAGTCATTCGCCCACAAGCCTCCACCATTATTGAAGCTGGCGATGAAGTTACTTTTATCTGCGCCACCATTCACATTAAAGCAGTAATGGCTGAGCTACAACGCTTAGAACGCCCTTACAAACGCATAATGATTGTCGGTGGCGGAAACATTGGCTCGAACGTGGCATTGCAATTAGAAAATCATTGCACCGTAAAATTAATTGAACGCAACCCCGAACGAGCCACCCAGCTTGCGGAAAAATTATCAAAAACGCTGGTTTTCCACGGCGACGCTTCCGATCAAAGTTTACTTTTTGAAGAACAAATCGAAAATATCGACGTATTCATCTCACTCACCAGCGACGACGAAGCCAATATTATGTCGTCCCTACTGGCAAAACGCTTGGGCGCAAAAAAAGTAATGGTGCTAATTCAACGAATGGCATACATCAATCTCATTCAAGGTGGCGCAGTCGATATTGCAGTATCGCCACAACAAGCCACGATTTCAGCCCTGCTCGGACACGTTCGTAAAGGCGACATCATCAATGTAGCCTCGCTACGACACGGCATTGCCGAAGCACTTGAAGCAGTAATCCACGGTGATGCCGATAGCTCCAATATCATTGGACGAAAAGTCGGCGAACTAAAATTGCCTAACGGCGCATTAATCGGCGCAATTTTGCGTGATGACACTGTCATCATCGCCAAAAAAGATGTGGTTATTCAAGAAAACGATCACGTGATCGTCTATCTCGCCGACAAAAAATATGTACCTGAAATCGAAAAATTACTGCAACCAACGGCATTTTTTATTTAAATAACCATAAAAAACTATACAAAATGACCAAAATTTATATAATACGCACTCTTATTTAATCAAACTTAAAAGGGAAAGTTTATGAGCTTTATGAAAGAATTTCGCGAATTCGCGATGCGTGGTAATGTTGTTGATATGGCTGTCGGTGTGATCATCGGTGGTGCATTCGGTAAAATTGTAAGTTCATTAGTCGCTGACGTGGTGATGCCTGTATTAGGCGTTTTCACTGGTGGCGTAGATTTCAAAGATCTAAAATGGGTATTAGCAGAAAAAGTGGGCGAAACCCCTGAAGTTGCAGTAAATTACGGCGTATTCATTCAAAACATTTTCGATTTCATCATTGTTGCTTTTGCTATTTTTATGATGGTAAAAGGTATCAACAAATTGAAAAAACCAGCAGTGGAAGAGCCAAAAGGTCCAACTCAAGAAGAGTTACTTGCTGAAATCCGTGATTTATTGAAAAAATAAATTAGCATAAGAATATTAAAAAGCCCTGAAGTTTACGCTTCAGGGCTTTTGTTTTGAGAAAAATTAACGTTTTTAACCGCACTTTTTGAGTTTGGCATAATAAAAACCGTCGCCGCCGTCAATTTGTGGGAAAAATTGATGCCCAACTGCGGTGTTATTTTCCGTAGTTTTAAAAGGCAGATCCACTAATTTAGCATCGGCATTTTCCGCTAAAAAACGCTCAATTTGTTGGCTGTTTTCTTCAGGCAACACCGAACAAGTGGCATAAAGCAACACGCCATTCGGCTTAAGTTTCGCCCACAAGGCTTGCAAAATTTGGCGTTGTAGCTGAACTAATTGCTCAATATCGCTTTCTTGGCGCAACCATTTGATGTCTGGGTGGCGGCGAATAACACCTGTGGCAGAACAAGGTGCATCAAGCAAAATTCGGTCAAATTGCACCGCAGTTTTGCTGTCCTTTTTAGCAAAAATAAACTCCGCCACTTGCGGCAACCACTGTTCAGGCTGGCTTGCATCACCACAAATCACGCAGGCTTGCTGATTTAAACGAGCTAAATTTTCACTCACTCGTTTTAAGCGACTTTCTTCCACATCTAACGCCACCACTTTGGCTTGCGGCGCTAATTCCAAAATATGTGTGGTTTTTCCACCTGGGGCGGCACACGCATCTAAAATTAATTCGCCATTTTGCGCTTCGAGCAAAAGTGCCGACCATTGTGCGTGTACGTCTTGCACCGTCAACCAACCTGTTGAAAAATTTGGTAAATTTTGCACCGCAGTTGGATTTTCTAAACGTAAAGCGTGTGGATTTTCGTGCGTGAATGCATTAATTTCACTTTCCGCCAATAACAACTGGCGGTAATTCGCCGTGCTGCAATGCTGTTGATTTACTCGAATCCACATCGGCGGTTTTTGATTATTCGCTTCGATAATTTCACGCCAATTTGGATAGGCTTGTTTCAGCTTATTCACCAACCATTCTGGGTGATTGGTTTGCCAATGTTTATCCACAACGGCTAAAATTTCGTCTTGCTCACGCAGAAAACGGCGCAACACGCCATTCAACAGCCCTCGAAAACTGTCGCTTTTCACTTCCGCACAAGCATTCACCACTTCATTAATCGCTGCGTGTGCTGGCACTCGGGTGTATAACATTTGGTACAAGCCCACCAGCAACAAGCAATGCACAATGCGAGTTTTGCCCTTAAGTGGTTTATCGACCAATCGGCGGATAATCCATTCCAGTCGAGGCAATACACGGCATATGCCAAAGCAAATTTCTTGCAAAAGCGGTAAATCTTGCGCCTTAACTTGATGTTGCGCTTCGGGCAATAATGCCGATAAAGATTTGCCTTGATCGAGCACCTGCAAAATGATCTGCGCCGCCACAGCACGCACCGATTGCACTCGGCTTACCGTATTTTTCGGCGTACGCTCTGATTTTTTCGCAGAAAGTGCGGTGTGTTTTTTAAGCTTTTTTTGCACCGCAGTTTTGGATTTGATTACACCATTCATAGCACCGCTCCCACCTTAAACCAATCAGCACGACCGTTTAAGAAATCTTGCACGCTCATTGGCTTTTTGCCTTGCGGTTGAAGTTGCGTGATATTCAACACACCACCAGCCGTGGCAATTTGTAAGCCTTTTTTATCAAATGCTAACACTGTGCCAGCGGTTTTGTTTTGATGCGGCAACACATCAGCTTGATACACCTTAATGCGTTCTTCCGCACCATTCACTTGTACCGTTAAAAATGCCACAGGCGCAGGGTTGAACGCACGAATATTGCGCTCTAGCTGCTCGGCACTCAATGCCCAATTTAGTTGCGCTTCTTCTTTGCTCAATTTATCGGCGTAATTACTTTGGCTATCGTCTTGCACTTCAAGTTTAAACGTGCCGTCTTCCAAATGATTTAACACATCAATCAACGCAGGTGGCGCAAGCTCCGCCAATTTATGATACAAACTTGCCGACGTTTCAGTTGGCGTAATATCGCAATAAACTTTGTGCAACATATCGCCTGTGTCCAACCCCTCGTTCATCTGCATAATGGTTACGCCCGTTTGCGTGTCGCCAGCCCAGATCGCACGCTGAATTGGCGCAGCACCACGCCAACGCGGCAAAATCGAACCGTGTACATTCAAGCAGCCTAGACGTGGCGTTTCCAGCACGACTTTTGGCAAAATCAAGCCATACGCCACCACCACCATTACATCAGCATTCAAGCTCGCTAATTCCGCTTGCGCCTCTGCGTTGCGTAATGATTTTGGTTGAAAAACAGGCAAGTTGTGCTGCTCCGCCAGCTGTTTTACTGGGCTGGCTTGCAATTTTTTGCCTCGTCCTGCAGGTTTGTCAGGCTGGGTATAAACTGCAATCACATTGTGTTCAGAATTGAGTAAGGCTTGTAGATGTTGAGCGGCAAAATCGGGCGTGCCAGCGAAGATAATATTGAGTTTTTTCATAATAAAGTTCTGCGTTAAAAGTGTTTATAGTGAGAACAATAAAACCGCAAAAGTGCGGTCTTATTTTAGAACGTTTTAGGCTTTATGGCGTGCCATTTGTTTTTGCATTTTCACCAATTTTTCTTTGATGCGATTGCGTTTGAGCGGCGATAAATAATCCACAAACATCACACCATTTAAGTGGTCAATTTCGTGCTGAATACAAATTGCCAACAAACCGTCTGCGCTCAAAGTGAACTCTTCGCCCTGACGATTTAAGGCTTTCACCGTTACTTTTTCTTTGCGTGGCACTAAACCACGAAAACCAGGCACAGACAAACAACCTTCTTCAATGCCTGTTTCGCCTGAACTTTCGATGATTTCAGGGTTAATCAACACGATTTGGTTTGTTTTGTCGCCCTCAATGTCCATTGTAATTACACGCTGATGCACGTTGACTTGCGTTGCCGCTAAGCCAATGCCCTCGTGTTCATACATCGTATCGAACATATCGTCGATAAAAGTTTGTAATTCTTGATTAAATTCCGTTACAGGCTGAGCGATTGTGCGTAATTGCTCGTCGGGGTAAATTAAAACGTCTAATAAGCTCATAAGTTTTGTCTAGTTCATCTTAAAAATTTGCCACTTAGTTTAACAGATTTTTACTGAAAATCAGCGAAAAATAAACCGCACTTTTGCTATTTGCTGAAAAGTGCGGTGCTTTTTTTAACAGTTTTCGACGAAAACTCGCGGTTTATGCCACAACTTGATGGCGTTTTACCAATTTCGTCCAGTTGACGTAACCATAAATTGAGTTACACAAATACATCATATACATCACCATTAACGGCAAGCTCGTTTCGCCCGTACGGAAATACATTCCCACCCACAGCGAAATCGTTAGCACATTCACGATAATCCACAACGCCCACTGCTCACGATAACGCAACATCATCAACACTTGTGCCACCAACGAAATCACCACGGTTGCGCCGTCTAATTCTGGGAAAGCGCTTTCTAATTTTTGCAACCAGTGAATATAAGCATAAGTGCCGACCAGCACCAATACGCCAACGCCCAGCCATTGTTTAGCGGTTAAGGCTTTGGCGATAACTTCTTCCACGCCCGCTTGGTTTACGGTGTTTTCGCTGGTCATATTTTTGCGCCACATATAAAAACCGATAAATTGCACGGGCACATAAACGAATAAATTAAGCTGCATTTCGCCATATAATTCAAAGGTATAAGATGTGTAAGCATAAAGCGACACACTGATTAAACCGAAAAAATAATTACTAATTTTTCCTTTGCCCACAAAAACAACGCATAAAATGCCTGTAATCGCAGCGATGGTTGCTATCCAACCGTCGGGTTCATAAGCAAAAATTGCCAGTTGGATCAGCAAGAAAAAAATCAACCAAGCGGCTTCAAACTTCGTCCAACCGCCGAAAAATTCGTCTTTTAATTTTTGTGTTAAGCTCATAATAACCTCAGATTTATGAAAATTTGTTTAAATCTTACACCTAACGATTTTTAAATCAAGTATAAATTACATAATTAATGAAACTTAAATTAAAATCAATTAAAATTGTAAAGTATTCTATACATAAATTTCAGTTTCATTTTGCCTTGATCTTGCGTAAAATACGCTACTTTTTTAAGGCAAGAGGGGAAAATAATGACATTTGCATTGGGTCAACGTTGGTTAAGTGAGAGCGAAAATGATCTTGGTTTGGGCGTGATCACCGAATTAAATCATCGCAGTGTGAGCATTTTTTTCCCTGCTGCCGAAGAAACACGCATTTATGCGATTGACAGCGCCCCCTTAACTCGAGTGCTTTTTTCGGTGGGAGACCACATTTCACATCAAGCTGGCTGGCAAGCACAAGTTATTGATATAATTCTGAATAATTCCACCGCACTTTATTTAGCCAAACGCCTTGATAACGGTGAAGAAGTGGTCATCAAGGAATTAGAACTCGCTCATAATATCCGTTTTAGCAAACCGCAAGATCGCCTATTTACCGCTCAAATCGACCGTTCAGATCGCTTTGCTCTGCGCTTTCAAGCGCTCCAACATCAGCAAGCACAATTTCAATCGCCTTTGCGTGGATTGCGTGGCATTCGAGCGGGTTTAATTCCCCATCAATTACACATTGCTAATGAAGTTGGGCGACGCATTGCTCCCCGTGTGCTGCTGGCGGACGAGGTGG
Organism: Pasteurellaceae bacterium Pebbles2; assembly: GCA_023101505.1. Classification (GTDB taxonomy): domain Bacteria; phylum Pseudomonadota; class Gammaproteobacteria; order Enterobacterales; family Pasteurellaceae; genus Lonepinella. The sequence continues at coordinate 885,053 of LVZA01000001.1, forward strand.
GCTTAGGTAAAACCATCGAAGCAGGAATGATTTTGCAACAACAGATTTTTGCTGAGCGTGCGGATCGTGTGTTAATTCTTGTGCCAGAAAACCTGCAACATCAATGGCTTGTGGAAATGCTACGCCGTTTTAATCTGCATTTTTCATTATTTGATGAAGAACGTGCCAGCGATTTTTCGGCGCAAGAAGATGAAGAAGAACGCAACCCGTTCCACAGCGAAAATCGCCTAATTTGCTCGATTGATTGGTTAATTTCTCAGCCTAAACGTATGCAACAGCTACTCGACAGCCAATTTGATATGCTGATCGTTGATGAAGCGCATCATTTGCAATGGTCGCCTGATAATCCAAGCCTGTCTTATCAATTAGTAGAGCAATTAGCTAGTCAAATTCCGTCGGTGTTACTACTCACCGCCACCCCTGAGCAACTCGGGCAAGCCAGCCATTTTGCACGCTTAAAATTGCTTGATGCAGATCGTTTCTATGACTACAACGAATTTCTTAATGAACAGAAAAATTACCAGCCCGTAGCTCAAGCAGTGCAAGCCTTGCTGGCGGAAAAAGCCCTAAGTGCGGTGGAAAAAAACGCAATTTCGGATTTATTACAAGAGCAAGATGTCGAACCGTTGCTTAAAACGCTCGATAGTAAAAATGAAGAAGAAAAGACCGCAGTTCGACAAGAATTAATCAGCAATCTTATCGACCGACACGGCACGAGCCGCCTTTTATTCCGCAACACACGTCAAGGCGTGAAAGGCTTTCCGCATCGAATTTATCACCAAGTACAACTCGATCTGCCAACGCAATATCAAAACACGCTGAAAGTAATGAGTCTGCTGGGCGAACAAACTTCCGACAGCTTGCTTTACCCTGAACAGCTGTTCCAAAAAATGAATGACAACGCCAAATGGTGGGAATTCGACCCTCGTTTTGAGTGGCTGGCGACGTTCTTGAAAAATCATCGCCACGAAAAAGTGTTGGTGATTTGTCGCCAAGCACAAACCGCCATTCAACTTGAACAAGCGTTGCGTGAAAAAGAAGGCATTTTAAGTGCTGTGTTCCACGAGAAAATGTCGATTATCGAACGAGATCGTGCTGCCGCTTTCTTTGCCGATGCCGAGCAAGGCGCGCAAGTGCTACTTAGCTCAAGCATTGGTTCAGAGGGGCGCAACTTCCAATTTGCTTGCCATTTGGTGCTGTTTAATTTGCCTGATAATCCTGATTTGCTGGAGCAATGTATCGGGCGTTTAGACCGTATTGGGCAAACTCGAGATATTCAAATTCACGTTCCTTGTTTTAGAAATACACCACAAGCAGTGTTGGCGGATTGGTATCATTCAGGGCTGAATGCGTTTGAAGAAACCTGCCCAATGGGCGCAACTTTATTCGCCAACTGCGGTGAAAAATTACACTATTTTATGGAAAATTGCACCGCACTTGATGACTTTGCGACTTTCGTAAAAGACACAGCAAAACAGCGTTTACAACTCAAAACCGAGCTAGAAAATGGACGAGATCGCTTGCTGGAACTACATTCCAATGGTGGCGAAAACGCCCAACAATTAGCCAATGCAATCGCTGAACAAGATAATAACCCCGAATTGGTGAATTTTGCCCTGAATTTATTCGATATTATTGGCGTGGAACAAGAAGATTTGGGCGAACAATCTATCGTCATCACACCAACAGGCACAATGCTCGTGCCGGATTTCCCGGGTTTAAAAGAAGAAGGCGTAACCGTAACCTTTAACCGCAATTTGGCACTGGCTCGAGAAGAAGTAGAATTTCTCACTTGGGATCACCCAATGTTACGCAACGGCATTGATTTAGTGCTTTCGGGCGACATCGGCAAAACCGCAGCGAGTTTGTTGGTGAACAAAAAACTCCCTGCTGGCACATTATTACTGGAAGCCATTTACGTGGTCGAAAGCCAAGCACCAAAAGGCTTGCAGCTCAATCGTTTCCTGCCGCCAACGCCTGTGCGCCTATTACTCGACAGCAAAGGCAACAATTTAAGTGCGCAAGTGAGCAGCAAAAGCATCGAAAAACAGCTCAAGCCAATGAATAAAGCAATGGCAAATAAAATGGTCAAAATGGTGCGCAGCAATTTGGAGCAAATGCTCAACGCTGGCGAAAGCATTATTGCACACCAAGCCGAGCAAATTATCGCTCAAGCAAAACACCTTGCCGACCAGCAATTAAGCAATGAAATCAATCGTTTAAACGCACTCAAAGCCGTCAACCCAAGCGTTCGCCAAGGGGAAATTGATGCTTTAGAAGAAATGCTCACACAATCACTCGCCCAGCTTAGCCAAGCTAACTGGCGTTTAGACAGCTTGCGAGTGATCGTGAGTACACAGGAATAGCCGTGGGGGAAATTTCCCCCGACGACGAAGAAAACTGTGATAAAATGCACCGCACTTTTTGGTTAAAAGCGTCTAAAATTTAGCGTATTTTTGTTCAGGAACAATCACTTATGGCACTTATTGATTACCAACCGCCCCAAACGCCTTGGCTCGACATTGTTTACCACGATAATCACATTATGGTGGTAAATAAGCCGAGCGGGTTGCTTTCTGTGCCAGGTAATCAACCACAATATTATGACAGCGCAATGAGCCGAATTAAAGATAAATACGGCTTTTGCGAACCTGCGCACCGCCTTGATATGGCGACCAGTGGCATTTTGTTGTTCGCAATGAGCAAAGCCGCCGACAGCGAACTCAAACGCCAATTTCGTGAACGAGAAACCGAAAAGCATTATCACGCCTTAGTTTGGGGGCATTTAAAACAAGATCGTGGCTCGGTTAGCCTGCCTTTAATTTGCGACTGGGAAAACCGCCCACGCCAACACATTGATTTTATTCACGGAAAACGTGCCGTAACTGAATTTGAAGTCATCGAACGCCTGCCAAATAACAGCACCAGAGTTAAACTCACCCCCATCACAGGACGCTCACACCAACTGCGCCTACACACTCTCGCCCTAGGACACCCGATTCTCGGCGACAAATTTTATTCCCACCCACAGGCTAAAGCAATGTCCCCACGCCTCTGCCTCCACGCCGAAAGCCTCACCATCACCCACCCCATTACTGGTGAAAGAATGAGGTTTGAAAAGTTAGCAGAATTTTAAAAAGATCATTCACTTTGGCATAAAAAGTGCGGTCAACTTTTTTGTGATATTAGTCACATTTTTTGAATTTAAAGTTAAATATATTTGACTATTAATTTTACTTTGCAGTATTATTTCTCATAACTTATAGGGGAATAATAATGAAAGATGAACTTCTGTATTTAACAAATCCACAAGATAAAAAGATAATGCAATCTTACTTCTCACTAAGTGAAGCTACCGCAGAGTTACTAGGTGAGCACTGTGAGGTTGTTATTCATTCGATTACCAATTTTGAAAGCTCAATCATCAAAATTATTAATGGCTATCACACGGGTAGAAAAGTGGGTGATCCAATTACAGATAAAGGATTACAGTTACTAAAATTTTACTATAATGATCGTAATAATGAACATCATTGTTATTTTTCCCACTTATCTTCTGGCGATCTTATCAAATCAACCACACATATTATTATTGGCAGTCAAGGCAATCCCATTGGGCTATTTTGTATTAATTTAAATTTATCTTATCCATTTGATAAAGTTATTTGTTCATTAATGCCTAAATTTGACTTTTTAACCCCACAAAGAAACGAAAATTTTACAACCAATTCTCAAGAATTAATTGAAAGCACCTTAAACGAAGCTATTCAAACTATTTCTAAAACCATTCCACCTGATTCAAAATCTTACACAAAAGCTGTCGTTAGTTACCTTTTTGAAACAGGAATTTTTGAGCTAAAAGATACAGTTTCACAAGTTGCTCAACGACTTAACATTACTAATCACGCAATTTATAAACATATTCGAGAACTAAAAAACAACAAATAAAGAGGATTTATTTATGTGTAATCAAAAACTAACGCCTGCGGAATTTAAAGCCGCAATCAAATTTGATTCAACCGATTTTGGCTGGATTATTATGAGTATAGGTATGGCAATTGGTGCAGGGATCGTGTTTTTACCCGTACAAGTTGGCTTAATGGGAATGTGGGTATTCCTGCTTTCTTCTATTATAGGTTATCCTGCAATGTACTTATTCCAACGCCTATTTATTAACACTCTAGCTGAATCACCTAAATGCGAAGATTATCCTTCGGTTATCAGTGGCTACCTAGGAAAAAACTGGGGAATTTTTCTTGGTGTGCTTTATTTTATTATGTTAGTCATTTGGATGTTCGTTTACTCTACGGCAATTACGAATGACAGTGCATCTTATTTATACACATTTGGAGTAACTGATACTTTACTATCACAAAACCCATTTTATGGTTTACTGCTTATTTGTATTCTAGTTGCGCTATCTTCTCGTGGCGAACAATTACTTTTTAAAATCTCAAGTTTTATGGTTTTAACAAAGCTATTTGTTGTTGCAGCATTAGGAATTGCAATGGTAGGTATGTGGAATATACACAATATTGGCGTGTTACCTCCTTTTGGTAAATTAGTTAAAGACGCTATTATCACACTACCTTTTACCCTCACCTCAATTTTATTCATTCAAACACTAAGCCCGATGGTTATTTCTTATCGAGCCAAAGAAAAATCTTTAGAAGTTGCTCGCTATAAAGCATTACGAGCAATGAATATTGCGTTTATCACCTTGTTTATCACCGTCTTTTTCTATGCTGTATCTTTTACATTAGCAATGGGACGTGAAGAAGCTATCCAAGCCTATGAACAAAATATTTCAGCTCTTGCTATTGCTGCACAATTTTTCCCTGGTAGTTGGGCAACATATGTTGGCGTTGCATTAAATATTTTTGCGGTAATGACAGCATTTTTTGGTGTTTATCTTGGTTTTAGAGAAGCAACTCAAGGAATTGTAATGAATTTATTATTACGCAAATTCCCAGCGGAAAAAATCAATTCAAACTACGTGCAAAAAGGAATTATGCTATTTGCTATCTTATTAGCTTGGGGAGCAATTGTACTAAATGCACCAGTTCTAAGTTTTACCTCTATCTGTAGCCCAATATTTGGTTTTGTTGGTTGCTTGATTCCTGCTTATTTAGTGTATAAAGTACCACATCTCTTTAAATATAAAGGTTTAGCATTACAAATCATTATCGTAACAGGTATTTTATTATGTATTTCGCCTTTCCTTGCATTTTTAGGCTAACTTTATGAGGAATTTTAATATGAACAATAACTATGATATAACTGCCGAAGAAATCATTCTCAATACCGTCAAAAAAGAAGTTGTGCCTGCGTTAGGGTGTACGGAGCCGATTTCGTTGGCGTTGGCGGCGGCGGTGGCTCGTCGTCATTTGGGTGCATTGCCAGAGCGGATTGAAGCTAAGGTTTCGCCAAATTTAATGAAAAATGGAATGGGCGTTACTGTGCCTGGTACGGGGACGTTGGGTTTGAATATGGCGGCTGCTATTGGGGCTATTGGAGGCGATCCCGATGCTGGGCTAGAGGTGTTGAAAGCCATTACGCCAGCCCAAGTTGAGCAGGCGCAAGCGATGTTGCAGGCAAATAAAGTCAATGTGTCCATTTTTGAAACTGAGCATATTTTGTATTCCGAAGCCTGTTTATTTCACGGTGAAGATCAGGTTTGTGTACGAATTGCGGCGCATCACACGAACGTTATTTATATCGAAAAAAATGGCAAAGTGCTTTTCTCTCAGCCTTGCGCAGTGGAAGCTGACAGCTTAAATGAGATCTTTAATGCGATTTCCGCCAAAGATATTTTTGATTTCTCAATGAATGTGGATTTAGCCAAAATTGCCTTTATTGCGGAAGCGGAAAAATTGAATTCAGCCTTGTCGCAAGAGGGATTGAGCAAGGATTACGGGCTACATATTGGGCGTACTTTGCGAAGCCAAATCGCTCGTGGTTTGTTAAGTGATGATTTGATGAACCGCATTATTATTGAAACCACGGCAGCTTCCGATGCTCGAATGGGTGGGGCGAATTTGCCAGCGATGAGTAACTCAGGCTCGGGCAACCAAGGCATTGCCGCCACAATGCCTGTGGTGGTGGTCGCCCGTCATTTAAAAGCCAGCGAAGAACAACTGATCCGTGCGTTATTTTTATCGCACCTAATGGCAATTTATATTCACAGCAAATTGCCAAAATTGTCGGCATTATGTGCGGCGACAACGGCGGCAATGGGCAGCAGCGCAGGTGTGGCGTGGTTGCTGACAGGGGAATTTGACACTGTGAGTATGGCGATCAGCAGTATGATCGGCGATATTAGTGGCATTATCTGCGACGGTGCGGCGAACAGCTGCGCAATGAAAGTGTCCACCAGCGTGAGTTCGGGTTATAAATCGGTGTTAATGGCATTAGATAACACTCAAGTAACTGGCAACGAGGGTATTGTGGAACATTCTATCGACCGCTCGATTGCAAACTTGTGCAACATCGCTTCTCGCAGTATGCAATATACCGATAAGCAAGTAATCGAAATTATGGTAAGCAAACCAAAAAACTTGTAACAAAATAAGTCAGTTAAAACACAAAGTGCGGTGGAAAAACTTAATATTTTTACACCGCACTTTTTTCATTTCAATTTCTCTATCAGCTTCATTTTTCGCGCCCTAAAGATTGTTTTTTGAGCGCTGGTTGCGCAAAAAAAAAACAATGTTAAAATCCGCTGGAATTTTAATTTTATATAGGAATAGTAATGAAATTTCTTAATTTAATGATTAATTTAATAAACTGGGGCATTTTCTTTCACGCTCTTTGTGGCGTATGTACTTACATCTGTAAACACGGTTTTTCTACTGACCTGATCTCTATTAACGCATTTATTTATCCAGTGATACTGGCGGCAGTTTCTGGAGTGCTAGCTGAATTTTGCTTCAATAAAATAACAAGAGCGGAAATGCTATCAGAAATAAAACAAAACGCTTTTTTACTGTTTTTGACTGCTTTAACACTTATTTTTTATGTAGCCATCTATATTTTCTATCGCTACGGACAAGATTTGGATCTATTTTCTTCTAGTATTCCATCTGAATATACCGCTTTTATCTATTCTTTAACCTTTACTCTTGCAAAGTTTGCAATACAAAAATGCATTCAAAAAAGAAATAATAAACGTTAACTAATCATTAGGAGAAAAAATGAAAACCTTAGCATTAATACTTTCTTTATTGTTTGGTTTTATTAACATTAGTTATGCCAACCAAATAACAAAAGTAGAAGATATGAAAATCACGGTGGCAGGAAAAACCTACACCTATGAAGATTTTAATCCATATAAAAATAAAAACTATGATAAATATGTTAAAGATTTGGAAGCAAAAACAAAAGCATTACGCGAAGAAGTTAGGGATATGAACCTTAGCGAAAAACCATTTAACCCTGATGAAATAAATATCCTTATCGATAAAAGAAACAACTTAATAAAAGAGATTTTTAACAAAAAAATAAATAGCAATGCGATTTCCGCTAATATTTCAGCCATTAGTTCTCACATTATTGATATATTGGCAAAAAATGGTGCTTATAAACCAATACCAGAATTTCAAAAAAGAAGTAAGGAAATAGCGAGATTTTTGGGGTTAGTGGACAGATATTACCACCCTAGCCCATTTGATAAGTAAACAAAAAGTGCGGTGAAAAAACTTAACATTTTTACACCGCACTTTTTTATTCGCTCAACTAATTATTGGCAGCTTGCTTTACCTGTGCGGTGGTTGACTGCACCGTAAGAAGCTAATAATTTTTGCATATCTGGCAAGTTGCGGTCGCAAGCGTAAGAATATGCGCTTTGGTCGTAACTTGGTAAAGATTTGTCTTTAGTTGTGGTAACAATATTTAATTTTGCACCTTGTGAAACTAAGTATTTCACCGTGTCTAAGCGGTTGTTGCTTGCTGCTACCATTACTAAGGTTTCGCCGTCGTCTTCAATCGCATTCACGTTGATTTTTTGTTTTTTCTTCAATAATTTATGTACTTTTTTCACGATTTTGGTGTTGTTGCCCAATACCGCTGATTTCATTACGTTGTAAACATCGCCTTTGTCGGTCGCATTTAAGTCTGCGCCTTGTTTGATTAAGAAATCAACCATATCTTCATAGCCGATGAACGCCGCCCAACCTAATGCAGTTTGACCTAACACCGCTTCATCTTTGGCTTCAAGGTTTTGTCCTTTTGCGACCATTTCTTTCACTTTAGCAAGATTGCCTTGTTTTACTGCGTCAAACCATTCCGCATCTGCACCTTCTGATGGTTTAGCATAGAAAATACGCCACGCAAGGCGGTTTTCGTTAGCGATGTCTTGCATTTCAGCCAAAGAAAGACGGAATTTGCTGTAATCCATTTCAGCAGGCTTGGTTTCTGCTGTTGGAGTGGTTTGTGCACAAGCGGCTAACACGCTGCTTAATGCGATAATACTTAATAATTTACGCATTGGAGTTTCCTTTTTTGTTTATAAAATCGGCACTAATATAGAGGTTTTCAAGTTAAAAAGAAAGCAATAAATAACATTTTGGTTACATTTTAATAGACAAACCATTGATGAAAGCTAATCCCCAAAATAGAGAAACTGCGCTATAATAACGTCTAAATTTCATCTTTAATTCGAGAAAATTATGCCACAAATTGCTCAAAATCCACTTGTTTTGGTGGACGGTTCTTCTTATTTATATCGTGCCTTTCACGCTTTTCCGCCTTTAACCAACTCACAAGGTGAGCCAACGGGGGCGATGTATGGCGTGTTAAATATGCTGAAAAGCCTGATTGCACAAGTACAGCCAAGCCACATTGCGGTAGTGTTTGATGCCAAGGGGAAGACGTTCCGTGATGAGATGTTTGAGCAATATAAATCGCACCGACCGCCAATGCCCGATGACTTGCGTGCGCAAATTCAACCTTTGCACAACATTATTCGCGCGCTAGGTATTCCGCTGCTTTCTATTGAGGGTGTGGAAGCTGACGACGTGATTGGCACGTTGGCGGTGCAAGCCTCAAGTGCGGGTAAAAAAGTGTTAATTTCCACTGGCGATAAAGATATGGCGCAGTTGGTTGATGACAATATTATGTTGATCAACACGATGAATAATAGCCTGCTCGACCGTGATGGCGTGGTGGAAAAATACGGCATTCCGCCCGAGTTAATTATTGATTATTTGGCATTAATGGGCGACAGCGCAGATAATATCCCTGGTGTGGCTGGCGTGGGCGAGAAAACAGCGTTGGGGCTTTTGCAAGGCATTGGCTCAATGGCGAAAATTTATGCCAATCTCGACCAAGTGGCAACGTTGCCTATTCGTGGCGCAAAAAAATTAGGCGAGAAATTACTGGCAGCGAAAGCCGATGCTGATTTGTCTTATTTATTAGCCACCATTAAAACTGATGTTGCCTTAGAACTCGTCCACGAAGAATTGCAAATTGGCACGGCAAATAACGATGAATTAGCGAGCTATTTCGGGCGTTATGAATTTAAACGTTGGTTGAATGAAGTGTTGACGGGCGAAAGCTCGGTAACAAACCCGAGCGAGCCTGCGGTGAAAATAAATTATCAAGCCACACCAACTCAACCGAAAAATACCAGCCAAGACGCAAAAAGTGCGGTGCAAAATTTGCCAGAAAATGATGCGCCGAAAAACATCGTGAAAATAGACCGCACTTTATATGAAACCGTTACGACAGAAGCCCAATTACAAGCGTGGATCGATAAAATTGAGCAAGCCAAATTAGTGGCGGTGGACACCGAAACCAATGCGCTTGATGCGATGAGTGCGGAATTAGTGGGGATTTCGTTCAGCCTTGAAAACGGCGAAGCCTGCTATATTCCGTTGGCACATCAGCATCAAGTCAGCGCAGAAAGCGACAATGCGCAAGCCGATCTCTTTGCTGAACCGCAAGTCGGCGAGTTAGAGTGGAAATTACTGGAAAATCAATTAGATAAATCATCTTGCTTAGCCAAATTAAAAGCGATTTTAGAAAATGCGGAGATCAAAAAAATCGGGCAAAATATTAAATATGACCTGACGATTTTTGCTAATCAAGGCATTATGTTGCAAGGCGTGGCGTTCGACACAATGCTGGAAAGCTATGTGTTAAACAGCACAGGGCGACACAATATGGACGACTTGGCAATGCGCTATTTAGGGCATCAAACCATTGCTTTTGAAACGTTGGCTGGCAAGGGGAAAAATCAGCTCACCTTTGATCAAATCGACTTAGCACAAGCCGCCGAATATGCAGCGGAAGATGCTGATGTTACAATGAAATTGCACCAAACATTGTGGCAAGAATTACAGCAAACACCTGAATTAACAGCACTTTTTAATGAAATTGAATTGCCGTTAGTTGAAGTCTTATCTCGTATTGAACGCAACGGCGTGTTGATCAATAAAGCGGCGCTGAATGCTCAATCGGACGAAATCACACAAAGATTAACCGAACTTGAAACGCAAGTTCATCAAGCTGCAGGCGAGCAATTTAATTTGGCTTCGACCAAACAATTACAAGAAATTTTATTTGAAAAATTGGGCTTACCTGTGATCGCCAAAACGCCTAAAGGTGCGCCGTCCACCAATGAAGAAGTGCTAGATGAATTAGCGCAGCTCGGGCATCTTGTGCCAAAATTATTGATTGAACACCGTGGTTTGGCGAAATTAAAATCCACTTATACCGACAAATTGCCGTTAATGATTAACGCTAAAACGGGGCGAGTTCATACTTCTTATCACCAAGCTGTTACTACGACAGGGCGTTTGTCGTCGAGCGATCCAAATTTACAAAATATTCCAATTCGTAATGACGAGGGTCGCCGTATTCGCCAAGCCTTTGTGCCACGTGCAGGCTTCAAAATTGTCGCAGCGGATTACTCACAAATTGAGTTGCGAATTATGGCGCATTTGTCGGGCGATGCTGGGCTAACCACCGCATTCCAGCAAGGCAAAGATATTCACCGCTCAACGGCGGCTGAAATTTTTGGTGTTTCCCTTGAAGAAGTAACGAGCGAACAACGTCGCAGTGCCAAGGCAATTAATTTCGGCTTAATTTATGGAATGTCGGCGTTTGGGCTGGCTCGCCAACTGGGCATTGCTCGCAATGAAGCGCAAAAATATATGGATTTATACTTCCAGCGCTACCCGAATGTTCAACATTTTATGACGGACATTCAAGCCAAAGCAAAAGCGCAAGGCTTTGTGGAAACGCTATTTGGTCGCCGTTTATATCTGCCTGAAATTAATTCAAGCAATGCAATGCGCCGCAAAGGGGCGGAACGTGTGGCGATTAATGCGCCAATGCAAGGCACGGCGGCAGATATTATTAAACGAGCGATGATCGCCATTGATCGTGCGATTGCAGACAATCCTGATATTCAGATGATTATGCAGGTTCACGATGAATTGGTGTTTGAAGTGCGGTCAGAAAAACTTGATTTTTTCACCGCACTTATCAAAGAAAAAATGGAAGCTGCGGCTCAATTAAGCGTGCCATTGATTGTTGATGTCGGCATTGGCGACAACTGGGACGAAGCACATTAATTGCGGTTTCCTTGATTGAAAATGGGAGAAAAGATGAAATTTGCAACGCAAGAAACTGGCTTTTGGTTAATTCATCAAGGGCAGAAAATTTATTTTCCTAACAATAACTTAGCCTTTGGTAGTGCTATTGAACTTGAGGCGGTGAGCAAGCGGATTATCCAAATCGGTGAATGGGAAAATGCACCGCTCTATTTGCTAGAAGAAAGCCAAGAAGAACGGGAATGGACTGGCTTGCGTGATTTGCTGCATTTGCCAAAGGAAAAATTTAATTTGCTAAATCGTGGTGTTGAGTTAAACCATTTTTTCAAAACCCATCAATTTTGCGGAAAATGTGGTCATCAAACCCAAATTGCGCCCGATGAATGGGCGGTGCAATGCCAAAATTCAGCGTGTCATTACCGCACTTATCCTGTGATTTGTCCGTCGATTATTGTGGCAGTGCGCAAAGAGGCAGAAATCTTGCTCGCCAGCCACCAACGGCACATTCGTAGAGATGGCAGCGCAGGTTTATACACCGTGCTTGCGGGTTTCGTGGAAGTAGGCGAAACCTTTGAACAAACGGTCGAGCGTGAAGTATTTGAAGAAACTGGGATTAAAATAAAAAATATCCGCTATTTTGGCAGCCAGCCTTGGGCATTCCCAAATTCACAGATGGTCGGTTTTCTTGCCGATTACGACAGCGGTGAAATTCGTTTACAGGAAGAAGAAATCGTTGACGCTCAATGGTTTAGATTTGACCAACCGTTACCACAACACCCAGCCGACGGCACGATTGCTGCCGCCTTAATTAAAGCAACGCTAGAAATCTGCCAAAAAGAAGCCAATTAAATACATTTTATACGCCAAAGTGCGGTGGAAAATTTGAACGTTTTAGCAAAAAACTCAGCATAAGCTGAGTTTTTATTTTGAATAATTTCGGTGAAATCTTACTGCATTTCTTTTAATTTTGCTGGAATATCTATTTCACCAGCCTCATATAAGGCTTTTACTTTTTCAAAGTGAGCTTGCGCAGCTTCCATTTTTTCTGCTTTTTCATCAGCTTGTCGCTCATATTCCTCAACAGACTTCACTTTTTCCAGTTTCCAGATATTATATTTCAGTTGCCTCTCATAATATTCCACATCACGCTGAGCGTATTTATCATTGGGCTTTTGTTGTAATCGTTGTTTTGCTTTGATAAGTTCACGTTCTGCTTCTTCGACATTGCCTTGCAATACAATCAATTCTCGTGAAGCATTTTCAATTTTCTTCAAACTACTTTCATAATTGCACATCGCACGAAAAGCATCATTTTCTGCTTTCGCTAATACGAACTCAGGATTCGGCTTGCCCAATTCATCTCCTTTAGAAGGCAGTCTTTTAGGCAGAGTGCTACACGGATTGTTTTCTCTCACCGACTGTTTTAAATCCGCCATTGAGACTCTTCCATAGGTACGTTTCTGAAAATTTTTCAGCTCTTCATCTTTTTTCCTTGCTATCGCCATCGCTTGTTGTCTTCTGTCTTCTTCACTCATATAGCCGTCCATATGCAGTTTAAAATTCTCCACGCTTTTGGTCGGAATATTCGTGCAATATTCCACCACTTCGCCAACTTTATCTTTGGCTTGATAGCAGCTATATGTCGTCATATAGGTTTCCACTTGGTAAATTTGATTAAGCGCTTGAGCGTGAACTGGTACGGCAAAACCCAATGCTAAGGTGGCAAAGAGACTGGCTTTTAGGCTGGTTTTAGTCATAAAGTTTCCTTGATGCTTTCCTAATGTCGAAATTTTGCATTCTATATGAGAAAAAGATGAAATAGAAGAGTTTTTCGTTTGATAAAATAAAGTAAACTTGGTCGAGTGTTTTGGGGAATATTTGTAAATTTTTGCGTGTTTACGTTGCCGTACAACGTGGATAACTTTTGGAGAAAAAGTGCAAAGGGTGGGAAAAACAAAAAGCCTCAGCTTTCGCTGAGGCTTTTTATTTTTTATGCAGAAGATTAAGCGATTACCGCTTTTTCTACTACACGAACTAAAGTCCAAGATTTGGTTTTAGACATTGGTCGACATTCTTTGATCTCGACTGTATCACCAATTCTTGCTTCGTTGTTCTCATCGTGAACGTGTAATTTTGTTGTACGACGGATAAATTTACCCAAAAGTGGGTGTTTCACTTTACGCTCGATTGCGATTGTGAAAGATTTATCCATTTTATCGCTGATTACACGACCTTGAACAGTACGAATTTTATCAGTCATTACTCACCCGCCTTTTCGGTTAACACAGTTTTTACTTGTGCAATGCTACGACGCACTTGTTTTAACTGATGGGTTTGTTGAAGCTGACCGGTGGCTGCTTGCATACGCAATTTGAATTGTTCACCTAAAAGGTTTACTAACTCTGCATTCAGCTCTTCAACATTTTTGTTTCTTAGTTCTTGAGCTTTCATTACATCACCGTCTTAATTACGAACGTTGTTTTAATTGGAAGTTTCGCCGCTGCTAATGCGAATGCATTGCGAGCGATTTCTTCTGAAACTCCGTCCATTTCATAAAGTACTTTACCTGGTTGGATAAGAGCTACCCAGTATTCCACGTTACCTTTACCTTTACCCATACGAACTTCTAATGGTTTTTCAGTAATTGGTTTGTCTGGGAATACACGAATCCAGATTTTACCTTGACGTTTAACAGCACGAGTCATCGCACGACGAGCCGCTTCGATTTGACGAGCAGTTAAACGACCGCGACCAACCGCTTTTAAGCCGAATGTACCGAAGCTAACTTCAGTACCGCCAGCTAAACCGCGGTTGCGTCCTTTGTGGACTTTACGGAATTTTGTACGTTTTGGTTGCAACATTTAGCAGTTCTCCTTACTTACGACCTTTGCCGCGTGGTGCCTTTTTAGGCGCAGCAGGTTGTTGTTCTGGTTGTTGTGCAATTGCAGCCATTCCACCTAAAATTTCACCTTTGAAGATCCATACTTTAACGCCGATTACGCCGTATGTAGTATGAGCTTCTGCAGTGTTATAATCGATGTCCGCACGTAGTGTATGTAATGGTACACGACCTTCACGATACCACTCAGAACGTGCAATTTCTGCACCACCTAAACGACCGCTTACTTCAACTTTGATACCTTTAGCACCTAAACGCATTGCGTTTTGTACTGCACGTTTCATAGCACGACGGAACATTACACGACGTTCTAATTGAGAAGCGATGCTATCTGCAACTAATTTTGCATCTAATTCAGGTTTTTTCACTTCAGCAATGTTGATTTGCGCTGGAACGCCTGCGATTTTCGCTACTGCGTTGCGTAATTTTTCAACATCTTCGCCTTTTTTACCAATTACGATACCTGGGCGAGCTGTGTGAATTGTAACACGAATGCTTTTTGCTGGACGCTCAATAGTGATGCGTGAAACTGAAGCATTTGCTAATTCTTTATTCAAGAATTTACGTACGTTGAAATCGCCTTCTAAATTATCAGCGAAGTCTTGTGTATTCGCGAACCAAGTAGAGTTCCAAGGTTTAACAATACCTAGGCGAATACCATTCGGATGGACTTTTTGACCCATTTTGTGTTATTCCTCTACCAAATTAACGATCTGACACAACCACAGTGATGTGGCTTGTACGTTTTAAAATACGATCTGCACGACCTTTAGCTCGTGGCATCACACGTTTCATACTAGGACCTTCATCTACGAAAATCTTAGTGACTTTGAGATCATCGATATCTGCACCGTCATTGTGCTCAGCATTTGCAATCGCTGACTCTAATACTTTCTTCACTAAAGCTGCTGCTTTTTTGTTAGTGTAAGTTAAGATTTCGAGTGCTTGTGCAACTTTTTTGCCACGGATTAAATCCGCAACTAAACGAGCTTTTTGAGCTGAAGTGCGAGCGTAACGATGTTTTGCGATAGTTTCCATCTTTTACCTCTTACTTCTTAGCTTTTTTATCCGCAGCGTGGCCGCGGTATGTACGAGTCGGTGCAAATTCACCTAATTTATGACCGATCATTTCGTCGGAAACATAAACTGGAACGTGCTGACGACCATTATGGACTGCGATGGTCAAACCAATCATTGATGGAATGATCATTGAACGACGGGACCAAGTTTTAATTGGTTTTTTATCCCCGCTTTCCACCGCCTTCTCTACCTTCTTCAACAAGTGTAGGTCAAGGAAAGGACCTTTCTTGAGGGAACGTGGCATTGGACTATCCTATTTTAATGAATGAAATTATTTGCCACGACGACGTACGATATATTTATCAGTACGTTTGTTGTGACGAGTTTTCTTACCTTTGGTTTGAACGCCCCAAGGTGTTACTGGGTGTTTACCAAAGTTACGACCTTCACCACCACCGTGTGGGTGATCTACTGGGTTCATTGCAGTACCACGAACGGTAGGACGGATACCTCTCCAACGGCTTGCACCAGCTTTACCTAGTACACGCAACATATGTTCAGAGTTACCAACTTCACCGATGGTAGCAACACATTCCGCTAATACTTTACGCATTTCGCCTGAGCGTAAACGTAAAGTAACGTAGTTACCTTCACGAGCAATGATTTGTACATACGCACCAGCTGAACGAGCGATTTGACCGCCTTTACCTGGTTTTAATTCAACGTTGTGTACAGTCGAACCAACTGGGATATTACGCATTGGTAATGAGTTACCAACTTTAATTGGCGAGTTTACACCAGCTTGGATTTGATCGCCTACAGATAAGCCTTTAGGTGCTAAGATATAACGGCGTTCACCGTCTTTATAAAGCACTAAAGCAATGTTTGCAGAACGATTTGGATCATATTCAAGACGCTCAACAACCGCTGGGATATCTAACTTGTTACGTTTAAAATCAACTAGACGGTAATGTTGTTTATGACCACCACCAATATGGCGAGTGGTGATACGTCCTAAATTATTACGACCACCAGTTCTAGATTTAGTATCTAATAAAGGTGCGTAAGGTTTACCCTTGTGTAATTCAGGGTTCACGATTTTAACAACGTGACGACGACCAGCGGAGGTCGGCTTACATTTAACGATAGCCATTTTCTATTTCTCCTCCGTAATTACTCTGTTGCGCCTTCAGCGAAGTCAAGTGATTGACCTTCTTGAAGTGTAACATAAGCTTTTTTCCAGTCGCTACGGCGACCCATTTTATTACCACGGCGTTTAGTTTTACCTTTAACAACCACGGTACGTACTGAATCTACTTTCACTTCGAAAAGTTGAGCAACTGCGTTTGCAATTTCAACTTTGTTCGCATCTAAAGCGACTTTGAACACGATAGTGTTTGAGCCTTCAGCATTGTTTGTTGCTTTTTCAGAGATTAAAGGTGCTTTAAGCACACTTAGCAAACGTTCTTGTTGAATCATGCTAACATCTCCTCAATTTGTTTTACTGCATCAACAGTAACAACCACTTTATCGAAAGCGATTAAGCTAACTGGGTCGATACCTTGAACATCACGTACATCAACTTTATATAAGTTACGTGCAGCTAAGAATAGATTTTCATCTAAACTTGCAGTAATGATAAGTGCGTCAGTTAACGCCATATCTTTTAATTTGTTTACTAATGACTTAGTTTTTGGTGCGTCAATTTCGAATTTTTCAACAACAACCAAACGGTCTTGACGAACTAATTCAGAAAGAATGCTTTTGATTGCACCACGGTACATTTTTTTGTTCACTTTTTGGCTGTGATCTTGTGGTTTCGCAGCAAAAGTGATACCACCTGAACGCCAGATTGGTGATTTGATATCACCAGAACGTGCACGGCCTGTACCTTTTTGACGCCAAGGTTTTTTACCTGAACCAGACACTTCAGCACGAGTTTTTTGCGCGCGTGAACCTTGACGAGCACCTGCTGCATAAGCAACAACTACTTGGTGGATTAACGCTTCATTAAACTCACGTCCGAAGGTAGTTTCAGAAACAGCTAGTGCGTTTGCACCTACAACTTGTAATTCCATCTCTATCTCCTGACTTACGCTTTAACTGCTGGTTTCACGATAACATTACTATTAGTTGCACCTGGAACAGCACCTTTAACTAATAATAATTTACGCTCAACATCAACACGAACAACTTCAAGTGATTGAACAGTTACACGTTCAGCACCTAAGTGTCCAGCCATTTTTTTACCTTTAAACACACGACCTGGAGTTTGGTTTTGACCAATAGAACCAAGTACACGATGTGATAAAGAGTTACCGTGTGTAGCATCTTGAGTACGGAAGTTCCAACGTTTAACACCACCTTGGAAACCTTTACCTTTAGAAGTACCAGTAACATCAACTTTTTTAACATCAGCGAAGATGTCAACATTAATTTCTTGACCTAAAGTGAACTCAACAGTTTCACCTTCAGTACGAAATTCCCATAAACCGCGACCAGCTTCAACACCTGCTTTCACGAAATGACCAGCTTCTGGCTTAGTTACACGACTAGCTTTTTTAGTACCAGTAGTAACTTGAACAGCAGAATAGCCATCGTTATCAAGAGTTTTAACTTGAGTCACACGGTTGGCTTCGATTTCGATTACGGTAACTGGAATTGACACACCGTCTTCAGTGAAAACGCGAGTCATACCAACTTTACGACCGACTAAACCAATCATTGTAATAACCTCTTAAATTAACCTAGGCTGATCTGCACGTCAACGCCGGCAGCCAGATCTAAACGCATTAATGCATCAACAGTTTTTTCTGTTGGCTCAACGATATCAACTAAACGTTTGTGAGTACGGATTTCATATTGATCACGCGCGTCTTTATTAACGTGTGGTGAAATCAATACTGTGAAACGTTCTTTACGAGTTGGTAAAGGAATTGGACCACGAACTTGTGCACCAGTACGTTTAGCTGTTTCTACGATCTCCGCAGTAGATTGATCGATCAAACGATGATCAAATGCTTTCAAGCGGATACGGATTCTTTGGTTCTGCATTAGACCAGAGCTCCAATAATTTTAGCTAATAAAAAACTGACACCATCACCTTTAACTTCTTAATAAAGGGAAGTGCAGCAGACCTGTCTAGCTCCCAAATCGGGAACATTTTATCTATTACATATCGTAATAGTACGTTTAATAAATGATTACATTAAACGGCTTTCTCTAAAAAGCCTGTGAATTCTACCCACATTCAAGCCACTTTGCAAGCAATTTTAGCAAAGATCTGCATAAAAAAGACCGAAATTACTTTCGGTCTTAAAATAATGAAAAATCTCTTAAAAATTAACCGCACTTTTTAGCTTTTTCAGCGCATTGGTTTCAAGCTGACGCACACGCTCAGCCGAAATATTGTACTTCGCCGCCAAATCGTGCAAAGTTGCTTTATTATCATCTAACCAACGTGCCTGAATAATGTCTTGGCTACGTTCGTCTAAGCTTTCCAACGCGGAACTCAACTGCTCTGTGGCTTGATTTTCAAAGTTTTCGCTTTCTAATTCCGCTGCAAAGTTAGAACTTTTATCTTCCAAATACATCGACGGCGCAAAGGTTTCTTCTTCGCTATCATCATTTGGCAAATCAAAGCCCACGTCTGCGCCTGTCATTCGGCTTTCCATTTCGATAACGTCTTCTTTAGAAACGCCCAATTCGTTCGCCACTAAATCCACTTCGTTATCGCTGAACCAGCCTAAACGCTGTTTAGTTTTACGCAAATTAAAGAACAATTTACGCTGCGCTTTGGTCGTTGCCACTTTCACAATACGCCAGTTACGCAACACATATTCGTGAATTTCGGCTTTAATCCAATGTACAGCGAACGACACCAAACGCACGCCCACTTCAGGATTAAAACGTTTCACCGCTTTCATCAAGCCAATATTTCCCTCTTGGATCAAATCCGCCTGCGGTAAACCATAACCCGAATAGCCACGTGCAACGTGAATCACAAAGCGCAAGTGCGACAAAATCAATGCTTTCGCCGCTTCTAAATCTTCGTGGTAGTACAAACGTTCCGCCAATTCCTTTTCTTCGTCGAGCGTGAGCATCGGATATTCATTTGCTGCACGAATATACCCTTCGAGATTGCCTTGTGGAACTAACATCATTTGTGCTTCTTTATTCATTATCGTCCTTCTTATGTGAGATGAACTTTCATTGGTCTGTTATAACATAAAAAATGAAAAGATCAACCGCCTTTCAATTTTATGTTAAATTAGACCGCACTTTTTGGCAAAAAGTTCAACAGCCAAGAAAAAAGTTTAAGCCAAAATCGGCTTTAATTGATAGTTTAAATCTTCATTAACCACTTTAAATAATAAATCAATATTCGGGTGTTTGCCTACATTTTGCTTTGCATCTTCGGTGTGTTCAGCAAAAATCTCCAAGCCTTTTTGTGCCGAAGTGCGGTCTAATTTTCCGCTAAATTGCTCGGCAAGCGCATAATAAACACGAAGCGAACCTAACTTCCCTGCCACCGCAGGAATTTCGTGAATCACGTTTTCACCGTCCAACACCTGCAAGCCGCTTAAATGCTCAATCGCTGGTAATTGCTCTAAATTCGTTTTGAAATCCACTTTTGCTTTCCTTTTATAAACTCAATCACCCATTCTACACCCAAGCCTAAAATAGCGCAAACCGCGGTGAAATTTCTTAAAGTTTTTAAAAACTTGCTCTACCATTTGTTGTAAGCCAAATAAAAACCGCCTTTTGGCGGTTTTTTGATTATTGGTTAAATTCAATAAATATTGCAACGAGCTAGCATAACTCTATATCACAGTCAGATAAAGCGCGTTTAAGCTTATCTAATTCAGGACTGTCATCTTCATCTATAGTTTTGCTATTAAGCCATAAATGGCGCAGATTTCTTAACGCAGATAAATGATAAATTCCTTTATCCGAAATATTATTTCCCTCTAGGTAAAGGTCTTCAAGCTCAGTTAAACCTGAAAGATGGGATAAGTTTGTCGCTAATATTTTATTTTCGCTTAAATCCAAACTTTCTAATTTATCTAATTTTGATAAGTAAGCTAAATGTTTACCAGCAATATTATTATCAGATAAATTAAGGTTTTCAATATTAGGTAATCCCGATAAAACCTTTAAGCCTGAACCTAAAAGATGATTATCGCTCAAATCTAAAGTTTTAAGATTAGTCAAGCCTGATAAATGTTCTAACTCAGCATCTGAAATATTGTTGTTAGCTAAGCGAAGACTCCAAAGATGACTTAGTGAAAGTAAAAAACTTAAGTCTGAAATATTTGTTTTATTTAAGTTTAAAGTTTCTAAATTTACTAAACTTGACAAATGAACTAAACCATCATAACCGATTTCATTATCTGCTAAGTATAAATAGGTTATTTTAGTCAAACCTAATAAATTCTCGAGACTATCACCTGTAATTCTATTATTGGATAAATCTAATTCTTTGAGATTAGCTAAGCCTGATATATGTTCTAAACCATCATCAGAAATTTTGTTATGCGATAAATCTAATTCTTCGAGATTAACTAAGCTTGATATATGTTCTAAACCATCATCAGAAATATAGTTATCTGATAAATTTAATTTTGTGAGATTGGTCAAGCCTGATAGATATTTAAGATCTATATCAAAAACAAAACATTCACTTAAATTAAGTTCTGTCAATTGTGTTAATGTAGCTATTTTTTGGAAATCTTTTACTGAAATGCTCTTACCGCTTAGATCTAATTTTGTTTCATTTTCATCAATTTCATCTAAAACAGATTCATCTACAACAGATTTTTTACCCTTGAATAAACCAAATAATTTTCCTAGCATTTTTTGTTTCCTTATTTAATTAAATTTGTAGCTAATTTATATCAGCCTATTTTTCTATGTTAAAACCATTAGTAAAGAGAGTTTTGTCTAGTTACTTAGGACAATCCCATACCTAATAAAACGAATGCGCCACAACCAAAGAGCGGATATAACAGATCCCAACAACTAGCGCTATAAACAGGATTATCTTTATAACGTTTATCCTTTTTACCACTTTTGGTTTGATGCTTATAACCTGAACTAAACATAGCTAAAAATGATATAAAAGTATAAATAATAATATTTAAGGCTGGTACTCCTATAATAAATTCTATTTTTTGTGAAACATCATCTACTAATTCTAACCATAAAAGAATGCTAGCAACAACAAAACCGATTATTACCATAACAATTGGAATACAAATTGCAGATAATAATTTTGCCAATTGGTCTGCATATCTATTTCCTTTGTTATAAAGATTTTCCCAAAATGCGAGTTCTATATCAGTTCTTTTAAATAAGGAATAGAACCCTAAACCTCCCACTGGAGCAAAAATAACAGCCAAAATAATACCTATAACTAGACCCATTTTATTTCCCTTGTTTTTTTTAGAAGTTAAGATTATTTAAATGATTTATTAAACCCATACATATCAATAATTTTCGCCGCAGTATAATGCAAATTGCTTTCTGTGCCGTCGAAATTCATCACTTTCAGATTTTTCTGAAGTTCGGTGATTTCTTTTTGATGTGCTTGGTAAAAATGATAAAGGATTTTAAGCGAATTTTTGCTTACGGTTCTAAATCCGCAATATTTATCTGAATATTGTTCAAAAATATCCCTAAATGTTTCGCAGAAAAAAGTATCGTAAGCGGGTAAAATACCAAAAACACCTAAAATAATTTTAGTAATAAGTGTTATTCCACGCTCACCATTTTCCGTAACTATACCGTACATTTTGTCATACATTTTTACGATATAATCCGCTTTTTCCATATAATCCTTGGCGTCTATATTCCAAATAGAATGATCTTGTTCAAGAATATATACGACTAATTTTTCAAGATAAGCAGGGCTTTTTTCCAATAAGAAGCTACCACGCAACATACCCCAACTAGCTAAATAGCTCCAAAGCACATAACAGCCGTATTGCACATCGTTACGGTTTGGATTGGTTGGGTGAAAATGGGCGTAGCAGAAATCGAAAGAACGATCGCGATATGTCGCGTCCTTGCAGTTATCAGTAAAACGATTAACCACATCTGAAAAGTCAGATTGAATTTTGTACACTGTTGATTTCCCTAAACTAATTAACAGAGATTGATTTAGTTCTTATGTCAATAAGAACTAAAAGAAGTGTACACTTCTGCGATTTTGATGATCGATTATTTGGGTGGGTTAATTTTTAAAGAAATGCATAAATTAGATTTAAATTTTTGAAAAAAACACGGTGTAAATTTCAAAAATTTTAAAATTTACACCGCGGTTTTAAAGATGATTTTAACGCAACAACAACATCGGCTTGTCGCTATTACGGGCCACTTTCACCGTATTAGAGCTTAAGCCTTTGGCGTTAGGTTTGCTGCTGGCGAGCATTACGATTAAGTCCACGTCTTTTTCTTTGGCGATGTGGTTGATTTCTTCGTAAATGGTGCCGTGGGCGACGATGTGTTGGACTTTCGCGCCTTCAGGGAAATTGGCTTTAGTGAAGTCGTGCAAAGCTTTGTTGGCCTCTTCCACGACAGATTTATCGAAATTTTTCGGTAAAAAAGCGGAGATGAAGCTGTCGTCCATTGGCTCGATGATTGACACCACACGATACACTGCATTTGGGTTATTTGCAGTGAGATCTAAACAGGTTTTCACCACATATTTAGCACTTTCTAAATTATTCAAATCAATCGCAATTAAGAGTTTGTTATACATAATTTTTCCTTAAATTTACACCGCACTTTTTGCTATTTTAGTGAAAAAGTGCGGTGCTTTTTGGCTTATTTTTTAATACGACGACGTTGGTTATACGCAACACCCACGATGAGCAATAAGGCTGGAATGAAAATCCATTCTTTTGCCAGTGAATGCGTTGGTAATGCCACGTTGATAATGGTTTGATCCCAGTTTAATCCTGCTTTAGCGGCTGGTGAATCAATTTCGACATTATCGATCAAGATCTTCGGCGACATTTTGCCGTTAATCTCGATTTGTTCGCCAGAGTCAAGCAAGGTTAAACCTAAGGCTTGTGCACGTTCTTCACCTGTCGCACCTGCCGGCACTTCAAGTTGTGAATAGAACTGAATTTCTTTGCCATAAGGGTTTAGACCTGATACTTGCAGCATAATATTTTGTCCCACTGGCGTATGCTCAAGCTCTTGCACAAATTGAGTTGGCTCGACATAACGTGCTGTCGGCGAGATGTATTCCATAAAGAAACCAGGGCGGAATAAGGCAAAAGCAGCCAAAATTAACACCGCAGTTTCCCATAATTTATTCTTAGTAAAGAAGAAATTCATCGTCGCCGCAGTGAATACCATTATCCCCGTCGTGGCGGTGAAGAACACCAATAAGCCTTTCGCCCAACCCACGTCAATCAACAATAAATCTGTGTTGAAGATAAACAAGAACGGTAAAATTGCCGTGCGTAAGCTGTAATAGAATGCGGTTACCCCAGTTTTAATCGGGCTTCCCCCTGAGATGGCGGCGGCGGCAAATGATGCTAAGCCCACAGGCGGAGTAACGTCTGCCATAATCCCGAAGTAGAACACGAATAAATGCACCGCAATTAATGGTACGATTAAGCCGTTTTGTTTACCCACTTCGACGATAACTAACGCCATTAATGATGACACCACGATGTAGTTCGCCGTGGTCGGCAAGCCCATTCCTAAGATTAAGCTGAACATTGCCACCAAAATTAACATTAACAAAATGTTACCCATTGATAACAATTCGATGATGCTGGCAAGTTGTACGCCAAAGCCTGTGAGCGACACTACGCCGACGATGACACCAGCCGTTGCGGTTGCAATACCGATACCAATCATATTGCGTGCACCGACTTCTAAGCCGTCCACTAATTCGGTTAAACCTTGTTTAAATAGAGCGGCTTTTGCTCCAGTTTCGCCACGGAAGAAGCTGAGCAATGGACGTTGTGTTACTAAGATTGCACCCAATGCCATAATGCCCCAGAATGCTGAAAGCCCTGGTGATAAGCGTTCGATCATCAAACACCACATTAACACCACTACAGGTAAAAGATAGTGTAAACCTGCATTTACGGTTGGTTTTGCTGATGGTAATTTAACGATTTTTGCGTTCGGATCATCAGGCTCTAAGTCTGGGAAACTCGCCACTCGGCGGATTAAACCAATATAAACTGCGGTTAATAATACGCAAATAATTAAGAATGAATAATCTGGTGCTGCAGTTTTGATCCAGCCTAAACCTAAATCTAAACCGAAGAAAATCACGCACATTGTTAAGAAGAAGCCTAAAGTGCGAATAAGTGCAATCAAGAATGGACGTGGTGGATCGACACGCTCTAAGCCCATTAAGCCCATTTTGCACGCTTCTAAATGCACGATATAAACTAAGGCGATATAAGAAATTAACGCGGGTAAGAATGCGTGGGTAATTAATTGGCTGTACGGCATATTGACGTATTCAATCATCAAGAACGCCGCTGCGCCCATTACTGGCGGCATAATTTGTCCATTCACCGATGACGCCACTTCCACCGCCCCTGCTTTTTCAGGCGAGAAACCAACACGCTTCATCATTGGAATGGTGAATGTGCCAGTGGTTACTACGTTGGCGATTGACGAACCTGACACCAACCCTGTTAAGGCAGAAGAAACTACCGCCGCTTTAGCTGGCCCACCGCTTAAATGTCCTAAATAAGCGAATGCGGTTTTAATGAAATAGTTGCCTGCGCCCGCCTTGTCGAGCAACGCGCCAAATAATACAAATAAAAACACATATTTAGTCGAAACACCAAGTGCCACACCGAACACGCCCTCAGTGGTGATCCATTGTTGGTTGACGATTTGTGCTAACGAACCTGAGCGGTGGCTAATCAACCAGTCGGTCGGTAAGAATTGTCCAAAATAGTTATATAACAAGAAAACCACGGCAATGATTACCAATGGCAAGCCAAGGCTACGACGAGTGGCTTCAAGTAATAACAGCACGCCTAAACAACCTGCAATAATATCTTGCGTATTCGGCGCACCAAATCGGGTAACTAAGCCCTCATAGAAAAACAGATAATATGCCCCTAAAAATGCACCGCCAATAGCAAAACACCAGTCTAAGACAGGAATGCGATGTTTAGGCGAGCTTGCAAAGGCTGGGAAAGATAAAAAGGCTAAAAATAACGCAAATGCCAAGTGATAAGAACGTGCCTTGGTGTCGTCCACGACAACATTGAAGTCAATTCCATTGTGAGTAAGCACTTCCTGTAACCAAAATGGGAAAGGCGAAGTGTAATAAAGCTGGAAAATCGACCAAAGGATCGCTGTTGCCACAATTAATTTTTTGCTAAAACCAATCGGTGCTCGTCCCCCTGCATCATTCGAGGCAACGATGTCCTGTAAGTCATCATAATCAAGGCTTTTGGCTTGTGTTGACATAATAAAATCCAAATTAAGAGAAAACAGACACCCTGCACGCAAGGCACAGGGTGTAATGAAGAAAGTTAAGTGATTAATTTATAATAAATTATTTTAACCAACCACGTTCTTTATAGTAACGCACTGCACCGTCGTGTAATGGTGCTGATAATGCGTTTTTAATCATTTCTTCTTCTTTTAAGTTAGCAAATGCAGGGTGCAAACGTTTGAAGCGGTCGAAGTTATCGAATACAGCTTTAACTACCGCATACACTTTATCCGCATCAACATCTGTTGAGCTAACTAAAGTTGCATATGAACCGAAAGTATCCACAGGGTTATCAGTGCCTTTATATAAGCCACCAGGGATTACCGCTTTCGCATAGTAAGAATTTTGTTCAACAAGTTTGTCGATTTCAGGACCTGTTACTGGCACTAAGTGCGAATCGCAAGATGCTGCCGCTTCTTTTAACGCACCATTTGGGTGGCCTACGTTATAAGTAATCGCATCTAAGTTGTTATCACACATTGCTGATGCCATTTCCGCTGGTTTTAATTCCGCTGCCACTTTGAAATCTTTGTCTGTCCAACCTTTTTCTTTCATAATTACGTTGATAGTCGCACGAGTACCAGAACCTGGGTCGCCCACATTCACACGTTTACCTTTCAAATCATTGAAATGTTTAATGCCAGAATCATCACGCGCCATTAAAGTAAACGGCTCTGGGTGAAGTGAGAACACCGCACGCAATTTGTCATTTTTCTTGCCCTCAAAAGAGCTTGAACCGTTATAGGCGTGATATTGCCAGTCAGATTGTGCAATCCCCATATCCATTTGTTTTGCCGCAATAGCGTTCAAGTTCGCCACTGATGCGCCAGTAGAGGGTGCGTTACATTTAATATGTGTTTTTGCGGTATCACGATTTACCAACTGACAAATCGACTGACCAACCACATAATACACGCCTGTTTGTCCGCCTGTACCAATGGTGATGAATTGCTCTTCCGCCGCTTGCGCAGAAAACGTTGCTAAAGAAACGCCAGCAATAAGAGAAAGTTTGAATAGTTTTTGCATAAAAGTTCTCCCAGAAAAAGGAATTAATTGTTGTGTTTTTCGCCTAAGGCTCTTAAAAAATATACTAAATCACCGCCTACTTGCAACATATTTTTTACAAATTAGTTAAAAAAAAACTGCGGTGGAAAATATTAAAATTTTTCACCGCAGTTTTAAATGGCTAAACAAGATTGCGTTTAACTGATGGTATTTTCGGCATTCACTTCGCCCAATTCACCAATAAATCGCACTTCAGGCGAAAGGTAAACATCAAATTTCGCTGCCACCGCCTGACGCACGTGATGAGCCAGTTCCACCACATCAGAACTGGTTGCATTTCCCATATTCACTAGCACCAACGCTTGCTGTGTATGTACAGCAGCACCGCCGATTTGATAACCTTTTAAACCACACCGGTCAATCAGCCAGCCAGCGGCTAATTTCACAAAACCTTCTTCTTGTGGGAAGTGGGGAATATTCGGATATTCACTTTGCAAATCTTGGAATTGGCGTTGCGTAACTACTGGGTTTTTAAAGAAGCTACCTGCATTGCCCGTTTGTTTCGGATCAGGCAATTTCGCTCGACGCACCGCACACACTTCGTCAAAAACTTGCTGCGCAGACACCGCACTTTGGTCTAAATTTGCCAAAGAGCCATATTTCAACACAGGTTGCCACGCCTTGGCTAATTTCAGCCCCACGGCAACCACCATAAAATCAGCGGCATATTTATGTTTAAACACGCTGGTACGATAAGCAAATTGACATTCACTTGCGCTTAGACGGAACACTTCGCCTTTTTGGAAATCTAACACGTCCACATAATCGCACACGTCTTTAAATTCCACGCCGTATGCGCCAATGTTTTGCACAGGTGCAGAGCCAGCACAACCAGGGATTAAGGCTAAATTTTCTAAACCATAAATGCCTTGATTTAGCGACCACGCCACTAAATTATGCCAATTTTCACCACCATTAACGTGCAGATAATGAAAGTCGCTGTCTTGCGTATGCTCAATGCCTTTCAGGCGATTTACTAACACTGTCCCCTGAAAATCTTTCACAAACAACACGTTAGATCCCTCGCCAAGCAATAATACTGGCTCGTTTGCAAGTTTAGCTTGTGCCCACGCCTGCTTTAATTGCTCAACTGCGGTGATTTCTAGCACAGTTTTTGCCTGCGCTGGAATGGCAAAAGTGTGATAATTCACTAAGCTCTGCATTAGGCTAATCCTTGTTGTTTAAGCGTAGCTTGCACGCCTGCATTGGCATCAACACGCTGATAAAATGCAGTTAAATTACGCAAATGGCTATAATCTAAGCCCAACATATTGCACCAGCGCAACTCAACATAAAGATACACATCAGCCACAGAAATTTGTTCCGCAAAAAATTGATGACGAGTTAAGTGATCTTCAGCAATTTCAAGTAAGCCCAATACTTTTTTCGCCGTTTCTTGACGAATTTTTTCAGTCAATTCAGCATTGTCTTGCGCATAACTTGGCACACGGAAAAATGGCACAAAGGCTTTGTGTACATCAGAGTTAAAAAAGAGTAACCATTGCATTGCTTTGGCTTTATCTTGCACGGTTTTGCTGCCGAATAATTTTGCTTCAGGATATAATTCGTCCAAATAATTCAAAATCGCCACATTTTGCGGTAAAGCAAAATCGCCGTCCACTAAAAGTGGCACAGTGCCAAGTGGGTTTAACGCCAAATATTCAGGGGTTTTGATAAACTCACGGCTGGCTTCTTCGGCTTGATAAGGTTTGCCAATCCACTCTAAGGCAATGTGTGGAACTAAAGAACAAGCCCCTTTCAAATAATATAATTTCATTTTCTACTCCTTTCCTATTCATTCAATTAAGGCAACAAACTTTCCAGCTGCCACAAATTCTCAATGCTTTCACGGCGACGAATTAAATGCGCTTTATCGCCGTCCACCAACACTTCCGCCGTGCGTGGGCGAGAATTGTAGTTTGAACCCATTGTCGCGCCATACGCGCCAGCCGAACGCTGCGCGATGAAATCGCCAGCCGCTACCGCTAACTCGCGCTGTTTGCCTAAGAAATCTGACGTTTCGCACACAGGGCCGACCACGTCATAAATCGCTTTTTCGCGTGCTAAACCGCGGTCAACTTCGATGATGTTCATATAAGCTTCATAAAGCGCAGGGCGGATCATATCGTTCATACCCGCGTCCACAATGGCAAAATTGCGTGTTTCGTTGGTTTTGATGTACTCAATTTTTGTTACCAAAATCCCCGCATTCGCCGTAATCGCACGACCTGGCTCAAGGATAATTTCGAGCTTATAATCTTTCAATTTTTCCAACAAGGCTTTGGCATATTCCGTCGGGTGCGGTGGGGTTTCATCGGTATAAGTTACGCCCAAACCGCCGCCTAAATCCAAATGTTCAAGCTCAATACCGTCAGCTTTTAGTTGCTCCATTAACACAATAACACGATCTGTCGCATCTAAAAACGGTTGTAATTCAGTAAGTTGCGAACCGATATGGCAATCCATACCTGTAATTTTAATATTCGCTAATTGCGCCGCTTGGCGATACACTTCGCGCGCTTCGTCCACGCTCACGCCGAATTTATTTTCTTTCAAACCAGTGGAAATATAAGGGTGCGTATGCGCATCAACATCAGGATTTACGCGCAAGGAAATCGGCGCAATTTTGCCCATTTTTTCCGCCACTGCGTTAATGCGATACAGCTCAGGAATACTTTCCACATTAAAACAACGAATGCCCACGTCCAACGCACGAGCAATTTCATTCTCGCTTTTCGCCACACCCGAAAATACCACTTTGCTCGCATCGCCACCTGCTTTCAACACACGCTCCAACTCGCCTTGCGACACGATGTCAAAGCCTGAACCCAAGCGTGCCATTGTTTGCAACACAGCGATGTTTGAATTCGATTTCACCGCAAAACAAATCAAATGCGGATAATCACCAAACGCGTTATCGAAAGCGTGCCAATGACGCTCCAACGTGGCTTTTGAATAAATATAAAGCGGCGTGCCGAACTGCTCGGCGATGTTTTGTACTGCTAAATCTTCAGCGAAAAGTTTATCGTTTTTATATTGGAAAAAATCCATTGCTTATCCTATTTTTGTTGTGTCTGAGCTTGTTCTTGTTGCTGTTCTTGCGGAAAATATAACGCACCTTTCACCCCACAGCCCACTAACGTGGCACAAAGTGCGGTTAAAAGAGAGAGAGAAATGAGTTTTTTCATTTGATTATCCAATAGTCTAAATTTCAAAAAATTAGTTTTTATTCTATCCTTAACCGCAGAAAATATCTATAATTTCACCCAGTATTTAATAAATTAAGAGAAACCAAAATGAACCTAGTGGAATTTCATCAGAATATTGAGCAGATTTGGGATAACATTGAAGAACAGTGCGATGAGCAGGGCGCGGATATGGATTTTGAGCGTCAAGGGGCGGTGTTTACCATCACTTGCGGTAACCGTTCGCAGATTGTGATTAACAAGCAAGAAGCGATGCTGGAATTGTGGTTGGCGAGCCGTTTGGGTGGGTTGCATTTTCGCTTTGAAAATGGCGAATGGGTGAACCACGAGGGTAAGCGTTTTTGGGATTGCTTAGGCGAAGCGTGCGTGGCACACGGCGAAGAGGTGAGTTTCGCTTAATGTCGATGTCGGCTGAACAAAACCTAAGTGCGGTGGATAATTCACAAAATTTCACCGCACTTATCGATCCGTTGCAAACGCTGAAAGATGTATTTGGTTATCAGTCTTTCCGCAAGGGACAAGAAGAAGTGATCAATGCTGCGCTTTCGGGGCAGGATAGCCTTGTGGTGATGGCAACGGGTAACGGAAAATCGCTGTGTTATCAAATTCCTGCGTTATGTTTTTCGGGGTTGACCTTGGTGATTTCGCCGTTGATTTCGTTGATGAAAGATCAAGTAGATCAATTACTTGCCTACGGCATTTCAGCGGATTATCTCAATTCCACGCAAACATTCGAGCAGCAACAACAGGTGCAAAATAAAGCCATTTCGGGCGAGCTAAAATTGCTTTATCTTTCCCCTGAAAAAGTGATGACGAACAGCTTTTTCTCTTTTATTTCCCATTGCCAAGTAAGTTTTATCGCCATTGATGAGGCACACTGTATTTCGCAATGGGGGCACGATTTCCGCCCTGAATACACCCAACTTGGTGGCTTAAAAAGCAGCTTTCCGAACGCGCCGATTATGGCGTTGACCGCGACTGCGGACAGCACCACTCGCCAAGATATTCTGCAAAATCTGCGCCTAAACGCACCGCACTTATACATCGGCAGTTTCGACCGTCCGAACATTCGCTATACCTTGGTGGAAAAATTCAAGCCAATGGATCAGCTGTGCAATTTCGTAGTGGCGCAAAAAGGCAAAAGCGGTATTGTGTATTGCAACAGCCGCAACAAGGCGGAAAAAGTAGCGGAAGCTTTGAAAAAGCGCGGTGTGTCGGCGGCGTTTTATCACGCGGGAATGGAGTTTGCCGAGCGCGAATGCGTGCAGCGTGATTTCCAGCGCGACAATGTGCAGGTGGTGGTAGCGACCATTGCTTTTGGTATGGGGATCAACAAGTCCAACGTGCGATTTGTGGCGCATTTTGATTTATCACGCAGCATTGAAGCCTATTATCAAGAAACTGGGCGTGCTGGGCGTGATGATTTGCCTGCCGAGGCGGTGCTGTTTTACGAGCCGTCGGATTATGGCTGGTTACACAAAATTTTGTTGGAAGAACCCGAAACGCCACAGCGTGATATTAAACAACATAAACTGGAAGCCATTGGCGAATTTGCTGAAAGCCAAACTTGCCGCCGTTTGGTGTTGCTCAATTACTTCGGCGAAAATCGCCAAACTCCGTGCAAAAACTGCGATATTTGCTTAGATCCGCCGAAAAAATATGACGGCTTAGTTGATGCACAAAAAATTCTGTCCACCATTTACCGTACAGGGCAACGCTTCGGTGTGCAATATGTGATTGGCGTATTACGTGGAATGAATAACCAAAAAATCCGCGATCACCAACACGACCAACTTACGGTGTATGGCATTGGTAAAGACAAAAGCAAGGAATATTGGCAATCGGTAATCCGTCAGCTGATTCACCTTGGCTTGATTACGCAAGTGATGAATGAAGTCGGTGTGCAGTTGCAACTCACCGAAAGTGCTCGCCCTGTTTTACGTGGAGAAATTCCATTGGAATTAGCCACACCTCGCCTTTCATCGCTTGCTACAGTGTCCGCTCCACAGCGAAGTGCGGTGCAAAATTACGACAAAGATCTGTTTGCTCGCCTGCGTTTCCTACGCAAGCAAATCGCCGACAAAGAAAACATTCCGCCGTATATTGTGTTCAGCGATTTAACCTTGCAAGAAATGTCGCTTTATTTGCCGACCAGCAAAACGGAAATGCTACAAATCAACGGTGTCGGTGCAATCAAATGGGAGCGTTTCGCCCAGCCGTTTATGGCGATTATCAAAGAACATAAAGCATTGACGGCGAAGTCGTAAAACCTGCATTTTTATTGATTAACACAAAAATAAAGCAAAAAAAACCGCACTTTTAAAGCAAAAGTGCGGTATATTTTTTGTCAGTTTTTAAGCGATGAATTAAGCTAAGTGTTTTTCTAATTCTTCGCTACCACCGATGTATTGACCACCGATGAATACTTGTGGAACTGAAGTTTTGCCAGTAATTGCACGAACTGAGATAGTTGAAGCATCACGACCTAATACGATTTCTTCAAAAGTGTAACCTTTCACTTTTAATAAACCTTTTGCTTTTGCACAGAATGGGCAGCCTGGTTTAGTGAAGATTGATACAGATGGTTTCGCTGTCCAGTCTGGTTTTAAGTATTTGATCATAGTGTCTGCATCAGATACTTTGAACGGGTCGCCTGGCTCTTGTGGTTCAACGAACATTTTTTCAACTACGCCGTTTTTCACGAGCATAGAATAACGCCAAGAACGTTTACCGAAACCTAAATCTTCTTTACCAACTAACATACCCATACCGTCAGTAAATTCGCCGTTACCATCTGGGATAACAGTTACATTTTCAGATTCTTGATCAGCTTTCCACGCATTCATTACGAATGTATCGTTTACAGACATACAAATGATGTCGTCCACGCCTGCAGCTTTGAATTCACACGCTAATTCGTTGTAACGTGGTAAGTGAGTTGATGAACAAGTTGGGGTGAATGCGCCCGGTAATGAGAACACAACCACAGTTTTGTTATCGAATAATTCTGCTGATGTTACATCAACCCAAGCGTCGCCTTGACGAGTGTGGAACGTAACCTGAGGAACTTTTTTTCCTTCCATATTTGACATAGACATTTCTCCATTATCATTGTTAGTGTTTTTCGGCGTGGATTATACCTACATTTATGATATAGTAACAATCAATTAATTCTATCCTTTTAATTGTTCATATCTATAAGGAATTTTTATATGAATATCCGTGACTTAGAATATCTTATTGCGTTGGCTGAATATAAACATTTCCGTCGTGCAGCAGATGCCTGCCACGTGAGCCAACCCACATTAAGCGGACAAATTCGTAAATTAGAAGATGAGCTTGGCATCACGCTATTAGAACGCACAAGCCGTAAAGTGTTATTCACCCAGTCGGGATTGTTATTAGTTAATCAAGCGAAAACTGTGTTGCGTGAAGTAAAATTGCTGAAAGAAATGGCGAGCAATCAAGGTAAAGATATGACTGGCCCATTGCATATTGGTGTTATTCCAACGGTAGGACCGTATTTATTGCCCTATATTATGCCAGCCTTAAGCCAAGCCTTTCCTGAATTAGAGCTATTTTTATACGAAGCGCAAACAGCGCATTTAGTCGATCAACTGGAAACAGGGCATTTAGATTGTGCGATTGTTGCCAGCGTGGAAGAAACCAGCGCATTTATTGAAGTGCCACTATTTAATGAAAAAATGCTCCTTGCGGTATCGGACAAACACGACTGGGCGAGCGAAAAACAAATTTCACTGTCGGCGTTAAAAAATAAAGAAGTTTTAATGCTTGATGATGGACATTGCTTGCGTGATCACGCTTTGGGTTATTGCTTTACCGCTGGCGCAAAAGAAAATTCGCATTTTCAAGCCACCAGCTTAGAAACCTTGCGTAATATGGTGGCAGCGAATGCGGGCATTACCTTAATGCCACAGTTGGCAGTGCATAACGAGGGCAATCGCCAAGGGGTAAAATACATTCCTTGCATTGACCCAGAACCACAACGCACGATAGCCTTAATTTATCGCCCTGGTTCACCACTTCGCCAACGCTACGAGCGCATCGCACAAGCGGTGGGCAATGCGGTCAAACCTATTTTAGATGAGATGTAATATGGCAGGAATTCGTGCTATCCAAAAAGAAAAAACCCGCCAAGCCTTAATTAATGCGGCGTTTAATCAGCTCACCGCAGAAAAAAGTTTTGCTAATTTGAGCTTGCGTGAAGTTTCTCGAGAAGCTGGCATTGCGCCAACCTCTTTCTATCGTCATTTCAAAGATATGGAAGAATTGGGCTTAACAATGGTTGATGAAGCAGGTTTAACCTTGCGCCAGTTAATGCGCCAAGCACAAAAACGTCTGCGCCAAGGCGGCAGCGTGATTGAAGTTTCGCTCGACACGTTCTTTGAATTTATCGAAAACAGTCCGAATGTTTTCCGTTTATTATTACGTGAAAGCTCGGGCACTTCTTTGCTTTTTCGCACCGCAGTTTCACGAGAAATTAAGCATTTTATCGACGAATTAGGCGAATTTATCGCTTATAAGTTCAATTATTCTCGCTACATTGGTTATATTCAAGCCGAAGCCAGCGTAACGCTGACTTTCAGTGCAATGTCAAAAGCCTTGGATATGGACGATAAAGAGCGCAGCGAATTAAAAGATCGAGTGATTTTGCAATTACGAATGATCGCCAAGGGCACGCAGTTTGCCGACGAAAAAGAAAAAGCGGGTAAAAATTTAGGAAAAGCTGATGCTAAAAAAATGGCTTAAAAACTTGCTCTCGCTGGCACTGACTTTTTTGGTGATGAGCACAATTTTAGATTATTGGCGCAAACCTAATATGCCCGAGCACGCTTTGAATGTAGCAATGCAAGATCTTGATCAGCAACATTTTTTTCTTGAACAAATCAGTCAAGATGAGCCTGTGTTGTTATATTTTTGGGGAACGTGGTGTGGTTATTGCCGTTACACTTCGCCTGCCATTAACGATCTTGCACAAGAGGGCGTGAAAGTGGTCAGTGTGGCATTGCGTTCGGGAGATGAACAAAAAGTGCGGTCTTATTTACGCGAAAATCAGTACCAATTTACCACGGTTAATGATCCTAATGGCGAAATTTCTCGTCAGTGGGATATCAGCGTAACGCCCACGATTATTCTGTTAAAAAATGGCAAAATGCAATCCGCCACCACAGGTTTAACGAGCTATTGGGGCATAAAAGTGCGGTTATTTTTAGCCGAGTTTTTCTAACAAAAAAACCTAGCCAAAGCTAGGTTTTGTTTTATCTAAAGGTTAATTTTAATGTGGGAATTAATGTCCCCAAACTCGTAGATCACCTTTTGTTGAATGTGCGACGAACTTGCCATCTAACTGCATTACATCACGGTAATCTTTTTCACTATCAGTTAAATTATTGTCCGATACGCTACTAACTTGGCTGACTGTGCTTGCTTTCGCTGCCGTTTCCATATTGTATTGATAATCTAATTCGCCATCGGTTGGTTGTAATGCGAATGCGTTGATTGAAAAGGCACTGACTGCCAATAACATAGCTAATTTTTTCATATTTTGCTTTCCTTTAAAATTCATAAATCGGGGCTAATTAGCCGCCCCAAAGATGTTTTGGAGTGTTGTCGCTTTTACGTTGAGCAACAGTTGTTTGAGCTGCGTTATCATAAACTGCATCTTCTTGCGCCACGTGGTTTTCCCATAAGTGTTTTTTCGCTACTTCTGCTTTTACCGTTGAAACTGATGATGCCGTGTTATCATAAATGGCTTCTTCTTGTGCAACGTGGTTAAGTGCGCTCACTGATGCCAATGTGTTGAACGAAAGAAGACCTGCGAATAATGCGATAGTTAATTTTTTCATTTTGCTTTCCTTTAAAATCTGTTAATTATCTAAATAAGAACGACTAATTAATACATCATTGCGTCGTTCGATGTGGTGCATTATAGAGATTTAGTTTATTATGATAAGACTACATAAAACTAATTCATTATTAGTTTTAACCTAACAATAACAAGTGAGTTGAATATGAATTCATCAATTTATGGTTATCTTATTGTTTTTCATACTATTGTTTTAGAGGGCAGCATTGCAGCGGCAGCACGAAAACTCAATATTGCTTCGCCATCAGTGAGCCAATCATTGAAATCCTTAGAGCAATATATGAAATTACCGCTCATTAACCGCACTACTCGCAGTATGGAATTAACCGAAGCAGGGCAACGCTTATTTGAAGATACCCACCCTTTACTCGACAGCTTAAATTTGTCTATAGAAAATGTTCGCGCGCTGGGAGAAACGCCAAGTGGTATTGTGCGTATTACTATTTCTGAATTTGATTATGAATACATTTTGCGCCCGCATTATTTAGAATTTTGCCAGCGTTATCCTGAAATAGTGCTAGAAATTTCCATCAACAACGGCACGGTAGATATTCTGAAAAAAGGCTTTGACGTGGGTGTGAGAATGGGGCATACGCTTGATAGTAACGTGGTAGCACGCAAATTAACCAAAGGAACACAGCTCGGAATATATGCCTCCAAAGCCTATTTGGAACACCACGGCACGCCGCAAAATTTACAGGAATTAAGTCAGCATAAATTAATTTCATTCCGCTTTCCCAGCTCTAAACGCTTATCCAAAATGACCTTGTATAAGCAAAATGGCGAAAGTGTCGATATTGATATGCCCCTAGCTTTAATCACCAACAGCATTATCAGTATGACCGATGCCGCCCTTGATGGGCTGGGAATTGCACGCTTGTTTAACGACAACCCCAACATCAACGAGCTTGAGCCTATTTTGCCCGAATATTGGATCGATTTTCCACCGACCTATCTTTATTATTTGCAAAATAGCCAAAAAGCCAAGCGAGTACAGGTGTTTATTGATTTCTTGCTAGAAAAACATCAGGCGAAGTAATAAAAAGTGCGGTGAAAAAATGTGTAATTTTCTCACCGCACTTTTCTTAATCTTGCTGCTACTCGACGCTTAATTCTAATCCAATTTCGATCAGGCTTTTTTGCTCCAAGGTCAAATCGTTTAACACCAACGAATTATGGGCTAAATACGCATTTTCAAATTGTAATTGCCATAAAGTGCGGTGAGTTTTGAGCGAGATTTTTTCCGCATATTCCGTCGCTTGGCGTGAGCGATTGAGCAAAATAGCCAAACGCAGCAAACGCACTAAGGTCAACACATCTTGCGGTGTATAACGAGCAAATTGTGGAATGTCGTTAAGAGCAAAAGGGTGAATTTGCAAGCGCACTAAGGTTGCCAACAAGCGTTGCTGCTCTTTGTCGAAGCCAGGTAATTCCATATTTGCCAAAATATATGCCGAATGTTTTTGCATATTTTTGTGATTAATCACGATGCCCACTTCGTGCAATAACGCCGCCCACAGCAAAATTTCCTGCATTTCATCAGCAAATTCGCTGGCTTGCCATTCGTGAAATTGTTGCGCTAATTGCACCGCACTTTTGCTTACTCGCTCCGCCTGCGCACGGTCTAAATTAAACTGTTCCGCTAAGGCTTCGGCGGTGCGCTGGCGAATATTTTTCACTTGGAAATTTTTATCCAAGCTGTACATTACGCCCTCACGTAATGCGCCGTCGGAATAACGCATTTGCTCGATTTGGTAAGTATCAAACACCGCACTTAAAATCGCCAAACCTGGCACGAATACGTCTGCTCGTTCTTCAATCAAACCAGGTAATTTCAGGTGATCAAAATGTGTGCTTTTTAAGGTGCGTTCAATTAAAAAATCCAAGCGTCCAGCAGTGATGATGCCGTCGGGGTCAAGGGTGGCGGCAATCACCTGATGCACGGTTTTAATTGTGCCAGACGACCCCAACACATATTGCCAACCCAAATGGCGATAAGGCTCGGCTAAATCGTGAATGCGACTTAAAGCAGCTTGGCGTGCGTTGTCAAAATTTTCAGGCGAAATCGTGCCGTCGGGGAAAAATTGCTTAGCGAAGCTCACGCAACCCATATTGCGACTTTCGGCGATAATCGGTTCAAAATCATCACCGATGATCATTTCCGTTGAGCCACCACCGATGTCTACCACTAATTTTCGACCGCTTTCAGGCTGAGTGTGCGACACGCCTGAATAAATCATTTTCGCTTCGGTTTTGCCTGAAATAATATTGATCGGATAAGGGAAAACTTGTTTGGCTTGGCGCAAAAATTCGTCATTATTCACCGCACTTCGTAGCGTATAAGTGCCGACGACGTTCACATTTTCCGCCGTAAAGCCGTGCAATCGCTCAGCAAATAACGCCAAACAATTCACGCCACGAGTAATCGCCTCTTGATCGAGAACGCCATTTTCGTCTAAGCCTTTTGCCAGCTGCACTTTTTGTTTCAGTCGAGATAAAATTTGGATCGAGCCATTAACGATGCGAGCAATAATCATATGAAAACTGTTCGACCCCAAATCAATGGCGGCAATTTCACGCACATAAGACTGATCGGCTTTAGAAAGTGCGGTGGCTTTTTTGATTAAATTGATATTATTCATACAACATTATTTCTTACTAAAATTCAAATTCATACAATAAATCAAAGGCTTGATTTACGCCCGAAACAGATTGCAAAAAGAGCTGCGGCATCAAGCGATAGCGCAAGGTAACTTCGGCTAAGCCATCAAATAAACCCACGCCATATTTAATTTTTAAACGTGGCGTGATGTTGCCGCTCACCACGACTTTTGAGCTGTCGCCCACACCTGCCGTGCCAAGGTTTAAATCTTGGATACCAAAGGCTTCACCAATGCCTCCAACTAATTTTCCGCTTTTCGCTAAGCCCATTCCAAGCAAGGCTGCGCCCACTGAGCCGCTAGAACCTGCGTCGCCACTATTTTCTAGCGAACGCCCTGTTAAGATGTAAGACAGCGCTTGATCTTGCGGCATACTCGGCTCGGAAAATACATCGACTTTCGGCGCATCTGCCACACCAGTAACTTTTACGCCAGCGGTAACTTTCGTATCTTCCATTGCTTCAGGATTGCGAATCGCTTCGATATTCAACAACGGCTGCGACGGCAAGCCAGAAAAACTAATTTGCCCTTTACGAATGAGTAAATCTTGTCCGAACGATGCATAACGCCCATTTTTCAGATCAATTTGTCCATATAAACCGAGCTTGCCTTTTTCTTGGCGCACCGCAAGCAGCCCTTCTAAATTACTGTCTAAGCCGTAGGCTTTCACTGTAACATCTTTGCCAATATTTATTTTTAAATCCGATAAAATCGCCATTCCCGATGCCGTGGTTGATGCCATTTGGCGAGTGGCAAAAACATCATTATTTTTCACCGCACTTTTCGCATCTAAAATCACTTCATCATCTGACACCGCTACAGCACTTTCAGGCAAACTTTCAACCACAATGCGAGCCCAAGGCACATCAATATCGCCCGTTAATTCCAGCAATTTCGGCGAGGCTTTCATCGTGACATTCGGGCTAACACGTACTTTTGCCAATGACGGCAC
This sequence comes from Pasteurellaceae bacterium Pebbles2, assembly GCA_023101505.1. Classification (GTDB taxonomy): domain Bacteria; phylum Pseudomonadota; class Gammaproteobacteria; order Enterobacterales; family Pasteurellaceae; genus Lonepinella. The sequence goes on from LVZA01000001.1 coordinate 924,789, forward strand.
ATTCACTAAGAATTTGTCTGCTTGAGCGTGTACTTGCGCATTCCATTGATTAATATTTTGCCAATTCGCATTGCCGTCCACCGTTAAACGGCTGTCAGGCGTTTGAATATCACCCTGCAAAGTGGAACGATTGCCATAAAAATTCAACGCTACTGAGCCACCACTAATTTGCACTGGCGATGATTTCATTTTTGCTTGTAACTGATTGATATTTAAAGAACCGTTGAGTAAAGGTGCGGTTAAATCGCCAGCAAAACTTAAATTTGATGACACTGCCCCCGACACACGTTCACCATTAGATAAAAGCTGATTGGCTAAACTCAAATTCACGCCAGCGATGTTGAGCGTACCGCCTAATTTACGCGCTTTCACAATATCAGAAATTTTTAAATCAGCGTTAATCTGTCCGTTATTTTGAATGGCAATATCCGATTTCACCGCCAAATTATTGTTATCCAACTGAGCATTTAACGCCAGTTTCGGAATGGCTAATTTAAAGGTGCGATAATCAATTTTGTGCGCCACGTTCACACCGTCGCCATTCAGCTGCAAATCTAATTTCACAGGCTGGCTTTCGTTCCAAGCGAATTTTCCGTGGCTGCGTAATTGCCCTTGTAGCAAACCATCACTTTCAGCTAATTTGTTCACCAAAGCAAGATTTAATCGTTTCAATTCAAAAGGAATTTCGCCTTTTTTGCCTGCACTAAAGGTTTGTGGAAAACACAAATCAATGTCGGCGTGCTTCCAACAATGGCTTGAAATAGTAGCTAAGGTTTGTTTGTTGTCGAAAGCCACATCAATATTTTGCGCATTTTTCACTTCGCCAATAGGGGTGTTTATGCCAATTTGGCTTAAACTGCCTTTCCACACTTGCGAAGTGCGGTCAAAACTTCCCGACAAATTTAAGCCAGCAGCCACTGGCTCACCTGCCGAGCGCAACTGTAATTGATGAGATTTTTCACTGCCTGATGCAGTCAAGGTGGCATTGTGCAATTTAATATCGCCTTGTTTAAAGCCGTTTAATGCCACATTCAAATCGCCTTGAATTTGCTGCGTGGTGGTAATTTTGCCTTTCGCAACGACTTTATCGATGTTCAGATCTTGAAATTTAATTTGTCCGCCGACCAAATCTAGGTTGAGATTAGGTTCGCTAATTTTGCCATTAATCAATGCCTTACCCACAAGCGAAGCAGATAAATCAGGCACTAAACCACGTAAATTCGGGGCGTTAATATCTAAGGCAAAATCAGATTTTTGTTGCGCTAATTGCCCTTTTGCCACGATATGATTTTCACCATAACGCAACGCAAGCTGTGGCGTGTTCGCTAAAATTTCTGGTTCAGAAGTTAGGCTGCCTTTTAAGCTCAGCGCACGTTGCGCCAGCGTGCCTTGAATATCCACATCAGGCACAGACACATTCCACCCAGAGGCATTCACTTGCCCCGAGCTGGTTAATTTGCCTGACAACACGGCAGGAAAGGCTTTCACATAAGCCCCGACATTAATTTTGCTTAAATCCACCGCACTTTGCCATTCCACGCCGTTTTTCCAATTCACTTTGCCAGTTAAATTCAGATCGCCATCTAAGGCTTTTAGTTGTAAGGTTTTAATGTCCGCTTGCGATAATCCGCCTTGACCTTGCAACGTTAATTGGGTATGCGGTGCGCCCATTCCTTGCACACTACCGCTTAAATTTGCTTGATAATCCAACAAATTACCCTTGAGATCTAAAGCAAGTTTTTGCACATTAAGTGGATCGGCATTTTGCTGGAAAGGATAACGAAATTCAGGTACAGAAAGTTGCACATTGAACGGCGTTTTTTCTGCATTTAATTGTACTTCAGCGTTTAAATCTGCCGCCACTGCGCCTTGCGTTTTTAAGGAAAGTACGGTGTGTTTTTTCAAACTTCCCGACACCGATAAATCCACCTTTGATGCTGGCAATAGCACATCTTCGCCTTGTTTTAAAGTGTGAATATCACTATGCAGATTTAAATCCACAGGGAAATCTTGATTAAGCTGCATCTTGCCCTGCGCCTGCAAATCGCCCGCCGAGCTTTGTACCGTAAGCGTTTGTAACTGTACTTGTTCGCCTGTGGCATCAGCTTGAATTTGCAATGACGGCATTGTGATGTGCTGGCTTAATTTGTCATCAGTAAATTGTTTAAACTCCCAATTTTTGCCCGAAATATCCGCAATATGCATATCAAAAGGCAACACAATTTCTGTTAAATTCGCCAATAAGGGTTGTTGTAAAGATTGCTCAATTTCCGCCCAATTCACAGGCGTTTTCGGCTCTGCAGTTTGTTCTTTTTTGCTTTGTTCTTTTTGGGCTTGTTCTGCTGTTTCCGTTGAGCTATGTAACTGATAAGACAAATCGTTAATCTGCGTTGGCGCAAGGGTTAAGCCAGTTTCGTTGTTTAAATTCACCGCAGTTTGGAACTTGCCCAACTGAATTTGGTTATTGTCTAAATTTAAGGCAAGCTGATCGACTTCTACATTTTTCACCGAAATTGAAACAGGCAAATTAATCCGTTTCATCGGCGTATTTTTTTCTTCAGGTTCAGGCTCTGACGGCGGCAAAAGTGCGCTGTCAATATTGATGATAGGCTGTTGAATTTTCAAGTTTTCTAGGCAAATTTCTGCTCGTAATAAACAGCCGAAATCTAATTGTAATTGCGCCTGTTCAACGTGCGTTTGAACTCCTACTGACTGAAATTGCACCTTGTCTAACTGCAAGCCTGTTTGCAATTTGCCTTGCACGTTACCGATGCTTAAACCGTCCACGCTTTTTTCAGCCAGCCCCAAAGCCCATTTCGTCCCCGCTTCTGTGCCAATAACCCCAGCCACACCAGCAGCAGAAAGTGCAAGAAGCACGGAAGTCGCCACTAAAGTGCGGTGTAAAAATCGGCTTTTTTTGCGTTTTACCTCAGGTTCTGCGCTTTGCGTTTCGTTCTGTTCAGTCATCACTCAATCCCTAAATTTCTGCCCCTAAACCAATGTAAAATTGAATATTTTTGCTGTTATCTTTATCTCGAACTGGGGTCGCAATATCGAATTTAATCGCCCCCACAGGCGAAGCCCAGCGTACGCCAACGCCTGTACCATAGCGCAATTCGTTGGTGTCGTAGGAATTAGCAGCAAGCCCTGCATCATAGAATGTGGCGAGCCACCACGTTGGGTACACTTGATATTGATATTCTAAAGATGCCGTTGCTAAACGTGAAGCGCCAATGAGCTTGCCTTTGGCATCTTTTGGCGAGATTTTTTTGTAGCCATAACCACGCACACTGCGGTCGCCGCCGGCAAAAAAGCGCATCGCAGGGGGCATTCGGCTTAAGTCTTTGGTGTGTAACCAGCCGAGATCTAAACGCCCTACCACACGATGATTATCAGCAAAGGTTTTAATCACTGCGCCCGATGCTCGCAAGCTGGTAAAGTTTACATCAGACAACCACAATTTGTGTCCCACATCGGTGGTGAAACTCACGCTATGCGCCCAAGTTGGGAATAAACCACCTTCCATATATTTATGGCTGATTGCCGCTGTCGGATAAAGCAAAAAGGTTTTGTCTTTCACGTCTGCTTGCGTAAATTGGTCGTAACGAGCACGCACGCCTAAAGAATATTGCCAACCGTCGGGATAATCCCAATAGCGCAATCCGCCGAAAGTAATCGCCGTCGATTTGGTATCTGTGCTGCTGTCATTTTCATTTTCGATCCCTGTGCTGAATTTGTAATATTCATACAAAGGATTTTTCAACAGCGGCATTTTATAAGACATTTCAATGGTTTGCTTCGGTGATGAAATATAAAAGCTCGAACTAAAACTATGCCCACGACTATTAATCCAAGGCTTTTTCCAGCCTAATTGAAAACGAGGCCCTACATCAGATGAATAGCCAATCCCCACTTCCATTGAATTTTTCTTTTTCGGATACATCAACACGTCAAAATCAACGGTTTTGTTTTCTTCGTTCAAGCTCGGCTTCATTAACACCGACTGAAACCAGCCCGAAGATGTGTAATCATTATTCACTTTCAACACGTCGTTTAACAAATATTCATCGCCCGAGTGAATTGTCAAAATATTGCGCAAATAATCTTCACGAATTTGTGAATTTTGGAAACGAATTTCGCCGTAGCGATAACGCTCGCCACTTTCAAATAGCAAACGCCACCACGCCTGATAACTTGACGGCATCACTTCCAAGCGATGTACGGAAAAATCCGCATCAAAATAACCACGCTGAACGGCTAATTTTTGCACCGCACTTTTGTAATCATCATAGCTTTCGTGATTTAAAATATCGCCTTTTTTCGGCAAGGTTTTGTTTAAGGCTAAAAAGGCTTCGTCTTTGGCGGCTGCGCCCTCAATTTGCACATCAGTTTGCTCAATACGCACTGGCTCACCAATCTTCACATTTGCCACCAGTACGGGCTTTTTCTTGCCCTGATCTAGGCTGAAATCCACTTGATAATCATAATAGCCAAACACTCGCAAGCCTTTATAAATCGCTTGGCGCACCAATTCTTGATAGCGTTCTGAGCCGTCGGCTTCTTCGGGGCTAATTTCGTTGATATAAATTTGAACGTTTTCTTTTAATTTATCTTGTTTAATTCCATTTACACGCACGTCAACTTGCGCCTGCGCAACTGGCTCTGGCGCATTTTCAGCATTATTTGTTGACTGGGAATTTTCTTGTTGCGCACTATTTTCTGTCGGCTGCGTTTCTGCAGGTTCAGCTAAAGCGATTGCAGAATAAGCTAAGGCACAACTCACCCCAAAAAAGTGCGGTAATTTACTGATAAATTTCATTTTCTTTCGCCAAATAATCATTTCCTAATGAAACTTTAGTTTACTTTTTAACGAAATAGTTCGCAATTACCAAACAAAGAAATTCAGCTATTTAATCCGAATTTGTGCAGAAAAAGGGTGAAATTCATCAGGCAAAAGCTGATTTGTGATAAATAAATCGAATTGCTGCAACTCGCCCACATAAGCCTGTTGCACTTTATTCACCTTGGAATCATCGAACACCAAAATGGATTGCTTGGTTTTTGCCATTGCTTTTTGCTTGGTTTTCGCTTCTTCAAAGTTAAAGCAAGTAACACCTTGCTCCAAATCCACACCTGCAGCAGAAATAAATGCCTTGGTGGTGCAAATCGCATCAAGTTCATTACTTAATTGAATGGGAGTTAAAAAAGAATTGTGGCGTGAATAATTGCCACCGCACAAAATCACTTGGCAATGTGGCTTTTCTTGCAACACCATAAATGTGTTAATTGAACAGCAAAGTGCGGTGAATTTTAGTGAAGAATTGATCTGCGAAGCCACAAAAGGAATGGTTGAACCGCAATCAAAAAAGACCACATCGCCCTCTTGCACCAAATCTGCCGCCAGTTTGCCTATGTGCATTTTTTCCGCAATATGCTTGGTTTCTTGCTCAAAAATCAGGTAATTATTGTCATTATTTTTTTGCGGATCATTAACAATATAACCGCCTAACAACACTATTGAGCCTGTGTTGGTACTCAAATCACGCCGAATTGTCATCTCCGACACATTCAAAATATTTGCCGCATCACGCAAATGCAATTTATCCATTTGCTTAAGCAAAAAAGCTAATTTTTGCAGTCGAGATTGCGCTTTTTTATCCATTACAGGCTCACTCATCAAATTAATAGGTGCTGTTATTGTCCTTCAAACCTTTAATAATAGCAATCCCTGCGCTTGCCCCAATGCGAGTTGCACCAGCTTTAATCATTGCTATCGCCGTTTCAGTATCACGCACACCGCCTGATGCTTTCACTCCAATATGCTCGCCCACAGTTTGACGCATTAAAGCAATATCTTCTACCGTCGCACCGCCTTTATTAAAGCCTGTTGATGTTTTCACAAAACCCACGTTCAATTCACGACAAATCTCACAGGCTTTCACGATTTCTTCTTTGCTCAACAAACAGGTTTCCAAAATCACCTTTAATGTCAAGCCATTACACGCATTTAACACCTGTTGAATATCAGAACGCACCTCGTCCCACTTGCCCGATTTGATCCAGCCCACATTAATCACCATATCAATTTCCGTCGCCCCTGCTTTAATCGCTTCTTGTGCTTCAAAGGCTTTCACCGCTGGCAAATTCGCCCCTAAAGGGAAACCCACCACTGTGCAGATTTTCACATCTGAACCTTGCAACTTCGCTTTCGCCAACGGAATGTAGGCAGAATTAATACAAACCGAAAAAAAACCGTGCTCAAGTGCTTCTTCACACAGTTGCAGAATATCTTGCGCCGTTTTCTCTGCGGTTAATGCGGTATGGTCAATAAATTTCGCTATTTCATTCGCTTGCATAACAATGTTCTCCTTCAATAAAAATGTGATGATTTTCACTTTTTTCTATCATAGCACAAAAAATTTTTGAAAATGTGATCTTTGTCACTTTTTTAACATTTTTATTTAATTATACTAATAAAAAGTCAATTTTGTGATTATTTTAACATTTATATATGGAGGACTTGTATGGACATTGCCGTAATTGGTTCAAATATGGTGGATTTAATTGCTTACATTAATGAAATGCCAAAAATGGGAGAAACGCTTGAAGCACCCGATTTCAAAATGGGTTGTGGCGGTAAAGGTGCAAACCAAGCCATCGCTGCAGCCAAACTAGGGGCATCAGTAATGATGATGACCAAGGTTGGGGACGATATTTTTGCAGAGAATACTATTCGCAACTTTAAACAGTTCGGCGTGGACACTGAATTTGTCGAAACAGTAAAAGGCGTTTCAAGTGGTGTCGCACCTATTTTTGTTGATCCGTCATCACAAAATCGTATCTTGATTATTAAAGGTGCAAATGCACATTTAAAACCTGCAGATATTGATCGTGCTGAAGTGCGGTTAAAAAATTGCAAATTATTGATCTTACAATTAGAGATCCCATTGGAAACGGTTTATTATGCGATTGATTTTGCCAATCGTCATCATATCCCTGTGATTTTAAACCCTGCACCAGCAAGCCGTGAACTTGACATCAATTATGCGTGTAAATGTGATTTCTTTATGCCAAATGAAACTGAATTAGAGATTTTAGCAGGTATGCCTGTGCAAACAATGGAACAAATCCAAACCGCTGCCAACAGTTTATTAGCAAAAGGGTTAAAAAACCTGATTGTTACTTTAGGTGAAAAAGGTTCTGTTTGGTTACGTGGCAATGAAATTACTCACATCGCTCCCCATAAAGTCAATGCGATTGATACTAGCGGAGCAGGTGATGCCTTTATTGGCTGTTTTGCTCATTACTATATTGCAACAGGCGATGTGGAAAAATCAATGCAAATGGCTTCATTATTCTCGGCTTATAGTGTAACTGGGCAAGGAACACAATCTTCCTATCCAAGTAAAACTGAATTTGAGCAATTTCAACAATCTGTGCATCTAATTTAAAAGAGAGGAACATATTATGAAAGACATTCAACAAATGCCTGATGGCTATCTTAATAAAACGCCGATTTTTCAATTTATTTTGCTATCTTGCTTGTTTCCACTATGGGGAGCTGCTGCGAGCTTAAATGATATTTTAATCACACAATTTAAAAGTGTATTTACGCTAAGTGACTTTGCCAGTGCATTAGTGCAAAGTGCATTTTATGGTGGTTACTTCTTAATTGCGATCCCTGCATCATTAGTCATTAAAAAAACGAGTTATAAAATTGCCATTTTGATTGGTTTAACCTTATATATTGGTGGCTGTTCAATGTTCTATCCAGCTTCAACAATGGCAACTTACACAATGTTTTTAGCAGCAATTTTCTCTATTGCTATTGGTTTGAGTTTCCTTGAAACCTCTGCAAATACTTATAGCTCAATGATTGGACACAAAGATTATGCGACACTTCGCTTAAATATTAGCCAAACATTCTATCCAATAGGGGCTATCGCAGGTATTTTGCTTGGTAAATATTTGGTATTCCAAGAGGGGGCAAGTTTAACTGAACAAATGGCAACAATGACACCAGAACAAGTTCACGACTTTAAACTCTCAATGTTGCAACATACCTTACAGCCATACAAATATTTAATTTTTGTTCTCATTGCTGTAACAATATTGTTCCTTGTTACCCAATTTCCAAAATGTAAAGTGGTAAATGAAGAAAGTAAACCTGAAGTAAAAATTACAGACACACTTAAATATTTAGCTGGTAATACCGCTTTCAAAAAAGGGATTGTGGCACAATTCTTGTATGTGGGTATGCAAGTAGCTGTTTGGTCATTCACTATTCGCCTTGCGTTAAATCTCAGCGATATGAATGAACGAGATGCGTCGAATTTTATGATTTATAGCTTTATTGGTTTCTTCGTTGGTAAATTTGTTGCTAACTTCTTAATGACCAAATTTAAATCTGATGCCGTATTACTTTGGTACTCTGTGTTAGGGGTAATCACATTAGCTTATACTGCCTTTGTTCACGATTTCACCGCCGTTTATGCTGCCATTTTTGCAAGTGTTTTATTCGGACCTTGCTGGGCAACAATTTACGCTTCTGTACTAGGCACAGTTTCACAAGAACATCGTGAAGTTGGTGGTGCTGTCGTTGTTATGTCTATCATCGGGGCAGCTGTCGTTCCTGCTATTCACGGTTATGTTTCCGATACTATTGGTTCACTCCAATTAGCCTTTATTGTGCCGTTATTCTGCTTTGCTTATGTTGGTTATTACTTCTACGGTAAATTAAAAGCGAACAAATAAGGAATAAAAAATGAAACATTATCTTTATCTCAACAAAGCTCAATTCAATGAAAAAGAGCAAGTTATTTTCAAAAATGATCACTTTACTGCGATGAGCTTTAAATATCCATCAGGTATTGAAGCCATTAAATTAAGTAATAGTAAAGGCTTTATCACGGTTTTACCTTTCTTCGGGCAAATCATTTGGGACGCAAATTTTAATGGGCAAACACTCAAAATGAAAAATATGTTCAGTGAACCGAAGCAAGGCACAACGATTATTGATACTTATGGTTGTTTCGCTTTTCATTCGGGTTTAATTCGCAATGGCTGTCCAGCACCTGAAGACGATCACCCATTACACGGCGAAATGCCTTGTGCAGTAATGGATAAAGCGTGGTTGGTATTGGAAGAAAACAGCTTAGCTGTAGGTGGTGAAGTAGAATATGTGAAAGGCTTTGGTGATCACTATTTAGCTCAACCTGAAGTCGTATTACACGCTGATAGTTCATTATTCGACATTAAAATGCGTATCACCAACTTAGCTAGTGTCGAAATGCCACTACAATATATGTGTCATATGAATTATTGTTATGAACACGGAGCAACATTCAGCCAAAATATTCCTGAAAGTGCGGTGCAACTACGCCAAACTATTCCTGCACACGTTAAGCCTACACCAAAATGGCTGGCATTCAACGAAGAAATCAAACAAGGAAAATATCAGCTTAATGCCTTAGAAAATGATGAACTATACGATCCTGAAATTGTGTTCTTTATGGATAATTTATCGCAATATCAGCAAAATATGGAATTCCGTATGCGTTCACCGAAAGGCTATAATTATTTGACAAAATTTGCTTCTAGTGAATTTAATCACGCCACTCGTTGGATTTTATACAACCAAGACCAACAGGTCGGAGCATTTGTTTTGCCAGCCACTTGTCGTCCAGAGGGATATTTGGCGGCGAAACAAAATGGGACGTTGATTATGCTCAAACCGCAGGAAACAAGGCTGTTCACAGTTACAACAGGAATTGAATAGATTTCATACTTTTGTGTAATGTGTGAAATCGGGGTGAAAACACAGGAAAACACTATATCTTGTGTTTTCATTCATAGTCAGCCCATAGATATGCCAATTTTCAAAAAATTGAAAAATTTTTTTCTTTAAAATCAAAACCCTACTTGAAAGATGTCAAATTTATGGTTTGTCAAGACTTGTAGGGTTACTTTTTTTTGCCTAGAATATGACATAAATCAATTTTATCTACCACAAAGCAAACACAATTATGTCAAGAAATCTTTTCGAAAAACGCTTGAATATTAAGCCTTATGAGTATCCTGAGTTGCTTGAATTCAAAGACGCAATTCGCCATTCTTACTGGCTTCACACTGAGTTTAATTTCACTGGCGATATTCAAGATTATCGCACAAATATTAACGATCACGAACGTCAAGTTTTAACTCGTGCAATGTTAGCCATTTCGCAAGTTGAAGTGAATGTGAAGCGTTTCTGGGGCGAGCTTTATCGTTATTTCCCAAAACCAGAAATGGACGATGTGGGCGGTACTTTTGCGGAGTCAGAAGTTCGTCATAAAGACGCTTATTCATTCTTATTAGAAAAACTTGGCTTAAACGAAATGTTTGGTCAAATTCAGCAAATTGAGCCATTAATGGAACGTATCCGTTATATGGAAAGTTTTATGAAAGATAAAGATGCAGGCAAAGGCGAATTTGTGTTGTCTTTGGTGTTGTTCTCTTTATTTGTTGAACACATTTCATTATTCGGTCAATTTATGATTATGATGTCTTTCAACAAGCATAAGAACCTGTTTAAAGGGATTTCTAATGCCGTTGAAGCAACGTCAAAAGAAGAAGAAATTCACGGTAAATTTGGTATTGCGTTATATGAAATTCTACGTGATGAACATAGCGAGCTATTTACTGATGAATTCTTTGATGAACTCAAACTCCTTTCAACACAAGCTTTTGAGGCAGAGTGCGGTATTTTAGATTGGATTTTTGAAGCGGGCGATTTAAGTTTTATCACCAAAGAAACCGTCGAAAATTACATTAGAAGCCGTTATAACAATTCATTAATGACTTTGGGTTTAGAACCCCCACACAACATTAATCCTGAATTGTTAAAAGAAACTGAATGGTTTGATATTGAAATTCTTTCGACGAAAGAAACTGATTTCTTTAACAAACGTAGTACCGATTACAGCAAAAAAATGAAGCAGATTACCGCCGATGACTTATTCTAACACTCGACCAGACTTTGCGTGGCTAAACGAAGACAGCCGCCTTTTTTTACAACGTGGTTACTTGCTTGAGGGCACAACCGCATTAGATCGTATCCGTTTTATCGCCGAACACGCTGAACATCGTCTTGGCATTGAGGGTTTTGCGGACAAGTTTTACCATTATATGGGGCGTGGTTATTTCTCGCTTTCTTCTCCAATTTGGTCTAACTTTGGTTTAGATCGTGGCTTACCGATTTCGTGTTTTGGTAGCTACATTGGCGACTCAATCCACGACATTATGGTTACTACCGCTGAAGTGGGTATGATGAGCAAAATTGGTGGCGGTACGTCAGCTTATTTCGGCGATATTCGTCCTCGAGGCTCAGCAATCAAGCATAATGGTAAATCTGACGGTTCATTTAACTTCACCAAGTTATTTGACACAGCAATCGACGTGATTTCACAAGGAACTTCACGCAAAGGGCAATTCGCAGGTTATATCGACATTGAACACGGTGATATTGATGAATGGTTAGACATTCACACCGAAGGTAACCCAATTCAGTTAATGTACTACGGTGTATGCGTAGGACACGACTGGTTAGAAAGTATGAAAGCAGGCGATCCGTACAAACGTCAAGTTTGGGCGAAATTATTGCAACGTAAAACCGAAACAGGTATTCCATATTTATTCTTTAAAGACAATGCGAACGCTGGTCGCCCTGATGTATATAAAGATAAAAATATGGTGGTACACGCCTCAAATTTATGTACAGAAATTATGTTGCCAGCCAGCGCAGACGAAAGTTTTGTGTGCTGTCTTTCTTCAATGAACTTATTGTATTTTGATGAGTGGAAAGACACTGATGCACCTGAAGTATTAACCTATTTCTTAGATGTAGTAATGAGTGAATTCATTGAGAAAAGTGAACACGTTCCGTTCCTACATCGCGCAAATAAATTCGCAAAAAGACACCGCGCTTTAGGCTTAGGTGTATTAGGTTGGCATAGCTATTTGCAAGCGAATAATATCGCTTTCGACAGCTTCCAAGCAATGCAAAAAAATAACCAAGTGTTCCAAGTTTTACGTGAAAAAACATTAAATGCGTCAAAAGAATTGGCTAAACGCTTTGGTGAACCTGAAATTTTAGAGGGTTATGGCCGTCGCAACACAACTTTAATGAGCATTGCGCCAACTAAATCAAGCAGCTTTATTTTAGGCAGCGTGTCGCCGTCGGTTGAGCCGTTCAAATCAAACTACTATGTAAAAGATTTGGCGAAAATCAAAACGGTTTATAAAAATCCATTCTTAGAAAAATTGTTACAAGACAAAGGCTTAGATAACGAAGAAATCTGGGAAAGCATTTTACACAACGACGGCTCAGTGCAACACTTGGCAGAATTAACTGACGAAGAAAAAGAAGTGTTCAAAACTTTCTCAGAAATCAGTCAATTAAGCGTAATCCAACAAGCGGCACAACGTCAGCAATATATCGATCAGGGGCAAAGCATCAACATTATGGTACACCCATCAACCCCAGCTCGTGATTTAAATCAGCTTTATTTAACCGCTGAAGAATTGGGCTTAAAATCAATCTACTATCAATATAGTATGAGTGCAGCACAAGTCTTTAACCGTAACCTATTGAGTTGCTCAAGCTGTGAAGGCTAAGCAACCTTAAAAACGCAGAAGTGCGGTGTTAATTTTCAAAACTTTAGAAATTAACACCGCGCTTTTTTATCTACTCTGTCTGTTGGGTATTAACAACTCATTACAATCACTTCAGAATTTGCTAATTGTTCATTGAGTGATTGTGGTAGCGTGCCGTCGGTGATGAAGTAATCGACATCAGACAAATGCCCTAACTTCACCATTGCTCGGCGGCTAAATTTTGAATGATCTGATACCAATAGCGTATTTCTTGAACTCTCGATAATCGCTCGTTTTACCTGCACTTCGTGGAAGTCATAATCCAATAATGAGCCGTCCATATCAATGCTGCTAATCCCCAAAATGCCGTAATCTAAGCGAAATTGTGAAATAAAAGCGATTGTTGCCTCGCCGATAATTCCCCCGTCTTGGCGCAGAGAACCGCCAGCCATTGTGATTTGAAAGGTGTCATTTTTCATTAAAATATGCGCTGCATTCAAATTATTCGTTACAATGCGTAAATTCTTGTGTTCTAACAAGGCTTTAGCCACAGCTTCAGGTGTCGTGCCAATGTCGATAAATAAAGATGAACCATCGGGAATGAGTTTCGCAGCGGCTTGGGCGATTTTGTTTTTTTCTTGGGATAAGAATTCTTTACGGTCTGCGTAATCGCTATTTTCAAAAGAGGAGGGGGAGGCTGCGCCGCCGTGATGACGGCGTATTAAATCTTGCTCGGCTAATGCATTCAAATCTCGCCGAATGGTTTGTGGGCTAACGTCCAAAAATGCGACTAATTCTTCTGTGCTGGCGTATCCTTGTTGTTTCACCAGCTCTAATATTTTTTGATGACGTAAAGACTGTTTCATAACGGATTTCCCTTAAATTTTGTAGGGCTTGTAAACATTTCGTTTTACTTTAACGCAATTTTATTTATTTGCCTAGTTTCGCTTGCAAAAATCCCCAAATTAATCCAATCACTAAGCCTGAAATATGTGCGGTGTTGCCCATTTCAATGCCAATTAAGGGGCTGATAAATCCAAAAGCAATCCCCACGGCTAACATTGTGAAAAAGCCATCGGGCAAATCAAACTTCACGGTGGGGCTGAATTTATCGACACAAAATACAAATCCCATTACTGCATAAACCACGCCCGATAAACCAAAGAACCACGGGCCACTCGCCCAATTTTGGCTCACGCCCGTCGCAAAGGCGGAGAGAACAAACAACGCAATCAAGGTAATACTGCCAAATTTTTTCTCGATAGCGCCACCAAATAGCCACCACCACGTTAGGTTAAAAGCGATGTGTCCTAGCGAAAGATGAATAAGGCTATGGCTAAAATAACGCCAATATTCTTGTTGCTGAAAATCTTCTGCTGGGAAATGGAATAATGCCATCAACACTTGTTGGTCTAAGTCAATCGTACTGGTAAAAAAGTACAAAATAGCGCAAAGTGCGGTGATAAATACGGTAAATTTTGGCAGATCACTTTTAAAAATAGATTGCATTTGTTATATTCCTTTCTGTTTTAATCACCCACGAAAAAGGATCAACCATTAATGGAAACCCCTGAGCTACCCACCAGTTTTAATCGCTTTAGTTGGGCGATTGCAGCATTTTGTTCGCCAATAATATTGTGGCCTTTAGCACTTTTGCTGTCGCCAAGCATCTTAGAACACCCCGATTTAAGCGAATTTCAACGCACTTTTATCTCGTTTTCAATGTGGCTTTATCCTTTGGCATTAGCCGTGTTGGCTCGCATTGCATTCAAATTAAATCGCAAAAATCCATCAGTGGCAAAAGGTTTTCTGTTACTAAGTGCGGTGCTTTTTTTCGCTGTTTTAGCCTACACCATTTCCGTTGGATTTAACTAATTAACCTAACATTCCCTGCACATTCAGGGAATGTTGCCCTTAAGCAAAGCCTCTTTCAATCGGTAAGCCTGATTTTTCCCAGCCTTCAAAACCGCCGATCACGCTATAAACTCGCTCATAGCCTTGTTCTAACAAAAATGTCCCCACACTACGGCTGCTGATACCGTGATAACAAATCAAAATCACAGGCTCGTCATAATCATATTCATTTTGAAAATCCACAAAACTGTGGTTGGTTAAATGAAATGCGTCAGGAACGTGGCTGTGGCTAAAACGCATCACATCACGCACATCTAAAATCGGAGCGTGTTCCGTTTGCATCAGTTCCCACGCCTGTTCTGGCGTAATATCAATCAGTGCTGTCATCTACATTTCCTTTTAAAATCAATAACTTTTCAGTTTCAATATCCTGATGTAACCATTCCACATCAGGCAATGTTTTATTCGCTTTCGCTGATAAATCCTTAAATCGCTCCACTTTGCCAGCTAAACCTTGCTGACCAACCAGTGCGGTAACAGTGTCATTATAACGTGAACCCAGCGTCGAAAGCGAACCGCCGAGCTTCGCCAAACGTTCCGCCACAAGGCAAACTTGGTTATAAATTTCGCCTGCTCGCTCGCTAATTTCTTTCGCTTCCGCATTACCACGCTCTACTCGCCACAAATTCGCCACCGTACGCAAAATCGGCATTAACGTGGTGTGCGACACCAGAATCACATTCTTTTGATAAGCAAAATTAAACAGTTCCAAATCCGCTTTCATCGCTTCAATATAAGCAGGCTCAACAGCGATAAACATTAGAACAAAATTCGGACTACGCATTCCAATCAAATTGCTGTAATCCTTTTGCGACAAATCGCTAATATGATGACGAATTGCCTTGATATGTTCACGCATAAAATGCTGGCGTTGCAAATCTTCGCTAGAATTCACCGCACTTTCATACGCCACAAGCGACATTTTGCTGTCGATAATCAAGTGTTTATTATCGGGCAAATGTACTACAAAATCAGGATAATTATGCTTGCCTTGCTCATTTTTAAAATGCGCCTGCGCTTCGTAATGCTCGCCTTGTGCCAATCCAGCCAACTGCAAGCTGCGCTCTAATTGCACTTCGCCCCAATTACCCAAGGTTTTCTTTTCCCCTTTTAACGCCGACGTTAAATTATGCGCTTCTTGCGACATCGCCAAGCCCACATCTAGCACTTTCTTAATTTCCGCTTCTAAGCCTGCGTTGCCTTTCACATTTTCCGAATGAATTTCATTCACTCGCTTTTGAAAACTCTCAATTTGCTCACGAAATGGCTTTAACAAATTGTCCATCGCACTTTGGTTAGACTGATGAAAAGACTGCGATTTTTCTTCTAAAATGCGGTTCGCTAAATTCTGAAATTCATTGCTAAGCAGCTGTTTACTTTGCGCAAAGGCTTGTTGTTGCTCGCTAAAATTCTTTTCTTTTTCCGCCAGCGTAATCTTAAACGCAGTAACTTCTTGCTGAAGTGCGGTTAAATTTTGCGTTGTTTTTTGCAATTCTGCAGTGCGTTGCTCAAGCGACAAATCTCGCTCGGTTAATTCGCTATGCAAATATTCCTGCCGTGTTTGCAGCTGCATTAAGGCTAAATCTTGCTGATTTTTCACCGCACTTAGCTGATCGAATTTATCCACTAATTGATTGTAATCTAAAATATTTTTATTTAAGTCTTGCTGTAATTCTGCCACATCACGGCTGCGGCGCATTAATACAAAAATTAACACAAGGCACAGCACAGCCAAACAAATGGCAATCAAAAGTGGCGGATTTTGAAACAATTCTGGCATTTTTTACTCCTGCAAAAAGGGACTAGCTAGTATAAACGAAAATCGTTAAACTAAAGTGAATATTTTCAAGGGGAATTTGCCGATGACTGAACCACTTTTTCAACATCATAAACAGCAAGAACATTGCCCTAAATGTGGCTCGCCGTTGCAAATGCGCCACGGTAAAAAGGGGCTTTTTTTAGGCTGCACCGCTTTTCCACAATGCGATTATTTAAAGCCGTTGCACGCCCATTCTGAAACGAAAATCTTGAAAGAGTTAGACGAAACCTGCCCCGAATGCGCTCAGCCTTTACAAGTTAAACAAGGCAGTTTTGGGCTGTTTATCGGTTGTAGTGGCTACCCCGATTGCCATTTTATCGTCCACGAAGAAAGCCCAACCAGCGACGATCATTTCCCTTGCCCCGAATGCCATCAAGGCGAATTAGTGGCTCGCACAGGGCGACAAGGCAAAACCTTTTACGGTTGCAATCAATTCCCACGTTGTAAATTCACCCTTGCCAGCCAGCCGTATGCGGTTACTTGCCCCCATTGTGCTGGCACGTTGGCGACTTTGAAAAAATCCAGCAAAACTCACCGCACTTTTTTGTGCGCCAATCGACATTGCAAACAGCTTTTTGAGCTGGAGTAGCTGCAGTGCTTTAAAATAGCACAGCCTCAACGTTATTCTGGCATTCCACGCAACAGTGGAACACGCTGAAAAGGCACAACATTGGTCGGTGCAGGCAATTCACTAAATAATAAGATAAATGGTTGCGGCGGTGGCACTTTTTCGTTACGCCACAAACTGCCAATGCTCACTAATTGAATATCTTGCGGTAAATTTTTTAGCCCTTGTTGCAACACAGCGACCGTATTTTTGCGTGGGTGTCCAATCACCACTGCCGTACCGTGTTTGCGAGCATATTGAATAGCTTGATTAAATTGGCGTTGAACATCGCCGAAAACGTCGCTATCGTCGAGAAAAATGTGTCTTTCAAGCGTTTTTACGCCTTGCGATTTAGCAATTTTAGCTGCCACACTATTACCAATGGTTCGGCTATCTAAAAAAGCCAAATTCTGCTGGCGTAAACTGCTCATCAAATGCTGCATTAAGGTGCTATCGGCGGTAGCGGCGCTGCCCATATGATTATTCAAACCAATAGCAAAAGACACCGTTTGCTTTGCCTGTTGCACTCGATGTGCCACTTCGTTTGCCGACATTCCCAGCGTTAATCCGCCCGCTTCAATTTTCATCTGCGCTTGCGGCTGCATTGGCAAGTGGATTAACACATCTCGTCCTTGCGCTTTTGCTTGTTGATTACGCTGTTTGGCATAAGGCGCAACGGGAATAATCGCCACGCCAATTTGCGGTGGCATTGCATAAATCGCAGCGTCGTGCTGGGGTTGATAGCCAATATCGTCAATTATAATGGCTAATTTAGCCACTTCTGCCTGGCTCAAACTGGCAAAAAGTGCGGTTGAAAAAACAAGCATTTTTTGCACCGCACTTTTTTTCATTATTCGCTGAAAAATAGCCATTTTAACCCAACCAGCTGAGCGGATTGACCGCATTGCCTTGGCGACGAATTTCAAAATACAAGCCCGAACGGCTTTGTCCGCCGCTGTTTCCTGCTTCCGCAATTTTTTGTCCTGCGTTGACTAATGAGCCAGTTTTCACAAAGACCGCTTGATTATAACCATACAGCGACATATAACCTTTGCCGTGATCGATAACTACCACTTGCCCATAGCCACTGAGCCAGCTCGACAAAATCACTCGTCCGCCAGAGATCGCTTTCACTGGCGCACCTGCGTTGGCTGCGATAACAATGCCTTTCCATTTCACTTCGCCTGCTTGAGTTTCGCCGAAACGATGCAACACTTTGCCCGCCACGGGATAGGCATATTTTCCACTCAATCCTGCGCCAGAACGGATTAATTGTTGTTCTTGCGCTGTTGGCTGATAGGCTTTTTGTGTGCGTTTTTCTTCTGCTTGTTTTTTCTGCGCTAACTGTTCACGCTCTTTTTTCTCTTGTTCTTTCGCCGCTTTTGCCGCCCGATCAATTTCGTTACGCAAGGCAATTTCATTGGCTTTTAAGCTGTCTAATTTGCTCTGATCTTTTGCCAAGGTGCGGTTTAATTGCGTTAAGGTGCGCTCTCGTTCATTTTTCGCTTTTTGTAATTCTTGTTGCTGTTGTTTTTGTTCAGAAAGCTGACTTTGTTGCTCTTTCTGTTGCCCCGACAAATAGGCTTTTTGCTCCGTTAATTGCGCTTCTGTGGCTTTTAATTCCGCAATTAAATCCAAACGAGATTGGTTAATATGCTTGGCATACATCATCATTCGGTCGTTATTTTTCGCTTCATCAGACAACAAATGCTCCACCACAGAATTTGGATTACCAGTGCGATAAATTGCATCTAACTGTTTGGCTAATTTGGCTTTTTGTGCCTGTTGTTGCTGTTCTAAACGCTGAATTTGACGTGTTGTTTCCGCAATGATTTTTTTGGTTTCTTTCAAACTCGTTTCGGTTTCACGCAAATTTCCCACCACATTATTAATTTTATTTTCTTGCGACTTTAAGGTGGACTGCAATTTGTTCTGCTCTTGCTTTTGCTGAGCAATTTTTTGTTCTTGTTGTTTAATTTGTTTTTGAATTTGATTTAAATCCGCCGCTTGGCTAGAAACGGAGAAAAAAAGTCCGCCACACAAACTAAGAGATAAAAGTGCGGTGTGTTTTTTCCATGTTTTAAACGAGGCATTAAGCGACATTCTTTTTCCTTGCTAACTAAAAAATTATGGCTAAATATACCATTATTTTAACGAAAGATCAGGAAAGCTTGGCTTTTTACTTTCAAAATGGAGCAAATTTTGCTATAAAGTGCGGTGTCTTTTGAATTATTTTTATTAACTAGGAGATCCTTATGCAATTAGTATTTATCCGTCACGGTTTCAGTGAGTGGAACGCTAAAAACTTATTCACAGGTTGGCGTGATGTTAACTTAACAGAACGTGGTATCGAAGAAGCGAAAAGCGCTGGTCAAAAATTAAAAGCTGCTGGCTTTGAATTCGACATCGCGTTCACTTCTGTGTTAACTCGTGCAATCAAAACTTGTAACATTGTGTTAGAAGAAGCGGGTCAACTTTGGATTCCACAAGTGAAAAACTGGCGTTTAAATGAGCGTCACTACGGTGAATTACAAGGTTTAGACAAAAAAGCAACGGCGGAAAAATACGGTGATGAGCAAGTTCACATCTGGCGTCGTTCTTACGACACATTGCCACCATTGTTAGATCCAAACGATCCAAACTCTGCTCACAATGACCGTCGTTATGCTCACTTACCTGCAGACGTTGTGCCAGATGGCGAAAACTTAAAAGTGACTTTAGAGCGTGTACTTCCTTTCTGGCACGATGAAATTGCACCAGCATTATTATCAGGTCAACGTGTATTGGTCACTGCACACGGTAACTCATTACGTGCATTGGCTAAACACATTGAAGGCATTTCAGATGCAGATATTATGGATTTAGAAATCCCGACTGGTCAGCCTTTAGTATATGAATTAGACGATAACTTGAAAGTTATTAGCAAACGTTATCTTTAATTGTTAATCGCAATCAATGGCGCAAGAAATTGCGCCATTCTTTTATAATTTTATAGCCTATTTTCTGTTCGAGATAATTTGTGAGCATTAAGAAATCCGTTTCTACCTCGGTGGCAAACTATTTATTTGCCGTCATTATTTTTGCAGGCATTATCACCACCTTTGCATTCGGCATTATGGCGAGCAATCGCTCTGATGCGGAAGTGATTAACGTGGCGGGATCGTTGCGTATGCAAAGTTATCGGCTCTTACACGAATTACAATACGAACCCAAACAAGCCCAAAAGCATTTGCTCGATTATCGCAAAACCTTGCACGCATCTTCTCTGCGAGAAATAGAGGCTCAATTTTTCACGCCGCAAAGTTTAAAGCGCAGCTATGATGATTTAATTGTGCATTGGCGAAAAATGGAGCATTTTGTGCTCATCAACGATCAGCAATCTTATCGTAATGAACTCACTAATTATGTGGCACAAGTCGATCACTTTGTCTTTGCATTACAACAATTTGCGGAAAAAAAACTGATCATCACTACGCTGATTATTGTGCTGGCAATGCTCGCTATTGTGGCAATGGTAACGTATATTATTTGGTTTACTCGTAGCAAAGTGGTGCGCCCATTACGCCAGCTCACTAAAGCCAGTGTGCAAATTCAAATGCGCCATTTTCAACACATTCGCTTAGATACTAACCGCAATGATGAACTCGGCACGCTCGCCAAAGCATTCACGCAAATGTCCACAGAATTGAGCAAAATTTACTCCAATTTAGAAGATAAAATTAACGAAAAAACACAAAAACTCACGCAAACAAACCGCACTTTAGCGATGTTATACCATTGCTCGCAAACCCTCGCTGCCAACGATCTCGACCGTGCTCGCTTAACGTTAGCATTACAAAATATTATGGCAACCGAGCATTTGCGCAGTTTAGAACTGAATGTCGAAGGCGCAGAACATTGGCACATTTTACTCGGCGAAAATGCCCCGCAATTAACGTGGCAATCTGCGGAAATTCAAGTCGAAGGACAAATTTTAGGTACATTACGTTGGCAAGCTGGCTTACCTTGCCCCGATCCTCGCACCTTACAAAACATTGCTCAAATGCTTGGGCGAACGCTCTACTTCGACCAAACACAACGCCAACAACAGCAACTACTCTTAATGGAAGAACGCTCGATTATCGCCCGAGAATTACACGACTCACTGGCGCAAGTGCTGTCTTTTTTACAAATTCAACTCACGCTACTTAAGCACGCCTTAAACAAAAATAATGACGAGGCAAAAAGCAAAAGTTTAACCATTATCCACGATTTTGAACAGGCACTAAGCGATGGCTACATTCAGTTGCGAGAACTGTTAGCCACATTCCGCCTAACCGTGCAAGAAGCCAATTTAACCTTAGCATTGGAGCAAGTGGTGGAAAGTTTACGCAACCAAACTGACAGCCAAATGACCGTCAACTGCACCTTACCATCACAAACTTTCACACCACAGCAGTTGGTACACGCCCTGCAAATCGTACGTGAAGCCACGTTAAATGCCATAAAACACGCCCAAGCCTCGCACATCGAAATCATCGCCCATACTAATCACGACGGCGAACAAGAACTTCTAGTGCAAGACGACGGCATCGGCATTCCGAGCCTTGAAGAACCCGACGGGCATTACGGCTTACGCATTATGGAAGAGCGTAGCCACAAACTTAACGCCACATTAACCATTAAAAATAGACCCACAGGCGGCACAGAAGTAAAACTCTTGCTACCAAACGCTCTAGCTTAAAGATGAAAATGAAGATTAGACCGGCAAACAAACACGATTTTTCTGCAATTATTGCCATTTACAACCAAGCAATCCCCAGCCGACGCATCACCGCCGACTTAACGCCTGTAACGGAACAACAGCGTCAAGCGTGGTTCAATACCCATTTAGACAACCCAACTCACCCGATTTGGGTGTTGATGGAAGAGGAAAATCTTAGTGAAAATGCACCGCACTTTACTGAAGAAAAAGCAGAAAGTGCGGTGAAAAATGAGAAAGTTTTAGGCTGGTGCAGCTTCTCACCGTTTTACCAACGCGCCGCATTCAACCAAACCGTCGAAATCAGTCTTTATCTCGACCAATCCGCCAAAGGCAAAGGCTACGGCACAAAAGCCCTACAATTTATGCAAAGCCAAATGGCAACCTGCAGCATCAACACCTTAATGGCTTACGTCATCGAAGAAAATCACGCCAGCCGCAAACTATTTGAAAAACAAGGCTTCCAACAATGGGCTCGCTACCCCAACATCGCCAATATGGGCGACAGCTTGCAGACCTTTTTGGTGTATGGGTTTCAGCAGCTGGGCTAAGAATTTATTTTGATAACGATGTCCGCAACCCCAAGAAATCCCCTACCTCGTGTTCGAGTTGGCTCATTGCAATGAGGGCTTCTTGGGTTTGTTTGGCTTCGTGTTCATCAATGAGGCTCATTGCAAAACCGACGTGAACAAGAACCCATTTTCCGAGAAGTGAATTAGGGTCATTTTGACTAATGAGTGAAATGTTGACCTCACGCTGCACGCCACAAACATCAACCGTGGCAAGTTGGAGGGCGTTATCACCAATTTTGACTATTTGCCCAGGCACACCTAAACACATAATATTGTTCTCCGTTTTTCTTTTCATTCTATCACCGCTAAAAAAACATTGCGACGGCAGGATAATTTTTCTGGCGTGAATTTCTTTATTTTATGACAAAGCGCAAATTATGAGCCTATTTTATTGCTTAACTATCAGCAAAACTCTTTACTTTTCCACCGCACTTTCCCCCATTTTATGATAAAATTGCGCCCAATTTTGCTTTTTATTTTGGCTAATCACAATGAATACACATCTTCCTGTCGAACAATATCACCATTTACTTGATAAAAAACGTGCAAAATTAACCGCACTTTTAGCACCATTTAACCCTGCTGAATTAACGGTTTTTGCTTCGCCGACGAGCCATTTTCGTATGCGTGCGGAGTTTCGTGTGTGGCACGATAAGGGCGATTTGTATCACATTATGTTCGATCAGGAAACGAAGCAGCGTTATCGCGTAGACAGTTTCCCAATCGCAAGTGAGCTGATTAATCGAATGATGCAAACACTTTTGCCGTTGTTAAAAGAGCAAGAAATTTTAACCCGTAAGTTATTCCAAATTGATTATCTCAGCACCTTGAGCGGCGAGATTATTGTGAGTTTGTTGTATCACAAACAGCTCAATGACGAATGGCAAACTGCAGCGAAAGCGTTAAAAGTGCGGTTAGAAAATGATGGATTTTCGGTGCAAATTATCGGGCGGGCGAGCAAACAAAAAATTTGCCTTGAACAGGATTATGTGGACGAAATCCTGCCTGTTCACGGTAAAAATTATGTGTATCGCCAAATTGAAAACAGCTTCACGCAACCGAATGCCGCAGTGAATTGCAAAATGCTGGAATGGGCGATTGATTGCACTCGCAACAGCCAAGGCGATTTGCTGGAACTTTATTGTGGCAACGGCAATTTTTCGGTGGCGTTGGCACAAAATTTCCGTAAAGTGTTAGCAACAGAAATTGCCAAGCCGTCCGTTGCAGCTGCACAGTTTAATATTGCGGAAAATGGCGTGGATAATTTGCAGATTATCCGAATGTCGGCAGAGGAATTTACCCAAGCGATGAACGGCGTGCGTGAGTTTAACCGTTTGAAAGGTATCGATTTAAAAGCATACGAATGCAACACGATTTTTGTTGATCCGCCGCGCGCTGGGCTTGATCCTGACACGGTGAAATTAGTGCAAGGCTACGATCGTATCCTATACATTTCTTGCAATCCGCATACGCTATGCGACAACTTGCAAACCTTATGCCAAACTCATCGCATTGAACGTGCGGCGTTATTCGATCAATTCCCATACACTGACCATATGGAAAGTGGCGTTTGGTTAGTGCGTAAATAAGGTGAAAAATGCAAGAAAATTATTCTAAATTAGTCAAACGTGCAGCGAACTCCGCCATTATTGTAGCGACTTTGCTCATATTAATTAAAGCCTTTGCGTGGTGGAAAACGGGTTCGATTTCCATTTTGGCGGCGATGACAGATTCCGTGGTGGATTTATTGGCATCGATGACCAATATTTTTGTGTTGCGTTTTGCGTTACAACCCGCCGATGAAGATCACGCCTTTGGACACGGCAAGGCAGAATCCTTGGCGGCATTGGCACAAAGTGCGTTTATCACGGGGTCGGCGGTATTTTTGTCGCTGCAAGGCATTCACAAATTGACCAACCCTGAACTCATCGCTAACACCGAATTAGGGATTTGGGTCAGCGTGATTTCTATTGTGTTCACGTTGTTGTTGGTAATGTATCAAAAACACGTGGTAAAACTGACGCAAAGCCCTGCGATTGAAGCAGATTCACTACATTATCAAACCGATTTAATGATGAATGCCGCCATTTTAGTGGCAATGTTGCTTAACTTATTTGGCTTTATCTATGCCGATGCGATTTTTGCCATTGGCATCGCACTTTATATCGGTTATAGCGCATTCAAAATGGCGTGGGAAGCCTTGCAAACCTTGCTCGACCGCACTTTGCCTGAAGAGGAAATCAAGCAAATCGAAACCTTGGCGGCTCAGCATCACGACATTATCGGCGTACATAGTATTTGCACTCGTCGTGCAGGTGCAGTGCGTTTTATCCAACTTCATTTGGAATTGGAAGATAACTTAACTTTGCTGGAAGCCCATCAAATTACCGATGAGCTAGAAGATAAGATTTTAGCGGCGTTTCCACATTCGGAAATTCATATTCATCAAGAGCCGACTACTGTCGTGCAACAAGAGCGTCAACAGGCAGAAATAAGCACAAGGACTGAAAATGTTGCAACTGATTTGTGAAACTAAAAATGCGGAAAATTTCACCGCACTTTGTGCTGAAAAAGGCTTAATTCATCAGCCCGACAGCCCGCTAGCTTTGGTTCAAACTGAAGTTGATGGCGAAGTGCGGTTAGAATTACGCAAATTAGACGAGCCTAAATTAGGTGCAATTTTCGTCGATTTTGTCGGTGGAGTAATGGCACATCGCCGTAAATTTGGGGGCGGACGAGGCGAAGCCATCGCAAAAGCCGTCGGCATTAAAGGCGATTATTTGCCAAGCATAATTGATGCCACCGCAGGCTTAGGACGAGATGCGTTCGTGCTAGCCGCCATCGGCTGTCAGGTGCGTTTAGTCGAACGCCACCCCGTAGTACATTTGTTATTGCAAGACGGCTTACGTCGAGCCTATGCCGACCCCGAAATCGGTGCAATGTTACAACAAAACCTACGCTTGCTGCCTTACTCACACATTGCCGAACTCGACCCACAAGTTGATTTTGCCGACGTGGTTTACCTTGACCCAATGTATCCCCACAAACAAAAATCGGCATTAGTAAAAAAAGAAATGCGAATTTTCCAACATTTAGTCGGCGCCGATCTCGATGCTGATCAATTACTTGAACCTGCGTTAAAATTAGCCCAAAAACGTGTCGTCGTAAAACGCCCCGACTACGCAGAATCTCTCGCCGAAAAAGCACCGCACTTCAACCGAGAAACGAAAAATCATCGGTTTGATGTTTATTTGACAATATAAAAAGTGCGGTGAAAAAATATTAAATTTTTCACCGCACTTTTTTTATTTATTCGAATTTACTCGCCCAAAAACAAAAAGCGTGCCTTTCGACACGCTTTTCTTCAGTTGCTTTCGTTCATCTATTATTTGATGATTTTCGCTACAACGCCTGCACCTACTGTACGGCCGCCTTCACGGATTGCGAAACGTAAACCTTGGTCCATCGCGATTGGGTGGATTAGGCTTACTACCATTTTGATGTTATCGCCAGGCATTACCATTTCTACGCCTTCTGGTAATTCGATTGTACCAGTTACGTCAGTTGTACGGAAGTAGAACTGTGGACGGTAGCCTTTGAAGAATGGAGTATGACGACCACCTTCTTCTTTTGATAATACGTAAACTTCTGATTCAAAGTCTGTGTGTGGCGTGATTGAACCTGGTTTCGCTAATACTTGACCACGTTCGATTTCTTCACGTTTTGTACCACGTAATAATGCACCGATGTTCTCACCTGCACGACCTTCGTCAAGTAATTTACGGAACATTTCAACACCAGTTACAGTTGTTTTCGTTGTATCTTTGATACCTACGATTTCTACTTCATCACCAGTACGGATAATACCACGCTCTACACGACCTGTTACTACTGTACCACGACCTGAGATTGAGAATACGTCTTCGATTGGTAATAAGAATGGTTGGTCAATCGCACGCTCTGGCTCTGGAATGTAGCTGTCTAAATGACCTGCTAATTCAAGAATTTTTTCTTCCCATTGTGCTTCGCCTTCTAACGCTTTTAACGCTGAACCACGTACGATTGGTGTGTCGTCGCCAGGGAAATCGTATTGTGAAAGAAGTTCACGAACTTCCATTTCTACTAATTCTAATAACTCTTCATCATCTACCATATCGCATTTGTTTAAGAATACGATGATGTAAGGAACACCTACTTGGCGACCTAATAAGATGTGTTCACGAGTTTGTGGCATTGGGCCGTCTGTCGCTGCTACTACTAAGATTGCACCGTCCATTTGCGCCGCACCTGTAATCATATTTTTTACATAGTCCGCGTGTCCTGGGCAGTCAACGTGTGCGTAGTGGCGAGTTGGTGTATCGTATTCAACGTGTGAGGTGTTGATGGTGATACCACGCGCTTTTTCTTCTGGCGCGTTATCGATTTGGTCGAATGCACGAGCTGCACCACCGTAGTGTTTTGCTAATACGGTTGTGATTGCTGCTGTTAAAGTTGTTTTACCGTGGTCAACGTGGCCGATTGTACCCACGTTTACGTGCGGTTTTGTACGTTCAAATTTTTCTTTAGACACTTTTCAGTTTCCTTTTGTTTAGCCCCAAAAGTGCGGTGCAAATTTGGGGAGTTTATTGTTAAATAAAAGTTAGATAATTATTTTTTACGTGCTTCAATAACTGCTTCAGCAACGTTTTTCGGTGCTTCAGCGTATTTCAACGGTTCCATTGAGTAAGATGCACGACCTTGCGTTTGTGAACGTAAGTCTGTTGCATAACCAAACATTTCTGATAATGGAACTTCTGCATTGATCTTAACAACGAATTCGTTTGCTTCTTGACCATTAACCATTGCACGACGGCGGCTTAAGTCACCGATTACATCACCAACGTAGTCTGGTGGAGTTTCCACTTCAACTTTCATAATTGGCTCAAGTAATACTGGGTTTGCACGACCGAATGCTGATTTAAATGCTAATGATGCAGCAAGTTTAAACGCTAATTCTGATGAGTCAACATCGTGGTATGAACCGAAGTGTAAACGAACACCTAAATCCACTACTGGGTAGCCCGCTAATGGACCAGATTTAAGTTGTTCTTGGATACCTTTGTCAACCGCAGGAATGTATTCACCAGGGATTACACCACCTTTGATTTCGTTCACGAATTCATAACCAGGACCTTCTGGATCTAATGGGTACAAGTCGATAACAACGTGACCATATTGACCACGACCACCAGATTGTTTTGCGTGTTTACCTTCCACATCGTTTACACGAGTGCGGATAGTTTCGCGGTAAGATACTTGTGGTTTACCGATGTTTGCTTCCACTTTGAACTCACGACGCATACGGTCAACGATGATATCTAAGTGTAACTCACCCATACCTGAGATAATGGTTTCGCCTGACTCTTCATCTGTGTGAACACGGAATGATGGGTCTTCTTGTGCTAAACGACCTAATGCAAGACCCATTTTTTCTTGGTCTGCTTTAGTTTTAGGTTCAACAGCAACAGAGATTACTGGCTCTGGGAATTCCATACGCTCAAGAATGATTGGGTTAGCCATATCACATAATGTATCACCAGTACCCACATCTTTTAAGCCGATCGCTGCAGCGATGTCGCCTGCGCGAACTTCTTTGATTTCTTCACGTTTGTTTGCGTGCATCTGTACGATACGGCCGAAACGTTCACGTTTATCTTTTACTGAGTTTAATACTGTCGCACCAGACTCAACAACACCTGAATAAACACGGAAGAATGTTAAGTTACCTACGAATGGGTCAGTTGCAATTTTGAATGCAAGAGCAGCAAATGGCTCTTCATCGCTTGCGTGACGCTCACCTTCAGTTTCATCTGGGTTAATACCTTTAATAGATGCAATATCAGTAGGCGCTGGTAAGTAGTCAATTACTGCGTCAAGCATTGCTTGAACACCTTTGTTTTTGAACGCAGAACCACAAGTTACTAAGATGATTTCAGTTGCAAGCGCACGTTGACGTAAACCTGTTTTGATTTCTTCTTCAGTTAACTCTTCACCACCTAAGTATTTTTCCATTAACTCTTCTGAAGATTCAGCAGCAGCTTCAACTAAGTTTTGGTGCCATTCTTCGCACTCTGCTTGCATATTTGCTGGGATATCTTCATAAGTGAAACTCATACCTTGGTCAGCTTCATTCCAGTTGATTGCTTTCATTTTTAACAAATCAACAACACCAGTGAAGTTATCTTCTGCACCGATTGGAAGTTGTAAAGGTACTGCATTACCACCTAAACGAGTTTTGATTTGTTCAACAACACGTAGGAAGTTTGCACCAGTACGGTCCATTTTGTTTACGAACGCGATACGTGGAACTTTATATTTGTTAGCTTGACGCCATACTGTTTCTGATTGTGGTTGAACGCCACCTACCGCACAGTAAACCATTACCGCACCATCAAGAACACGCATTGAACGTTCAACTTCGATTGTGAAGTCCACGTGTCCCGGAGTATCGATAACGTTGATACGGTGTTGTGGATATTGTTGTGACATACCAGACCAGAATGCTGTTGTTGCAGCAGAAGTGATGGTGATACCACGCTCTTGTTCTTGTTCCATCCAGTCCATCGTTGCTGCACCATCGTGTACTTCACCGATTTTGTGGCTAACGCCTGTATAGAATAAGATACGCTCAGTAGTAGTTGTTTTACCCGCATCGATGTGCGCACTGATACCGATGTTACGGTAAAGTGAAATAGGGGTTGTACGAGCCATTATTATTACCTTGTTTGGATTTAATATTTAAATTCTTTATATGGGTAAGGCTTCACCGCAAATGCTGAGATGAAGCCTTGAATAAAAATCGCTAGCCGATTACCAACGGTAGTGAGCAAACGCTTTGTTTGCTTCAGCCATACGGTGAACGTCTTCACGTTTTTTCACTGCTGCGCCTTTGTTATCAGCGGCATCAGATAATTCGTTTGCTAAACGTAAAGCCATTGATTTATCACCGCGTTTACGCGCTGCTTCAACGATCCAACGCATACCCAATGCATTACGACGAGTTGGACGAACTTCAACTGGCACTTGGTATGTTGAACCACCAACACGACGAGATTTAACCTCAACGGTTGGGCGAACGTTTTCTAATGCAACTTCAAATGCTTCTAACGCTTCTTTACCAGTGCGTTGAGCTAAAGTTTCTAACGCATTATAAACGATAGATTCTGCGATAGATTTTTTACCATCTACCATTAATACGTTAATAAATTTCGCAAGTAATTCTGAACCGAACTTCGGATCTGGAAGAATTTTGCGAGGTTCAATACGACGACGACGTGGCATTGCTATTTCTCCGTTGTTTTATCTTCAGGATACCCAAAACTCATCTTGTGCGACAAAATCGCTTCGACTGGAGTTTATGGTTTAAATGTTTAATTTAGACGTTTGGCCTTACTTAACGGAGAACCATTAAGCTTTAGGACGTTTAACGCCGTATTTAGAACGTGCTTGTTTACGATCTTTAACGCCAGCACAGTCTAATGCGCCACGTACGGTGTGATAACGCACACCTGGTAAATCTTTAACACGACCACCACGGATAAGCACAACACTGTGCTCTTGAAGGTTATGACCTTCGCCGCCGATATAAGAAGTTACTTCGTAACCATTTGTTAAACGAATACGGCATACTTTACGTAATGCTGAGTTCGGTTTTTTAGGTGTAGTAGTGTATACACGAGTACACACGCCACGTTTCTGCGGGCAAGCCTCTAATGCAGGAACGTTACTTTTTACAACCTTTTTCACACGCGGTTTGCGTACTAGCTGGTTGATAGTTGCCATTAATAAGCTCCAGTTTTAATAAAATTCTAAACGAATATGTTTAAGTTAAAATCTATTTCACAAAGAAATAGACGCTGAATTTTAATCTTGAAAAGGATCTCTGTCAACAATTAACCAATAATTCTCGTAAAAAGCACCGCACTTTTTTTGCTTTTAGCCACATTTCAGCCAAATCACCAAAAAATTTCACTGATATATTTACACTGGATTTTAATTCAGTTATTATAACTGTATAAACAAACAGAAAGGAGTGCATAATGAAACAACTTGATATTCGTTTTACCAAAGAAAGAGATCGCAAAAAATTAGAACACCAAACCGCATTAATTGAACGATTACAATATATTTTACCGCAACGAATTGCGGAAAAATTTGATGATGTAAATGTGCGAATTCGTTTTTCCAGCTCATCGGGAGCGGATATTTCGGGCTTTAAAGATCCTGATGAAAAAAAACGTTTTCAGGCGTTTTTGGAAGATTTGTGGTCTGACGATTCGATTTTAGAAGTATAAAAATACAAAAAGTGCGGTGAAAAAACAAACTATTTTCCACCGCACTTTGAAGATCAAAAAAGATCAGAACAGCAATATGATGAATTTAAACAGCTCTTGTGCCCAACTGGAAGATCACCACTTCTGCTTGGCAGCTAAAGACGAAATTCGCTTTGACTTGAAAGCCGCCGTCCACAGCGATAATTTCAGTTTCAATTTGGCAAGGATCGCTTTCGCTTTCTGTATCTCGAGCTTTTTGTACTAATTTTTCAAGGGCTTTTTCTGCCTCTGCTTGCGTTGGGTAAATTTTATCGAATTTCACTTCTAATTCGCTATTATCCAAAATTGAACCAACATCAAAGGTGTTGCAGCCAACGCATTCAACAGGTTTATCTGCTTTCATTTTATACCTACCACTTAGTTAATAAACGTAGGATTACTTTAATACTAAATAGCAGTGGGATCAACCATTTCCCACATTAATTGCGTGGATAAAAGAAAAGCCCCTGTGTTAAACAGAGGCTTTGCCAGCAAAAGTGCGGTTAATTTTGGCTAAGTTTTGGTTTGATAATTGCGTAAATAATCCCCGTAACTAACGATCCCACCGCAATAGCTGCCAAATACATTAACGGCTCAGATACCAATGGCACAACAAACAAGCCTCCGTGCGGTGCAGGCAAGCTGATGTTTAAGCTCATTGAGATTGCCCCAGCCGTTGCACCGCCTAATACGCTAGAGAAAATTACACGTAATGGATCGGCGGCAACAAAAGGTAATGCCCCCTCAGAAATGAAGCATAAGCCTAAAATGAACGAGGTGTTACCTGCATCACGTTGGTTTGCAGTAAATTTATTACGTGCGACCCAAGTTGCAATCGCCATTCCAATAGGTGGCACCATACCGCCAGCCATTACCGCCGCCATTGGCGTATTGACTTGCGATGCTAATAAACCTGTACCAAAAACATAAGCCGCTTTGTTCACAGGGCCGCCCATATCGACGCACATCATACCGCCGAGCAATGCCCCTAAAATTAAAGCATTGGTTGAGCCAAGTGATTTTAACCACTCGCTTAAACCATTCATTGCGGCTGCTACTGGTGGGTTAAGCACGTAAATCATCAATAAACCCACAATCGCTGAGCCGAATAATGGCAGGATTAAAATCGGTTTAAGTGATGTCATACTTGCTGGTAACTTGATGAAATCATTTAAAAATTTCACCACATAACCAGCTAAGAAACCAGCGATAATACCGCCCAAGATCCCTGAACCTGCAGAGGTGGCTAACATACCGCCGATTAAACCAACGGCAAGCCCTGGTCGGTCTGCAATAGAAAATGCCACATAACCAGCAAACACGGCAATCATTAAATGGAATGCTGCTCCGCCACCGATGTCCATCAAGGCTTTCGGCAATCCACCAGCGATGCTTTCATCTTTAAAGGCTTCAATGCCAAACATAAAGGAAATCGCAATTAATAAACCGCCTGCGACCACTAATGGCAACATATGAGAAACGCCAGTCATTAAGTGTTGATATAATCCTTTTGGCTCGTCTTTGGCTTTTTCTACTGCAGCGCCACCCTGATACGGTTTCGCTTCTGCAAAGGCTTTATTGAATTCCTGTTCGGTTTTTTTCAACGCTAAGCCTGTAGAAGTGCGATACATTAATTTGCCGTTGAATTTACTTAAATCAACATCAATATCCGCTGCGACAAACACTAAATCCGCCGCGGCAATTTGCTCTGCACTTAATGGATTACCTGCACCGACTTGCCCACGAGTTTCAACGTGTACATTCCAGCCCATTTTTTTGCCATAATTTTCAATGGCTTCTGCCGCCATAAAGGTATGTGCCACGCCTGTTGGGCAAGCGGTAATGGCAACAATATTTTTAGTTGCACCCGAAGCAGAAATTGCATTATTTTGCACCGCACTTTCGTTGCTCGGCACATAATCTGTCGCCTGAGCCAAAGCCTGTTCAAGTGCT
Source organism: Pasteurellaceae bacterium Pebbles2 (assembly GCA_023101505.1). Taxonomy (GTDB): domain Bacteria; phylum Pseudomonadota; class Gammaproteobacteria; order Enterobacterales; family Pasteurellaceae; genus Lonepinella. The sequence goes on from LVZA01000001.1 coordinate 957,379, forward strand.
TGTTCAGGTTGCTCTGCGACTTGTTCTGGCGTTACTAATGCGACTTTTTTACCTAAAAGTGCGGTAGAATTTGGTGCATTTTTACCAATGCTTAATACCAAATCTGCTTGCTCAATATTGTCAGCAAGTTGAATTGCTTTTGCCTGCGCTGCGCTAGCTAAACGTTGTTGAATTAAAAAACTTTTGCCACGCCCGAAGGTTTCTGAAAAAGTGATAAAAATCTGCATAAATTATTCCTCTAATTAACCTTCAATTTGGTTGATTTTAACTTGTTGCAAAATAGGATCGAGTAAGCGCAAATCTGGCACGCCCACATTACTTTGCGAAACCGCAAAAGCCGAAACTGCGGTGGCAAATTCTAACGTTTTTGCAGTGGGTAATTGATTTACGATGCCATAGATCAGCCCAGCCACCATTGAATCGCCAGCCCCCACGGTGCTAACCACGTTTTCGCATTTTGGTGGCTGCGCTTGTAAAATGCCTTGTTCACTTAACCACAGTGAGCCTTGTGCGCCCATTGAAATGATGACATTGGCGATGCCTTGCGCACGTAATTTTTGCGCTGCGGCGATGATCTCACTCTGCGATGATAATGAATGCCCGATCCACGCTTCTAGCTCACGATGATTTGGCTTCACCAACCACGGATTTGCTTTTAACCCCTCGGTTAATGCCGCATTAGAGCTATCTAAAACCACTTTAACGCCGACATTGCCTAATTGACGTAACCAATCAGCAAATTGCACTGGGCTCACTCCACGAGGCAAGCTACCGCACACTGCAATGATGTCGAATTGTTGGCAATAAGCTAAGGATTTTTCGACAAATTCAGCCCAATCTTGTGGCGTAATTTGATAACCTAAGAAATTTAAGTCGGTTACATCAGCTTCGGTTTCGGTAATTTTAACGTTAATGCGAGTTTTGCCTTCTACTCGTTGGAAACGATCTTGTAAGCCGATTTGTTGGAATAAATGTTCAAAATCGCCAACATTGTCTTGCCCCAAAAAACCGCCAACTGCAACGTCAACGCCTAAATCTCTTAGCACTTTCGCCACATTGATACCTTTTCCAGCAGGGAATAAACCTAAGGTTTCCACTTGGTTTACTTCGCCCAACTCAATGCGAGCAAGGCGACCGACTAAATCGTAGGCGGCGTTTAAAGTAATGGTTAATACTTTAGACATCATTCCCCCTATTCGCCTAAGCCAGCTTTCATTGCTGCACCAATGCCGTCAAGGGCTTCTTGTGCTTGCTCGCCAGTAGCAACAAAGCGTAAACGATGCCCTTTCACTGCGCCTAAAGCCACAATTTTCATCAGACTTTTAGCACTCACTAAGGTGGTTTCTCGATCAAGATTTTGCACCGCAATAGAAGCGTTATATTTTTTCACTTCGCTCACTAACATTTTGCTTGGGCGAGCGTGCAAGCCGTGTTCATTGATCACGGTGAATACCGCTTCTAAGCTATTTGGATCGTCAGCAAGCCCTGCTTCATTTTCTGCTGAATTTTGCACCGCACTATTGGCAACATCGCCTTGCGATTGCATTTCAATTTGGTCAGGCTCAGCTAATAACATTGGTGCAAGCTGTTCCCCAAAGCCGTCAGCAAAGGCTTTACCTAAGGTTTGAATGGCTTCTAAAGCGTCTTCACCCTCGGCGACAAAACGTAAGCGTTGCCCTTTGCTTGCGCCTAATGCCACGACTTTCATTGCGCTTTTCGCATTCACAAATTCATTAGCTCGGTTTAAATTTTGTACACTAATTTTGGCACTGAACGGTTTTAACGTGCTGACTAATACTGAACTTGGGCGAGCGTGCAAGCCGTGTTCATTGCGAACGGTAAATGTGCCAATGACAGCATTGCCTAATAAAGTGGTGGTTGCTCCTCTTTCAGGTTCGCCATTTAAAGCACAAGCGATTTGTGTTTTATTCCCTTTGAGTAAATGTTGTTGCACCGCAGGATCAAGCAAGCGAGTTAAAATTGGGTTCATCGCTTCGTCTTTAACCGCCACGGTCAACACGCCTTGTACCAATTTATGATTAATCTCAAAAGCATCTTTTGCACGACTGAACACCACACCATTTTCTAAGTTGCCTTCAACGGCATCAGTAATCCATAAGCCATTGCCCAAAGGAAGTGCCGCAGAACCGATCACTTCAGAAACAAAGCGATTATTCACCGCACTTTTTTGCTGCAACTGCCCTGCGTTGAGCGCAATTAAAGTGAGTAAATTGTCTGTTTCCACATCTAAATTGATGCTATTTTCGCCAACCTGAAACGTTTCCGCTTCACCTAAAAGTAAAGCTCTAAAGGTACTGACATCAGTTAATGTTGCTAATTTTTGCGCTTTTGCTTCGTCGCTTAAAATATGCGTAAGCTGACGCAATAATGCCAAGTGTTCATCAGAACGAGCGGCAATACCAATCACAATGTAAGCGGTATTATCTTCGCCCCAATCCACGCCTTGTGGAAATTGAAGCACCACAACACCCGTTTCATTGACTAATTGACGAGTATCTAGTGTGCCGTGTGGAATAGCAATTCCGTTGCCTAAAAAAGTGGACGTTTGTTGCTCTCGTGCAAGCATTCCTTGCACATAATTTTCTGCGACATATCCTGCTTGCGTCAAGGCTTTCGCTGCCATTTCAATGGCTTGCGTTTTGTTTTCCGCGCTCATTGCAAGGTGAATATTGCGTTCTGGTAAGTTAAACATTTCGCTTTCTCCAGTTAGTGAAAAAGCTAGAACAAGTCTAGCTTAAGTGAGTGAGAGGTTTATTTGCACACGTTGAGTAACTGTTCGCTACCTTTGCTAAGATACTCGTCGTCTTCAGCGCGCGCACGGTCTTTTTTCAAGTCTAACATTGCATCATAAATCCCTTGCGTCATACTTGGTCGGTCAATTTTCGTCCAGCAATCTTTGCTTAAACGGCTAAAATTATTTTGTAAATCAGAGGCAAACACCACACCGCTGTAATAAGCGTGTACATTGCTGTCAATTCCCGAGGCTAATTTGGCTTTAATTTGCTCAAGCGAGACCAAAATGCGCCCCACATACCAATCATTTACACCGCTCGCAAAGGAATTTACATCATATTTTTCCGTAACTAATCCCTTGTGGGTTTGCACCGTGGCAGAATAGGCAACTGCGTAGGATTTTTGATCGATTTTCTCTTTGTCTAAATTAATCACAGGCTTATCGTTCCCCACAAATGGAATATACGATGTCATTGAAGAACAAGCTGATAAGCACGCTACCCCAGCAATAAATGCCAATTTTTTAAACATAAATGATCCTTTTAACACAAGATAACTTTGTGCATTATACTCATCATCGGCTATATGACAAACAGAAGAAGCCTTTTTTTCGCAAGAAAATCGCAAAAACAATACAAAATTGATTGAAATTCCTGACAAAAAAAGGTACTTTCACGCCTTATTTATTCAAGGAATTTATTTATGTCTCATTCAGAAAAACATCTTTCTCAGCGCCGACCAAATATTGTCAGCAAAATGATTTTCGCCAGCCGTTGGTTACAGTTGCCAATTTATTTGGGCTTAATCGTCGTGCAAGGAATTTACGCCTATAAATTTATGAAATCGCTCTGGCAATTATTGAATGAGATCAATGAATTAGACAGTAATGCCATTATGCTTTCGGTACTAAATTTAATCGATGTAGTGATGATCGCTAACTTGCTCGTGATGGTCATTATCGGCGGTTATGAAATTTTTGTGTCCAAACTGAATACCGAAGATCACCCTGATGAACCAGAATGGCTCGACCACGTGAATGCTTCTGTGTTAAAGGTAAAATTGTCGATGTCGATCATCAGCATTTCATCAATTCATATGCTACAAACCTTTGTAAATGCGCACAATATGCCTGAAAAAACAATGATGTGGCAATTATTCTTGCATTTAGGATTCTTAGTTTCAGCCCTTGCAATGGCTTATACCGACAAAATTTTATATAGCACCAGCCATAAATCCCATTAATTGCCGAATGCCCTAAGCAATTAGGGCATTTTTCTATTTGTTTTACACCGTATTTTCCCCTAAACTATGGGCAAGATCATTTTCAACAAGACCAATTATGCGTTTACTTATTATTTTTCTTAGCTTTGTTCTTTTGGTTTTCCAATATTTTTTATGGTTTCATAAAAATGGCTATATGGATTACAACCAAACCCAAGAAGAAATCGCTCAATACAAAGAAGAAAACACCAAACTTTCACAGCGAAATCAACTCATTGCCGCTGAAATTAAAGATTTAAAAGACGGCGTGAATGCGATTCAAGAGCGAGCAAGATCGCAATATGAATTGGTGAAACCTAACGAAACTTTTTATCGTATCGTGAAAGAACATAAATAAAATGAACGAAAAACACACCGCACTTTTTACCACGAGCGAGCTAAATTCCACGCAAAAATCAGCGCAAAAAAAACTCGTCGCTATCGTGCCAGCCGCAGGTGTCGGTGCTAGAATGCAAGCGGATAAACCAAAGCAATATCTGCATATTCAAGGCAAAACGATTTTAGAACACAGCCTAAATGTGCTGCTAACGCACCCTGCGCCATTGGACGAAATTATTGTCGGCGTTGCGGAAAATGATCCCTACTATACGCAACTCGATATTCTCAATCACTCTCGCATTAAGGTGATTTACGGCGGCGAAACTCGTGCCGACACAGTCCTTAATGGCTTAAAGCACATTAGCGACCCTGCGCAAACTTGGGTACTGGTACACGATGCGGCTCGCCCTTGTTTAACCCATCACGATATTGACAATCTTTTGGCGATTGACGATGAACAAGGAGCAATCCTTGCCACACCAGCAATCGACACCATTAAACGAGCAACGGCAAATGGGCAAATTCAACAGACAGAAGATCGCAACTATATTTGGCTGGCACAAACACCGCAATATTTTCGATCTGACCTGCTACAACAGGCGTTAGAGCAAGCCTTAACGCAAGGCTTGGCGATTACTGACGAGGCTTCAGCAATGGAACTCGCAGGATTTCAACCGCACTTAGTGGCGGGACGAAGCGATAATATCAAGGTAACTCGCCCCGAAGATTTAGCTTTAGCAGAATTTTATTTATCACAACGTTAATTGCACAGCATCAAAGTGCGGTGCAAAAAAGGAAAGTTTTTATGATCCGAATTGGACACGGCTTCGACGTTCACGCTTTCGGGCAAGATCGCCCATTAATTATCGCTGGCGTAGAAGTGCCTTATCACACAGGTTTTATTGCCCACAGCGACGGCGACGTGGCATTACACGCCTTAACTGATGCCTTGCTCGGTGCGGTGGCATTGGGCGACATTGGCAAATTATTCCCCGATACAGATATGCAATTTAAAGACATCGACAGCCGTATTTTATTGCGTGAAGCCTTTCGCCAAGTGCAAGAAAAAGGCTACAAAATCGGTAATGTTGATGTAACGATTATTGCCCAAGCCCCCAAAATGCGTCCGCATATTGATGCAATGCGAGCGGTGATTGCGGCAGATTTACAATGCTCGTTGGAGCAAGTCAACGTCAAAGCTACCACGACGGAAAAACTCGGTTTCACTGGGCGTAGCGAGGGTATTGCGACGGAAGCGGTTGCCCTGTTGCTGAAAATTTAGGCTGAAGGAAAAACGATGCAGAATACAGTGCAAACGCTGGCTTATCTACAAACTCCGCCAAAACAGACCGCACTTTTAAAAGCGGAATTTGCGGATTTTGTGGTCAAAGAAGATTTGGGCTATGAAATGTCTGGCGACGGCGAATTTGTGGCGGTGAATGTACGAAAAACCAACGCCAACACGTTATTCGTCGGCGAAAAACTGGCTGAGTTTTGTGGCGTGTCGGCTCGCAATGTGGGTTACGCAGGCTTAAAAGATCGCCACGCCATTACCGAACAATGGTTTTGCATTCAAATGCCAGGCAAACCGACACCTGATTTTAGCCAATTTTCGCTCGATGGCGTAGAAATTTTGACGGTAACTCGCCACAATCGCAAAATCCGCACTGGCAGTTTAAACGGCAATTATTTTGAGATTTTGTTGCGTAATGTAGTGGAAACGGACGAGCTAAAAGTGCGGTTAGAAAATGTGAAGAATTTTGGCTTCCCCAATTATTTTACCGAGCAACGCTTTGGACGAGATGGACATAATCTCACGCAAGCAATGCGATGGGCGACGGGTGAAATTCAAGTCAAAGATCGCAAAAAACGCAGTTTTTATCTTTCTGCTGCTCGCAGTGAAGTGTTTAATTTAGTGGTATCAAACCGTATTGAAATGGGCTTGGCAACACAAATTTTGGCACACGATATTGTGCAGCTAAACGGTTCACACAGCTGGTTTTCTGCCGATGAAAATCAAGACTTAGCCGCCCTGCAACTGCGGTTAGAAAATCAAGATATTTTGCTCACTGCACCATTAATCGGTGAAAATTTACAACCAGCCTGTGAACTTGAGAACAAAATTGTTGCCCAACACACCGCACTTCGCAAACTTATGCAACAAGAACGCACAAAAGCGGCTCGTCGCCCTTTGCTAATGCAGGCTAAACACTTCTCGTGGGCATTTACTGCACAAGGGCTGGCGTTAAAATTTTATTTGCCAGCAGGCAGTTATGCCACGGCGTTAGTGCGTGAATTGGTGCTAACAAATGATAACGAAGAAAAATGAGGACAAAATGAATATACTTTTATCAAACGATGACGGCTACCACGCCGAGGGCATTCAAATTTTAGCCAAAGAATTACGCACCTTTGCCAACGTGATTGTTGTCGCTCCCGACCGCAATCGCAGTGCGGCTTCAAGCTCACTCACCTTAGTTGAACCTTTGCGTCCTCGTCAATTAGATAACGGCGATTATTGCATTAACGGCACGCCAGCCGACTGTGTACATTTGGCGTTAAACGGCTTTTTATCAGGCAAAATTGATTTGGTGGTTTCGGGCATTAACGCTGGTGCAAATTTGGGCGATGACACCCTGTATTCAGGCACGGTAGCCGCCGCCTTTGAGGGACGATATTTAGGTTTGCCTGCGGTCGCAGTGTCGCTTGACGGTCGCCAACATTATGAAAGTGCGGCGAAAATTACTCGAGATTTAATTCCACGCTTGCACGGACAATTATTAAAAAGCCGTGAAATTATTAACATCAACGTGCCAGATTTACCTTATGAGCAACTCAAAGGTCTGCAAGTGTGCCGTTTAGGTAACCGCTTATCTGCAGCAGAAATTATTAAACAAGCCGACCCTCGTGGCGAGCCGATTTATTGGATCGGGCCTGCGGGTCTGCCAGAAGATGATGGCGAGGGAACAGATTTTCACGCCGTGAAAAATGGCTACGTGGCAATTACGCCAATTCAGCCAGATATGACGGCACATCATTCAATCGCCGCTTTACAAAATTGGTTAAAAAGTGAATAATGTCGCTTTTGCAATTTGTGCTCAATTTTTACGATAAATAAGGGTTTTTAATTGAATATTTTCGGTGCAATGTATGATAAAACGATGCAATGGTCAAAGCATCGTTTTGCGACATTTTGGTTATCATTTGTGAGTTTTATTGAGGCAATTTTCTTCCCTATTCCGCCTGATGTAATGCTCATTCCAATGTCGATGTCGAACCCTAAACGAGCCACAAAATTGGCTTTTTACACCGCACTTGCCTCAATGTTAGGTGGAATGATTGGCTATGCTATCGGTTATTATGCTTTTGATTTTGTTCAAGAATATATTGTAAAACTCGGTTATCAAGCCCATTGGGACAAAGCCATTTCGTGGTTTAAAGAATGGGGCGTGCTAGTGGTCTTCGTCGCAGGCTTTTCACCCATTCCCTACAAAGTATTCACTATTGCTGCAGGGGTAATGCAAATGGCATTTTTGCCGTTTGTGGCGACCGCATTCATCTCACGCTTAGCCCGCTTTTTATTAGTGGCAAAATTAGCGGCGTGGGGCGGCGAAAAATTTGCGGCTAAATTACGTAAATCGATAGAGCTTATTGGTTGGTCAGTGGTGGCTTTAGCCGTGATCGCCTATTTGATTTTGAAATAAGGAAAACTAATGAAAAAATTCATCTTCGTATTGGCAATGATCTTCGGCGTTGCCGCTTGCTCTTCAGAGCCAGTTGAAACACCAAAAGATCCCAACGCCCTGCCTGACGGCATTATGCAACCAGTGGCTGGTACTGGGGCAATGGACGGCGGCGGTTTTATGCCTGAAATTCAACAAAGCAGTATGCCTGCAAATATGAAATAGATTAAATTAAGAGATATTAAATATGAAAAAGCATTTTTTATTATTACCTTTAGCTTCGTTAATTTTAACTGCTTGTAGTAGCAATTCAAACACGCCAGCTCCAGTGGAAAGCGTGGACGGCACTTTAACCCCGGGTATTATGCAACCTGTTGATAATAACGCAGGCAACACTTGGGAACCGCAAGTTCAACCAAGTGCAATGCCAACGGGAATGAATGACCAAGTGGTCAGCCAAACTGTGGCTAATCAAGCTGGCACTTATGCTAATAATGCACCTGTAGCCCCTGCAACGCCAACGCTACAACAGGTGCAACAAGCCGCACAGCCAGTAACTACGACAAAAACCGTGTGCAAACCTGTGCAGGTAACAAAGTCAGTTGCACAAGCTCAATCGCATTCGGTTGAAATTCCACGCAACAGCGAAACCAATGCACCAGATTACAGCAAAATTGACAAAGGTTTCTACAAAGGCAATAGCTATACGGTGAAAAAAGGCGACACAATGTTCTTAATCGCCTATATTGCTGGGATTGATGTGAAAGAATTAGCGGCATTAAATGGTATGTCAGAACCTTATAAATTAAGCGTTGGGCAAACATTAAAAACATCAAACGGCACAACATCTTCCACCGTAACAGAAACCAAGCAAGAGTGTAAAGAAGTTACGGTAACTACTGCACCTGAAGTGTCTTATACTAATGCGGCAAATGGTACTCAGTATGGTTCTGATGGCACAGTAACAGGCCCAGTTAAAGCGGCAGCAGGTTCGGCAGAACAAGCTATCGCTGGATCAGTAAAAGCGGGCGTAGGCTCAGCCACTACTGCAGCAAATACAACAACAGCGACAGTAACCTCAACCGTCAACCAAACCACCACTGGCGTTGTAGCTGGCGTAGGCACAGCGGCGACCGCTGTTACCGCTGGTGCAGTAACCGCAGGCACAGCGTCTTCAAGCACCTATTCTGCTGCCCCGCAATCAAATATCAACTGGCAATGGCCGACCACAGGACGAGTCATTCAAGGCTTCTCAAATGCTGATGGTGGCAACAAAGGTGTTGATATTGGTGGATCTAAAGGACAAGCGATTTATGCCGCCGCACCAGGGCGTGTTGTGTATGCAGGCAACGCCTTACGTGGCTACGGCAACTTGATCATCATCAAACATAACGATGATTTCTTAAGTGCTTATGCCCACAACGACAGCATTTCAGTCAAAGATCAGCAAGAAGTTAAAGCGGGTCAACAAATTGCTAAAATGGGGAACTCAGGCACAAATAGCGTAAAACTTCACTTTGAGATCCGCTACAAAGGCAAATCAGTTGACCCAACTCGCTACTTGCCACGTCGTTAATAACGAAAAACTCGTTAATTTTTGACCGCACTTTTCATCAAAACCGCCTAATTTGGGGCGGTTTTGTTTATTTAAGCTTTTCCTTTTCTATTTCTGTACAGAACTTAATCGCTATTAGCTTATTTTTCAGCAAATTTCTTTGATCTTTATCAATAAAACCGCAAACAATTCATCAAATACCCCCTTATGGTGATAACCCTACCCCAATAAAATGCTGATAATGAAGTATTTCAAGTTGAATAGGGAAAAGGTTTTGAGCCGATTTGCTGACCAATCTTTGCCACGGCGCAGTTTTTTACGTGGGCATTTTCTCAATACCTTGCAAAGCGATCAGGTGAAGCAGCAGGGGCATAATGCCATTCGTCCACCGTGGGCGGATTTAACGCAATTTACCGAAAAATGCACGGCGTGTGGCAAATGCCAAGAAGCGTGTGAAAGCCGTATTATCGTGCGTGGTGCTGGTGGTTTTCCTGAAATTCAATTTAGTCAAGGTGAATGTACGTTCTGCCAAAAATGTGTTGATGTTTGCCCTGAACCTGTGTTTCGCTCAACCACTGAAACGCCTTGGACGCATAAAGTAGAAATTCAACAAAATTGTTTGTTAAAACAACGTATTGAGTGCAGAAGCTGTGGCGACAGTTGCGAAAGCCGAGCCATTCGCTTTCGTCCTAAACTTGGTGGAATTGTGGAATTAGTCTTAACACTAGAAAGTTGCAATGGTTGCGGTGCTTGCTTAAGCGTTTGCCCAACGCAGGCAATTCATATTTTAAAGGTTAATGAAGAAGAATGAATGAGATAAATCAAAGTGAAAATTGGTATGTGTGCAGCCTTGTGGTGCAAGCGAAGCCTGCCAAATTAAGCCAAGTTAAAGCGGCTATTTTAGCAATTCCAAGTGCGGAAATTCACGCTGAAAAAGCAGAAGAAGGGAAATTGGTGGTTACTCTCGAAAGCCATCGCCAACTGGCATTGGCTGATTTAATTGATACAGTAAAAGAAATTGAGGGCGTGATCGTAGTGTCGTTAATTTCTAATTATTTAGATGAGAAGTAAAAACTTTTAATTTTTACACCGCACTTTTATGCGTGGTGCTGAAAAAGATGTTTAATCAAAAACGTGGGACATAATTATGGAACTCAATCGTAGAGATTTTATGAAAACCAATGCGGCAATGGCTGCCGCAGCCGCTGCTGGGATTGTCATTCCAGTGAAGAATGTACAAGCTGATGACACGGGCATCAAATGGGATAAAGCACCGTGCCGTTATTGTGGTACTGGTTGTAGCGTTTTAGTCGGTACGAAAGACGGCCGTGTGGTGGCGACGCAAGGCGACCCTGATGCAGAAGTAAACCGTGGTTTAAACTGTATCAAAGGCTATTTCTTAACCAAAATTATGTACGGTGCAGACCGTGTACAAACGCCTTTATTGCGTATGAAAGACGGCAAATTCCACAAAGAGGGCGACTTTACGCCAGTATCGTGGGATCAAGCCTTTACGATTATGGCTGAAAAAGTGAAAAACATTCTTCACACCAAAAAAGATCCGAATGCGGTGGGTATGTTCTCATCAGGTCAAACCACCATTTTTGAGGGTTATGCCAAAGTAAAATTGTGGAAAGCTGGCTTGCGTTCTAACACCATTGACCCAAATGCTCGACACTGTATGGCATCGGCGGCAGTCGCATTTATGCGTACCTTTGGTATGGACGAGCCGATGGGTTGCTATAACGATATTGAAAAAACCAATGCATTCGTGCTTTGGGGTTCAAATATGGCGGAAATGCACCCAATTTTGTGGAGTCGTATTTCAGACCGTCGTTTATCTGATGACAAGGTAAAAGTGGTTGTGATGTCAACTTTTGAACATCGCTCTTTTGAGTTGGCTGACACGCCGATTATTTTCAAACCACATTCTGACTTAGCGATTTTGAACTACATCGCCAATTACATTATTCAAAATGATAAAGTCGATTGGGATTTCGTTAATAAACACACCAAATTTAAACGTGGTGAAACAGACATCGGCTACGGTTTACGCCCAGATCACCCACTGCAAATGAAAGCCAAAAATGCGAAAACTGCAGGCAAAATGCACGACAGTAGCTTTGAAGAATTTAAGCAAATCGTTGCACCTTATACTCTGGAAAAAGCCCACGAAATTTCAGGTGTGCCAAAAGATCAGCTCGAAACCTTAGCGAAAATGTATGCAGATCCTGAGCAAACAATGGTGTCTTATTGGACAATGGGCTTTAACCAACACGTACGTGGCGTATGGGTCAACCATATGATTTATAACGTGCATTTATTGACAGGTAAAATCTCTAAACCAGGTTGTGGTCCATTCTCATTAACAGGACAGCCATCAGCCTGTGGTACAGCTCGTGAAGTCGGCACATTCGTTCACCGTTTACCTGCGGATATGGTGGTTACCAATCCGAAACACGTTGAAATGGCGGAAAACATTTGGAAACTTCCGAAAGGCACAATTTCGACCAAACCAGGTTATCCTGCGGTGCAACAAAGCCGTGCATTAAAAGATGGCAAGCTCAATTTCTTATGGCAACTTTGCACCAACAATATGCAAGGCGGTCCGAATATTAACGAAGAAATTTTCCCTGGCTGGCGTAATCCTGAAAACTTTATCGTCGTTTCAGACCCTTATCCGTCAGTGTCGGCAGTGGCGGCAGACTTAATTTTACCTACGTCAATGTGGGTGGAAAAAGAGGGGGCGTATGGTAATGCTGAACGCCGCACTCAATTCTGGCGTCAACAAGTTAAAGGCCCAGGTGAATCAAAATCAGATTTATGGCAAATCGTTGAGTTTTCAAAATATTTCAAAACTGATGACGTGTGGAGCGAAGAATTACTCGCTCAAATGCCGCAATATCGTGGCAAAACCCTTTATGAAGTATTGTATTTAAACGGCGAAGTGAACAAATTCCAAGTGCCAACCAACGTCCCTGGTTACATCAATGATGAAGCGGAACACTTCGGTTTCTACTTACAAAAAGGCTTATTTGAAGAATATGCTGGCTTCGGACGTGGGCACGGACACGACTTAGCCGATTTCGACACCTATCACCAAGTGCGTGGCTTACGCTGGCCAGTGGTGGACGGCAAAGAAACCTTGTGGCGTTATCGTGAAGGCTTTGACCCTTATGTTAAAGCAGGCGAAGAAGTGGCGTTCTATGGTTATCCTGACAAAAAAGCGATTATTCTTGGCGTGCCGTATGAGCCACCTGCAGAAAGCCCAGATGAAGAATATGATTTATGGCTTTGTACAGGGCGTGTCTTAGAACACTGGCACACCGGCACAATGACTCGTCGAGTGCCTGAATTGCACCGTGCATTCCCGAATAACCTCGTGTGGATGCACCCAAATGATGCGAAAAAACGAGGTTTACGCCACGGTGATAAAGTGAAACTTATCACTCGCCGTGGAGAAATGCTTTCGCATTTAGACACTCGTGGTCGTAATAAAACACCTGAGGGTTTAATTTACACCACATTCTTTGATGCAGGTCAGTTAGCCAATAAATTAACCTTAGATGCAACCGACCCGATTTCAGGCGAAACCGATTACAAAAAATGTGCGGTTAAAGTGGAAAAAGCGTAATTAACTCATATCAATAAGTGCGGTTAAAAATTTTCATTTTTTTCACCGCACTTTTAGGGAAACTGTAAATGAAACTGGACCCAAACCGTCGCCAATTTTTAAAAAATGCAACCAGAACTGCGGCTGGCGTTTGTGGTGTGGGCGTGATCCTTGGATTACAACAACATCAAGCCAATGCCAAAGAGGGCGTGGCATTGCGTCCCCCTGGTGCGTTGTCAGAGCAAGATTTCTTGGCGGCTTGCACCAGATGTGGTCAGTGCGTTCAAGCCTGCCCTTACGATATGTTGCATTTAGCGTCTTTGCTTTCGCCAATGGAAGCTGGCACGCCTTATTTTGTGGCTCGAGATAAACCGTGCGAAATGTGTCCTGACATTCCTTGTATGAATGCCTGCCCGAGCGGTGCATTAAGCGAAGAATTGAAAGACATTAACGATGCTCGAATGGGCTTGGCGGTATTGCTCGATCACGAAACTTGCTTGAACTGGCAAGGGCTACGTTGCGATGTCTGTTATCGAGTTTGTCCGCTCATCGACAAAGCGATTACTTTGGAAGAAGTGCATAATAATCGAACCGGTATTCACGCAAAATTAATTCCAACCGTTCATTCTGATGCCTGTACGGGCTGTGGCAAATGCGAACAAGCCTGCGTATTGGAAGAAGCGGCAATCAAAGTGTTACCAATGGATATTGCCAAAGGAATGCTAGGTCGCCACTATCGTTTAGGTTGGCAAGAAAAGCAAAATGCAGGCAAGGCACTTCTTGAAGAACGCCACCCTGACGGCTTGCGTGAAGCCTTTGATGCACGAATGCCTGACGGAATGCACGAACCAACGTACAAAATGATGAAAGTGCAGCCAAATCAAAAAGTGGCGACACCAAATCGAGCCAGTTATGATTATGTGCCAAATTCCACCACCGTGCCTGAAGCGGAACATTTCCCGAATTTGGACTTAAATATTAAAGGGGTGAAATAATGGAAAAAGTAAAATTTACCCCGAATAAGCCCAAAGATGCAGGCTTAGAAGCACGCCAAAAATTGGGCTGGTGGCACGCTTATCGCTTTCTGATTTTACGCCGATTAAGCCAATTAAGCATTATCGCAATGTTTTTGAGCGGTCCATATCTAAACCTATGGATTTTAAAAGGCAATTACAGTGCCAGCGTGTTATTTGATCGCATTCCGCTCACCGATCCATTAATGGCAAGCGAAAGTTTAGCGACAGGCTATTTGCCTGAAATCACCACCATTGTAGGGGCGTTGATTATCATCGCATTTTATGCACTCATTGCGACCAAGGCTTTTTGTAGCTGGGTTTGTCCAATGAATATGGTTACCGATGCCGCCGCTTGGCTACGTCGCAAATTAGGCATTCGCCAAAGTGCGAAAATCTCACGCCATTTACGCTATGCCATTTTGGCGATGATTTTAGTCGGCAGTGCGATCAGTGGCTCGTTATTATGGGAATGGATCAACCCTGTCGCCGCACTCGGACGTGTTTTTCTGTTCGGCGTGGGTGCAACAGTTTGGCTGCTCGCTATTATCTTCCTGTTTGATTTATTGGTGGTTGAACACGGTTGGTGCGGACACCTTTGCCCGATTGGGGCGACATACGCCTTAATTGGTGCAAAAAGCCTGATTAAAGTCAACGTGGTTAATCGCTCAAATTGCGACCGCTGTATGGATTGCTATAACGTCTGCCCCGAACCACAAGTGTTACGCCTACCGCTACACGGTTCAGAGCAAGACAGCCCGATTGTGCTTTCAAAAGATTGTATTACGTGCGGACGTTGTATCGACGTTTGCCCAGAAAATGTTTTCGCCTTTGGTTCTCGTTTTGAGAAACAGATTGCGGTAAAAACCCAATAATGCTCTGTAAGAGCGTATGCCATACGCTCGTACGAAAAAAGATTAAAATGGAGTGAATTTTAAATGAAAAAATATATTAGCCTAATTTTAACCGCACTTTCAGCCGTTGCGATGGCTGAAACACCCGCGGAGAAACCAATGGTTGCACAAACCATTGATCAGACAGTCGAAAGCGTTGCCCCAGCCTACACCAATCCATTAAAAGATGCTGGCAACATTCCTGTTACCTTTCCACATCAGCCACCCCTTGTGCCACACAGCATTCGTGGGTTACAAGTAACCAAAAACACCAACCAGTGTTTAGCCTGCCACTCGCCAGAAGTGTCGCCAACCACAGGCGCACCACGAGTGCCGCAAAGCCATTTTATGGACAGAGATGGTAAGCCAACGGAAGGCACTTCACCTCGCCGTTACTTCTGTTTGCAATGCCACGTTCAACAAACAGATGTGAACCCAATTATTCAAAACAAATTTGACACCATTCGTCAAACTCAAGGCAAATAAGGAGTAAAAAAATGATCAAAAGAATTTGCCAATGGTTACGCACGCCAAGCAAAATGGCAGTAGGCACGCTGGTTTTAATTACCGCTATCGGCGTTATGCTACTTTGGGGTGGATTTAACAAAGGGTTGGAAATGACCAACACCGAACAATTTTGTTCAGACTGCCATATGAACGACGTTGTGCCTGAATATCGAGCATCAGTTCACTATTCAAACCGCTCAGGCGTGAAAGCCGAATGTTCCGATTGCCACGTTCCACACGAATTTGGTCCGAAGATGATCCGCAAAATTCAAGCCAGCACGGAAGTTTGGGCACACATTACAGGCAAAGTGGACACCAAAGAAAAATTTGAAGCACACCGCCTAGAAATGGCTGAACGTGAATGGGCAAGAATGAAAGCGAACGACTCTCAAGAGTGCCGCAACTGCCACAACTTTGAAGATATGGACTTCACCCAACAAAAAACCGTGGCACAAGAAATGCACGCTCGAGCACAAGACGAGGGTAAAACCTGTATCGACTGCCACAAAGGCATCGCCCACCATTTACCACAAATGAAAGGCGTTCAAGAAAGTTTTATTCCAGCAGATATGTTGAAAAAAGATGAGTCAACGCCAGCCAATAAATAATCTTCCCAACGCCTCATTTGTTTGAGGCGTTTTTTTATCTAAAAACACCGTAATTTTCCACCGCAGTTTTATAAGCTCAACACTTCATCAGCTAATTCAGCACTAAACCCCAAATCGTGGCTAGCGATGAGCATTGGGAGTTTAAGTTGGCGTAAAAGTGCGGTGAGTTTTTGTTTATTTTTTTGATCTAAGCCATTAGTGGGTTCGTCGAGTAATAAAATTTCAGGCTGCATTGCCAGTACGCCAGCGAGGGCGGTGAAGTTTTTTTGTCCGCCTGAAAGCTGATTTACAGGGCGATCTTTTAAGTGGGTAATATCAAGGCGTTCCAGTTGTTCTAGGGCTATTTTATAGGCTTGAACCTTGGAGAAACCTTGATTTATCGGACCGAAAGCCACATCGTCTAATACCGTTGGACCGAAAAGTTGGTCGTCGGGTTGCTGAAAGGTCAAGCCTATTCGTCCTCGGAAAGGGGCGAAATCTTGTTCATTTTGGCAGCGTTTACCAAAAAGATAAATTTCCCCTTGTTGAATGGGGATAAAGCCCATTAAAGCTAATAGCAGGCTTGATTTGCCTGCACCGACTTCCCCTTGAATAAAAAGCCGTTGCTGCTCCAGTTGAAAACTTAAGCCTTGAATAATTTGTTGCTCGCCTCGCATTAGGCTGAGGTTATTGACCTTGAGCATTATTTTTCCTTATCCGCTAGAAATCCACGGCTTTTTAAAGCATATTCTGCCATTTCAGCTTTTGCCATTGCTTTGATTAACAACAGTGCCACTTGTTGCGAAGTATATTGCATTGTTCGCCAGTTAAATTTGGCTTGATAGCCTCTCGCTCGCATTGCCATATCCATTTTTTGTTGTAATTCGCCAAGCAAGGCAATGTAACGCACGGTCAGCACCAGAAGTGAAATTAATTTACGTGGCAAAGGCAATTTGGCTAGGGCTTGTACTAACAAGCTGTCGCTGATTTTCCACAATAAAAGCCAAACCGAAAACAGTAAGGCATTCATTCTTAAACTAATCAAAAGTGCGGTGTGAATGCCTTGAGTATTCCATTCAATGCCACTTTCGCCTAAACGCCAGCTCATTGTCAGCCACATAAAAAGGTTGAACAGCTGCAAAATGCCCCAGCGTTTGACGTAATATCGCCATTTTCTTTCACTTTGAATCAGCCACGCTAAACCGAAAAATAATCCCATATTGAGGAAAATAAGCAACGTCGGCTGCTGTAAGGTGCTGATAAAAAGCCCCCAAAAGAACAGAAAAATCAACCGAAAGTGCGGTGAAAAAAAAGGAAGTTTCATTCTGTAACCACGGTTTTAAATGCGGAGGGATACATTTTTTGCAAGGTGATGATAACCCCAACGCTGATCAAACAGTCCACCACAAATACAGGCAAATGCGAAAGCCATAACAGGGCGATTAAATCGTAATAACCTTTGCCATTATCTAGCCATAAGATCAATGCGGCTAATAACCCTGCTCCGCCGACACCTATCACACCAACCCCAATACCGATAAGCCATTGGCGTATTTTTCCTGCGGTTTTAATTTGCCCCAAATAAGGGCGAAATACATAATGTGCTGCCACGGCAGGCAATGCCATTATGCACAAATTTACCCCAAGCACGGCAATGCCGCCGAAAGAAAAAAACAATAACTGCAATAATAAAGCAATTAAAAAGGCAGGAAAAACTGCCCAGCCTAAAAATAGCCCCGCCATTCCGTTTAAAATTAAATGCACGCTGCCGATGCCGATGGGAATATGAATGGTGCTGGCAACAAAAAACGTGGCGGCAAAAAGTGCGGTCAAAGCAAGGCGTTTTTCATTCAGTTGACGTAAGCCAATGGCGACGCCAGCTAAAGCGATGCCGTTGCCAATTAATAACGTAGATAAGTGCAAAACGCCTTCAGAAAGATGCATTTTTATTCCTTGTTTGATTGCTTAACTTTGCGTGCATTTAACCACGCAACAATGCCGAAAAATCCCACGATATAACCCAATCCGCCTAAAATATCACGCAGATAGATTTTGTCTTTTAAATGGGCAATATCTTCTCGTAACAGTAGCAAAGATGAGTCATTTTGATTGATTGCCACAGGGTGAGCCACGGCGGTAGATTTATGCCCCTCCGCTCCCTCAACGACCACGTTCAACAAGCCATTAGATGGTGCTTGCACAGGAATGTGAAACTCTCCCTGCAAGTCCGTTTTACCTGTGGCTAAAGGCGTGCTTTGCCCTTGCTGTAACACTTCAAAATACGTTTCCGCCGCAGGGGTCATATCCGAATAATAAGACTTGCCCGAAACTTCTTGCCCATTATATTGTGCGAACACATAAAGGCTGTGTGCCCACGCCTTGGTCGCACTGAAACTGGCTAAAAGTGCGGTGCAAAAAACGAGAGTTTTGTGAATTCGCATAGGTTTAATCCGCATAGAAAGTCAGCATATATTCAATGGAACGACGATCATAATCAGGATTATTTAGTGCCTTTTCTTCAAATTCCGCCCACACTTTGTTGAAACCTTTGCTTGGGGTAAATTCCACGATGCCTTTGTCATTGGTTAAATTAAATGGTTGATCTTCCCCTAAGCCAACCTTAATACCAGACACAGGCTGCCCTTTGTGCAACACCAAAATCGACATCGTTTTATTTGCTTGAGGCTGTTGTTGCGGGATGAGTTCATATTCCAAATCGTGTGCTTTGCTTGCCTGTGCATTCCAATGCAAAATCGCCTTACCCAACTTCACTGGATTTGTACTAAATTCTGCACTCGGCTCTTGTGCTTTGGTTTTCTCCACATATTTTCCGCTCGGCAATTTTGACCAAACGCCATTATCAAATTGCATTAACACAATAGATTGATTTTCCGCATTAATATAGGCTTCGCCCTCACGGAATTGATGAGTTGCAGGCGTTAATTTGCCGTGCTGATCGACAAATTTCACCTCCTTTAATTTTTGTTCAGGATAGGCTTCAGTCTGTTTATGTCCAAATTTAATCACATAATGTTCAGCCTGATTGGTTGGCTCAAGCCAAATATTATGTGCATTCGCCACAGAAAGGCTAAAAAGTGCGGTGGAAAATAACACTATTTTGGATAATTCCATTTTTATTTCTCCATTCTTAGAATGAAGTCATAATAAAGTGTAAAGTTACTTTAGGGTCAAGAGGATTTTTTACTTAATTCATTTACTTGAATATTTAATTATCAATTCAAAAACATAAAAAAGTGCGGTGAAAAATCTTTAGATTTTCAACCGCACTTTTTATTTAGTTTAGCTATATTTTGCTTTTAATTAGGCTTTTGGACCTGCTGCCACTAAGGCTTTGCCCTCAGCTGTAACGGTGTATTTCTCGAAGTTTTTCGCAAAACGAGCCGCTAAATCTTTAGCTTTTTCTTCCCATTGTGCTTTGTCTGCATAAGTATCACGAGGATCTAAAATTGCAGGGTCAACACCTGGTAAGGCTTTTGGAATAGCGAAATCGAAGATTGGTAAACTACCCATTTCCGCTTCGTCGATTGAACCGTCTAAAATCGCATCGATAATACCACGAGTATCTTTGATTGAGATACGTTTACCAGTGCCGTTCCAACCTGTGTTCACTAAGTAGGCTTCTGCACCAGCCGCTTGCATACGTTTCACTAACACTTCTGCGTATTGAGTTGGGTGTAAGCTCAAGAATGCCGCACCAAAACACGCTGAGAATGTCGGTGTTGGTTCAGTGATACCACGTTCTGTACCGGCTAATTTCGCAGTGAAGCCTGATAAGAAGTAGTATTTGGTTTGTTCAGGCGTTAATTTTGACACAGGCGGTAATACACCGAATGCATCTGCAGATAAGAAAATCACTTTGGTTGCGTGGCCAGCTTTTGATGGCACTGCAATGTTGTTAATGTGATAAATTGGGTAAGACACACGGGTATTTTCAGTTTTTGAACCATCATCAAAATCAACTGAGTTATCTGCACGCACCACCACGTTTTCTAACAAAGCATCACGTTTGATTGCGCCATAAATATCAGGCTCATTTTCAGGTGAAAGTTTAATGGTTTTCGCATAGCAACCGCCCTCGTAGTTGAACACGCCTTGATCGTCCCAACCGTGTTCATCATCACCGATTAATTTACGTTTTGGATCGGTTGAGAGGGTGGTTTTACCTGTGCCTGATAAACCGAAGAATACCGCTACATCGCCTTTTTCGCCCACGTTAGCTGAACAGTGCATTGATGCGATGCCTTTTAATGGTAGGAAGTAGTTCATCATTGAGAACATACCTTTTTTCATTTCGCCGCCGTACCAAGTACCACCGATTAATTGTACGCCCTCAGTAATGTTGAACGCAACGAAGTTTTCGCTGTTTAAACCTTGCTCTTTCCAATTCGGGTTAGTTACTTTTGAACCATTCATTACCACGAAATCAGGTTTGAAATTCACTAATTCTTCTGCAGTTGGGCGAATAAACATATTGGTTACAAAATGTGCTTGCCACGCCACTTCAGTTACGATACGCACTGCAAGGCGAGTATCTTCGTTAGCACCACAGAACGCATCTACCACAAATAAACGTTTGCGAGAAAGTTGGTTAGTTACCAATTCTTTCAGGCTTTGCCACGTTTCTTGATTCATTGGTTTATTATCGTTTTTCGCAGCATCACTCGTCCACCACACGGTGTCTTTTGATGTTTCGTCTAGTACAATATATTTGTCTTTTGGTGAGCGACCGGTGAAAATACCAGTATCAACAGCAACAGCACCTGTTGTGGTAACGACGCCTTTTTCAAAACCCTCTAATTCAGGTTTAGTTTCTTCTTCAAACAAAAGCTCATAACTTGGATTATGAACTACTTCTTTCACGTCATAAATGCCTAATGCGTTTAATTCGTTAATCACTTTGTTTAAATCTGTCATACAATTACCTCGTTGTTAAAAATTAAAAAATTATCTCATAGGCGTATTCTAGTCCTTTCCGAAAATAAAAAATGTTAACTAGATCAAACTTTTTAAAATTACCCCAAAATGATTACAAATTTTTTTACATTTTTTTGATTTAGCTCAAAAATGAGGAATTGCAAAGTAAAAAAACGCCCTTTTTAAGAGCGTTTTTTAAACAATTTAAGTTATATTACTTTTTCTTCACTGGGCGTTTCCAGCCAGTAATGTGTTTCTGCGGCACTCGACTGATGACTAATTCATTTTCGCCGACATCTTTGGTGATTGTCGCACCTGCACCGATTGTTGCACCGTTGGCAATGCTCACAGGAGCAACTAATTGGCTGTCAGAACCCACGAAAACATTGTCGCCGATAATAGTTTTGAATTTGTTCGCACCGTCGTAGTTACAGGTGATCACACCCGCTCCCACATTCACATTTGCCCCCACTTCCGCATCGCCCACATAGCTTAAATGATTGACTTTTGAGCCTTTGCCAATGGTTGCTTTTTTGATTTCAACGAAGTTGCCGATATGGGTTTCCGCACTCAATTCCGCCCCAGGGCGTAAGCGGCTAAATGGTCCAATCGCTGATTTTTCACCCACCACACAATCTTCCAGCACAGAATAAGGTTTGATTTCCACATTATCACCGACAACGACATTTTTTAGCACGCAGCCAGCACCGATTTTTACGCCGTCGCCCAATTTGACCGAACCTTCGATAATCACATTAATATCAATTTCGCAATCTTTACCGTGGCTGAATTCGCCACGCAAATCAAAGCGTTCAGGATCAGCTAAGCTCACACCAGCCAACAATAAACGAGCGGCTTGTTTGCGTTGGTAATAACGCTCTAAAGCATTGAGTTGCAAGCGATTATTCGCCCCCTCGACTTCCATAATATCATCGGCAATAACCGCAGCCACTTGAAATCCGTCTTGATTTGCCAAGCCGATCACGTCGGTCATATAGTATTCGCCTTGGGCATTATTGTTGTTCAAACGGCTTAGCCATTTTTTAAAGCTCGCCCCGTCCGACACCATTACGCCGGTGTTCACTTCAGTAATTTTCAGCTGTTCAGGGTTGGCATCTTTTTGCTCAACGATAGCTACCACCGAACCGTTTTCACGAATAATACGTCCGTAACCTGTTGGATTTTCAAGGTTTACCGTCAATAAGGAGATACCGTTTTCAGGTTTGGCAGCAATTAATTTTTCCAAGGTTTCTTTGGTAATCAACGGTGCATCGCCATAAAGCATCACAATATTTTCATCGTCTTTAAAGAACGGTGCAGCCTGTTGCATTGCGTGTCCTGTGCCAAGCTGTTCCGCCTGAAACACCCAATTAACTGGCTCTGCAGCCAAGCGTTCTTTCAATAAATCGGCACAATGCCCATAAATTAAATGAATTTGATCCGCACTTAATTGTTTTGCGGTGTCGATCACGTGTTTCACCATCGGTTTGCCGGCCACTTTATGCAATACTTTCGGCAAATCGGAATACATTCTTGTGCCCTTACCAGCGGCAAGGATCACCACGCTTAATTTGGTCATAATAATTTCTCTTAGTTTGAAAAGTGCGGTTATTTTACACGGAATTTGTTAAATTAAGAACAAATACGGAATTAAATTCATCACAATCATTGTCAGCATCGATGTTAACAGTTTCGATGCGCCGAAAATAAAACCGCGGTTTGTGCCATTGTCGAACTTCACCACAAGATTTGCCATCGCCGTTAGCGCGTAAACTTCCACCACCGTAAACACCACCGCATAAATATAAGCGGTAACCAGCGATGCATATTGCAGCGTCAAAAACCACGGCGCAATCATTCCCACGCTCAATAACGGCGCAGCCAGCCAAATTTGCTTGCGAGTTAAATTGATGTGCTTAGAGAAGCTGGATTGCAATACGACCGTGAGTAAGCCATTGATAAATAACGCCACAGGCATATGTTCAGGCGCGTGCAGTTTGTTGTCGAACAAAAACGGAAAAATCACAAAAAACGAATTCGCCACCGCAATCGGCAAAAACAACATTGCGTGCACGAAAATAAAATCTTTGCTGATAATTTCTCGAATTTGTGCCCAACGGAATTTCACCAAATTTTGCACTTGGTTCATCTGATAAAACGGTTTAATCATAAAAATAAACAGCAAGATTTCCACCACAAAACACACCCAAATCAGCACATCAATTTGCTCAAATTTAATGAACGGAATTGTGAGCAAAGGGGCAGACATCGACGACATACTGGTAACTTTCAGGTATTTTCCCTGCAACTTCGTTTTGGTGGCATAATCATCACCGCCGAGTGCCAACAAACAGGCTCTGGCATTCGTACCAAACAGGCAAGATCCCAAACCGAAACACGTGGTCGCCAACAGCAAAACGCCGTAATTTTCCGCCGATAAAAAGAACACATACGCCAAAACGTCCAACGCACAGCCGAGCAACATTATTTTCGCCAAGCCGTAACGGTCGCCCAACACACCTGCGACAATCGCCATTGCTTGGCTAAAAAAGAACAGCACCGAAAGCGAAAACGCAATTTCAGTATTGCTCAAGCCCTTGCCTTGCAAATAAACGAAAAACACGCTTTGCATTGAAAAATACGCCATTGTGGAGAAAAATCGGCGTGTGAGAAGCAATTTCTGTAAATTCATAAACCTAAAAATCATCAATCCGCTAAAAGTGCGGTGAAAAAATGAATAATTTTACCGTTTTTCCTGCCAATTTTCGATATAATCAGCAAAATTTCTTTTAAATAACACATTATGAAAACACAATATTACATCGGCATTATGTCGGGCACGAGCCTTGACGGCGTGGATCTTGCCTTAATGGATTTTGCCACAAACCCGCCGAAATTAGTCGCCAGCCATTTCGTACCAATGCCTGAACAAATTCGCCAAAAACTCACCGCACTTTTGCACTCGAGAAGCACCAGTTTGCAGACGTTCGGCGAAATTGACCACCAATTAGGGCAACTTTACGCCCAAAGCGTCAATAATTTCCTTGCTAAAGTGCGGTTAAAATCGAGTGAGATTTGTGCTATCGGCTGCCACGGACAAACCGTTTGGCATTCCCCGAACGGCGAATTTCCGTTCACAATGCAAATCGGCGATATGAATATTGTGGCGACACAAACCGGCATCACCACCGTCGGTGATTTTCGTCGCAAAGATATAGCGGTAGGCGGACAGGGCGCACCGCTTGTGCCGGCCTTTCATCAAGCGATTTTCGCCGATCCGAACCGCTTTACCGTGGTGCTGAATATCGGTGGCATTAGCAATATTTCCGTGCTTTCGCCTCATCAACCGACCATTGGTTATGATGTGGGGGCAGGCAACACCTTGCTCGATTGTTGGATTGAAAAACAGCAGGGCAAGCGTTACGACAATAACGCTGAATGGGCAAAAACAGGCAAAATTCACACCGCACTTTTAAACGATTTATTGGTCGAGCCTTTTTTCCGCCAATCTCCGCCGAAAAGCACAGGGCGTGAGCTGTTTAATTTGGCTTGGCTGGCAAAAAAACTGGAAAAATACACCGCACTTTTACCGCAAGATGTGCAACGTACCCTTGTGGAATTTACCGTGCAAAGCATCGCCGATGATTTGCTTAAATTGAATACGCAAGGCTTACCGTGCGAATTGTTGGTGTGCGGAGGTGGTGCACATAATCCATTGATTATGCAAGGATTAACTGAAAAATTGCCGATGTGGAAAGTTGACACGACTAACGATTACGGCTTAGATATTGATTACGTCGAAGCGGCTGCCTTTGCGTGGCTGGCGTATCAACGAATGCACGATTTACCGAGCAATCTGCCAAGTGTAACAGGTGCAAAAAGTGCGGTGAGTTTGGGCGTAATTTTTCCAAAATAAGGAGAGCAATGAAAATTCAAGATTATCAATTATGGGTTCGAGATTTTTACCAAAAAATAGGCTGGTACGAACGCAATCCCTTTATGCGAATAACCTATCTTGCCGAAGAAGTCGGCGAAGTGGCTTGTGCGGTTCGTGCGATTGAAATCGGGCGTGAGCGACCTGATGAAAGCGAGCTGTCGCAACAGCAGAAAAAAGACAATTTGATCGAAGAATTGGGCGATGTGTTAGACAATTTATTTGTGTTAGCCGATAAATATGATATTTCGATGGAAGACGTGATTAAACGCCATCAAACCAAATTTGAACAACGTTATATTCAGGACGCAAAATGACCGAAGCAAACCTACTCAATGCTTTAGGGCAGATGATCACCGAGCAGCGTAACCCAAACTCGATGAATATCGACTGCTTGGAAGCGTTGGAAATCGTCAAAATCATCAATCAAGAAGACAAACTCGTGCCGCAGGCAGTGGAAAAATGCCTGCCACAAATCGCAACTGCGGTTGAAAAAATCGTCGTTTCGTTCCAACAAGGCGGTCGCTTGGTGTATATCGGTGCTGGCACGAGCGGACGGCTTGGCGTGCTAGATGCGTCTGAATGTCCGCCGACTTATGGCGTGTCGCCCGAAATGGTGGTCGGCTTAATCGCTGGCGGTGAGCGAGCCTTACGCCACCCGATTGAGGGGGCAGAAGACAATGCGGAGCAAGGCAAAGTCGATCTGCAACAAATTGATTTTTCAGCAAAAGATGTCTTAGTCGGCATTGCCGCCAGCGGTCGTACACCTTATGTAATCGGTGCGTTGGAATATGCCAAATCGCTCGGTGCAACCACGGTTTCCATCGCCAGCAACCCGAATTCAGCAATGGCACAAATTGCAGATATTGCGATTGACACCGTAGTCGGTGCGGAAGTGCTGACAGGCTCAAGCCGTATGAAATCCGGCACGGCACAGAAGCTGGTGCTGAATATGCTCACCACCGCCAGTATGATTTTGCTCGGCAAATGTTATCAAAATCTGATGGTCGATGTGCAGGCAAGCAATGAAAAACTCAAAGCCCGGGCCATTCGCATTGTAATGCAAGCCACCGATTGCGCCAAAGATGAAGCGGTGAAAGCGCTGAAGCTGGCGGACAACAACGCCAAAGTCGCTATTTTGATGATTTTAGCTAATGTGGATCAAAAAACGGCGGTGCAATTATTGGCAGAAAATCAAGGAAAATTGCGTGATGCCTACGATACAGCAGACAGCTAAATGATTTTTTTCTAGCAAAAAATAACTAAAAATAAACCGCACTTTTATGCCATAAGCCAAAAGTGCGATTAAATTTTAGCGAGTTTTTAATAATTCACTATACATCATAAGTGGTTGATGCGGTGTTACCGCCACGACCTGTCCAGTTGGTGTGGAAGAATTCGCCACGTGGTTTGTCGGTGCGTTCATAAGTGTGAGCACCGAAGTAATCACGCTGTGCTTGTAATAAGTTCGCAGGTACACGCTCTGAGGTGTAACCGTCTAAGAACGTAATCGCACTTGCCATACACGGCATTGGGATACCCACTTCGATAGATTTCGCTACCACTTTACGCCAGTCCGCCAACGCATTTTCTAAAATGCCTTTGAAATATGGATCTGAACCTAAGAAGATTAAATCTGGGTTCGCTTCGTACGCATCACGAATGTTGCCTAAGAAACGGCTACGGATAATACAACCTTCACGCCATAACAACGCCGTTGCACCGTAATTGATGTTCCAATCGAAGTTTTCAGACGCTTCACGAATCAGCATAAAGCCTTGGGCATAAGAGATGATTTTTGACGCCAATAACGCTTTGCGAACTGCTTCGATCCACACTTTTTTGTCGCCTTCCACTGGGCTGATGGTTTTGCCAAATAATTTTGACGCTGCCACACGTTGGTCTTTGAATGAGGATACACAACGGGCGAATACCGATTCTGTGATTAAAGTTAATGGAATGCCGAAATCTAATGCGTTGATCCCAGTCCATTTACCTGTACCTTTTTGACCTGCGGTATCAAGGATTTTTTCCACAAGCGGCTGCCCATCAGCATCTTTGTATGCCAAAATGTCTGTCGTAATATCAACGAGATAGCTGTCTAATTCAGTTTTTTTCCACTCTTGGAAAATTTCGTGCATTTCATCGTAGCTTAAGCCCAAGCCGTCTTTTAAGAATTGGTAAGCTTCGCAAATTAATTGCATATCGCCATATTCGATACCGTTATGCACCATTTTCACGAAATGACCAGAGCCCTCTTTGCCCACCCAGTCGCAGCAAGGCTCGCCTTTGTCGGTTTTGGCTGAAATCGCTTGGAGGATTGGTTTCACGAATGGCCACGCTTCTTCGTTACCACCTGGCATAATTGACGGCCCGTGGCGTGCACCTTCTTCGCCGCCTGACACGCCCGTGCCGATAAAGCGAATGCCTTTTTCTGCCAAGGCTTTTACACGACGATTTGAGTCAGGGTAATTTGAGTTACCGCCATCGATAATGATGTCGCCTTGTTCCAAGTGCGGTAATAATGCGTCGATAAATTGGTCAACTACATCGCCTGCACGCACCATTAACATCACTTTGCGTGGTTTTTCTAATTTTGAAGCCAAATCTTCAAGCGAGTAAGCCCCGATAATATTCGTGCCTTTCGCAGCCCCCTCTAAGAACTCATCAACTTTAGATGTAGTACGGTTATACGCCACCACTTTAAAACCGTTGTCGTTCATATTAAGAATTAAGTTTTGCCCCATTACCGCTAAACCGATAACGCCGATATCGCCTTTTGTTGACATTGTTTTCTCCTGTTGAGTTTGAATTTTGTAAATTTAATTAGCTTAACAATTTCGCTGCATCTTTATCCAAATACCACTCCGTTACGCCATTTTTCGCTTTGATGCGAGCAGCAGGGTATGGCAGATCTTCTGCAGGGGTATCTTGGATTTCTTTTAAGATTTCCGCTTTTGCTGCACCAGTTACCAAATAAGTAATCCGTTTGGCTTTTTCAATTAACTTCGCTGTTTTAGAAATACGGATTTGCCCTGTTTCGGGGTGTTTGGCGAGCACGGCTAAATTTTCGTCATCAAAATTGGTTTGATGGGGAAAAAGCGAAGCGGTATGCCCATCGTTGCCCATTCCTAAAATAATCCAATCAAAAACTTGCTCAGAAATCACCGCACTTAGCTCTTGTTTAAAACGTTGCAATTCCTGTTCTACAGGAGCTTCGCCACGAATGCGGTGGATATTTTCTGCTGGAATTTGAATGTGATCGAATAATAATTTTTGCACTTCGCCGTAATTACTTTCGGGATCGCTCGGCTCAACCATTCGGTCATCGCCCCACCAAAAATGCAGATTTTGCCATTGAATTTCGCTGTTATAAGGGGCTTGAGCCAAGGTTTTAAATAATAATTTTGGCGTACTTCCGCCCGATAGAGAGATATGTACAGGGCGGTTTTCAAGGCTATAAGCCTTGAGATCTTTTGCGATTTTTTCCACCGCACTTTGTGCGTTTTCAAAAATAATTTTGTTCATTGCTATTTCTCTTTTGATTGTTTTAGCCCTCTCAACCTTTCAGGGGAAGTCCCTAATGGAGGAAAGGGGGGCTTTGCCGAAAGCAAAACTGCGGTCTATTTTTTAGATTTTTTTCTTCATTTGACCACTAGGTTTACGCCATACGCGACCTGATTTTGCGATTAATTTATCAGCTTCTTTTGGCCCCCAGCTGCCTGCTTCATATTCGTAAACACGACCGCCATTTGCTTTATAATCCAAAATAGGTTGAACAAATTCCCAACAAGCGTGTACGGTATCCGTACGTGCGAATAGGGTTGCATCGCCTTTCATTGAATCTAACAATAAACGCTCATAGGCCGTCAGCAAGCTAGAGGCTGAGCTTAAATCAGAATAACGGAAATCCATTGAAACTTCTTTTGCTTCAAAGCCTGCACCGGGTTTCTTCAAACCAAAACGCATTGAGATGCCTTCGTCAGGTTGCACTCGAATAATCAATTTATTCTCTGGTGCATTTTGGCTAAATACTGGGTGTGGGGTGGTTTTGAAGTGGATAACAACCTCGGTTACTCGTGTTGGTAAACGTTTACCTGTGCGTACATAAAATGGCACACCAGCCCAACGCCAGTTGTCGATT
The DNA here is from genome assembly GCA_023101505.1 of Pasteurellaceae bacterium Pebbles2. Lineage (GTDB taxonomy): Bacteria > Pseudomonadota > Gammaproteobacteria > Enterobacterales > Pasteurellaceae > Lonepinella. The sequence goes on from LVZA01000001.1 coordinate 986,596, forward strand.
TCACAACGCACCGCCATATAAGTTTCGGTGTTGGAATCGCTTGGCACACCTTTTTCTTCCAAATAACTTTTCACTTGCTCATCGCCCACTTCACCACGAGCATACTGACCTAATACAACGTTATTTTTCACATCTTCAGCGGTTAATGGGTGCAAGCAATAAAGCACTTTTGCCACTTCATCACGCATTGAATTTGCATTAATAATCGCTGGCGGTTCCATTGCAACCATTGCTAAAACTTGCAATAAATGGTTTTGGAACATATCTCGCATTGCACCAGATCCGTCGTAATAACCACCACGATCTTCAACGCCAATAGATTCCGCCCCTGTAATCTCGATATAATCAATAAAATTACGGTTCCAAAGTGGCTCAAATAAGCCGTTTGAAAAACGTAATACGAGAAGATTTTGTACGGTTTCCTTGCCTAAATAATGATCGATACGGTAAATTTGATGTTCTTCAAAGAAACGATGAATTTGCACGTCTAATTCGTGAGCAGTTTTAATATCATAGCCAAATGGTTTTTCAACAATAATACGTTTCCAACCGTATTCTTCTGTATTCAAGCCGTGAGCCGCTAAACATTCAGGAATCACGCCATATAGGCTTGGTGGCGTTGAAAGGTAATAAAGTGTATTGCCACAGGTTTGGTATTTGTCGTGCAGCTCATCAAGACGAGGCACTAATTTGCCATAATCTTGTGAATCTGAGGTATTGACTGCTTGATAGTATAAATGTGCACAAAAATTATCTAAACTTTCGCCGTTTGCTTTTTCGTGTTTAATCAAAGCCTCACGCATTTTTTGACGGAAAGCATTATCGTCCATTTCGGTTCTTGCTACACCTAATACTGAAAAATTTTCAGCCAAACGCCCGATTTTATATAAATTATATAATGCAGGAATTAATTTGCGATGAGTTAAATCACCCGAAGCACCGAAAATAACAATACAATTATTCTGAATATTCATATTTTGTCCTAATATAATGTCTAAATATCGCTTATCACTATGCAAGATAAATCAAGCAATTACAAATAGCTATTACAAATTAAATTGAAAGATTTTTTGCCAATTTATTTGTGCGTCAGCTGCCATAACAAAATGCGGATTAATTAAATGATCGCGCTGATTATACGTTAATGATGAAAAATTGCGATCAAAAATAACACCATTTGTTTCCGATAATAAAACTTCTGCCGCCGCTGTATCCCATTCTCCAGTATCTCCGAGTCGCACATAGCAATCTGCGCTTCCTTCAGCAACTAAAGCACTTTTTAAACCGCTCGATCCGTAGAACACAAATTCACAAGAAAAATCCTTCGCTAAAATTGACCGCACTTTTTCTGGATTGCTGGTTTGACCAATGGCAATTTTTAAGGGGTGCATTAAATCGATGTGCCGACGTGGTAGACGCTGAACTTGATGACGCTGTTTTTTATACGCACCAAATTGGTGCATTGCATAATAAGTTGTGTCTAATATTGGAGAATGAATCACACCTAGCACAGGGCGGTTTTGATGTATTAAGCTAATTAAAATTGAAAATTGCCCTGTTTTATCAATAAATTGCTGCGTACCATCAAGGGGATCAATTAACCAATAACGCTCCCAAGACTGACGAATATCAACAGGGATATTGCAATTTTCCTCAGAAAGGACGGGAATGTTAGGCGTAAGTGCGGTTAATTTTTCAATTAAAAATTGACTAACATAAAGATCGGCATCTGTTACGGGTGTATTATCTGATTTATGATAAATTTCAATCGGTTGGCAATAAAATTTCTTCAAAATTTGCCCAGCCTCATCAGTGAGATGAAGAACAGATTTTAAAAGGTGTTCATTTAATTGCATTGAAAAAATAAATAAGAAAATCAATGTTATTTAGTGTAACAAAAATTTTACCTTATGACGATAATGATTTTGTTTTTTAATAAAACAATACCTTTGATTTGATCATCATTAAAATATGCGTATTTTTATTAATTTTTGTTTAAAAGTGCTATTAAATTTTAAACAGTTTTAAAATATTGACTTTATTTCAAATAAACAAAAACCCCAGTCGAAAGACTGGGGTTTGTTTTTTTATTCTTCTTTTACTTTTATTTTTGTTTTACTTTGTTTGAAACCTGGCGGTGACCTACTCTCACATTGGGAAACCCAACACTACCATCGGCATTACGGCGTTTCACTTCTGAGTTCGGTATGGAGTCAGGTGGGTCCACCGCATTATCGCCGCCAAGATTATTCGATGATGACTTTTGCGTTATTCTTTCGTCTTTGTTCTTTAAATTCGAAACAAGCTGTCTGAAGGTTTTGTCTTTCGTTTTATTTATTTTTTGTTTTTCAGTTTAGCTATTTCGCTTTGTGTTTCTTTTTTGCTTTCGCTTTCTTGCGTCCGCTTTTAAAAACACTTGAGCGTTGTATAGTTAAGCCTCTCGGGCAATTAGTATCCGTTAGCTCAATGGCTCACACCACTTACACACCAGACCTATCTACGTCTTAGTCTCAAACAACCCTTACACACTTATAGTGTGGGAGAACTCATCTCAAGGCAAGTTTCGTGCTTAGATGCTTTCAGCACTTATCTCTTCCGCATGTAGCTACCCAGCAATGCTTCTGGCGAAACAACTGGAACACCAGGGATGCGTCCACTCCGGTCCTCTCGTACTAGGAGCAGCCCCTTTCAATTCTCCAACGCCCACGGCAGATAGGGACCGAACTGTCTCACGACGTTCTAAACCCAGCTCGCGTACCACTTTAAATGGCGAACAGCCATACCCTTGGGACCTACTTCAGCCCCAGGATGTGATGAGCCGACATCGAGGTGCCAAACACCGCCGTCGATATGAACTCTTGGGCGGTATCAGCCTGTTATCCCCGGAGTACCTTTTATCCGTTGAGCGATGGCCCTTCCATTCAGAACCACCGGATCACTATGACCTACTTTCGTACCTGCTCGACTTGTCTGTCTCGCAGTTAAGCTTGCTTATACCATTGCACTAACCTCACGATGTCCGACCGTGATTAGCAAACCTTCGTGCTCCTCCGTTACTCTTTGGGAGGAGACCGCCCCAGTCAAACTACCCACCAGACACTGTCCGAGACCACGTTTCGTAATCTTCGTTAGAACATCAAACGTTAAAGGGTGGTATTTCAAGGACGCCTCCAACAACACTGGCGTGTCATCTTCAAAGGCTCCCACCTATCCTACACATCAAAATTCAATGTTCAGTGTCAAGCTATAGTAAAGGTTCACGGGGTCTTTCCGTCTAGCCGCGGGTACACCGCATCTTCACGGCGATTTCAATTTCACTGAGTCTCGGGTGGAGACAGCCTGGCCATCATTATGCCATTCGTGCAGGTCGGAACTTACCCGACAAGGAATTTCGCTACCTTAGGACCGTTATAGTTACGGCCGCCGTTTACTGGGGCTTCGATCAGGAGCTTCTCTTGCGATAACACCATCAATTAACCTTCCAGCACCGGGCAGGCATCACACCCTATACGTCCACTTTCGTGTTTGCAGAGTGCTGTGTTTTTAATAAACAGTTGCAGCCAGCTGGTATCTTCGACCGGTTCAACCTTCAGCGGTAAACGCTTACAATCTACGCCGGCGCACCTTCTCCCGAAGTTACGGTGCTATTTTGCCTAGTTCCTTCACCCGAGTTCTCTCAAGCGCCTGAGTATTCTCTACCTGACCACCTGTGTCGGTTTTCAGTACGGTTTAGATAAACCTGAAGCTTAGTGGCTTTTCCTGGAAGCGTGGTATCGGTTACTTCAGTGCCGTAGCACCTCGTCATCAGTTCTCGGTGTTGAATGAAAGTCCGGATTTGCCTAAACTTTCCACCTACCGCCTTAAACAGACATCCAACAGTCTGCTAACCTAACCTTCTCCGTCCCCACATCGCAGTTTATCCAAGTACGGGAATATTAACCCGTTTCCCATCGACTACGCTTTTCAGCCTCGCCTTAGGGGCCGACTCACCCTGCCCCGATTAACGTTGGACAGGAACCCTTGGTCTTCCGGCGAACGAGTTTTTCACTCGTTTTATCGTTACTTATGTCAGCATTCGCACTTCTGATACGTCCAGCAAGCCTCTCGACTCACCTTCATCCGCTTACAGAACGCTCCCCTACCCAACAGGCGTATCACTAATATTCCTCGATTTGTAACCGCGGTTGCGTGTTACTCGACGTTTTTGTCGCTTTACCCACTTGCTTCGCAAGTAGTTAATCGTGGCGTATTAGTGATACGCCTGATGCCGCAGCTTCGGTGACTAGTTTTAGCCCCGTTACATCTTCCGCGCAGGCCGACTCGACTAGTGAGCTATTACGCTTTCTTTAAATGGTGGCTGCTTCTAAGCCAACATCCTAGCTGTCTAAGCCTTCCCACTTCGTTTCCCACTTAACTAGTACTTTGGGACCTTAGCTGGCGGTCTGGGTTGTTTCCCTCTTCACGATGGACGTTAGCACCCACCGTGTGTCTCCTGAGTATCACTCTTCGGTATTCGCAGTTTGCATCGGGTTGGTAATCCGGGATGGACCCCTAGCCGAAACAGTGCTCTACCCCCGAAGGTGTCCGCTCAAGGCTCTACCTAAATAGATTTCGGGGAGAACCAGCTATCTCCCGGTTTGATTGGCCTTTCACCCCCAGCCACAAGTCATCCGCTAATTTTTCAACATTAGTCGGTTCGGTCCTCCAATTAGTGTTACCCAATCTTCAACCTGCCCATGGCTAGATCACCGGGTTTCGGGTCTATACCTTGCAACTCAAACGCCCAGTTAAGACTCGGTTTCCCTTCGGCTCCCCCATGAGGTTAACCTCGCTACAAAATATAAGTCGCTGACCCATTATACAAAAGGTACGCAGTCACCCTTGCGGGCTCCCACTGCTTGTACGCACAGGGTTTCAGGTTCTATTTCACTCCCCTCACCGGGGTTCTTTTCGCCTTTCCTTCACAGTACTGGTTCACTATCGGTCAATCAGGAGTATTTAGCCTTGGAGGATGGTCCCCCCATCTTCAAACAGGATTTCTCGTGTCCCGCCCTACTTATTGTTAGCTTAGTACCACCATTATGTTTTCGGATACAGGACTATCACCTGCTATGGTTGAGCTTCCCAGCTCATTCTCCTAACTAAATGGTTATCACTAACGGCTCCTCCGCTTTCGCTCGCCGCTACTCACAGAATCTCGGTTGATTTCTTTTCCTCGGGGTACTTAGATGTTTCAGTTCTCCCGGTTTGCCTTGTTAAGCTATGTATTCACTTAACAATAGTGGGTTCTTCACCCACTGGGTTTCCCCATTCGGATATCTTGGGTTAAACGCTTCTTATCAACTCACCCAAGCTTTTCGCAGATTAGCACGTCCTTCTTCGCCTCTGATTGCCAAGGCATCCACCCTGTGCGCTTAGTCACTTAACTATACAACCTCAAATGTTTTCACTATTTAATTATTCAATTAGACAATCTCACACTCAAAGCGAATTAAATTAAACTAAACACTTAGCTGCTTTTGTTCAGCTAAGATTTTTTTTCGACAAATGGTTAGTTTGTCTTTCTTACTCAGACTTTTTCGTATTCTTACTTAAGTTGCTTTCGCTTCTCGTTCTGAACTTGAAAGTCTCTTCAGTTTTTCAGCTTGTTTCCAATTTTTTAAAGAACAGTCGATAATTTTTCGCAAAATCATCTTTCAGTGGCGTCCCCACGGGGATTCGAACCCCGGTTACCGCCGTGAAAGGGCGATGTCCTAGGCCTCTAGACGATGGGGACAGCAATGAAAGATAATCTTTTTATCATTTTATTACTTGCAGCAGGCTTTCTCGTGTTCGACCTAGAAAACACAACCAAACTGCGGGGTCTTTTGTTCTTGTTTTGTCTATAACTATCAGCCAATCTGTGTGAGCGCTTGTCGTCGCCTAATTTTTGGTAAGGAGGTGATCCAACCGCAGGTTCCCCTACGGTTACCTTGTTACGACTTCACCCCAGTCATGAATCATACCGTGGTAAACGCCCCCCTTGCGGTTAAGCTATCTACTTCTGGTACAACCCACTCCCATGGTGTGACGGGCGGTGTGTACAAGGCCCGGGAACGTATTCACCGCAACATTCTGATTTGCGATTACTAGCGATTCCGACTTCATGGAGTCGAGTTGCAGACTCCAATCCGGACTACGATGCACTTTCTGAGATTCGCTCCAGGTCGCCCTTTCGCCGCCCTCTGTATGCACCATTGTAGCACGTGTGTAGCCCTACTCGTAAGGGCCATGATGACTTGACGTCATCCCCACCTTCCTCCAGTTTATCACTGGCAGTCTCCTTTGAGTTCCCGACCAAATCGCTGGCAACAAAGGATAAGGGTTGCGCTCGTTGCGGGACTTAACCCAACATTTCACAACACGAGCTGACGACAGCCATGCAGCACCTGTCTCAGAGTTCCCGAAGGCACAGAGATGTCTCCATCTCCTTCTCTGGATGTCAAGAGTAGGTAAGGTTCTTCGCGTTGCATCGAATTAAACCACATGCTCCACCGCTTGTGCGGGCCCCCGTCAATTCATTTGAGTTTTAACCTTGCGGCCGTACTCCCCAGGCGGTCGATTTATCACGTTAGCTACGGGCACCAGAGTTATACCCCAATCCCCAAATCGACAGCGTTTACAGCGTGGACTACCAGGGTATCTAATCCTGTTTGCTCCCCACGCTTTCGCACATGAGCGTCAGTACATTCCCAAGGGGCTGCCTTCGCCTTCGGTATTCCTCCACATCTCTACGCATTTCACCGCTACACGTGGAATTCTACCCCTCCCTAAAGTACTCTAGCGACCCAGTATGAAATGCAATTCCCAAGTTAAGCTCGGGGATTTCACATCTCACTTAAGTCACCGCCTGCGTGCCCTTTACGCCCAGTTATTCCGATTAACGCTCGCACCCTCCGTATTACCGCGGCTGCTGGCACGGAGTTAGCCGGTGCTTCTTCTGTAGTTAACGTCAATTACCAACTCTATTAAAATTGATACCTTCCTCGCTACCGAAAGAACTTTACAACCCGAAGGCCTTCTTCATTCACGCGGCATGGCTGCGTCAGGGTTCCCCCATTGCGCAATATTCCCCACTGCTGCCTCCCGTAGGAGTCTGGACCGTGTCTCAGTTCCAGTGTGGCTGGTCATCCTCTCAGACCAGCTAGAGATCGTCGGCTTGGTAGGCCTTTACCCCACCAACTACCTAATCCCACTTGGGCTCATCTTATGGCAGATGGTCTTACGATCCCACCCTTTAATCTTCCGATTCTACGCGGTATTAGCTACAGTTTCCCGTAGTTATCCCCCTCCATAAGCCAGATTCCCAAGCATTACTCACCCGTCCGCCACTCGTCAGCAAAGTGCAAGCACTTCCTGTTACCGTTCGACTTGCATGTGTTAAGCCTGCCGCCAGCGTTCAATCTGAGCCATGATCAAACTCTTCAATTCAAAAAGTTTAATCGCTCAATAAACTGCTTAGCTAAAGTTTACATATTACTTCAAAAGTAAAAATGAATTTCTAGTTTAAGCACCTATTAAGACTTCAAGTTTTAAAAAATATTTTCAAAATCAAGTCAATCAACAAGTGCCCACACAGATTGTCTGATAAATTATTAAAGAACGTTTCACTTAAAAATTAAGCGAAAATAAAACGACGCACTGAAAATCTTCAATTCACAACAGTGCGTCGTTGTGGAGGCGTATTATAGACAAACTAAGCGCCTTTGCAAGTGTTTTTTTCGTAAAATTTGAATTATTTTACTACTCGAACAAAAAAACAACAAAGAGCTTGTTTATGGTCTATATTTTAATGCCCGAAAGTTTGCTGCTGCGAGTTTCTCATTAACTTCTTTAAAACCTGCATCTTTCTCACTTTCTGTTAATAATTCTACAAATTTATTTTTTAAGGCTGCATAAGTCTTCCAAAATAAATGTGATGTAACAAAAAGCCCTTGGGATTTGACTCGAAGATAAGCATCTGATGCACCAACCTCTCGTAATTGTGAAATTGTGCAAATCCCAACTTTAGCAAGCAAACGCTCATACTTTAATGACATATTCGGCAAGTGTCGAATACGCTCCGCCCTTTCCAATGCTTCAGCCAATTTCTCAGCTTCTATTTGCCGTAAAGATTCTTTAATCATCTTCACTAAGAGCGGATTTTTAGTATCATCGCTGACATAATAGCTTGGTATTAAATAGTAATCTCGAATTCTTAAATTACTAGGAATACCATCACAATCCCAGCGAATGCCACCTATTTTCTCTACCTCACGAGCCAAATTATCTTTTGCCCGAAGATAAAATCCTCCTTTTTTATAAATACCAAACATATGGTTATTATAAAAAATACCAATACCAGAAAATAACTTCTGTGATTTAACCTCACCTAACAGCTCAGTTAACTTTTGATGTAGATCGATTGTATATATAGACATACGAATCCTCCGTTGGGTTGCTGTTCTTGATGGAATTCAAGTGCCTGTGAAGAAGATTTTTTACTACTACATTTAATAAATATTAATATTTGTTATAAGAACCTAAATAATCACTAAAATCCTCAGAATAAAATCCGTGAGAAAGCATATAGCGCCATATTTTTTGTTTATTTTTGACATCTTGCTGTTCTTGGAAATAAGGAAATTTCTTATGCAGCACTTGCAGTGCAATTTCTGCCCAATCAATTTCGCTTTGCTCAATAGTTTCTTGAATTAATTCCACAGAAATGCCTTTTAGTTGGCGTAATTCCTGTTTAATTCGATTAATGCCAAATCCCTTTTGCGCCCGAAAACGCAGATAATTTTCCGCAAAGCGACGATCACTTTGCCAATTTTTCTGCTGACAATGGGCAATCACCTGTTCAATTTCTAGCTCAGTAAAGGCTTTTTCTTGCATTTTACAGCGAATTTCATATTCACTATATTCACGTCGAGCCAATAAATTAACAACATAACCAAGTGCTAATGAAGACATAAAATCTCCTTGAATAACAATCTTGAACAATAAAATAACGTTTTTTCAAAAGTGCGGTTAAAAACACCGCACTTTTGCGCTAATTATTCAAAATTTGCTTCTTGAGCCTCGCTCTCTTCATTCTCATTTGCTTCAATATCAGCCAGTAATGCTTGCTCTGGGTTAGCTAAAAGCTCCGCGCGAATTCTAGCTTCTAATTCAGCTGCTTCACCTGAATTCGTTTCTAACCATTTCATTGCATTTGCCTTACCTTGCCCAATCTTCTCACCATTATAAGAATACCAAGCACCTGATTTATTTAACAATTTATGTTTCACGCCTAATTCAATTAACTCGCCTTCTCTTGAAATACCAGCGCCATAAAGGATCTGGAATTCTACTTGGCGGAATGGTGCAGCAAGTTTATTTTTCACGACCTTAACACGTGTTTCATTACCAATAATTTGATCACCATCTTTTACTGCACCAATACGGCGAATATCTAAACGTACTGATGAATAGAATTTTAATGCGTTACCGCCCGTTGTGGTTTCAGGGTTACCGAACATCACACCAATCTTCATACGAATTTGGTTGATAAACACCACCAAGCAGTTTGAGTTTTTGATTTGACCTGTTAATTTACGTAAGGCTTGCGACATTAAACGAGCTTGTAAGCCAACGTGTGAATCGCCCATATCACCTTCAATTTCCGCTTTTGGCGTTAATGCAGCAACAGAGTCCACAATGATCACATCAACAGCCCCTGAACGAACTAAAGCATCACAAATTTCAAGCGCTTGCTCACCATTATCTGGTTGAGAAACAAAGAGTTCTTTTACATCAACACCTAATTTTGCAGCATAAATTGGATCTAATGCGTGCTCCGCATCAATAAAGGCACAAACTTTGCCTGCTTTTTGTGCTTCGGCAATCACTGACAAGGTTAATGTCGTTTTACCTGAAGATTCAGGTCCGAAAATCTCAACGATACGCCCCATTGGCAAACCACCAATCCCCAACGCTACATCTAAACCAATAGATCCTGTTGGAATTGACTCCACGTCTAAGGTTTGTGTGTCGCCTAGTTTCATAATTGCGCCTTTGCCAAATTGCTTTTCAATTTGACCTAACGCTGCGGCGAGAGCCTTTGACTTATCGTCATTTTTGTCGTTTTTTGATTTGTTTTCTGCTGCCATAAAATAACCCTTATGTTAATTAATCTGTAAATTTGAGCATACATTATCTGTTTTTAAACACAGTATCAAGTATTTTTTTGATCTTTTTATAAAAAATGCGATCTTAATTCCAAATCCTAAAAATCGTTTCAACCCGACTGTAAAAAATTTGCCACAATTTGCTCACCATATTCGGAAATATAGGATTCAGGGTGAAATTGCACGCCGAAAATCGGCAAATATTTATGCTGAAAAGCCATTATTACGCCATCGCTACAAGTCGCTGTTATCTCTAATTCATCGGGGAAATTCTGCTCAGATACCGCCCAAGAATGATATAAACCAATGTTAAATTCTTCTGGAAGTGATTGAAATAACACAGATTTCAACCGCACTTTAAGCCTTTTTTCTTGACCGTGTCGCACCTTGGGCAAATTAAAGAGCATTGCGCCAAAAAATTCGCACAGCGTTTGATGTCCTAAGCACACACCCAAAATCGCTTTTTGTTGATAAAAACGAGAAAGCATTTCAAATAAAATCGGATAGGCGCGAGGCACGTCAGGCCCTGGGGAAATTAAAATATGGCTAAAATTCTCTAATTTATCCAGTGTCAAAGTGTCCACATCTATCACTTGAAAAGGCACGTCTAAACGGCGAATGAGATCCACTAAATTATAGGTAAAAGAATCGTGATTATTAATAATAGCAAGGCTTGGCATAATTTTTTAATTCAGATAAAAGTGCGTCATTATAAATGATTTTTTGCCTAATTTAGGCTAAACTGATGCATATTTTATTAATTTCTGCGATGACTTATGCCGTTTAATGCCTTTATTCAGCGAGCAAATACTTTGGGTTCTCGTGCTGAACCATTTTTCTTTCTAATTGATTTTGAACAAAAAAATCCAATTATTTGCGCCTTACACGAAGCACATAAATTGGGTTTATTTTTTAATCTTCGTGGCGTGCATAATGAGCATAAACTCACAAAAGTGCGGTCTAATTCTGCGCTAAATTTCACCGCACTTCCTTATTCAAAAATACGTTATCAACAGGGCTTTGAGCAAGTTCAACACGCCTTGCAACAAGGCAATTCTTATTTGCTTAATCTCACTTATCCTACTGAAATAAAACTCAATTTGTCCTTAAGCGAAATATTTCAACGTAGCCAAGCAAGCTATAAATTATACTTTCAAGATCAGTTTGTGTGTTTTTCGCCTGAATGTTTTGTGCGCATATCTGGCAATGAAATCGCTACATATCCAATGAAAGGAACGATTAACGCCAATCTGCCCAATGCTGAACATAGATTAATACAGTCGGGAAAGGAACGAAGTGAGCATTTTACGATTGTCGATTTAATGCGCAATGATCTTGCCACCGTGGCAGAAAAAATTGACGTTCGTCGTTTTCGTTATATAGAACGCATCGAAACCGAGAAAGGTGCGATTTTGCAAACAAGTTCAGAGATTGTCGGTAATCTTGCAGAAAATTGGCGAGAAAATATTGGTACTATTTTAGCGAAATTATTACCTGCTGGCTCAATTAGTGGTGCGCCCAAAGCCAAAACTGTCGAAATTATTCAAGCGGCTGAACAGCAGGAACGTGGCTATTATACGGGCGTTTTTGGTATTTTTGATGGTGAAAACTTAGACAGCGCAGTCGCCATTCGTTTTATTGAGCAACAACACGGAAAGCATTATTTTCGTAGTGGCGGCGGCATCACAAGGCAAAGCAATTTAGACGAAGAATATGCCGAATTATGCCAAAAAGTTTATCTTCCTATAAATTGCTAACTCATTAAGAATAAAAGAAAAATGACATTTCCACTTTTTGAAACGATCTGCATTGAGCAAGGTGAAATAAAAAATATTCACTTGCATCAACAACGCTATGAACGTACTTTGCAACAATTTTATGTGGATAAAAACCACCAAAGTGCGGTTAAAATTCACGATCTTTTTGAAAGTATCAAAAAAACTAACGAATTTTCCACCGCAGTTTTAACCCATAAATTAATTCGCTGTCGTGTTGGTTATAATCATCAAACGCTTGAAATCAATTTTTTCCCTTATGAAAGAAAAAGTTACCAACGCTTTCAACCCGTAATTTGTGATCAAATTAACTACGCCTTAAAATTTCAAAATCGTCGTTTGCTCAATGAATTATTGACGCAAAAAGGCAATGCCGATGAAATTATCATCATCAAGCAAGGGAAAGTCAGCGATTGTAGCATCGGTAATCTTATTTTTCGTCAAGGTTCACAGTGGTTCACCCCAAACACGCCCTTGTTAAAAGGCACGCAACGAGAACATTTACTCCAAATAGGAAAAATTAAAGAAAAAACCATTTTTGCCGAAGATATTCACCAATTCGACGAAATTCGCTTAATTAATGCAATGAACAGCCTAGATTAGCGCAAGGAGAACACAATGGATTTACATCATATTCGAGCGGAATACAGCAAACAAGAATTATCGCAACGACAGTGCCACGCCAACCCTATTCAGCAATTTGAAATTTGGTTAAATGAAGCCATTAAAGCTGAAGTCTGTGAGCCCACAGCGATGAATATTGCCACCATCAATGCACAAGGGAAACCCAACAGCCGTGTGGTATTGCTGAAGGAAGTAAATTCACAAGGCTTTGTTTTCTTTACGAATTATCATAGTCAAAAAGGACAAGCCTTGGCACACCAACCTTTTGCAGCCTTAAATTTCTTTTGGGCTGAATTAGAACGCCAAGTGCGCATTGAAGGACGAGTAGAAAAATTATCAGCGCAACAATCCGATGACTATTTCGCTTCACGCCCTTATACCAGCCGAATTGGCGCGTGGGCAAGCGAACAAAGTGCGGTTATTTCTAGCAAAAATGTGTTACTCGCCAAAGCCGCAATGATTGCCGCCCAACATCCGTTGCACGTTCCACGCCCAGCACACTGGGGCGGCTATCTCGTTATTCCTGAAATGATTGAATTTTGGCAAGGTAGACCCAGCCGATTGCACGACCGCATTCGCTATCGCTTTGAGAACGATCAATGGCTTAAAGAGCGGCTTGCGCCTTAAAGTATTTCTTCGTAGCACTAACATAGCTAAGCGAAAAATTTTATGTTAAACTTTTTTCAAATTTCCCTAACTAATTAAGGAGTTATACTATGAAATCCTCTCTCTCTCTCTCTCTCTCTCTCTCTCTCTCTCTCTCTCTCTCTCTCTCTCTCTCTCGTCAGCTCTCTTACTTAGCGGCTGCCAGCCATTATTAGAAGTTGCCAAAGCCACTAACGAAACTTTACAGAGTGTCAATTCTGTGCTAAGTGGCTCGAGTTCTGGTGGTGTCTATGTAGACCAACAAACAACAGCTTCAGCACAACAAGCAGCCAACAAAGTCAAAGCTCGTCAAGATGTTCAACGCTTATTTAACGAAGCTAAACCACAAATTGAAAAAATGACTGCTTTTGTTGCTTGTGGCGCAACCAACAAAAATATTTCAAAATATTCAGATCCCGATGCCGTCGGTTTTGTTAGCCCATTTATCCATTTCAATTATCACAAATCAGGTTGCTTAAATATCTTACGAATTAATGGGATAGAGAAAAGAACAGCGAATGCTTTTGCCTTTAAAGTAACTTATGTTTCACCACAAAGTGAAGAAAGTAAAATCAAAGAATATACCGCAATTAAACAGCCTAGCGGAGAGTGGTTATTTAAGTGGTCATATTATTAATCACAATCTCCGCTTATATCGCCCTCGCTCGCATTCGATTAAATCTTCTAATTCCAAACTAAGAAGTTGTGCGAGCAGGGTATCTACGGGTATGTTTGATTGCTCGGCGAGTTCGTCGATGCTGATCGGGTTGTAGCCAATCATTGCATAAAGTTCAGGGTGCGATGGTTCTATATTTATGGCTGGCGATGTTTTTTCGGTATTTAACTCTGCGCTGGATTTAGGCGTATTCATTGGAATATGCGCATAAGGCGATAAATTTTCGATAATGTCTTTCACATTTTCCACTAAAATAGCCCCCTGCTTAATCAAACGATGACAACCCTGACTATATTGATTGTGCAAATTCCCAGGTAGGGCAAAAATTTCACGATTTTGCTCTAAAGCATAACGAGCCGTGATCAGCGAGCCGCTCTGTTCCGTTGCTTCAACCACTAAAGTGCCTTGCGACATTCCGCTGATGATACGATTTCGGCGTGGAAAGTTGGCAGGTAGTGGCGGTTGTTTGGGTAAAAATTCCGACACTAATGCACCGCCATAATGCACGATTTGATCCGCCAAATAATGATGGCGAGCGGGGTAAACTTGCGATAATCCACTGCCTAAAACCGCAATGGTTTTGCCTTGAATGTCAACCACAGCTTTGTGCGCAAAACCATCAATACCAATCGCTAAGCCACTGGTTACCACAAAACCCGCTAAGGACAATTCTGTGGCAAAATATTTCGCCCAATATTCGCCATAGTTTGAGCAATCTCGGCTGCCAACCATTGCAATTTGCGCACAGTTTAAAGTCGCCACATCGCCTTTCACAAATAATAGTGGCGGTGCGCTGTTGATTTGCTTTAATAACAACGGATAATCGGCGTGAGAAAAATCAATAATATGATGATTTTCATCACTTTTCTCCCATTCCAACGCAGGCTCAATCAATTTTAGCTCAGGCTTAAACCAACGTTGAATTTGTTTCGGTTGCCAACCAATAGCTCGAAAAGCAGGCTCATCATAAGCTAATAATTCATCAAAAGACAGGTTGGATAATATTTCCGTAATACTGCCTGCGCCCAAATTTGGCACTTGCATTAAACGCAGCAAAATTTCGATTTGGTTCATATTTTTACTAACTAAAAGTGCGGTGTATTTTTTGCGATTTTTGCACCTTAGAAGAAAATCCTCAAAAGGACGACTTTATTTTTTCAATTTTGGAATGAAGATCAAATTTTTCGATTTTTTCACCGCACTTTTTTGACTGAATTGCGCTTTTCTCTTATCATTCGTTTATTAATTAGGTATGAAAGGAAAAAATATGAGCGTTTTTAATATAGCAAGAAATTCACAAGGGCAAGATTTCGGCATTACCGCCAAAATGGCAAACCGCCACGGCTTAATCGCAGGGGCAACGGGAACAGGGAAAACCGTTACATTACGCAAATTAGCCGAAGCGTTTAGCGACAATGGCGTGCCTGTTTTCTTAGTTGATGTGAAAGGTGATTTGTCGGGAATGACCGTTAAAGGCACGATGCAAGGCAAAATTGCAGAGCGTGTAACTCAATTTGAACTAGGCGGCGAAAGCTATTTAAGTGGCTACCCTGTGTCATTTTGGGACGTCTTCGGCGAAACTGGTATTCCGCTTCGCACCACCATTTCAGAAATGGGCCCGATGTTGCTTTCACGCTTATTAAATCTGAACCCAACCCAAGAGGGTTTGCTCAATATTTTATTCCGTGTGGCAGACGACAAAGGCTTATTGCTGATCGATTTAAAAGATTTGCGTGCAATGCTTAAATATCTCGCCGACAATGCAAAACAGTTCCAATTAGAATATGGCAACATCAGCGCAGCCAGCGTTGGCGCAATTCAACGTGCTTTACTCACCTTAGAAAACGAAGGCGCAGATAAATTGTTCGGCGAGCCAGCACTAAATTTAGAAGATTGGCTACAAACCACCGACGGACGTGGCGTGATTAATATTCTCAATTCAGAAAAACTCATCAATTCGCCACGAATGTATAGTGCCTTTTTACTTTGGTTAATGGCGGAATTATTTGAGCAATTACCCGAAGTGGGCGACCCTGAAAAGCCAAAATTCGTAATGTTCTTTGATGAAGCGCATTTATTATTCGACGGTGCGCCAAGCGTACTTGTGGAAAAAGTGGAGCAAGTTGTGCGTTTAATCCGCTCAAAAGGCGTGGGGATTTATTTTGTTACTCAAAACCCACTTGATTTACCTGAAACCGTGCTTGGACAGCTTGGTAACCGAGTGCAACACGCTTTACGTGCGTTCACACCACGTGATCAAAAAGCCGTAAAAACTGCTGCAGAAACATTCCGTGCAAACAAAGGTGTTGATGTGGTTGAAGCGATTACCACCTTAGGTGTGGGCGAAGCCTTGGTGTCTTTCCTTGACGAAAAAGGTATGCCAACGCCCGTTGAAATCGCAATGATTTATCCACCAAAAAGCCAACTTAGCCCAATTACAGCGGAGCAACGCCAAATTTGGGTGAAAGACGATGCGTTATTTTCTTATTACAACAATTTTGTCGATAATCAATCTGCCTTTGAAATGCTTGCTGAACAAGCCAACCTTGAAGCTGTCGCACAACAACAAGCTGCACAAGCCCAACAGGAAGAAGAAAATGGCGTGTTAGGCAGCCTAAGCCGAATGATTTTTGGTACGAAAAAACGTGGTGAACAACTAAGCGTTACCGAACAAGTCGTCAGCAGCGTAGCAAAATCTGTTGGCCGAAATATTCGCAACCAAGTAACCAAGCAAATAATGCGTGGCATTTTGGGGGCGTTAAAACGCTAATCAAAGTATTTGATAAAATTTTAAGGATTAAGCGCTGTATGATGCAGAACTTAGTCCTTTTTATTTTGCGCAAAATGAATTAGTGATAACGTAGCTGGAATGAAAAATACTAAAATAAAGTGGCGGAAGGTAATGGGAGTTGAACCCACCCAGGACTGCTGGCAGCCCTAACAGGATTTGAAGTCCTGCCGCATCACCGGACACGACGACCTTCCAAAGAATTGGCTCAAACTTTAACGCAATTTTTATCCTTATTCAAGTAAAGGATAAAATTATTGTATAATAAGCTCATCTCCTTTCCAAACCGCCAAAAAAGGACAAAAAATGACCGCACTTTTTCAACAACTTCCGTCTGTCGATAAATTACTCAAAACCCCACAAGGGGAAGATTTGGTCGCCCAATTTGGGCATAGTGCTGTGGTGAAAACCATTCGCTATTTATTAGAACAGGCTCGAGAGCAAATCAAACAAACTCAGCAACTTCCTGATTATTTTGCTAATTTTGACCGCACTTTTGCTGAAATTCAGCACATTTTAACCCAGCAAAGCCAAGTGCAAATCCAATCAGTGCATAATCTTACAGGCACGGTGTTGCACACAAATTTAGGGCGAGCGTTATGGGCTGAAAGTGCACAGCAAGCCGCATTGACCGCAATGCAAGCTAATGTGGCATTGGAATATGATTTGTGCGAGGGCAAACGTAGCCATCGAGATCATTATATCAGCGAATTATTGCGTGAATTAACCGGGGCGGAAGCCGCTTGTATCGTGAACAATAACGCCGCGGCGGTGCTGTTAATGTTGGCGACCTTTGCACAAGGCAAGGAAGTGATTATTTCTCGTGGCGAGTTAATTGAAATTGGTGGTGCATTTCGTATTCCTGATATTATGGCTCAAGCTGGTTGTAAATTGGTGGAAGTAGGCACGACAAATCGCACCCATTTAAAAGATTATCGCAACGCAATCAACGAAAATACTGCCTTTTTAATGAAAGTTCACAGCAGTAATTATCAAATTTGTGGTTTTACCAAATCAGTGGAAGAAGCGGAGTTAGCGGAGCTTGGGGCGGAATTTAATCTCCCCGTGATCAGCGATTTGGGTAGCGGTGCATTAATTGATTTAAGCCAATACGGCTTACCTAAAGAGCCTACTGTGCAAGAAAAATTATCACAAGGCATTGATTTAATTTCCTTTTCTGGCGATAAGCTACTCGGTGGCGTGCAAGCGGGCATTATCGTAGGTAAAAAAGCATTAATCGAGCAATTACAAGCTCACCCACTCAAACGAGCATTACGTTGTGATAAAGTGATTTTAGCAGGATTAGAAGCCACTCTACGCCTTTATCTGCACCCAGAAAAACTCACACAAACCTTACCAACATTGCGCTTGCTCACGCAATCTGTCGAACAATTAACTATTCAAGCGGAGCAGGTTAAAGCAATATTAGAAAGCAAATTAACCGATTTTTCTGTGCAAATCGAAGCAAGTTCAGCACAAATCGGTAGCGGATCGCAACCAATGGCACGTATTCCATCGGTTGCACTCACTCTTTCACCAAAAACATCAAGAAAATTAACCGCACTTTTAACTCGCTTTAAACAACTTCCAACCCCGATTATCGGGCGTGTAGAACAAGATAAAATTTGGTTGGATATGCGTTCGCTTGCCGATGTAAACGCCTTATTAGAAGGATTAAATTCACTATGATTATCGTTACTTCAGGGCACGTTGACCACGGAAAAACTGCACTTTTACAAGCACTTACAGGCACAAATACTGCTCACCTTCCCGAAGAAAAAAAACGGGGTATGACCATTGATTTGGGCTATGCCTATTTGCCTGTGGGCGATAAGGTGTTGGGTTTTATTGATGTGCCAGGACACGAGAAATTTTTGGCGAATATGTTGGCAGGTCTGGGCGGTATTCATTATGCGATGTTGATTGTGGCGGCAGATGAAGGCATTCAAGCTCAAACATTGGAACATTTGGCGATTTTGCGTCAATTACAATTAGATAAAATTATCGTCGTCATCACCAAAGCAGATCGCGCAAGTTCAACGCAGATCGAGCAACTTCAACGCAATATCATCGAAAATCACCCTTTTCTTGCTGAAAGTCCCGTTTTTATCACTTCGGTGACGACCCAACAAGGCATCGCAGAATTACGTGAATTTTTAACCGCACTTACTAATCTTGCCGATCAAAATAAGCCGTTTCGCTATGCCATTGACCGTATTTTCAGCGTAAAAGGGGCTGGCACAGTGCTTACTGGCACGGCATTTAGTGGCGTAGTCAATCTTGATGATGAGTTATTTTTAGCCAGTAGCGCCGCTCCCGATAAAATGACTGCCGTGCGAGTGAAAAATATTCACGCTCAAAATCAAGCAAGTTCGCAAGGTGTGGCTGGGCAACGGTTGGCGTTGAATATCAACTCCGACATAGCACGTGATTTAATTCAGCGTGGCGATTGGCTGTTTGCCCAACCGCCATTTAACGCCACCGACCGCGTCACCGTGCAACTGCAAGCGGAAGTGAATTTAATCGAAAGCCAAGCGGTGCATCTTTACCACGCCACCAATCGTACCTTGGGGAAATTGTCTTTACTCGACACCAAAACGCTGTTGCCTAATCAGCAAGCTGTGGCGGAAATTATCTTAGATCAGCCGCTATTTTTAGCCTTTGGTGATAAGCTGATTTTACGCAGTGGCGATAATAAACAGCTCATTGCTGGGGCAAAAGTCATCGAAATTCATTCTCCAAAACGCCATAAACGCAGTGAAGTGCGGTTGAATTTTTTACAGAATTTACAACAAGCTCAAAATGTTGCTGAACGTATTGCTTTGTATTTAAAAGAAAAAGCTATTTCAGCACAGCAATTAATGTGGGTTGAACAACTTAATGAAAACCAACTGAACGAAGCCTTAGCGCATATTCAAGCGGTGCGAGTTCAAGATTGGTGTTTTAATGCTGATTATCAGGCTGAAAAAATGCAGCAAATTTTAACCGCACTTTCGGCTTATCACGAACAACACGCCGACCAAATTGGCTTAGGCAAAGCTCGTTTATACCGCATTGCGGCACTCAATCAGCCCGAAAAATTAATCTATTATTTTATTGAAACCCTATTGGCTGAAGGCAAGTTACAACAAAGTCGTGGCTGGTTGCATTTACCAGAACATAAAATTCAATTTGATCCGCAAGAACAAGCGTTATGGAAGCAAGTTTTAGCAGAATTTGTGCAACAAAATGGACAACCGCTTTGGGTGCGTGATGTGGCAAATAGCTTGGCGGTTGATGAAAGCCAGATGCGGAATTTTTTATATAAAGCAGGCAAATTAGGCTATCTCACACCGATTGTAAAAGACCGTTTTTTCCTAACAGAAACGCTTTATGTTTATGCACATAAAGTCAAAAAAATGGTGCAAGAACAAGGGGATATTTCCGTTAATCAGCTACGTGATGAATTGCAATTCGGGCGAAAACTCACTGTGCAATTAATTGAATATTTCGATAAATGCGGCTTGTTGCGACGTAAAGGCAACGCTCATATTTTACGAGATCAGGAAATGTTTTCTTAAAATCCTAAAAACAAAACCCCATTTCAACTCAATGTTCAAACGGGGTTTAATTATTCGTCGATAAAACCTTTGGTTTTAAACTTAAACGTTATCAATTTGACCTAATAATGAACGTAAACGTTCTTGCCAGCTGTTGTGTTCAACTTTTAATTGTTCATTTTCGCTGCGTAACGCATCGCAAGTTTGTTGAGTTTGTTGGTTTTTATCTTTTAATTCTTCAACTTCTAATTGAAGTAATTGAATAGTTTCAACGGCTTGTTTAATTTTGCCTTCCAGTTGATCTAAAATCTCTAATGACATAACTGTTTCCTTTAAAAATGAGAATATTGAGTTCGTTGATATTCTACTCACATCTGCTCTGATTTAAAAGTACCAAAAGGGAAAAAACGCCTATTCCTGAAAAATTTTTCCTGCAATCGTTTGCCTAGTGTTAAAATGTGCGGAATTTATTTAGCCGACTTAATAAGGAATTGAACAATGAACAGATTATTAGCCATTGAATTTTCACGCATTACAGAAGCCGCCGCTTTAGCTGCATTTGCTTGGGTGGGGCGTGGAGATAAAAATGCTGCCGATGATGCGGCGGTGAAAGCAATGCGATTTATGCTAAACCAAATGGAAATGGACGCAGAAATTGTGATTGGCGAGGGTGAAATTGACGAAGCGCCAATGCTTTATATCAGCGAAAAATTGGGTTCAGGTTCTGGCGAGCAAGTGGCGATTGCGGTTGATCCTATCGATGGCACAAGAATGACGGCGATGGGGCAAAATAATGCAATTTCCGTGCTGGCAGCAGGGGGCAAGGAAACCTTATTGCGTGCGCCTGATATGTATATGGAAAAATTGGTGGTTGGCGCAGAAATGAAAGGTATGATTGATTTGAATTTACCGATTGAACAAAATTTGCGCCGTGTTGCGCAAAAATTGGGTAAATCAATGAGCCAAGTTACGGTGATGGTGTTAGCCAAACCCCGCCACGATGATGTGATTAATCGCATTCAGCAATTAGGCGCACGTGTCATCGCCATTCCCGACGGCGATGTTGCAGGTTCATTATTGTGCTGTTTGCCTGATGGCGGTGTGGATATGCTATATGGCATTGGAGGTGCACCTGAAGGCGTTATCACTGCCGCTGCAGTGCGTGCATTAGGCGGAGATATGCAAGCTCGTTTATTGCCACGTAATGAAGTGAAAGAAAATAGTGTTGAAAATCAACAAATTGCCGCTGAAGAGATTCGCCGTTGTCAGGAAAGTGGCGTGGAAGTGAATACGGTGTTGCGTTTGGAGCAGTTGGCGAAAGATGACAATCTTGTTTTCGTCGCAACAGGAATAACCAACGGTGATTTACTGAAAGGTATTCAACGCAAAGGCAATTTAGCCACCACAGAAACCTTATTAATTCGTGGTAATTCACGCACCATTCGCCGTATTCAATCTACGCATTATTTAAATCGAAAAGATGCGGAAATCTATGATTTAATTGGCGAATAAAAAATGAATGCCCCATCACTTTCAAACAAGTTTATGGGGCATTTTTTCGCAAAACTCGTGCTTTTTGCACCGCACTTTTGCAATCAAATTATCCTAAAATCAAATATTTAAAAAGTCTTCATCATCAATAAAATATTGATTCATCTCAAATGCAGGTTTCGCATCTTTATCTTTACTAATGATGCGAGCAGGAACGCCAGCGGCAGTGGCACATTCAGGCACGGCTTGTAACACCACGGAATTTGCGCCGATTTTGGCATATTTGCCCACTTCAATATTGCCAAGGATTTTCGCTCCAGCACCAATCATCACGCCCTCACGAATTTTCGGGTGGCGGTCGCCTGTTTCTTTGCCTGTTCCGCCGAGCGTAACGCCTTGCAAAATCGACACATCGTTTTCGATAACCGCCGTTTCCCCGACCACAATCCCGGTAGCGTGGTCAAACATAATGCCGCAACCAATTCTGGCGGCAGGGTGAATATCCACATCAAAAGCGACCGAAATTTGATTTTGTAAATAAATCGCAAGGGATTTACGATTTTCTTGCCATAAATAATGAGTGATGCGGTAGCTTTGAATGGCGTGAAAACCTTTTAAATAAAGCAACGGCGTTGACCACAACTCCACTGCAGGATCTCGCTGGCGTACAGCGTTAATATCGCAAGCGGCACTTTCAATCACGCTTGGCTTGGCTTGATAAACATCTTCAATAATTTCTCGTAAGGTAATGGCAGGCATTGTGTTGGTAGCGAGTTTATTGGCTAAAATATAACTTAATGCGCCGCCCAAATTTTTGTGTTTGAGAATGGTTGAATGGAAAAAACTTGCCAGCATTGGCTCGTTATCCACCAACTCTTTTGCCTCATCTCGAATTTGATCCCATACTTTATTTAGCATAAACGTTCCTTATTCGCCCTTTTTCTCTCGACTTAATAATGCGGTAGCGGCTTCTTGTGCTGCTTTGCCGTGAAATAATACTTGATAAATTTGTTCGGTAATCGGCATTTCTACGCCTTGTTGTTGCGCCAAAAGTGCGGTTTCTTTGGTATTAAAAAATCCCTCGACCACTTGCCCGATTTCTTGCATCGCTTGCTGCGCCGAAATGCCCTGTCCAAGCATTAAACCAAAACGACGGTTGCGAGATTGATTGTCGGTACAAGTTAGCACCAAATCGCCCAAGCCCGACATTCCCATAAATGTCGCAGGATCTGCGCCCAAAGACACGCCCAAACGGCTGATTTCAGCAATGCCTCGAGTAATCAACGCCGTGCGAGCATTTGCCCCAAAGCCCATTCCGTCGGAAATGCCTGCGGCAATCGCAATCACATTTTTAATCGCTCCACCCAACTGTACGCCGATAATATCTTGGTTTAAATAGACACGAAAATGTTTACTGCAGTGAATTCTTGCCTGAAATTCTCGAGCAAATTGCTCATCATTGGACGCTAAGGCAATGGCGGTTGGCAAACCTGCGGCGAGTTCTTTGGCAAAAGTTGGACCGGACAAAATAGCCAACGGATAGCGTTCGCCTAATTTTTCTTTTACCACGGTTTGCAGCAAACGTCCAGTATCACGTTCTAACCCTTTGGTCGCCCACGCAATACGGCTGTCGGGGCGTAAGTGCGGTTTAATTTGATCGATTATTTCACCAAAAACGTGGCTTGGCACGACAATCAATAAATCTCTCGATTTTTGCACCGCAGTTTTTAGGTCGGCTTCAATATGCAATGCGCTAGGAAAAGGAATATCCGCTAAAAAACGGGCATTTTGGCGTTCCATTGCAAGTCGTTGACAATGTTCGGGATTGTGCCCCCAAAGATAGGTTGGGAAACCATTACGAGAAAAGGCAATCGCCAAAGACGTGCCATAAGATCCTGCACCTAACACAGAAATGGGTGCGCTAATAGGCGTTTGCGTAGTCATCGAAAAAACCTTTAAAAAAGCCTCTCAACAGAGAGGCTTGGTTAGGATTAGTGCGCAGTCTGTTCAGTTTGTTCTGCTTGCTCTTCTTCCGCATCAAGACGGCGTAAATGTTCCATAAAGAGCGCATCAAAATTCACTGGCGCAAGATTTAATGCTGGGAATGTGCCACGATTAACAAGGCTGGCAATTAATTCACGAGCATAAGGGAATAACATATTTGGGCATTGTGAAGTTAAACAATGCGCCATTTGCATATCTTCCAAACCGCTAATAGTAAACACGCCTGCTTGTTTCACTTCGCAAATGAATGCTACTTCACCGCTGTCTTCCAATGTGGTTTCTGCTGAAAGATTAAGCACAACTTCGTATAAATCATCGCCTAATTGTTTCGCTTCTGTGCTTAAATCAAAACTTAAATTTGGTTTCCATTCTTGATTAAAAATATGTGGTAAATTCGGCGCTTCAAACGACACATCTTTCACATAAATACGTTGAATTTGTAATACTGCTTCCGCTTGCTCCACCCTTTGTGCAGGTGCGTTGTTTTGTGTGGTTTCGGTCATATAAAATCCTTATTTTACTAATGGTAAATTGGCAGCATTCCAACCAGAAATCCCTTCTTGCAAGGCATAAACTTGCGCAAAACCTTGTTTAGCTAAAATTTCTGCTGAACTGCGAGCGGTCATTCCTGTGTTACAAACTAAAATCACTGGCACATCTTTATGTTGTTCTAATTTGCCAAGATTGTGATTTTTAATATCACTTGGAACGAATTGTTGGCTATTGATAATATGCCC
Organism: Pasteurellaceae bacterium Pebbles2; assembly: GCA_023101505.1. Taxonomy (GTDB): domain Bacteria; phylum Pseudomonadota; class Gammaproteobacteria; order Enterobacterales; family Pasteurellaceae; genus Lonepinella. The sequence continues at coordinate 1,011,065 of LVZA01000001.1, forward strand.
ACGCTTGAATTCATCAATCGTGCGCAAATCAATCACCACCGCATCTTGGTTATTTATTAATGCCACAGCTTGCGAGTTTGAAATTACTTTCACTTTGCTGAAAATAGATTTAACAAAAACATAAACTGTTGCAATGAAAATCGCCACCCAAGCAGCGACTAAAAGGGTATGATTTTTGGCAAACTGCACTGCCAAAGGCATAAATTCTTCCATATTTGTTCTCAAAAATAAGTCAATAAAAGTGGTTAAAATCAGAAGCCTAAGTATAACCGACTTTTATTCTGTTGCAAAAATTAATTTTAGCTCAAGCCCTTACGCCGTCAGCCAAAAAGTAACTGGCCCATCGTTGGTTAAACTCACTTGCATATCCGCAGCAAATTGCCCTGTAGAAACGGCGATTTTTTCACCGCACTTTTGCACGAAATATTGGTAAAGTTCTTCCGCTAAAGCAGGTGGCGCACCTTTAGAAAAGCTCGGCCGCAAGCCTTTTTGCGTGTCGGCAGCTAAGGTAAACTGCGATACCACCAACAATTCCCCTTGCACTTGTTGCACGTTTAAATTCATTTTATCGTCAGCATCGCTGAACACTCGATAATTCAGCACTTTTTCAGCTAATTTATCTGCTTTAGCGCAATCATCTTCTTTTTCTACACCCAATAACACCAACAATCCTTTACCAATTTCGCCGACAATTTCGCCGTTGACTTCAACTTTTGCCTGCGTTACTCGCTGAATTAATCCAATCATTCTTTATATTCCTTAATGGCTTGTAAATCTAATTCACCTAATTTAATCAAACGCATATCACTCAACACCGCCGCTAATTGCGCCCCAAGCAGCACAAAAACCCAGCTTAATTGAATCCACAATAACATCAACGGCAAAGTTGCCATTGCGCCATAAATCAACTGATAAGACGGGAATGTCGCAATGTACCACGTAAAGGCTTGCTTGCCCAAAGTGAAGAAAACTGCTGCCACCAATGCGCCAGCTGCAGCGTGTTGCAAATACACTTTTTTATTTGGCACGAGTAAATAAATCAGCGTAAAACTGAGCCAAGTTAATAAAAACGGTACAAAACTCAATAATTGCAAGCCAAAAGGCAGGCTGATGTCGTCATTGAATAACTGGAAAGAACTAATGTAGCTAGAAATCGCCGTGCTTGCGCCAATAAAAATCGGCCCGAGCGTTAAAATCGTCCAATAAATCGCAAAAGAAAATACCGTACTGCGATTTTTCGCATTCCAAATATCATTCAATGTGCGATCAATGGAATGAATTAACAGCAATGCCACCGCAATTAAACTGACAATCCCCACCGCACTCATTTGTTTAGAATTATGCACAAATTCATCAATATATTGCCCTACCACATCACTCGCTGCTGGAGCGAAATTGGTGAAAATAAAGGCTTTTAAATCGCCTGTCATTTCATTAAACATTGGAAATGCGGAAAAAATAGAAAATACCACCATCACCAGCGGCACAATCGCCAATGTGGTGCTGTAAGTCAATGCGCCAGCGGCTTGAGTGAGTTTGTTTTGTTGAAAACGTTGCCAAAAAACATTTAAAAATAACCAAAGTGCGGTTAAAAAAGGCGAAGTTTTTTTCATAAATAAGCTCCACAACAGTATTTAAACTTTTTGCCCGAACCACATACGCAAGGCTGTTTCATCGTAGGCAAAGGCACGGTTGGATCGACAAAATACCAACGCTGATCAATCTGCACAAACAGCGAAAGTTCGTGATGTGCTTGTTTGTTATTTTCTCCAGCTTTTCCAGCAAAAAACGCCTTAAATTCCACCGCACTATGAGTTTTATCCAAAGTCTGCGCACGCAAAATTTGCAAACCAAGCCATTGTGTGCTGTCTGCCCATTCCTGCAATAAGTTTGCATCAAGCAACTTCTGCTGGCTTGGCACGGTACTGTTAATCACATAATCAATTTGTTTTAACACATACGCCGCATAACGTGAGCGCATCAACTGCGTCGCACTTTCAGGCAAACGCTCACCCAAATGAAAGGGTTGGCAGCAATTTTGGTAATCCAATCCCGATTGACAAGGGCACAGGCTGGTCATATTTTTCCTTAATTTATTTTCTCTTTTCGGCGAAAACTGCGGTACAATTTGCCATTATTTTTTGATAGTAGCTGAGAATATTATGTTAGACATTGTTTTATACGAACCCGAAATCCCACAAAATACGGGCAATATTATTCGTTTGTGCGCCAACACTGGCTTTCGCTTACACTTAATTGAACCATTGGGATTTACTTGGGACGACAAAAAATTACGTCGTTCAGGTTTAGATTACCACGAATTTACCGAAATCAAAAAACATAAAACCTTTGAGCAATTTTTAGCAAGTGAACAACCTAAACGCCTGTTTGCGATGACCACCAAAGGCAGCCCAGCCCACAGTGAAGTGCGGTTTGAATTGGGCGATTATTTAATGTTCGGCCCTGAAACTCGTGGCATTCCAATGGCGATTTTAGACAGTTTGCCAATAGAACAAAAAATCCGTATTCCAATGGCAGAAAATAGCCGCAGTATGAATTTATCAAATTCCGTTGCGGTGGCAGTTTATGAAGCGTGGCGACAATTAGGTTATCAGGGAGCGGTTAATTTAACTCGTTAATTATGTTAGAAATTTTTATTAAAGGCTTTTTAGTTTGTGGCGGTTTAATCATCGCTATCGGGGCGCAAAATGCGTTCGTATTAAAACAAGGTTTACAGAAAAAACACATTCTAGCCGTTGTGCTAACCTGTTTTACCTGCGATTTTATTTTAATCTCAATGGGCGTGTTAGGTTTAGGCAGTTTTATCAGCGAAAGCCCTGTAGCGACGCAAGCCTTAGCCATTGTAGGGGCAGTCTTTTTGTTGGTATATGGTGCAAGAGCCTTTCGCTCCGCCTATTTAGGAAATTCCAGCCTTGATTTAAGCGATGATTCAAACAGCCAATCCACTACTCGCAAAGCGATTGTAACTACGTTGGCAATCACCTTGTTAAATCCGCACGTTTATCTCGATTGTTTCGCCATTATCGGCGGCATCGCTGGCACATTGAGTACCGAAGAAAAATGGTTCTTCCTTGCTGGCGCACTTTGCACGTCGCTACTGTGGTTTTTCACCCTTGGCTACGGCGCACGCTTGCTTATTCCGCTATTCAAACGCCCAATCACGTGGCGTATTTTAGATGGATTTATCGGTGTTGTGATGTGGTTGATCGCAGCAAGTTTAGTCAGTTACAGTTTGAATTAATTTACAAAGAAAAAGTGCGGTGAAATTAACCGCACTTTTTTCTTATCAAAACAAAAGGCTTGAAATTTCAAGCCTTTATTGCATTAGTTATATTAGTCGTTTGAACTAAAATCGTCTAAATTATCGCCCACAACGCCTGATAAAGTGTAAACACGTTTGATCGTGCTTACTCTTGAGCGGTATTTGTCCCAAGTTTTCTCAAAAAATGTTTCGGCATTGCGTTCGCCACGGCAAAATGCGGCGAAGGCTTTTTCTTCTGCGGTTGCAGGTTTGCGAGAACCGTCATCTAAGCCTTTGAATGCTTGACCATATTGTTCAAGCGCTTGTGATTCTTTGATCGTATAATCGCCGTGGCGGGCAAAGCCACGTGGGTAATTTTTGTCGTCGAAAAAGCGACGTTCAACACTAAAACTTTCAGCCATAATTTGCTCCATTTTCCTCAGGTTATTTTGGGGTTATTTTTTCAGTAATTCAGTAACGGTGTTCACATAATCACCGATAAAATTGTCGTGCGATAATCCTTCAGGATTTACACGGAATTTGCCGTTAACATAAAAATCTGGCACGCCTTGCACATTAAATTGTTGCGCCAAATTTTCTTGTTTTTTCACTAATGCATTCACCGCAAAGCTATTAATGCCACCATCAAATTGCTCTGCGCTCACGCCATTGTCGATAAATTTTTGACGAATATCGTCCATTGATTTGAAACTATCTGCTTGCGCCGCATCGAATAAGGCTTTTTTCACTTTATCTTCTGCGCCCAACGCCATTGCTAACGCCCACGCACGAGTTAAGTTTTCAGATTGGCGACCTAAAAAATTCACGTGATATTGTTTAAAGGTAGCACCTTGTGGCAGGCTATCTTTCACTTTTTGTGGAATTTTGTATTGCATTTCAAATGAATAGCAATGTGGGCAATAGAACGAGAAAAACTCGATCACTTCAGATTGCGTTGCTGCAGGTTGATTTATAGTGATATATTGCTTGCCATCTTTTAAGTCTGCCGCTTGTGCGTTAAATGTTACTGCGCTTGCAGCTGCGATTAAAGTAAGTAAAAATTTTTTCATAAAATGTAATCCTATTTATTATTTCAAAATACCACGTGCTTTTAACAACGCTGTTTTGAAGTCTTCTTCATAATCTTTTTTTATCCCAGGAATTGGTGCTAATTTGTCCGCATCTCGCATTTTAAGCTGATAAATAATGACTTCATCAGATAACTCCGCCAGCGGTTTATCAAAGCCTGCTTCGTCAGCGATGCTTTGTAAAATTTGCATTAAGCTCATTTCAGGGTCTTTCTTAGACCAATATGGTTGTAAAAGTTCCAAAACTTCATTCAGACGATGACATTTCATTATCTTTTCCTTAATATGAGATAAAAAATAGCTAGCGCAGAATGATACTTGAATTAAAGGCGAATGACAAACAATGATGACAATAAGTGCGGTGATTTTAGCGGGCGGACTAGCTCGGCGTATGAATGGGGTGGATAAAGGCTTGCAAACACTGGCTGGAAAGCCGTTGGTGGCACATATTGTACAACGCTTGCAAACGCAAACTGACGCGATTTCAATTAATGCCAATCGCAATCAAGCACGCTATAGTGTGCTGGGTTTGCCTGTTTTTGGCGATGAATTAGCGGATTTTCAAGGGCCGTTGAGCGGAATGTTGACGGCATTGAAGCGTGCTGACACCGATTATGTGCTATTCGTACCTTGTGATTGCCCTTTTTTGCCTTTGGATTTGCTACAAAAGCTGAAAAGTGCGGTGCAAAAAAAGCACGTTTTAGCGGCGTATGCACACGATGGCGAACGAGAACACCCGACGTTTTGTTTGATTTCTCGTCAATTATCCACCGTACTTTCAGCGTACCTTGCCAGCGGTGAGCGGCGAATGTTGCAATTTTTACGAGTGCAAGGGGCGGTGGCTGTCGATTTTTCTAAACAAAAACAGGCTTTTCGGAATTTTAATACTTTGCAAGAATTAGCGCAGGAAGAAAGTGAAATGGAGAATAAAATGAAGCGTTGCGATTGGTCGGGTGATTTGCCGATTTATGTGGAATATCACGATAAAGAATGGGGCAAGCCTGAATTTGATAGCCAAAAGTTATTTGAGAAAATTTGTTTAGAGGGGCAGCAAGCGGGGCTTTCTTGGATTACGGTATTAAAAAAACGAGCCGCTTATCGTGAGGCTTTTCATCAGTTTAATCCTGAAAAAATCGCTCAAATGACCGAGCAAGATATTGATCGTTTAATGCAAAATGCTGGCTTAATTCGCCACCGTGCGAAGCTGGAAGCGATTGTAAAAAATGCCAAAGCCTATTTAGCGATGCAAAAGTGCGGTGAAATTTTTAGCGATTTTATTTGGGCTTTTGTGCAGCATCAGCCACAAATTAATGATGTGCCGAACTTAGCCGCAATTCCAGCTAAAACAGACACATCAAAAGCAATGTCTAAGGCGTTAAAGAAAAAAGGCTTTGTGTTTGTGGGCGAAACTACTTGTTATGCATTTATGCAGTCGATGGGATTGGTGGACGATCATTTAAATGATTGCTTTTGTAAACACAAATAAAGTGCTTTTTTAGCCCATTTTCTTGTATAATCAACCTAATTTTAATGACGACTAATGGTTAATCCCGTGAAGAAAAATTATTATACATTGCTTTCATTATCTCTTTTAACCGCACTTTATAGCACCAGCAGTATGGCGAACGTGGACGACTTACGCCACCGCTGTTTGGCTGGTGTGCCGCAGTTTTCTGGAGAAACCGTGAATGGTGATTTGAACGATCAGCCAGTTTATATTGAGGCAGATAAAGCAGATATTATCAATCCATCTCGTGCACTTTATACTGGTGCGGTAGATTTGAAACAAGGTTATCGCCACTTGACTGCCAATGAGGTGGAAGTTACTCAAGCTGGCGAGGGCGACAATGCGCAACGCTATGCCTATGCACGTGGGGCGTTCGATTACAAAGATAATCAAATTAATTTAACAGGTGATAGCGCAAAAATTCACCTTAACAGCAAAGATACTGACATTGAAAATGCGCAATATCAATTTGTAGGTCGCCAAGGGCGAGGTTCAGCGCAAGGTTCAGAAATGCGTGCAGACTATCGCTTGTTAAAAAATGCGACATTCACTTCTTGTTTACCCGACGATAATGCTTGGCAAATTGAAGCCAGCGAGATGAAACAGCATATTAAAGAAGAATATGCGGAAATGTGGCACGCACGCTTTAAAGTGGCTGGCGTACCGATTTTCTACACGCCTTATTTACAATTACCCTTAGGCGACCGTCGCCGTTCAGGTTTATTAATCCCTGATGCTGGTAGCTCAAGCCGCGATGGTTATTGGTTTTCACAACCATTTTATTGGAATATTGCACCGAATTACGATGCGACATTAACGCCGAAATATATGTCTAAACGTGGCTGGCAATTAAACAGTGAATTCCGTTATTTAAACCAATTAGGTGAAGGTAAAATCGCCAGTGAATATTTAGGCAAAGATCGCTACGATAAATTTGCGGAAGAAAATAAATCACGTCATTTATTTTACTGGGCGCACAACGCACGATTATTCGATAACTGGCGTTTAAATGTCAATTACACCAAAGTGAGCGACAAACGTTATTTCTCTGATTTTGACTCCACTTACGGTCGAAGCACCGACGGCTACGCAGATCAAACCGCACGCTTGGCTTATTATCAACCAAACTGGAATTTGGCGATTTCTGCCAAACAATTCCAAGTGTTTGATGAAGTTGAAGTGCGACCTTACCGTGCCTTGCCGCAAATTGATTTCAATTATTATCGTAATGGTTTAGCCAATGGCTTAGTGGATTTCAAATTATTCTCACAATTAGTGCATTTTGATAACGACAGTTCAGAAATGCCAACGGCGTGGCGTTATCACCTTGAGCCGAGCTTAAATTTACCACTTTCTAACCGCTACGGCAGCTTAAATGTAGAAACTAAACTATACGCTACCCACTATCAACAAAAAGCAGGTTCTGGTGTTGATGCTAATATTGAGCGTTCGGTTACTCGAGTTTTACCACAAGTTAAAGTGGATTTAGAAACCGTATTAGCCAGCAACAAAACGCTATTCAATGGCTACACACAAACTATTGAACCCCATATTCAATATTTGTATCGCCCTTATAAAAATCAAGGCAATATCGGTACTAAACAGAAATTAAGCTATTTGGGCTTAGGTTACGACTCAGCTTTATTGCAACAAGATTATTTTGCCTTATTCCGTGATCGCCGTTACAGCGGCTTAGACCGCATTGCTTCTGCTAACCAATTTACCTTGGGTGGAACAACACGTTTCTACGACAAACAAGCAAATGAACGTTTTAATTTATCCTTAGGGCAAATTATTTATCTCAACAATTCTCGCATTGATAATGAAACCAAAAACAGTACTACAGGGCGTGCGTCATCTTGGTCATTGGAAAGCAACTGGAAAATCAGCGATAAATGGAATTGGCGTGGTAGTTATCAATATGACACACGTTTAAATGCGACTTCACTAATGAACACGACCTTAGAATATAACCCTGAGCGCAATAATTTAGTGCAGCTAAATTATCGTTACGCCAGCCAAGAATATATTGACCAAAACTTAGTTTCTCGAGCAAATCTATATGGTCAAGACATCAAACAACTTGGCGCAACAGTGGCGTGGGAATTGGGCGACCAATGGGCTGTGGTTGGACGTTATTATCACGATCTCGCTTTAAACAAACCTGTGGAACAATATGCTGGCGTGCAATATAACAGTTGTTGTTGGTCGGTTGGCGTTGGGGTTCGTCGTTATCTTGTCGGCCCAACGGAAAAACGTGGATATAGTAGCGATAAAAAAGATACGCTTTATGATCATAGTATCGGCGCAACCTTTGAGCTACGTGGCTTAGGGCGCAACGATCACCACAGCGGTATCGTCGATATGCTCGACAAAGGAATGTTGCCTTACGTTAAACCGTTTAACTTATAAAACTAAAAAAAACGCACCGCACTTTGATAAATTCTTACCAAAAGTGCGGTGTTTTTTTATCTATTTTTTACTAAAAAATACAGCAAAAGCACATCATCTCATCATTTAACTTCACTTTCCGCCTTATTTCTGCTTAAGATTTTATGCTATGATATGCACCTTTCTAACGCAGGCTAAACTCGTTTTTTGACTAACGCCCAACAGAGCAAAAATAGATAAAAATATGACCGATTTACAAAACCACACGCCAATGATGCGCCAATATTTAACGCTTAAAGCAGAAAATCCTGATATTTTGTTATTTTACCGAATGGGCGATTTTTATGAGTTGTTTTATGACGACGCCAAAAAGGCCGCCGCATTATTGGACATTTCTCTCACTAAACGCGGGGCTTCCGCTGGCGAACCCATTCCAATGGCAGGTGTGCCTTATCACGCCGTTGAGGGGTATTTGGCGAAATTGGTGCAGTTGGGTGAAAGTGTTGCTATTTGCGAACAAGTAGGCGACCCTGCTACAAGCAAAGGCCCTGTGGAACGAAAAATTGTGCGCATTGTTACCCCAGGAACGGTGAGCGATGAAAGCCTATTGCCTGAGCGATTAGATAATTTATTAGTGGCGGTGTATCAAGAAAAAAATCGCTTTGGCTTGGCAACCTTGGATATGACTTCAGGGCGTTTTCAAATTAGCGAACCTGAAGACGGAGAAACGTTGCGAGCGGAATTGCAGCGTTTATCGCCTGCAGAGTTGCTTTACTGCGAAGATTTTGCCGAAATGGCATTAATTGAACACGCCAAAGGTTTGCGCCGTCGCCCAATTTGGGAGTTTGAATTAAGCACGGCAATCACCTTGCTTAATCGTCAATTTGGCACGCAAAACCTAAGCGCATTTGGCGTAGAAAAAGCAATACTGGGCTTATGTGCCGCTGGCTGTTTGTTGCATTATGCCAAAGAAACCCAACGCACCGCACTGCCCCATATTCAAAGCGTTAGCTTGGTGCAAAATAACGATACAATTCAATTAGATGCCGCCACTCGTCGCAATTTAGAGCTTACACAAAATTTAGCAGGTGGTACCGAAAATACATTGGCTTCTGTGTTAGATAAATGCGTTACCGCAATGGGTAGCCGCTTGTTAAAACGTTGGTTGCATCAACCAATTCGCAACATCGAACGCCTGCAACAACGTCAACATCACATCGCTGAAATTTTACGTTTAGATTTAGTCAATGAATTACAACCTCACTTGCAACAAGTGGGGGATATGGAACGCATTTTGGCGAGAGTAGCATTGCGCACCGCTCGTCCACGAGATTTAACTCGTCTGCGCACTGCTTTAGAGCAACTGCCGAGCATTCAGCAAATTCTCAAAACTTCAGCAAAATTCACCGCACTTTCACAACCAATCGGCGAATTTTCATCACTTTTAGCGTTATTACAACGAGCAATTATTGATAATCCGCCCTTGCTTATTCGAGATGGTGGTGTGATCGCCGAGGGCTATAATGCTGAGCTTGATGAATGGCGCGCCTTAGCGCAAGGTGCGACACAATATTTGGAAGAATTGGAGTTAAGAGAGCGAGAAAGTACGGGTATCGACACCTTAAAAGTCGGTTTTAACGCCGTGCACGGTTACTACATTCAAATTAGCCAAGGGCAAGCGCACAAAGCCCCAATGCACTACGTTCGCCGCCAAACACTGAAAAATGCCGAACGTTACATCATTCCTGAATTGAAAACCTATGAAGACAAAGTGCTAAAAGCCAAAGGGGCAAGTTTGGCTTTAGAAAAACAGTTGTATGAAGAAATTTTTGAACAACTTCTGCCGCATTTGAGCGCATTGCAACTGACTAGCCTGACCTTAGCGGAATTAGATGTGTTGAGCAATTTAGCTGAACGAGCAGATAGCCTAAATTATGTGCAACCTGAATTCAGCAACGAAGTGGGCATTCATATTAAAAACGGTCGCCATCCAGTGGTTGAGCAAGTGTTAAAAGAGCCGTTTATCGCCAACCCAGTGGAGCTTAATCAGCATCGTCATTTATTGATTATTACTGGTCCAAATATGGGCGGTAAAAGCACTTATATGCGCCAAACAGCGTTGATCACCTTAATGGCGTATATCGGCAGTTTCGTGCCAGCTGAACGAGCGACGATTGGCACTATCGACCGCATATTCACTCGTATTGGTGCAAGTGATGATCTCGCTTCAGGGCGCTCAACCTTTATGGTGGAAATGACTGAAATGGCAAATATTTTACATCAAGCCACCTCGCAAAGTTTGGTCTTAATCGATGAAATTGGGCGTGGTACATCAACCTACGACGGTTTATCCTTGGCGTGGGCGTGCGCTGAAAATCTTGCTAAAAAAATCCGTGCGCTCACTTTATTCGCCACGCATTATTTTGAGCTAACCGCCTTGCCAGAACAGCTGGCTGGCACGGTCAATGTGCATTTAGATGCGCTTGAACACAACAACAGCATCGCTTTTATGCACAGCGTGCAAGAAGGCGCAGCAAGCAAAAGTTATGGACTTGCCGTTGCCGCTTTAGCTGGCGTACCGCAAACAGTGATTAAACTAGCTAAGCAAAAATTAGCACAATTAGAAAAACTTTCTCACAAAAGTGCGGTGCAAAATCCGTCAATTTCTGCGCAAGCAGAATTACCATTGATGAGCGAAGAAGAAAACCAACACGAAATATTAACGATGCTTGAACAGCTAGATCCCGACGACCTCAGCCCGAAACAAGCCTTGGCGTATTTATATCAGTTGAAGAAATTGGTTTAGTGTGAAGATTAAGCTGCGCATAATTTTATGCGCTTCAAATATAAAAAGTGCGGTGGGAAATTCGTTTTTTCCACCGCACTTTATTTACATTTTGCTTTCCGAGTAATTCAAAAACGCATCTTATATTCGTGCATTTTTGTTTAAATCCTAAAAAATCCCTAACAGGTGTCCCCACACCTCAAGAGATGGAGGGCATTATAAAGATATTTTTTAGGCTGTAAATTAGAAAATTGTAAAGAAAATGTAAAGATTATTGATATTAAAAGAAATTTTAAAAAAATTTATTTTTTGCCCTTAAAAACATCTGCAAAATCGCTTCAGATTTCCTTCCTTTCCAATATTTTAAAGTGGCAATTTTTTGCCGATTTTAGCACTTTCAATGGCTTGTTCAATAATATGTAACACGAATGCGGCTTGTTCAGGTTGCACAAGTAAAGGCTGATTTTCCACAATCGCTGCATAAAGATTGGCAAATAATGCTTGATAGCCCGTTTGCACATTAGGATAAGATTGACGAATAACTTCACCATCAATTTCGGTGTGCAAAATGCCCCAATCTTGTTCGCTTTCTTTATTCCAATCGTTAACAGGATTAACACCTTGAATTAACAAATTTTCTTGATTATCTGCTCGCGCTTTAATATAAGAACCTAGCTTGCCGTGCAAAGTAAATTGCGTACTGCTTTCTCGCACATATTTGCTGGCTAATAAAGCGACTTTTAAGCCGTTTTCATAATACAAATGCACGTCAAAATTGTCATCGACGACAGAGTCTTGATGTTGTGAACGCACGTCTGCGAATACGGCTTGTGGCTTACCGAATAAATACACCGCTTGATCGATCAAATGCACGCCCAAATCATACATCAAGCCTGTGCCTTGTTCGCCTGTTTCTTTCCAAACTTTGGCATTTTTACTTTTGGCATAACGGTCGATACGAATTTCGCAATCGACAATTTCACCCAGCAAATTTTGCGCCAAAATCTGTTTTGCTGTGGCGATATGGCTGTCCCAACGGCGATTTTGATAAACATAAAGCACCACATTATTTGCTTGCGCAAGCGTAATTAATTCAGTGGCTTGTGCCGATGTCGCCACTAATGGTTTTTCTACTAAAACGTGTTTTTTGGCTAGGATAGCTTGTTTTACCATATCGTAATGCGTTTGGTTTGGCGTGGTGATAATCACCAAATCAATATCTTCGCTGAGTAATTGTTCAAATTCTCGCACAATTTTCACTTCAGGCAACCATTCAGCGGCACGATTGGTGCTGCGTTCATAGACTTTTTTAACTTGAAAAGCGGGGTTGGCTTTGAGAAATGGAATATGGAATAAGCGAGCAGAATAGCCACTGCCTGCAATGGCAACGTTTAAAGTACGCATTTACATTGTCCTTGGATGATGAAAGATAAATTTTATGGACTTTAGTATAAGGGGGAGATTGGCGATTGGAAAGTGATTTGTCCCCATAATTATGGGGACTTTTTGCACCGCACTTTTGATGTGCGCTTGATATTAATTAAAATTTTTCAACAAAGTCAGCATAAGCCTTGATGAAGTTTTGTAAGGTTTCTTTTACTGCATCAGAAGCAATTTCGCCTTTGTCGTTGAATACGCCATTGAAAATGCCGCCAATATTCGCCGCAAAAGGAAGCGCTGGCATATTAATGAATGGTGCAGAGCTGATGAGACGTAATTGATCTGACACACGCACACCGCCTGATAAACTCGCCACAACAGTGATAAATCCTGTTGGTTTACCAATCCATTTACTTTCACCCATCGGGCGTGAAACCACATCAATGGCATTTTTTAACATTGCTGGCAATGCGCCGTTATGTTCTGGACTAACGAATAAAACACCGTCTGCGGCAGCAATTTGGTTACGTAAACGAGTATATTGCTCAGGACTATTAGCATCTAAATCACGATCGTAAAGTGGTAAATCTGCAATTTCTACGATGTTGATTTGTAAGCTCGCTGGCGCAATGCTTTTAATATAATTTGCCACGATTTTGTTGAATGATGTTGCGCTATTGCTGCCAACAAGTAAAGCGATTTGTTTTGACATAATTTCTTTCCTTAAGAATAAATGTGGGGGGTATTCTAAGCCCTTATTTTAGAGAAATAAAGGCTTAATCAATAAATGGTTTCAGTTAGACCAAATCAAACAATAAAAATTCCACTTCGCTTTGTGTATTAAGCTGTAAAAGTTCTTCGCCACGAATCGCCAAAGCGTCGCTGGTGTTTAGGCTAATATCATTGATATTGAGCTGCCCTTTAACCACTTGCAACCAATAACTGCGGTGCGAATTTAATGAGATTTTTTCGGTTTTATTAGCACTGAATTGATAACGCCACAATTTCATATCCTGATAAACTTTAAACGAACCGTCGCTGGCTTCAGGCGATAAAATTAAGGTTGCACCCTCTTTATCGGTAAAATGGCTTTGCGCATAACGTGGCTGAATATCTTTTTCATTAGGAATAATCCAAATTTGATATAAATGCAAGGTTTCATCTTGGCTTGGGTTGATTTCTGAATGGAAAATCCCTGAGCCAGCCGACATTATTTGAAATTCACCTGCTTTGACTTCGGTGCAATTTCCCATACTGTCTTCGTGCGCCACACGCCCGTTTAACACATAAGTCAAAATTTCCATATTGTCGTGTGGGTGCTTGCCAAAACCTCGTGCTGGCGCAATAAAATCTTCGTTAATCACACGCAAATGGGAAAAATGAATATGTTTTGGGTCGTAATAATGCCCGAAAGAAAAGGTATGGTGGCTTTCCAACCAATTAAATGAACCATCGCCACGTTCGTGGGCATATCTCGTTTGTAGCATAAAAATATCTCCTCTAAATTTTATGTTGCTTAGTTTAGCTATTTATTAATTGAAGATAAATATCAAATTTGTTGAATAATTATTTACCAAAAAGAAAATATAACTTAGATCATATTATGTTCATTTAAACGCACAACTAGCCTATTTCCACTAGAAAATATAAGGGTTTTCTGTTAAGTTACAGGCTTAGCCAAGCATAGACTTGGTGTTTATTTAAACAATAAAAAGGAAAGACAATGATCTTCGATACATACGAAACAATGGCATTAGCCTGTTTAGTATTATTACTCGGCTATTTTTTAGTCAAAAAAGTTCGCATTTTAAATGCATTTAACATTCCAGAACCTGTCGTCGGTGGCTTTCTCGTCGCCATTGTATTAACGCTCATCTATCAAATTTGGGGCATTAGTTTTGCTTTCGACAAAAATTTACAAACCACGATGATGTTAGTGTTTTTTAGCTCCATTGGTTTAAGCGCAAATTTTTCTCGTTTAGTCAAAGGTGGCAAGCCTTTAATAACATTCCTTGTTGTGGCTGCAGGATTAATTTGTTTGCAAGATGCGGTTGGTATTTTAGGCGCTCTAGCACTTGGATTAGACCCTGCTTATGGCTTAATTGCAGGCTCGGTCACGCTTACAGGTGGACACGGCACGGGCGCAGCTTGGGCGGAAACATTAACCAAACAATTTGGCATTCAAGGCGCAATGGAATTGGCAATGGCTTGTGCTACATTCGGCTTAGTTTTCGGAGGTATTATCGGCGGCCCTGTGGCAAGTTTTCTGTTAAAACGCTCGAAAAAAGAAAGCGTTACCGAAGATGAAAACGTGGACGATGTGCAAGAAGCCTTTGAAAAACCTGTTTATCGACGCAAAGTAAACACTCGTTCAATCATTGAAACCATCACAATGATGTCGATCTGTTTATTCGTCGGACAATATTTAGATTCTGTCACAAAAAACACCGCACTTCAGCTCCCAACTTTCGTTTGGTGTTTATTCACTGGGGTGATTATTCGTAATGCTTTAGCGCACATTTTCAAATTCAAAGTCGCCGACGAAGCTATCGATGTTCTCGGCACAGTGGGTTTATCAATTTTCTTAGCGATTGCATTGATGTCGTTGAAATTATGGGAATTGGCTGGCTTGGCGTTACCTGTTTTTGTGATTTTAAGCGTGCAAGTTTTAGTGATGATCGGCTACGCTATTTTCGTAACCTATCGAGCAATGGGCAAAGATTACGATGCGATTGTTCTCAGCGCAGGACATTGCGGCTTCGGCTTAGGCGCAACACCAACCGCCGTAGCAAATATGCAATCCATTACTTCCCATTTCGGCCCATCACACAAAGCGTTTTTAATCGTGCCAATGGTCGGGGCATTTTTTATTGATTTATTAAATGCGAGTTTACTAAAACTATTTCTCGCCATTACGGTTTATTTGCATTAATTCTATCTACCGCACCCAAAAGTGCGGTATTTTTTTTGCCAGTTTTTGTGTAGAATGGCTTAATTGAACGTTTTCTTTTCCCTTGGCAAATTCACGAAGTCATCAGCCAACAAAAGCAAAACTTATCTCATCTCGTTAAAAAGGAAATGATTATGACAAACATTATTCACACCGACAACGCACCAGCAGCAATCGGCCCTTATGTTCAAGCGGTAGATTTAGGTAATTTAGTTCTCACATCTGGTCAAATTCCAGTAAATCCGAAAACAGGGGAAGTACCAAGCGACATCGTGGCGCAGGCTCGCCAATCTTTAGAAAATGTGAAAGCGATTATTGAACAAGCGGGTTTAAGCGTGGGTGATATTGTAAAAACCACGGTTTTTGTGAAAGATCTCAATCACTTCGCTGCAGTAAATGCTGAATATGAACGTTTTTTCAAAGAAAATAATCACCCGAATTTCCCTGCTCGTTCTTGTGTGGAAGTTGCTCGTTTACCTAAAGATGTTGGCTTGGAAATTGAAGCTATTGCAGTAAGAAAATAGGCGAAAAAATGAAATCACAATTTAAAGTTATCGGTTTCGACCTTGACGGCACGCTGGTTGACAGCTTGCCTGATTTGGCGTTATCGGTGAATTCGGCGTTGGCTGAATTTAATTTGCCACAAGCCCCCGAATCCTTGGTTTTAACTTGGATCGGCAATGGCGCAGATATTCTCATCGGTCGTGCTTTAGACTGGGCGAAAGCAGAAACAGGCAAAAGCCTTAATGACGATGAAATTAAGCAATTAAAACGTCGCTTTGGCTTTTATTATGGCGAAAATATTTGTAATATCAGCCGTTTATATCTAAATGTTAAAGAAACATTAGAGCAACTCAAAGCGCAAGGCTTTACTTTGGCGGTGGTAACGAACAAACCAACCAAACACGTTCAGCCTGTGCTTGCGGCTTTTGGCATCGACCATTTATTTAGCGAAATGCTCGGCGGTCAATCTTTACCTGAAATCAAACCACACCCTGCGCCGCTATATTATTTATGTGGCAAATTTGGAATTTATCCGCACCAGCTTTTATTTGTGGGTGATTCACGCAACGACATCATCGCTGCTCACAACGCAGGTTGCGCCGTGGTGGGACTGACTTACGGTTATAATTACAACATTCCAATCAGCGAAAGCAAGCCAGATTGGGTAATGGACGATTTTGCTGATTTGTTAAAAATCGTTTAATTTTCACCGCACTTTTGAAAAAATATCGAAAGTGCGGTGAAAAAATCAAAAGTTTTAAAAGGAAGAAATAATGACAAAACCAGTCGTATTAAGTGGAGTGCAGCCCTCTGGCGAGTTGACCATCGGTAATTATCTTGGCGCATTGCGTCAATGGGTAAAAATGCAAGAAGATTACGAATGCCTATTTTGTATCGTAGATTTACACGCAATCACCGTGCGTCAAGATCCTGCGGCATTACGCAAAGCGACCTTAGACGTGCTTGCGCTTTATTTGGCGTGTGGAATAGACCCAAACAAGAGTACCATTTTCGTACAATCACACGTGCCCGAACACACGCAACTTTCGTGGGTGCTGAACTGCTACACTTATTTCGGCGAAATGGGGCGAATGACCCAATTTAAAGATAAATCCAGCAAACACGCCGACAATATCAACGTAGGTTTATTCACTTACCCTGTGTTAATGGCGGCGGATATTTTACTGTATCAAGCTAACCAAGTGCCTGTGGGTGAAGATCAACGCCAACATCTTGAAATTACTCGAGATATTGCACAACGTTTCAATGCAATTTATCAACCTGAAGGTGCAGCACCATTATTCACTGTGCCTGAAGCCTTTATTCCTAAATCAGGCGCTCGCATTATGTCTTTGCAAGAGCCGACCAAAAAAATGTCTAAATCTGATGAAAATCGCAGCAACGTAATTACCTTGTTGGAAGATCCAAAATCAGTAGAGAAAAAAATCAAACGTGCGATGACCGACGGCGACGAGCCACCTGTGGTGCGTTATGATGTGCAAAATAAAGCCGGCGTATCAAATCTTCTCGATATTCTGTCAGCGATTAGCGACAAACCTATTTCGCAATTAGAAGCTGAATTTGAGGGCAAAATGTACGGACACTTGAAAACTGCCGTTGCCGAAGAAGTGGTTTCAATGCTAAGCGAATTGCAACAACGCTTCCATCACTATCGCAACGACGAAGCCTTACTCAACAAAATTGCTGCAGAAGGCGCACAAAAAGCCAGAGCGAGAGCCAGCAAAACCTTAGCAGAAGTTTATAATGCTGTGGGTTTTGTGCCTGCTGTTTAAGCGTATTTTTCACCCAAGCACATTACTTGAAAAAGTAGTGTGCTTTTTTGTATCAAAACTTTTGCGAAAAATCACAGTCTAACTCAACATTATCATTTTGAGTTTTTATATAGGATAACGATGAAAACAGTCAAATTTTTAACCGCACTTTTTGCTTTAGGCGTAGCAACAATGGCGCAAGCGGTGAGTTACAATATTAAATACAGCTCCAATTATTTAATGCCTGCTTATGTTAATTTCAATGAAAATGGGGCGAACTTTAATATTCAAGCGAAGATTAATGTGCCACTTTATAATATCCAATTTATCGCCTCGGGCACGCAAGCAAACCGTAATTTCTCGATGACAAATTACAAAGATACGCGCAACGGTAAAGTCTATGCGCAAGCAAATATTCGTGGCAATCAAATCGAATACGGCAAGGTAAAAGATGGCTTGAAAACAGAAAGCGTTAATGTGCCAACCTACGACTTGTTCACAATGGCATTCCAGCTCAGTTATTTTGATAAATTGCCTGTGAATTTCATTACCACCAACGGCAAAAAATTGTATCCAATGGATAATGTTTTCGTGAAAAAAATGGAACAGAATTTAAATATAAATGGCAAAACCGTGAAAGAAATCACTTACACATTCAAAACAGGCGACAAAGATATTACGGTGAAAAAACATCAAGGCGAGAAATTTCCACGCTATTTAAAATACAGCCGTGATGGTGATAATTACGAATTAACTTTTAGTGAGTTCGTGAAATAAGCGGGTTAAATCAACAAAAGTGCGGTATTTTTTACCGCACTTTTGCTTAAAATAGATTACAATAATGGCAAATTTATAGAGTAAAGGACAAGATTATGATTATCGTAACTGGCGGCGCTGGAATGATTGGCAGCAACATTGTTAAAGCCTTAAACGACATTGGACGCACCGATATTTTAGTAGTAGATAACCTCAAAGATGGTACAAAATTCATCAACTTAGTGGATTTAGACATCGCAGATTATTGCGATAAAGAAGACTTTATCAGCTCAATTATCGCAGGCGATGACCTAGGCGACATTGATGCTATTTTCCACGAAGGGGCGTGTTCCGCCACCACTGAATGGGACGGCAAATATTTAATGCACAATAATTATGAATATTCCAAAGAATTATTGCATTATTGCTTAGACCGTGAAATTCCATTTTTCTACGCTTCCAGCGCAGCAACTTATGGCGATAAAACCGACTTTATTGAAGAACGTCAATTTGAAGGGCCACTCAATGCTTATGGTTATTCAAAATTCTTGTTCGACCAATATGTACGAGCCATTTTACCTGAAGCAACTTCGCCTGTTTGTGGCTTTAAATATTTCAATGTTTACGGCCCGAGAGAGCAACACAAAGGCTCAATGGCAAGCGTGGCATTCCATTTAAATAAACAAATTCTCAACGGCGAAAATCCTAAATTATTTGCAGGTTCAGAACATTTCTTACGTGATTTCATTTATGTAGGCGATGTGGCAGCAGTGAATATTTGGGCGTGGCAAAACGGTGTGTCAGGCATTTTTAACCTTGGCACAGGCAAAGCTCAAAGTTTCAAAGAAGTGGCTGAAGCGGTCGTTAAACACCACGGCAAAGGCAAAATTGAAACGATCCCATTCCCAGAACATTTGAAATCTCGCTATCAAGAATACACTCAAGCGAACTTAACCAAGCTACGCAACGCAGGCTGCGCCCACGAATTCAAAAACGTCGCAGATGGCGTAGCGGAATATATGGCGTGGTTGAATAAGTAATTCTTTTCTCTAATAGCCATTTATTTAGTCTAAATAGGAGATTTTTTATTATCAAAAATCTCCTATTTGTATATGCATGATTAACATTTCTTTAATTACTCACCTGTGGATAACTAGCCAATTTTTTGTTAAAAAACTGTTTTATTCTCAAGTATAAATTTTTAACTTTGAATGATTGTGGATAAATAGCTATTTTATACACAAGTTTTTTACTGTAAAGATCGGAATTTTACAGATCAAAATAAGATCTTAAGTCTTTCATCTATAAAAGGAAAAGATCTTTATCTACAAAGATCAGTGGATCTAATAAGAATTATAATCAGATCTTTATATATAAAAAGATCTATATTTAATTAGCATAGCCTTTTTTAAGATCCTTTAAGCGATTTAAGTGAAAAAGTGCGGTATTTTTATGCGGAGTTTTATAGATCCTGCTTTCAAGATCAAGCAAATTTCAGTAGAATAACGCCTTATTGATTTTAAGATCGGTGAAAGCGATCATTTTATTCACGTTTTTATTTGATCAAGGTTACTATGTTTTATACTGAAAATTACGATGTGATCGTTATTGGTGGCGGGCACGCTGGGACTGAAGCAGCACTTGCTCCTGCTCGTATGGGGCTGAAAACTCTACTTTTAACGCATAATGTAGATACACTTGGGCAGATGTCGTGCAATCCTGCGATTGGTGGGATTGGCAAAGGGCATTTGGTGAAAGAAGTTGATGCGATGGGTGGGTTGATGGCAACGGCTGCCGATCAGGCTGGAATCCAATTTCGTACTTTAAATAGTTCAAAAGGCCCAGCAGTGCGAGCGACTCGTGCACAAGCTGACCGTGTGCTTTATCGTCAAGCCGTACGTATTGCCCTTGAAAATCAACCGAATTTAGATATTTTCCAACAAGAAGTAACCGATGTTTTGATTGAACAAGACCGTGTTACCGGTGTGGAAACCAAAATGGGTTTGAAATTCCGTGCTAAAGCGGTGGTATTGACCGCTGGTACATTTTTGGCTGGTAAAATTCATATTGGTTTGGAAAATTATGAAGGCGGTCGTGCAGGTGATCCTGCGGCGGTGAGCCTTTCTCATCGTTTGCGTGATCTAGGTTTGCGAGTAGATCGCTTGAAAACAGGGACACCTCCTCGTTTAGATGCTCGTACGATCAATTTTGATGTGTTAGCTAAACAACACGGCGATGCGGAATTACCTGTATTCTCATTTATGGGATCGGTGGATCAACACCCTCGTCAAATACCGTGTTTTATTACCCATACTAATGATCAAACCCACGAGGTGATCCGTAAAAATTTGGATCGTAGTCCTATGTACACTGGTGTAATCGAGGGGATTGGTCCTCGTTATTGCCCCTCAATAGAAGATAAAGTAATGCGTTTTGCAGAGCGTAATTCGCACCAAATTTATCTTGAACCAGAGGGCTTAACCTCAAACGAAGTCTATCCAAACGGAATTTCAACCAGTTTGCCATTTGATGTGCAAATGGGCATTGTGAATTCAATGAAAGGGTTGGAAAATACACGTATTATTAAACCTGGCTATGCGATTGAATATGATTATTTTGATCCTCGAGATCTGAAGCCTACGCTTGAAACTAAGGCGATCAATGGTTTGTTCTTTGCTGGGCAAATTAATGGGACGACAGGTTACGAAGAAGCTGCCGCACAAGGTTTGTTAGCAGGTATTAACGCAGGTTTATTTGTACAAGAACGTGATGCGTGGTTTCCACGTCGTGATCAGGCTTATGCTGGCGTATTGGTGGACGACCTTTGCACGCTCGGTACTAAAGAGCCGTATCGTGTGTTTACGTCGCGTGCAGAATATCGTTTATTGTTGCGTGAAGATAATGCCGATAGCCGTTTAACGCCGATTGCCCACGAATTAGGCTTGATTGATGAAGCTCGTTGGGTTCGCTTTAATCAAAAAATGGAAAATATTGAGCTTGAACGCCAACGTTTAAAACAAATTTGGATTCACCCAAAATCAGAGCATTTAACTGAAATTAATCAATTAGTTAGCACGCCATTGGTGCGTGAAGCCAGTGGCGAAGATTTATTGCGTCGTCCTGAAATTAGTTATGATAATTTAACCAAAACTACGGCATTTTCACCCGCACTTTCTGACAAAGAAGCAGCGGAGCAAGTGGAAATTGCGATTAAATATCAAGGTTATATTGAACATCAGCAAGAAGAAATTGAAAAACAGAAACGCCACGAAAACACGGCGATTCCTGAACGTTTCGATTATTCTATTGTGGCGGGCTTATCCAATGAAGTGCGTGCAAAATTAGAACAGCATCGCCCTGTGTCTATTGGGCAAGCAAGCCGAATTTCGGGTATTACGCCAGCGGCAATTTCAATTTTGTTAGTCAATTTGAAAAAGCAAGGAATGTTAAAACGTGGCGACTAATTTAGCACAGGATTTAAGCCTAAAGCTCGAAACTTTACTAAAACGCACCGCACTTTCTATTACCGATCAACAAAAAAATCAGCTAGTGCAGTTGGTGTTGTTGTTGAATAAATGGAATAAGGCGTATAACCTGACTTCGGTGCGTGATCCGCAAGAAATGTTGGTAAAGCATATTCTTGATAGCCTTGTAGTAAGCCCTTATTTACAAGGCAAACGCTTTATTGATGTGGGTACAGGCCCTGGATTACCTGGGCTTCCTTTGGCGATTATTAATCCTGATAAACAATTCTTTTTATTAGATAGTTTGGGAAAACGTATTAGTTTTATTCGTAATGCAGTACGTGAGTTAGGATTGACTAACGTTGAGCCAGTATTAAGCCGTGTGGAAGAATTTAAACCCGATCATCTTTTTGATGGTGTATTAAGCCGAGCCTTTGCCAGTCTTAAGGATATGACGGATTGGTGTCATCATTTGCCGAATGAAAATGGCGTTTTTTATGCTTTGAAAGGGCAATATCACGATGAAGAAGTGCAATCGATTGCTTCAACTTTTGTTCTTCAGCAAGTTATTGAATTACAAGTACCAGAGTTGATCGGTGAACGACATTTAGTCATTGTGAAAAAGAAAATCTGAAACAAAGCAAAATAATTTACGAAAATTTGTAAAAAATACCTCTTTTTAGGTTTTTTTGAGTTTAAACTTTGGCTGTTGTATCGTATAATCATCAATATTTATTATGAATTACAGTTAATTAAGGTTTTTTATGTCTGCTGTAATCCATCGAGCCAAGCAACATTATCTAAAATCGTTAAAAACAGAATTTGCTTTTATTTTATTGTTGGCTTTGCTTTGTTTTTTTTGGCAAAAATCGCTTTCAATTTCTTTTTTAAATGGATTGTTAGCCAGTTTTTTACCACATTGCTTGTTTGTTTATTGGTTCTTCTTTCGAGAAACAACAAAAAATCAAACAAAAATGACCGCACTTTATCGTGGTGAAGGAATAAAATGGCTAGTAACAATTTTAATGATTGTGGCTAGTTTCAAATTTATTTCTGAAATCAGCATCATTGCTTTTTTCGTTGGTTATGTTATATCTTTGATTTTGAATAATTTTATTCCATTTATACTTTCTTCAAGAAAGTAATTAAATTTTTTATTTTTTATTAACAAAGGATAATCTATGGCTGGAACAACTGCAGATTACATTAGTCACCATTTAAGTTTTTTAGCTTCAGGTGATGGCTTTTGGGCTGTTCATTTAGATACACTCTTCTTTTCATTAGTATCTGGTATTATTTTCCTTTTTGTATTCTCTCGAGTAGCTAAAAAAGCAACCTCGGGCGTGCCAGGGAAATTACAATGTTTCGTTGAAATTGTGATTGAGTGGGTTGATGGATTAGTGAAAGATAATTTTCACGGTCCTCGTAATGCGATAGCTCCCCTTGCATTGACAATTTTCTGTTGGGTATTCATTATGAATGCCATCGACCTTGTTCCAGTTGATTTCTTACCTCAATTCGCAAATTTATTCGGTATTCACTATTTACGAGCTGTACCAACGGCAGATATTAGTGCGACTTTAGGTATGTCTATTTGTGTATTTTTCTTGATTTTATTCTATACCGTAAAATCGAAAGGATTTAATGGTTTAGTGAAAGAATACACGCTTCACCCGTTCAATCACTGGGCATTCATTCCCGTCAACTTTATTCTTGAAACCGTTACTTTATTAGCAAAACCAATTTCTTTAGCATTCCGTTTATTCGGTAATATGTATGCAGGGGAATTGATTTTTATCCTTATTGCCGTGATGTATATGGCAGACAATTTTGCCTTACAAGCATTGGGTATTCCGCTACATTTAATTTGGGCAATCTTCCATATTTTGGTGATTACCTTACAGGCTTTCATCTTTATGATGTTGACTATTGTTTACTTGAGCATCGCTTATAACAAAGCGGATCATTAAACGAACTTTACTTCTCTGTTGTTTTAATAGAGAAAACTTTTATTTTTATTAACAATAACCTTAGTCTTCGGGCTAAATTCCTCAATCTTTTAATGGAGAACATTATGGAATCTGTAATCACAGCAACAATTATTGGTGCATCTATTTTATTAGCTTTTGCAGCACTTGGTACAGCTATTGGCTTTGCTATTTTAGGCGGTAAATTCTTAGAATCATCTGCTCGCCAACCAGAATTAGCAAGCAGCTTACAAACTAAAATGTTCATCGTGGCAGGTCTTTTAGATGCTATCGCTATGATCGCTGTGGGTATTTCATTACTTTTCATCTTCGCAAACCCGTTCATTGATTTATTGAAATAAGTCGGGCTTGAACTTTACTGTTATTTCAATCAAACAAGGAATAACTTAACCGACTTTTAGGAGGGCGTTGTGAATTTAAATGCAACACTAATTGGTCAACTTATTGCATTTGCGTTATTTGTCGCATTTTGTATGAAATATGTTTGGCCACCGCTAATTAAAGCGATTGAGGAGCGTCAATCTAATATTGCAAATGCTCTTGCATCGGCTGAAGCGGCGAAAAAAGAACAAGCTGATACGAAAGCATTAGCAGAAGAAGAAATTTCTAAAGCGAAATTACAAGCGCAAGAAATTGTCGATTTAGCCAATAAACGTCGTAATGAAGTGCTTGATGAAGTGAAAGCGGAAGCGGAAGCCTTAAAAGCAAAAATTGTTGAACAAGGTTATGCTGAAATTGAAGCAGAACGTAAACGTGTTCAAGAAGAATTACGTGTTAAAGTGGCATCACTTGCAGTGGCAGGTGCTGAGAAAATTGTGGGTCGTACTATTGATGAGGCGGCAAACAATGACATTATTGATAAATTAGTTGCAGAACTATAAGAAGGTTGAGCTTATGTCAGAATTAACTACGATAGCTCGCCCTTATGCCAAAGCAGCATTTGACTTTGCCGTTGAACAATCAGCACAAGATAAAAGTGCGGTGCAAAAATGGACAGAAATGTTAAGTTTTGCTGCACAAGTTTCTGAAAATGAACAAGTAAATGCGTTTCTTTCTAGTTCTTTTTCAGCACAAAAAGTAGCTGATACGGTAATTTCAATTTGTGGCGAACAACTTGATCAATATGGGCAAAATCTGATTCGGTTAATGGCTGAAAATAAGCGTTTAACGGTGCTTCCAGCGGTATTTAATGAATTTCAACATTATCTGGAAGAATATAATGCTACAGCAGAAGTGCAGGTCATTTCGGCTCAACCATTAAATGCAACGCAAGAACAAAAAATTGCAGCTGCAATGGAAAAAAGACTTGCTCGTAAAGTGAAATTAAATTGCACAGTTGATAACTCACTGATCGCAGGGGTTATTATTCGTACAGACGACTTTGTGATTGACGGCTCAAGCCGTGGTCAATTAGCTCGTTTGGCGACAGAATTGCAATGATAAGAGGAATTCAAAATGCAACTAAATTCAACAGAAATTAGTGAATTGATTAAAAAACGCATTGTCCAGTTTGATGTAGTGAGTGAAGCTCGCAATACAGGGACAATCGTTTCCGTGAGCGACGGGATTATCCGTATCCACGGTTTAAGTGATGTAATGCAAGGTGAAATGATTGCCTTACCTGGCAACCGTTTTGCAATGGCATTGAACCTTGAACGAGACTCCGTAGGTGCGGTAGTGATGGGGCCTTATGCTGATTTAGCAGAGGGAATGGAAGTTCAATGTACAGGTCGTATTCTTGAAGTACCTGTGGGTCGTGGTTTATTAGGTCGTGTGGTAAACACTCTTGGCGAACCTATCGATGGTAAAGGTGAAATTCAAAATGATGGTTTCTCACCTGTTGAAGTAATTGCTCCAGGGGTAATTGACCGTCAATCTGTTGATCAGCCAGTACAAACAGGTTATAAAGCCGTTGACTCAATGGTACCAATCGGTCGGGGTCAGCGTGAATTGATTATCGGCGACCGCCAAACAGGTAAAACAGCGTTAGCCATTGATGCGATCATCAACCAACGTGATTCAGGTATTAAATGTATCTACGTTGCAATCGGTCAAAAAGCATCAACTATCGCAAACGTAGTACGCAAATTAGAAGAACACGGTGCGTTAGCAAATACTATCGTGGTTGTTGCGTCAGCGTCTGAATCAGCAGCGTTACAATATTTAGCACCTTATGCTGGTTGTGCAATGGGCGAATATTTCCGTGATCGTGGTGAAGATGCGTTAATCGTTTATGATGACTTATCTAAACAAGCCGTTGCGTATCGTCAAATTTCATTATTATTACGCCGTCCGCCAGGTCGTGAAGCATTCCCAGGGGACGTATTCTACTTGCATAGCCGTTTATTAGAGCGTGCATCTCGTGTTAATGCAGATTATGTAGAGCGCTTCACTAATGGCGAAGTGAAAGGAAAAACGGGTTCTTTAACCGCACTTCCGATCATCGAAACCCAAGCAGGCGACGTTTCAGCATTCGTTCCAACTAACGTAATTTCGATTACCGATGGTCAGATTTTCTTAGAATCTAACTTGTTTAACTCAGGTATTCGTCCTGCGGTAAACCCAGGTATCTCGGTTTCTCGTGTTGGTGGTGCGGCACAAACTAAAGTGGTGAAAAAATTAGCGGGTGGTATTCGTACTGCATTAGCTCAATACCGTGAATTAGCGGCGTTCGCACAGTTTGCTTCTGACCTTGATGATGCAACACGCAAACAGTTATCACACGGTGAAAAAGTAACCGAATTGTTGAAACAAAAACAATATGCACCATTAAGCGTAGCAGAACAAGCTTTAGTGTTATTTGCCGTGGAGTTTGGTTATTTAGAAGATGTGGAATTAAACAAAATTGCAAGTTTTGAAACCGCACTTTTAGATTATGCTCACCGTAACAACGCTGAATTTATGCAAGAATTGAACAAAACTGGCAACTACAACGATGAAATTAAAGACACGTTGAAAGGCATTTTGGACAGTTTCAAAGCAAATAACGCGTGGTAATAACGGAAACGGAGAAATAAAATGGCTGGTGGAAAAGAGATAAAAACCAAAATTGCCAGTGTACAAAGTACACAGAAAATTACCAAGGCAATGGAAATGGTGGCAACATCGAAAATGCGTAAAACGCAAGATCGTATGGCTGCATCTCGCCCTTATTCTGAAACCATTAGAAATGTTATCAGCCACGTCTCAAAAGCAACTGTTGGTTATAAACACCCATTTTTAGTTGAACGTGAAGTGAAAAAAGTGGGTATCCTTGTAATCTCAACCGACCGTGGAATGTGTGGTGGTTTAAATATTAACTTATTTAAGACCGCACTTAACGAGATTAAACAATGGAAAGAAAAAGGCGTAACCGTAGAATTGGGTTTAATCGGCTCAAAAGGTATCGGCTTTTTCCGTTCCCTTGGATTAAATATTCGAGGACAACATTCAGGTTTAGGCGATAATCCAGTATTGGAAGATTTGCTTGGTGTGGTCAATTCAATGATTGACGCTTACCGCAATGGCGAACTTGATGCGATTTATATTGCATACAACAAATTCGTCAACACAATGTCGCAAAAACCAACTTACCAACAGCTTGTGCCATTACCAGAATTAGACACTGATAAATTAGGCGAAAGACAGCAAAGCTGGGATTATATTTACGAACCAGAACCGAAAGTATTACTTGATAGTTTACTTGTTCGTTATTTAGAATCTCAAGTATATCAAGCAGTGGTAGATAATCTCGCTTCAGAACAAGCGGCTCGAATGGTGGCGATGAAAGCAGCAACAGATAATGCAGGGAATTTAATTAATGACTTGCAGTTGGTGTATAACAAAGCTCGTCAGGCAAGTATCACAAATGAATTAAATGAAATTGTTGCAGGTGCTGCAGCAATTTAATGGAGAGGACGCTAATGTCAGCAGGAAAAATTGTACAGATTATCGGTGCGGTAATCGACGTTGAATTCCCACAAGATGCAGTGCCAAAAGTTTACGATGCATTAAAAGTTGAATCAGGTTTAACCCTTGAAGTTCAACAACAATTAGGTGGCGGCGTGGTGCGTTGTATCGCACTCGGTTCATCTGATGGTTTAAAACGTGGTTTAAAAGTAGAAAACACAGGCAACCCAATTTCTGTGCCAGTAGGAACAAAAACGTTGGGTCGTATTATGAACGTGTTAGGTGAGCCGATTGATGAAAAAGGCGACATCGGTGCAGAAGAACAATGGGCTATTCACCGTGCAGCACCAAGCTACGAAGAACAATCAAACAGCACCGAGCTTTTAGAAACAGGTATCAAAGTTATCGACTTGATCTGCCCATTCGCTAAGGGTGGTAAAGTTGGTTTATTCGGTGGTGCGGGTGTAGGTAAAACCGTAAATATGATGGAATTAATCCGTAATATTGCGATCGAACACTCAGGTTATTCTGTATTCGCAGGGGTTGGTGAGCGTACTCGTGAGGGTAACGACTTCTACCACGAAATGACCGATTCAAACGTTTTAGACAAAGTATCATTGGTTTATGGTCAAATGAATGAGCCACCAGGTAACCGTTTACGTGTTGCATTAACTGGCTTAACAATGGCGGAAAAATTCCGTGATGAAGGTCGCGACGTATTATTCTTCGTAGATAACATCTATCGTTATACCCTTGCAGGAACAGAAGTATCGGCGTTATTAGGTCGTATGCCATCTGCGGTAGGTTATCAGCCAACATTGGCAGAAGAAATGGGTGTGTTACAAGAACGTATCACCTCAACTAAAACTGGCTCAATCACCTCTGTGCAAGCGGTTTACGTACCTGCCGATGACTTAACTGACCCATCGCCAGCAACCACGTTCGCGCACTTAGACTCAACCGTCGTATTAAGCCGTAACATTGCATCTCTTGGTATCTACCCAGCGGTTGACCCATTAGATTCAACTTCACGCCAATTAGATCCGCTTGTTGTGGGCGAAGAACACTACAACGTGGCGCGCGGCGTACAAGGTATCTTACAACGCTATAAAGAGTTAAAAGACATCATCGCCATTCTTGGTATGGATGAACTTTCAGAAGACGACAAACTTGTGGTAGCACGTGCACGTAAAATCGAACGTTTCTTATCACAACCATTCTTCGTGGCAGAAGTGTTTACAGGTTCACCAGGTAAATATGTGTCATTAAAAGATACTATTCGTGGCTTCAAAGGCATTCTTGACGGTGAATATGACCATATCCCAGAACAAGCGTTCTATATGGTTGGTTCAATCGAAGAAGTAATTGAAAAAGCCAAAAATATGTAATCACTTCAACTGATTGATTGAAGGAGATCAGAATGGCAACATTTAACTTAATTATCGTGAGTGCGGAGAAAAAAATCTTCGAGGGTGCGGTAAAAGCAATTCAAGCCAGCGGTGTGGAGGGTGAATTAGGTATTCTCGCCAACCACACGCCATTGATGACGGCAATCAAACCCGGCATCGTAAAATTCACCCTTGAAAACGATAGCGAAGAAGTTATCTATGTTTCAGGTGGATTTTTGGAAGTGCAACCGAATGTCGTTACGGTATTAGCCGACGTGGCAATTCGTGGTGAAGAGCTTGACCAAGAACGTATTCTCAATGCAAAACGCAAAGCGGAAGAAAATATCGTGGCGAAATCAGGTGATGCTAACCACGAATTAATGGTGGCAAAACTTTCACAAGAACTTGCCAAACTTCGTGCTTACGAATTAACTGAGCGTTTAACTAAACGCCGTTAATTTAAACTCTCAACTGCGGTGTAAATTTTAAAACTTTTGAAATTTACACCGCGGTTTTATTTTCAAAATTCCCTAATTAACTTCCTTTCTTTTTAATTTATCACCAAAATTTCAGAAGTGTACACTTCTTTAGTTATTATTGACATAATAACTAAATCAATCTCTGTTAATTAGTTAGGGATATCAACAGTGTATAAAATTCAATCTGACTTTTCAGATGTGGTAAATCTTTTTGCTGGCGACGGCAAAGACGTAACACATCGCTACCGTTCTTTCGACTTTTGCTACGCTCATTTTCACCCAACCAACCCAAATCGTACCGACGTGCAATACGGCTGCTATGTGCTTTGGAGTTATTTAGCTAGTTGGGGAATGTTGCGTGGTAGTAGCTTCTTGTTACAAAAAAATCCAGCCTTTCTTAAAGAATTAGTGGAATATATTCTTGAACAGGATAAAGCTGTTTGGGAAATTGACGCTGATAATTATGTAGAAAAAGCCAAAACGATTATATCTTTATATAAAGAAGTAAAAGCAACCATTATCAAAAATAATGAGCAGGATAAAACCTTAGTCACCAAAATTATTTTAGGTGTTTTTGGGATCTTGCCTGCTTACGATAGTTTCTTCTGCGAAACATTCAAAGGTATTTCTAAACAATATTCGGATAAATATTGCGGATTTAGCTCTGTAAGTGAACATTCGCTTGAAGTAATTTATCATTTCTACCAAGCCCATCAAAAAGACATCACTGAGCTTCAGAAAAATCTGAAAGTGATGAATTTCGACGGCACAGAAAGCAATTTGCATTATAGTGCAGCGAAAATTATTGATATGTATGGGTTTAACAAATCGTTTAAATAATCTGAAAATTAAATTTTATAACTAAGGAATTTTTACTATGACATTAACTGATATTTTAGGTAGCACATTAAGTTTCGTTTGGGATATTATTGCTACTGTATGTGGCTTTTTGTACGATATTTTATCCAAAATACCAATTTCAGAAACACCGTGGATCAATTTTATTATATCTCTTCTTATTATATTATTCATTCTAGGTATTATTGGTTATTTAGTTGATCAAGCAAAAGAAAAAGAAAGAGAAGCTGAATGGGCTGTTTATAGAGCAGAGCGAGAAGCTAGAGAAGCCAAAGAAAAAGCGGAGCTAGAAGCTGAAGAAAAAGCAAAACAAGATGCAGAAAATACCTGTCCTAAATGCCACGCGATGTATCAATTTGTTTTAGAAAGCAAAAAAGAAATTGATCGTTATCAAATCAATAAAGAAGTTTGGGAAAGAAAAGCGAATGGAAAAGATGTTAGTCGATATGTGAAATGTACTAAAGTAGTTGAAGAGTTTACTTATGTTTGCGACAACTGCCACGACTATAGATTTACAAAAGAAGAAACAAGAGAGTTAGAGTAAATCGAATATTTTCGTTTTTACACAAAAACCGCCCTCGGGCGGTTTTTATTTTATCTTTGAATTAACTATCTATCCAACGCCATAGACAACAAAGTAATTGGGTGGATACAAGTCAAGTTGCTCGACATATCAATTTGCCATTTACAGGTTTGGCACTCAGAAATTACATAATCAGCCCCACTTTCGTTGATATGATCAAACAAGCCTTTTCCGATGGCTTGAGAGCTTTCGTAATTTTCTGCTTTAAAGCCATAAGTCCCTGCAATACCACAACATTGCGACGGCAATGTGATGATTTCTAAACCAGGGATTTGGCGCAACACTTCAAGGGTATAAGGTGCCCAACCTGCTTTTTCAACGTGGCAAGCGGTGTGATAAGCCACTTTTAATTTCAGTGGTTTTAACGGTAATTTTTTGCCTTGTTGGAACAGTTTGAACAAATAAGCCGTTACCAAATGAATGTGTGGGCGCACTTTAACATTGTCGATACCGAGAATATGGTGATATTCATCACGCAAATTCAGCGTACAACTCGAGGCTTCGCCAATCACATCTAAGCCATTGTCGTCCACCATTTTGCTGATATAGTCCGTATTGAACTGCGCAATTTTTCTCGCTCGCTCAGGGAAACTGTTCACCATCAATGGAAGACCACAGCATTTTTCTTTTTCAAGCAATACCACGCCAATGTTCATTGCATTGAATACATCAATTAATTCTTTGCCTAATTGTGGATTGTTGTAATTCACATAACAGCCGTGATAATAAGCAATTTTTTGCTCGAATTGCGCCTGTTGCGCTGCCATTTTTTTCAAATACCAATTACGGAATGTGCCAAAGGCATATTTTGGTAACTGACGATGTTGGCTCACGCCAAGGGTTTTTTCGAGTAAAAATTTAGTCGCTTTTAAACCTGTAATAGTGTTCACGATTGGCGCAAGCGGTGTATTGAGCGTACCCATAATATCGGTATTACTCAAAATCGCATCACGCAATTTGTGAATTTTAGATTTTTGTTGGCGATCCATATTATTATTACGAGCTCGCACGATAATATCGCCAATTTTCACATCTGATGGACAAGCCACTTCACAGCGTTTACAGTTTAAGCAATATTTTAATGCTTCATCGTAAAAGTCAGCACTTTTTAAGCGCAAGCGTTCGCCATCAGGGCCTGATTGTTTTGGACCTGGGTAAAATGGATTGACTTTGGTTACTGGGCAAACCGCCGTGCAGGCAGTACATTTTAAACATTGCTCAAAACTTTCATCTTGATGATGTGAGTGTTGCAGCACAGGCGACATCAATTCTTGCTGCGCTTTGTTGATTAACGCTTGAATATTCATTTTGTCCCCCTAATTAGTTGCGTTGTAAAATATGCTCTGCGGCAGATAGCGCAGTAACCACAGCAACGCCCGAGCTACAACCCAACTCTAAAGGATTATAGCCACCAATAACCGCACCAACCGCATATAAATTCGTTAAAAATGCACCGCACTTTTGCACTTGGCATTGCGCATTAATAATTACGCCTGCTTTGTGGTAAGGCTGTGGTGAAGCGAAACGGCGATCTGTCCAACTAAAGCGATCTGTTGGGTTGAAATCTGTGGTTTGCACGATGTCAGCTTGGAACACGGGTTCATACACTTTATCAAATTCGCACACTAATCCATTACTGAAAAAACTGCCTGAAGCTAAAATAAAATGCTCGGCGCATAATGGCTCATCTTCGTGAATTTGGGTAAAAATACACCGCACTTTTGCTGTGTCTTCATCAAATTCCGCACGCAAAGCTCGATCTCCATTCATCATTGTACCGCCTAATTGCTCAAAATGTTTGCGCAAGGCTTGATGTTGGCGATTACCTAATAATGACGGCGGTAAGGTCGGCAATTCAAATAAGGTTGGTTTGGTTTTTTGTTGTAATTGGTTGAAGAAATCTTGGCTATCCAAACCAAAACAGGCAGGTAAAAAGACCGCTTCTGCATCGTCTGCGGTTTGTTCGATTTCACTTACAAGCGCATCAAAATCTACTTTTTGTTCAAGGGCTTGTGCAATATGCACGCTGCGAAATTCTCGAGAAAGTGAACGTAATAAATCTAATTCGGGAATATGTAAAAAGCCTGTTTTCACTTCACAATGGGCAAATTGCATATTATGTTTCAAATTTTCAGCTAATAATTGTGGTTGAAAATCGTGATAACCCTCAATGCCTAATACAGCTATTTTACGATAAGCAAAAGCCTCGCCACTCATTAATACAGTGGGAATGCTGCTTGGTGAAAGCCAAGTACCACGCAAACCACCCAAAGGGCTGACACGCAAATGATTTTGCACGCTTGAGCCAATAAAATTTAACCCAAGTTTTTCGGCAAGATCGCTAAATTGTTGTGCTTTATCAAGCACTTTTTGTTTGCCGAATAAGCTGTAAGGGTGTTGCGGTAATTGTTCGCTGAGTGCGCTAAAACTGCGGTCAAAACTAACAACGTTTTCACCGTTAGGTAGGCGACTTAATAAATCAAGTGAGCCCGAAGAAAAATCTATTGCCGCTTGCCCATTGTTAATAATGGCGCAACGTTTGCCTTGTTGTTGCAGGGCAATTCCGCAAGTTAAACCTGCTAAGCCGCCGCCAATAATCACTGCATCAAAATTCATTTTCGTTTACTCCCTGATCGAGATTTTGTTCTACCGTTGACGTTGATTGCGTTTCCACATCGTTTAACCCAAGCAAACTTTGGTAAATCCAACTACTGAATTCAGCTTCTCGCATTGCCTCACCCCAAGTGATTGGCTGAATGCCACGCCAACGTTCTTCCATAAACGCATTGAGTTGTGTGGTGGACTGGCGAGGTGTGGCAACTTCAAAGCGAGCCATTAATCCTGCCGCTCGGCAAGCGCAAAGTTCAGCTTGGCAAGTTCCCATTCCTACTCGAGTGCGACGGCGTAAATCGACTAAATTATTCACGTTTAAATTTTCTACCGCATAACGCACTTCGCCTGCAGTAACCGCTTCACATTCGCAGACTAAAGAGCGGTCTAAACGTTCGGAGTCAAGCATTGGCACAGCTCTTGTACCGTGGCGATATACCGCAGAGCTGCTGATCACTTTTGGAATAGAGGTGATTTTTTTATTGGTTTCTTCACGGCTTTCTTCAGAACCAGGTAAAGTGCGGTGCGCCGTTTCGCATTTTTTATCTACGTTAAGTTTTTTGCACACCAAATCTGTAGCCCATTCTGCCATTAAACGGTAAGTCATTAATTTACCGCCTGTGATGGTAACAAAACCGTCTAAGCCATCTCTTTCTGCGTGGTCAAGCAACACAATACCACGGCTAACGTTACGTCCTGATGGATCGTCGTCCGTAGCCACTAATGGGCGTACGCCAGCATAAGCACGTAATACACGAGTGTGGCGTAGGCTTGGTGCAAGTTTTTCACCCTCACGAAATAAAATATCTACTTCTTCAGCGGTAACTTCCATATTATCAATTTGATCATAAGGAATGCGACTTGATGTTGTACCGATAACGCAAATACTGTCGCCTGGCACTAAAATATCAGCATCGGCAGGCTTGCGGCAACGGTTAATCACCAGTTGATTAATGCGGTGTCCCATTACGAGCAATGCTCCTTTAGCTGGGAACATACGAATTTTCAAATCCGCATATTCAGCAATGCCTTGCCCCCAAATTCCTCCTGCGTTGACTACAACAGGGGCAAAAAATTGGCGTTCGACTTGATTTTTATGGTCGAAAACGTTCACGCCAATAACACGTCCACCCTCACGAATAAGATTTTTTACTTCGCAATAGGTAAACACTTGCGCACCGTGTTCGGTGGCATCAATCATATTTGCTGCAGTTAAACGGAATGGATCGATTGAGCCGTCGGGAACGA
The DNA here is from genome assembly GCA_023101505.1 of Pasteurellaceae bacterium Pebbles2. Classification (GTDB taxonomy): domain Bacteria; phylum Pseudomonadota; class Gammaproteobacteria; order Enterobacterales; family Pasteurellaceae; genus Lonepinella. Next base: position 1,045,966 of record LVZA01000001.1, read on the forward strand.
CAACTGCGCCCACTAAATCAGGATTTACGGACGGTTCTAAATGACGGGCTAAATCTGGTTCAATCGGTACGGCTTCAATGCCAGCGCTGGTACAGGCTTCGATAAAGGCTTTCTGATAAGCCATATCATCTTCAGGTAAGGTGATAAAAAGCCCCTCAGTTTCGTCCACACAATGACGAGCGATATTGCGTAAAATCGCATTTTCTTTGATACATTCTTCGGCGGACTCTCGGTCGTTCACTGCATAGCGAGCGCCACTATGCAATAAGCCGTGGTTGCGCCCTGTTGCGCCAGTGGCGATATCTCGACGTTCGAGCAACACACATTTCAAACCACGCAAAGCGCAATCTCTTGCTGTGCCTGCGCCAGTTGCGCCGCCACCAATAATAATAACATCTGTGTTTATCGGAGAAAAATCTCCAGCATTTTTATAAAGCGATGATATGGCCATAATCACCTCTCCCACAAATAAAAAAGAAAATAATAATGTTCTTATTCTAACCAAAATGAGCGTTTTAGAACAGTTTTATGAGTGAAAAAGAATTGTTTTTGTGAGGGAGATCACAGTTTTTAAAAAGGAAAAGAGAGTTTTAACCCTACTTTTTCAAGGAAGATCAAAACTCTCTAATTTTTCACCGCAGTTTTGGATAAAAATGGATTTATTTATCCAAAGAAACTGGGAAGAATAAACTTAAAGGACGTTTTTTCAACAGCTCAAAAATACAAGCTAAAATTGCTCGCCAGCTATCAATTTCAGTATTTAACGCACGCAATGCTACTCGCAAAGCCAAGGTGAAACTTACCACTAAATTGACGATGCCGATTAATAATACGAAAGCGACACTTTGCCAAAAAATTTGCCAGCCAAGCTCGCCGCTCACCACAGCATAACCCACATTGGCGGAAGAAAAAGCAACGTGGCGAATATCTAATGGTAAATCAAGCCAATAACCCACAAGCCCTGTTAAGCCTAGCAACATACCAAAACAGAAATTCCCCACTAACGAACCGTAATTCTCGTGAAAATAATCGGCAAATTTACCACGGCATTTTTCGGTCATTAGTAATTTGAGTAAAGGGTGGTGGCGCAAACGCATTCGCAGATTTAAATAATTGCTGCGATTATCAAAAAAGCCCGAAATAATCCCTGAGAAGAATAACCAAACGCCTGCTATTGCAGCAAACCACAGCGTGCCTTTAGTTGGGTCAATAGCGGCTAATTGGTAATCTATGGTGGCTTTATCTAATAATGGCACGCCCATTTTTTGTGCATAAACATAAGCAATTAGCGCACTCACGCCAATAGCCAACACCATATTTCCAAGCACGGCAACGGTTTGCGAACGCCATACATCAATCAGTAATTGTGCTAATTTAATATTGACCGCTCGTCCTTGTGGACTGTGTTCCACCGCTTCGGCAAAACGAGCCGCCGTCATTGCTGGCTGTTTGGTTGCAACGGTGAAATGCAACATAAAAATCAGCATAAAACCAAGGGCGTAATTTAACCCTTCTGCCACGCTTTTCCAGACTTTATCGTCGATAACAGAGCTAAGATAAATTTTAAATAATGCCATCAGCGCAATTAACACACCACCACCTGCAGCAGAATAAAACATACTTAAATATTCTTTTTTATCTCGAGTAATATAATGTTCACCGTGATCGCTGGTGTTTTGTGTGATGCTGCGAGAAAGCATTTTGGTGCTTTGTTTCCATAACGGCAAAATGCTGTGTTGTTCAGCCGCTGCACTAGCAAAACTTTCTGTGGCAGAGAGCACTTTTAATAAAGAAAGTGATTTTTGGTCAAACAAGTTTTTTAGCATTGATAAGCGTGTGAGCGTTTGATCCAAACGTTCTAACAAATGCGCCACATCAAGCGATGAGCCAGCCACTGCTCCACGTTTTTGTAAACGCTCAATTTGTTTACGGCATTGTGAAATCATCACTTCCAAATGGCTGTCATCAAATTCTTCAGTTTGTTGTTGCGCAGCCAGCCAGAGTGTAACTTCTTTTTGTAATGCCACAAAAGGCGAATGGCGGTTTAGTAAAGCAGGGTCAAGTCGCATTAACTCGGGTTCTAAATCTTCCGCTGCAATCCAAATGGAGAGCATTTCAATGGCGAAATAACCTTCGCTATACAAATGTTGATGCAACCAATCTCGATCTTGTTGAGTGGTAAATTGTTCAAAAATCGCAAATAACGCCACCCAATTTTTAGGTTTTACTGCATTCAGCCATTCGCTATCTTGCGGATCGCTAAACAGCATATAAAACACATCTCGCAAGTCTTCGCTGTCTTTAAATTCAGGATTGAATTTTTCATATAAACGCTGTTTCATCTCTTTGCGAAAACCATCTCGGCTTAGAATGCCGCTGCTAATCAGCAAAGGATAAACACGAATTTGACACAACCAACGACATAATAATGTCGCGATTTTTTGTGCTATTTCAGGATTGTCTTGCAGGATTTGGCTGAATAATTTAATTCGTTCGTTGGCTTGCTGCTTGCCTCCGTTGCGCAACCATTGACAGCATTGTTGTAACAAAGAAAATGCGTCATTTTGTTGCTCAAGTTGAGCTAAAAAAATAGGCGTAGATTGATTTGTTGACATAATTTCTCTTTTATATTTAACACATTATTATGATGTATTTTAGCGAGAAAAGTTCAAATTCCCTAATTTCATAAAAACAAAAAGGAAGAACCGAAATTCTTCCTTTGATGAAAATACTCAAATGTTTTTAGGTTTACCCTAATATGTTAGCAGTGTTAAAAACTTTGTTATTTTGCACCGCACTTTTATTCATTTTGAGTATTTATTTTAAATAATTGGCTTATTTAGTGCCGTAGTGGTCGCTTAATTTAGCTTTGTGTTTGCCTTCTTCAACCATTACGATAAACATTAATAATACCGCTAACACGCCACCAGTGATCATTACATAGAAACCACCGTCCCAGCCGTAGTATTCTGCAGCCCAACCAACTACAGCAGATGCTGAAACCGTACCACCTAAGTAACCGAACAAGCCTGTGAAACCTGCTGATGTACCAGCAGCTTTTTTCGGTGCAAGTTCAAGTGCGTGCAAGCCGATTAACATAACAGGACCGTAAATCAAGAAACCGATAGTGGTCATTAAAATGAAGTCAGTTAATTGATATGGGTTTTCATACCAAGCGTGGCCAGCATATTGTGCTAATTCTGCTTCAGGTGTAGCTGGGTTTTTCCATAATGCCACTACTGCGATGGTGGTTAAAATCATAAAGATGAAACCAGTTAAACCACGTTTACCTTTGAACACTTTATCTGACACCCAACCGCACAATAATGTACCCGGAATTGCCGCTAATTCATAAATGGTATATGCCCACGCAGTACCTTTGATGTTGAAGTGTTTGACTTCACCAAGGTAAACTGGCGACCATTTCAATACGCCGTAGCGAATTAAATAAACGAATACGTTAGCGATAGCGATGTACCATAACAATTTGTTTTTCAACACATAAGTAACGAAAATTTCTTTTGTGGTTAAATCGTTTTCGTAGGTTTTTTCGTTGTAATCTTCAGGATAATCGTTACGCCATTTTTCTACTGGTGGTAAACCGCAAGATTGTGGCGTGTCTTTCATTACAAAGTAAATCGGCACAGCGGCGATCATTGCTGCGATACCAGGGTAATACAAGGCTTGTTGCCAAACGTCTTTCGCTGTAGCTTGTACGCCAGTGTTGCTGAAATAAATCGCACTCGCTAACAACACCATCGCACCTGGCACCATACCACCTAAGTTGTGAGCGGTATTCCAAATAGAAACGATAGTACCACGCTCTGATTTAGACCACCAGTGCACCATTGTACGACCGCACGGAGGCCAACCCATACCTTGGAACCAACCGTTTAAGAAAATCATTACAAACATTACAGCAATGCCTGAAGTTGCCCACGGCATTAACCCCATCATTGTCATACATAAACCAGAAAGCAACAAACCAAATGGTAAGAACACTTTCGGGTTAGAACGGTCAGACATACCTGCCATCACGAATTTTGATAAACCATATGCCAAGCCAGCACCAGTACCGATAATACCGAGTTCGGCTTTGTTATACATACCTGCTTCGATCAAGCCTTTTTGTGCCAAGTCGAAGTTAGCACGCACGAAATAATAAGCCGCATAACCAAAGAAAATACCTGCAAAAACTTGCCAACGCAAAAATTTATATCTTGCATCGATTTTGTCCGCAGGCAACTCTGCAATATGCGGAGCTGGTTTAAATGGACCAAACATAGAAAAATCCCCTATAATAATTAATCAGTTAGTTACAAAAAGTGATTTTGTAGCACTCTAAAATATACCTGTAAAATGTTCTTTTTGGAAAATATTTATTTTCGTTTTGTGAGCAAGCTCACATTATTTTTTCAAAATTGCGCATGTTAGGGGCATATTAGAGATTAATTAGTTTGAAATTTGAGCAAAAACAGCTAATACATCTTGATGATTAATCGCTTTCATATCATTTTTATGTAAATAATGCTGATTTTTCCCATAAGTGCCAATTAGTTTAGGATCGGTTGCACCGTATAAGGTAATATTTGGCACATCTAAAGCTGCTGTCAAATGAGCAAGACCTGTATCAACAGAGATAACGGCTTTGGCGTGAGCAATTTGTTGGGCGAGTTCAGTTAGGTTTGATTTTGGCAAAACGATCACATTTTCTAAATCTTGTGCAATCCATTCAGCACGTTGTTTTTCAGTGGAATTTCCCCACGGCAAACGAATTTCCAACCCAAGTGCGGTAAGTTTTTTGGCTAAATTTTTCCATTCGCTATTTAACCAATGTTTATCCGCTCGGGTGGTGGCGTGAATAAACATCACATAAGGTTTAGTGGCGTTTTCGGTGGTGAGAAAATGTTGCGAAATGCCATAATCCCCTTGTGTGTTAGGCAAAGCATAACCTAAACTTTGAGCGAATAATTGGCGAATTCGCTCGACGGCGTGTTGTTGATAGTCAATGAAAAAAGTATGGTCGTAGAAAAAAGCAGCCAGCGGTTCACGAGCACATTTTCGGTTATAACCAAATTTTTTGCCTTGAGCAAGTCGAGTGGCGAACAAGGCACTTTTGATTAAACCTTGGGCATCAATCACCGCATCATATTGATTTTGTTGTAATAAAGTGCGGTAGTTTTTCCACTCGTTTTGGGTTTGTGCGCTGAATAGATTTTTCCGCCAGCGACGAATTGCTACAGGAATTACCTGATTAACAGCAGAATGCCAACGTGGAATTTCGACAAAGTTTTCTTCCACCACCCAATCTACTTCCAACTCAGGAAGGACAAGTTTAGCATCGGTTAATGCGGGCAATGTATGCAACACATCGCCCATTGATGAGGTTTTAATCAGGCAAATTTTCATTATTATTTCGCTAATAATCCATTTAGTTTTTCTAGCACTAATTCAGGCTGAATATCGATTAGGCTTTGGTGATAGCCCTCATCGCTATCCGCTCCTTTACGAATTTTAATCAAACCACCTTCAATTAAACGGATTATTACCGCTTTGTCCGAAAGCGGCGGGGTATATTCAGGGCTTGTCGGCCCATAAACAGCGACAAGTGGGCAACCCACCGCAGCGGCGATGTGCATTAAACCGCTATCATTACTCACCACTACCACACAATCGCTAATTAAATCTACCGCTTGATTGAGCTCGGTTTGACCTGCCAAATTAACGCAATAACGCTGTAAATCTTCAGCTAAACTGCTGCGAATTTGCTCGCCCACATCAACATCTTTTGCTGAACCAAACAAGCGAATACTATAACCTTGCTCAATGAGTTGTTTCGCTAATACCGCATAATGATAGTGTGGCCAGCGTTTGGCAGGTCCAAATTCCGCCCCAGGGCAGAAACCAATCGCAGGGCGATTTTCTGCTAAAGCAAATTGTGCGGTGAACATTTCTTTCGTTTTTTGCACCGCACTTTGTTCCACCGCCAAATAAGGCGTTGGGATTGTCATTTCAGTTGCCGACGGAATTTGCCCTTTCTCGAAACCTAACGCCACATAACGCTGCACCATTTTAGGATAATCGGCTTTATTGCTACGTAAATCGTTCAAAAAGAAATAGCGACTTTCTCCTTTCCAACCACGACGTAATTTAATTTTTGAGAAAAATGGAATAAACGCTGACTTCAATGAGTTCGGCAACACAATCGCCATATCATATTGATTACGCAAAGATTTTCCAATGCGATAACGTTCGCCCAAACCAAATGCACCGTGTCCAATCGGCATAGTTAAAGCATTGCGAACTTCAGGCATTCGAGCCAACAAAGGCTTACACCAATTCGGCGCAAGCACATCAATTTCGCATTGCGGATATTGCTGTTTCAAGGTTTGATACAAACTGTGCGACATCATCATATCGCCAACCCACGACGGGGCAATGATTAAAATATTCATAAAGCATCAAAAAGTGCGGTTAAAATTAGTATAATTCTAACGAATTTTTACTTTTTTTTCACCGCACTTTTTGTTTTTGAGAGATTAATTATCCATTTTTTGTTAATGTTATTTTCATTTTTTCCTTATCAAAGGTTTTATTCCAACTTGAAACCGCAATAGTGGCAATACCATTACCAATCAGATTAACGATGGCTAATCCAGTACCAACAAAACGATGGATCCCAAGAATTAAAACCATTCCTGCTACTGGTACAACAGGTAAGACAATTAATGTGCTTGTTAACATAACAAAAGCCGCTCCAGTGACACCCGCCGCACCTTTAGAAGTCAACATCGCTACTACGACTACAATTAGAGCTAGAGAAAATTATTCATGAAGTATGTTTTCGCCATTTTCCTGAAAAGAGAATGTAAAAGTGCGGTGAGGGATTTTAATGTTTTACTAAAATTTAGTTTATAGATTTTTAATTATTAAAATGCTACCGATAACAATCAATAAAGAATAAATTATTTTGTGATAGTTAATGTTATATTTATGTAATAATTGATAACTAAATATTCCTAGGTATATGCCAATAATAAAAGCTGGAATAGCTTTAATAAAATAAGAAAATACGTATTCAGTTAATAGACCTTTTGACCAAAATCCAATAATTGCTCCAATCATTTGTAACATGAAGAAAAAAACTAAAGTTGATTTTGTTTGATCGTGCGTCCAGGGTAACATTGATGTATATGCAATAACAGGGGGACCTGGTTCGCCTACGCTAGCACCTAAAGCACCAGAAAAAAAACCAACAGTGCTGCTTGTAATTGATGATGTTGATTTGAATATAGCTATATTAGAGCGAAAAGAATACACTCCTGATAGGATTAATATTATCCCCATCGCTATTAAAATAAGTTCCGATGGTAGGTGCTTTAATAAATCAGCACCAATAAATGATCCTGGTAAAGAGCCTATAAATAATATAAAAGCTGTTTTAAATTGAATATGTAATCTCATTTTCCACACTATTGGAAAGGTGACCAACCATCCAAAAATTCCTGCAAGTGGAATTGCTATTTTTACATCTAGAAATAATGACAATAAAGGGACTGAAACCAGTGCTAATCCAAAACCTGTAAGACCTTGAGTAAAACTACCTAATCCAATAATAATTGAAATAATAAATATATTTTCCATCCTGGTTTTCTCTCTAATTATTCCTTAATACTAAATTTATAAATTGTTTTTTGATTATATACCTGATTTGGTTCTAATATCGTGTTAGGAAAATGAACATGGTTCGGACTATCAGGATAATGTTGCGTTTCTAAACAAATAGCCGAAAAAGATTCATATTTATAGTGTTTTTTACCGATCCAGCATTTATTTGATAATTTAGCTGCATTATAAACTTGAATAGCTGGCTGAGTAGTTATAACAGTAAGTATTCTTCCACTTTGGGGGTCGTAAAGTTCAATAGCTTTTTTATATTCGTCATGATCTATTTCACCTGTTAATATAAAATTATGATCCAAAATATTTTTATTTAATTTATGGATATTTTTTTCAAGTAAAACTGAGTTTGTAAAGTCTAAACCTGTATTTTTAACTGATAAAATTTCTCCAGTGGGAATCATATTTTGGTTTGTTGGGGTGTAGAAATTACTAAAAATCTTTAAATGGTGATTGTTTATTGATCCTTTATTATGACCCGATAAATTATAATAGCTATGATTTGTTAGATTGATCACTGTTTTTTTATCTGTAGTTGCAGAAAAATGAAAGTGTAACTGATTCTTTTCGTCTAAACCAATAGAATGAAGAATACTCAAATTTCCAGGGTAACCAGACTCATTATGCGGAGAAAGTCGGTAAAAATGGAGTATAATTAAATCTTTATTTTTTCTATGCTGTAATTCCAAATGTATTTATCAAAACCTTGATCGCCCCCATGTATATGTTGTAGTGTAGATAATTCATTTTTTTCTAATTGATATGTGTTATCTTCAATGTTGAATTGACCATTATTAATGCGATTAGCATACCTACCCACAATAGCACCAAAAAAAGGGTGACCTTGTAAATATTCATCTAAAGTATCAAAACCCAAAACAATATCTTCAATATTTCCGTTACGATCTTTAGTTTCAATAGATGTTACAATACAACCGTAATTTGTAACTTTTACTTTCATTCCTTGTGTATTAGATAAGCAAATTAGATCAACTTTATTTTCATTAATCAGACCAAAATGGCTAACTTCTACATTCATTTGTTATATCTCAAATTTTATATATTATTAAATAAAAAAGCATTCTAGCTATTAAATTACCTAATAACACCTAGAATGCGTAGAGCTTCTTTATTTTGTATTTGTATCTAGTAATCCAGCAGCAAGAGCTGGAGCTAGTCCTGGTGTTAAAGGTAAACGAGGTATTAATAAACAATGCATTAAATGATAAATATCTTGTTTACCATCCCAAACCTTACTTGATGCTTTGTTGTTTATATCTAACTCTTGCCACCAAGAGCCAGTTTCATAATCAATTAAATAAGTTCTGCAATAATCCCAAAATCGTTGATAATATTCTTCATATTTAGCTTCTCCTGTTGCCATATATAAGGCATAAGCAGTACCTATAGCCTCGACTATCACCCAACGAATTCTTTCTCTTACAACAGGAACTCCATTCCAATCAACTGTATAAACAAAACCTTCAGAGCCATCTACAGACCAGGCATCTCGTATTCCTGCTGCAAATAGATTTTTGGCATCCTCTAACAGCCAATCTGGTACATTTTCTCCGATTGATATTAAGGTTGCTCGGAGATGGCAAATTAATCTCCCCCATTCAACCCAGTGCCCTGGCGTACCTCCATAAGCTCTGAAATGGCTTGCGGGGTTTTCTTTATTATAATCTCGTAATGGGTGCCAATTAGAATCAAAATGCTCATTTACGCGATAGTGATTATTTCTAGCTACGTCATGAATAATAACTGAAGTAATTCTTAAAGCTCGATCTAGCCATTTTTTATCTTTTGTGACGTCATACACAATTAAAAATGCTTCAACTGCATGCATATTTGCATTGCCACCACGATAGCTCTCTGTTTGGCTAAATGTTTCATCCCAAGATTCAAGGCACATTTGTTCTTCTTCGCTCCAGAAATATTTTTCAATAATTTCTATTGCATCATTTAATAACGCTTTGGCTTTGGGGTGTCCTGTAGTTGTTGCACTTGCTGCACCTAATAATACAAAGAAATGCTGATAACCTTGTTTTGATGCATCAATAACACCTTTATCATTTACATTTGCATACCAGCCACCATAAACTCGATCTCGTAAAGCTCCATTCAATGAATTGATACCATGCTCAACTAATTTGTAAGCTCCAGGTTTTCCCATTAGAGCCGCTAGTGAGTATACGTGAAGCATTCTAGCTGTAATCCAAAGTTGTGTTCCCATTTCTTCACGAATATTACCGTTATTACCAACCCAGCCAAAACCTGTTGGTACAACAGATTTATAACCGAATTCAAAGATACGATCAGCTTCATTTTCTAACCAACAATTATGTGATTTTGTATTTATCCATTTCATAATCTTTACCTACTATTTAACTTAAAAAATTTTCAAATTTTAACCGCACTTTATATAACCAAAGAGTAACTTTTTGGGTTATGAAATATTAGTAATAGCCGCAAATAAGTCAGTCCATTTACTATTTTTTCGATAAAACAATGGTGGTTTACCAATTGGTGCTGGAACTGTTATTGATTGTCCACCTTGTATTTCCTGAGAATTCCAGACGTTTATCCATGTTTCATCTGCTGGTAAATAAACAGTCCATTCTGTTACACCTTGCTTATGTACTGGAGCAACGAGTAGATCAGAACCATACATATAATGATCTTGAATATCGTAAGTGTTTGTATCTTGTTCAAAATGAACAAATAGAGGTCTTTGGATTGGGTAACCTTTTTCATAAGCTTCGTTAACTAAAGATTTTAAATAAGGGACTAAATGGCGGTAAATATTAACCATTCTTGCTAAATGATTAAGAGTGCTATTATCCTGATCAAACTGAAAATTTTCATCAGGACGATTTCCCTCATGGGTTCTCATCATTGGCGTAAATGTAGCCATATCAACCCAGCGTTCAAATACTTCTTTTGTTCGACGATTATTAAATAGGCTTGTATAGCCACCGATATCACTATGATGATAAGCATTACCCAATAATCCTGATGATAGAGCTCCACAAATAACAGTGTTTAAACCATCATGACGTGAGAAATCTACGCATTGATCTCCTGCCCATAGCATAGGGCAATATTTTTGGGATCCAGTGAAACCTGCACGCATAAAAAATAACACTTCACCAGTAAGATTTTTTTCAGCAACAGCTTCTGCATTAACTCTAGCCCAAAGTGGTGGCCAGGCATTGTGCATAATTTTAGCATCTATTCCATTATCTAAATAAAGATTCTCTGTAGGTAAATATTCTCCAAAATCAGCCATCCAGCCAGATATTCCGATATCTAGCATATTTTTTTGAATAATTTCTTGTTTAAACCATTCTCTTGTTTCCTGTTTTGTGAAGTCTAAAACCCCACAATGAAATTCACCAAAATCAACTAAAGCAACTTCTTGTTTTGTATTTAATGCAAATAAGCCTTTTTCTTGTGCTATAGAATATAGCTCTCCATCAGTACATAAATAAGGGCTTACATAAGCAAGAAAACGAATATTTCGTTCTTTTAGTTCCCTGATCTTTTTATCTAAATTTGGATAACGTTTAGGATTCCACTTCCAATCCCAAAATAAGCGTTTACCAAAAGTTGTTTGTCTAATACCAGCCCAATCTTCACACCAAATACCAGCAACAGGAATACCTTTAGCAATTGCATTTTCTAAGCGAGAAAATGAGTTTTCTTCACCGCCTTTTAGACCAAGAATAATACCGTTATAAATCCATTCTGGAAGTTTAGGTTGTCTACCAAAGCGTAAACTTAATTTTTCAACAATATCTAAGAAAGAGTTACCTGTATAAATTTCTATAGCTTGGGGGATTTCCCAGGTTTGTAGTTCATGGTAATCCTTATGGCGGAAATCAAACTCTGAATAAGCCGTACTATTTATATGACAAGCATAATGTTGAGAAGATATAAATGTAGGTTGTGGGTAATTAGTATGATAATAATCGCCACCAGCTTTATTATATTTATCAGAAAGAAAAGTAATTTCAGTTGTTTTATCTCTACCAACGCCAGGTTCAGATGTCCATAAGGGAAAATTTCGCCCTCTCATATTTAAATATGACATTTGCTCCCCGCCTCCCCAAACTTGTTCGTTTTCGGTGGCAATAAATTTCACCCAAAAGCGATTAAGTGATAAGTTAACGGTGTGGATATTTAAAGTTAGGTCTGAATCAGGTTGTTTGATAAATTCTACCGTTAATTGAATAGGTGTGTTTTTATCATAAGAAAAACAAATTGTTTCACCTTTTATCTCACTATATTTAAGTGGTATTCTTTCACTTAAAGAATCATCTATTTGAAAGTTTCCACGGTAAATATCAATTTTTTCTTGACCTATACCAACAAAAAAAGCAGGGTGTTGTGTAGTGTGTCGAAGTAAAATTTTTTGTTTATAGATTAATTCAAATCCATTCTCAATTTGATTCAGTTTCATATCAAACCCCATAAGGAGAAATAACTTTCAACATTAGGAATATTAATTACTTATTTAGAGGACATCATCTCATCAACAATATGAGCGAGATGTTGTAAGCGAGGAGCCGAAATATCTTTAAGCATTAGTTCCGTATCGGGTAACCCAATAACAGAAGACCAGACAGCTCTCCCTGCTAAAAATCCTGATGCTCCAGCTTGCATAGCAATTCGTACTGAACGACAAAATAAATTAGGATCTATTCCTGATGAAAGAATAACCCAAGGCATATTGATTTGATCATTAAGAGCTTTAGTCGCATCTAATAGCTTAGATGACTCTCCTTTACCAAATAAAGGCATTTCACCTTTGTATAAATCAGCTCCGCAGTCACCCAACTCTTTGGCTGCATCAATAAGGGCTTTTTCACGATCGAATTTATCCCCTATTCGTGGTGGTCTAACAACTGGTTCAATAATGCTGACCAATCCAGCAGAACGACAAGTTTTAATAAAATCATTGACCATATCAAGACGTTGATTAGAATCTTCATCTTCTCTCCATAGTACTAATAATTTTAGAGCTTTACCCCCGTTTGATCTCACTTCATGTGGATTAATTTCTTTATCTAACTCAACTTTATCTACAGGAATTCCATTTCCTGGAATAAATTTATCCATAGCAACAATCATAGAAGATTGGGGTGAAATTGCTTTTTGTTCTACAATTTGTTTATAGCAAAATTGATTATCAACTAAAACAGCTGAAGCGTAAGGAGAAAGAATTTGGGCAGCTTTAACTTTAAAGTCGGTTAATACTTGATCTGATATGGGTCGTTTTATACCAGCAGAAGCAAACATATTTCTCATAGCTTCTCGTTGATCAACCGCTAACATAGCAAAGCCACCTGAAGTTCTGGCAATATCTTTAATTGTATAACTTAGCATAATTTTCCCTCATTAATAATTTTGTGTATTTTTAAGATTAGAACAACAACGCAAATGTTCTAAAATTGCAGTCCAATCTTGTTTACCTCGACCTTGTGCTTTTGCTTGGCTGTAAATTTCTCTCGAAGCAGCCCCCATAAATAATGGGATACTTAATTGGTTTGCAACATCTAAAGCTAGTCCTAAATCTTTATGTGCTAAATCAATCATAAAGGATGGGGATAGATCTCCTTTGAGTATTTTGTTTGGCCAAGTTGTTGTAAAATGTCCTTTATTTGCTGGAGTCCCTTTCATTACTTCTAAAGCTTTGTCTAAAGGTAAGTTTAAAGCTTCACATAAAATAGCTGTTTCTGCAGAAAGTGCGTTTAATGCTATACTCATAAAATTGTTGATTAATTTCACTCTTATACCATTGCCCGGTCCACCAGCATTAACAATTTCATTTCCCATGCAAAGTAAAATAGGAGATGCTTTTTCTATTTGTATTTCTGTTCCACCAGCAAGAATTAGCAGTGTACCAGCAATAGCATGATCTGATGTTCTACCAACAGGAACGTCCATAAATTCTATATTTTGGGACTGTAATTTATAGCGAATATTGTCACTTTCTAAAGGATGAATTGTTGACATATCAATAATGATGGAGCTTTTTTTCATAGATTCAATAATTCCATCATGTCCAAAGATGACGTCATGAACCAATTTTCCATTTGGCAACATTGTAATAATAAATTCGCTATCAATAGTAGCATCTTTAGGGGATGTTGCTATGTAAGCACCTAAGGGTTCAAGTTTTGTGGTTGCTGTTGAGGCTATATCGTAGACTTTTAAGTTATGCCCTTTATGAAGCAAATTGGTTGCCATTGGAGCTCCCATTTGCCCTAATCCAATAAAAGCTATATTGGCCATAATATTTCCTTTTTGTTTGTTTTTGTTTTTTTTTTATCATATTTGTATTTTTTATTTAAGTAAAGTGACATAGATCACATTTTTTAAATTTTTATTAGTGTAGAATGCATTTTAACAACTCAGTAACAAGGTTAATTGGAGATAATATGAAAATTGCATGTGTGGGAATTGCTGTTCAGGATCGTATTTATTATATTGAAAAAAAGTTTTCCAATAGTGGAAAATTCGTATCTTATGATTATAGAGAAGTTGGCGGAGGCCCAGCTGCAACTGCAGCTGTAACTATAGCTAAACTAGGTGGAAAAGCTGATTTTATAGGTCGAGTAGGAGATGACTTTGCAGGAAAAGCCTTGTTATCAGAATTAGAGAGTTATGGAGTGAATATCAAAAAAACTAAGGTTTACAAGAATGCAAAATCATCACAATCAGCTATTTTTGTTGATAAAACCGGTGAAAGATTAATATGCAATTACCCAAGCCCTGATTTATTGGATGAGACAAGCTGGTTAGATTCTATAAATTTCTCGCAATATGATATAATTCTATGTGATGTTCGTTGGCATAAAGGTGCATTATATTGTTTAAAAAAAGCCCAAGAACTAAATATAATCTCTGTGTTAGATGCTGATATAACACCACAAGATATTTTATCTCTAGCTCAGCTTTCTAGTTATGTGGTTTTTTCTGAACCTGGTTTATTAAAACTGTCTGAAAAAACAAATATTAAGCAGGCTTTGGATTGTGCCAATAATCTTTGCAAAGGTAATGTTTATGTTACTTTAGGTGGCGATGGATGTGGTTGGATTGAAAATATTCAAAGAAAGCATCATCGTGGGTTTAAAGTTAACGTTATTGATACAACAGGAGCTGGAGATGTATTTCATGGAGCGTTTGCTTTTGCGCTAGCTAATGGGTATTCTGGCGATGAATTAGTTGAGTTTGCCAGTGCTGTGGCGGCTTTAAAATGCGAATCTCCTGGGGGGAGAGATGGTATTCCTAGTTTGGAGCAAGTGAATATTTTTCTTAAAGCACAAAATAATCATGGTTCGGAATAAAATATGACGATTAATACTATTAAATATACGGAACTGACAGGTAATCCTCGACATGATAAATTAATTTCACTAGTGCAATCTAATGGTTATATAAGTAATGAAGAATTAGCTAGCGCACTTGGTGTTACAACACAAACTATCAGACGTGATATTAAAACGTTAAGTCAGAGTGGATTTATTTCTCGTCATCATGGGGGAGCTGGTAGAGTATCTAGCATTGTTAATACTGAATTTTCAATACGCGAAACTATACATGTTGAAGAAAAAGCTTTGATTGCAAGTGAAATTTCTGATTATGTTACAGATGGCTCTACTTTATTTATTACAATTGGTACAACGGTAGAGTTTATAGCAAAAGCTCTAGAAACTAAAAAGAACTTACGCATCATTACAAATAGTCTGAGAGTCGCTAATTTATTGTATATAAATAAAAATTTTGAAGTGATTACTGTTGGGGGAATATTGCGATCTCATAACGGTGGTATTATTGGACCGAATACAGTTTCATTTATTAATAATTTTAGGGCTGATTACCTTATAACAAGTCTCGGTGCTATCACAAATGATGGTGTTTTGTTGGACTTTGATATAAATGAAGTCGCAATTGTAAAAGCAATGCTAAAAAATTCTAAAAAAGTTTTAATTGCTGCAGATAATTCCAAATTTCACACATCAGCTGCTGTTGAAATAGATTCACTTAAGAATAATATGGTTCTATTTACTGATGAGAAACCCCCAGTAGAAATCATGCGAATAATCAAAGAAAAGAAAATAGAATTGCATACAGTGAAAAAAAATCATAAAGATAATTAAATACCTTTCTTGTTATAACCTATGAGAAGGTGGCGATGTAAGCAATGAGCTCTACTTCTCATAGATAAATCCTAAACCAAGCCTTCAGGTTTTTTGTTATACATCCACACCATCCCTTTCTATCAAAAAAGAATTTCGAAAAAAAAAGAAACAAAAAATACATTTTTTTGATTATTTGTGATCTTGGTCACTTTTTTTATTATGATTAAAGGTTAAGATATACAACATTAAAATCTTGTTTAATCAGTCAGATAAAAGGAGATGTCAATGATATTACAGAGCATTGAGAATGTGTTGGTTAGAGTAAATGAGCCTATTGCAAGTGTTGGTAAAAGAATTTCTGGTCTCCTATTGATGGTTATGACATCGATCGTTCTATTACAAATATTTTATCGTTATTTATTAGGCTCTCCTTTAAATTGGACTGATGAGTTATCAAGCTACCTGATGATTTATATGACTTATTTATGCTTGCCTTTGATCTATCTAGCTAATCAAAATATTGCAATGACTTTTTGGGTCGAAAAAATTGAAGGTAAAAGGATATCCCATCTATTAATGTTTTTTGTGCATATTTTTGCATTGTTAACTATAGTGGTGTGGATTTATTTTGGTTGGTCTTTTTTTCTTAAGGGAAATGTGATGGCAAATAGTCTCCCATTTAAAATGTATTATGTTTATATTATTCCACCTGTACTATTTTGTGTGACATTATTATCAGTAGTTCAAAAAATTATTTCTGAACTAAATAAATTTGTAAATTACAAAAAATTTAACTAAAGAGGGATTAAATAATGGTTTCTCCAGTTTTTATTTTATATTTTCTAATATTTTTGTTAATTGGTGTTCCTGTTTTATTTGCTTTAGGATTATCTCCAATAATCGCTTTGTTTCAAGATGATAAAGTATTGTTCATAAATATGCTTTATCAAAGATTATATTCTGGGTTAGATAGCTTTTTACTTTTAGCTTTACCGTTTTTTATGTTGGCTGGTGAGTTTATGGTCAATGGCGGCATAACGAATCGTATTATTACTTTTTCCCAAACAATGGTTCAACATCTAAAAGGTGGATTAGGGCATGTGGTTATCTTGGCATCCACATTATTTGGAGCATTGACAGGTTCATCTGTTGCTGCAACTTCTGCAATTGGGAAAATGTTAATTCCAGAAATGGAACGTTACAAATATGATAAAACTTATGCTGCAGCTTTAACTGCTGCAGCCACTGTTCTAGGGACTATTATTCCTCCTAGTGGAATAATGTTGATATACGCATTCGTGATGAACACATCTGTTGCTGCAATGTTTATGGGGGGAGTTATTCCAGGTATTATTTTGTGTATTGGGTTAATGTTTGTAAATAGATATCAGATTAGAAAATATCCTGAAGTTCAACAGTTTGAAAAAGCATCTAGTGCTGAAAGATGTGCTGGATTTAAAATGGCAATTTTGCCATTACTTACTCCAGTGATTATTCTTGGTGGAATTTATGGGGGATTTTTACCCCAACTGAAGCTGCGGCAGTAGCGGTATTCTATGCTTTAATTTTATCTGTTTTTATTATGAAGAATTTAAAGCTAAAAGACATTTATCCAATGTTTATTAGGGTAAGTGTTAATGCGGCAGCTATATTAATTATTGTTGCTGCTGCAAGTGGGTTTGCTTCAGCGGTAAGTCTATCAGGTATTGCAAATCATGTAACTTTTTTTCTGTATTCAATCACTGATAATAAATATCTTCTGTTTTTTATTGTTAATATATTTTTGTTTATTGTTGGAATGTTTTTAGATGCAGGCCCTGCAATACTAATTTTTGCTCCTATTTTAGCGCCAATTATGACAAATGTGGGTATTGATCCTGTACATTTTGGTGTGGTTATGGTGTCTAATTTATCTATAGGTTTAGCAACTCCACCTATGGGATTGGTTTTATTTGTTGCGTCTGGTGTATCGGGTGTACCATTACAAAAAATATCAAAAGCAATACTTCCATTTTTATTTATTGAAATTTTAATTATTTTCTTAATCTCATTCTTTCCTATTTTTGTTACTGGCTTACCACAGTTTTTAGGATTGATGTAAGGTTTTAGAAAAGCCTGATAATCAATATCTTTTATTATTAAGAGGACATTATTATGAAAATGAAAAAAACAGTTTTATTTAGTATGTTTTTACTCAGTCTAGGGACGGCTCAAGCTGCACAATATAAATTTACTGTTCCTATTGTGACTAATTTAGATAGCTATAATTATCAATCTCTATTAGTTTTCAAAAATATAGCTGAATCTCATTCAAATGGAGAAATTTCCGTTGAAATTTACCCTAGTGGGCAGCTTTGCGGTAATGCAAAAGAATGTTTAGCAGGCGTTCAATCAGGTATGTTCGATTACTTTCAAACAACAGTTCCTGAGTTAGCCAATTATTGGAAACCTATAGAAAGTTTTGATTTACCTTATTTATTACCTAATGATCGTGTTGCTGAGTGTGTATATGACAATCAAGATTTTATGGCAAAAGTTCGTAAAGAGATATTAAATAAAACAATGAATTTACGATTAATGATGATCTCTAATTCTGGTGGCTGGCGTAATTTTGCTACAACCAAAAAAGCAATACAAAAACCAGAGGATCTAAAAGGTCTTAAATTAAGAACTGTACCGGCCCCTATACAGCAAGAATTGGTGAAGACTCTTAATGGTGCTCCAACACCTATAGCCTGGCCTGAGGTTTACACTGCCTTGTCAACAGGTATGGTTGACGGCACTAAAAACGGTATTGTAGATATTGTTCAAATGAAATTTCATGAAAGCCTTAAATATATTACATTAGATGGACATGCCTATATGGGAGGGGCATGGTTAATGAATAATGATAAATTTAATTCACTACCTGATCATTTAAAAAAAGTGGTGCTAGATGCAGTTGTAGCACAAAATCAATATTTAAGATCATACCCAAAATGGCAAGAGTTTAATGCTTATGAAGTATTTAAAAAAGCAGGCGGGAAAATTTATCACCCAGCAAAAGATGAAAAAGACTCCTTTAAAAAGGCAACTATGCCTATAAGGGAAAAATATTTAAGTACAACAAATGATGAAGGAAAAAAATGGTTAACTAAATTTGAAGAACAGATTCATTCTTGTGAAACCCAAATAAGCAAAGAAGATCAACTTTCTTTAAATTAAAATAATTGACATACTATGTTGTACTGGAGTGGTATCGTAAGCAAAAAGGGTAAAAGTGGGTTAATGTCTTATTGTAAAAGGCTTTAACTTGCTTTGATTTAATTGACTTCTTGTGGGGTAGCCAATTTAACTCGACCGCTCTATATCTTATTCAGCTCAACAAGGTTGGAATTTATCCGATTTATTGAGTATATGCTGGAAGCCAAAAAAGACAACTGACAGGCATTTTAAAACTGCGAACAGCTACAAGAGAAACGCATTTTTTCCAAAATCAATAGGTTTTAAAACGAATAAACACAGCTATTTATTGGTTGTGTTTATTTTTTCTATATGTGTAATACTATTTCACTTTCTATTTGTTGCATCTTCCCATTAAGTTTAAATCTTTTCCATTTATCTTGTTTAATTATGTGTAGTTATGTTGGTTGGGTTTACTTAAAACGCTAGAATATCTGTTATAATTCTTTTTAAATAATATTAATGAGATGAATTTATCACGTGAACACATCTTCTCTTATTCAAACACTCAAAGCTGGGCAAGTGATCGCTTATCCGACCGAAGCGGTGTTTGGCTTGGGTTGTGATCCTTTAAACCAAAGTGCGGTGCAAAAATTGCTTGTTTTGAAGCAACGTCCTGTGGAAAAAGGTTTGATTTTAATTGCGCCACGCTTGGCGTTTTTATTACCTTTTATTGATGAAACACAATTAAGCGAAGCCGATTGGCAACGCTTACAAACGCCAACCGCTTCACCAACAACGTGGGTTGTGCCAGCAAAATCAAGCGTACCACGCTTTTTAACAGGGCAATTTAATAGCATCGCCGTGCGAATTTGCACGCACCCTGCCGTTGTTGAGCTATGTGAAAACGCAGGTTTTGCGCTCACGTCAACCAGCGCAAACTTAACGGGGCTTGCTCCCTGTAAAACTGCGGTGGAAATTCGCACACAATTTGGTGAAGATTTTCCGTTATTTGATGCGCCAGTAGGAGGCGCAGAAAATCCGTCAGAGATTAGAGATTTACTGACAAATCAGTTATTTAGGAAAGGTTAATTTATGAATAAAGATAAATATGCAGTGTGGGGAAATCCCATTGCGCAGAGCAAATCGCCCAAAATTCATCAGCTTTTTGCCCAGCAAACCGCACAGCAAATGGATTATGTGGCAATGCTTGGCGACGAAGCGAATTTCGAGCTGCAATTACGCACTTTTTTTGCTGAAGGAGCAAAAGGCTGCAACATTACCGCGCCATTTAAAATGCGCGCTTATGCACTGGCAGATGAATATAGCGAACGTGCATTAACCGCTGAAGCCTGCAATACGCTAAAACGCTTGGACGATGGACGACTGTATGCCGATAACACCGACGGCGCAGGTTTGGTGAGCGATTTAGCTCGTTTAGGCTGGCTGAAACCGCAGCAATCAATGCTTATTTTAGGCGCTGGTGGCGCAACCAAAGGTGTATTACTTCCCTTATTACAAGCGCAGCAAAACATCGTGATTGCCAACCGCACTTTGGCGACGGCTCAAGAATTAGCCGATAAATTCGCCCAATACGGACAAATCACAGCGGTACAATTAAGCGATATTCCTGTGCAAAAATTCGACGTGGTCATCAATGCCACTTCCCTTGGCTTGCAAGGCAAAACCGTGGACATCAGCCCCGAAATTCTGCAAAAAGCCACCGCAGTTTACGATATGCAATACGCCAAAGATGCTGACACGCCATTTGTTACGTGGGCAAAATCGCTGGGCGCAACGCAAGTAAGCGACGGTTTCGGAATGTTAGTGGGACAAGCGGCACATTCGTTTGAATTGTGGCGTGGCGTGATGCCCGACGTACAACCCATTTTAACAAGTGCGGTGATTTAATGAACGATTTACAAACCTTATTTTTAGCGGTGATTACATCTTCGCACTTCTTAATTTTAGTGAAATTATCTGTCGCAATGTGTTTAGGCGGTGTCATCGGCTTAGAGCGTGAATTAAAACGCAAACCTGTCGGCGTGAAAACCTGCGTGATTATTGCGATCACCACCTGTATTTTAACTATTGTATCAATCCAATCCGCCGAATATTATGCGGGCGCATCTGAAAATATCCGCACCGATCCAATGCGCTTGGCTGCACAGGTCATCAGCGGCATCGGTTTTCTTGGTGCTGGCGTAATTTTGCGCAAAAGCAATGATGCTATCTCAGGCTTAACCACCGCCGCAATTATTTGGGCAGCCGCTGGCATTGGCATTGCATCAGGCGCAGGCTTTTTCTTCGATGCGATTATCGCCACCGTGATGATCTTCTTCGCTATTCGCTTAAGCCCAATCGTGCAACGTTACGTACAACGCCGCCGCCCAGAAGACGACGTAAAAGCCACGCTCACCATTCACTTAAACGATATGGCAGGCATTGGCAAGATCAGACAATTATTCGAGCAAAATCATTGTGATATCGAAGATATGAACATCAAAGATTTATATCACGGCGAGATAAAATTAGTGCTACGCACCGATTTGGAAAGCAAAGACATTCTGCACAGCCTTTATGCTGAAATCAAAACAATCCCTGAAGTCTTAGGCGTAGATCTAGACAGCTAATTGGCTTTTATAACCAGAAAAACTGCGGTGGAAAAATTATGATTTTTTGCACCGCAGTTTTTTTATGTAACTTAATCAAAAACTGCGGCGATTTCTTTTGTAGATTTCAATTAACTCATTTACAATGAAAGGCAACAATTTGAAGCTGTGAAACGAGAGAATAAAATGAACAGAATAGCAACGAAAAAAACAGCGATGTTTTCCACCGCACTTTTAGCCACCGTCGTATTAACAGGCTGCAGTAACACGCTTGATCCTGTTACTGGTGAGCGTAGTGATCCGCTGCAAAGTTTTAACCGCACAATGTGGGATTTCAACTATAAAGTGCTTGACCCTTATTTGCTTAAACCTGCCGCCAAAGGCTGGGAAGCGTTACCAAGTCCGCTCACCACAGGGCTTTCCAATGTGGCTAATAACCTTGATGAGCCAGTGAGTTTCATCAACCGCTTGTGGGAAGGTGAGGGCCAAAAAGCGATGGTGCACTTCAACCGTTTTATGATTAACTCTACTTTTGGCTTGGGCGGTTTAATTGACTGGGCAAGCTACAGCGACCCATTGAAAATTGATGGACAACGCACTTTTGGCGACAGTTTGGGTAGCTATGGCGTAGAGCCTGGGAGCTATATTGTGTTACCTGTACTCAATGCAACCACACCACGAGAGTTGACTGGTATGGCAGTTGATACAGCATACACTTATCCTTTCTGGAATTGGGTTGGTGGCCCTTGGTCATTAGTTAAAATGGGGGTGCAAAAAGTCGATCAGCGAGCAAAAGCAATGGACAAAGAAGCTTTGCTTGAACAAGCGCAAGACCCTTATATCACGTTCCGTGAAGCCTATTATCAAAACCTAGAATATCGTGCCACCGATGGCAAAGTTAAGGCAAAAGAAACAGGGCTTTCACAAGAAGATTTAAACAGTATTGATTAATTTAGTGTAAGGAAAAATATTATGGAAATGACTTCAACTCAACGACTCATTCTCGCCAATCAGTACAAATTGATGGGCTTATTAGAACCTGAAAATGCACAAAAATATGCACGCCTTGAAGCGATTGTGAAAGGTGGATTTTCTCGAGAATTAAAAGAACTTGATAGCGAATTTACCAATATTTCATTGGAAGAATGCCAAACTGTGCTTGATACTTTAGAGATGTTTAAAGCCTTGCAGGTGTCTTATAACAACCTTGACGACAAATCAGGCGTAACCGAACATCGCTTGCAATTCACTGGTTATTGTGCAGTGCGTGAGAAAAAATATTTAAGCTATTTACGCTTTATCACTGGCGTGGAGGGCAAATATGAAGAATTTATGCGCTGCAAACACGGTTGTGATTCACAAACTCCAATGTGGGATAAATACACCAAAATGCTCGACGTTTGGCGCACTTGCCCACACGGCTATCACTTAAGCATTCAAGAAATCCAAAATATTCTGAATGCCTAAAAACGAACAAAAAACACACCGCACTTTTGAAAAGTGCGGTGTGTTTTTGTGGGGTTTTATACTTTTCGCTTTATAAAAAACACAACCCAATTCTTTTAATTGGGTTGTGTGGTAATAAAGTTTGTTAGAACATAAAATACCGCTGTGCGAGTGGCACGCTTTGGCGGGTTCGCAGGTGATTAACTCACCGTCTACACGCACTTCATAGCGTTCAGGATCAACGCTGATTTCAGGGCGAATACGGCTGTCGGCAAAGGCAACATCTTCAGGCACTCGTTTGTCCAAGTGATGGCAAACCATCAACATATCCAAATGCTCGTCAATGGTGTTGACCGTAAACGGACGAGTTGGGTTTAAAGTTTTTGATGGCGTCGTCGAGCTTGATGAAAGTTAACAAAAAATAGGGCTAATCTACGTCAGCCCTAAATTTTAGAATAATTAACCTGTAATGGTTTTTGGTTCTAAGTAAGCTGAAATACCAAATTCACCAAATTCACGTCCTATGCCTGATTGTTTCATACCACCAAATGGAGCTATGTTATCGTGGGCAAATGGATTATTGATTTTTACTTGACCTGCGTCTAATTGGCTTGCCACACGCAAAGCTCGCTCACGATTGTTGCCACTGACATAAGCCGCCAAGCCATATTGGGTGTCATTAGCAATTTGTACAGCCTGTGCTTCGTCTGTATAAGGAATAATACAAAGCACAGGGCCAAAAATTTCTTCACGAGCAATACGCATATTGTTGTTTACATTGGTAAAAATCGTTGCTTGAGTAAAGTTACCAGCTGTCAAGCCTTGTGGACGACCCAATCCGCCCACGAGTAATTCTGCTTTATCTTCTTCAATGCCAATGCGGATATATTCTTGTACACGGTCATATTGTGTTTGGCTGACCGCAGGTCCGAGTGTTGTGTCAGGCTGTCTTGGGTCGCCGACTTTAACCTGATTTTCCACAAAATCTTTGGCGATAGCATTTACTTCAGCTAATTTATTTGCTGGCACAAGCAAACGTGTAGCAGCGACACACGCTTGACCATTGTTCATAAACGCTGACAAGATTGCCATTGGAATCGTTTCGTCTAAATTGGCATCGTCCAAAATAATATTAGGCGATTTACCACCAAGTTCTAGGGTAACACGTTTCATACTTTCTACTGCACCACGAGCAATAGTTTTGCCCACGCCTGTTGAACCTGTAAAAGTGATTTTATTAATGTCAGGATTTTTGGTAATCTCATCACCAACCACAGCCCCCAAACCATTAACAAAATTCACCACGCCTTTAGGTAAGCCAATTTCATCAAAGCATTCCATCAACACTTGGGTTTGACGAGCGGAAAGTTCACTAGGTTTTATCACGCAAGTACAGCCTGCCGCCAACGCCATACTAACTTTTGATACCACAAAAAGCGTGCTGGCATTCCAAGGGGTAATCACACCTACCACGCCCACAGGTTGTAGCACAATGGTAGATTGCTCAGTTTGGCGAACAAAAGGATAATCTTTAATTAAATCAATGATAACCTGCACATCGTGAATTGCCACGTCAACAATAAATGGCACAAAATTTGGTGTACCGCCATATTCTTCAGTCATTGCAGTTTCTAAATCTTGACGGCGTTTTTCTAGCACTATTTTAAAGTTTTCTAAATAAGCGATACGTTCGGCAATGGTGCTATGACGATAAGTAGCAAAAGCAGTTTTGGCTGAAGCAATGGCGTGTTTGGTATCAACTTCATCACCAAGCATTACTTCGCTCATTTTTTCGCCTGTAATGGGGCTAATCAAATCAATTACTTGTGTGCCGTGTGGCTTAACAAATTCACCGTTAATATAAAGTTGGTTGAATTGTTTCATAATAAATCATCCTCTAAATGAAAGTAAAAAATCTGGCGGATTTTAGCATTGTTTTTTTTTTGCACAATCTTAATTTAAAAATTGAACAATTTTTAAAAGAAAGGCGTAAAACAGGGAAAAAAATAGGCTGGTGCAAGACCAGCCTAGAGAGGAAAATTCAAGATTAGAACATAAAATACCGCTGTGCGAGTGGCACGCTTTGGGCGGGTTCGCAGGTGATTAACTCACCGTCTACACGCACTTCATAGCGTTCAGGATCAACGCTGATTTCAGGGGTGGCATCATTATGCACTAAATCTTTCTTGCCAATATTACGGCAATTTTTCACCGCAATTGTGGCTTTTTCGATACCGTAGGCGGTTTTAATGTCCGCTTCAACGGCCGCTTGAGAAACGAAATAGACCGCACTTTTGTGGTTAGCTTTGCCGTGCGCACCGAACATTGGGCGATAGAACACAGGTTGCGGCGTTGGGATTGACGCATTTGGGTCGCCCATTTTCGCAAAGCTGATAAAGCCGTTTTTCATCACAAATTCAGGTTTCACCCCGAAAAACATCGGTTTCCACAATACAATATCCGCCATTTTGCCCACTTCAAGCGAACCCACGTGGTCATCGATACCGTGGGCAATGGCTGGGTTAATCGTATATTTGGCGATGTAGCGTTTAATGCGGAAGTTGTCGTTATTTTCTGTGCCGAGTTGCCCCCGTTGCAGCTTCATTTTGTCTGCCGTTTGCCACGTGCGAGTAACCACTTCCCCCACACGTCCCATCGCTTGTGAGTCGGAACTCATCATTGAGAACACGCCCATATCGTGCAGAATATCTTCTGCGGCAATGGTTTCAGGGCGAATACGGCTGTCGGCGAATGCCACATCTTCAGGCACGCGTTTGTCTAAGTGGTGGCACACCATTAGCATATCCAAATGCTCGTCGATGGTGTTCACGGTGAACGGACGCGTTGGGTTGGTTGACGCTGGAAGCACGTTCGGATACATTGCCGCTTTGATGATGTCAGGTGCGTGACCGCCACCTGCGCCCTCGGTGTGGAATGTGTGGATTACACGTCCGTCAATCGCTTTCATTGTGTCTTCCAAAAAGCCACTTTCGTTGAGGGTGTCGGTGTGAATCGCAATTTGCACGTCCATTTCGTCAGCAACGGTTAAGGCAGCGTCAATTACCGCAGGTGTTGCCCCCCAGTCTTCGTGAATTTTTAAGCCTAACGCCCCAGCTCGCACTTGTTCTCTTAACGGATCAAGGGTTGAGCAGTTGCCTTTGCCAAAGAAACCGATATTTACAGGCAAGGCTTCGCAGGCTTGGAACATTCGTTCCATATTCCACGCTCCTGAAGTACAAGTGGTGGCGTGCGTGCCGTCCGCTGGGCCTGAACCGCCACCAATCATTGTGGTAATACCGTTTTCAATGGCGTGTTGTGCTTGTTGTGGCGCAATCCAGTGAATGTGGGTGTCGATACCGCCAGCGGTGGCAATTAAATGCGCACCGTTATGTACTTCAGTACTCGCCCCGATAATCATATTTGGGGTAACGTTGTCCATTGTGTCAGGGTTGCCTGCTTGCCCAATGCCGACAATGCGACCATCACGAATGCCAATATCTGCCTTAATAATTCCCAGTTTTGCGTCAATAATCATCACATTGGTCAACGCAAAATCCAACACATTCGGGTTATCTCGTGTGGCGGTGCTAGACTGAGCCATTCCATCACGCACGGATTTTCCGCCCCCAAACTTACATTCATCGCCTTTGGTGAGCAAATCTTGTTCAATGGTTGCCCATAAATGAGTGTCGCCTAAACGCACTTTATCACCAACAGTCGGGCCGAAAGTTGCCACATATTGGCTACGAGAAAGAGTTAATGCCATTGTTTGCCCCTATAATTTTCCGTCAATTTGATTATGAAAACCGTAAATCACACGGTTACCGCCAAAGGCGACCAGTTCTACGGTTTTCGCTTCCCCTGGTTCAAAACGCACCGCATTGCCAGACGGCACATTTAACCGCATTCCACGAGCCAAACTGCGGTCAAATTCAAGGGCGTGATTGGTTTCAAAAAAGTGATAATGCGAGCCAACCTGAATCGGGCGATCGCCTTTGTTTACCACATCTAAGGTTACCGTTTGGCGACCGACATTAATCTCTATCTCGCCATCAGCTAATTGATATTCACCTGGAATCATTGTTTGCTCCTTTAACGAATTGGGTTATGCACGGTAACGAGTTTTGTACCGTCTGGGAAAGTCGCTTCAATTTGCACCTCGTGCACCATTTCCGCCACGCCCTCCATTACGTCCGCAACGGAAAGCAATGTCGCCCCATACTGCATTACTTCCGCCACGCGCATTCCATCTCGTGCCGCTTCTTGTAAATGGCTTGAAATATAAGCAATCGCTTCAGGATAATTGAGCTTCAGCCCACGAGCCTTACGCTTCGCCGCTAGTTCCCCTGCTAAGAAAAGCATTAACTTTTCTTGTTCTCTTGATGTTAAATGCATTTTGTACCTTCTTTGTTAATCATTAAAATTCATTATTACGGATTTAAAATTTTCACTAATTTATTTTTGTCAAATTCAGTTCGGTCTAAGTGTTTTTTGATCAATAACATAACCCAACTCGCCACAATAAAACCAATGGTGTAAGTTGCTAAGCCTGTTTGAGCAACAGCGAACTGAATTAACGCTGCCAAAATCGATCCTGCAATGACATAGAAAAATGAGCGTCGTTTAGTGCCAGCAAAAGCGCAAGCAACCAAAATCGGCGAAAAACCATAAATTCCATTAGCCAGTTGCTCACTTTCAACATTCAGACAATATTGAGCAAATGCCGTACCAATAGCTGATGCCGCTAAACCCCACATTGCCGCAATGGGTGAGCTAATAGCGATTGCCACAAACAGCAACACGCCTGTAATTAAACTTGAACCAAAATTCACTTCCGCCCACGCATAAAATGGCTCGCTCATAGAGGGCGAAATATGAGCTAAGGCTGGTGTATTTTGTGTCAAACCAAATAATTCAATTTTTGCTACGCCCCAACAAAATAGCCAGCAACTCAGCACAAAGGGAAAGGTATACGCCACTTTGCCTCGCTGTATAAATACACGCATTATTAAGGTAGCAACTAGCGAAGCTAACACACCCAGCCCCCAAACTATTGGGTTCATAATTTCCACTTCGCCAAAGGTGAACATTACACACATCAACGCAAGGCTTGCGTTAAAACCGTATAAACCTTGCTTAATCTCATTTGGTGGGTACTTCAAGAATTGTGCAGTCAACGTGCCAATTAATGCCCCGAAAAAACACGCTACTCCTAAGGTCCAATGGCTGAAAAACATTGCAATAACAATGATCAACCCAGATAAACCATTTTCTTGTAAAAAAATCTGCCCAATGCCTGTTAATGTTGTTTTGATTAGTTTCATTTTACCGCTGCCTTGAATTTGTTACTACATTGTTACATTAGCGGTAAAATCAAGAAATGTTGAGATAAAATTTATTACATCAAAAGAAAATACAGATAAGATAGATTTAATTTAAAAAATTAACCGTTTAATTAGATTAAATTCAAATTATTCACAAAAATCCTAAAATCCCCTTAAACGAACCCTAAAGTTCAATAAACCCTAAAGCCGTTTCAACCACTTCAATTCCTGCACCTGGCTTATGGGCGTTTTCGCTGAGATGTCTACGCCATTGGCGTGCGCCTTTGCATTGCTGGAATGCCCCTAACATATGGCGCACAATGTGGTTCAAGTAAACCCCTTGACTAAGTTGCTGTTCGATATAAGGCAACATATTATTCACCGCTTCAACTGCGGTGATAATTGGCGCAGTTTTATCAAAGAGTGCTTGGTCAATTTGCCCTAGCAAACTTGGGTTTTGATAAGCCTCACGCCCCACCATCACACCATCAACGTGCTGTAAATGTGCGGTAATTTCTTCAACCGTTTTGATACCACCGTTAATGCTGATCCACAAATGCGGAAAATCACGTTTAAGTTGGTAAACTCGCTGATAATCCAGTGGCGGAATTTCTCGATTTTCCTTTGGACTTAAGCCCGAAAGCCACGCTTTACGTGCGTGAACAATAAAATCTTGGCAACCTGTCGCACTGACTTTTTCGATGAAATCACACAAAAAATCATAGCTGTCGAGATCATCAATGCCGATGCGAGTTTTCACCGTAACAGGAATTTTCACCGCACTTTGCATTGCGCTTACGCATTCAGCCACCAAATCCGCCTTCGCCATTAAGCACGCCCCGAACATTCCGTTCTGTACACGATCAGAGGGGCAACCCACATTCAAATTAATTTCGGTATAACCACGCTGTTCCGCCAGCTCCGCACAATGCTTAAGTTGCGCAGGATCGCTTCCACCTAATTGCAAAGCAACAGGATTTTCAGCCAAATCAAAATCAAGGTGATCATATTTGGCGTGAATAATGGCAGGCGCAGTAACCATTTCGGTATAAAGCAAAGTGTGTTTGGTGAACTGGCGATGAAAATAACGGCAATGGCGCGTCGTCCAATCTAACATTGGCGCAACGGCAAAACGTCCTGAATAAAAATGTTCCGATGAAAAGTGCGGTTGATTTTGCATAAGTTTTTCTTAATGTTAAGTTTCTTCTTGTACACGCTGACGAAAACGTCCAGCCGCAAAATGATAGAATGGTTTTGGCATAATTTGGCGTGAAATAAAGGTCGCCACAATACCACCGATAAGCAACCAAATCAACACAGGCTGGCTACCCGTCATTTCCATTACCACCACTGCAGCGGTAACTGGTGATTGTGTTGCACCTGCCAAAAAAGCTGCCATACAAAGCAAAACGAGTAAGCGTGTATCGACTAAATCTTGGGTGAACGTGGCGATATGTGAACCAATGCCAGCCCCGACAGTCAACGCAGGCGTGAAAATCCCCCCTGCAATGCCTGTCCAATAGGTTGCGACGGTAGCGAATAATTTCGCAATGCCTGTGCTTTCGGGATAAATGGCTTGCCCATCTAATGCCTGCGTAACAACGTGATAGCCTGTGCCATAGGTTTGTCCGTGTGTATATGTGCCAAGTGCAGCAAGGATTAAACCTAAAATCAACGCAACATAAACAGGGTGGCGACGCACCCAAGCACGACACATTGTTGGTAAAACGCCTGCCACCCCTTTTGCTAATAAACGAGCAAAAATCCCTGCAAAAATGCCACAAATTGCACCGCACATAATCACCCAAAGCAACATATTTTGTGCTGAGTGTGCCCCTTGATAAAGCGGAAAGTAAGGGTTATTCCCCTCAATGGCAACCAAAATAAAACCTGCGGCTAACACGCCCAGCAACACTCGGCGCTCCCAACGCAATAACACGCCACGCCCTAATTCCTCTAAAGCAAAAATTACACCAGCCAAAGGCGCATTAAATGCTGCAGCCAAACCACCACCCGCACCAGCCGCCATTAATTCATTGGCATTTAACCCACGAAAAGCCAAACTGTGCTTGCGACACAAATTTCCCCAAGCCAGCATTACTGCCGCCCCCACTTGCACTGACGGCCCTTCACGCCCAACGGAAGCCCCAAATAACATTGCCAAAAAGGTCAACGGAATTTTCCAAAGGGTTTGCACAAATTGCACTAAATAATTTTTCTTCGCTCCATAAGGCAAACTCATCGCAGCAATCACCTGTGGAATGCCACTGCCACCAACATAAGGCGTATATTTCGGCGTAAACCACGCCAAAAATGCCAGCCCCAACGGCAGCACAACCCACACCGCAAGCGGATATTTCGCCGTCCAATGGGCATTCCATTCCAACCCAAGCTCCGCTAATTTAGCAAAACCAAGCGAAAACAACGCCACCAGCGTAGCGCCAATGAGTAAGCAAATAAATTCTAAACTTTTGCGAGAAATCCGCTGCGACTGACGAATTTTTTTATGCAGAAAATAACGAAGATTCATATTATCATCGAAAAAAATAGACTATTTTTAATACGATGTATTTTAGCACAAGTGCGCTATTTTTCTTCTTTTTTAACTTCGTCCCACAAAATATCCATTTCCACTAAGTTGCTTTGCTCAAAACTTTTCCCTTGAGCTTTCAATTTTTGCTCCACCGCACGGAAACGGCGTTCAAATTTATGGTTGGCTTGGCGCAAACTTTCTTCGGCATTGCATTTTAAATGTCGGCTTAAATTAACCGTTGCAAAAAGCAAATCACCCATTTCTTCTTGCACTTTTTGTTGGTCTAAGTGCGGTTGATTTAACTCTTGTTTTACTTCGTCAATTTCTTCTTCAACCTTACTTAAAACATCATTAAGTTGCGACCAATCAAAGCCGACGTTAGCGCATTTTTTCTGTAATTTTTGCGCACGCAATAACGCAGGAAAAGCGTTTGGAATGTTATCTAAAATTGAGCTTTCGGCGGCAAGTTCCCCTTTTTCTAGGGCTTTCATTTCATTCCAACGAGAAAGTGCTTCTTGTGCATTTGTAGCATTTTTATCACCAAAAACGTGTGGGTGGCGGCGCACAATTTTTTCTGCGACTTCGTTGACCACATCGTCAAAAGTGAACTTGCCTTCTTCTGCGGCAAGCTGGCTTAAAAACACCACTTGGAGCAATAAATCCCCCAATTCTTCACGCAAGTTGGCGACGTCATTTTGCTCAATGGCCTCAACTGTTTCGTAGCTTTCTTCCAATAAACAAGGGATCATTGAATGATAATTTTGCTTTAAATCCCAAGGGCAGCCACCATTAGGATCTCGTAATTTGGCTATGAGTTGAACAAAATCGTGAATTTGATAAGACATTTTTCTTCCTTTTGAAATATTTTTTTGCATCATAATAAAATTTCAATCTTTTTTCAAAAATGTGATCAAGTGCAAGTTTTTTTTACTGCAAGCGTGTTAGCATAAACTCAAATAAAAGCTAGTCCTGAAACCAAGGAGGAAATTATGTATAAACATATTTTAGTTGCTGTCGATCTTTCAGATGAAAGCCCTGAATTATTGAAAAAAGCGGTCGGCATTGCTGAACGCCACAACGCAAAATTGTCGATCATTCACGTCGATGTTAATTTCTCCGATCTTTACACAGGGCTGATTGATGTGAATATGTCTTCAATGCAAGATCGCATTTCCAGCGAAACTCAGCAAGCCTTGTTGCAATTAGCTGAAAGTGCTGGCTTCCCTGTAACAGAAAAATTAAGTGGCAGCGGTGATTTAGGGCAAGTCCTTACCGACGCGATTGAGAAATATGAGGTTGATATGCTGGTTACAGGACATCACCACGACTTCTGGAGTAAATTGATGTCTTCCACCCGTCAACTAATGAACACGATTAACATTGATATGCTCGTCGTGCCATTAAAAAGTGAATAATCGCTAAAAAATACACCGCACTTTTTCGTGATAAAACATAAAGTGCGGTGTTTTTTTATGCAGTTTTAACCTAGCCTATTCTCAAACCAACTTTCCAAAATTAAACAAGCGGAAATGCCGTCAACTTTGCCTTTTTCTAAGGCTCGATAACCGCCACGCTGGAAGATTTCCGCTCGAGCTTCGGTGGTTGTCAAACGTTCATCTTGCAATTCAACCGCAATACCAAATCGTCCGTGTAAGCGATTTGCAAACTTACGGGCTCGGGCTGTGAGCGGTTGTTCTGTGCCGTCCATATTCAGCGGCAAGCCCACCACTACGCAGTCGGGCTTCCATTCTTTTAGGCATTTTTCAATGTGATCCCAATTAGGAATACCGTCTTGTGCTTTGAATGCAGGTAAGGCTTGCGCTGTGCCTGTAATGCTTTGTCCGACGGCGCAACCGATACTTTTTGTACCAAAATCAAAGGCGATAACCGTGCTTGCCATTAACAATACCCTGCCTTTTCTACCAAATGATAACTGTTAAAACCCAATAATTTTTGTGCTTCAGCCCAACGTTCTTCATAAGGTAAATCAAAAATAATACGCTCATCGGCAGGCATTACAAGCCACATATTTTCCGTGATTTCTTGCTCTAATTGCCCCGGTGTCCAACTGGCACAGCCTAACCCAACCAAAAATTTCTCGGGTGCATTTGCCGTACCGAATGTATCAATCACGTCGGCAGATGTAGTCAACTGCAAATGGTCGCTGACTTTATAACTATGCAAAAATTGCTGTAGCACTGGCGTATGCAAAATAAAACCGCGTTCAACGCTCACAGGCCCACCAGCCACCACATAATCCGACGGATAAACTCGCTCACTCGACATCATAAAATTTAACTTCGCCACCATTTCAGCAATACTCAAATCCGTCGGCTGGTTCAATACCAACCCCATCGTGCCTTTCTCACTATGCTCACAAATAAACACAACGCTACGAAAAAAATAATCGTCATCAATATTCGGCATTGCGATAAGTAATTGATTTTGTAGATTCATTTGTAATCCTTGGTTGGGGTTTTCTATATATAAAAACTCCCTATATTATAGGGAGTTAAGTATATTTCAGTTTGTATTCAAGATCATTACTTATTCTAATATGCTAAAACTAAAGAATTTCTTTCGCTTTAGCCACCACATTTTCAACCGTGAAGCCGAAAAGTTTGAATAATTGGTCTGCTGGTGCAGATTCGCCGAAGCTGTTCATACCGACGATGCGACCTTGTGTGCCGACGTATTTGTACCAGAAATCTGCACTTTGTGCTTCAATGGCAACACGTTTGGTTACGTTGCTTGGTAATACGCTTTCACGATACGCAGCATCTTGTTTGTCGAATACATTGGTGCTTGGCATTGAAACTACACGTACTTGTACGCCGTCTGCGGCTAATACGTCAGCGGCTTTCATCGCTAATTCCACTTCCGAACCCGTTGCGATTAAGATTAAATCCGGGCAATCGCCTTTTTCGCAGCAATGGCGTAACACATAACCACCACGAGCAACATTCGCTAACTGCTCTGCCGTACGTTCTTGTTGTGCCAAGTTTTGACGAGTGAAAATTAATGCACTCGGGCCGTCTTGACGTTCCACTGCGGCTTTCCACGCGATTGCTGATTCCACTTGGTCAGCAGGTCGCCACGTTTCTAGGTTTGGAATGAAGCGAAGTGAAGCGGTTTGTTCCACTGGCTGGTGAGTTGGACCATCTTCGCCTAAGCCGATTGAGTCGTGGGTGTAAACGAATAAAGCACGTTGTTTCATTAATGATGCCATACGTACTGCATTGTGAGCGTATTCATAGAACATTAAGAATGTTGCACCGTAAGGAATGAAACCGCCGTGTAATGCGATACCGTTCATAATCGCCGACATACCGAATTCACGCACGCCGTAGTTGATGTAGTTGCCGTCCACATTTTCAGTTGCACGAATTGGTTTTGAACCAGACCATAAAGTCAAGTTTGAGCTTGCTAAGTCTGCTGAACCACCAAGGAATTCAGGCAAGATGTGAGCATAGGCTTCAATGGCATTTTGTGAAGCTTTACGGCTTGCGATTGTCGCTGGATTTGCTTGTAATTTTTCGATAAACGCTTTGCTTTCTGCTTGCCAGTTTGCCGGTAATTCGCCCGCCATACGACGTTTAAATTCAGCCGCTAATTCAGGGTAGGCTTTGGCATAAGCAGCAAATTTTTCATTCCAAGAATCTTCCGCTTTCTGACCCGCACTTTTTGCGTCCCATTCTGCGTAGATGTCAGCAGGAATTTCAAATGGCGCGTATTCCCAATTTAAGGCTTTACGCGTTAATGCGATTTCTTCGTCGCCCAATGGTGCACCGTGGCAATCGTGTGATGCTGATTTGTTTGGTGAACCGTAACCAATAATGGTTTTGCAGATGATTAAGGTTGGTTTGCTGGTTTCTGCTTGGGCTTTTTTCACCGCTTCAGCGATTTGCGCTGCATCGTGTCCGTCCACTGCTGGAATCACTTGCCAGCCATAGGCTTCAAAGCGTTTTTGTGTATCGTCAGAGAACCAACCGCCAACGTGTCCGTCGATAGAAATATCGTTATCGTCATAGAAAGCGATTAATTTGCCTAAGCCTAAAGTCCCTGCTAATGAGCAAGCCTCGTGTGAGATCCCTTCCATTAAGCAACCGTCGCCTAAGAACACATAGGTGTGGTGGTCAA
This sequence comes from Pasteurellaceae bacterium Pebbles2, assembly GCA_023101505.1. GTDB lineage: Bacteria > Pseudomonadota > Gammaproteobacteria > Enterobacterales > Pasteurellaceae > Lonepinella. Next base: position 1,081,013 of record LVZA01000001.1, read on the forward strand.
CGATGTTGTGTTCGCCACGGTTAAATTGTCCGGCAAGTGTTTTTTCCGCAATCGCCATACCCACCGCATTGGTGATACCTTGACCTAATGGACCAGTAGTGGTTTCCACACCAGGTGCGTAGCCATACTCTGGGTGGCCAGGGGTTTTAGAATGCAGTTGACGGAAATTTTTCAAATCGTCGATAGAAAGATCATAGCCAGTTAAATGCAACAAGCTATAAATTAACATTGAGCCGTGTCCGTTTGAAAGCACAAAACGGTCGCGATCCGCCCATTTTGGATTGGTTGGGTTATGCTTCAAAAAGCCACGCCACAACACTTCCGCAATGTCCGCCATACCCATTGGCGCACCTGGGTGTCCAGATTTCGCCTTTTGCACTGCGTCCATACTTAAAAAGCGGATTGCATTTGCTAACTGTTTTTGATCTGCCATTTTTTACTCCTAAGTAATGATACTGAATGAATACAAACTGTTTGCCATTCTACCCGATTTTTATGTTAAAAAGTCAAATTAATTTTATCGTCATTAAAAATAACCATAAAATGTGATCAAGATCACATTTTTATATAATACATTGATAAATAACGATTATTTCAAACAAAAAGTGCGGTGAAAAAACTCAACATTTTTACACCGCACTTTTATTTATTCAGGCGTGATCCAATTCACTGACCAGCTGCCCGTTCCCTCTGGCACGAGGGTTTTCACTAAATAAGGCAATACGCTTTTCATTTGGCTTTCAAGCTGCCACGGTGGATTAATGACGATCATTCCGCTGGCAGTCATTCCACGCTGGTCGCTGTCGGGGCGAACGGCTAATTCAATTTGCAGAATTTTGCGAATGTTGGTGTCTTGCAAATTTCTTACCATTCGCTTGATTTGTTGGCGTAGCACCACAGGATACCAAATCGCATAGATGCCTGTGGCAAAGCGTTTGTATCCCTCGGCAATCGCTTGCACGACGAGATCGTAGTCTTCTTTAAGTTCATAAGGTGGATCGATTAACACCAAACCACGACGTTCTTTTGGTGGCAATGTGGCTTTGATTTGTTGGAAACCATTATCTCGTTTGGTGTTGATGTTTTGGTATTCTTTGAAATTATTGCGTAATAACGGAAAATCCGCAGGGTGTAGCTCGGTTAATAAGGCACGATCTTGTTCACGTAGCATTAAAGCGGCAATCAATGGTGAGCCTGCGTAATAACGTAATTCCTTGCCACCGTAGTTTACTTTTTTGATTAAATTGATATAACGTTGCACTTCCGCAGGTAGGTCAGTTTGCTCCCATAGGCGTGCAATGCCCTCTTTATATTCAGCAGTTTTCTCAGCTTCATCGCTAAATAAGCGGTAACGCCCCACGCCTGAATGAGTATCTAAATAATAAAAGCCTTTTTCCTTTTGCGTTAAATTTTCAATAATCAACATTTGGACAATATGTTTTAACACATCGGCGTGATTACCTGCGTGGAAACTGTGGCGGTAGCTTAACATTTTGATACCCTTAATTTTTGGAATGGTAAATAAGCGAAAACCCTGACGATTTCTCATCAGGGCTTCTTAATATGGCTCCTCCTGCGGGACTCGAACCTGCGACATATGGATTAACAGTCCACCGTTCTACCGACTGAACTAAGGAGGAAAAGATGGTGCCTCGAGGCGGAATCGAACCACCGACACGGGGATTTTCAATCCCCTGCTCTACCGACTGAGCTATCGAGGCGTTTAACGCTCATCGCGTCAACACGAGGCGTATTAAACCGTATTTGCGTCATTAGGTCAACATTTATTTTCAAAAAAATGTAAAAATAACTTTAATTGCTTGTTTAATATGCAAAGAGTTTAGGAAATCATCAACTTCTGTCGCAAAATAAAAACTCGTTAGTTTTAAGCTAACGAGTTTTTTTATTTTTGCTTATCGTAATCGACGATAACTTTGTTGTGCTTTATCCACTTTCAACAGGTAATTTCGAGCCTGCGATGATGGGTGGCTAGTGGTTAGGATACGATAAACCTGTTCTGGTTGCATACGGTTAATCGCATCAATCGCTTCCTCTCTATCACGGCTGAACACTCGTAACACCGCACCAGCACCACTGTTATACGCTGAAATCATTGCATAACGCATTGAGGTTGGGTTTTGAATGCCTGCCAAATATTCATTTCTCAGCAACCATAAATAAGAAACACCTGCGTCGATATTTTTATTCGGGTCAAAGAGATAGCTTTTATTTGGCTGACCGCCCAAGCCTTTCATTTTGAAAACATCACGTCCTGCGGTATGTGGCACAACTTGCATTAAGCCCATTGCGTTAGCATAACTAATCGCATACGGGTTGAAGCTCGATTCTGTTTGCATAATGCCTAAAATCAAACTTTCATCAATGCCATATTGGCGAGAAGCCTTACGCACCGCTGGCAAATATTTTCTTGCACGCACATTCACATGGTTCGCAATCATCTGAATGGTTACAAATTGCACGGTGCGTCCGTTGCTCAAACGGCGTTGTTGCAATTTATTTTGAATTAAGTAACTGGCAAAAGCATTGGCAACGCTAATATTATTAATCGGTTGACCAAAATTATTCACCACCTGCCCCACTAAAAATGGACGGCTGCTAATTGGCGTGTCGCCTGAAGCAAATAAGTCAATACCTTTCGCATCTGAACCCATTAATAAGGTATGCACAATCGCACTATGTAAACGATTCGCATCAGATAAGGTCTCAATGTTAATTTGTCCTTCTTCAAAGCTAATATGGCTACGAGTATAATAACTGTCAGTATATTTTACATAGTCCTTACGGCTTGCCACTAATAACTCATTCACGCCCCAAATTTGGTCGATATTTTGCGAGAATTGCCCCGTCAACAAATCTAAACCGTGGGTGTCTTTGGCGAAAGATTCATCATAGCCACGTTCATTATTAGAAGAACAAGCATACAAAAACGGCACAATCGCTAATACAATTAATTTTTTTAAGGTAATCTTCATAGTCTTACTTTTACTTCGCTGGAGGAACATAACCCTCGATATGCACATCTTTGCCCTCAAACAAGAAATTCACCATTTCTTGCTCCAAAAGCTGACGGTGTTCAAGGTTCATCATATTTAATTTCTTTTCATTAACCAGCATAGTTTGTTTTTTCAGCCATTCGCCCCACGCTTGTTTGCTAATATTGTCAAAAATACGCTTACCCAAATCGCCAGGGTAAAGCTGAAAATCAAGCCCCTCAGCCTCTTGTTTCAAATACGCACAAAATACGTTTCTTGCCATAATTATTTTCCTTTCTGAAACTCAATTAATAAATTTTTGACGGGCGTTGCCAGTCCAATTTGATCAGGATTTTCAGGATCATACCAATATTTGACCGCACTGGATATAGCAGATTGATATTCTGCCTCATTTTCTGCAATTTTTTTCCATTCCGTTCGATCTTCGTCAGATTTTTCGCTCAAAAGTTCAACTTCATTTAATTCGGCATAAATGGGGAAAATATCCAAATGAAAATGACTGAATGTGTGGCGAAAACTTGTCCATTGCTGATATTGTTTAATCCCTTGCGAGCGTAAAAAAGCAAGTAAATCATCAAGTTGCTCAAATTGTGGGAAACAATATAAACCGCCCCACAAGCCCGAATTTTCTCGCTGTTCTAAAGCCACTTTGCCCTGATTGGCTAAAATCAAAAAATAACTTTGCCGTTCAGGCAAAGCTTTTTTCGGCTTTTTCGCAGGGAAATCTTGCCAAGAATTGTTTAATTTTGCACCGCACTTTTCCGCCAACGGACAAAGATCGCACTTAGGCTTCGTGCGAGTGCACACCATCGCCCCAATATCCATCATCGCTTGGTTAAAATCCGCCACACGATCTTGCGGGGTTACTTGCTCGCTTAATGCCCAAAGTTGTTCTTCAACTTTTTTCTCGCCAGCCCAGCCTGTAACTAAAAAATAACGTGATAACACTCGCTTTACGTTGCCGTCTAAAATGGGATAAGGCTGGTTTAACACCGAAGACAAAATCGCTCCAGCTGTGCTTCGTCCAATGCCCGACAATGCCCAAACTTGCTGAAAATCGGTGGGGAATTCACCGTTGAATTGATCTCGAATTTGCTGCGCTGCTTTATGCAAATTTCTCGCCCGAGCGTAATAACCCAAGCCCGTCCACAAATGCAGTACTTCATCTAACGGTGCATTAGCAAGTGCGGTGATATTTGGAAAAGTTTTGATAAATCGCTCAAAATAAGGAATAACCGTCGCCACCTGCGTTTGCTGCAACATCACTTCCGACAGCCACACGCCATACAAAGTTTTGTCCTGTTGCCAAGGCAAATGCTTCCGCCCAAATTGGTCGAACCAAGTCAGAACAGAGTGAGCAAAAGGGGCGGCAGATGAAGATTGAGCTTGCATAAATCAAAAGTGCGGTTAAAAAAGAAAGAATTTTAACATAGCGTTCACAACGTGCCAAAGTGAAAAACTGTGAAATTTTCGACCGCACTTTCAAAGCTCGCCCAAAATCCGTATAATCGCCGACATTTGAATAAGATTGTAAAAAAAGATGACTGAACAAAAAACAACCTTTGCCGACCAAAAACGTAAAACCGTGGAAACGGCGGAATTTACTGAAGATGGTCGCTATAAACGTAAAGTACGCAGTTTTGTATTGCGTACGGGGCGATTAAGCGAATATCAACGCCAAATGATGAATGATAACTGGGCGGATTTCGGCTTGGATTATCAAAACCAACACTTTGATTTTGAACAGATTTATGGCAATAAAAATCCTGTCGTGCTTGAAATTGGGTTTGGTATGGGCAAATCTTTGGTGGAAATGGCGGCACAAAATCCTGATAAAAATTATCTCGGCATTGAAGTTCACACCCCTGGCGTTGGGGCGTGTTTGGCGTATGCGTTGGAAAAAGACGTAAAGAATTTGCGTGTAATGTGCCACGATGCGACGGAAGTGTTGCGTGATTGCATTGGGGCTGGCACATTGGGCGGCTTGCAGTTGTTCTTCCCCGACCCTTGGCACAAAGCGAAACATCATAAACGCCGCATTGTTCAACCGCACTTTGTGGAAACCGTTACGCAAAAATTGCAGGTAGGTGGCTTTATTCATTTTGCGACCGATTGGGAAAATTATGCCGAATCAATGCTAGACGTGTTACAATCAGTGCAAAGTGCGGTGGGAATTCGCAATACTTCCGCCAGCAACGATTATATCCCTCGCCCTGATTTCCGTCCGTTGACCAAATTTGAGCAACGTGGACACAAGCTCGGACACGGCGTGTGGGATTTGTACTTTATTAAAGAATAGGCAATCGCCGTTAATCGCATAGGAGAAAAATATGGCTATTCAACGTAATGCGCGTCAGCGTAAAAAAATGCACTTAGCAGAATTCCAAGAATTAGGTTTTTTGGTAAATTGGCAGTTCGCTGAAGGCACTGGCATTGATCAAATTGATGAAACCGTTGACCGTTTTATTCGTGATGTAATTCAAGCAAACGGCTTGGCGTATGAGGGCAGCGGCTACTTGCATTGGGAAGGTTTAGTGTGCCTTGAAAAATTAGGAAAATGCGATGAAAATCACCGCACTTTAGTGAAAAATTGGCTCGAAAGCAACGGCTTGCAACAAGTGGAAGTGAGCGAATTATTCGATATTTGGTGGGAATATCCTGCAAAATAAGTCAATTTGAAAAAATCCAGCCTGAATGCTGGATTTTTTTATTGACGAACACCGCTTTCAAGCGTAACATTCGCCACGATTTTATTATTACGGAGCACACACTTTGGACAGTCATAGTCGATACCGACAATATTCTTTCATTTAGTGTCCGCCATTCCCTGTTCACGCAGGCTTATCGGCGACACGTTCGCGGATAAGTTCTTGTTAAAAAACGCTTCCGCCAAATTTTGGTATCTTTTTACGCATTTTTTCACCGCACTTTTATGCTTTGAAAAATGTTCTTGTTCATCGGGTTTGTCCATAATCCCAAAAGGAGTATGACAAAATGATTAACGCATTCGCCCTTGAAGACGCACGTTTGACACGTCTTGATGATGACAACAATCCAGAGCTTAACAATGCCATTTGGATTGATTTGATCGAGCCGACCAGTGAAGAACGTGATACCTTGCAAGAAAATCTCGACCAAAGCCTTGCCACCTTTTTGGAGTTGGAAGACATTGAAGCATCGGCACGTTTCTTTGAAGATGAAGACGGCTTGCACTTGCACTCATTTTTCTATTGCGAAGATGAAAATGATTATGCCGATTTAGCTTCTGTGGCATTCACCATTCGTGATGGTCGCTTATTCACTTTGCGAGATCGTGAATTGCCTGCGTTCCGCTTGTATCGTATGCGCTCACGCTATCAACGCTTGGAAGAATGTAATGCTTATGAAGTATTGCTCGACTTAATCGAAACCAAAATTGAGCAATTAGCGGACGTGATTGAAACGGTGTATTCCGAATTGGAAAAATTAAGCCGAGTGATTTTAGAGGGTAAGCAAGGCAAAGCCTTTGATGAAGCCTTAGGTACGCTCACCGAGCAGGAAGACACCAGTTCCAAAGTGCGTTTATGCCTAATGGATACTCAACGTGCATTGAGCTTTTTAGTGCGTAAAACTCGCTTACCTGCGAACCAGTTGGAACAAGCTCGAGAAATCTTGCGAGATATTGAATCTCTGCAACCGCATAACGAATCTTTATTCCAAAAGGTCAACTTCCTGATGCAAGCCGCAATGGGTTATATCAACATTGAGCAGAATAAAATTATGAAATTCTTCTCGGTCGTGTCGGTGATGTTCCTGCCTGCGACGCTCGTTGCATCTACTTACGGAATGAACTTTGAATTTATGCCTGAATTGCATTTTGAATATGGCTACCCAATGGCGATTGGAATGATGATTGCGGCAGCACTTACGCCTTATATTTATTTTAAACGTAAAGGTTGGTTATAATCAAAGTTCGGTATTTTTAGGGCATTTTTTAATGCCCTTTCACTTTTTATGATACAATCGCTCAAATTTTATTTACCTAGAAAAGAAACCCTATTATGGCAAGACAAAAGAAAAGCCGTCGTGTAACGGATATTATGCCGATACGCAAATCCGATAAAAAACCTGAGGGCAAACCGCTTTCAGGCAAGAAACTCACTCGCTATGAACTCGATGCCAAAGCTCGAGAAGAAAAAAGAAAACGCAAGCACAAAGGTTTAGATTCAGGTGCTCGTCATAGTGCAGCTGAAAATTCCAATAAAAATCAAATTGTTGAGAAAAAAGATCCACGCATTGGTAGCCGCAAAAAAGTGCCGTTGGTAGTTGAGTTTGTGAATAAGCCAGAAAAAGGTTTAACCATTCCTGTGCCAAAAACTGAGCCAAAATCCACCGCACTTGATCCGATGTTAGAGCTTGAACAATTAGAAAATAACGAATGTTTGAACGATTTATTAGATCAACTTGATGCAGGCAAAGTATTAAATGCGGAAGATCAAAAATTCGTGGACGATTGCCTTGACCGAATTGCACAATTAATGGACGAACTCGGTATTGAGGAAGAAGAAAACGAAGACGATTTATACCGCACTTTTGAGAAAATCGACATTAATCAATTTAGATAATATTCAATCATCAAGAAACAATGACCACGATTTTAATGATATTGGGTGTAGCCATTTTGCTGGCAATGACGGGTTACACCATCTATATTTTTGCCCAATTACGCAAGCAAAAACGCTTATTTGAACAAGCCAAACAAGCACGTTTCGATCGTTTAACAGAAAGCATTGAGATCATCGGCAAAGCAATGCTCAACGGCGATTGCAACCATTCTGAGGGCGTAATTCGCCTGAAAATGTTACTCGACCCGCTGGGTAAAACTCGCTTAAATGAATATCCAGCAATGTGGCAGTTGTATCAAACCGTGCAGGATATGCCGACGCACGAAGCGCGTAGTGCCTTGAAAAAAAATGAACGAATGAAGCTCGATCTCACTCGTGAAGCCAAAGAAGCCGAATTGGAAGACGACATCAAGCGTGAAGTCAGCGTATTATTAGCCAACATCAAATAAAAAGTGCGGTGGAAAATTCCACAGAATTTTCATCGCCCCCTAACGAATATTAAGCGAAACAGAAAATTATGACTGAAATTACTTGGGATCTTAATTTAATCCAAAAATATAATCATTCAGGCCCTCGCTACACCTCGTATCCAACGGCACTCGAATTTAACGAAAGTTACACCGATAACGACTTTCAGGCAGCGGCAGCACGCTACCCTGAACGTCCGCTTTCGCTGTATGTTCACATTCCGTTTTGCCACAAATTATGCTATTTCTGTGGCTGTAATAAAGTAATCACTCGTCATCAGCATAAAGCCGATATTTATCTTGATTTCCTTGAAAAAGAAATTAGCACACGAGCTCAATTATTCCAAAATCGCTTGGTTACACAAATTCACTGGGGCGGCGGCACACCGACTTATTTAACCGAAGCACAATCTGCACGTTTGATGAAAATGCTAACAGATCGCTTCAATATTGCCGAAAATGCTGAAATTTCGATTGAAATGGATCCCCGTGAAATCGAATTGTCAATGTTGCAACATTTACGCAATATTGGTTTTAATCGTATGAGTATGGGCGTACAAGATTTCAATAAAGACGTGCAAAAAGCGGTAAATCGTGAGCAAGATGAAGAATTTATTCGTGCCTTATTGGTGCGTGCTCGTGAGCTTGGCTTTCAATCTACTAACTTAGATTTAATCTATGGATTACCGTTACAAAGCGTAGAAAGTTTTATGTTTACGCTGCAAAAAGTGATCGAATTAAACCCTGACCGCTTAAGCGTATTTAACTATGCTCATTTGCCAAGCCGTTTTGCTGGGCAAGCAAAAATCAAAGATCATCAATTACCTGCCCCAGAAACCAAATTAGAAATTTTACGCAAAACCATCGAAACCTTAGGCAATGCTGGCTATAAATTTATCGGAATGGATCACTTCGCCAAACCGAACGATGAACTCGCCATCGCTCAGCAAAAAGGCATTTTACATCGTAATTTCCAAGGTTATACCACACAAGAAGAATGCGACTTGCTCGGCTTGGGCGTGTCTGCAATTAGCTTGCTTGGCGACACCTATGCACAAAACCAAAAAGAGCTGAAACATTATTATGCCGATGTGGACAACACAGGCATCGCCTTGCATAAAGGCTTGGTGATGACACAAGAAGATTGCCTACGCCGTGATGTGATTAAAGCCTTAATCTGCAATTTCAAACTGGATTTTGCAGCGATTGAAGCTCAATATCAAATTGATTTTAAACAGTATTTTGCCGAAGATCTTGCCTTACTTGCACCACTAGCAGAGGACGGTTTAGTTGAAATTAACCAACACGGCATTGTCGTATCCTCGAGTGGTCGCTTGCTGATTCGCAATATCTGTTTGTGTTTCGACACTTACTCACGCCAGCAAGCTCGCAGACAACAGTTTTCACGAATTATTTAATTTATAATAGAAAACAAAAAGTGCGGTTAAAAACTTCTCAATTTTTAACCGCACTTTTATTATTTTGTTTACATAACGTTTTTATTGAAATTACAGAATATTTTTAAATTCTTCCATCACCGCTTTTGGCCACACGCTTGATTGCACTTCGCCAATATGGTGTTTTTGTAATAACAACATTGCTAAACGAGATTGTCCGATACCGCCGCCGATAGACAATGGCATACGACCGTTGATTAAATCTTGGTGCCAGTCGAATTGTAAGCGAGCTTCGTCATTGGTTAAGGCTAATTGCTTGCGTAATGCCGTTTCGTCCACACGAATACCCATTGAAGACAATTCAAATGCACGTTCCAACACTGGGTTCCACACTAAAATATCGCCGTTTAAACCTTTGTATTCGCCTTCTGAAACTGTTGTCCAGTCATCGTAATCTGGCGCACGCACATCGTGTGGTTTGCCGTCAGAAAGCGCACCGCCGATACCGATTAAGAACACCGCACCGTGTTTTTTACAAATTGCATTTTCACGTTGTTTATCATTCATATCAGGATAGGCTTTCACCAAATCATCAGCGTGAACAAAGGTAATTTCTTTTGGTAAAAATGATTTCAAACCAAATTTTTCGTCAACCGCTTTTTCTGTTTCTAAAATCGCCGCATAAATTGATTGCACGGTTTCTTTTAAATACGCCAAATTACGGCGACCTGCTGGAATAACTTTTTCCCAGTCCCATTGATCCACATAAACAGAGTGAGTTTGGTCTAAGCTATCTTCATCTGGACGCAAGGCTTTCATATGAACGAACAAACCCTCGCCCTCAGCAAAACCAAAGCGAGCTAAAGTATGACGTTTCCATTTCGCCAAAGAATGCACCACTTCAAAAGTTGCTTCTTCGATCATTTTCACATTAACTTGTACCGCTTTTTCTTTACCTGAAAGATTATCTTGAATACCATTACCCACTTGGCTCAAGATCGGACCTTGAACCTCAACTAAACCTAAATGCTCTGCTAATTTTGCGGTAAACGTGTTCTTCGCAAAACTAATTTCTTGCTGTTGTAAAATGAATGACTTTTCCATTTTTTTGTCCTTTGTTTTATAGTATAAGGTGCGTTTTTGCTTCTTGCCTAACGCTTGTTGCATATTATTTAACAGAACATAGATAAATTTCAACACATTTTCTATATTTTTCGTTATAATGCGAATAATCACCAAATTTCATATCGAAATTTTAAATAAAATTTAAAACAGAGGTGCTTATGCAAACAATAGACAACTTAGATCAGCAAATTTTGCGTGTTTTAACCAAAGATGCACGCACGCCTTATGCCGAAATGGCGAAAAATTTTGGTGTGAGCCCAGGGACGATTCACGTTCGAGTGGAAAAAATGCGCCAATCGGGTGTTATCGAGGGCACAAAAGTGCGCCTGAATGAACGAAAATTGGGTTATGACGTGTGCTGTTTCATTGGGATTATTCTAAAATCAGCCAAAGATTATGATAAAGTAATCAAGAAGTTAGAAAGTTTTGATGAAGTGGTCGAAGCCTACTACACCACAGGCAACTATTCCATTTTTATTAAAGTAATGACGCATACGATTGCCGAATTACACAGCGTGCTGGCAACCAAAATTCAATTAATTGATGAAATCCAGTCCACCGAAACCTTAATTTCAATGCAAAATCCAATTTTGCGAGATATCAAGCCTTAATATGCAAAAAGTGCGGTCTTTTTCACCGCACTTTTTTCATTTTATTAGCGACTGATGGCATAATTCAGCTCAGTTTTTTCAAGATAGCATAAAGCTCATCTTTTAACCGTAGTTTTGCTTTTTTGAGATCTTCCACTTCCGTATGTGTCGCTAATTCAATATTGCTCTCAATATTTTTAATGCGCTGATCCAATTCATTATGCTCATCAAATAAACGAGCAAAATGCGCATCTTCAATTTTTAATTTGCTAATTAAATCACGAAATTCTGGGAACATATTTTTCTCCTAACTAATATAATCTTCTTGAACAGAAGAAACATTATTATAACCAAAAGTGCGCTGAAAAACTGTGATGTATCTCACACAATTTAATAATGCGGTGGCGGTGTTTCTTCGGTTTGACTTGCCACATTCGACGGCTGCATATCTTTTAATCTATTCGCTAAATGACGTAATTGAACCTGCATTTTCTCAATCGTAAATTGCTGTTCTACAATCGCTTGATTAAGTTCTTCTAATAAATTGTCTTGAAACGTTAATTTGGTTTCTAATTCAGCAATATGTGTTTCTAAATTCGGCATAAAATTCTCCTTTTAACTTGTTCTTAACCACTTTGTCGCAATCATTTGACAAAACGCCCTAGTCGCTATAATCTAACGCTGTTATTTTAACCTATAAAGGATAGCAAAATGCTAAAAATCAAAAAAATATCTACTCTTGCTTTACTCATCTCTGCCGTAATTGCGACAACTGCGTGTAACGATAAAGAAAAAACAGAAACCGCTCAAGCGCAAACTGCAACACAAAATGCAGGTGATGTGAAAGATCCATCTTATGCAGTAGGTGCATTATTCGGTACTGACCTAAAAGGCGTGGTTGAAGCACAAAAAGGTGTAGTTGAATACGATCAAGAAAAATTATTAGCTGGCGTAAAAGATGCGTTAAATGGCAAAGTAGATTTAACCAACCCTGACCTTGCAAGTACGTTAAAAGGACTTGATGAAAAATTAAGAACCGCAAGCCAAGCCAAAGCAACAGAACAAGTACAAAAAGCAAAAACAGACGGCGAAAAATTAGTGGCTGAATTCAAGAAAAAAGACGGCGTAAAAGAAACTAAATCTGGCTTGCTTTATCGTATTGAAAAAGCTGGCGAGGGTGATACCATCAAAGCGACTGACATCGTAAAAGTACATTACACAGGTAAATTACCTGACGGCACAGTTTTCGACACCTCTCTCACCCGTGGTAAACCTGCAGAATTTGCGTTAAACCAAGTGATCCCAGGTTGGACCGAGGGCTTGCAGTTAGTGAAAAAAGGCGCAAAAATGGAGCTTGTTATCCCACCTGCATTAGCGTATGGTGAACAAGATTTAGGTACAATTCCAGCAAATTCAACCTTATATTTCGAAGTTGAAGTTTTAGACGTAAAACCGACAAAATAAGGCAAAATTTGACCGCACTTTCTCTGCGCAACAGTGAAAGTGCGGTTATTTATTCGAGAGAAATATGTTAAACGAGAAACACCCCTTTACTGACGAAGATCGAACAATTTTAACTTCTTATAAAGCGGTTGTGGAAGGTGTGAGCGCATTAATCGGCAGCCATTGTGAGATTGTGTTACATTCTTTGGAAGATTTGGAACATTCCGCAATTTGCATTGCCAACGGCCACAACACCAATCGCCAAGTCGGCTCGCCAATTACTGATCGTGCTTTGCAATCGCTGCATAATATGAAAACCGAAAGCGTGTCTAAACCTTATTTTACTAAGGCAAAAAGCAACGGTTTGATGAAATCTGTTACCATTGCTATTCGAAATAAAAATCAACGCATTATCGGGCTGCTGTGCATTAACATTAACTTAGACGTGCCAGTTTCACAATTTTTGCAAACCTTAATGCCAACGCCAGAACTTGATGAAACTTCTGACGTGAATTTCGCCAGCTCGGTAGAAGAATTGGTGGTGCAAACAGTGGAACAAACCATCGAAGAAATTACCACAGACCGCTTAGTGGCAAATAATAATAAAAATCGCCAAATTGTGGTCGCTTTATACGAAAAAGGCATTTTCGATATTAAAGATGCCATTAACTTGGTGGCGGAACGCTTAAATATTTCACGCCACACCGTGTATCTTTACATTCGCCAAATCAAGCAAGATCAAGAGGACTAAAATGCGTTATGTGCTGGCAGTAAGAAGCCCCATTTATGGCGCACAAGGGGCATATTTTGCCTATCAATTTGCTCAAGCATTAGTGCAAAAAAATCACCAAATTAGTCAAATTTTCTTTTTTCAAGAGGGCGTTAGCAACGGCAATGCGTGCGTATCTCCCGCTAACGATGAATTCAATTTACAAAAGGCGTGGCAACAATTCAGCCAACAACATCAAGTGCCATTGCATTTGTGCATTGCTGCCAGTCAGCGACGTGGTATTGTCGATCATTCCACCGCACTTTCGCCCGAACACAACAACCTTGCTAGCCCATTTATTTTAGCAGGCTTAGGCGAATTTAGCCGTGCTGTTTTGGAAGCCGACCGAGTGATAACGCTATGATTAAATTAGCTTTTGTTTTTAAAACTGCCCCACACGGCAACGCAATCAGCCGAGAGGGTTTAGATGCGCTACTAGCTGCCACCGCATTTTGCGATGAGCAAGAGATTGCTGTTTTTTTCCTTGACGACGGTGTGTTTAATTTAATCGCTAATCAACAGCCAGAGCGCATTTTACAAAAAGATTTTATCAGCACCTTTAAATTGCTCGACTTATACGACATCGAAAATCGCTTCGTCTGCCAGCAATCTTTGCAAGAAAACGGCTTAAGCCAAACCGAATTTATCATAAATTGTGAAAAAATCGACCGCAGTTTGCTTGTGCAAAAGCTCAAAAGTGCGGTGCAAATTTTAACGTTTTAAGGAAAAATATGCTTTACACCGTTTCGCAACAGCAATATACCCAAACCGAATTACAACGCTATTTTGATGAACTCAGCAGCGATGATGCGGTGATTTTGTGGGGAAACGGCGTGTATTTGCTTGCCAAACAACCTGCGCTTTTCCAACATCTCAACGCCCCTTGTTATGCGATAAAAGCTGATTTAGAAGCTCGAGGTCTGCTTGATTTGCTTAGTCAAAAAACAAATATCAACGCCATTACAATGGACGATTTTGTTCAGCTCACCGAACGCCATTCACCGCAATTTGCGCTGTAAATTTCACTAAAAAGCACCGCACTTTTGCGCTACAGAAATATTTTTCGCTAACCCTTTATTTCTGCCTAGAAATCAGACATAATACTGCGCTTTTTAACACTCGGTTATTAAGTTTACTCATTCAATTTAAAGGAAATTTTATGTCAGCAAAAGACGGCTTAGCTAATCCAGCACCACTTGGTTTATGCGGATTTGCACTTACTACTTGGTTATTATGCTTAATTAATGCAGGAATTTTTGATCTCAACAGCGTCGGCTTAGTGGTCGCAATGGCGTTCGCTTTCGGCGGTACAGCACAAATGATCGCAGGTATGTTTGAATTCAAAAAAGGTAACACTTTCGGCTTCACTGCATTCATCAGCTACGGCGCATTCTGGTGGTCTTGGGCGTTATTCGTTACGTTCTTCAAAGGCGAAACGCCAGCAACATTCATCGCTTGGTATTTAGCGGCGTGGGGTACATTCACATTAATGATGTTCTTCGGCACACTTGCTAAAGCAAAAGCCTTACGTGCTATTTTCTTCTTCTTAACCTTAACATTCTATGCGTTAGCTATCGGCGATGCCACAGGCAACCACAGCATTGTGAACGTAGGTGGTTTCTTAGGTTTAATTACCGCTCTCTGCGCATTTTATCTTGCAGCAGCAGACGTAATTAACGAAAGTTTCGGTCGCACAATTCTTCCAATCGGCGAACCAAAATAATAGGAATTGACACAAAAAGTGCGGTGGAAAAATATTAAATTTTTCACCGCACTTTTTTTATTTATTCGAATTTACTCACCCAAAAACAAAAAGCGTGCCTTTCGACACGCTTTTCTTCAGTTGCTTTCGCTCATCTATTATTTGATGATTTTCGCTACAACGCCTGCACCTACTGTACGGCCGCCTTCACGGATTGCGAAACGTAAACCTTGGTCCATCGCGATTGGGTGGATTAGGCTTACTACCATTTTGATGTTATCGCCTGGCATTACCATTTCTACGCCTTCTGGTAATTCGATTGTACCAGTTACGTCAGTTGTACGGAAGTAGAACTGTGGACGGTAGCCTTTGAAGAATGGAGTATGACGACCACCTTCTTCTTTTGATAATACGTAAACTTCTGATTCGAAGTCTGTGTGTGGCGTGATTGAACCTGGTTTCGCTAATACTTGACCACGTTCGATTTCCTCACGTTTTGTACCACGTAATAATGCACCGATGTTCTCACCTGCACGACCTTCGTCAAGTAATTTACGGAACATTTCAACACCAGTTACAGTTGTTTTCGTTGTATCTTTGATACCTACGATTTCTACTTCATCACCAGTACGGATAATACCACGCTCTACACGACCTGTTACTACTGTACCACGACCTGAGATTGAGAATACGTCTTCGATTGGTAATAAGAATGGTTGGTCAATCGCACGCTCTGGCTCTGGAATGTAGCTGTCTAAATGACCTGCTAATTCAAGAATTTTTTCTTCCCATTGTGCTTCGCCTTCTAACGCTTTTAACGCTGAACCACGTACGATTGGTGTGTCATCACCTGGGAAATCGTATTGTGATAGAAGTTCACGAACTTCCATTTCTACTAATTCTAATAACTCTTCATCATCTACCATATCGCATTTGTTTAAGAATACGATGATGTAAGGAACACCTACTTGGCGACCTAATAAGATGTGTTCACGAGTTTGTGGCATTGGGCCGTCTGTCGCTGCTACTACTAAGATTGCACCGTCCATTTGCGCCGCACCTGTAATCATATTTTTTACATAGTCCGCGTGTCCTGGGCAGTCAACGTGTGCGTAGTGGCGAGTTGGTGTATCGTATTCAACGTGTGAGGTGTTGATGGTGATACCACGCGCTTTTTCTTCTGGCGCGTTATCGATTTGGTCGAATGCACGAGCTGCACCACCGTAGTGTTTTGCTAATACGGTTGTGATTGCTGCTGTTAAAGTTGTTTTACCGTGGTCAACGTGGCCGATTGTACCCACGTTTACGTGCGGTTTTGTACGTTCAAATTTTTCTTTAGACATTGTAAAGTCCCTCTAAAAAAACACGGTTATTGATGGTACAATAACACCACATTAACCTGATGTAACTAATTAACGGTTTATATAGGAAAGTTGAAATTAAGAAGTGGTGCTGATAGGCGGATTTGAACCGCCGACCTCACCCTTACCAAGGGTGCGCTCTACCAACTGAGCTATATCAGCGCTTACTTGGAGCGGGCAGCGGGAATCGAACCCGCATCATTAGCTTGGAAGGCTAAGGTAATAGCCATTATACGATGCCCGCAGTCCTAAATTCATCTGTCCCATCAAAAATTCATTGAGAATGGTGGAGGGAGAAGGATTCGAACCTTCGAAGGCTGAGCCAACAGATTTACAGTCTGCCCCCTTTGGCCGCTCGGGAACCCCTCCACATAATGAATGGCTTGTTTACGAAATGGTGCCGACTACCGGAATCGAACTGGTGACCTACTGATTACAAGTCAGTTGCTCTACCTACTGAGCTAAGTCGGCGTGTCGTAAGCAAGTGAGGCGTATTATAGGGAAATTTTGCGTTCTGACAAGTACTTTTTGCAAAAAAATAAAAATTTTTGCTTATTCGACTAAGAAACAAGCAAAATTTTCTTATTTCGTTTTAAATTTCGGCATTTTACAAAAATTTTTCTGCAACTTTTTCAAAGATTAAGGTATATTTCACATTAACTTAAACTTAATTAATGAACAAATTACTGTGATAGAAACGACTTCTTATACAACCGAGCCCATCAGCCCCTTTCTGACATTTGATCGGGCGCAATGGGCGGAATTGCGTAAATCCGTGCCGCTAAAATTGACTGAGCAAGATCTCAAACCTTTGTTAGGTATTAATGAAGAACTTTCTTTAGAAGAAGTCAGCACAATCTATCTTCCTTTGGTGCGTTTAATCAATTATTACATTGAAGAAAATCTACGCCGACAAACGGTGTTAAACCGATTTTTAGGCGGTCAGCACCCCAAAGTGCCTTATATCATCAGCATTGCAGGCAGTGTTGCGGTGGGAAAAAGCACCTCCGCGCGTATCATTCAATCGCTGCTCAGCCACTGGCCGAACAGTCGCAAAGTGGATTTAATCACCACCGACGGTTTTTTGCACCCACTGAATATTTTGCAAGAGCGAGATTTATTGCAGAAAAAAGGCTTTCCGATTTCCTATGACACGCCCAAATTAATCCAATTTTTGGCAGATATAAAATCAGGCAAAGCGAAGGTTACGGCACCGATTTATTCTCACTTAACCTATGACATTATTCCCGATCAATTTGATGTAGTCGATCAGCCCGACATTCTGATTTTAGAGGGGTTGAATGTGTTGCAAATCAGCAATAAAGCCAAAACCTTTGTGTCTGATTTTGTGGATTTTTCTATTTATGTTGATGCTGAAGAAGACTTGTTAAAAACGTGGTATGTACGCCGTTTTTTGAAATTCCGCCAAAGTGCATTTAATAATCCAAATTCATATTTTAAGCATTATGCCACTTTATCAGAGCAAGAAGCCATCGAAACCGCAAGTACAATTTGGAATAATATCAATGGCTTAAATTTAAAAGAAAATATCCTGCCTACTCGAGAGCGAGCCAATCTGATCTTAAAGAAAGGCGCAAATCACGCCGTGGAATTAGTTAAATTGAGAAAATAACAAAAAAATCCACCGCACTTTGCTGTAAAATAGCATTGAAGTGCGGTGGATTTTTTACGAGTTTTTTCAAAATCATCAACTACCGTTTAAGCAGCCCTTGCTGTTGGAAAAACGCCTTAATATGCGGACGAACAGGCTTGTTTAGTGTTTTATTAATCGCATCTTGCCAGATTTGTTTTTCGCCGATGCGAGCTTGATAATAATTAGCCAAAACCTCGTTATATTTTTCTAATGCTTGCTCATCTAATGGCTGGTGTTGATTTTCAAAACAGACGAGATTTTGTGGTAAGCGAGGTTTTAATTGCGGATCTTGAGCGGGATAGCCTAAACACATTCCCATTAATGGTACACAATATTGCGGTAAATTTAACACAGCGGCAGCGTCTGCAATATGATTACGCAACGCACCAATATACACGCCCCCTAAACCTAACGACTCTGCGGCTAACAGCACATTTTGAGCGAAAATCCCCGTGTCAACCGCACCAATTAAGCTCACTTCAGTCCAATCTAATTGAGCCTCTGGCATCAGAGCTTTATGCTTAGAAAAATCCGCACAAAACACCAAAAACTCTGCACATTCAGTTACATACGACATTCCCGAAATTTCACGCAATTTCTCACGCAAGTCCATTGCCTTCACTCGAATTACGCTAACACATTGTAAATTATTGGACGTCGAAGCCGCTTGTCCTGCTTGAATGAGCGTTTCAACAATGTCCTCAGGAATGGCTTGTTGAGTGAATTTACGAATAGAGCGATGATTAAAAATAGTTTCTAAGGTGGGTTTACTTTGCATTGTATTTCTCCAAATCCTAGGCGTGTTGAGTATGCGGAAAATATTAAATTTTTCGTTGCCATAATAATAAACTCCCCAATCAAAAAGACAAGGGAGTTTTATTTACATAGCAAATTTATCAGTTACATCAATGCGCCAACATATTTCAACATTACGCCAGCCGCGATTGCCGAGCCAATAACGCCTGCGACGTTTGGCCCCATTGCGTGCATTAATAAGAAATTTTGGTGATCAGATTCTAACCCAACTTTATTCGACACTCGAGCCGCCATTGGCACGGCAGAAACGCCAGCCGAGCCGATGAGTGGGTTGATTTTGTTTTTGCTGAATTTATTCATTAATTTCGCCATTAACACACCACTTGCCGTGCCAATACCGAATGCAATCACGCCTAACAACAAAATGCCTAAGGTTTGCGGTTGTAAGAATTTATCCGCCACTAATTTCGCCCCGACGGACAACCCTAGCACAATGGTTACAATGTTGATTAAGGCATTTTGAGCGGTATCGCTTAAACGCTCCACCACGCCACTCACTCGCATTAAGTTGCCGAAACAGAACATTCCTAATAATGGGGCTGCATCGGGTAATAATAACGCCACCAATAACAATAAAATAATCGGGAACATCACTTTTTCAGTATTGCTCACGTTACGTAATTGGCTCATTCGGATTTTGCGTTCCGCTTCCGTGGTCAAGGCTCGCATAATTGGCGGCTGAATAAGTGGCACTAATGCCATATAAGAATAAGCTGCCACCGCAATCGCCCCTAATAATTCAGGTGCAAGTTTGCTGGCGAGATAAATCGCCGTCGGGCCATCAGCACCACCGATAATCCCTATTGCAGCTGCTTGTGGTAGGGTAAAATCAATAATTCCCAACCAGTTTAAGGTTAATGCACCTAGCACAGTGGCAAAAATACCAAACTGTGCCGCAGCGCCTAAGAGCAAGGTTCTTGGGTTAGCCAATAATGGGCCGAAATCCGTCATCGCCCCAACGCCCATAAAGATAATCAACGGGGCAATGCCATAACCAATGGCGACTTTATAAAATAACGCCAAAATCCCTGCGGTATAACCCAAATCGCCAGCCACCACTTCTAATTCATTATGAACAGAAGCGGGGAGATTTGAAAGTGCGGTCTTAATGGCTACAGGATCAGCGACAACACCAATTTTCCCTGCCACCACTGCAATTTGTTCAGGCGTGCCTAAGTGCAGTAAATTGTCTAATGCAGTCATTGCCATTCCTGCTTCAGGAATATTCGACAACAAGCCACCAAAGCCAATCGGCAACAACAATAATGGCTCAAATTTTCGAGCAATCGCCAGCCACAACAACACCAAGCTGACGATTAACATTATCGCTTGCCCCCACTCAAGGTGCATCACCCCAGTGCCTTTTAATAGAGCAAGAATACTTTCCATAACAACTCCTAAGGCAAATTAAGCCAAGCTCATCACGGTATCGCCCACCGCAACAGTGTCGCCAGCTTTCACGCAAATACCACGCACAGTCCCTGATTGCGATGCACGCACTTCAGTTTCCATTTTCATTGCTTCTAAAATAAACAACACATCGCCCTCGGCAACACTTTGCCCCTCGCTTGCCACCACTTTCCAAATATTCCCTGCCATAGGAGCAGTTACAGGCGTGCCAGCAGAGGCTGGCGCAGCTTGCGGAGCTGGTGTTGCTGGTGTCGCAACAGGTGCAGCCGTTGGTACAATATTAGTAACATCACCGCCTTCACTCACTTTCACCACAAAGGCTTTACCCTCTAATTCGACGGTGTAAACCGCAGATCCAGCGCTTGCTTTTGGTGCAACTGCGGTGGATTTTTCTGCTGTTTTTTGCACCGCACTTTCTGCGCTTGGAGCAGGTTCAAAGGCATCAGGATTGCCACGATTTTCTAAGAATTTCCAACCGATTTGCGGGAATAATGCCACGATCAACGCATCGTCCACCGCATTTTCAGCTAATTTAATGCCTTTTTCTTGTGCGGTTTGTTTAACTTCCGCTTCAATTTTCGCCATTTCTGGGGCAATATGATCAGCTGGACGATCTGTAATTGGTTGTGCACCATCAAGCACTCGAGCTTGCAATTCTGTATTCACTGGTGCAGGTGTGCGACCGTATTCGCCTTTCAAAATCCCTGCGGTTTCTTTGGCAATGGTTTTGTAACGCTCGCCCATTAACACGTTAATCACCGCCTGCGTACCCACAATTTGTGAAGTTGGCGTTACTAACGGAATATAACCTAAGTCTTTGCGAACACGAGGAATTTCATCTAAAACCAAATCTAATTTATCAGACGCATTTTGCTGTTTAAGTTGGCTTTCAAGATTTGTCAACATACCACCTGGCACTTGAGCCACTAAAATACGGCTGTCCACACCACGTAATTGCCCTTCGAATTTCGCATATTTTTTACGCACATTACGGAAATAAGCTGCAATTTTTTCTAAGCGAGGAATGTCTAAACCAGTGTCAAATTCTGTGCCTTGCAAGGTCGCCACGATCGCTTCCGTCGCAGGGTGTCCGTAAGTTCCTGACATTGATGAAATTGCCGTATCCACGCCGTCCACACCAGCTTCAATCGCTTTCAGCAACGCCATTTCCGACATACCTGTGGTAGCGTGGCAATGTAAATGAAGTTGAACATCAAAACGTTTTTTAATTTCGCTCACTAATTCTGCCGCCGCCATTGGGTTCAAAATGCCTGACATATCTTTAATCACCAAGCTATCTACGCCAATTTCCAGCAACTGTTCAGTTGTGTCTAACCACGTTTGCAAAGTATGAACAGGGCTTGTGGTGTAACTCAATGTACCTTGTGCGTGCCCGCCATTTTTGCGCACCGCTTGCAACGCCGCTTTCATATTGCGTGGGTCATTCATCGCATCAAACACACGGAACACGCTCATTCCGTTCACCACACAGCGTTCCACAAAACGATCCACCACGTCATCAGCATAATGACGATAGCCCAACAAATTTTGCCCACGTAATAACATTTGCAAAGGCGTTTTCGGGCAGGCTTTTTTCAACTCACGCAAACGTACCCAAGGATCTTCACCTAAAAAACGAATACAACTATCAAAAGTCGCTCCGCCCCACGCTTCTAGCGACCAATAACCAATATCATCAAGCTCCGCTGCAATCGGCAACATATCGTCCAAACGTAAACGAGTAGCAAAAAGTGATTGATGCGCATCACGCAAAACCACATCAGTAATATTAATTTTTTTGCTCATAATAAAATCCTTCTTTTTATTTTAATTTAAACCTTGGGAACGGCGATGATGTGCAATCGCCGCCACGATAACTGGGCGCAACCGAGCCAAATCATCAGTTTCAGCTTGAAGTGCGGTTGAATTTTGAGACGTTTTTGCTGGGGTTACAGGCTCTGGGAAATATCGGTTAATCAGCTTTGACATTAACCCAATCGCCCAAATTAAAATGAGCAAAAAGAGCAACACAAAACCCATTCCCGAAAACATCAGGTTAATCCCTTCACCGAAGAGTTCTGCTGGGGTCATTTGAAGATAATCCTTTGTAGTTAGAGAATTAGAAGAAATTTCATTCTACGTTGTTATTCCATTAAATGAGGTGATCTAGATCACATTTTTAGAAAATAATTTGTTAAGGTATTAAGTTTGAAAATACGAGAATTATTGATAAGTAAGAGCAATGAAAACTTACCAAGCTTTCATTGCTCTTTTTCCTAAAACCTAAATATCATAAAAAATTGGCAATTCCCAATCTTTTTATATGTTAAATTAAAGGAATAAATTCGCAAATAGTAAACCAAAGCAGAGGCTGAAGAACATACTTAATAAGCCTGGGAGCATAAAGCTGTGGTTGAAAATGAATTTACCAATGCGAGTAGTACCTGTGGTGTCAAAGTCAATAGAGGCAATGATTGGACCATAGTTTGGTACGAAGAAGTAGCCGTTTACTGCAACGAATACCCCAATTAAAATTGGCGCTGGAATACCTAAACCGATAGCTAACGGGAATAGTGTTGCTACGGTTGCACCTTGGCTGTTTACTAATACTGATAATACGAATAAAGCAAAAGCGAATGCCCAAGGCGCACTTTCAACTAAGCCTGAAACCATACCTTTTACTTCGCCCATATGTGCTTGCATTAAAGTGTCGCCAAGCCACGCAATACCAAAAATGGCGATAACCGCACGCATACCTGCGTGGAATACAGAACCTTTGGTAATTTCTGTGCTGTCTGGTTTGCAGAATAGAATAATTAATGCACCCATTGATAACATTACGATTTCAATCGTGTGCGCCATACCCATTGGTTTGCCGTCGAATACTGGGCGTAATGATGGCACAGCACCCATTATAACCACTAACAACGCACCAAATAAGAATAATGCCACAGAGGTTTTTGCTGTCGATTTAATTGCAATGTCATCAGGGTTGACGTTAGCGTGGTTTTCTTTCACGTATTCAGGGTTTTGTAATAATTTTTGATAATGTGGGTCATCTTTTAATTCTTTACCCATTTTATTAACAAAAATACACGCCACGAAAATACCTAATACTGTTGCTGGCATTGTAACGCTTAACACGCTACCTAATGTGATGCCTTGTGGTTCAAGGTAATGCACAACAGCAACTACCGCCGCAGCAATAGGGCTTGCTACGATAGCAAATTGTGAAGCGATAACCGCCATTGAAAGTGGACGTTCTGGGCGAACACCGTTTTGGCGACTTACTTCAGCAATAACAGGTAATACAGAATAAGCTACGTGTCCTGTTCCTGCTAACACGGTGAATGTCCAAGTTACCGCTGGTGCGATAAAGGTAATATATTTTGGATTACGACGTAAAATTTTAGTCGCAATTTTAATCATATAGTCCAAACCACCCGCAGCTTGCATTGCCGCTGCTGCAGCAACCACCGCCATAATCATAAACATTACATCGATTGGTAAGCCTGCAGGTTTTAAATCAAACCCGAAAGATAAAATTGCCAATCCTAAACCACCAAATACACCCAAGCCGATACCACCGACACGCGCCCCAATTAATATACATAACAGGACGAGGGCAAACTGTACTAAAAACATAATAGACATAAGTTTTCTCCAAATGATTATTTAATAAAAATTGATAAAAATGTCACCGCACTTTGCGTGAAATTCACACAAAAGACACACAAAAACTTATAATGCCAAATGTGATACCTGTGGGTGGTGGCAATTTTTCCTCGCTATAATAACCGCTTTCTAAAAAATTCCCTAGCAAATTAAAAATATACCTTTAAAGAGTTACATTGTCTTGCATTTAACAACTGAAATTTTTTAATTCGACGCATAAAATTATATATAGAGTTCATTTTTAATGATGTGATCCAGATCAAGTTTTTATTAAGCAAAATTGGTTATCATCTGTACTGAAATTAATCCGAATTTTACATAAGGAGCAAAAAATGAGTAATGTTCGTATAGAAGTCGATTTATTAGGGGAAAGAGAAGTTTCAAATGATGTATATTGGGGCATTCACACCCTAAGAGCGGTGGAAAATTTCAATATTTCTAACAACACGATTTCTGACGTGCCAGAATTTGTGCGAGGAATGGTAATGGTGAAAAAAGCCACCGCACTTGCCAATGGCGAACTCGGCGCAATTCCGAAAAAAGTAGCGAAAGCAATAGTGGCTGCTTGTGATGAAATTTTGGAGAAAGGTCGCTGTATGGATCAATTCCCATCTGACGTTTATCAAGGTGGCGCAGGCACTTCAGTAAATATGAACACTAATGAAGTGGTGGCGAATCTTGCACTCGAATTGCTTGGACATAACAAAGGCGAATACGACATCATCAACCCAATGGATCACGTCAACGCTAGCCAATCTACTAACGACGCTTATCCAACTGGTTTTCGTATCGCCGTGTATAACAGCGTGATGAAACTCATCGACAAAATTTCTTATTTGCAAGCCAGCTTTGATGCCAAAGCCGCAGAATTTGCCGATGTGTTAAAAATGGGCCGCACCCAATTACAAGATGCTGTGCCAATGACCGTAGGGCAAGAATTCAAAGCCTTTGCCGTGTTATTGGAAGAAGAAGTGCGCAACCTGAAACGCACAGCGGAATTATTGCTTGAAGTTAACTTGGGTGCAACAGCGATTGGTACAGGATTAAACACACCTGAAGGCTATTCAGAATTAGTGGTTAAACACCTTGCTGACGTAACCCAACTGCCTTGTGTCTTGTCTGAAAACTTAATCGAAGCCACTTCAGACTGTGGTGCTTATGTGATGGTACACGGCGCATTAAAACGAACTGCGGTGAAATTATCGAAAGTTTGTAACGACTTACGTTTACTTTCATCAGGCCCTCGTGCAGGCTTAAATGAAATCAACTTGCCTGAATTACAAGCAGGTTCTTCCATTATGCCAGCCAAAGTCAACCCAGTTGTGCCAGAAGTGGTCAACCAAGTATGCTTCAAAGTCATCGGCAATGACACCACCGTTACTTTCGCATCAGAAGCAGGTCAGCTACAACTTAACGTAATGGAGCCTGTTATTGGTCAAGCAATGTTTGAATCTATCGACATCTTGGCAAATGCGTGTGTTAACTTGCGCGACAAATGCGTGGACGGCATCACCGTTAACCGTGAAATCTGCAAAAATTATGTGTTTAATTCAATCGGTATCGTAACCTACTTAAACCCATTTATCGGACACCACAACGGCGACATCGTCGGCAAAATCTGCGCCCAAACAGGCAAAGGCGTGCGTGAAGTGGTTCTCGAAAAAGGCTTACTCACCGAAGCTCAATTAGATGACATTCTCTCCGTCGAAAACCTAATGAAACCGACCTACAAAGCGGCGAAATTCACCGACGAAGAATAAATCTAAAAACACCTAACTTTTACATCGCACTTTCAGAAATGGAAGTGCGGTGTTTTTTTAGAGAGTTTTTTATCTTCCCTTGAAATATCCCATCACATTCCCCATCTAATAACTAAATTTTCCAAAGATAAAGGATAACAAAATGACAACGATTGTATGTGTGCGTAAAAATGGCAAAGTGGCTATCGGTGGTGATGGGCAGGCGACTTTAGGTAATTGTGTAGAAAAAGGTACTGTGCGTAAGGTGCGCCGTTTGTATAAAGATAAAGTGGTTACGGGCTTTGCTGGTTCGACGGCGGACGCATTTATTTTGCGTGATTTGTTTGAGAAAAAACTGGAACTGCACCAAGGGCATTTAGTGAAAAGTGCGGTGGAATTAGCCAAAGAATGGCGCACTGAGCGTTCATTGCGCCGTTTGGAAGCGATGATGATCGTGGCAAACGAAAGCGAATTTTTGTTGGTTTCGGGCAGCGGCGATGTGATCGAGCCTGAATTTGACGTATTAGCGATTGGTTCGGGTGGTAACTACGCAAAATCAGCGGCGTTGGCGTTGCTTCGCACCGACAACAACTTAACGGCAGCAGAAATCGTCAAACAAGCATTGACGATTGCTGGCGATATTGATATTTACACCAACCATAATCACGTTATTGAAGAAGTTTAATTTCTCTTTAACATTAAAATTTAAATCGTAAAAGGAATAATATTATGTCGATGACCCCTCGTGAAATTGTGTCAGAATTAGATGCACATATTATCGGTCAAAATGAAGCAAAACGTGCGGTGGCGATTGCGCTACGTAACCGCTGGCGACGTATGCAGTTACCTGAAGATCTGCGCCAAGAAGTTACCCCAAAAAATATTTTAATGATTGGCCCGACTGGCGTGGGTAAAACTGAAATTGCTCGCCGTTTAGCAAAATTGGCGAATGCGCCATTTATTAAAGTGGAGGCGACAAAGTTCACTGAAGTGGGTTATGTGGGGAAAGAAGTCGATTCGATTATTCGTGATCTTGCTGATGTGTCGATGAAATTAGTTCGCCAACAAGCAGTGGAAAAAAATCGAATGAAAGCGCAAGATGCCGCTGAAGATCGTATTTTAGACGTGTTACTTCCACCTGCAAAAGATCAGTGGGGCAATGTGGAAGATCGCAATAATGACAGCACTCGCCAAGTTTTCCGTAAAAAATTGCGTGAAGGGCAATTAGATGATCGTGAAATTGAAGTCGAAGTTTCTAGCCCGATGAGCGTGGAGATTATGACCCCGCCAGGTATGGAAGAAATGACTTCACAGCTACAATCGCTTTTTGAGGGAATGTCGCCAAACAAAACCAAAAAACGCAAAATGAAAATCAAAGATGCACTAAAAGTGATGATTGATGAAGAAGCGGCAAAATTAGTTAATCCTGAAGAATTAAAACAGCAAGCGATTGAAGCGGTAGAACAGCACGGCATTGTGTTTATTGACGAAATCGACAAAATTTGCAAAAAAGGCGAACACAGCGGTGGCGATGTTTCTCGAGAGGGCGTTCAGCGAGATTTATTACCAATTATCGAGGGTTCAACGGTCAACACGAAACAAGGAATGGTAAAAACAGATCACATTCTTTTCATTTGTTCAGGCGCATTCCAGGTGGCTCGTCCGTCCGATTTATTGCCTGAATTACAAGGTCGTTTACCAATTCGTGTGGAATTAAAATCACTCACCAAAGACGATTTTGAACGCATTTTAACCGAACCAAACGCGTCATTAACGTTGCAATATCGTGAATTAATGAAAACCGAGGGCGTGGATATTGAATTCACCCAAGACGGCATCAGCAAAATCGCCGAAAGCGCATTCCGAGTGAATGAGAAAACTGAAAACATCGGTGCACGTCGTTTGCACACGGTGCTTGAACGCTTAATGGACGGCATTTCATTTGATGCCAGCGAACGTTCAGGCGAAAAAATCGTTATCGACGAAAAATATGTTTCTGAAGCGTTGAATGATGTGGTTGAAAACGAAGATTTAAGTCGCTTTATTTTGTAGTTTTCTAAACGTTAAAAAAAGACACCGCACTTTTTTCAAAAATAATGTAAAATTTTTTGAATTAATTGCAAAGTGTGGTGTCTATCAAAACACAACAAAACTGGTTTTGCAGCGATGCAAAGGATTTATTTATCTCAACTTTTAGGGAATATTAATGAAAAAATTAGCAACAATTGGTGCAATCGCACTTTTAGCATTAAGTGTAACAGCGTGTGAAAAAGCGGATCCTGTAGCGGATTACAAAAAATACGATGAATGGTATCAAACACAAGCACCAATCCAAACTGCTGCACAAGCAGAGTTCAATCAACAGTTAGCAGATGCAATGTCATCTAACGATAGCAAAAAACTTGAAGCTGCATTTCAAAATTTTGCAGGTAAAGTACAAGAAACACTCAAAAGCTTAGATGCTGTGAATGTGAAAAGTGACGAAATTAAAGCGTTAAAAGAAAAAGCGAAAGGTCTTTTAAACTTGTCCAATGAAGTGTTGACGGAACAAGCAAAATTAGTGGCTGAACCAAATGCTGAAAAACAACAAGCAGTTCAAGCCAAAGCCGATAAAGTCAAAGAATACGCAGGTGAACTTGAAAAATTACAAGCTGAATTACAAGGGAAATTTTCTAAATAATTCAATGTGATTAGAATAAAACCAGAGTTTAGGCTCTGGTTTTTTTATTTAAGTAATTTTTGAGAGCGTTTGTGTAGTTTTAGCTAAACGGATTAATCACTTGTAAGCCCGCAATCTCAAAATCTTTGATATTGCGAGTAACTAACACCAAATTATGTTGAATAGCTGTAGCAGCAATCCACGCATCATTTTCAGGGCGTTTATGGGGAATGTGCAATGTAGCACAAATTGCGGCAGTTTCTTGATTAATTGGCAAAAACTGACCTTTAAAATGCATTTTTACCGTATTTTTAAACCACGCTTGAATGATTTTTGCTTGTTCAGCGTCTTTACGTTGCAAGTTTAAAATGCCACGCTCAAGCTCCATCATTGAAACAGCGGAAATAAATATATGCTCCGTTGGTATTTTCTTCGCCCATTCAATCACGCCAGCATTTGCATAGCCCAACGGAATTTTTCGCATTTCGCTAATAATATTAGTGTCTAGCAAAAACATTATTAGAACTCCACGTCAGGGCGAGTAATGTCAACTGTTCTTTCAGGCAACTCAAATTCAATTTCCGCCGTTCTAGGATCACCACTTGCAAAAATATCGTACAAAGATTGAGCATTCTCAGCCTTGTTTAAGCGTTGGTACTCCGCATAATTCATTACCACTACATCAGGCTTACCGTGTTTTGTGATTAAAACAGGTGCAATTTGAGCCGCTTTATGGGCTTTGCCTGTGTGTTGATAAAATTCTCGGCTTGTCATTGTATTCATTTCGTTCTCCTTTTGAATTACGAATTTGTTTAATGTTACTACTTATATTAATTTGTTACAACAATATCATCTAGTAAAAATTGTGAATTTCATTCCAAAATTTCAACAAACAAAGCAAGAATTATCAAATTAACCACACAGAATACCCCTTCTATACATTTGTTATTTTTGCTAAAATAGTCACAATTTCCAAATTTACAACACACAATATGCCAATCAGCAATCAGCAATCAGCAATCAGCAATCAGCAATTCTAATTTCATTTATTGTACCCGTCTATAATGACGAGCTTTATCTCGCCGAATGCTTAGACAGCATTCTAAAAGTCACCGATAGCAAAGAAATCATCTTAATTAACGACGGTTCAACCGATGGCACACTTGCTATTATGCAAGCGTACCAAGCTCAATTTCCCGATGTAATCCGCATTATTAACCAACCAAATCAAGGCGTTTCGGTGGCACGTAATAACGGTATTGATGCAGCTCGTGGCGAATGGATTTTCTTTGTTGATGGAGATGATCAAGTGCTTTTTGACAGAATGGCTAAAATTTTAAGCCAAGAAAAACAAGCGGATTTGGTTAAAGGATTTACACGCTATACAAATGCTGACGGTATATTTATTGGGGCAGGAAGTGAGCCTATTCGCAATCACTTAGTAAATTACTATATCAACACAGAGAAATATAAACAAACACATATTTATCGCCATTTAGCGGTGGTTTTTTTTAAGGGGATAGTAGGCGTTGGTTTCACACCTGAAGTTTGGAGCTATTTCTATCGCCGTAGTTTCCTTAATCGCTATCAACTACGTTTTCCTGTGGACTTAAAAGTTTCTGAAGATGTGGTTTTCATTATTCAATGTTATTTAGCTAATCAAAATACACTAGCATTAGAAGTGAACCGTATTGTTTATAATTATAAAATTCGCCCTTGCAGTACGGTTAAAACGCTTACCGCTGAAAATATGCGGCAGATTTTGAATGCTGCACATTATATATTGCAATTAGCAAAAAATCTGAAAGAGCAATCACTTTATGATGAGATTGTTAACATAGCACACCATCAAATTGGCTATGCTTTTGAACAGTTTTTCATTTATTTAACGCCTGAAGAACTAGAAAAATGTCGCAAATTTGTCGCATCTTACTTAGAATTATTTCAAGAACTGCAAGCATCAGAGCATAACACTCCCGTGATTACTAAAATTCACCAAATGCTTGAAGCTTTATTGAAATAAAAAACTGCGGTATAAAACTTAAACATTTTACACCGCAGTTTTTATTTATATTTTAACTATTAAAGTTTTTCGCTTAACATTGCTTCCAATTTCTCAATGTCCGCTGCGAATTTGCGGATACCGTCTGCTAATTTTTCCACCGCCATTGGGTCAGCGTTGTGTTGCCAGTAGAAGTCTGCTTCTTTCAACGGCTCTGGGCGGGCTTTGACTTCGCCTGTGTAAGCTAATTTTTGTGTTAATGGTGCAGTGTTTTCTTGTAGCTCTTTTAATAATGGTGGTGCGATAGTTAAACGGTCGCAGCCTGCAAGCTCAGTGATTTCGCCGACGTTACGGAAACTTGCACCCATTACTACAGTTTTGTAGCCGTATTGTTTGTAGTAGTTGTAAATTTCAGTTACCGAAATCACACCTGGATCTTCCGCTGGTGCGTATTCTTTTTTGTCTGAATTCGCTTTGTACCAGTCTAAAATACGACCGACGAATGGCGAGATTAAATATACGCCAGCTTCTGCACAGGCACGGGCTTGTGCTTGTGAGAATAATAGGGTTAAGTTACAGTTAATGCCTTCTTTTTCAAGAATTTCCGCTGCACGGATACCTTGCCACGTTGAGGCGATTTTGATCAAAATACGTTCGTTGGCAATGCCTGCTTCGTTATAAAGGCGGATTAATTTACGTGCTTTTTCAACGGTCGCTTCAGTGTCGTAAGATAAACGTGCGTCAACTTCAGTTGAAATGCGGCCTGGCACTAATTTAAGGATTTCTAAACCGATGTTTACCGCTAATTTGTCTTCAGCGTCAATCAGTTGTTGAGCTTTGTCGTTGCTTTGTTGTTTTGCATAGGCAACGGCTTCGTCGATGAGAGGAGCATATTGCGGTAAGCTAGATGCACTTAAAATCAGTGATGGATTGGTTGTCGCATCTTGCGGTTTATAAAGTTTCATCGCTTCAATATCGCCCGTGTCGGCAACCACCACGGTCATTTGTTTTAAAGCATCTAATTGTGTAGTCATAATTTTTCCTCTTAATTAATGGATATTTATTTCTTCTAAACTATAATACATAAAAATTAATAAACAAGTAAAAAAACATAATAATATTGATAGGTCGCAAAGATGAAACCTTTTTTAGGGATTACGGGTTATAGTGGCAGTGGTAAAACCACCTTATTAGAAAAATTATTGCCTAAATTAACCGCACTTGGGTTGAATGTGGCGGTGATTAAACATAGCCATCATAATGCCGAAGTGGATAAAGCGGGCAAAGATAGCTGGCGTATGAAAGAAGCGGGGGCGAGCCAAGTGATTATGGCGTGTGATCAGCGTTGGGCATTGATGACGGAAACCCCAAAGCCAGCTAGTTTTGATTATTTAATGGCTCAATTTGATGATCGTTTGGTCGATTTAATTTTAATTGAGGGCTTTAAACACGAGCCGATGCCGAAGCTGTTGTTGCATCGTCAAACAATGGAAAAACCGTTGCCTGAAATTGATGAAAATGTGTTGGCGCTTGCCACAGATTACCCTGTTAATACGGATAAAAAATGTTTAAATATCAATGATATTGATGAAATAGCCCAGTTTATTTGGCAATATAGCCAAAAAACTGCGGTGGAAAATCGGTAAGTTTTATGAATAACGACATATCCCCACGCTCTTTGGCTTGGATTGCCGCCACGGCATTTTTTATGCAAGCCTTAGACACCACAATTTTGAATACGGCGTTGCCGAATATAGCCCTTGATTTACACCAATCTCCCCTACAAATGCAGATGGCTGTGATTAGCTATGCTTTAACGGTGGCGTTATTTATTCCTATTAGTGGTTGGTTGGCGGATAAGCACGGCACTCTCAATATTTTCCGTTTTGCGGTGTCGATGTTTGTGTTGGGCTCGGTGAGTTCTGCGTTGGCTTCTTCGTTGGATATGCTGGTTTTTTCACGTATTATTCAAGGCTTTGGCGGTGCGATGATGATGCCTGTAGCTCGTTTGGCGATTATTCGAGTTGTGCCGAAAAATCAATTACTCCCCATTTGGAATTTAATGGCAATGGCTGGGCTAACTGGCCCGATTTTAGGCCCTGTGTTAGGCGGTTGGTTGGTAACTTATGCATCGTGGCATTGGATTTTTTTAATTAACATTCCCATTGGTTGCATCGGTATTTTTCTCGCAGGGCGATTTATGCCAAATGTAAAAGGCGAGGGGAAAAAGCTGGATTGGACAGGTTTTCTACTTTTTGGTGGAGGTTTAGTCGGCATAACCTTGGGCTTAGATTTAGTTAGTGAAGATTTTATCGCCAAAGGGCAAGCAGGGATAATCATTGCCGTCGGCGTGGTGCTGTTGGGCGTGTATGGGCTGTATGCCAAAGGCAGAAAACAAGCCTTAATTCCGTTAAGTTTATTCCAAGTGCGAACCTTTACATTAGGCTCTTGGGCGAATTTATTAATTCGCTTAAGCGGCTCTGGCATTCCTTTTTTATTGCCATTAATGTTGCAACTTTCGTTTCATTACAGCCCCGATGTCGCAGGCTGGCTAATTTCCCCTATTGCCCTTTGCTCTCTTTTAACCAAACCTTTTACTCGCAAATTGCTGAAAAAGTGCGGTTATAAAAACACCTTAATTTCCACCGCACTTTTAATGACGGTGTGCATTGCGTTAATGTCATTATTGCGAGCTGACACGCCGCTGTGGGCGTATTTACTGCTAGTGTCGGTTTACGGATTTTGCATTTCGATGATTTTTACATCGGTCAACACGCTCACAGTATCTGAACTTGATCAACACAATGCGAGTGCAGGCTCAACAATGTTAAGTGTGGTGCAGCAAGTGGGAATTGGTTTAGGCATCGCCACAGCGGCAATCGCCTTGAATTTTTATCGCCATTATTTCAGTGCAGATCAGCTTCAACAAGCCTTTAACTATACGTTTTTAAGCTGTGCATTATTTGGTGTAGCATTACTTTTTGTGTTACTTAAATTGAAAAAAAGCGACGGCGAAAGTTTGCATTAACTTTGTAAAAAACGTTGAATTTCGGCTAATGCCATCGCTCGGCGTTGGTCTTGCTCAAACAAAATTTCGTGTTTGGCGTGAGGGATTTTGATTAATTTTCCCTGTGGCAAAAGTGCGGTGAATTTTGCGAGATTTTTGTTATCGACGATTTTTTCTTGTTCAGCTTCTAAGATAAGCACAGGAGTTTCAATGCGGGGCAAAATTTTCGGCAGTTTTTTAATCGCTTGCAAACACAAATGCACCCAGCGGAAAGTTGGGCCGCCCAAATGAATTTCCGTGTGTTTTTGGTTGATAATATTCATTAAACGCATACGAGTTTTACACAAACTCAAATCATTTTTGTGCAAATTTACCGGCTGATAATGGCTTTTACCGAACACATAACGTTCGCCTTGCCCCAGCAAAATCATTAGACTAAGCAGAATTTCATCACGCACAGGGTGTTTTAATGGCACACCAAAAAATGGCGAAGAAAACACCGCACTTTTAATTTGATGATCGAAGTTAGCGAGATAATAACTTGCAATCAGCGAGCCAAGCGAATGTGCCACAATCTGCTGCTGCGAATAAGCCCGAACTGCGGTGCAATTTTCGATAATTTTTGCCATATCATCGGCATAAAAGCGAAATTCGTCCAAATGCCCTTTTTCCGTATCTTTTAGTAACCGATCAGAATAACCTTGACCACGGTGATCGAACACCAATACGTCGTAGCCTTGTTGATAAAATTCGTAGGCTGGTTCAGTCCATTTCAGGATATTTTCTGCACGACCGTTGACTAAAATAATGAGCTTTTCGCTTGGGGTGGTGTGAGTTAAATGACGATAGGCTAAGCGACAATTTCGGTTTCCGTTGATGTATTGGATTGGGAATTGTTCTGCGAAGGGTTTTAGGGTTTTTAGGGCGTATTGGGTTAGGTTTTGGGTTGGGTGCATTTTTTCAATATTTCTGTTGTTATTTAGATCGGGTTTCGCCGATGGCGACCATACTTTCTTTTGCTCGCACAAAAGAAAGTAGGCAAAGAAAATGCGCCCCGACTTCACCGCTTTTCTTTGCTCGTTTGGCATTTTCTTAACGCTAAATTTTGAACTCACTTCGCTCAAACAGGCAAAATTTAGCTAAAAATGCCAAGTCGCAAAGGCGGTTCAGACGGGGGTAAGTAAAAAGTGCGGTGAAAAATACCGCACTTTTTTTAATTAAGCCACTAACTGTTTTAAAATACGACGAACAGGCTCTGCCGCGCCCCATAATAATTGGTCGCCGACGGTGAATGCTGCGAGGTAATCGCCGCCCATTGCTAATTTACGTAAACGTCCCACAGGTACGCTTAATGTGCCTGTTACTTTCGCAGGGGTTAATTCACGTAAAGTGGTTTCTTTGTCGTTTGGAATGACTTTTACCCATTCGTTATGTGAAGCGATGATTTGCTCGATTTCCGCTAATGGTAAATCTTTTTTGAGCTTAATGGTGAATGCTTGACTGTGGCAACGTAATGCCCCGATACGCACGCATAGACCGTCCACAGGGATTGGGTTGTCGCTTAAACCTAAGATTTTGTTGGTTTCTGCGTAGCCTTTCCATTCTTCTTTGGTTTGTCCTGTTTCAGGTAATAATTTGTCGATCCAAGGAATGAGTGAGCCACCGAGTGCTGCACCGAAGTTTTCGGTTGGGAAGTCGTCGGCACGCATTTTTGCGGTTACTTTGCGTTCAATGTCTAAAATTGATGACGCTGGGTTGGCTAATTCTGCGTTTACGCTGTTTTCTAATTGCCCCATTTGTGAAAGCAATTCACGCATATTTTTTGCACCCGCACCTGAAGCTGCTTGGTAAGTTGCCACAGACACCCATTCCACTAAATCTTTTTCGAATAAACCGCCGATAGCCATTAACATTAGGCTCACGGTGCAGTTACCGCCAACGAATGTTTTGATGCCTTTTTTCAAGCCGTCTGAAATCACGTTTTGGTTTACAGGGTCTAATACGATGATTGCGTCATCTTTCATACGAAGTGCAGAAGCTGCATCGATCCAGTAGCCGTTCCAGCCAGTTGCTTTTAATTTTGGATACACTTCATTGGTGTAATCGCCGCCTTGGCAGGTTACGATGATGTCTAATTTTTGTAATTCTGCAATATCAAAGGCATTTTTAAGTTCGCCTGCATCTTTGCCTGCAAAAACAGGGGCTTTTTGACCTGCTTGTGAAGTGGTGAAGAAGATTGGGTTAAGATTAGAAAAGTCATTCTCTTGAACCATACGATCCATTAAAACAGAACCGACCATTCCACGCCAACCGATAAAACCGACATTTTTCATATTTGCATTCCTTAAATATTATATTGTGTTTGAAAGTTCCATTAATTACAGATCAAGCAAGTAAAATCAAGTATTTTTATAAAAAAAATGGCAAAAACTGAGATGAATTTCAATTTTCGCCATTTTTTGCGGTGTTTTGTATTATTTATCTAACATTTTGATATGCCTTGTTGCAGCAATCCAAGCAGACGCATAACCGACGATAGAACAAATAATAAGCAAGAAAACAACTTCGGTTAAGCCTAAGCCGTTTAGCTCAAATTGTACGGCAAAAATATCTGTTACATATTTGACCGCACTTGTGAAATAACCAATCAATAAGCTACTGAAAAAACAGGCAAAAAATGCACCTAGAAAGCCATAAATAATTCCTGTGTAAAGGAATGGGCGTAGGATAAATTGATCTGTTGCACCTAATAATTTCATTACTTTAATATTGGCTTGACTACTGTAAACATCGGAACGGATACTGTTGCCGATCACTAAAAATACCGCCAAAGTCATTAATACCGCACAGAAAATAGCGACGTGAGCAATTAACCACGTTAATGCAGTGAGTTTTTCAAGCCAGTCATTATCCATTCGGACTTCTTCCACCCCTTTGATTTTCATCAGATTTTTGTGCAAATCCTGACGTTTTTCTGAGGCTTGATATTCATCATTTGGCTTAATCATTACCACTGCTGGCAATGGGTTGTCGTCTAAAATATCTAATTCTTCGCTAAAACCCGACCACGCTCTGAAATCCTTTAAACTTTCTTGGCGAGAAATATAATTTAGGCTTTCTACGCCTTGTTGTTCACGGATTTTTTCCACCACATTATTCGCATCTTCAGCACTCAAATTTTTATGCAAATAGACCGTTAATTCTGTTTCTGGATAAAATTTTGTGGTGGCTTCGTGCGTGTTTTTCCACAATAAAAAACTGATTGTCGGAATGGTTAAAGACACGGAAATCACCAAAATAGTGAGCAATGTGCCGAATTTTCTTTTGACTAAATCCGCCCAAACATTACGCAAAACATAGTGCATTTGTACCCAAAATGGGGCGTTTTGTTTTGAATTCATTTTATTTCTCCTAAATTGCACCCATTAGCGTAAATAACCTTGCTCTAACACAAGGCACGGTTTTGGTTTTTGTTGCACCAACCCAAGGTTGTGGGTGGCGATGAGTACGGTCATTCCCATTCGATTAAAATCTTCAAATAAATTGAAAATGTCGAAAGACAAAGCGTTATCTAAGTTTCCCGTAGGCTCGTCGGCAAGTAATAATTGCGGTTTATGTACCACCGCTCGAGCAATATCAACACGTTGTTGTTCACCGCCCGATAAATGAACAGGCAGATGATTAGCCCGGTCGTATAAACCCACACGATCTAAGGCTGCTAAAGCTCGCTCAGCAGCGATTTTTGGGTGCATTCCTGTGATAATTAACGGCATAGCCACATTATCCACAATCGAACGGTCGGGTAATAAACTATAATCTTGATGAACCATTCCAATTTGACGGCGCAAAAACGGCAATTCGTAATGGGAAAGGCGAGTAATGTCGTGTCCATTAAACCAAATTTGTCCACCATTTGCTCGTTCAATCCCCATAATGAGCTTTAATAAGGTACTTTTTCCTGCGCCAGAATGCCCTGTTAAATAGGTCATACTGCCCACAGGCAAATGAAATGTCAGCCCTTGCAAAGCAGGCTTTCCACCCAAATAGGCTTTGCTTACATTTTGAAAATGAATCATATTTTTTCTCTTTTGCTGTGTTATGCGAGCGGTTTAATCTTCTTCGTGCGTAAATAACGCATCAATAAATTCGGTTGCGTTAAAGGTGCGTAAATCTTCGATTTTTTCGCCGACACCAATATAGCGAATTGGCAAATTAAATTGGTCGGCAATGGCGAAAATCACGCCACCTTTGGCTGTGCCGTCGAGTTTGGTTAAGCTAATCCCAGTTAAACCCACTGCTTCATTAAATAATTTGGCTTGGCTAATGGCATTTTGCCCTGTGCCAGCGTCGAGCGTGAGCATAATTTCGTGCGGTGCTGTTTCATCATATTTTTTCATCACACGCACGATTTTCTTCAATTCGTCCATTAAATTATTTTTGTTTTGCAAACGCCCTGCGGTGTCGGCAATTAAAATATCAATATTGCGAGCCGCCGCCGATTGCATCGCATCAAAAATTACCGACGCAGAATCCGAACCTGTGCTTTGAGCCACCACAGGAATGTGATTACGCTCGCCCCACACCTGCAACTGTTCCACTGCTGCGGCACGGAAAGTATCCCCAGCAGCTAACATTACTGATTTGCCTTGCTGTTGAAATTGGCGAGCGAGTTTGCCGATGGTGGTAGTTTTACCCACGCCATTCACGCCGACCATTAAAATCACATACGGCTTTTTCGTGCCATCAATTTGTAGCGGTTGTTCCACAGGGCGTAAAATCGTCGCCATTTCTTCTTTTAATTGTTGATAGAGCAAATCCGCATCTTTCAACTGCTGACGCGTGGCGTGTTGCTCAAGATTTTTGATGATTTTCTGTGTTGTTGGCACACCAATATCGGCGATCAGTAACTGTTCTTCCAGTTCTTCAAATAGCTCATCATCAATTTTTTTCCCTAAAAAGAAAGAACGAAAACCAGCACCGATATTTTGTTTGGTTTTTACTAAGCCTTTCAGTAAACGGCTGAAAAAGCCGCCTTCGCTTGGTTTTTCTTGGGTAATCGCTGTTTCTGATGTGGTAAATTCTTCAGGAATTTGTTCTAACTCCGCTTTGTTTTCAGCGGTATCTTGTTCATTGTTATCTTGATTTTCTTCTTCTGATACCAAAACTGGCGAAATTTCTACCGCACTTTTTTCTTCAAATTCTTCTTCATTAAGCGGTTGATGTTCAGTTTGTTCAAGCGTTGGAGCTGGTTGTGAAATTTCCGCTGAAAGCTGCTCAGTTTTGACAGGCTCAAGCAATGTGGCTTGTTGCTGTGCTGTTAAATCAGCTTCTGACTGAACGATATTCTCTACAATTTCAATGCTTTCTTCGCTTAAATTTTCGCTAATTTGTTCCAGCTTTTGCTCGATAGTATCTTCAACTTTTTCCGCAATATCTTCGATTTTTTGCTTAACGTCTTCAACAAAATCGTCCACTTTTTCGGTGATTTCAGGTGTTTCAGAAAGGGTTTCTTCTTTCTTTTTGCCCAAACCTAGCCAAGACCAAAAGCCATTTTTTTTCTTATCATCAGCCATAAAATTCTCTTAATTATCTGTTAAAATACAAGTAAATTCGCTTATTTTAGCATTTATCTATATGAAAAAATATACAAAAACACCTACTTCAGCCCAATTAAATTCGTCGGAGAAAGCAAAAAATCAAGCCAAAGGCGAAGTTCGCATTATCGCAGGACGCTGGCGTGGGCGGAAATTGCCAGTCTTAAACGCTCAAGGATTACGCCCAACAGGCGACCGAGTGAAAGAAACCTTGTTTAATTGGCTGATGCCTTATATCGTGGATAGCCGTTGTTTGGATTGCTTTGCGGGCAGTGGCTCACTTGGAATGGAAGCACTTTCACGCCAAGCCAAACAGGTTACTTTTTTAGAGTTAGACAAAACCGTTGCTAATCAACTTAAACAAAATTTACGCTTATTAAAATGCGATGAAAATCAGGCACAAGTCATCAACCAAAATAGCTTAGAATGGCTAAAACAAAGCAAAAACGCACCGCAGTTTGACCTTGTTTTTATCGATCCTCCCTTTAATTTTGGCTTGGCAGAACAGGCTATCCAGCTATTAATACAACAAAACTTGCTTGCGCCAAATGCGTTGGTTTATGTGGAAACTGAGCGAGATAAACCGCTTATCACGCCCGAAAATTGGTCGCTAATTAAAGACAAAACCACAGGGCAGGTGAGCTATCGTTTGTATGAAATTAGGGAAAGTTGAGCTAAAGGAACATTTTGAGATGAGTAAAGTGCGGTGAAAAATAAACGAATTTTCACCGCACTTTTTGCATTAATTAGCTAAGAAAAAGCGGTAAGCAACGCTATCGGTAACGTCTTGATAGCTGTAGCCAATTTCTTCTAAATGCTGGTTGATTGCGTTGACATCTTCAGGTGCAACTTGGAAGCCTGCCAACACATTACCGTAGTCTGCGCCGTGTCCACGATAGTGGAATAGCGAGATGTTGCAATTTGTGGTGGCAAGGTTTTCAAGGAAGTTAAGCAACGCCCCTTTTTGTTCAGGGAATTCAAAGCTGTACAAGCGTTCGTTTTGTGGGCTGGTGGAGCGACCACCGATCATATAGCGAACGTGAGTTTTGGCGATTTCATCATCAGAGAGATCTTGCACGTCGTAACCGCCTTGACCTAACTGATTGATAATATTTTGCTTTTCTTGTTCGCCACTAATACGCACGCCGACAAAAATACAAGCTTGTTTATCATCTGCATAGCGATATTTAAATTCTGTTACCGCATTTTGCCCTAAAATTTGGCAGAATTTTAAGAAACTACCACGCTGTTCAGGAATGGTTACTGCAAATAAGGCTTCGTGTTTTTCCCCGATTTCGCAACGTTCGGACACATAACGCAAAGTGTGGAAATTCAAGTTTGCGCCTGAAAGCACATTGACTAAAGTTTCGCCTTGAATATTGTGTTCTTTAACGTATTTTTTCAAGCCAGCTAAAGACAATGCGCCTGAGGGTTCAGACACCGCACGCACGTTTTCAAACATATCTTTCATTGCAGCACAGATTTCATCGCCGTCCACTAACACAACGTCGTCTAAATATTGTTGGCATACACGGAATGTTTCATCGCCAATGCGTTTTACTGCTACGCCGTCGGCAAACAAGCCTACTCGTTCAAGATCAACGGGTTTTCCTGCTTTTAATGCTTCATAAAGGCACGCACTGTCTTTGCTTTCTACGCCAATAACTTTAATTTCAGGTAATAATTGCTTGATTAGCACAGCGATACCAGCGGCTAAACCGCCACCGCCCACAGGCACGAAAATGCGGTCAATATGGCTATTTTGTTGCAATAATTCCATCGCCAACGTGCCTTGTCCTGCGATAACAGCAGGGTGATCGAATGGCGGAATAAAAGTCATTTGTTTGGTTTCAGAAAGCTCAATCGCTTTGGCTTTGGCTTCGTCAAAATTTGCGCCGTGCAATAACACCTCGCCACCAAATCCACGCACCGCATCAACTTTAATCGCTGGGGTATTTTGTGGCATTACGATCAAGCCTTTTAACCCCAATGTTTTTGTTGACAACGCCACGCCCTGTGCGTGATTGCCTGCAGAGGCTGTGATTACGCCAGCGTCTTTTTGAGCTTGAGTTAAACTGGCAATCATCGCATAAGCACCACGCAGTTTGAAGCTATGCACTGGCTGGCGGTCTTCACGTTTTACTAAAATGGTATTGCCTAAACGTTCTGATAATTTTTGCATTGGTTGAAGCGGCGTAACTTGCGCTGCTTCATACACTTTTGAGCTTAAAACCGCTCTTAAATATTCTGCGCCTGTTGGCTGTTGAGTTAAATTATGTGTCATTTTTATACCGCACTTTTTATTAAAGCATATAGTTTAGGATTTGTTTTAGCCAAGGGCAACATCTAAAATCATCATTGTAACGAAACCGAGCATTAAGCCTAGCGTTGCAATATCAGTGTTACCACCGCTTTGTGATTCAGGAATTAATTCTTCTACCACCACGAAAATCATCGCACCTGCCGCAAAGGCTAAGGCATAAGGTAAAATTGCCGTCATTGATAACACAAAGGCTGCACCGAACACCGCAGCTATGGGCTCAACAACTGCCGACATTGAACCATACCAAAAGGCTTTCCAACGACTATGACCTTCACCACGAATTGGTAAAGAAAGTGATGAACCCTCGGGGATATTTTGCAAGCCGATACCAATCGCCAAGCCGATTGCGCCTGTGAGTGCGGTTTGGTAATCTGCCACGCTAGACAATGCGCCGAATGTTACTCCAATGGCTAAGCCCTCGGGAATATTGTGAATGGTGATCGCAAGGAACAGCAACATTGATTTTGATAGCCCTTTGCGTAAGACCGTTGCACCCTCAGCTTCTTCAAGGGGTTTGTCTAAATGTAAATGTGGCACGATTAAGTCGATCAGACGAATAAAAAAGCCACCAAACAAAAAACCAATAGCAACGGGCAGCCAAGCAAGTTTTCCGTAATCTGCTTCGGCATATTCTAAACCAGGTGCAAGTAACGACCAAAAGGACGCTGCGATCATTACCCCTGCGGCAAAGCCCATCATTATGTCGAGTAATTTTCGGTTAACGGTTTTGAAAAAATAAACGAAAGATGAGCCAAAAATGGTACAGCCCCAAGTGAATAAACCTGCGATAAAGGCTTGCCAAACTGGGTGTAGAGAGAAGAAATAATCTACCATAGAAATTCCTTGATGATAAAGTGCGGTGGAAAATTCCAATGTTTTGAGTTTAATTTATGATTTTGGCATCGCAATGCATTTACCCTAAATTCGCTCCCTCGCTTATTAAGGGAGCTATTCTCTGTGGTAAGTTTTAAACAAAAATCACTAAAATTTCACCGCAGTTTCCAAATTAAAGTTTGGTTTTATCACGAGCCGCCCCTTTGTCGGCTGAAAGGGCGAAATGACCAAAGATTTTGAGTGCTGTAGAAACGTTGCGTACACGATTTGCTGGCTTCCAACCTTTGGCATCTTGCTCTTTACGACGTTCGGCTAATTCTGGTTCAGAAACAAGTAGCTGAATTGAGCGGTTTGGAATGTCGATAGCAATTTTATCGCCGTCTTTAACTAAGCCAATTAAACCACCTGAAGCCGCTTCTGGTGAGCAATGTCCGATAGATAAACCTGATGTGCCGCCAGAGAATCGTCCATCAGTTAATAATGCACATTCCTTACCTAAACCAATAGATTTTAAATAGGTGGTTGGGTAAAGCATTTCTTGCATACCAGGGCCGCCTTTCGGACCTTCATAGCGAATGACTACAACGTGTCCAGCACGTACTTTTCCGCCTAAAATGCCGTTGACAGCATCTTCTTGGCTTTCAAATACAATCGCTTCGCCTTGGAATTTTAAGATAGATTCATCTACGCCTGCGGTTTTTACGATACAACCATCAAGAGCGATATTACCCGTGAGCATTGCTAAACCGCCGTCTTGGCTATAAGCAAATTCTTTTGAGCGAATACAACCATTTTCACGGTCTTTGTCTAAAGTGTCCCAACGGCAATCTTGTGAAAAGGCTTGAATTGAGCGCACGCCAGCAGGGCCTGCGCGATAGAATTTTTCGATTTCAGGATCGTTGCTTGTGGTGATGTCGTATTTCGCAATTTGTTCACCTAAGCTCATTCCTAGCACGGTGTTGGTTTCGGGGTGAAGTAAGCCTGCACGATTTAATTCACCGAGTAATGCCATAATACCGCCAGCACGGTGTACATCTTCGATATGATATTTAGTTGTATTTGGCGCAACTTTTGATAAGCACGGCACTTTGCGTGAAATGCGGTCGATATCCGCCATTGTGAAGTTCACTTCAGCTTCTTGTGCGACAGCTAATAAGTGTAATACGGTATTGGTTGAGCCGCCCATTGCAACATCTAAACTCATTGCATTTTCAAAAGCGTTGAAGTTGGCGATTGAGCGAGGTAAGACGGAATAATCGTCTTGTTCGTAGAATTTTTTAGTAATTGCCACAATTTGGCGACCTGCTTCTTCAAACAAGAATTTGCGGTCGGCGTGAGTTGCCACGCAAGTACCATTACCAGGCAAGCTCAAGCCAAGCGCTTCA
Organism: Pasteurellaceae bacterium Pebbles2; assembly: GCA_023101505.1. Classification (GTDB taxonomy): domain Bacteria; phylum Pseudomonadota; class Gammaproteobacteria; order Enterobacterales; family Pasteurellaceae; genus Lonepinella. The sequence continues at coordinate 1,124,583 of LVZA01000001.1, forward strand.
GTTAAGCAGTTCATTGAGTTAGCGGTAAACATACCAGAGCAAGATCCACAGGTTGGGCAAGCACTTTTTTCGATAGCATCAACTTCTTCATCGCTAACTGTTTTGTCAGCACTTTTCATCATCGCATCAACTAAATCAAGTTTAATGATTTGGTCTGAAAGTTTAGTTTTTCCAGCTTCCATTGGACCACCTGAAACAAAAATCACAGGAATATTTACACGCATTGCCGCCATTAACATTCCCGGGGTGATCTTATCGCAGTTGGAGATACATACCATTGCATCAGCACAGTGTGCATTGACCATATATTCTACGCTGTCAGCAATTAAATCACGGCTAGGCAAGGAATAGAGCATTCCGTCGTGTCCCATTGCAATACCGTCATCAACAGCAATGGTGTTGAATTCTTTTGCTACGCCGCCGGCTTTTTCAATTTCTCGTGCAACCAGTTGCCCCATATCTTTTAAATGCACGTGGCCTGGCACGAATTGAGTAAACGAGTTCACAACGGCGATAATCGGCTTACCGAAATCGCCCTCTTTCATTCCTGTTGCACGCCAAAGTGAACGTGCGCCAGCCATATTGCGACCTTGAGTTGAGGTTGCTGAACGTAAAATAGGCATAATATCTCTCCAAGTAAATGTTTGTTTTTGGGTATTTGTAAATTAGTTTTTGGGGAATACAGCCCCCCTCAGTCGCTTTGCGACAGCTCCCCCCACAAGTAGGGGGAGCGAAAATAAGAGCATTCTTCGGAAACTTAGATTTTCTTCAAATATTGATGAATAATAAAAGAATTTTCTTCCCCTTGCTTGCGGGGGGAAGGGGGGCAATCCCTATCTAAATTATTTATTCACAATCATCGCAAGTTACATCAACCACATCATACAACTTCGCCAGTTGGTTGATAAGCAGCCCGATATCTCGGCGACTTGCTAAGGTTAAATCTAGCCAGATTTTTTCATTTTCTAGCTGCATTGTCATTTTATGGACCACAAAACCTCGATGGCGAATAACTCGCAATAAGCGTTCTAGCACTTCAGGGCGGTGGTGGGCGACAACCGTAAGTTCGGTTAAAGTTAATTCAGTTGATGTCATAAAACAGTTCCTTTTTTCACCGCAGTTTAGTGGCTTTCGTCTAACATATCGGCGTTGCACGCACCTGGTGGAACGAGTGGCCAAACATTATCTTCTGACGGAATGCAAACGTGTAAGAAATACGCACCTTTAGCGTTGAGTAAACGGTCTAAAGCGGCATTTACCTCAGAGGCTTTTTCAATACGTTCGCCCTCAATATCAAAAGCTTTAGCAAGCATTACAAAATCAGGATTATCATCTAAAATCGTTGAGCTGTGGCGTGCATTGAAAAATAACGATTGCCACTGACGCACCATTCCTAAACGTTGGTTGTCGAGTAACAAAATTTTCACAGGAACTTGATAAGACTTCACTGCGCCAAGCTCTTGAATATTCATCATTATCGAACCGTCGCCAGTAACTACGATCACTTCGTCTGCTGTGCGTGCTTTTTTTGCTCCAATCGCCGCAGGCAAACCAAATCCCATTGTGCCGAAACCTGCAGAAGTAATAAAGTTTTCAGGTGCAAAATAATCAATATGCTGTGCCGACCACATTTGGTGTTGCCCCACATCGGTTACAATCACCGCATTTTGGTCTTTTTTGCTAGAAAGCTCGTGCAACAACCACGTTGGTTGAATATCACCCTCACCCTGATTAATGCCGTAAGTAAAATCTAATTGTTGTTTTAATTGCTTGATTTTATCTTGCCACGGGCGAATATTTAATGGTTGACTAAGCCCTTGAATAGCCTGAATTAAATCGCCTTTTAATGCCACGTTAGCTCGGCGTAATTTGTTGATCTCTGCTGCATCAATATCGGCGTGAATGACTTTTGCATTTGGCGCAAAGGCATCGAGCTTGCCAGTTACTCGGTCATCAAAACGTGCGCCCATTACCACCAACAAATCTGCTTCTTGTACCGCTAAATTCGCCGCTTTTGTGCCGTGCATTCCGATCATTCCCATATAATAAGGCGTGCCAGCTGGAATTGTACCTAAGCCTTTTAGGGTTGAAACGCTTGGGATTTTTGTGATTTCGATAAACTGACGTAAAGCCTTGGTCGCATTTGCCATTCCCACGCCACCGCCGATATAAAGCACGGGCTTTTGCGCATTTTGCAATAATTGCACCGCACTTTCTAAAGATTGTGCATTAATGGCTTGCGGTTGTTCTTTTTTTAAAACAATCGGTTGCGCTGTGGTTTCGGCTAATTGAATATCACGAGGTACATCAATTAACACAGGACCAGGGCGACCACTGCGTGCAATCTGAAAGGATTTAGCAATCACTTCAGGTAATTCTTCAATATTTTGTACAATAAAACTATGCTTGGTGCAAGCCAATGATAAGCCCAACACATCGGCTTCTTGGAATGCGTCTGTACCGATTAAATGGCTACCAACTTGCCCTGTAATAGCGACCACAGGAATGCTATCCATTAACGCATCGCCTAAACCAGTTACTAAATTCGCCGCCCCTGGTCCTGAGGTTGCAATGCACACACCAACGGTGTTGTTCCCCAATGCACGAGCGTAGCCAATGGCTTCCATTGCTGCGCCTTGTTCATTGCGACAAAGGAAATGTTCAATTCCACTATCATAAAGTGCGTCATAAGTTGGCATAATTGCGCCACCGGGGTAACCAAATACGGTTGTAACGCCGTGGGCTTTCAGACATTCAGTTATTAACCTTGAGCCGTTCATTGTTGTCCTTGCATATTTTTCTATCATTTTGTAGTAAGCCTTTCATTATAACGATCTTTCTTATTATTCCTACTATTTATTGCGCAAAGTGCGGTCATTTTTTAGATATTTTTGTTATAATTTTGCCAAATAAGCAAGCCAAGGACTAAAAATGCAAAAACTGCCTTTCCAAGCCGTTGTGTCAGATATGGACGGCACTTTACTGAACAGCCATCACCTTGTGGGCGATTTCACCGCTGCGACGTTAGAAAAATTATCTCAACGCGGCGTTGATATTATTTTAGCCACTGGGCGAGGTTATTCTGATGTAGCATCAATTTTAAGCAAAATGAAGCTTGAAAATGCGGCAATGGTAACCTCAAATGGGGCAGAAGTGCACGATTTAAAAGGGAATTTAATTTACAGCAATTACCTACCTGAAACGTTGGCATTCGACATAATGCAAGAAGAATTTGATAGCAAAAATATCTGCATAAACAGCTATCAAGGCGACGAGTGGTTCATTAACGTGGACGTGCCAATGCTGCGCCAATATCACAAAGACAGCGGTTTTATGTATCAAGTCATTGATTTTGCAACACATCACGGGCGCAATACGCAAAAAGTCTTTTTTATCGGACGTGAGCTAAAAGATTTGCTCCCACTCGAGCAGCGACTAAAAAGCAAATATGGCGACCAAGTGTCAATCGTCTATTCCACCCCACAATGCTTAGAAGTGATGAACAAAAATGTGTCAAAAGCAACCGCACTTGCGGAGTTGGTTGCACAACGAAATTATGATTTAAGCCAGTGTATTGCTTTTGGCGACGGAATGAATGATGTGGAAATGCTAAGCGAAGTGGGCAAAGGTTGCGTGATGCAAAACGCCGATCCACGCTTGCGTGAAGCGTTGCCACAATTAGAGCAAATTGGCTTAAATAAAGACGAAGCGGTCGCCAGCTATCTGCGAGCCACTTTCGGCATTTATTAATCCTATTCGAGGTAAAAATGTGGCAAACTCTATTGCTGATTAGTAGCGGCGCAGCACTTGGCGCAATTTCCCGTTGGGGTTTATATCAATGGCTCAACCCCATTTTTGCCACATTTTCTTTTGGTACGCTGATAGCCAATTATCTCGGCTGTTTTTTAATCGGAATTTGCACCGCACTTTTTTGGCAAACGCCACACATTTCCGCCGAATGGAAACTTTTTCTAGTAACTGGTTTTCTCGGCAGTTTAACCACATTTTCTGCATTTTCAAACGACGTCGTCGAAAATCTGCTTAGCGACAAACTCCCTATCGCCCTAAGCCTGATCAGCCTTCACGTATTCGGCTCTCTCGCCTTTACTTTTTTAGGAATATGGCTGATGAAAAGCATTTTTGGGTGAGATTTATCCTAACATTTCCATTAATTTTTCATAAATAATTGGGCATTCTGTGATGCCTTGACGGTCGAGAAAATGGCGGTGTTGAGTAAGTTCAATGTAGTCAGCTTGCAGGTTTTGTGCAAGGTTACGGCTAAATTGTACATTGACCACATCGTCATCATCAGAAGCAATCACTAAGCGTTTGGGAATGAGATTAATTAATGCGTCGAAATCCAACGCTGGCGTGCAAAAAGCATCTAATTCTGGCAAGTTTGGCAACGGTTCAGCGAAACCAGCCACCAAAATGACACCGCCAATTTTTTTCTTCATTTGCTGCAAATAACGTAGTGTCGCCACGCAGCCCAAACTATGCCCAATAAAATAACTATGTTCATCAAGGTGTTGAATTTGTTGTTGATGATAGGCAAGCCATTGTTGTGGGTCGGGCTGGCTTGAATTCGGCATATCAAAAAGTGCGGTGGAAAATTCATTATTTTTTGACCGCACTTTTAACTGCTGTTTGAGCCAAGGAAACCAATGTTTGCTCGAATTTGCGGTGTATCCGTGAGTGATGTAGATATTTTTTAGCATAAAATTCTTCTTTTTGTGATAATTTTTCTGTTTTCTTTAGTTTTTTGTTGCTTTTTTGTTGACTATAAAACCGATTGGTTTATATTTCACTTTATATCACAATTTATTAACAACAAAAACAAGGGGGACTGAATGAGTCATTCCACAAGAGAAACATTCTCTGGGCGTAAAGCCTTTATTCTTGCCGCAATCGGCTCAGCAGTTGGGTTGGGAAATATTTGGCGTTTTCCTTATACTACTTATGAAAATGGCGGCGGTGCATTTATTATTCCTTATTTAATTGCATTGCTAACAGCTGGTATTCCGTTGCTATTTTTAGATTATGCCATTGGTCATCGCCATCGTGGTGGTGCGCCGTTGTCTTATCGCCGCTTTAATAAGCATTTTGAAACTTTTGGCTGGTGGCAAGTAATGGTAAATGTCATCATCGGGATTTATTATGCCGTGGTTCTCGGTTGGGCCGCCACTTATACTTATTTCTCGTTCACCAAAGCGTGGGGTGAAAAACCGATTGATTTCTTTGTCGGTGAATTCTTAAAAATGGGCGATATTGCGCAGGGCGTGAGCTTTGAATTTGTGGGAATGGTTGTTGGTCCATTAATCGCTGTGTGGATTGTGGCACTTGCCGTGTTGGCTTTAGGTGTGCAAAAAGGGATTGCAAAAAGTTCATCACTTTTAATGCCTTTGCTTGTGGTAATGTTCCTTGCCTTAGTGGTGTCGGCATTATTCCTACCGGGTGCAACCAAAGGCTTAGATGCATTATTCACGCCTGATTGGTCAAAATTGTCTAATCCAAGTGTGTGGATTGCCGCTTATGGTCAAATTTTCTTCTCCCTTTCAATTTGTTTCGGGATTATGATCACCTACGCCTCTTATTTGAAGAAAAATTCAGATTTAACTGGCTCGGGCTTAGTGGTGGCATTTGCGAACTCAAGTTTTGAGGTGTTAGCAGGTATCGGCGTATTCGCAGCCCTTGGCTTTATGGCAACCGCCGCAGGACAAGAAGTGAGCGAGGTGGCAAAAGGTGGTATCGGCTTAGCATTCTTTGCTTTCCCAACCATCATTAACGAAGCACCATTCGGTCAGGTTTTGGGTGTGTTATTCTTCGGTTCATTAACCTTTGCAGCATTAACCTCATTCATCTCGGTTATCGAAGTAATTATTTCTGCGGTACAAGATAAATTACGTATTCGCCGTGCCAAGGTGACCTTTATCGTTGGCTTACCAATGATGGTGATTTCCGTGATGTTATTCGGCACAACCACAGGCTTACCAATGCTTGATGTGTTAGATAAATTTATCAACTACTTCGGTATCGTTGCCGTTGCATTCGTATCATTAATTGCGATTGTAGCCAACGAAAAACTCGGCGTTTTAGGCGATCACTTAAACGAAACTTCATCACGCAAAGTAGGCTTCGGCTGGCGTTTATGTATCGTTATCACCACAGGTATCCTTGCCTTTATGTTATTCAGCGAGGGTGCAAAAGTCTTCACAGAGGGCTACGAGGGCTATCCAAGCTGGTTTGTAAACTGGTTCGGTTGGGGTATGGCTATTGGCATTGTTATCATTTCATTCCTGCTTTCTCGCTTGAAATGGAAAGATGAAACATTAGCAGAACACAAAGGAGAATAAGATGAGTTTCAGCGCAATTATTATGATGATCATCGCTCTAGGCATTATCTGGGGCGGACTACTCGTTTCAGTCGCAATTCTTCCTAAAGAATAAAAATCACTAAAATTCACACTGCACTTTTGGGTTTTATGGCTGAAAAGTGCGGTGTTTTTTACATAAATTTTAACAAATAAAATAAAAGCCAACTTATTTAAGTTGGCTTTGTTGTATTAAAGGAAATTAACCTTGTGAAGAAATACGTTTCATATCTGTCATATAACCACGTAATTCTTGACCGATTAACTCGATTGGGTGGTTGCGGATATAATCGTTCACATCACGCAAGGTAACATTGTCGATTTCTGTGGCTGGCACAGGTTCGCCTAAGTCGCCTTTTTGTAAATTAGGGATAATTTCTTTCGCTAAAATTGGGGTCGCTACGTTAGAGAATAAGTAGTTACCGTATTCCGCTGTGTCTGAAATTACCACGTTCATTTCATATAAACGTTTACGAGCGATGGTGTTCGCAATTAATGGTAATTCGTGTAATGATTCGTAGTACGCAGATTCTTCATAGATACCGCTTGCAACCATTGTATCGAATGCCAATTCAACGCCTGCTTTCACCATTGCAACCATTAACACGCCGTTATCAAAGAATTCTTGTTCAGAAATTTTGATGCCGTCTGCTTTTGGTGAGTTTTCAAAGGCTGTTTTGCCTGTTGCTTCACGCCACGCTAAAAGATTTTTGTCGTCGTTATTCCAGTCTTCAATCATCACACGAGAAAATTCGCCGCTGATGATGTCGTCCATATGTTTTTCGAATAAAAATGCAAGATGTTCTTTGATTTGCTCTGAAAGTTCAAAAGCACGTAATTTCGCTGAGTTAGAAAGACGATCCATCATTAAGGTGATACCACCTTGTTTTAAGGCTTCAGTGATAGTTTCCCAACCGTATTGAATTAATTTGCTTGCATAAGCTGGGTCTTTGCCATCTGCTACTAATTTGTCATAGCACACGATAGAACCTGCTTGTAACATACCGCAAAGAATGGTTTGTTCGCCCATTAAGTCAGATTTTACTTCAGCAACGAATGAAGATTCTAACACGCCAGCACGGTCGCCGCCAGTTGCACTTGCCCACGCTTTAGCAATGGCTAAGCCCTCGCCTTGTGGGTCGTTTTCTGGGTGAACTGCGATTAATGTCGGCACACCGAAACCACGTTTATATTCTTCACGCACTTCAGTACCTGGGCATTTTGGTGCAACCATTACTACGGTAATGTCTTTACGAATTTGCTCGCCCACTTCCACGATGTTTAAACCGTGTGAATAGCCTAATGCCGCGCCTTTTTTGATTAATGGCATCACGTCAGCAACAACTTTAGAGTGTTGTTTGTCTGGCGTTAAGTTAATCACTAAATCTGCTGTTGGGATTAATTCTTCATAAGTACCCACTTTGAAACCGCTTTCTGTTGCACGAGTGAATGAAGCACGTTTTTCAGCAATCGCTTCCGGGCGTAACGCATAAGCGATGTCTAAACCGCTATCACGCATATTTAAACCTTGGTTTAAGCCTTGTGCGCCACAACCAACGATCACGATTTTCTTACCTTTTAAGAAATCGCAACCGTCTGCAAATTCATCACGGTCCATAAAACGACAACGACCTAATTGGTCTAATTGTTGGCGTAAGTTTAATGTATTGAAATAGTTAGCCATTTTTCTTTCCTTATAAAGAGATGGGTGAATATTGTGTATTAGGTTTGTTTGCATATTGTTTTTTTGATTTGGCTATTATAGTCTTTTTTTATGTTGCGTAAATTGATATTATTGGGATTATGTGTTGCAATAATTGCAATACCGTTGCGTGCGAAGCACGCTGTGTTTTACTTTCTTTGCTTGTGCAAAGAAAGTAACAAAGAAACACACCCCGATTTTGCCTTGTTTCCTAAAAATAGCTTAATTTGCTTCACGTAAAATGCGTAAACTCGCTACGCTCAAACAGTACGCATTTTCCTACAAATTAAGCCATTTTTAGGCGGCAAAGACGGGGACCCCGTGGAGCGTTGATCAAAGTGCGGTGTAAAAGATTAAAATTTTTAACCGCACTTTTGACTAAATAAAAAATAAAACAAAAGATCGTAATGGGCTGTTTAAATCCCCCGTCTTTGACGCCTGAGCGTGTTGGAAATTTGTAGGGAAACTTGTACTGTTTGAGCGAAGCGAGTTTACAAGTTTTCCGTTAAGCAAATTCCAACTAAGCGAAGAAAAGCGGCAAATCTCGGGGGCGTGTTTTCTTTGCCTACTTTCTTTTACACGAGTAAAAGAAAGTACGGTCGCCCATCGGGCGAAACCCGATATTTAATATCATAACTAAACGAAATAAACTTAACTTAATTTAATTAGATATATTTAAAGCTAAAATGAACTTCACTGACCTCAAACTCTTTATCCACCTCACCCAAACCAAAAACTTCAGCAAAACAGCTGCACAAAATTATATGTCAACCTCCACCCTTTCTCGCCAAATCCAACGAATGGAAGATGAAATCGGGCAGGCGTTGTTTTTACGAGATAATCGCCAAGTGTTGCTCACCGAAACTGGGGAGAAATTTCTCACTTTTGCTCAACAAAATTGGGCAAATTGGCAGCAGTTTAAATTGCAAGTGCGGTCAGATTTTGAGGAATTATCAGGTGAGCTGAAATTGTTCTGTTCGGTAACGGCGGCTTATTCGCATCTACCCCAAATTTTAGAAAAATTTCGCCTGCGTTATCCGAAAGTAGAAATTCAGCTTACCACAGGCGACCCTGCTTTAGCGGTGCAAATGGTGCAAACCCAACAAGCAGATTTGGCGTTGGCAGGGCGTCCACTAAATTTGCCTCATTCTGTTGAATTTCAACATATCGACAACATTTCCCTGTCGTTAATTATGCCAAGAATTGCCTGCACCGCTACGCAATTATTACAGCAAGATCCGATAGATTGGCAGAAAATTCCGTTTATTTTGCCTGTGGAAGGACCTGCTCGCCAACGGATTGACCAATGGTTTCGCCAGCAAAAAATCAAACACCCCAATATTTACGCCACTGTCAGCGGACACGAGGGCATTGTATCAATGGTTGCATTAGGTTGCGGTTTAGCAATGCTCCCCGACGTGGTGATCAAAAATAGCCCAATGAACAGCCAAGTATCGTCCTTGAGTTTAGACTTACCCATTGAGCCTTTTGAATTGGGCATTTGCGTACAAAAAAAAGCCTTAGAACTACCACAGATAAAGGCGTTTTGGGATATGTTGGAAAATACAAATATAGTGTAAAAATATTTATTTTTACTTGGCTTAAACCACAAAAAAGTGCGGTATTTTTCACCGCACTTTTTGGGTTATTAACATAACGAAATCAGTTTAGTTTGCTAATTCTAAATTGATATTCTGTTGGGTTGCCCATTCTTTTAAGCGAGCGAGGAATTCTTGTCCCATTGGGCGTGGGTCGCCGGTGAATAAGGTTTGTAAGCCGTTATTCTCGATGATGTGGCGACGTAATTCTAAACGCTCTTGATGATTTTCTGCTAAGCGAATTGCACGTTCTACATATTCGTCGGCAGAATTTGCGATTAACCATTCAGGCAAGCCTAAACGTTTGAACAGCCCCTCATCAATGTGTTCGTGTACTTCAGGACCTGTTTTGCACACGCCAACTAAACCTAAGGTTACCATATCGATGATGCCGTTGGTGTTGCCGAATGGGAATGGGTTTACCATCATATCGCAGTTGTGCAAAATGCGTAGATATTTGTCATACGGCGAATGTGGGTGCGCCGTGGCATCGTCGCCCAAATATGATTTGATAAAACGTTCCACATAAGGGTGCGTAATGCCGCTGGACTGACCGAGGGCAAAGTGATAATGCACTTTGACTTTAGCGCGATCACGAATAGCTTTTAACGCCTCAAGGAAATAAGGGTTCAATTTCATTGTGGTGGCGGCAATGCCGATGTTCACCACTTCAGGGTTTTCACGCAAGCGATATTCTACGCCTCGTGGCGCTAAGGCTGATGGCACGTAAGGCAATGCGTCTTTTGGTAAGCGTAATAATTTTTCGCTGAAGCATTGTTCTGATCCCACGTAATCATCTTCCACGATGACATATTCGATGAACGGCGAATGCGTGGTGGCTGGGTGTCCTAATGCAATCGCTTGGATTGGCGCAAGGCGGGTGTTGCTGGCGAAAATAGTGGTTAAATCCATACCAATGCTTGGCATATAGAAAATAGCTGCGCCATTGTCTTCACAAATGTTTTTGAGTGAACTTAATTTTTCTGCAATCGTGCGGTTTTGTTCAAGGTGAAATTCATCAAAAACATCACGTCCTAGTTGATCGACAGCTTCGCCACCAACGCCGATTAAATAAAAATGCTCACGAGCTGCACGCATTGAGGTGGAATGGGTGCGATAAATCGAGTGGGCAGAGTGGAAATGCTCTAATAACACCACCATTACAGGCTTGCCGTTGCGATAACCGATTTTGCTCACATCACGATCTTGCCAACCCAATTCAAGCAAATGTTTGCGAATAACTTGGTTGAGCGCATTTTTTACCCAATGTTTATTTTCCGCAATGTCGTAGCTACAGTGCATATACACATCGTGTGAAATATTCGCAGGCACACTGTTTAGATTAGGGAGCGTGGCTAATTTGTCGGGAAACCATTGCAATACGGTGTTGCGTTTGCTAAATGCAGGCTGCGTGCCGATGAAACGTGGCGATTGCAAGGCAAAGCAAAGAGAGGCGCATAATTCAGGATCGTTGTTCCAAAGTGCATCTAAGCTAATTGATAGGTTTGATTCTGGCAGATACATAATGCAGAATTTGATCCACGCACTTCGCTCTGAGGGTAATAAAATATCATCAGATGTTGGATCGGTGTTTTGGTTATACACTTGCAAAATGTGGTCAGCATTAATATATGGCGACGAAGCAAAAATTAATGAAATCCAACGTTGAGAATTAAAAAAGCGTTGTGCGCCACTGTCTGAAATGGTTAATTCTTTATCGCTAAATAATTTCGTGATCGCATTCGCCAGTCGAGTACACAAATAAATAGTGCGTTCTTGCTCCAATGCTGCATTGTCTAACTGTTGCGGCATTTTAAATTCAATATTATGAATGCAACCAAAATCTATATCTAATTGGCTTAAAATATCTAATAAACTTGTGCAGGCGAGCTCGTAATTTTTCTCGGCGACGGCACGTTCAAATTGTTCAACATTTGCTTTCTTGTCAGTCATATCTTCTCCTTAAAAACTGCCCCAAAGGTCATATTCATCAGCGTTGGTGATGGTTACAGAAATAACATCACCAATTTTCACCGCACTTTGGCTAAGGTTATCTACATAAACTACGCCGTCAATTTCTGGTGCGTCCGCCATTGAACGCCCGATAATGCCGTCGTCATCAATTTCATCGACGATCACGGCAAGGGTTTTGCCAATTTTTTGTTGTAAACGGTCTGCGGAAATTTGTTGCTGTAATTCCATAAAACGTTGGAAACGTTGTTCTTTCACTTCTTCAGGTACTTGATCTGGCATATCGGTTGCCACCGCACCGTCCACAGGGCTGAATTTGAAACAACCCACTCGGTCTAATTGGGCTTCTTTTAAGAAATCCAATAATAATTGGAAATCTTCTTCTGTTTCCCCAGGGAAACCGACGATAAAGGTCGAACGCAAGGTTAATTCAGGGCAAATTTCACGCCATTTTTTAATGCGTTCCAACACACGTTCAACCGAACCAGGGCGTTTCATCGCTTTTAAGATTTTCGGGCTGGCGTGTTGTAATGGAATATCCAAATACGGCAGGATTTTGCCTTGTGCCATTAATGGAATTAAATCGTCTACGTGCGGATACGGATACACATAATGCAAACGCACCCACGCCCCGAGCGAGCCTAACATTTCGCACAAAGTCAGCAAGTTATTTTTAATCGGCATTCCGTTCCAAAATACCGTTTTATTTTGGTTTTCTTTACTTTGATCAAGCGAATAAGCCGAAGTGTCTTGCGACACCACCAAAAGCTCTTTCACGCCTGAATCCACAAGGCGTTTCGCTTCGTCTAACACTTGCGTAATCGGGCGGCTGTCTAAATCACCACGCATTGATGGAATAATACAGAACGTGCAGCGATGATCGCAGCCCTCTGATATTTTCAAATAAGCATAATGCTTCGGTGTGAGCTTAATTCCTTGGCTTGGCACAAGATTTACATAAGGATTATATTCAGGTTTCGGCACATATTTATGCACGTGTTCCATCACAGCTTCGTAGCTATGCGGTCCTGTAATCTCCAACACTTTTGGGTGAACTTCACGAATTTGATTTTCTTTCGCCCCTAAACAGCCGGTAACCAACACTTTGCCGTTGGCTTCCAACGCTTCGCCAATGGCTTCAAGCGATTCTTGCACCGCACTGTCGATAAAACCGCAAGTGTTCACAATCACTAAATCCGCATTTTCATAAGTGGGAATAATGTTGTAACCGTCGGTGCGGAGTTCGGTGAGAATGCGTTCGGAGTCCACTAAATTTTTAGGACAACCAAGGCTGACAAAGCCGATATTAGGGGTTCTTGCTGACATAAATGATCTTAACGTAGAGTAAAAATTAGCGCGTATTGTACAAAAAATCCAATGGAAAGGCGATAAAGGAAATGTAAATTTTAGGTAAAGATGGCGGCTTTAAAGGGGATATTTACTAAAACTTGCGAAAAAAACACCGCACTTTTTAGGCGATTAAGCCAAAGTGCGGTGAAATTTTTATTCGTTTTTGGGCATTATTGACGGTTTAGTGATGACCGCCACAGCCGCAACCACCGTGTCCGTGATCGTGGCTATGGTCGTGATGATGCCCACCACAGCAGCCGTGTCCATCTTCATCGCTATCGTGATGATGACCGCCACAACAACCGTGTTCGTGTTCAGAGTGAATATGACCGTGAGCGATTTCTTCTAAAGTTGCTTCACGAGTTGCCACCACTTCTACGCTGAATAACAATTCTTGACCCGCTAACATATGGTTGCCGTCAACCACAACTTCATCGCCTGAAACTTCAGTGATCACCACAGGTAAAGGACCAACGTCAGTATCAGCGATAAAACGCATACCCACCGCTAAATCGTCCACACCAACGAAAACATCTTTTGGCACACGTTGCACCATATTTTCGTTATATTCGCCATAACCTTCTTCAGGTTGAACACGCACTTCAAATTTATCGCCTACCGATTTGCCCTCTAAGGCATTTTCTAAGCCGATAACTAAATTATTATGACCTTGTAAATATTCTAAAGGCTGATTTACTGGGGCTTCATCAACTAACACGCCATCTTCAGTACGCACTTGGTAAGCAATGCTCACCACAACATTTTTTGCTACTTTCATTTTCTTCTCCAAACTAAAAAGGTGCGACTATTCTATAAGAAATCGCATCAAATAGCTAATTTTCAATTAATTCAATAGCGGCATCAACACGTGCTTTCACGTTGGTTTTGCCACTTTCAATTTCCACTGGGGCAGTTTCCATTTTGGCTGCCATCGGGGCTGCCGCAAAAACCATACGATTACGAATGCCATAATCTGATTGGTTAAGTGTGGGCAAATCCAGTGAAATAATTTTGTAATCTTTTGATTTTAAATGCGTTTTAATTAACTCTGCTTTATGCTGGAATTTATTTAACACATCTTTCGACAATTCATCTTCTAGTTTTGCCACCGCATCAGCCGACAAAATTGGTTGAATATATTCAATTGAAAGCACATCAGAAAGGGCATCAACTAACTGCGATAAAGCATAAAAATCTTTGCTTTCTAACACAAAATCCGCACGCTCAACCCAACCAATTTTCTTGCCTTTTTCATTGTAATTAGCATTGGTTGCACGATCATTGCTCTTAATTGCCACCGCAGATTGCGCCTTAATTTTCGCCAAAGCACGATTTAATTTCTCTGAAATCGTTTTATGCAAAGCCTCCAAATCTGCTTGTTCTTCTTGCACAAATAATTTCACTTGCAACACATCAAATTGTGCTTCACGTTCCGCTTCTACACTGAAACGCACCGTATTTTGTGGCGTATTCAACGGCTCAGCGGCTTGCCCAAATAACGGCAATGCTAGCAACGCCAACCAAAGTGTTTTTCTTTTCATTATCGTCCTTTTCTCTTAATAAATTTACTTAAAAGTGCGGTGAAAAATGGCTTAGTTTTCGTCGTCTTCGTCAAATTCGTCTTCAAAAAATTCGCCGTCATCACCGTATTCATCGTCATTAGAGTTCGGATCTTCAAAGTAAGTTCCCCAACCGTCATAAATACCGCCGTGTTTTGCCACCAGTGGCACAATTTCTTTTTGTTGAGCGTCAATAATCTCCGCTTTTAACGCCACTTCAGAAATCACATCGAAACAGAATAACAACTTGCCATCTTCATCTTCTAATTCTTCCGCTTCCGACACTTCATAGCCAGCTTTAAACGCATCGACCGCAATTTTTTCCAGCTTATCAAAATCATAATGTGCCACGTGATGTTCGATAATATAAAGTGCATTAGGATCGCTGCCATCATTGAATAAATTGCTAATAATTTCACGAGTTTCCGCTTGTAATTCTGCAGGTGTTGCGTGATTTGCCATAGTTTGCTCCTTTTTGAGTGTAATGTTGCTTTATTTTAGCACAGTTGGATTGATGATGTGCGGTGTAAAAATTCCCCGTTTTTACACCGCACTTTTATGGATTAATGGGACGAGAATAAATTAATCACCAACACGCCGCCGATGATCATCGCCATTCCAATAAAACCCGCTAAGTCTGGCTTTTGATCGAATAGGAAATAAGCGACGATGGCGGTTAAGATGATACCAACGCCCGACCACACGGCGTACACAATGCCGATAGGTAGCGTTTTTGTGATAATCGAAAGCAAATAAAGCGCCGTAACAAATGCAACAATAGCAATCGCTGTAGGCAATGGTTTGGTGAAACCTTCGCTGGCTTTAATGCTATTTGTACCAACTACTTCAATCATTATCGCAATCGCCAATAAAAACCAAGCATTCATCATAAATCTCCCAATAATTGTTCTAATTCTTCTTGCGCCGCAAGCCAATCCGCTTCTACGTCGTCCAAGGCTTTTTTCGTTTTTACTTGCTCAGCCAAAAGTGCGGTCAATTTTTCTTTATTTTCTGCGCTATAAAGCTCGCTGTCGGCAAGTTGATTTTCAATTTCAGCAAGCTGTTCAGATAGCTTTTCCATTTGATTTTCCAACGCCGTAATCTGTTTGCGTAACGGAGCTGTTTGCTGGCGTAATTCAGCTTCACGGCGTTTTTGCTCTTTGCGATTAGCACTCGAATTTTCGTTCAAAACATCAGCATTTTGCACCGCACTTTCGGCTTTATTTTCAGCTTTATCTTCGGCTCGATTTGCCGCCTTGATTTGCGCATTGATGTCGTTGAGCCATTTGGCATAATCGTCCAAATCGCCGTTAAATTCTTCCACTTTTTTATCGTGAACCAAATAAAATTCTTCCACGGTGTTGCGTAGCAAATGGCGGTCGTGCGATACCACCACCAACGAGCCTTGATAATCCACCAAGGCTTCCGTTAAAGCTTGACGCATATCCAAATCTAAATGGTTGGTCGGTTCATCGAGAAGTAATAAATTCGGGCGTTGCCACACAATTAATGCCAACACTAAACGGGCTTTTTCACCACCTGAAAAGGTGTTGACAGGCTCTTTGACTTTGTCGCCGTGAAAAGCAAAACTGCCGAGATAATTGCGTAATTCTTGTTCGGTTTGCTGTGGGGCGAGTTTTTGTAAATGCCATAAGGCACTTTCTTCTGCACGCAAGGTGTCGAGCTGATGTTGGGCAAAATAACCGAGTTGCACGCCTTTGGCGAGCTGTACTTTGCCTGAAAGTGCGTTGAGTTCGCCAGCTAATAATTTAATCAGCGTCGATTTTCCCGCGCCATTTTTCCCGAGCAAGCCAATACGTGAACCTGGCACTAAATTTAGTTTAATTTTTTCTAAAATTTCCACCGCACTTTCGCCACTGCCATAACCTGCGGACGCTTTTTCGATCATCACTAAGGGATTTGGCAGGGAAATGGGCTCACGAAATTCAAAACTAAATGGGTTGTCGATATGTGCAGGGGCAATTTTTTCCATTCGTTCCAAAGCTTTAACACGGCTTTGTGCCTGTTTTGCCTTGCTTGCTTTGGCTTTAAATCGGTCGATATATTTTTGCAAATGAGCGATTTTATCTTGCTGTTGGCGATAAAGTGCGGTCTGTTGCGACAGCTTTTCCGCACGTTGCAATTCAAAGCTAGAATAATCGCCGGTGTATTCGTTAAGTTGTTGATTTTCAATGTGTAAAATTTTATTCACAATCGGGTCAAGAAAATCTCGGTCGTGGGAAATTAACACCAACGTGCCTTGATATTGCACCAACCAACGTTCCAACCAAATCACCGCATCTAAATCCAAGTGGTTGGTCGGTTCGTCAAGCAAAAGCAAATCCGATGGACACAGCAAGGCTTGTGCCAAATTCAAACGCATACGCCAACCGCCCGAAAATGACTTCACTGAACGTCGCAATTCTTCTTGCACAAAGCCCAAACCGTGCAATAACGATGCCGCACGAGATTGAATGGTCCACGCATCTATTTGGTCGAGTTGGGCGTGAATACGAGCAATGGCGTTGCCGTCGTTTTGCTCATTCGCTTGCGCCAGTTCTTGCTGAAGTTGGCAATAAGTGCGGTCGCCTTGAATGACATAATCTAGTGCCGAAATCTCTAGCGCTGGGGTTTCTTGGTTAACCCAAGACACCGCCCAGTTAGCAGGATAACTAATTTCACCACCTTCAGGCGACATTTCTTTTTTCAACAAAGCGAACAGCGAAGATTTGCCGCAGCCGTTTTTGCCCACCAACCCCACTTTTTGTTTTGGATTAATGCTGGCATTGGCATTATCAAGCAATAAATTCAGCCCACGTTTTAACGATAAATTAGAGAAAAAAATCATTTTTTATGCTATATTTTTGATACTTCTTTACTATTTTCCTGTTTTTCGGAGAGTTTGCAATGTTTGATTCTTTAATTGTTCAATTTGTTGTACTTTGGGCAGTCATCGATCCGATTGGCTCCGTCCCTGTTTATCTCACCAAAACCATTGGTTTATCAATCGAAGATCGCCGAAAAGTGGCATTAAAAGCCGTGTTAATCGCTACGGGGATTTTGATGTTTTTCTTAATTGCAGCACAGGGATTATTTGAAGCAATGCAAATTCCGCTATCGGCATTCCAAATTGCAGGAGGATTGGTGTTATTTGTGTTTGCGCTAACCATGATTTTTGGTGAAGGCAAACCTGAGCATGAAATGCGCATGAGTTCTAATTTAAGTGAACTTGCGGTTTACCCTCTCGCCGTACCGTCTATTGCTTCACCTGGGGCAATGATGGCGATTGTATTATTAACCGATAACCATCGTTTTAGTTTTATCAATCAAGTGATGACCACATTTATTATGCTTTTAGTGTTGCTCATCACTTATTTCTTACTACTCGCTGCAAATAGAGTGCAAGATTGGATTGGTAACACGGGAGCTGCAGTGATCAGCCGTGTAATGGGCTTGATTTTAGCAGCGGTTGCAGTGAATAACGTGCTAGTCGGTATTCAACAATTCTTTACCTTGGGCACACCAAGTTAATTCAACAAATTTAAGGAGAAAGTGCGGTGAATTTTTCTAAAGATTTTATTGGTTTAGGCGTGGCTGGCAATTTTGCTGGGCATTTAGAACAAGCAGGCGAAGCAGCGGATTTCCTTAAAGTGAAAACGGAAGAAGCGAAGCAGCCCAAAGCGATTTTTCCTTTTTATGTGCCTGCAAAAGCAGAAGATTTGGCGGAAAATGAAGCCTTTTTGGCGACTTATCCCGTTTCAAATGACAGCTTGAATTTTCCACAAAATGCGGATAATTTACAAATCGAACCTGAAATTGCGCTGATTTGCGAAATTCAATATGAAGCGCAAAACGACGAAACTAACCAAAAAGTTACCGCACTTTTACCGACACATTTTGCCGCTTATAACGATTGTTCAATCCGCCGCCCAAATGCTCGCAAAATTTGCGAAAAGAAAAACTGGGGCGCAAATTCCAAAGGCTTATCCGCTAATTGGATTGCATTAGATCGCTTTGAAGCTGGCGGCAATATCGACGATTATCGCATTGCTTGTTTCCACCAACGTGGCGACCAATTCAACGAATATGGCATCGACAGCCTTGCGGTAGGTTATAGCTATTTCCACCAAAAATTATTGGCTTGGATTGTGGATAAAATGAACACTCAACCCGATCTTGACCCAATGAATAACATCGCCAATTTATTAAAACAAGCGAATTACCCACGCCACGCCATCATCAGCATTGGCGCAACTCGCTACACCGAATTCGGCGAACGCAACTTCCTACAACCCGGCGATACCAGCATCGTCGCTGTTTATAACGGCACACAATTTAACGCTGAGCAAATCGCCCAAATGGCTCGCCAAACGCAATTCCCAGCAGAGGTTTCAGCATTGGTACAAAAAGTTAAGTAGTGCAAAAAGTTAAGTAAGGCATAAAATGCAAAAGATTGGTGAACGCCAATCTTTTTTTGTGATGTTGGGGGTATCAATAAAAGTGCGGTGGAAAATTCGTGAGTTTTTCACCGCACTTTTATATTAACTTAAAAAAATTTTGATGAAATTGAATAAAAATAACTTCATAAGGAAATTTAACTCTTGCGTTAATGCGTGTCATTTGGCTCAAAATTTGCTATAATCTGTGCAATTATTTTTTCTAATCACAGAGAATTTTTATGTCAGAAAATATCCAAGAACAACAAACATCACAACAGCCGTCAGAATATGGGGCGAATAGCATTAAAGTCTTAAAGGGCTTAGATGCTGTGCGTAAACGCCCAGGAATGTATATCGGGGACACCGATGACGGCACTGGCTTGCATCATATGGTGTTTGAGGTTGTGGATAATGCGATTGACGAAGCCTTGGCTGGGCATTGTAAAGACATCATTGTCACTATTCACGAAGATAATTCGGTGTCGGTGCAAGATGATGGGCGTGGTATTCCTGTGGATATTCACCCTGAAGAAGGCGTTTCAGCGGCGGAAGTGATTATGACCGTGTTGCACGCAGGCGGTAAATTCGACGATAACTCGTATAAAGTTTCGGGCGGTTTGCACGGCGTGGGCGTGTCGGTGGTGAATGCACTTTCTGATAAATTGCAGTTGACGATTCGCCGTCAAGGCCACGTTCACGAGCAAATTTATCACTTGGGCGAACCTGAAGCGCCATTAAAAGTGGTTGGCGACACTAGCAAAACCGGAACTGCGGTGCGTTTCTGGCCAAGTCCTGTGATTTTCAGCAAAACTGTGTTTGAATATGAAATTTTGAAAAAACGCTTGCGTGAATTGTCATTTTTGAATTCTGGTGTATCAATTAAACTTTTTGATGAGCGTGATGGAGCGAACGATCATTTCCATTACGAGGGCGGCATTCAGGCGTTCGTGGAATATTTAAACCATAACAAAACGCCAATTCACCCAAAACCATTCTATTTCTCGGTGGAAAAAGACAACATCGGCGTGGAAGTATCGTTGCAATGGAACGATGGCTATAACGAAAATATTTACTGCTTTACTAACAACATTCCGCAACGAGATGGCGGTACGCACTTGGCTGGTTTCCGTGGTGCATTAACTCGCTCGTTGAATAACTATATGGAAAAAGCGGGGCTGAATAAAAAAGGTAAAAGCGATAAAGAAAAAGTGGAAACCTCGGGTGATGATGCTCGTGAGGGCTTGGTGGCGATTATTTCGGTGAAAGTACCCGATCCAAAATTCTCATCGCAAACCAAAGATAAATTGGTGTCTTCTGAAGTGAAAGGCGCGGTGGAATCGGCGATGAATGAACATTTGCAGGATTATTTGGAAGAAAATCCGAATGATGCAAAAATCATTGCGACCAAAATTGTTGATGCGGCTCGTGCACGTGAAGCAGCTCGTAAAGCACGTGAAATGACTCGTCGTAAAGGGGCGTTGGATATTGCAGGTTTACCTGGGAAATTAGCCGATTGCCAAGAGCGTGATCCTGCACTTTCAGAACTTTACCTTGTGGAGGGGACTCTGCGGGCGGTTCGGCAAAACAAGGGCGTAACCGTAAAAACCAAGCGATTTTGCCATTAAAAGGGAAAATTCTTAACGTAGAAAAAGCACGTTTCGATAAAATGTTATCTTCGCAAGAAGTAGGCACATTGATTACCGCACTGGGCTGTGGCATTGGGCGTGATGAATATAATCCTGACAAAATGCGTTATCACAAAGTTATTATTATGACTGATGCGGACGTGGACGGCTCGCATATTCGTACGCTTTTGTTGACGTTTTTCTATCGTCAAATGCCTGAAATTATTGAGCGTGGTTATGTTTATATCGCACAGCCACCGCTTTACAAAGTGAAAAAAGGCAAACAAGAACAATATATTAAAGATGAAGCAGCGATGACCCAATATGAATTGGCGATTGCTTTGGAAGACTCAGCACTTTATGTCAATCCAAATGCCCCAGCATTAACAGGATTGCCGTTGGAGCAATTAGTGGCGGAATATAATAACGTCAATCAAATGGTGGCTCGCTTGCACCGTCGTTACCCTGAAGCCTTGTTGAAAGAGTTGGTGTATTATCCTGCACTCACTACCGAGTTGATGACGGAGCAAAGTGCGGTGGAAAATTGGGCGAAATCTTTAGTGGCAAAATTGACGGAAAAAGACAGCCAAGGCAATCATTATTCTTATGAGTTAAGCTTAAATGAAGAACGCCAGTTGACCGAAGTGATTTTAACCGTTCGTACTCACGGCGTGGACAACCATTACCGCCTTGATTATCACTTTGCGACAGGCAATGAATATGCTCGCATTGTGAAATTAGGCAAGCTACTCAATGGCTTATTAGAAGATGGTGCTTATGTTACTCGTGGCGAGCGTCGTTTAGACATCACCAGTTTCGAGCAAGCGATTGACTGGTTGGTGAAAGAATCTCGCCGTGGTTTAACCGTTCAACGCTATAAAGGATTGGGCGAAATGAACCCAGAGCAACTTTGGGAAACCACAATGGATCCTGAAGCTCGCCGTATGTTAAAAGTAACGATTAAAGATGCTGTTGAAGCCGACCAATTATTCACCACCTTAATGGGTGATGAAGTTGAGCCAAGACGTGATTTCATCGAAAGTAATGCGTTGAGAGCGAATTTGGACGTGTAAACCCTTTCTTTTACTTTCTTTGCTTCGCCAAAGAAAGTAACAAAGACAAATGCTTGCATTTGAATGTTGCCACAGGCAACAGCCCGTAGGGGGAGCGAAGCGAATAAAGGCGACCCGATTGCTCCGCTTTTCTTCGCTTAGTTGGAATTTGCTTAACGGAAAACTTGTAAACTCGCTTCGCTCAGACAGTACAAGTTTTCCTACAAATATCCAACACGCTCAGGCTACGCAGACGGGATTTTTAGAGCAATACTTTAAGTGCGGTTAAAAAATAGAAAGTTTTTACCGCACTTTGTTGTTTATAGATATTTAATTTATAAGGAAAAGTTATGACGCAATCTATTGCAATTATCACAGGCTCAACCCTTGGTGGGGCGGAATATGTTGCTGATCATCTTGCGGATGTGTTGGAAAGCCAAAATTTCCAAGTTCAAGTGGAAAATAATGCTAGTTTTGCTGATGTGGCTGAGCAAAAATTGTGGTTAGTGGTAACATCAACGCACGGTGCAGGTGAAGTGCCTGATAATTTGTTGCCATTTTTAGCGGAAGTGAAAAACCAAGATTTAACCGATGTGCATTTTGCTGTGGTAGGTTTAGGGAATTCAGACTACGACCTGTTTTGTGGTGCAGTTGATGTGGTTGAGCAAGCCTTGACGGCACAAAGTGCGGTGCAAATTTGCCCAAGTTTGCGTATTGATGTAACCCAAGTGGACGATCACGATCAGGCGGCAGAAGATTGGCTTCCTATGTTTTTAACTAAAATTTAACATTTGATTAACGACAATTTAACTATTTGTTATTAAAAACTTTTTTCTTGACTATTTTATGAGTAAGAGTAAAATTCCGTCGTTTTCAGTTTTTATTAAAGCTGTATCGTTTCCGCATTAGAAAATCCTTTCAAATTGCGGTGTATTTTTAAATTTTGGAGCAAATTATGTCAATCTTCCAACAAACCGAACCATCACGTCGTCGTTATGGCTTAGCTGTATTCGTCGGTATCATCGCAGGGATCATTTCTGCATTTGTAAAATGGGGCGCAGAACACCCATTCCCACCACGTAGCCCGATTGATTTATTTACCGCAGCTTGTCCACAACCTGTGTTAGATGCGTTAAATTCAGGTGCGTTAGCAATGGACGGTGCATTACAACAATGTTCTCGTGCATTCTTAAACCCACCACACGTTTTCTTACGTGATTACATCGGTATCGACCCAACAGAAGCGGCGTTCACATTTGCTGACCACGCATTCAACTGGATCGGCGTAACCCATATGATTTTCTCATTAGTATTCGCTATCGGCTACTGCATCGTGGCAGAACGTTTCCCGAAAATCAAATTCTGGCAAGGTATTGGCGCAGGTCTTATCGCTAACATCTGTGTTCACTACATCACATTCCCAGCATTAGGCTTAACACCGCCTGTAGCAGAATGGCCTTTATATGAACACATTTCTGAATTAGTTGGACACATTTTCTGGTTCTGGACAATCGAGGTAATTCGTCGTGATTTACGTAACCGTATGACGGGCGAACCTGATGCAGAAGTAGCATTAAACAGCGTATCTCGTTAATTCTGAAAGATTTTTTATCAGCCCCGAACATTGTTTGGGGTTTTTTTTGTGGCATTATTTTGCCATTTTTAAGCGGTGAAATAAGGCTTGAATTTCGGTTTGTGTTAAGGTTTTAAAACTGCCGTTTTCGATTCCCTCTAAATTCAGTCCTGCGGTGGCGTAACGCACTAAACGCAAGGTTGGAAAGCCAATGTGGGCAGTCATTCGACGCACTTGGCGATTTTTTCCCTCGCTAATTTTAATTTCTAGCCAACAAGTTGGAATGGTTTTTCGTTCACGAATGGGGGGATTACGTTCCCATAAATTCGGTGCAGAAATACACCGCACTTTGGCTGGTTGCGTTATTCCATCATTTAATTCCACCCCTTGACGTAAGCGGTTCAAATCTTGCTCCGTCGGCAAACCCTCGACTTGTACCCAATAGGTTTTCTCGGTTTTAAATTTAGGATCTGCCAAGCGATGTTGTAGCTCGCCATTGTTGGTTAAGAGCAATAAGCCTTCGCTATCACGATCTAATCGCCCTGCCGCATACACATTGGGTACATTAATAAAATCTTTCAGCGTGGCTCGCCCATTTTCATCGGTGAATTGGGTCAACACATCATAAGGTTTATTAAACAACAGCACCTGCGTTTCTGCTACGCTCAACTTTCTCGCTGTGGGTTTTCTTGGTTGAGATTTGCTGGCTAAAGCGGCTTTATTACCTTGCCCGCTAAAAACTTGCTGATTTTTCACCGCACTTTTTTGAGATTGAAATGATGATTTTTTACGCTTATCACTTGCAACGAATTTCGAGTTCATATATTTTGTTAAAACAGGATTTAAAGTCGTTATACTAACAACAAACTGAACAAAACATAAGGAAAAATTATGCACACTCAAGTCGTCATTCCGCAAGGACAAAAAATTCAACTCAACACCGACGGTTCATTAAATGTGCCAAACAACCCGATTATTCCGTTTATTGAAGGCGATGGGATCGGCGTGGACGTTACGCCTGCGATGAAAACCGTGATTAACGCTGCTGTACAAAAGGCTTATGGTGGCGAACGTGAAATTGCGTGGTGCGAGATTTATGCTGGCGGCAAAGCGAACCAAGTGTATGGCGAAAATACTTGGTTGCCAGCGGAGACAATGGAATTAATTCGTGAATACCACATTGCGATTAAAGGCCCATTGATGACCCCAGTTGGCGGTGGCATTCGCTCGCTTAATGTGGCAATGCGTCAAGGCTTGGATTTATACAACTGCCTACGCCCAGTGCGTTATTACGACGGCACGCCAAGCCCAGTTAAACGCCCTGAATTAGTGGATATGGTGATTTTCCGTGAAAATTCAGAAGATATTTATGCAGGCGTAGAATGGAAAGCTGGCTCAGCCGAAGCGGACAAAGTGATCAAATTCTTGCAAGAAGAAATGGGCGTAAGCAAAATTCGCTTCACGGAAGATTGCGGCATTGGGATTAAGCCTGTTTCTAAGCAAGGCACACAGCGTTTAGTGCGTGCGGCATTGCAATATGTGATCGACAACGACCGTGCGTCTTTAACCTTGGTGCATAAAGGTAACATTATGAAATTCACCGAGGGCGCATTCAAAGATTGGGGCTACCAAGTGGCGAAAGAATTTGGTGCAGAGCCTTTAGATGGCGGCGATTGGCACAAACTCATCAACCCAAAAACAGGGCGTGAAATCATCATCAAAGATTGCATTGCCGATGCGTTCTTACAAGAAGCCTTGCTCCACCCTGCGGACTACGATGTTATCGCCACTCTTAACTTAAACGGCGACTACATTTCTGACGCTCTAGCGGCACAAGTGGGTGGTATCGGTATTTCACCTGGGGCAAACATTGGCGCAGAAGCAGCTATTTTTGAAGCGACTCACGGCACAGCACCGAAAATTGCAGGACAAAATAAAGGCAACCCAGGCTCATTAATTTTAAGCGGTGAAATGATGTTACGTCATCTTGGCTGGACAGAAGCCGCTGATTTAGTGGTGAATGCGGTATCGAAAACTATTGCGGACAAAACCGTTACTTTCGACTTTGCCGAAGCCTTAGAGGGCGCAAAATTACGCTCAACTTCTGAATTTGCACAGGATATTGTGGCGAATATGTAACAAATATTGTTATAGAAACTAAAAAGTGCGGTGTAAATTTTCCTATTTTTACACCGCACTTTTTCTATATAAGTATTTAATTTGTTTTAACTTTCGCCAATTCAGCACGCATTGCATCAATGACGTGTTTATAATCAGGTTGGTCAAAAATAGCAGAGCCTGCAACGAACATATCTGCGCCAGCAGCGGCAATTTGAGCGATGTTATTGACTTTCACGCCACCGTCCACTTCCAAACGAATTGGCAAACCGCTCGCATCAATGCGTTGGCGAACTTGCTGGATTTTATCTAGGCTGGCTGGAATGAACGATTGTCCGCCAAAGCCCGGGTTGACCGTCATTAACAAAATCATATCCAATTTATCCATTACATAATCTAGATAGCTTAATGGTGTGGCTGGATTAAACACTAAACCTGCTTGGCAGCCAAGATCACGGATAAGCTGCAAGGTGCGGTCGATATGCACATTCGCTTCGGCGTGGAACGTAATTGAGGTTGCACCTGCCTTGGCGAAATCTTGAATTAAACGCTCCACAGGATCTGCCATTAAATGCACATCTATCGGACAAGTGATGCCATAATCACGCAAGGCTTTGCACACGGGTGCACCAAAGGTCAAATTAGGTACAAAATGATTATCCATCACATCAAAATGAATTAAATCTGCACCGCAGTTAAGCACATTTTCCACATCTTCGCCTAAGCGTGCGAGGTCGGCGGAAAGAATGGAGGGGGCGATTAAATAAGGTTGCATTGCGAATCTCCTTGTTCAATGGAATTTATCGCATTGTAGCAGAATGTGTTTTTTATACTAACCAATATTTTCGATTAAACAATAAAAAGCCCGCAAATCTTTACCTGCAATTTTTTTAAACGGCAACAGCAACGGATACAACCAATGAAAGCGACTAACGATTTTTAATGCTTCTTGCCATTGCGTAGGATCAGCAAAAGTGCGGTAGGTTTTTATGGTGTTTTGAATTTGCTCACGGCTCAAACTGCGCTCACGCCCTAACCCATAAACAAATAATAAACTATCTCGAATTTTGTGCCAGCGTAAGTTTTTTGAATGAGAAACCGCTTCAAAATCAACAAAACGAACTTGCCCATTTTGCCACAGAATATCTTTCACTAATGGTCGCCCGTGAATGAAATTTTTTTGATGCAAATCGACCAAGGCTTTTGCGCTGTCGTCTAAAATCTGTTGTTTTTGTTCACTGGATAATGCATCGCTAGATAGCAAAGCACTAACGGATTTTCCTGCATCTTCCAACACAAGCATCTTGTCATTTGCAACATAGACCTGCGGAATAGGCGCACCGCCTTTTTGCAATACTAATAACCGCTCCGCCTCTTGCTGAAAATGTTTTTGAGAAAAAAGTTTAAGTAATCGCTGGCTACCTTTTGGGTGCTCTGGCTGTTTTAACCAATAAAACTTTCCCTCAAATTCAAAGCGAAAAATCCGTTTTTTCAAATGCTGCAAACGCAATTCTTCCGCATATTGTTCTAAAATCATATTCATCTCAAAGAAAAAAATAGCGATGAAATATACCACTTCTTGAGCAAAACACCAATAACCCTTATAAATATTATGCTTTTTTATATATTAGGAAAGTTTCAGTATGCGTATTTAAAATATATTTGCTTGGGTAGTGCATTTTAGGTTTAGATTAAAGAGTAACTCCACTTTTGAAAATAGCTAATTCTCGGAATTCATTGAGTTCATTTTTGGTGGGTTGACCGTTGATTGTTTTTACAATTAACTCAATGAAATCATTTAATAACTCTTCCATTGAATAATCATAAATAAGACGACCTGCATCAAAATCGATCCAATGTTTTTTCTTTTGGGCTAATTCACTATTAGTCGCAATTTTCATTGTGGGAACAAAACCGCCATAAGGTGTTCCACGTCCTGTAGTAAACAGCACCATATGACAGCCTGCCCCAGCTAATGCACTGGTTGCAACGGCATCATTGCCTGGTGCACTCAATAAATTTAAGCCGCGAGTTTTTAAGCGTTCACCATATTTCAATACATCAACCACTTGGCTATGCCCAGCTTTTTGTGTGCAACCAAGAGATTTATCTTCTAGCGTTGTAATACCGCCAGCCTTATTCCCTGGTGATGGGTTTTCATAAATCGGTTGGTTATGGGCAATAAAATATTGTTTGAAATCATTCACCATTTGCACTGTTTTATGGAATATTGTTTCATCTTGACAGTGGCTCATTAAAATACGTTCAGCACCAAACATTTCAGGTACTTCGGTTAAAACGGTTGTGCCCCCGTGGCTAATCAAATAATCGGAAAAATTCCCCAACATTGGATTTGCCGTGATGCCTGAAAAACCGTCCGAACCACCACATTCCAAACCAAACTTAACTTCGCTTAATTTCCCTAATTGTCGGCGATCTTGACGCATTTCTTGGTAAAGTTGTTCTAATAATGCAACACCAACTTCAACTTCATCGTCATAATGTTGCGAAATCATAAATTTCACTCTACTTTCATCAATTTCTCCAAGACTTTCTTTAAACACATCAACTTGGTTATTTTCACAACCTAATCCAATTACCAAAACCGCACCAGCATTCGGATGCTTCACCATATTTTGTAGCATAATTTTGGTGTTTTCGTGATCATCACCTAACTGCGAACAACCGTAGCTATGGCTAAAGGTAAATACGCCATCAATATCGCTCAAATCATTTTGTTGCATAAATTGCTTTTTGATTTGATTGGCAATACCTACTACACAGCCCACCGTTGGCACAATCCAAAGCTCATTGCGAATGCCAATCTCGCCATTTTTTCGGTGATAAATTTGCACATCATGATCGGGCATTTGGAGAGAAAGTGCGGTGAAATTTGGTAGATATTTGTAATCGTTAATATCACTCAAATTGGTTTTAACATTATGCGTATGGATATGCT
This sequence comes from Pasteurellaceae bacterium Pebbles2, assembly GCA_023101505.1. GTDB lineage: Bacteria > Pseudomonadota > Gammaproteobacteria > Enterobacterales > Pasteurellaceae > Lonepinella. The sequence continues at coordinate 1,152,900 of LVZA01000001.1, forward strand.
CACCTATGCTTATATCCGTTAACGCATGTCCGATAGAATAGCCATATTTAATCACATCTTGTCCTTGTTTTATGGGACATAGTGCAAACTTATGACCACGGCTAATATCTGCTTTTAGCTGAATCTTTTCGCTATCAACCTCAAGTGTCGTGCCTTGCACTAAATCCTGCAAAGCCACTGCCACATTATCTTGAGTATGAATTTTGATAAATTGCTTCATATTCACTTCCCTATTTATCTGCGCAATAATGGCGTAAGGCTTGACGCATACCTAGCTCTAAAATAGCTTGTAATTGTTCGGCAATTTTCTCAACTAAGTTTGGCACTAAGGTTAAATCTTGTTCCCAGTGGTTTTCTTGTTTTAATACATTTTGGACTAATTGACGTAAAGATAACTCACCAGCAGAAAGCTGTTGCCACCAAGTTTTGAAATTGACCAACCAATGCTCATCATCTTGCAAAGGAATGGCTTGACCATTACACTCACCACGATAAAACACAATCAACGCAGCCAAAGCAAAAGTTAAGTGCGGTGGTAATTTTTGATATTTTTCAACATAAGCTAATAATTGCGGCAAGTTGCGAGTGCGATATTTGGTCATACTATTTAATGAAATAGACAACAACTGATGCTGGATAAATGGATTTTGGAAACGCTTGATTACGGCATCCGCAAATTGCTGCAACTCATCTTTAGGTAATGAAAGCACCGGAATAATTTCTTGCTCCATTGTATGCTGCACAAATTGGCAAAGTTCAGCATCATTCATTGCCTCACCGACGGTATCTACACCTTCTAAATAAGCGACAGGAACAAGTGCTGTATGTGCTCCATTTAAAATAGCAACTTTACGTTCTTTATAGGGTTTGATGTCATCGACAATTAATACATTTAAATTTGCCTTATCCAAATGCAGTAATTTTTCGAGCGATTTAGGGCCTTGAATGACGAATAAATAAAAATGTTCTGCCGTATCTAAGAAAGTATCTTTATAACCTAATTCAGCTTCGAGTTCAGCAGCTTCATTGCGTGGATAACCTGTTACAATACGGTCAACCAAAGTAGAACAAAATGTATTAGCAGCTTCTAGCCATTGAATAAATTCTGAAGACAGTTGCCATTGATTTGCATATTGCACAACTAATTTTTTCAACTGTTCACCGTTGTAATCAATGAGTTCACAAGGAATGATAGTAAAACCCTGTGAAATATCGCCCTTAACCACAGTGAAACGCTCAAATAATAAACGAGTTAATTTAGCAGGATAAGAAGTTGCTGGGCGGTCATCAAATTTATCTTCTGCGTTATAACTAATGCCAGCTTCCGTGGTATTTGAGAAGATGATTTTAATATCTAAATTATGTGCAAGCTGCAAATATTCATCATAATTTTGATAAATATTGATCTCATTGTTAACCGAACGAATAATTCGGCTCTCTTTGACTTTATTACCCTGTTCGTCTAAACCACGAATAATCGTCGTATAAAGCCCATCTTGGGTATTTAAAGACGGTGGGAAATCGGTATTTATCGGGCGAACAATGGTAATACCAGCATTTAAATCTGTGGTTTCATTTAAAATATCAATTTGCCAATCAATAAATGCACGTAAAAAATTACCTTCGCCAAATTGAATAATTTTAGTTGGATGTTGGCGACCAGAGAAATTGGTTCTGTTTAAAGTTTGCATAATTATTTTCCTTAAGTAACTTAGTGGGCGATACCATAAACTAAATTCGGTAACCACGTTGAAATTGCTGGGATATAAGTTAATAGCAATAGTTCAATAAGTAATAATCCCCAAAATGGAAGAACATCTTTGATAAATTTTTCAATAGGAACTTCTGTAATAGAGCACGTTGTAAACATAACCGTGCCTAAAGGTGGAGTAATAGTTCCAATTGCACCATTAAAGATAAAAACAATACCAAAGTGAATCGGATCGATACCATAAGAATGTGCAATTGGAGCTAGCAATGGAGCTAATACAATCATTATTGCATTACCTTCTAAAAACATTCCTAATACTAATAATGAAATATTTACTAATATTAAAAATGCTAATGGGCTATCTACAACAGTTGTCATCCAACTTGCTAAAGCTTGTGGAACTCGTTCCCAAGTAAGAAATTTTGAAAAAGCAACGGCAACGCAGATGATCAATAAAACATTTGCTGCACCTAAAGCAGATTCTCGAGTTGCTAACCAAAGTTTTTTTACATTCATATTACGGTAAATAAACATACCTAAAACTAAAGCATAAATTACTGCAACTGCGCCTGCTTCAGTAGGTGTGAATACTCCCATACGGATACCACCAATAATAATGATTGGAAGTAATAAGGCTAATACTGCATCTTTTGCAGAGACAATGATCTCTTTACAACTAGCGCGTTTTTCTCGAATAGGCAAATAACCATGTTTTTTAGAAATGATTGAAACTAAAATCATCATTAAAATACATAGCATCGTACCTGGGATAATACCAGCCAAAAATAAACGCCCAATAGATACATTATTCACATAACCATAAATGATCATTGCAATGCCAGGTGGAATAATTGGTGTAATTAGTGAACCAGCGGCGGTAACTGCAGCAGAAAAAGATGCACTATAACCACGAGCAACCATTTGTGGAACTAATAATTTTGAGTTCATTGCAGCATCAGCTATATTTGAACCAGATAAGCCGCCCATTAAAGTACTCAGTGCGACATTCACTTGAGCTAGACCACCACTCATATGTCCTGTTAATACTTCGCAGAATTTTAAAAGTCGCTCACTAATTCCCGTATGATTCATAAAAACGCCAGCCATAATGAAAAATGGAATAGCAAGTAAAGTAACACTTTCTAACCCACCAGCTAGACGTTGAACTAACATAATCATTGGTAAATCACTCATTAGGAAATAAGCTAAAGTAGAACAAAAAATACAAAAAGCAACAGGAATGCCAATAATAAAAAGAAACAACAATACTGAAATAGGAATAATAATGTCCATATTAAGCTCCTTTACTGGCTTTTAAATAATAAAAGATTTTTCTTATTTCATAATAGAGCATAAATAATGCGCTAATAGGAATAATGGCATAAATATAGATATAAGAAACTTGTAGCGCTGGAGTAAATCGCATTTTAGACATTGGCAATAATTTAAAACCTAAATACATCATAAAACCAAGGCAAAAAATCATAACTAAAGGCTGGATTATTCCATCAATAAAATTTGCAACTTTAGTTGGTATTTTTGTTAATAAATAATCGATGCGAATCAATTCATTATTTTTACATAACGCACTTGATGCTAAAAAAGTGAACCAAATGAAAAATACAACACAAATTTCTTCAACCCAAGCACTTGGGGTATTTAAGAAATATCTCATTATCACGCCATAGCCAGATAATAGAACGATTAGTGCTAAGAAAAAGGAAGCAAGTATTTCATCAATATCACTAAGCCAAAATTTCTTTTTTATTGGCATATTCATAGGATACTCCTTACAAGTTTAGGATAAGGTATCCATCACAAAATTGATGGACACCTTTTTATAATCAGAACTTTTCAAGTTTCTCTTGAACCTTTTTATAAAGGTTTGGAGACCATTCTGGGAAGCCTGTAGAAATAACGTCCGATACAGATGCTTCAAAAGCACCTAAATCTACTTCATTCACAATTACCCCTGCTTTTTTTAGATTTTCCAAAGCTTCACTTTCAGCTTTCTCAATCAAGCTACCGCCATAAGCAACCATTTCACGACTGGTTTCAATAATTGTTTTTTGTTGCTCTGGTGTAAGGGTATTCCAAAATGCAGTTCCAGCAACAAATGGAGACATATGTTTAGTATGAGCGGTTAAATTTAAGTTTTTAGCAACTTCAAAGAATTTTCCCCCAAATAACACTACTGTTGGATTCTCCAAACCATCGATAATGCCTTCTGATAAACCAGGATAAACATCTGATAAAGACATTGGTGTAGGAACTCCACCCATGGCTTTAATTGTTTGTAAGAATAAACGAGAGTGCTGAACACGAACTTTCATTCCGTTCATATCCGATGGTTTAGTTACTGGTTTTTTTGTTAATAAATGACGAGTGCCATAAATCACATCAGGTACAATAATGTGTACATCATGCTGATCTAATTTTGTACTTAATTCTTTAAACCAGTCGGAATGAAGTAATTTTGATTTTTTTTCAAAAGATTGGCTAATATATGGTGCATTGATCACTCCAAGATCAGGGACAATATCCATCAAAGCACCATAATCACTAATAGTAATGATATTTGCACCAAATTTAGCTTGCTCTAATACTTCCGTTTCGCTACCTAATTGGCTTGATGGAAATAGTTTAAATACAATATCTCCATTAGATTTTTCTTTTACTTTATCAGCCCAGAAATGCATTGCTTTATCGATAGGCTCTCCAGGTTGATTACCATAAGCAACCATAATTTCGGTTGTTGCTAATGTATTAACAGAAAAGCCTAATAAACTTACTGATAAAATTGATTTAATACGTTTAGAAAGTAGCTTCATAGTGTTCTCTCCATTTATTGTGACTTATCATAGGATAGTTCCTATGGATTAGAATATACTAGTAGATATTGATGAAATACCTGAGCAACTTCAATAAGTTAGATTTTCATCATATTTATTGGTTTTTTATCGGTACTTTATTACGAGCAAAGCACCACACCTTTTATTAACGATTTATTTTTAGTAACCTTTTCTTCAAAAATATGACCAATTTCGTCAAAGCTAAACTTATGAGTTAGCATCATTTCCGCTGATAATTTGCCTTCAGCCATCAATCGTTGTACTTTTTCAAAATCTTCAAAGGTAGCATTACGGCTTCCCATCATCGTTGTTTCTTTTTTATGAAAATCAGGATCGCTAAATTCCAAATTACCTTTGAATAAGCCAACAAACACGATTCTTCCACCGTGTCTAATTAAATTTACGGTATTATTCATCGCTTTTTGATTACCCGTAGCATCAATCACAATCAGTGGTAATTTACCATTGAAGCAATCTTCAACTTTTTGTTTAATTGGGTTTATTGTTGCAACTGGGAGATTTTTTTGAATATGCTGTAAACGTTCTTCACTAGTATCAGCAATAACAACGTTAGCACCATCAGCATAAGCAATAGCAGCCACACCTAATCCAATTGGACCTGCACCAACAACAAGAACATCATCACCTTTGTTTAGTCCTGCACGGCGTACAGCGTGAGCACTTATTGCATAAGGTTCAATCAATGCTGCAGTAATGTCGTCAACTGAATCAGCTATTGGTAAAATATTTTTTTCTGGAACAGCAAGATATTCACTAAATGCCCCATCTTCGTGTACACCAATAACAGAAATTTTTTCACAACAATTGGTTTTGCCACTTTTACAAGCATCGCATTCCCCACAAGAGACATAAGGCACCAAAACAACTCTTTGCCCTACTCTAAATTTTGTTGCTGAAGAACCAAGTTTAATAATTGTACCACTTGCTTCGTGCCCCAAAACTCTAGGATAAGAAAAGAATGGTTGATTACCTGCATAAGCGTGAATATCGGTGCCGCAAATACCAATAGCAGCAGCTTTAAACAGAACTTCTGTTGGTTTCAAGGTTGGTTTTTCTCTTGTGATATATTGAAAATCAAAGGGTTGATTACATACTAAGGTTTTCATGATATTTTCCTTCATGGGGTGAGAGTAAAGATATTGGATAGATTATTTGGTTGTTTTCTAGTGAATGTGCGTTTTTCTTGTATAATTGTGAGCAATAGCGAGTTTTTTTGTTTTTTAACGGCTTTTTATGGAATAGATAAGGTGTAAGTATGGCTAAAAATCTTAATTTGAGATTAGAAATCATCAATCAACTGATAGATGATATTATGTCTAAAAGACTAGAATCACCATTACCATCGCAAAATAATTTATCTATTTTTTACAATGTGAGCCGAACAACTATCCGTTACGCTATTGAGTATTTAAGCCAGATTGGAGTACTGGCATATCGAAGTAATCTATTAACCATTCTCAGAATACCAATGGAACATGAGAAGAAACCCTACATTCAAACTAAACAGACTAATGAAAAAAATTTGCAGCAATTTGAAAACTATCTTCAACTGTCTATCCAAGAAAAACGCATAAAACCAGGTGACGAATTAAGTGAGCTAGAACTCGCGAGAGATGCTGGCGTAGATATTCAGACCATTAGAGAATATTTTATGCAATTTGCTCGATTTCATTTAGTCAAAAATTTGAATAAAGGAAAGTGGCAATTGATTAAATTTGATCAACATTATGCAGATAAATTGTTCGAACTAAGAGAAATGTTAGAATGCCATGCACTATCCTGTTTTATGGAATTAGCAGAATCTGACATTCGTTGGGCAGAAATGAAAATTTTGTATAAAGAACATCAAGAGCTTAGGAAGCAAATTGTAGAACAATATGCGGATTTCTCCATACTAGATCATAAGCTCCATACATTAATATTATCTGCTGCAGACAACCCTTTTATAAATGACTTTATTGAGCTTATCGCCGTCATATTTCATTTTCATTATCAATGGGATAACTCTAATCTTAGAACCAGAAATATTTTAGCCATTGAAGAGCACTTATCTGTTTTAAAACAGATCCTTAGAAAAGATAAAGCAAGAGCAATCAATGAATTGAAAGTGCATTTGCAAACGGCTAAAAAAACAATGGTTTTAAGTATCATATAAAATGTGACTAGGGTTTTCATGTAACATAGGTTTTTATAATATACGTTGTGTTTATTTAAAAATTCTGAGGTAAATATGAGCTTATGTCTTTTATATCATAAGTGATCAAGGTTAAGTAATAATAAAAATCCTTATAAGCCATTATAACTTGTAAGGATTTTTTGTGATTTTTTATATTTATTAAATTTTTTGAGATGCTACAGAAACTTTATATTGTAATTTATTCTGCATTTGATCGATTACAACCGCAATAATAATTACTATTCCTTTAATTACCATTTGCCAGAATTCACTAACCCCCATCATTACCAAACCATCAGCTAAAATCCCAATGACAAAAGCACCTATTAAGGTCCCGCCTACAGTACCTCGACCACCAGCAAGGGAGGTTCCCCCCAAAACAACAGCAGCAATTGCATTCATTTCAAAAGCATTCCCAGTTGCTGGGTGACTTGCAACTAATTGTGAGGTTACAATAATACCTGCCAAGGCAGCGCATAAGCCTGAAATCATATAAACCCAAACTTTTGTATTATTGACTTTAATCCCTGATAATTCTGCAGCACGTTCATTATCACCAATAGCATAGACATGGCGTCCAAAAGGTAATTTCTTAGCTGTATAAGCAATTACAGCAGCCACAATAAACATTAACCAAATCGAATAAGGAGTCCCTAATAAACTACCCGCTCCAATTACTTCAAAACCAGTATTCCCTAATTGTGGGTTACCTGATAAACCAGGAAATGTTTCACCATTAGAAGTTAACATTGCTGTACCACGAATAATATACATTGTACCTAGAGTACAGATAAATGGAGCTACATTATAACGCGTAATGATATAACCATTGAGAGCTCCAATAACGGCGCCAAGCAATAATACTAAAGGTACAATAATCCATACACTTGGAAAAATAGCAATGTCAAACATTGGTAATGTAATACCGTTAGAAATCATATAACCAGCTACCATACCGCATAGACCTAGAATAGCTCCTATAGATAAGTCAATACCTGCAGTGATGATAACAAAGGTAATTCCTAACGCAAGTAATGCATTGATAGAAATATGTTTAATCATAATAATTAAACTTGCTGGATTTAAAAAACCATCAACAGTGAATGTAAAAAATGCAAGAATAATAATTAATGCGATAAATGTTCTGAGTTTTAATAATAGTAATGTAATATTACCAGATGATGCTGATTTAGACATAATACCTCCACAAATACTTCTACTGAAATCCTTTTGCACTCGCTAAAACTAGCGAAGCTTCATTTGTTTCTGAACGTTTTACATTAGCAGTTAATTTACCATTTGACATAACTAAAATACGATCTGAAACAGCCATAATTTCTTTCAAATCTGAAGTTGAGAACAAAATTCCAATGCCTTGCTGAGATAGTTTAACCATCATTTCAAAAACATCAGCTTTTGCTCCAATATCAATACCTCTAGTTGGCTCATCTAGCAGTAATACTTTAGGTTCCGTCAATAAAGAGCGACCAATTACTACTTTTTGTTGGTTACCACCACTTAATGCTTGGATTTCTACTTCTGGAGAAGAGACTTTAATTGAGAGTTCTTTGATAGTTGACTGAATTGCTTTCGCTTCATCTTCTTGTGAAATAACAATATGTTTTTTTAATCGTTTCCATAAGCTAGATACAGTTAGGTTATTTCCTACAGAAGTGATAGGAAAAATACCTGAATGCTTGCGATCTTCAGGTACTAATCCTAATCCCATTTTTATGCGATTAGTTGTTGAGATTCTTTCATTAATAATTATTCCATTTAAGGAAAAACGACCTGAGTATTCTGATTGCCCTAATAAGCATTCAAATAATTCAGTACGACCAGCCCCCATAAGCCCATAAATACCAACAATTTCACCAGCTTTTAGAGAAAAAGAAACATCATTAACAACTTTATTTTCAGACTCATTAATATAAGTGATATGCTCAGCTTCTAAGATATTTACGCCAAATTCTCTATGTTCAGGTAAAAAATCTGTTACGGGATCTGAACCAAGCATTTCTCTTACAATCCAAGGAACATCAATATCTTTTACTGCAGCTTCTGATTGAAATTTACCATCACGTAGAATCGTAATATAAGTACCTATTTCCATTAATTCTTCTAAACGGTGAGAGATATAAATAATGGAAACGCCTTGAGTCGTTAATTCTCGAATAACATCAAATAAAATTTGAACTTCCGTTTTACTTAATGCTGAGGTAGGTTCATCAAGAATTAAGATATCTATTTTACCAGCTAAAGCTTTCGCTATTTCGACCAATTGCTTTTGTCCAACCTTAAGATTCGATACAATTTCATTGGGATCGATATCTTGTTTTAGACGAAGTAAAAGTTCTTTGGTTATATCATATTGTGCTGTAGTTTTGATTGGTGATAGACCAGATTGTAATTCTCGTCCTAGAAAAATATTTTCTGCAACAGATAAATTCTCTGATAAATTTAATTCTTGATGTACCATACCAATACCGTGAGCTGTGGCACTTCTCGTATCTGTAATATTTACCTTTTCACCATTAATATATAGGTTTCCTAAGGTAGGTTGTTGTACACCAGCAAGAATCTTCATTAATGTTGATTTGCCAGCTCCATTTTCTCCAATAATAACATTTACGGCGCCTTTATAAACATTATAACTAACATTATCTAGAGCCTTGGTTCCTGGGAATATCATTGAGATATTTTCTGCTCGCATGACAATATCTTTATTTTCAATCTTCATAATAGCCCCTCTTAATTAATAAACTTAATATTTAAGGGAACAGCATCTTGAATTTGATCATTTTTAATTGTTAATGCTGATAGAACTTCGATTTTTTTTCCTATTGCAGTATTATCAATCTTGATAAGAGCTTTTATTGCGTTTTTATTTAATTCTTTGGATAATTTAGAAAATTGTATTTGATTTTTAAATTGATCAAAAGAAATTAAAGCAGAGGCATCTCTAATAGCGTTACCTTTAGTTATATCGCCTACCTGAATAGATATTATATTTTTTCCTAGATTAACTTTAATATTCTTTGATTTTGATTTTTCATCAATACTCTCAATAGTTCCTCTAAATTTAACAAAGTAACTGATATTATTTTTTTTGATGGTTTCTAATTGATTTAATTCAATTGATGATTTATTTGCATCTTGGTAGATATCATTCCACATTCTGTCTGCAATATCTTTAGGATCCATATTAGCTAATGATGCAGCTTCTTCTGCACTCATTGGAATAATTGGTTTTCCTGCACTATCTAATTCAACAACTTCACATCCTACAATAGTAATACTTGCTAGTATAATTAAAAAAACTGATTTTACATGTTGAGTTAAAAACATAATGCCTCCCAAATGAAATGGGAAACTTATGTAATAAAGTCCCCATTTTTATTTTATACTTATTTACTTAATGCAAATTTGTTAAGTTTTTTCGCATTACTACTATCAATTAAAATACAATCCATTAATTGTTTTTCTTCTTTACCAGTAGACCCCGTATGAATATATTGATCTGCTTGAATAACAGCTTCTTGAGCCTGTTCCCAAGCAGGTTGTAATGTGGTTGCTTTAATATTGCCACCAGTTAAGATAGAATCTCTAACATAATCAGTGCCATCAAAACCAACAACAATAACATCATGACGTCCAGCTGTTTTTAGCGCTGCTTCAGCCCCTAATGCCATAGTATCATTACCAGTAATAACACCTTTAATATTAGGATTTACTTGTAGAATAGACTCCATACGATTAAATCCTTCTGTTTGGCTCCAATTAGCTACCTGTTGAGCTACTAGTTTCATTTCTGGATATTCATCAATAATATCGTGGTAACCTTGAGAACGTACAGATGCATTAGTGTCAAACTCTGGACCTAATAATTCTACATATTCCCCTTTTTCACCCATTAATTCTACGAATTTTGTCGCACTTAATTGTGCTCCTTGGTAATTGTTTGATACAATTTGAGAAATAGCCACACCAGTTTTATTAATTTCACGATCAATTAAAAATGTAGGTACACCAGCAGCTTTTGCTTTTTCTACTGCCCCTATAGTAACATCCGCACCTGCATTATCTAAAATAATCGCTTTTGCTTTACGAGCTATGGCTGTAGAAATTAATTGATCTTGCTTATTGCCATCATCATCATGAGATGCGACCAAAGTTGTATAGCCTAACTCTTCAGCTTTCTGCTTAGCACCTTCGGCTTCAGCTTTAAAGAAAGAATTATCATGAGATGGTGTAATAATTGCAATAAGTCCATTATTTGCATAAGAAAACGTTGATGCAGCTAAAGATAAAGCAATTAGACTAGTTTTGAGTAGTTTCATTGAGATCTCCTTGTTGAATATTTATTCAAGATTGATTAAGTACCCAATGGAAATATAAAGAAAAACAATAAAACTGTCTAATAGATAATATGAAAAATGGGAGATAGATCACAAAAATTAATAAATAAGTTTATGTATTTGGCTATCTTAATAAGGATTGTGCGGTTAACTTATCAATGATAAGTACATCAATATATCCACCTAAAAGAGCCGCTTTAATTGCTTCTTTTTTCTCTAATCCTCCAGCTAAGGCAATAACTCTAGGACATGTTTTCAATAAATCAAGGTCAATACCTATTACTGGATCTTCTGAATTTGATAGTACTGCTTTTCCTCGTTTATCAAAATAATGTAAGCAAATATCACCAACAGCTCCTCTCTCTTTCAGAAGTTCTTTCATTTCAGGCCCATAGTAAATACCTGATTTCTTTAATAACTCAGATGGTTCTAATCGACCAATACCTACGATAGCGCAGTCAATTTTTTTAAACAATGAAATGACTTGAGCTATTTCAGGAAGTTCTAATAAATTTTTTTTATATAAAATATCAGAATTTGCACTAATACCTTGTGAAGGGAGTAAATAAGCAGGACAATTGAATTTTTTTGCTAGAGTGTAAGTTGATAAATTTGCTTCTATATTACCATTCACACCAACTCCACCAAATAATTGGACAACACCTTTCGCTTTAATATTTAATGGCGGGATAGTTTCTACCATTGCTTTAATCGTATCACTCCAAGCTGAAATGCCAAAAAGTTGATCTGCTAGCATGGTTACTTGTAAGTAATAAGCTGCTGCAGAACCAATACTTTGCTGAATTCGGGTTTGATCATCAGTAACATCAGTATCTACAACAATAACTTGAGATAATGAAAATGTTTTTTGTAGTGTTTGTTCTAACTCAAGAAAAATATTTTGAGGAGGAATTATATTAATTTGAACAATACCTTCCGCCACACACTTCGTCAATGATCTAGAAACAAAAGCTTGGGACAGATTTAGACTCTTTGCGATCTCTGTTTGTTTCATTTTCTTATCATAATATAGCTTAGCAATTTTTGTTAATAAGCGTTTTTCATCTAGTGTGGACATAAATACTTCCTAATAAATATAAAAATAGCAGTATATTTCTATCACACTGCTATTTAATATAAGTTAAATTTTAACAGTTATGTTTTTTACGAAATGCAATTAAATCTTCAATAGTAACAATCGCATAGTCAAATTTTTTAACAAACTCAACTAATTCTGGTACTCTTGCCATTGTACCATCATCATTTGTAATTTCACAAATTACACCAGCTTCTTTATAACCAGCTAAACGAGCTAAATCAACAGCTGCTTCCGTATGTCCACCACGAGCAAAAACACCTCCTTCAACCGATCTTAATGGGAATACGTGCCCTGGGCGGTGTAAGTCTGTAGGTTTTGCACCGTCCGCAACAGCAGCTTTGATCGTGGTTACTCGGTCGGCAGCAGATACGCCAGTTGACACGCCTTGAGCGGCTTCAATGGTTACGGTGAATGCGGTTTTGTTTACGCTACTGTTGTGTTCAACCATTGGTGGCAAATCGAGCTGCTGACAAATTTCGTCGCTTAAGCATAGGCACACAATGCCGCTGCCGTGGCGGATTAAAACCGCCATTTGTTCAGGCGTAATAGTTTCTGCGGGGAAAATTAAATCGCCCTCGTTTTCACGATCTTCATCGTCTAATACGAGTACGCCGTTGCCTTGTTTGAATGCGTTAATTGCGTTGATGACACGTTGTTCTGCCGTGCCAAAAGGTGCTAATAATGACTGATTCATAGTAAATTCCTTGATAAGGTGAAAATTGTAGTTACCAGAATCAGGGCGTAAGAAATAACAAAAAACAAGCTCCGAAAAACTTGTTTAATTCTCTTTCATCCAGACTATACTGTTGGCTTTGGAATTTCACCAAATCTGCTGACTTTATCCGAAGATAAACGCTCGCGGGCTGTACCGCCAGTAGGGAATTTCACCCTGCCCTGAGAATGCGTGCTAAGTATAGCACTTGTTATGCCGGATTAAAACATAATACAAAAAAGGTTTTTAATTCAGATCGATATTGCATACAATAGACAAATTCAAGGTAATTTGCACCGCAGTTTTGGGTTTATGCCACAATCTGTGCCTAATTTGTGATAAAAAGTGCGGTTAATTTTTTGGGGAATTTAAGTATGAGTGAGTTTGCATATTTGCAAGAAAAACGTAAGCAGTTGAAATTAAAAGTAAATGAAGTGTGTGAAGATGCAAATATTACACGCGCTTATTTTAACCAATTAACCACGGGGAAAATTAAAAATCCTAGCGCAACGAAATTAAGTGCGTTGCACAAAACCCTACAAATTACCGATGAGAAGGAAAATAAACGTGTCGGCGTGATTTTTGGTAAATTTTACCCTGTTCACACAGGTCATATTAATATGATTTTTGAAGCCTTTAGTAAGGTGGACGAATTGCACGTTGTGGTGTGTACGGACACAGAACGTGATTTGAAGCTGTTTTATGATAGCAAAATGAAGCGTATGCCGACGGTGCAAGATCGTTTACGTTGGATGCAACAAATCTTTAAATATCATAAAAATCAAATCTTTATCCATCATTTGGTGGAAGACGGCATTCCTAGCTATCCGAACGGTTGGGAAGGTTGGTCTGGCGCAGTAAAAAATCTGTTTAAAGAAAAAAATGTCAAGCCAAGCGTGGTGTTTAGCAGCGAAGTACAAGATAAAGCACCCTATGAAAAATACCTTGAGCTTGATGTGGTTTTAGTCGATCCGCAACGAAATTTCTTTAATGTATCGGCGACTAAAATTCGCAATAATCCATTCCATTATTGGAAATTTATTCCAAAAGAAGTGCGTCCATTTTTTGCTAAAACCATTGCTATTTTAGGCGGTGAAAGTAGCGGAAAAAGCGTATTAGTCAATAAGTTAGCTGCAGTGTTTAACACCACTTCTGCGTGGGAATATGGGCGTGAGTTCGTGTTTGAACAATTAGGCGGCGATGAGCAAGCAATGCAATATTCCGACTATCCGCAAATGGCGTTAGGACACCAGCGTTATATTGATTACGCCTTGCGCCACGCGCATAAAGTTGCCTTTATTGATACCGACTTCATTACCACGCAAGCGTTTTGTATTCAATATGAGGGCAAGGCTCACCCATTTTTGGATTCAATGATTAAAGAATATCCGTTTGATGTAACTATCTTATTGAATAATAACACAAAATGGGTTGATGATGGCTTGCGCAGCTTAGGTGATCAAAAAGATCGTCAACGTTTCCAACAGCTGCTGAAAAAGCTCCTTGATAAATATAAAATTCCTTATATTGAAATTGAATCGCCGAGCTATTTAGAGCGTTATAATCAAGCAAAATCTATCGTGGAAAAAGTGTTAAATGACGAAGAAATTTCTGATTTAACACAAGGCAATGCGCTGTTTGAAGAAGTGGACGAAAAATGATTTTATTTGCAGGTGATCCACACGGTAGTTATGCGCATTTGTATCCAGTATTGCAGGCGCAGGAACAAAAAATTACCTTGGTGATTTTGGGCGATTTACAACTCACTGAACCTAAGCCATTGGAAGATCTCGCAAAACTTTGTGATATTTGGTTTATTCACGGTAATCACGACAGCAAAACGCCTGCCGCTTTTGATGCGATTTGGGGCTCTGCGTGGAAAGAACGTAATTTGCACGGTCGAGTGGTGGAACTTGAGGGCAAACGCATTGCTGGTTTGGGCGGTGTATTCCGTGGACAAATTTGGATGCCGCCAAATAAACCGCTTTTTTTCGACCCGATTCACTATTGCCAATATTGTCCGCAGGAAAAATTATGGCGTGGCGGATTGCCTTTGCGCCACCGTTCTTCTATTTTTCCTTCTGATGTGGAAATGCTGGAGCAACAACAAGCTGATATTTTAATTTGCCACGAAGCACCAAAACCGCACCCTTTGGGTTTTCAGGTGTTAAATCAGTTGGCAGAAAAAATGGGCGTAAAACAGCTGTATCACGGTCATCATCACGAAAGTTTTGACTACAATTCACGCCGAGCGAATTCGTTCCAAACAATTAATGTGGGCTTTCGTAGCTTGTGCGATGCGCAAGGTCGTTATCTCATTCGTGGTGTTGACGACAGAGATGAACAGAAAAGCTAAGTTATCGTTTTTTATCTAAAAAAGCGAAAAAAAGCACCGCACTTTAACAACGAATAAATAAAAGTGCGGTGCTTTTTTTGTCAGTTTTAGGGCGACTTAAACGCCCTTTTGCTGAAATTAATAAAGTTTTAATGACGGTCGAATAAAGCGGTTTAATCGTCCGATTAAAATGATTAAGCCTGTTTTAAAGCAGCCGTGTAGGCGTTGTTGGTGCAGACGATAAAGTGAAATGTACGCCAAGCGAGCAAAACGTCCCTCAATAGTGAGCGAGCTTTTCTTGCCAGTACTGATGCTACCAAGTGCGGTGAATTTTGATAAAGAAACTAGCGATCCTTTATCACGGAACTCAAAGGCTTTTAGCTCAGTTTTACCCTCTAATAATGCCACAATATTTTGTCCGCAAACCGTTGCCATTTGGGTGGCAGCTTGTCCACGAGGTGGCACTGGTTTGCCGTCTTTTTGTAATAAAAAGGCACAATCACCAATAGCAAAAATGCTGTCATCAAGGGTCGTTTGCAAGCTGTCTTTCACGCATAATTGGTTGATGCGATTTAATTCTAGACCGTCAAATTTTTGCGTAATAGTCGAAACTCGCACACCTGCTGCCCACACCATCAAGTCGGCTTTAATTTCGCCGCCATCTTTGGTGATTAAGCTGTTGGCAGTCGCTTCGGTAATCATAGTGTTGGTTTTTACGTTTACGCCAAGTTCAACCAATTCTTTCTCAACAGAATCTGAAATGCGTTCAGGTAATGCAGGCAATAAGCGAGGACCTGCCTCAACCAGCGTAACTTGTAAACAATCGCTGCGAATTTTGCCGTAGCCGTAAGACGATAAGTGTTTAGCGGCATTAAATAATTCCGCTGAAAGCTCAACGCCTGTTGCACCACCGCCGACAATAGCAATATTTACTTTGTCTTCTTGTACTAATACTTGCTTACTTTCATCTTCACCAATTTCTGTTAAGGCATTGTTTTCAGAGAATTTTAAGAATAACTCCAACATTTTGTGTTGGAAACGCAAGGCTTGGTCTGGGGCGTCTAAGAAAATGCAATTTTCTGCCACACCTTTGGTGTTGAAATCGTTCGATTTACTGCCGATTGAAAGCACTAAATAATCATAAGGAATGCGACGTGCGACCACGATCACATCGCCCTCAGCCCCATAAACAGGCTCAAGTTCCACATATTTATTCACACGATCAATGCGAGCGATAGACCCTTGCTCAAAATTGAAATGGTGATTGAATGCGTGAGCACGGAAGCTCACAGCATCAGTTTCTGCATCTAAAACCCCTGTTGCGACTTCGTGCAGCAACGGTTTCCACAAGTGGGTTTGGTTACGGTCAACAAGCACGACATTGGCTTTTTGCTTACGTCCTAACTTGTCGCCAAGATAAGTCGCAAGCTCCAATCCGCCTGCACCGCCACCCACGATGACGATATTTTTCATAGTCTAATTTTCCTAAATTTAACAAATTTTACAAACTGTCAACAATTTTAATCTCTTGACTGAGGAAAGTCTATTGATAAAGAAAAAATCTGATAAAAAGGATATAATAACTTTTTAACAAAAAACTTTGATATTTGAATGATGAGCCGACAGTGAAAAAAACGTTGCTTATTTTAACCGCACTTTTTAGCCTAACGGGCTGTGGAACTATTGTGCAATTAGTTGATCCGACGGAAAAATATGATGCTTACGCTGGCACGGCGTATGATTGGCGACAAGCGCAAAAATGGGGCTTGCCGATTTTAGATTTACCGTTGTCGTTTTTCCTCGATACCGTGCTTCTCCCTTATGTTTGGTCGCAGGAATAACTTTGGTACAGGAATAAGATGAAACTCAACCCACAACAACAACAAGCTGTCGAGTTTACCACAGGGCCGTGCCTTGTCTTGGCTGGTGCAGGCTCGGGTAAAACTCGAGTGATTATTAACAAAATTGCTCATCTAATTGGCAAGTGCGGTTATTTGCCCAAACATATTGCCGCCGTTACTTTTACCAATAAAGCCGCCCGAGAAATGAAAGAGCGTGTGGCACATTCCATTGGTAAGGCTCAAACCAAAGGTTTGATCGTATCCACATTCCACACCCTTGGCTTTGATATTATCAAGCGTGAATACAAACAGCTCGGCTTCAAAGCCAATATGACCTTGTTTGATGAACACGATCAACTGGCGTTGCTCAAAGAGCTAACGGCAGATTATTTGAAAGAAGACAAAGACTTACTGCGAGAATTAATTTCGGCTATTTCTAATTGGAAAAATGATTTGGTGATGCCCGAACAGGCGTTAGCACAGGCGAGAGATCAAAAATATCAGCTGTTTGCTTTGTGTTATGAGCGTTATACCGCACAAATTCGTGCCTATAATGCCTTAGATTTTGATGATTTGATTATGTTGCCGACCTTGTTATTTCAACAAAATGAAGAAGTGCGGTCAAAATGGCAAGAGAAAATTCGCTATTTGCTGGTGGACGAATATCAAGACACCAACACCAGCCAATATGAGCTGATTAAGTTGTTGGTGGGCAAACGAGCACGCTTTACGGTGGTGGGTGATGACGATCAATCCATTTACTCGTGGCGTGGCGCTCGTCCGCAGAATATGGTGCGTTTGCGTGATGATTTCCCAGCTTTAAATGTGATTAAGCTAGAGCAAAATTACCGCTCAACCCAACGCATTTTGCATTGTGCCAATATTCTTATTGATAATAACGAACACGTTTTCGACAAAAAATTATTTTCTAATCTTGGGCAGGGCGAAAAGCTGCAAATTTTAGAAGCGAAAAATGAAGAACACGAGGCGGAGCGTGTAGTGGCGGAGCTGATCGCTCATCGTTTTACGCAGAAAACAAAATACAAAGATTATGCAATTTTGTATCGGGGAAATCATCAATCTCGCTTGCTAGAAAAAATGCTGATGCAAAACCGCATTCCGTACAAAATTTCGGGTGGCACATCTTTTTTCAGCCGTGCGGAAATTAAAGATATGATGGCGTATTTGCGTTTGCTGGTTAATCAAGACGACGATGCCGCATTTTTGCGTATCGTCAACACGCCGAAACGTGAAATCGGCACGGCAACGCTGGAAAAATTAGGACAGCTTGCTAATGAAAAACACATTAGCCTGTTTGAAGCAATTTTCGATTTTGATTTAATCCAGCGAATTACCCCAAAAGCCTACAACGCTTTGCAAGGTTTTGGGCGTTGGATTGTGGAATTAAATGATGAAACCTTGCGCACCGAACCTGAGCGTGCGGTGAAAACAATGCTGGCACAAATTTATTATGAAGAATATTTGTATGAACACGCCACTAGCCCGAAAGCGGCGGAAATGCAAAGTAAAAACGTGGCGACGCTATTTGAATGGGTTGCGGATATGCTCAAAGGCGACGAATTTAACGAGGCGATGAATTTAAACCAAGTGGTTACTCGTTTAACGTTGCGTGATATGTTGGAGCGTGGCGAAGATGATGACGAAAGCGATCAGGTGCAATTAATGACCTTGCACGCTTCCAAAGGCTTGGAATTTCCACACGTTTTCTTAATCGGAATGGAAGAAGGCTTGTTGCCACACCAAACCAGCGTGGACGAAGACAACGTAGAAGAAGAACGCCGTTTGGCTTATGTGGGCATCACTCGAGCACAGCAGACTTTGCGTTTCACGCTGTGCAAGGAACGCCGTCAATATGGCGAATTAATCAAACCAGAGCCGAGCCGTTTCTTGCTGGAGTTACCGCAAGACGATATTCAATGGGAACGTGATAAACCACCAATGACCGAACAACAAAAACAAGAAAAAGCCGCTGCCAACATTGCGAATTTGCGTGCAATTTTGGCGCAATCAAAAGGGAAATTGTAGAGTTATTAAACAAACAACCTTTTTTTTGTGAAAAAGCATTGACTTGTAGATAGAATACCGTATTATATCGCCCACAAACTGATTGCGGTGAGATGGCCGAGCAGGCTGAAGGCGCTCCCCTGCTAAGGGAGTATGGGGTCAAAAACTCCATCGAGGGTTCGAATCCCTCTTTCACCGCCATTTTTCGATTTGTAACAATTTAATTTATTTTAAATCTGCACCCGTAGCTCAGCTGGATAGAGTACTCGGCTACGAACCGAGCGGTCAGAGGTTCGAATCCTCTCGGGTGCGCCATTTAATTTTTACTCTAGTTAAATGGTTGTGATTAAAAAATAAATACGAAAGCAAAATTTAAATTAAAATCATTTTGCGAGTAGTTTCAACAATTTCAAAGCAAAGTAACGCAAGAATTGATGAAAATACAACGTCAAAATTTTTTGCAAGTAGTTTAATTAAGTTCAAGGCGCAAGCTGAAGACAGTGCATATTGCACGGCGAAGCGAAGCAACGCAGAAATTAATTAAAATACGAAGCCAAAAAAACGTGCACCCGTAGCTCAGCTGGATAGAGTACTCGGCTACGAACCGAGCGGTCAGAGGTTCGAATCCTCTCGGGTGCGCCATTTCTCTCTTAGTTTCTCCAAATATTCATCTTCTTTTTTATTATCTATCTAAAGCATTTTGCATTTCTGTCATTTTATAGCACAATAACCCCATTGTTATTTGAACCTAAGGAATGAAAATGTTAGACCCAAAAACCCTTGAAAATTACACCGCACTTATTTTCGATATGGACGGCACGATTATTGACACAATGCCGAGCCACGCTAAGGCTTGGCGTAAAGTGGGTGAAGTGTTGGGCTATCCGATTGATGGTCAAATAATGTATGAACTGGGCGGTGCACCTGTTTCCACCATTGCTCGAGAAACAATGCGTCGCTACCAAATGCCCGAAAGCCTTTTCGATGAAGTGGTGCGTTTGAAACGCCAGTTTGGCTTTGAAATGGTGGAACAAAATGCGACTTTACTGCCTGCTTTCGATATTATTCGAACACAACACGGCAAAATGCCGATGGCACTTGGCACAGGCTCGCATTCTGCAATGGTGAATTTATTACTCGAAAAATTTAACTTACGTCCTTATTTTAATGCGATTGTCGATGCCGATCAGGTAACGCACCACAAACCACACCCCGAAACCTTTTTACGCTGTGCGGAATTATTGCAAGTTTCACCTAAAAAAAGTTTAGTATTTGAAGATGCTGATCTTGGCGTGCAAGCAGGTTTAGCAGGCGGAATGGACGTGTTCGACGTACGCACTCAACAAATCATCAAAGCCTAAAATGTGGGATTTTAGCACCGCACTTTTAGAGAATTTTCTCGGTCAGCACAGCCTTTATTTTATGTTCGCCAGTGCTTTTTTTAGTGCTACTGTGCTACCAGGGAATTCAGAAATCGTTTTTCTTGCCTTAGCGGCGAAAATTCAGCTGACCGCAACCCATTATTTCAGCACGCCAATGCTTGAACTGCTTGCCGTCGCCACCATTGGTAACACGTTGGGCAGTTTTACTAGCTACTGGCTGGGGAAATGGCTTCCGTCGCTAGAAATTCAACAGCAACAAAATGCTAAAGTGCGGTGGGTTTTAAGCAAGTTTTCACGCTACGGCACATTCTTTTTGCTTTTCAGCTGGTTGCCGATTGTCGGCGATTTGCTCTGTGCCGTGGCAGGTTGGTTACGCTTAAACAGCTGGCGTTGCTTATTTTATATTCTCATCGGCAAAGCCTTACGCTATTTATTTTTACTCAGCCTTGTGATTGGTTATACATTCTTATAACAAATGTGTAAAATACAGGCAGAAAAAAACCGCTCACAAGGAGCGGTGAATATAACCTAAGGAACCAATTTTTTATATTTATACACAACTATGCGTTGCTTGTATTATAAGACCAAAGGGTTTCGCAAAAGTTCAAATTTTTTTTCAAAATTAAAAGGAAAAATTATGCCATTACTCGACAGCTTCAAAGTTGACCACACCATTATGAAATCGCCAGCGGTGCGCATCGCAAAAACAATGACCACGCCAAAAGGCGACATCATCAGCGTGTTTGATTTACGCTTCTGCCAACCAAATAAAGAAATTATTTCGCCACGTGGCATTCACACGCTCGAACATTTATTCGCAGGCTTTATGCGTGATCATCTCAATAGCGACAGCGTGGAAATCATCGACATCTCACCAATGGGCTGCCGCACAGGTTTCTATATGTCGCTCATCGGCACGCCAGATGAACAACAAGTGGCTGAAGCGTGGCACAAAGCAATGCTTGATGCCCTTGCAGTTAAAGATCAAAATGCCATTCCTGAATTAAACGAATATCAATGCGGTTCATTCAAAGAACATTCGCTTGAAGACGCACACAAAGCCGCTCAAGCCGTGGTGGACAAAGGCATTGGCGTTAATCGTAACGAAGATTTAACGTTAAACGAAAAGTTAATCACTTTTTAATTTTTGTGAAAAATACACCGCACTTTTAAAAAAATAAAACAAACACAACCAAAAGGCAGGAAAAAATGACCACTATCGGCACGCCACTTACGGCAAAAGCAACCAAAGTAATGATGCTCGGATCGGGCGAATTAGGCAAAGAAGTTGTAATTGAATTAATGCGTTTAGGCGTGGAAGTGATCGCCGTTGATCGCTACCAAAATGCACCTGCACAACAAGTAGCACACAGGGCTTACACCATTTCAATGCTCGACGGTGCTGCCTTGCGTGCCTTGGTGGAAAAAGAACGCCCTGATTACATTGTCCCTGAAGTGGAAGCGATTGCTACGGATACCTTGCTCGAATTAGAAGCCGAGGGCTTTAATGTAGTGCCAACCGCTAAAGCCACAAAACTCACAATGAACCGTGAGGGCATTCGCCGTTTGGCTGCGGAAGAATTAGGCTTGCCGACCTCCAATTATGCTTTCGTCGATAATCTTGACGACTTCAAAACTGCGGTGCAAAAAATCGGTATTCCGTGTGTGGTAAAACCGATTATGTCATCTTCGGGACACGGTCAATCGGTGCTGAAAACGTTCGACGATGTGCAAAAAGCGTGGGACACGGCACAGCAAGGTGGACGTGCTGGCGCAGGGCGTGTGATTGTCGAGGGTTTTGTGAAATTCGATTATGAAATCACCTTGCTCACCGTTCGCCACATCGGCGGCACATCTTTCCTCGCTCCAATCGGACACCGCCAAGAAGACGGTGATTATCGTGAAAGCTGGCTGCCACAAGCAATGTCAGAAGTTGCACTGAAAAAAGCACAAGATGTGGCAGAAAAAATCACCACCGCACTTGGCGGACGAGGTATTTTCGGCGTAGAAATGTTTGTTTGCGGCGACGATGTGATCTTCAACGAAGTTTCACCACGCCCACACGACACAGGAATGGTTACACTCATTTCGCAAGAACTCTCCGAATTTGCCTTACACGCCCGAGCAATTTTGGGCTTACCAATTCCAGAAATTAATCTTATCAGCCCTGCGGCCTCTAAAGCTGTGGTCGTTAACGGCAAATCTAACCAAGTGCAATTCGGCAATCTTGCTGAGGTCTTGGCAGAACCAAGCACCGACCTACGCATCTTCGGCAAAGGCGAAGTTGACGGACACCGCCGAATGGCAGTCCTACTCGCCCGAGATGAAAACGTGGACAACGCTCTTGCTAAAGTTGAACGAGCGTATAGCAAATTAAACATCACCCTTTAAACACAACTGCGGTGCAAAAATGTGGAGTTTTTGCACCGTGGTTTTCTCTAAAAAACTACCCCAAACCTCAATTTCTAGCTCAAATGTTAAATTTTTTAATATAAAATTCGTCTTATTTTATTGTCAAATAATCTCAACCTTATCGCCAACAAATGACAAATAAAAACAATTAGTTATAATCATTTAAGCAAAAAAATTGTTTTTTGCTTAAAGCTAAACAACGCTTTACCTTTTCATTTTATAACTCAAAAAGGAATTAATAATGACAGCATTAATTGAATTTGTTGCCAAAATTGTAGCGCCAATGCAACGCCAATTTATCAACTTTATCCGCATTGCGATCTTCATCGTAATGGCGTGGATCGGTGGTTTAAAAGTGTGCCAATACGAAGCTGACGGCATAGCGCATTTTGTGTCAAACAGCCCATTTTTCAGCTATATGTATGAAAAAGGTCCAAACCTTGTGCCAAATGACAAAGGCGAAATGGTGATGGAATACACCTTACACAAAAACCCTGAAGGCAAAATGGTGGCGAAAAACATCGAATGGCACAAAGCCAACGGCACGTACACCACCTCTTACATCATCGGCGCAATCATCGTAACCGTGGGTATCTTAACCTTACTTGGCATTTGGAACTCAACTTTAGGTATGATCGGCGGCTTGCTGACTTTCGGTATGTCCATCGTCACCCTTTCATTCTTAATCACCACCCCTGAAGCGTGGGTACCAAACTTAGGCGGCGACTTACCAACCCCAGCGCACGGCTTCCCATATTTATCAGGCGTAGGTCGCTTGGTGATTAAAGACATCATTATGATGGCAGGCGGCTTAACGGCTGCAGCGGAATGTGCGAACCGCATTTTAGCGCGTAAACGTGCTTAAGTTAGCCTAAAAACTTTAAAAAATAAGCCGCGGTTTTACTGCGGCTTACTGCTATTTGGCTTATTCAGTGATTTCGTCAATCTCAACCACTTCTACCAAATCTACATCTTTCATTTGAAATTTTACATTATAATCATACAGATATACGCCATAAATACGATCGCTCACTTGCCCTTGTTGGTAGGCTGGGCGTGGATCTTGTTGTAGGACTTCGGTGATGAAGCGTTGAAAGTGCGGTTGAATTTCTTCGATTTTTTGCACCGCACTTTGTGCCGTTTGTCTGAATTCAACGCGCAATTTCGCCTGTGGTTTTTCCTGAGCAAAACTGGATTGCGCGCTCGGTTCGCTATCGGCGTAGGCGATGTACGGCTTAATATCAAAAATCGGCGTACCGTCCACTAAATCGACAGCGCCCAAATGGAGCAAGACTTTGCCGTGAGCGCATTCGATGTGTTTGAGCTTGACCTTGGAAAGCCCAAGTGGATTGGGGCGATGTGTTGCTCGGGAGGCGAATACGCCGATGCGTTGGTTGCCACCTAGGCGTGGTGGGCGCACCGTTGGCTGCCATTTGCCGGTGGGAATTTTGTCAAATTGGAAAATAAGCCATAGGTGACTAAATTGCTCTAAACCACGCACTGCTTCAGGCGAATTGTAGGGGGGTAATAACTCCACAACGCCAGTGCCGTCTTGTACTAGATTGGGTTGACGTGGCACAGAAAATTTCTCTTTATAAGGCGTATGAATAATTGCAACTGGTTCTAGTAATAATGATTTCATTGCTTGATCTCGAATAATGCTCCCATTTCCCCGTTTGCGTAGCCTGAGTGTGTTGGAAATTTGTAGGGAAACTTGTACTGTCTGAGCGAAGCGAGTTTACAAGTTTTCCGTTAAGCAAATTCCAACTAAGCGAAGAATAGCGAAGCAATCGGGGTGCATTTATTCGCTTCGCTCACCCTACGGGCTGTCGCCTAAGGCGACATTCAAATGCTACGCATTTGTCTTTGTTACTTTCTTTGTGCAGACAAAGAAAGTAAAAGAAAAACGAAATTGTGTTAGAATATTTTTCCTTTATTCTACATTAAACCGAATTAACTCACGGTAAAAATTAGAGAAAATTTTATGGCATCACTAAAATCTTGGTTCGACACGGCTCGTCCAAAAACACTTCCACTCGCTGTCGCAATCATTTTAACAGGTTCTGCATTGGCACAATGGAGTGGCAAATTTAACTGGGCGATTACTTTACTTTGCTTGCTTACGGCAACTTTGCTGCAAATCGTTTCCAACTTCGCCAACGACTACGGCGATCACCAAAAAGGCTCGGATACGGCGGAACGCATTGGGCCTTTGCGTGGCATTCAGCAAGGGCAAATGACCGCAACGGAATTGCGTAATGGGTTGATTGCAGTGAGCTTGGCGAGCTTTGTATCGGGGGCAAGTTTGATTGCATTGGCGTATGAAAGTGTGAGTGATTTAATTGCTTTTGCGGTGTTGGGGTTGTTGGCGATTTTGGCGGCGATTACTTATACCGTAGGCAAAAAGCCTTATGGCTATTTGGGCTTGGGCGATATTTCGGTCTTTTTGTTTTTTGGTTTATTGGCGGTGTGCGGTACTTATTATTTGCAGGCACATAGCTTAAGTGCAGACATTTTCTTGCCTGCCGCTGCCTGTGGATTTTTGTCAACTGCGGTGTTAAATATCAATAATTTACGTGATATTGAACAAGATCGCAAAGCAGGAAAAAATACGTTAATTGTGCGAATTGGTGCGGAAAATGGGCGAATTTATCACTGTATTTTATTAGCAAGTGCGGTGCTTTGTTACGTACTTTTTGCCTTATGGCATAAGCCTTTGCTGCTTTTAGTCGTGGTGGTTATTGCCGTATTATTAGCGAAGCACGCTGCGTTTGTTTATCATCAGAAAGACCCAATGGCATTGCGCCCAATGTTAGGCAAAATGTCGATGTTGGCATTGTTTAGCACAGCGCTGTTTAGTTTGGGCTTGCTAATTCTGTAAACAAGCATATACTAGAACTTGTTGGCGCAAAACATTTGATTAGAAAGGAAATCCTATGCGTATTGATACTTCAGAACTCTGTGATATTTATCTTGATCAAGTTGATGTGGTTGATCCCATTTTTTCGAGTTTCGGTGGCGTAACCGCTTTTTATGGCAAAGTTACGACCGTAAAATGCTTTGAAAATAATGGCTTAATTGAAGAATTATTAAGCGAAGACGGTTCAGGTCGAGTGTTGGTGATCGACGGTGGCGGTGCTGTGCGTCGTGCCTTGATTGATGCTGAATTAGCGCAACTTGCTGCAGAAAATCGCTGGGAGGGCATTATCGTTTATGGTGCTATCCGTCAGTTGGCAGAGCTTGAAAATATTGATATTGGTATTCACGCCCTTGCCCCAATTCCTGTGGGGGCAGACGAGGGAACGCAAGGTGAAAGCGATGTGCCTGTGAATTTCGGCGGTGTAACTTTCTTCCCTGAAGATTTTGTTTATGCGGATTTGACAGGGATTATTTTATCTCAAGAGCCTTTAGATTTAGACGATCTTAATAACGAATAAATCATTTATTGTCTAAAAAGTGCGGTGGAATTTTATAAAAAATTTAACCGCACTTTTTATTTTTTGTTTATTTCCCGATCATAATCACAAAACCACAAAAAATATGTTGCTTTTTCTTAACAAAAAGATAACGTGTTAGTATGGTTTTTGATTAACCAAATTAATTAGTCGAATGAATTAGCCGAACTAATTAGCCAAACCAATTAGCCAAAAAGGAGGCCGACGATGGAATTCACACCCGAGAAAAAAAGCAGTTTAAATCCAAAAGGAATTATTCTGGTTTTAGATATTGTTTTATTATTTATTTTACTGAATGTGTTGCCCTTCGAGCCACAAGCAAACAAAGGCTTGGCATTGTTGGCGTTTGTGGCGGTGTTGTGGTTGACTGAAGCCTTACACGTTACGATTACGGCGATTTTAGTGCCGTTATTGGCGATTGCCTTGGGCTTGGTGCAAACCAAAGCCGCATTGGTTACTTTTGCTGATCCGACGATTTTCTTATTCTTTGGCGGCTTCGCTTTGGCTACAGCCTTACATATCCAAAAATTAGATCGCTTAATTGCCAATCGCATTATGGCACTGGCTCGTGGCAATTTACTGGTGGCAACCCTCTATTTGTTTGCCATTACGGCATTTTTGTCAATGTGGATTAGTAACACCGCCACTGCGGCAATGATGTTGCCATTAGCAATGGGGATTTTGAGCCAGCTTGATCGTGAGCGTGATCATAACACCTATATTTTTGTGTTGTTAGGCATTGCTTACAGCGCAAGTATCGGCGGTATGGGAACGGTGGTAGGAAGCCCACCAAATGCGATTGTAGCTTCGCAATTACACATTTCTTTTGCGCAATGGTTGTGGTATGGCGTACCTGCGGTGTTGATTTTAGTGCCTTTAATGATCGGCACACTTTTCCTTGTGTTTAAACCGAAATTAGATGTGAAATTTGAGCAAAATTTTGAAAAAATCGAAATGAATTCAGCTCGAATTATCACCTTAGCGATTTTTGCATTTACCGCATTATGTTGGATTTTCAGTGGCTCAATTAACCCAATGTTGGCATCGTTATTTGGCTTAGAAAAAAATATTGCGAGCTTCGATAGCGTGGTTGCATTGTTAGCTGCTGTGTTAATTGCCGTGTTTGGCGTGGCTTCTTGGAAACAAATTCAAGACAATACCGAATGGGGCGTATTAATGCTATTCGGTGGCGGTTTGACCTTGAGTGCCGTATTAAAAGATTCAGGTGCGAGCAAGATTATGGCGGACGGTATCGTGTTTATGATTGAGGGCGGACATTATTACGTTATCGGCTTAATCGTCGCAGCGTTCATCATTTTCTTAACGGAATTTACTTCAAACACCGCCAGCGCAGCATTGTTAGTGCCAATCTTCATTTCTATCGCTCAAGCGCTTGGCATTCCTGAAATTGGTTTAGCCTTAATTATTGGCTTGGGTGCATCTTGTGCCTTTATGTTGCCAGTGGCGACACCTCCGAATGCGATTGTGTTTGGTACTGGCGAAGTGAAACAAAGCGAAATGGTTCGTGCAGGTTTCTTGCTTAACATCGCTTGCGTGTTCGTGATTGCTACAATGGCGTATTTACTTTGGTTTTAATACTAATTAATTAAACCAGTTCAGAGAAAAATAAAAAGGGTTTTGTGTGAAGATAAATGACACAAAACCCTTTATTTTTACACCGCACTTTTTTGAGTGAAAAGTACGGTGTGTTTTTTATGACTTTTTCGCTTTTAACGATTTATATTAAGTCAGTTTAATGTTGTTTACCACGGCTAATTTGTGGGGCGTTTTCATCGAATTCTGGCAGTGGTTTATGTTGGGTTGCTAGGAAACTATAAATCACTGGGAGTACGAATAAGGTGAACAATGTGCCGATGGCAAGACCTGCAACGATGACGATACCCATACTAAAACGCATTACTGCGCCTGCGCCTGAGGCGTAGAGTAATGGGATTAAGCCTGCGATCATTGCGGCAGTGGTCATTAAGATTGGGCGTAAACGCAATCTTGCTGCGGTCATAATCGCATCAATGCGGCTTTTTCCGTGCAATAATTGTTCTTCTTTTGCCACTTCACACATTAAGATACCGTGTTTGGTGATTAAGCCGACGAGCGTGATTAAACCTACTTGTGAGTAGATGTTTAGCGTCGTACCTGCAAAGTTGGCGATTTTCATTCCCGTGAGCAAGCTCAATATGTTGAGAACAATCAATGCGCCACTGATCGCCAGCGGTACAGAAACCAAAATGACCAACGGATCACGAATACTTTCAAATTGAATTGCCAACACTAAGAAGATGATGATGACCGCCAAGATAAAGGTGGTGGTCAATGAGTTACCCTCTTGTACTAACTGACGTGCTTCGCCTTTGAAGTCGTATTGATAGCCTTGCGGTAAATCTTGTGCGGCAGTTTTTAACCATTCAATCGCATCGCCTGTTGTGCTAGTTGGTGATGGCACAGCAGATATAGTCGCTGAGTTCAACTGGCTGAAACGCGCGAGTGATGTCGGTTGCGGTTCAAGCGACACGGTTAGCAAGCTGCTTAATGGTACGCTCGTGCCGTCGGCGGCGTTGATGTAATAGTTTCTAAAACTTTCAGGCGATAAACGTTGATCACGTTTTACTTGCGAGATAATTTTATATGCACGTCCGTCAATATCCACTCGAGTAATGGTCGCTGCAGATAAATAGCTGCCTAAAGTATTCGAGATTTGTTGCATAGTAATGCCATAAGTCCCAGCTTTTTCTTTATCTACGGTGATCAGCATTTGGGCTGTGTCGTATTGCAAGTCAAGGCTTGTGTAAACGAACATTCCTGATGATTTCATTTTCTGCAAGAAATCGCCTGCCACTTCCGCAAGGGCTTTACCACCGCTTGCTGAGCTAATCACAAAGCCGACTGGTGGGCCTTGTTCCCCTGTGTCAACTTCAGGGAATGCGAAGCCTGAAATAGAAAGCTCAGGAATGCTGGCAGCTTTGGCATTTAGATCTGCCATAATTGCCGATTGTGAACGTGAACGCTCTTTCCAATCTTTTAAGGTGGTAATAATTAATGCACGGTTTGAGCTTGGTGCACCTGCAATGACCTGTGAATATTGACGTTCTGGCAAGTCATCTAACAATTTTTCATATTGTTTTGCCGCTTGTTGAATGTAGTCCACGTTCACATTTGACGGTGCAGTTGCCATACCTAAGAATGCCCCTTTGTCTTCCGTTGGGGTTAATTCGCTTGAAAGTGAATTAAATAGACTTGGTAGCGTGCCGAAAATAATAATGGCAAACACGAGCATTAATTTGCGTGATTTCATTACTAAAGCAAGCACATAGGCATAGAAGTTCGTCAACTTGGTTAAAGTGCGGTTAATTCTGTCTTCAAATTTTGAGCTTTCGTGTTTTAGCATTTTACTCGACATCATTGGTGAAAGTGTCAAAGCAATAATTCCCGAAATAAACACCGCACCTGCAAGGGTTAAGGCGAACTCTTTGAACAATGTGCCTGTAATCCCGTCCATTAACGCCATTGGGGAATATACCGCCACAAGGGCAATGGTCATTGAAATGACTGGCACGGCAATTTCTCGTGTACCAATAATTGCGGCTCGGAATGGTGTTTCGCCCTCTTTGATGTGGCGATCCACGTTTTCCAACACCACAATCGCATCGTCCACCACCAAACCGATAGCAAGGATCAACGCAAGCAAGGTCATTAAGTTAATCGAGAAACCGAAAATTTGCAGTAAGAAAATTACCCCAATTAATGAAATTGGAATGGTTACGATTGGAATTAAAATCGCACGCAATGAGCCGATGAATAGCATAATCACCACTAATACGATCACCACCGCTTCCACAATGGTGCTGATTACGTCGTTAATTGAGCTGTTAATCGCTACGGTACGGTCGTATAAAATATTGGCGTTGACACTGTCAGGTAAGCCAGCTTTGATTTGCTCGAATAATGGGCGAATGTCTGCCGCCACCGTTAATGGATTGGCTTCTGATGTTGGCGAAATCGCAAGTACCACCGCTTCCGCACCATTTGCGGTTGCACGGCTGTTGTCGCTTTCTTTGTTTAGTTCAATGTCGGCAACATCACGCAAACGCACCAATTTTTCGCCTTGAGAATAAACAATGACATTACCTAACTCGTTAATGCTTTTGGTGGTGGTTTCCACTTTGTTTTTATAAACCGTGTAGTAACCGTTTGAGTTACCTGCGGCGGTTTGCACGTTATTGCTGCTTAACGCTGACATAATTTGCGGTGCAGATAAGTTTTGTGCCGCTAATTTTTGTGGGTCTAACCAAATACGCATTGCGTATTCCGCTGCACCGAAAATATCCACTTTCGCCACACCTTGCACGGTGAACAACTGCGGTTTCACCACACGTTGAATGTAGTCGGTAACTTGGCTGGCATCAAGTTTGTTAGAGGTGAAGCTGATGTACATAATCCCCGAACCACCGGTTGATGATGTGATGGTTGGATCTTCAATACCGCTTGGTAATGCTGAACGCACCGAGTTTACTTTCGCCAAAATATCTGCCAATGCACCATTTGGGTCAGTGTTCAGTTTCATTTTCACCGTAATGCTCGATGAGCTTGGGCTACTGCTTGATGACATATAATCAATGTTATCCGCCTGAGCGATAGCTTCTTCAAGTTTCGAGGTGACGAATGCTTGAATTAAGTTCGCATCAGCGCCAGGGTAAGCCGTGCTGACGGAAATTACCGTGGTGGTCATTTTCGGGTATTCACGCACCGTCAATTTTGAAATCGCTTGTAAGCCGAGAATCACAATCAGCAAACTAATCGAAATCGCTAAAATGGGGCGACGAATAAAAATATCAGTAAATTTCATATTGCGAGTCCACAATCCTTAATTACATATTGGTTTTGGTTGCAGGTTGGGTTGTACCCACACCGCTTTTATCAGCTACAACCACTAACGCACCATTGCTTAAACGTTGCTGACCGCCCGTTACGATTTTGTCGCCAATTTTAATATCGCCGTCTTTTAATTGAGCATAAATGCCTTGGCGTTCTTTGGTAAACACAGTGATTTGGTTCGCACGATATAATTCGTCGATTTTATCTTTTAAGGCGAATTTTTCGTTGCTGAGTAATTTATCTTTGTCTTCTTGTGAAAGTGGCGTTAAACGATAGGCAAATTCGCCGTACATATTGTAGCTCACTGCCACTTGTGGGATTACTACTTGGTTTCTTTGCGTTGGAAGTGCCACTCTTAAGCGTGCGAACATTCCTGATAATAATTTTTTCGCATCAGTAGGTTCAAATGTTGCTTGCACATCGACTAAGCCTGTGTTTTTGTTAATCGCAGGCTCAAGTGCGGTGATTTTTGCGGCAAAAGTTTCACCCGCACGAGCATCTGATGTAGCAGTTACTTTCTGACCGATAAATAACGCATCTAATTGGTTTTGTGAAATAGAGAAATCCACTTTCATTGAGCTGCTGTCTTCCACTCGCACAATCTGCGTTCCCATTGTGATATATTGCCCTAGGTTGACTTGCATAATACCTAATTTGCCGTCAAACGGCGCAACAATTTTGCGACGTTCAATCGAGGCTTTTAATGAACCAATATTTGCTGAAATTTGGTCTAAGTTCGCTTTAGCATTGTCTAATTCCACTTGCGACACGCTTTGTGATTTAATCAAATTAGCATAACGTTGATAGGTTAAACGTGCTGCAGGTAACTGTGCTTCAGCCGCATGCAAACTAGCGGTTTCCACATCGTTGTCTAATTCAACTAACACATCACCTTTACGCACCGTTTGACCTGATTCCACCAAAATACGTTTAATCGTCCCTGCGGCTTCGGCACTTAACATTGCCCCTTGATTTGGGCGAACTAAGCCTGTGGTTTCAATCACAGGCGTCCATTCTTTGGCTTCCACCGTCATCGCTGTTACAGGATTAGCATTTTCAGGCATCGACGCAATGGCTTTATTGATCATTGCGTTTTTCGCCATATTCATACCGATTACGCCAGCAAAAATTAATACCGTTACAATCAAGCCCATTTTCAACAAGAAAGCGTGCGAGCGTTTTGGTTTATCCGTTTGGATTTGGGTCATAAAAAACTCCGTAAATAATTAAAAATAAAACTATTTTTGAATTGAACGCCAAGTTCGTTCAATCACATTTTCTAAAATCTCATTGCTCCATAGCTGCTTAAATGCAGCTTGATCAACCGCCAAATTAATTGCCGTTGCCAGCCCTAAAGAAAATAAAATTTTGCTTGGTAAATCACAAAGTACACCAGCACTTTGCGCTTTTTGGCAGAACAAATCCCAATAAGTTGTGCCTTGAGCCTCGGCACAAATATCCGAAAAATCAGGTAATGAGCGGTATTGGTTTACATTTGCTAACACCATTGGGTTGTCGCAAAGATAATGCCAAACGTTCCACCACATTTGGCGATATTGCTCAAAGAAACTTAAGGTTTCGTCTGCATTTTTTGCAATCACACATAAAAAAGCATTAAAGGTTCGACGGGCAAATTGTTCTAATAATTCGTCTTTGTTTTTGAAATAAAGATAAATCGTGCCAGGAGAAACTTTGGCCTCTTTCGCAATTTTGTGCATAGAGAGATGATGAAAACCCTCACGAGCCATAATTTTTTCGGTGGCGGAAAAAATCTGCGTGAGCGTGTCCGTTTCAGCGTGCGCCATAATAAAACCTATTATTGATAATTAAAAAATTCACCCAGCACCGCATTGAAATCTAGCACTGAATGAACGTTCGTTCATTTTAATGATTTTGAAAATTTAAGCAAGAAAAAGTCGCATAAAAACGAAAAGAAAGCGAGGTTTGAGCGAGGGGGAATAGTGAAAAAATAAAAAGAAAAAATAGGAATAATAAATAACTTAATGAAAAATAATAAAAATCAGCTTTAAAGGAAATAATAATTTTTTATTATTAGATAAAGGATAGCTAAGAAAGAAATAATTAGAAAGTGATGCGGAAAAGACAGAAAAATAATGATAAAAATACAAACAAGAAATTAGGAAAATATTGGATAAAAAGTTAGCGAATTTGCACCGCACTTTTCGCTTAATCAATATTAATTTTTCTATATGTTTTTCTATGTAGCTTACAGAGAAACCCCTTATGGCATCGTACTCTACCACAAAGTTCGATTTAAGGATAAAGGGGTTTTCCCTGCAAGCTACGGGGGATATTTTACAAAAATGTAATTTTCGTTTCAATATCTCAAAATATTATTTGAGTATTATTTATGCGAGAAAAAGTGAGATATTAAACTACCTTTACAACTTCGTTGATGTCTTGAACTGTTTTTGGTTATTTATTATCGAGATAAATAAAAAGGGAAAGCGAATTTATAAGCGAATTTGTTATGAAAGTTTTAACAAAAGTGCGGTGCTTTTTTCATTAGTTTTTAACATCTTGAGTTTATATGAAGTTAAAAAACTAATTAATTTTACACCGCACTTTTTGAAAGGTGTGATAGGAATTACATTCCGATGACAACGCAACCTGCAATAGCGCTGGCTTGTTGCTGAGCAGAAACCGCAGCAGGACGGTCGCCGATAGGACCGATTAACACACGATTCCATTTTCCGCTTTCGGTAATGCGTGCGTTCAACCCCGACATTGCTAAACGAGCTTGCAGATTTTCGGCTTTTGCTTTGTCGTTAAATGCACCACATTGTAAGCCAAATTTGCCAGTGGCTTTTGCGGTTTCTTTTTTAGCTTCATCTTTTTTCACGTCGGCTTTTTTGCCGTCATCTTTCTTACTGTCTTCTTTTTTGGCTTCTTCCACGGTTGCCGTGTTTTTCGCTAATTCTGCTTTTTTACGTTCTTCTTCTTTTTTGCGCTGTTCAGCCAGTTTTTTCTGTTCCGCTAATTTCTTTTGCTCGGCTAATTTGCGCTCTTGTTCCGCTTTTGCCGCTTCATCGCTCACAGGTGCTGGGCTAGCTGGTGCTTGAGTGGTTGCCGTTTCTGTGCCACCAGCCGCTTTTGCTTCAGCTTCTTTCGCTGCTTTTTCTGCTTCGTCTTGCTTTAATTTTTCCAACGCCGCTTGTTTAGCTTTTTCTTCATCTTGCAAGCGTTTTAGCTCCGCTTTTTGTGCTTCGCTTAATTGCGCTTGTTGGTTGTTCGTCACTGAACGGCTTTCTAACTCTTTGATATAAGAATAGGTTTCTTCCAATTTGCTGGGTAATTGGCTTTTAGGTTTCTCTTTTTCCACCACTTGAGCAGGTGTTTGAGTTGCTACTTCAGGCGTTTTTTCTTTTAACAAATAAAGTCCGCCAGCAAATGCCACGACAACGCCGCCTGCAATAGCTAATAAAAGGGACTTATTCATTGGTGATTTTTTCTTTTTTGCGCCGTTTCGTACGGCATAATCTCGTTGTGCCACAATAATATTCCGATAATATGCTAAAAATGAGTTAATATTTTCGATTAAATAGTGTCAATTTTACTTAATTCTCTGCCTTTTGGCTAGAGGCTCAAGACAGATCTTGCGGATCTACGTCTAAATTTAACCGCACTTTGCCATTTTTTCGTAGCTCATCAAGATTACACGCCGAATGATGCTGAAAATCTCTTAATGCGTGCTGCAAAATTTGCCGTGATGAATGTTGCAATAATAATTGCCAGCGATATTGATCGGCTTTTTTGGCAAACGGGGCGGGCATTACGCCTAAAATTTGTAAGTGCGGTTGATTTTTCGCCACTTTCCATTGGTAGAAAAATTCCGCAATCTGGCTTAGGCTTTGCTCCGCTTCAGCACTTTGACGACTTTGCGCCTTAAACAAGGCTTGCGAGCTAAAGGGTGGCAAGCCCATTGTTTGACGCATTTTTAACGTCTCGTTCGCAAAAGCAGCATAACCGTCGTGCAACAAACGTTGCAATAAAGGGTGGTCAGGGTAGTGCGTTTGTAGCACCACTTCGCCTTGTTTTTCCGCACGCCCAGCACGCCCAGCCACTTGCACATATAGCTGCGCCAGCCGTTCTTCGGCACGAAAATCCACAGAAAACAAACTGCTGTCCACATTGACTAATGCAACCAAGGTAACATCGGGGAAATGATGTCCTTTCGCCAACATTTGCGTGCCGATCAAAATTTGGCTTTTGCCTTGATGAATATCGCTTAAATAGCTTTCTAGCTTGCCTTTGCGTGCGGTGCTATCTCGGTCAATTCGAGCAATGCCATATTGCGGAAAACGCTCTTGCAACGTTTGTTCCAACTGTTCTGTGCCAAGCCCTGTGGTTACCAAATGAGTTGAACCGCAATCGCCACATTGTCGTGGAATTGGGCGTTGTGAACTGCAATGATGACAGCGCATAACACGTTGTTGCTGGTGATAAGTCAGCGGTTTATCGCAGTGTGAACAAGTGGCGATCCACCCACATTCGTGGCACAGCAACACTGGCGCAAAACCACGACGATTTAAAAACAGTAGTACTTGATTGCCTTTTTGCAAGTGTGCTTCCATTTTTTTTAGCAACGCCACGGAAAGCCCATTCACCATATTTTGTGTTTTTAAATCAATTAATTGGCTTTGCACGGCTTGCGCTTGTCCTGCTCTTTTTGACAGCAAAATAGCTTGATATTTGCCCTGCTGCACATTATTTAAACTTTCTAAACTTGGCGTGGCAGAGCCCATTAAAACAGGAATATCCAACTGTTTGGCGTACACCACTGCCAAATCTCGAGCGTGATAGCGCCAGCCGTCTTGCTGTTTGAACGAAGCATCGTGTTCTTCATCAATCACAATTAAACCAAGATCAGAAAATGGGGTGAACAGCGCCGATCTTGTGCCAATAATCACCGCACTTTGTGCCGTTCTTGCTCGTTGCCACGCTTGCAGGCGTTGCGTGTCGTTCACATTGGAATGCAACACATCAATCGGCACATTAAAACGTGCCATAAAACGTTGTACCGTTTGCGGTGTCAGCCCAATTTCAGGCACTAACACCAACACTTGCTTGCCTTTTTTCAGCGTTTCTTCAATGAGTTGTAAGTAAATTTCTGTTTTGCCCGAGCCAGTTACACCGTCGAGCAAAAACGCCGCAAAGCCTTGTTGAAATAGCAATTTAGTTAATGCTAAGGCTTGTTGCTGGTTTAGTTTTAATCTATTTTCTGCTTTGGCAACAGGCAATTCTCCCAAGGCTTCCTGCCAGTGGATTGGCGTGATAATTTGTTCCTGTTCTTCAATAAATTGCTTCGCTTTTAACGCTGACCAAATAGCAACGCCAAATTCGTTATTGCCTTTTTCTAAGGGAGAAATTGTCAATGCTTGTAACGCATCTTGTTGTTTTTTCGCTTTTTTTAATTCGCCCGATTGCAAGGCTTGCGCCCCAAGTGCGGTTAAATTCCACAAGGTTTTTGATTTTTGCACCGCACTTTCGCCGTTACGTAACTTCGTTGGCAATGCCGACAGCAACACTTCGCCAAGTGGCGCTTGATAATAATTCGCTGCCCAATTTAACAAATGCCAAAGCTCGGGCGTGAACACCGATTGTTCATCTAACACTGCCTGCACTGCTTTTAATTGCTCCACAGGCAAATCACTTTGCTCAGGCAACGCCACCACAATACCAATTCGCTTTTGCGGACCAAAAGGCACTTGCACACGCACGCCCACGTCCACCGCCATATCTAACGGCAGCAGATAATCAAAAAAGCGCATTAAAGGCACGGCAAGGGCGACACGAACTATTTTCATCGAAGATCCTATTTTATCCAATCGGGGTCATTATAGCGAAAATCCCCCTTGAATAATCCATTTTTTTCGGTATAATTTCGGCTCTTTTAGCGTGCTTTCAGAATTCCAACGGAAATTCGATAGCGTATTATTAATCACACGCGGTGTTTGAATATGTCAAATAGGTCTTATAGCGGCGTGGCTTCAAATTGAGGTTTTCTATGAAACAAGGTATTCACCCAGAATATAACGAAATTACGGCAACTTGTTCTTGCGGTAATGTAATCAAAACTCGCTCAACCGTGGGTAAAAACTTAAACCTAGACGTGTGCGGCAACTGCCACCCATTCTACACAGGTAAACAACGTGTTGTTGACACTGGCGGTCGTGTAGAACGCTTCAACAAACGTTTCAGCATTCCAGGTACGAAGTAATTTAAAGACTAGCTCTTTTTCAGATAAAAGCCATCTATTGTTTTAAACAATCAAGGTGGCTTTTTTATATTTAGAAATAAGTAAAATTTCATCGCTAGATATAATAAAAGGAAAATACTATGGGCTTACTAAATAATGCACCAACTGGTCAACAAAATATTTTTTATACTGAAGAAGAATTGGATTTAATCTATAAAATGCGAAATGGATTAGTTGAAACTCGCACGCATAAAGAAGTAATGGACAATTTAAGAAAGATTTTAAAACTTGATGAAAATTGATTACCAAATTATTTGGCATTAAAATGCGGGAAATAAGTTAGTAAAATAGACGAAATAAATTTCAGATCCGCTAGGCAGAATGTTCACTAAAAACCCCGCTTATGCAGGGTTTTTAGTTATGGAGCTATTCTCGGTAAATCAATTTTTTGATGCGGTTCAATGTTTAAAATATATTTAATCCAATTACCGAAACTGTATTTTTCTTTAATTTGTGGATCAATTTGAAAGTATGGCTTTTCTAAAAATTCCTTAAGATCATCAATATTATTATCTAAGATAAAAATATTATCAGGGTGATAGAAGTCATACTTTGAAATATCCTTATTTGTTGTAATTAATTTCTTATCATATCCTAATGCTTCAAACGTTCTTAAGGACAGCCCAGTATGTTCATTAATTAAGAAATCAACTAAGACTTTAGATTTCTTAGATTGCTCTAAATTCTGTTCATAACTTTTAGTATCATTTTTCTCGAGCAATGTAATATTATCTGGGTAAATGTTACGGAGTGAGTTGATGCTTTTTTCGCAGTATATTTGAAAATTCAATTTCCAATCGTATTTTTTAGCATATTCCGAGAAATATAATACATCTTTTACCCTATCTTTAGAGTGTGCTCCAAGAAAATAGAAATCATATTCCAAAGAAGGTAGTTCTTTGTCATAGTCAAAATAAAAACTTGTCGCTGGTAAAAAATTATTATTAGGAATGTCTAAGTCAGTAGGATTAAACACATAAACTTTATCAAATAGCTGTACTCTATCAAAAATGGCAGGGTATCTTTTAACTCCGTCCCATTGATAATTAATCATTCCACCTACTGAAACTTTTGTTTTTACATAAGAAATAAATTCTTTAGAATAATTTTGTGCTAAGAAAAATAAGCCAAAATCAAAAATTTCATTTTTAATTTTGTTCTCAATCTCTTGTTTTTTAAATTCTGATCGTAGCCTTAGCTTAGCATTTTTATCTTTTAATACAACTTTACGAAACTTTATAATTAATCTTGATAAAATAGAGGGGTAATTAAATTTTTCATTCGCAGATGTAATATTAAAAACTTCAAATCCATAAAACTGAAGATTTTTAATAATTAAGTCAGATATTCCGTGAGTGGTAGTAATTCCAAGAATAATTCGTTTTTTCATATAGCGCATTCCAAGAGAACTGTATTGGTTATATTAATTCGTTAATTATTTTTGTTTATTTGAGAGAAATTTGCTATCTGTATAATTGCTATTTATAATAACCCTCTATTGACTTTAACAGGACTATAGCATAGTTTGATACTTGAATGGTAAGTTTTTTCCTGTAAAATATATTTCATATTATTCAAAATAACGTAGATAACATAAAATGAACTTAGTCTTGCTCACCTTTGGAACTCGTTTGGAAAATCATTATCAAGCCTGTTTTGCTATTTTAACTTTTTTAAAAGATCCTGCGATTAAGCGAGTGGTGATTGTTACTGATCGCAAAGAATTTTATCATTTTCTGGGTGAGCGAGTTGAGTTTATTGAGATTGATGAAAATACGCTTAAGCAGTGGCAAGGGGAGGCGCAATTCTTTTGGCGAGTGAAGATTAAAGCCTTGCAAGCGGTGCAGCAATCTTATCCTGATGAGCATTTGCTTTATGTGGATAGTGATGTTTTTCTCGCTGGACAACTCGTTGATATTCAACAAAAATTATCGCAAGGTCAACCTTTTATGCATCTGTGCGAGGGAGAAATCTCGGATAAATCTAACCGCACTTGGCAGAAAATGCAACGTGAATTGGCTGGGAAACGCTTCGCTGATGTCGAAATTACGCCACAGGCTAAAATGTGGAATGCTGGTGTGATTGCCTTGCCAGCCCAGCTCGCCGCACAAGCCATTGCCTTAAGTTTACAACTGTGTGATGAAATTTGTGCGACGAAATGTGAGCGTAGATTGGTGGAGCAATTTTCGTTTTCGTTGGCGTTAAATCATCTTGTGCCGTTGCAGGCTTGCGATCAAGTGATTGGGCATTATTGGGGAAATAAATCAGAATGGAATGCGATGATTGCCAATTTCTTTGTCGATGCTCATTTTAAGCAATTCTCGCTGGCGGAATGTGTTGATTTATTAGCGCAAAAAGATTGGAACGCCTTGCCACTCAACAAAAAACAACGCAATATCAATCGAAGATTAAAAGCCGCTGTGGATTATTTATTCCCAGCTAAGCATATTCGTTATTTTCGTTAAACTAAAAAAGTGCGGTATTTTTTACCGCACTTTTGCTTGAATGATGATGTAATGGGCTTGAATGATGTCTTTGAAGTTTTGCGATAATTTTGACCAATCTAGCACATCGACTTTCCACGGCAAATCGGACTCAGAAAAATCTTCATTTAATATTGCCAGCTGGCTTAGCGTTAGTGGCGTTTCGCTGAGAATAACTAAATCCAAATCAGAGTAAGGTTTGGCTGTGCCTTTGGTGCGGCTGCCGAATGCCCAAACTTCATCATTTGGCACATTTTTTTGTAAAATGCGGCGAACGATTTGCTCGTGTTCTGGTTTAAGATCAAGGCTGTTGTGCATTTAATTGTTCTTTTAACTTTTGTTCCAAATAAATGGCTTCTTGCAAAAATTTTGGAATGTCAGCAACCACATCAAGCGCAATGCTTTCATCGTAAGTATGGCTAGTGCGCCCACGCATATCACGGTAGTTGCGCCAGTCTGCCCATTCTCCCTTTAATAAGCCTGTGGCGTTACCTGCTCGGATTAAATCTTGAAAAGGCAGGTTGTTATAGGCTTCGGGATCGGGCGCAATTTGCGACAGATAACGCTTCAACATTTTGTGGCTGATTTCATAAGTGAATTCAAAACGTTGAATAAGACCATCACGAATTTGTAAATCGCTGGTGTCTTGTTGATAGCGCTGCCAGCCCTCGTTTAATCGGGCGACAGCATTTGTTAATGGGCTAATATCAAGCATTATTTTCTCGGGTTATAAACTTTCATTGCTTCAGGCATTAAGCGTAATAAATTCTCTTGGCGATCTGCATCGCTTGGGTGAGTTGAGAACAAGCTGATTGGGCTTGAACTACTTTGTTGTTGCATTTTTTGCCATAATTTTGGTGCAGCTTGTGGATTATAGCCTGATTTTGCCATTAAAATTAAGCCCACTTCGTCTGCTTCGGTTTCCGCACCACGTGAAAAAGGTTTATTAGTGATCAAATCTACTGCACCACCTGCTAAGCCTTGTGTATCCACGCCTAATGCTACTTTTGCACCAAGTTCGGCAACTGCACCTAGTACGTTGGTGAATACGCCACGATTATAAGATGATTTGCTATGCTCTTTTAAGGCGTGCGCCATTTCGTGTCCCATTACGGTGGCGATTTCGTCGTCATTAAGCGCAAGTTGATCGACCAAACCTGTGTAGAACATCATTTTTCCGCCTGCCATCGCCCACGCATTTAATTCTTTGCTTTTTACGACAGCAATTTGCCAATTAAATTTTAAGCCAGTTTGGTTTTCTTTTTCGGCATAAGGTCGCATCGTATGGAACACTTTGTGTATGCGTTTTGCTGTTGGTGAACTGGTGTCTAATACGCCTTTACTGCGAGCTTCGCTCAACACTTGCGCATATTGTTCCTCTGCTTGTTGGGTCATTTCTAATGAGCTTGCACAGCCAGCTAAAAGTGCGCTGGCAAAAAGTGCGGTGATAAATTTTGCTTTAATTTTCAACATTCCTGATATCCCATAAAAAACCGCCTTACTTAACGTAAGACGGTCGTGATCGATCTTATTTTTTCGCACGCTCAAAAGAGTCTAAGATTTCTTGGCGAGCTTCGTTCACGTCGCCCCAGCCTTCTACTTTCACCCATTTGCCCGCTTCTAATGCTTTGTAGCTTTCGAAGAAGTGTTGGATTTGTGCTTTTAATAACGCTGGTAAATCGCCCACGTCTTTGATGTGGTCGTATTCTTTAGAAAGTTTAGTGTGCGGAACGGCAACTACTTTCGCATCGCCGCCTGCTTCGTCGGTCATTTTTAACACGCCCACTGGACGGCAGCGGATTACTGAACCTGGTTGTAACGGATACGGAGTTGGCACTAACACGTCAACTGGGTCGCCGTCTGAAGATAAAGTGTGGTTCACATAACCGTAGTTCGCAGGGTAGAACATCGCCGTTGACATAAAACGGTCAACAAATAATGTGCCAGTTTCTTTATCCACTTCATATTTGATTGGATCTGAATTCGCTGGAATTTCGATGACAACATAAATATCATCAGGTAATTCTTTACCTGCTGGTACGCTTTCTAAGCCCATTTTGGTCTTCCTTTTTGTTAATTAAGAGTGAATAATCGGCAAGATTATAGCGATATTTAGTTGGTTTTGCTAGAAACTGCGGTTAGAATATTGAAAATTTTTCAAACAAAATTAAAAGGAAAGCCAATGCCGACATTAAGTGTTGCGATGATTGTGAAAAACGAGAGCCAAGATTTGGCACAATGTTTGGATAGCGTGAAAGATTGGGTTGACGAAATTGTGATTTTAGACAGCGGCAGCACTGATAATACGGAAGAAATTGCCCGTGCTTATGGGGCGAAATTTTATGTCAACACCGACTGGCAAGGCTTTGGCAAGCAACGTCAACTGGCACAGCAATACGTAACCAC
The DNA here is from genome assembly GCA_023101505.1 of Pasteurellaceae bacterium Pebbles2. Taxonomy (GTDB): domain Bacteria; phylum Pseudomonadota; class Gammaproteobacteria; order Enterobacterales; family Pasteurellaceae; genus Lonepinella. The sequence continues at coordinate 1,195,338 of LVZA01000001.1, forward strand.
TGATTATGTACTTTGGCTTGATGCCGATGAGCGAGTTACACAAGAATTGCGCCAATCTATTCAAACTGCGGTGCAAAAAAATGAAGAAAATGTGCTTTACAAAATCCCTCGTTTGAGCAGCGCATTTGGGCGAGAAATCCGCCATTCGGGTTGGTATCCAGGTTATGTGGTGCGTTTGTATCAAACCCATTTCGCAGGTTATGGTGATGAATTGGTACACGAATATGTGCATATTCCAGCGAATGGCACAGTGGAAAAATTACACGGCGATTTGAAGCATTTTACCTACAAAAATATTCATCATTATTTGATTAAATCTGCCAACTATGCGAATGCGTGGGCGGAACAACGCCAAGCGCAGGGCAAAACTGCTAGCCTATTTGATGGCGTAACCCACGGTTTAAGCTGTTTTGTGAAAATGTATTTTATCAAAGCGGGCTTTTTAGATGGTAAGCAAGGCTTTTTATTGGCGGTGTTGGCTTCTCATTACACCTTTGTGAAATATGCCGATCTTTGGGTACGCACAAAAACGCAATAAAGATCGTCAAAAACGAAAATTCCCTTTATAATAACCGCACTTTTACCGCATAACAGGCAAAAAGTGCGGTTATTTTTTACTTAATTTTCAAGGATTATTCAATGTCAACATTAAAAAACGACCGTTACTTGCGTGCATTATTGCGTGAGCCAGTGGATTGCACACCAGTGTGGCTAATGCGTCAAGCGGGGCGTTATTTGCCAGAATATAAAGCCACTCGTGCGCAGGCGGGCGATTTTATGTCCTTATGTCGTAATGCAGAATTGGCGTGCGAAGTAACCTTACAACCTTTACGCCGTTATGATTTAGATGCTGCAATTTTGTTTTCCGATATTTTAACCGTGCCTGATGCAATGGGCTTAGGTTTAAGTTTTGGTGCAGGCGAAGGGCCGAAATTTGCTCGCCCGATTGACAGCCTAAGTGCGGTGCAAAATTTGCCCATTCCCGATCCTGAAGTGGAATTACAATATGTAATGAATGCGGTGCGCACTATTCGCCGTGAACTCAAAGGCGACGTGCCGTTAATCGGTTTTTCTGGTAGTCCGTGGACCTTAGCGACTTATATGGTCGAGGGCGGTTCAAGCAAAGCCTTTACCAAAATTAAAAAAATGATGTACGCCGAGCCGCAAACCCTGCATTTATTACTCGATAAAGTGGCTGAAGCGGTGATTTTATACTTGAACGCACAAATCAAAGCAGGCGCACAATCGGTGATGATTTTTGACACTTGGGGCGGCGTGTTGGCTCATCGTGATTATCTTGATTTTTCGCTGCAATATATGCACAAAATCGTCGATGGCTTGATCCGTGAAAATGACGGACGCAAAGTGCCAGTAACGCTATTCACCAAAGGCGGTGGCTTGTGGCTGGAACAGATTGCCAATACAGGTTGCGATGCGGTGGGCTTAGACTGGACGGTCAACCTTGCGGACGCCAAAGCGCAAGTGGGGCATAAAGTGGCGTTGCAAGGCAATATGGATCCGAGCGTGTTATACGCCTCGCCTGAGCGCATTGAGCAAGAAGTGCGGTCAATTTTAAGCGATTTTGGCACAGGCTCAGGACACGTTTTCAACCTCGGACACGGCATTCATCAAGATGTGCCAGTGGAAAGCCCGAAAGCCTTTGTGGACGCAATTCACCACTATTCTGCGCCTTATCATAAATAAATTTAAGGAAATGCTATGCGTAACCCGATTCATAAGCGGCTAGAAAAATTTGAAACTTGGCAAAACATCACCTTTATGGCGTGTTTATGCGAGCGAATGTTGCCAAATTTTCAGTTATTTTGCCAAGTGGCAGAGCAGCCAGAGCACGCTAAAACTTACCAAAATATTCTCAATTTAGTGTGGGAATATTTAACCGTGAAAGGGGCGAAAATTAATTTTGAAAACCAGTTAGAAAAATTGGAAGAAATTATCCCCGATGTAAACGAGTATGACTTTTTTGGCGTTGTGCCAGCTCTTGATGCGTGCGAAGCATTATCTGAATTATTGCACGCCATTATTGCAGGCGAAACTTTAGAGCAAGCGATTAAATTAAGCCAAATTTCAATGCAAACGGTCGCCACTTTGCTGGAAACACAACAGGATTGCGAATTATCGGAAGCGGAATTAAAAAGTGCGGTGGAAATTCAAGAAGAATTAGACGTGCAATGGCAGATCTACCGCACCCTCAATGAGTGTGAAGAACGAGAGATTGAGCTGATTTTTGATCTCAAAAATGAGCTAAGAGAGGCAGGAATATCCAATATTGGTATAAAATTTAACCAATAAAACGAAATTTTTAACAATTTTTGAAAATAATTCTTTTATTTCTCGCAAACTTAGCTTAATCTGTACGTACTGTATTCAACAGTCGATAAAATCTTGGTAGCGCCAACTGGCTTACCTAATAAAACGTTTAATAGAAACATAACAAAGGTATTCAATATGAACAAAACGGATTTAATTGATGCAATTGCAACTTCAGCGAATTTAACCAAGAAAGATGCAAAAGCAGCATTAGAAGCAACTTTAAATGCGATCTCTGCAAGTTTAAAAGCTGGTGATCCAGTACAATTAATTGGTTTTGGTACATTCAAAGTCAACGCACGTAAAGCGCGTATCGGCCGTAACCCACAAACTGGTGCAGAAATCAAAATCGCTGCATCAAAAGTTCCAGCTTTCGTTGCTGGTAAAGCATTAAAAGATGAAGTAAACGCATAATTCATTTTTTTATTTTTTTCGGGAACCCTGCTTTGGCAGGGTTTTTTATTGGATTTTTTTCTGATTTTCATAAATTTTTATTTACATCATAAAATTTCCCTATATAATTTCGTTTCGAAATAAGTTACGGAAGATTATCTAATGAAACGAAACATCAACCCACGCAATACTCAACAACGTCGCCAGCATATTATGCAAATTTTGCAAAGCCAAGGCGAGGTGAGTGTAGAGCAGTTGGTGCAGTTGTTTGAAACCTCTGAAGTTACCATTCGTAAAGATCTTACCGCATTAGAAAACAACGGTTTTTTATTGCGTCGCTACGGCGGAGCGGTGTTAATGCCGCAAGATTTGCTGGAGCAAGATCAAGACGAACATCTTTCGCAACAAAAGTTAGCCATTGCCAAAGCCGCTGCGGAACGTATTTTGGATCACAATCGAATTATTGTGGATAGTGGCAGTACGACGGCGGCGTTAATCAAACAGCTAGACGGCAAACAGGGCTTGGTAGTGATGACCAATTCGTTATCGGTCGCCACTCAATTACGAGCCTTAGAAAATGAGCCAACCTTGCTAATGACAGGTGGCACTTGGGATACGCATTCGGAATCCTTTCAAGGCAAAGTCGCTGAGCAAGTGTTACGTTCTTATAATTTCGACCAGCTTTTTATCGGTGCAGATGGCATTGATTTAGAGCGTGGCACGACCACATTTAACGAGCTGATCGGTTTAAGCCAAGTAATGGCGGAAGTCAGCCGTGAAGTGATTGTAATGGTGGAAAGCCAAAAAATCGGCAGACGTATGCCAAATTTAGAATTAACTTGGGCGCAAATTGATGTGTTGATTACCGATAATCAACTTGCGGAACAAGACAGAGTTTTTATTGAAAACCTTGGGGTCAAGGTTGTCATTGCGAATTAAATGCCGTCAAAGTGCGGTGTAAAAAATAACATTTTTTAATTAAAGGAAAACAAAGTATGTGTGGAATTGTTGGTGCAGTAGCACAACGTGATGTAGCTGAAATCTTAGTCGATGGCTTACACCGCTTAGAATATCGTGGTTATGACTCTGCAGGCGTTGCGGTGTTAGGTGCAGATAAAAAAATGCACATTGTCCGCCGTGTCGGCAAAGTGAAAGAGTTAGACGATGCATTAGCTGTTTCGCCATTATTGGGCGGAACAGGGATCGCGCACACTCGCTGGGCAACTCACGGCGAGCCATCTGAAACTAACGCACACCCGCACCGCAGCGGTAAAATTGCTGTGGTTCACAACGGTATCATCGAAAACTACGAAGAATTAAAAGTTGTGTTACAACAACGTGGCTATGTGTTCCAATCACAAACTGACACCGAAGTTATCGCACACTTAGTGGAATGGGAATTCCGCAGCGCAAAAACCTTGCGTGAAGCAGTGCAAAAAACCGTGGTTCAACTTCGTGGTGCATACGGCACTGTGGTAATGAACGAAGAAGATCCAGAGCGTTTAGTGGTGGCTCGTTCAGGCTCACCATTAGTGATCGGCTACGGCGTAGGCGAAAACTTCTTAGCCTCTGACCCATTAGCATTATTAAGCGTAACTCGTCGCTTTGCCTATTTAGAAGAGGGCGACGTGGCAGAAATTACTCGTCGTGAAGTGAGTATTTTCGACCGCACAGGCAACGCCGTAGAACGTGAAATTCACGAAGGCAATTTTGAAGCAGACGCGGCAGACAAAGGTCAATATCGCCACTATATGCAAAAAGAAATTTTTGAACAGCCAGTGGCGATTATGAACACCTTAGATGGTCGTATCAAAGATGGCAAAGTGGATATTTCTGCGATTGCACCAAATGCCGCTGAAATTTTATCGAAAGTAGAACACGTGCAAATTGTGGCGTGCGGAACGTCATACAACGCAGGTATGGTGGCTCGTTATTGGTTTGAAGCTATCGCTGGCGTAAGCTGCGACGTGGAAATCGCATCAGAATTCCGCTATCGCAAATTCGTAACTCGCCCGAACAGCTTGTTGATCACCCTTTCACAATCAGGCGAAACTGCAGATACTTTAGCCGCACTTCGTTTAGCCAAAGAAAGCGGTTATATGTCAGCAATGACCGTGTGTAACGTAGCAAGCTCGTCATTAGTGCGTGAATCAGATTTCGCCTTTATGACTAAAGCGGGCGTGGAAATCGGCGTGGCATCAACCAAAGCATTCACCACCCAATTAACTTGTTTATTATTATTAAACGTGGCAATCGGTCGCTTAAAAGGCACGGTGAGCGAAGAACAAGAACACCACATCGTGCAGGCATTACAACGCTTGCCAGCACAAATTGAAAGCGCGTTAGTGTTCGACAAACAAATCGAAAAATTATCAGAAGATTTCGCCGACAAACACCACACCTTATTCTTAGGTCGTGGCGAATATTACCCAATCGCAATGGAATCTGCGTTGAAATTGAAAGAAATTTCATACATTCACGCCGAAGCCTACGCAGCAGGTGAATTAAAACACGGGCCATTAGCCTTAATCGACAGCGAAATGCCAGTGGTTGTGGTTGCGCCTGAAAACGATTTGTTAGAAAAAGTGAAATCAAACATCGAAGAAGTGCGTGCTCGGGGCGGCTTGCTTTATGTATTCGCTGACCACGACGCAGGTTTTGAAGAAGCGACAGGTTTCAAAACTATCGTATTACCGAAAGTCGATGAAATCACCGCACCAATCTTCTACACCGTGCCGTTACAATTACTTTCATACCACATCGCCCTAATTAAAGGCACGGATGTGGATCAACCACGTAACCTTGCGAAAGCGGTAACGGTGGAATAATCGTTAAAATGACCTAAATTTACACCGCAGTTTTCCCATTGGGACATAAAACTGCGGTGTTTTTTTCGTGAGTTTTTGGCTAATTCTGCGCCAAAAAGGCGGAAAGTTCATCAATACTACGTTGGAGCGACGGCACGGTTCTTTGGGTTTCTCGTTGCCAAAGTTTTAAAGCAGACAAATGTTCTTGTGTGCAAATGTGGCGAGCTTTTTCTCGTTCTTCGGGGGATAAACGCTGAAAATAATACTCAAAGGCGTGTTCCATTATGGTGAGTGCCACTGCCATCACCAGCATTTGGCGGGGTTCATCGGCAATACGAGCGGCACGTTGCGCAAGATAATCGCTGGTGTTTAACACCGCTTTTAAACTTGCCGCCGTGAAGTGGCTGACTGCACTATTTGAGCGAATAATGTAATGATATAAAATTCGATTAATTTCAAGCAGTTGTGTGTCGGCTGATGCCAAATAACATTCCACCACAAAAATTGAATCTTCGCCCAAAGTATAACCCACAGGAAAACGCAAATGGTGTTGGTTTAAAAAGCGTCGGCGATAAAAGTAAGTGGTAAATTCAGGGGTAAAAATGGATTGCACCAAATCTTTAAAATAGCCCGATGCATTTACCAATCGGCTCACGGTTTTTTGATATGCACCTTTGTTGAGATGATACTCCGCCAATTTGGCTTTCATATATTCTGAGCCTAGCCCGATAACTTGCCCAAATTGATTACTGCCAACCAGAAAACCTTTCACTAAATCCGCAGCAGCAGCGTCTTTAAGAAAAGAACTGGCTTCATTGAAAGCGATTTCATCATCACCATCAACAAAGAAAATCCACTCGCCACAAGCCGCTTCAATCCCGTTGTTACGAGCCACCGAAACGCCTTGATTAGGCTGGTTGATAATACGAATGATCTCAGGGTGCTTAGCTTGATATTCCTGCATAATCGCAAGCGAGTTGTCGGTTGAACCGTCATTAATCAAAATAATTTCCTTACGATCCCGCACCGCCAGCAAGCTATTCAAACAGTTCGCCAAATAAGGCACATCGTTATAAACTGGCACAACAAAAGAAATTAAAATATCCGCCGCTTGCACACTATTGTTGTTCATCATCACACCTAAATTAGAAAATTCACTGGCATTATAGCAAAAAAACACCAACGTAAAAGATATTTGGGCTGAGGGAAAATATAAGAAAAACCCACCGCAGTTTGTGGTGGGGAATGGAAGTGCGGTACTTTTTTAATTATTTTTGTTGAGCTTTTAAAATCCCAATTAAATTATTTTCTAGCCAGTCAACTAATTCAAACATTTTTTGAGAGGCTGCTGCGCCGAAGTGGGTTAGGCTGTATTCAACGTGCGGTGGGACGGTGTGATAGGATTTGCGAATGACCATTCCGTCGGCTTCAAGTTGTTGTAAGGTTTGTGTGAGCATTCGTTCGCTTACGCCGTCAATGGTGCGTTTTAATTCGCTAAAACGCTTTGTGCCAGTGTGTAGGGCGACTAATACCAATACGCCCCAGCGACTGGTGAGATGTTGCAAAATGGCTCTTGAGGGGCAGGCGGCGGTAAATACATCGCCTCTATCAAATATTTTTTCCATTTTTATACCTTAAAAATCAAATTGTTATCAAAAAAATGAAAATTATTTTCATACTTACATTTCTGTAAGTACTTCCAAAAAGTAAGTTAGTGGGTATTATAGAGAACATTCAGCCTATCGGCAAATTATTCATTCATTTATTTAACGAGGAGATTTTATGAAAACTATCGCAATTACTGGTGCAACAGGGCAATTTGGGGCGATTGCCTTAACGCTTTTACAGGCAAAGCAAGCGAATGTTGTCGCTTTGGCTCGTAACCCAGCCAAACTGTCGGGCGTGCAAGCAAGAGCGTTTGATTATGACAAAACCGATGGTCAGATCGAGGCGTTAAAAGGAATTAATACGCTGATTTTAGTGTCGAGTAGTGAGGTGGGGCAGCGTGTGGTTCAGCATCAAAATGTGATTAATGCTGCTAAACAAGCTGGCGTACAGCATATTATTTATACCAGTTTACTGGGTGCAGACAAAGAAAATGCCGTGAGAGCGTTGGCAGGTGAACATCTTGCCACTGAGCAGGCATTAAAGGCATCAGGCGTGAATTACACCATTCTTCGTAATGGCTGGTACAGCGAAAATTACACCGCAGCCATTCCTGCTGCTTTGGCAAATGGGGCATTTTATGGTTCAGCTCAAGCGGGAAAAATCAGTTCTGCTGTGCGTGCGGATTTTGCAGAAGCGACGGTCAATGTGGCGCTTGGTGAGGGGCACGAAAACCGTACTTACGAGTTGGCTGGCGATGAAAGCTATACTTTAGCAGATTTAGCGGCAGAAATTTCTCGCCAAACAGGTAAAGATATTCCGTATATTGATATTCCTGTGGCAGATTACGCCGCAGCCCTTGTGCAAGCAGGCTTGCCAGAGGGTTTAGCAACATTTCTTGCACAATGTGATGAAGATGCGTCGAAAGGGGCATTGTTTTCAACCAGTCAAGATTTAACGCATTTATTAGGTCGTCCGACTGTTCGTTTAGCTGATGCGGTAAAATCAGTATTGTAAACGATTTAACATTGGAAATGGCATCGAATATTAACAATTCAGATGCCATTTTTATTTAACGTAAAATCAACTCAAACACCGCCTTTTTAGGATTGAGCTGGAAGCCTTCCATTTCTAGCAGGTTGCGTTGTTGCTGATCTTGCTCGACGGTGAGCATATTGGATTGCGTGAAGCTGACGAACTCTTTGGCTTTTTCGATAAGTGCGGTGTAAATTTCGTCTTTTTTTGGGTTGTTTTGCACAAAAATATCGGTGAGCTGCCAGTAGCGTTGTAGCTGCAGCGAGGAAAGTCGTGGGTAGAGTTGAATAAAACCAACGGCTTTGTGTTGATCTTGTGGGCTTTCTTCAAAGGCGAGAAAGAAAATGCTTTCGCTAAACCGAATTCGATTGTTGAGAAAGGTGAGCGTGCGGTCTGGATTTTCTGCCATTCCGTGAGATAAACGATATTCCTCAAATAGCGGAAGTAGCACGGCGAGATTCCATTGTTCAGCTTTGAAAATGCGCATAATTGATCGTCTTAGGTAAAAATTGATTAAAAAATAACAAATTTATACAGTAGATTGTACTCTGTAAATGCAAAATAATCATCTGTTAGATCAAAAAATAGCGAAAAAAAAGCAAAATGGTGCGGAAAATTTGTTATATTAAGGCGGTTTATTTTTATCAATTCAATTAAATGGAGAATTTAAATGGCAGCTCGTAAACCACTCGTAATGGGGAACTGGAAATTAAACGGTAGCAAAGCGTTTACCAAAGAATTAATTGCTGGCTTAAAAGCGGAGTTGGCAGGCGTTTCAGGTTGTGATGCCGCAATCGCACCACCCGTGATGTATTTGGCTGAAGCGGAAGCCGCATTAGCAGGCAGCGCAATCGCATTAGGTGCGCAAAATGTGGACGTGAACGTACAAGGCGCATTCACTGGCGACATTTCAACAGCAATGTTAAAAGATTCTGGTGCGAAATACATCATTATCGGTCATTCAGAGCGTCGTACTTATCACAAAGAAAGCGATGAATTTATTGCGAAAAAATTTGGCGCATTAAAAGAAGCAGGTTTAGTGCCTGTGTTATGTATCGGTGAATCTGAAGCGGAAAATGAAGCGGGTAAAACTGAAGAAGTTTGCGCTCGTCAAATCGATGCAGTAATCAATGCATTAGGTGTTGATGCATTCAACGGTGCAGTAATCGCGTACGAACCAATTTGGGCAATCGGCACAGGTAAATCTGCCACTCCAGCACAAGCGCAAGCAGTACACGCATTTATTCGTGGGCACATTGCAGCGAAATCACAAGCGGTTGCTGACCAAGTGATTATTCAATACGGCGGTTCTGTGAACGATGCGAACGCAGCAGAATTATTCACTCAGCCAGACATCGACGGCGCATTAGTGGGCGGTGCTTCACTTAAAGCGGCAGCATTTGCGGTGATCGTTAAAGCGGCAGCAGTGGCTAAGGCTTAATCCTTGCATTAAAGCATTGCATTCAGTTAAAAAGTGCGGTATTTTTCACCGCACTTTTTGCTTTCTGTCAAACGGAAAAATCGCTTATACTATATTCAATTTATTTGATGATAAAATAGACAATAATTTATGCTACGTTTTTGTTATACGCTTGTTATGTATTTGCTCCAGCCCTTGCTTTTGCTTTTTATGTTTGGGCGAAGTATTAAATCCCCTGAATATCGCAAGCGGATTAAAGAACGTTACGGCTTTTTTAATCATTCTATTACCCAACCGCTGCCGCACGGTATTGTCATTCACGCCGCTTCTGTCGGCGAAGTGATTGCTGCCACGCCCTTGGTGCGACGTATTCAACAAGAATATCCCAACTTGCCGATCACAATGACAACGGTAACGCCAACGGGGTCTGCTCGAGTAAAAGCGGCGTTTGGCGAGAGTGTAACGCATTGCTATTTGCCCTATGATTTGCCTTATGCGGTAAATCGCTTTATTGATTTTATTCAGCCTAAAGCTTGTATCGTGATTGAAACTGAAATCTGGCCGAACCTAATTCGTCAACTGCGCTTGCGTGGTGTGCCGTTTATTATTGCTAATGCTCGCTTGTCGGCACGTTCAGCAAGACGTTATGCGTGGATAAAAAATAAACTGCAAAATGTGTTAAACGAAATCAGTTTAATTGCGCCGCAAGATGATATTAGTTTTAAACGCTATTTAGATTTAGGTTATCATCGCCAGCTTACGCTGACGGGAAATATTAAATATGACTTGGTTGTGAGCCAAGAATTATTAAATGAAATCAATCAATTACAACAGGATTGGATTGACAATCGCCCTGTTTGGATTGCAGCAAGTACGCACGAGGGCGAGGAGCAAATTATTTTAGATTCCCATCGCATTTTGTTGCAAACTTTCCCTAATTTATTGCTTATTCTTGCGCCACGCCACCCCGAGCGGTTTAATTCTGTGGCGAATTTAATTGAGCAAGGTAAGTTCAATTATTGCCGTCGTAGCGAAAATATCAGCCCAAATTCAGATACTGAAGTGTTGCTAGGCGATACGATGGGCGAGTTGATGTTGATGTATGGCGTGTCGAGCGTTGCTTTTGTGGGCGGCAGTTTGGTGAAACACGGAGGGCATAATCCGCTTGAGCCATTGGCGTTTAAATTGCCTGTGATTAGTGGCAAGCACACGTTTAATTTCCCCGAAGTTTTTCGCAAATTACTCGCTGTGAATGGTGCATTAGAAATTAACTCAAATTCCACCGCACTTTCAATGGCGGTGAGAAAGTTTTTGGCTTCCAAAGCCTTGCGTGAGCGTTTTGGACACGCAGGTTATGAAGTGTTAGTCGAAAACCGTGGCGCATTGCAGCGCACTTTAGATTTATTACGACCTTTTTTAGAGAAATAATATGGCAACGGTTATTTACCCTGGGACGTTTGATCCCATCACTTATGGACATTTAGATATTATCCGTCGAAGTGCGGTGCTTTTTTCTGAAGTTATTGTGGCGGTGGCAGCCAGTCCATCGAAAAAGCCGTTATTTGATTTAGAACAGCGAGTGCAGTTGGTTGAACAATCCGTCGCTGATATGCCGAATGTACGAGTTATTGGTTTTGCGGATTTATTAGCAAATGTAGTGCAACAACTTGATATTAAAGCGATTATTCGAGGTGTGCGCACCACGACAGATTTTGAATATGAATTGCAATTAGCGCATTTAAACCGCACTTTAACGCAAGGTGTGGAAAGCCTTTTTTTACCGCCAAGCGAACAATGGGCTTACGTGTCTTCCACTATTGTGCGTGAAATTTATTTACACGGTGGCGATGTGGCGCAATTTGTCCCGCCGACGATGCTTCACGCCTTGTCAAATAAAGCGAAAAAATAAACAAGAAAGCCATTCAATAAAAGTAAAAATTGTGTAACAATAGTAAGAATTTATCCACTTATATAATGTATATTATTTTATGAAAACAACAGCAGATATTCGACAATCTTTTTTAGATTTTTTCCACAGCAAAGGACACCAAGTGGTGGAAAGCAGTTCGTTAGTGCCAGAAAACGATCCTACTTTGCTTTTTACCAATGCTGGAATGAACCAGTTTAAAGATGTTTTTTTAGGTTTAGAAAAACGCCCTTATAGCCGAGCAACCACAGCACAACGTTGCGTGCGTGCTGGCGGTAAACATAATGACTTAGAAAATGTTGGTTATACCGCACGCCATCATACTTTCTTTGAAATGATGGGTAACTTTAGCTTTGGTGATTATTTCAAACAAGATGCGATTACTTTCGGCTGGGAATATTTAACGTCGCCACAATGGCTAGGTTTACCAAAAGAAAAATTATACGTAACCGTCTATGAAACCGATGATGAAGCTTACGATATTTGGCATAAAGAAATGGGCGTGCCAACAAATCATATTATTCGTATCGGCGACAACAAAGGCGCACCTTATGCTTCAGATAACTTCTGGGCAATGGGCGACACAGGACCTTGTGGCCCTTGTACTGAAATTTTCTACGATCACGGCGAACAACACTGGGGCGGTTTGCCAGGTACGCCTGAAGAAGATGGCGACCGTTATATTGAAGTGTGGAATATCGTCTTTATGCAGTTCAACCGCTTGGCTGACGGCACAATGGAAAAATTGCCAAAACCGTCGGTGGATACGGGTATGGGCTTGGAGCGTATGACGGCAGTAATGCAGCACGTGAATTCCAACTATGAAATTGATATTTTCCAAACTTTAATTGCTAAAGTGGCGCAAGTGGTTGGCGTGAAAGATTTAGATAACAAATCGTTACGTGTTATTGCCGATCACATTCGTTCTTGTGCTTATTTAATCGCCGATGGTGTTATTCCGTCGAATGAGGGGCGTGGTTATGTGTTGCGTCGAATTATTCGTCGTGCGGTACGACACGGGCATTTATTAGGTGCAAAAGAAGCCTTTTTCTATAAATTAGTGCCGACGTTAATTGAAGTGATGGCAGACGCAGGCAAACAAGTTAAAGAAAAACAAGCCAATGTCGAAAAATTATTACGTTTAGAAGAAGAACAATTTGCTCGCACCCTTGAGCGTGGCTTAACCTTGCTTGATGACGCATTGGCACAAGTGAAAAACGGCGTGCTGTCAGGCGATGTGGCATTTAAACTTTACGACACTTACGGTTTCCCATTGGATTTAACTGCCGATGTGTGCCGTGAGCGTAACATCACCATTGATGAAGCAGGTTTCGACAAAGAAATGGAAGCACAGCGTTTGCGTGCGCAGTCGGCAAGCCAGTTTGGCGTGGATTATAGCAATGTAATTCGTGTGGACGGCACGACAACCTTTGAGGGATATACCAAAGTAGAAACTCAAGCAAAAGTAACCGCACTTTTCCACGATGGCAAGCCAGTGGAACAAATTAGTGCAGGTCAAAGTGCGGTTGTTATTTTAGATAATACGCCATTTTATGCAGAAATGGGCGGTCAAATTGGCGACAGCGGCGTGTTAAGTAGCTCGGAATTCCAATTTGACGTGAAAGATACGCAAAAATATGGTCAAGTATTTGGGCATATTGGTGAATTAATTCGAGGCTCATTAAAAGTAGGTGATAGCCTAACGGCAAGTGTTGATGCGGAACGTCGTCAGCATACCAAGTTAAATCACAGCGCAACGCACTTATTGCACGCTGCACTTCGCCAAGTTTTAGGCGATCACGTGGCACAAAAAGGCTCGCTGGTGTCTGATGTTGGCTTACGTTTTGACTTTGTACAACCTGAAGCTATCAGCAAAGCGCAATTAGAAGAAGTAGAACGTTTGGTGAATTTCCACATTCGCAAAAATCACCCTGTATTAACTGAAGAAATGGGCGTTGAACAAGCTAAAGCAAAAGGCGCAATGGCATTATTCGGCGAGAAATATGGTGATGTGGTGCGAGTGGTAACAATGAGCCCATTCTCTATTGAACTTTGCGGCGGTTTACACGTCGAAAATACAGGGGAAATTGGTTTATTTAAACTCACTTCTGAAAGTGCAGTTGCGGCAGGCGTTCGCCGTGTAGAAGCGGTTACGGGCGAAGGCGCATTGGCGTGGTTGCATCAACAACAAAATATTTTGGCACAAGCAGCAGATTTGTTAAAATCAGATGTGGTTTCTTTGCCAGAAAAAATTGCACAATTACAAGATAAAGCGAAGAAAACAGAAAAAGAATTACAGCAGTTAAAAGAAAAAGCGGCAATGCAAGCTGGGTCAAACTTGGCGCAAAGTGCGGTGAAAATTAACGATGTTTCTGTTATTGTACAGCAACTTGATGGCGTTGATGCAAAAGCATTGCGCTTAATGGTTGATGACTTGAAAAATCAATTAGGCTCTGCTGTGGTGGCATTTGCTTCCGTTGTTGACGATAAAGTGAATTTGATTGTCGGTGTAACGGCTGATGTTACTAGCAAAGTCAAAGCAGGTGAATTAGTGAACTTGATGGCTCAACAAGTGGGCGGAAAAGGCGGCGGTCGTCCAGATATGGCGATGGCTGGCGGTTCACAACCTGAAAATGTTACAGGCGCACTAACCAGTGCATTGGATTGGTTAAAAGCAAACCTGTAATTTTAAAATAAACGGTTGCCTTGGTGTTTTTGCAAGGTGTTTTATGTAGTGTTATGAAATAAGGATTGTTACAAACACGAATCAGATAAAATAATAAAAGGGGAGGTCGTATGCTAGTTTTAACCAGAAAAATTGGCGAGAGCTTACTCGTTGGTGATGATATTGAAATCACAATATTAAATGTTCGTGGTAATCAGGTAAAAATTGGCGTGAAAGCACCGAAAGATGTTTCTGTTCATCGTGAAGAAATCTATCAACGAATTAAACAGTCGCAAGATTTGCCGTATTCCGATAACTAAAAGGATTATAATTAATGACCAAATTAACGTGTTTTAAAGCCTACGATATTCGTGGTCGTTTAGGCGATGAACTCAATGTGGACATCGCCTATCGAATTGGTCGTGCATTTGGACAATATTTAAAACCAAAAACCATCGTCGTCGGTGGTGATGTGCGTTTAACGAGTAAAGAATTAAAAAGCGCAGTAACCAATGGCTTGCTAGATTCTGGCGTGAACGTGATTGATTTAGGTGAAGTTGGCACAGAAGAAGTTTATTTTGCGACTTCATTTTTAAACGCTGACGGCGGAATTGAAGTAACTGCAAGCCATAACCCAATGGATTATAATGGCTTGAAATTGGTGCGTGAGGGCTCACGCCCAATTAGCTCAGAAACAGGTTTGGCAGATATTCAGCGTTTAGCCGAAGAAAATAATTTCGCAGCAGTGGCACAACGTGGCGAATATAAACAGCAGTCTGTGTTGGGTGATTATGTTGAGCGTTTACTTTCTTACGTTAATTTAGACAATATTAAACCATTAAAATTAGTCATTAATTCAGGCAATGGGGCAGCAGGACACGTTATTGATGCGATTGAAGCGCAATTTAAAGTGCGTGGCGTGCCAGTGGAATTTATTAAAGTGCATAATAACCCAGACGGCACATTCCCACACGGTATTCCTAACCCGATTTTGCACGAAAATCGTCAAGATACCATTGATGCAGTATTAGCACATAAAGCGGATATGGGTATTGCATTTGACGGCGATTTTGACCGCTGTTTCTTCTTTGATGAAAACGGTGGTTTCATTGAGGGATATTATGTGGTCGGCTTGTTGGGTCAAGCGTTCACTCAAAAGCAAAAAGGCGCAAAAATCATTTATGATCCACGCTTAATTTGGAACACGGTGAAATTAGTCGAAGCCAATGGCGGTGAGCCTGTAATGTCAAAATCAGGGCATTCTTTCATTAAAGAAAAAATGCGTGAAGTTGATGCGGTTTACGGTGGCGAAATGTCGGCACATCATTATTTCCGTGATTTCTATTATTGCGATAGCGGTATGATTCCTTGGTTGTTAGTAATGGAATTAGTGTCTAGCACAGGTAAAACCTTGGGCGAATTAGTCAATGAAAGTATTGACACTTACCCATCACCTGGCGAGATCAATAGCAAATTAACCGATGCAAAAGCATCAATTTCTCGTGTTCGTGCAGCTTATGAGAAAGATGCTGTAAGCGTGAGCGAAATTGATGGGATTAGCATTGAATATCCAAACTGGCGTTTCAATTTACGTAGCTCAAATACTGAGCCTGTGGTGCGTTTGAACTTGGAAACCCGTGGCGATAAAGCGTTAATGCAACAAAAAACTGACGAGATTTTAGCGTTATTACGTCAATAAAACTCGATTGAATTCAACCGCACTTTGTCGCAAAGTGCGGTGTATTTTAGGATAAAAAAGGAAAATTTATGAAAGTGATTATCCCTGTCGCTGGTTTAGGCACCAGAATGTTACCAGCAACCAAAGCAATTCCAAAAGAAATGCTGACTTTGGTGGATAAGCCATTAATTCAATACGTGGTGAATGAATGTATCAACGCTGGCATCACCGAAATTGTGTTGGTTACCCATTCATCAAAAAATGCCATTGAAAACCATTTTGATACCTCGTTTGAATTGGAAACAATGTTGGAAAAACGGGTAAAACGTCAATTATTGGAAGAAGTCCGAGCGATTTGTCCGAAACACGTTACCATTATGCACGTTCGCCAAGGGAATGCCAAAGGCTTAGGACACGCGGTATTATGCGGTCGTCCTGTGGTAGGAAATGAACCGTTTGCCGTGGTATTGCCTGACGTGTTATTAGCGGATTTTACTGCAAATCAAAAAACAGAAAACTTGGCGGCGATGATCAAACGTTTCCAAGAAACAGGCTCAAGCCAAATTATGGTTGCACCTGTTGATCCAAAAGATGTGAGCAGTTACGGCGTGGCAGATTGCGACGGCGTACAGTTCAGCGGTGGCGAAAGTGCGAAAATTTCTCGTATGGTCGAAAAACCAAGCGTAGAAGAAGCACCATCAAATCTTGCAGTGGTGGGACGTTATGTGTTCTCTGCTGAAATTTGGAATTTATTAGAAAAAACGCCAGTGGGCGTGGGCGATGAAATTCAATTAACTGATGCTATTGATATGTTAATTGAAAAAGAAACCGTCGAGGCTTTCCAAATGACTGGCGAATCTTTCGATTGCGGCGACAAAATCGGCTATATGCAAGCCTTTGTGGAATATGGTTTGCAGCACGATAAACTCGGTCGTGAATTTAAAGAGTACCTTAAAAAATTAGCAAAAACATTATAAGCTGATTGATCGATAAAGGGCGTTTAAACGCCCTTTTTTATTGCACATTTTATTGTATAAAACCTAGTTCTCGCATTTTGTTCAACACATCTTCCACCTGAATTTCCGCCATTAAATTTTTCCCCTTGAGCTTCGTTGCCCACGGAAGTTTGCTAGATGCTCGGTGATATTCTTTTTGCACATTTTGCTCATAAACTGAAATCACATTGCTGAGATTGTGGTAAGGGGCGGTGCGTTTGGGGTTATGGTAGGCATAAAGCCCGATCACTGGCGTGCCAACCATTGTGGCAATGTGGGCTGGACCGCTGTCGGGAGCAAGTAGCAAATCAGCACCTGAAATTAATGCTGTCAGCTCGGTTAAACTGGTTTTTCCGCAGGCATTGCGTGGCGATAGACCGCTTTTTTCACGGCAAAGTGCGGTGATTTTTTCGCACATTTCCATTTCTCTTGGTGCTGGCGAACCCGATAAAATCACATTGATATTATGTTGCAAAGCGTAACTTGCCACTTCCGCATAACGCTCCGCCAGCCAATCTTTTTCTACCTTGCTTGAGCAAGGCGAAATCATTAAATTCACTCGGTCAGAAACTTGCCATTTTTCCACCGCACTTTTTGCCGTTTCAGGAATAACTAATTGCCAGCTTGGCTCAAATTTAGCCACACCAATTTTGTGAGCAAATGCCATAAAGCCATCTAAAACGTGCGGATTTTCAGGATCTTCAACGTATTGATTGACAAACAAACCTTGCCCCTCTCGGCGACGTTTTTCACCAAAACCGATTTTGTATTTTGCTTTAATGCCTAAGGAAATTAACGAAGAACGCACCGCAGTTTGCATATTCAATAAGGCATCAAAGCGTTGATTTTTCAGCTGTTTCCATAATTTCAGAACGCCACGCCAGCCTGCTTTTTTATCGAAGACCACAAACTGAACTTGCGGCATTTGCGTCAAACCAGCTAACAAGGCATATTCGATTTTTCCCACAATCCAAGTGATTTTGCATTCAGGATAATATCGAGCAATTTCCTGCACCACTGCCAAGGCGTGCGTAACATCACCAATAGCGGAAAGGCGTAAAATACACAATGATTTAGGCGGTTGTTGCGACGAAAAAAGTGGTGTTGACATAAAAAATCCTTTATTTTGCACCGCACTTTCATTCTGTGCGTTGCCCTTTTGCTGGCTGAATTTGGAACTCGCCTTATTTTAAAGTAGAATAGACGGCTATGCTAGAGATAGGGCGAGATTAATCTGCAAAAGGTGGCGAAAATGATTGAATTAAAACAAGAGAATTGCTTTTTTTTATTAGCGGAAGCGTCCTATGCCGACCTTGATTATCCGCAATTTTTTTCACCTGATTATTGGCAAAATGTACAGCGAATTATCGGGCAAGCACGAGGGCGGGGCATTACTTGGTTTATTCAAGGACAAGATTTATTCGGTGTGAATGCGAGCTTGCGCCATTATTATCGTGGCGGCTTGTGGGGAAAAGTAATCAAAGATCGTTTTAAATTCAACGACTTAAATAATACTCGTAGTTTTGCGGAATTGCGTTTATTGGAAAAGTTGCACGCTGCTGGTTTGCCTGTGCCGAAGCCTATCGCTGCTAAAGTAGAAAAAGGCTGGTTTTATTATCGAGCGGACATTTTAATGGAAAAAATTGAAAATGCACAGGATTTAACCGCAGTTTTACAGCATCAATCTTTGCCGAGCGAAATTTGGCAACAAATTGGTCGCCTTATTCGTCAATTACACGATTTGCAAATTTGCCATACCGATCTTAATGCGCATAATATTTTATTACAAGTAATTGATAATCAAAGTAAATGTTGGCTGTTAGATTTTGATAAGTGCGGTGAAAAATCAGGTGATTTTTGGAAAGCCGACAATTTACAGCGATTACACCGTTCTTTTATGAAAGAAGTTGGGCGAATGCAGATTCAATTTAGCCCACAAAATTGGCAAGATTTGCTTGATGCTTATCACAATCCGTAACGCTTGTGCTAAACTAGCACAAATTTTTTGACAGAATAAATTAAAAATAGGAACAACAATGCGTACAAGTCAATATTTATTTTCAACCCTCAAAGAAACCCCAAATGACGCACAAGTCGTCAGCCACCAATTAATGTTGCGTGCAGGAATGATTCGCCCGATGGCGTCAGGCTTATACAACTGGTTGCCAACGGGGGTAAAAGTGCTGAAAAAAGTCGAAAAAATTATTCGTGAAGAGATGAACAAAGGCGGGGCGATTGAAACCCTAATGCCTGTGGTGCAACCTGCGGAGCTTTGGGAAGAATCGGGGCGTTGGAACGACTACGGCCCTGAGCTGCTGCGTTTTGTGGATCGTGGCAAACGTGATTTTGTGTTAGGCCCAACTCACGAAGAAGTGATCACCGATTTGGTTCGCCGTGAAGTGTCCTCTTACAAGCAATTACCGCTCAATTTATACCAAATTCAAACCAAATTCCGTGATGAAGTTCGCCCACGTTTTGGCGTAATGCGTTCCCGTGAATTTGTGATGAAAGACGCTTATTCTTTCCACACGGACAAAGAAAGTTTGCAACAAACTTACGATGTGATGTATCAGGTTTACAGCAATATTTTCAACCGCTTAAACCTTGATTTCCGTGCGGTGCAGGCGGACACTGGCTCAATCGGCGGTTCGGCTTCTCACGAGTTCCAAGTGTTGGCGTCAAGCGGTGAAGATGATGTGGTTTTCTCCACCGAAAGCGATTTTGCGGCGAATATCGAGCTGGCGGAAGCGGTGGCATTGGGCGAACGTCAAGCCCCAACCGCGGTGATGGAATTGGTGGATACGCCAAAGGCGAAAACCATCAATGAGTTAGTGGAACAATTTAATTTGCCGATTGAAAAAACGGTCAAAACCTTAATCGTGAAAGGGGCAAGCGAAGCGCAACCGTTGGTGGCGTTGATTTTGCGTGGCGATCACGAATTAAACGAAATCAAAGCACAAAAACACCCGTTAGTGGCTGAGCCGTTTGAATTTGCAGACGAAGCTGAGATTAAAGCGAAAATCGGCGCAGCTGTGGGTTCATTAGGCCCTGTGAATTTAAATATTCCAGCGGTGGTGGATCGCACGGTGGCGAATATGTCTGATTTCTCCGCAGGGGCGAATATTGACGGCAAACACTATTTCAACATCAACTGGGAACGTGATGTGGCGTTGCCTGACGTGGGGGATTTGCGTAACGTGGTGGAAGGCGACCCAAGCCCAGACGGCAAAGGCGTGCTGCAAATTAAACGTGGAATCGAAGTCGGGCATATTTTCCAACTTGGCACTAAATATTCTGAAGCAATGAAAGCGACCGTGCAGGGCGAAGACGGCAAACCGCTGGTGATGACAATGGGTTGTTACGGCATTGGCGTAACCCGTGTGGTGGCGGCAGCCATCGAACAAAACCACGATGAGCGTGGTATTATTTGGTCAAGCGATGAAATTGCGCCGTTTACCGTGGCAATCGTGCCGATGAATATGCACAAATCGGAAGCGGTGCAACAATTCGCCGAAGAGTTATACCGCACTTTACAAGCCCAAGGTGTGGACGTGATTTTTGACGACCGCAAAGAACGCCCTGGGGTGATGTTTGCAGATATGGAATTAATCGGCGTACCGCATATGGTGGTCATCGGCGAGAAAAACCTAGCCAACGGCGAAATCGAATACAAAAACCGCCGCACAGGCGAGAAACAGATGATCAATAAAGATCAGTTGTTAGATTTCTTGAAAGCGAGCGTGAAGGCGTAGTTTTAAGACAAACTCAAGGCATAGCCGATGTATAGCGTAGGGCTATGCCTTTTTATTATTAAGGAAAGTAATCAAAATGATGAACACTCAACCTTTATTTCAACCTTTTACGCTCAACAATGGCGTAGAAATCAAAAACCGCTTAGCGGTTGCGCCAATGACCCATTTTGCCTCAAATGATGACGGCACAGCCAGCGAAGAAGAATTACATTTCATCAGCAATCGTGCGGCAGACATTGGTTTATTTATTGCCGCAGCAACGCTAGTGGCGGACGGTGGTAAAGCCTTTGCAGGTCAGCCTGAAGCCTGTGGCGAAAAAGATTTGGACGGCTTACGCAAATTGGCAGAGAGCTTGAAAAATCAAGGGGCAAAAGCGATTTTACAAATTCATCACGGTGGTAAATTGGCGATTGCTGAACTGAATACCGCAGACAAAATCGCACCAAGTGCCGATGAAGCCACAGGTAGCCGAGAAGTTACCCCCGTTGAAATCGAAAATTTGATCAACGCTTTCGCCAATGCGACTGATTTAGCCATTCAAGCGGGTTTTGATGGCGTGGAAATTCACGGTGCGAACGGCTATTTAATCCAACAATTTTTCTCAGGGCATAGCAACCGCCGTACGGACGAATGGGGCGGTAGTGTGGAAAACCGTTTAAAATTCCCAATGGCAGTGGTGGACGCTGTGGTGGAGGTGCGTGAAAAACACGCTCGCCCTGATTTTATCGTAGGCTACCGTTTTTCGCCTGAAGAGCCAGAAGAATTGGGCATTACAATGGCGGATACGTTTGCGTTAATTGACGCTTTAGTCGCAAAACCGTTGCAATATTTGCACGTTTCTTTGTGGGATTTCCACAAAAACGCTCGCCGTGGTGCGGACACCAATCGCACTCGAATGGAGCTAATCCACGAACGCATTGGCGGAAAATTACCATTAATTGGCGTGGGTAACTTGCTTTCAGCGGAGCAAATTGTGAACGCATTTAATACTGGCTGGGCAGAGTTTATTGCTTTGGGTAAGGCGGTGATGATTAATCCAACCATCGGTACGTTGCTCAAAAACGGCGAAACCGACAAAATTATTACCGCACTTGATCCTGAAAAAATGGATCACTACGGTATTCCAAGCCGCTTGTGGAGCTTCTGCGTTGCAGGCGGAGCGTGGTTGCCGCCTGTGAAAGGCAAAGATTGGCAACCTGTTGATTTGTAAGGAGAAAAAATGGCGATTATTTCAGTTCCTTTAGAAAAATCTTACCGCTTGTTAAATCACGGGCCGACCGTGATTGTGTCGGCGAAACACAATGGCGTGGAAAATGTGATGTCCGCTTCGTGGGCGTGTGCGTTAGAATTTCAGCCTGCGAAAGTAACGGTGGTGTTGGATAAATCGACTTTTACCCGAGAATTAATCGAGCAAAATGGCTGGTTTGCTTTGCAAGTGCCGAATGCCACGCAAGCGGAATTAGTGCTGAATATAGGCGAATCTCGCAAGGAAAATCCGCAAAAATTGGCGAACGTGCCGCTATTTTACCAAAATGGCTTTGATGTGCCAGTGGTAGAAGGTTGCAATGCGTGGTTAATCTGTAAATTGATTTCCGAACCGCACAATCAACAAGCTCACGATTTATTTATTGGTGAAGTAATGGGTGCGTGGGCGGACGATCGTGTGTTCAAAGACAATCATTGGGATTTTGATAATGCACCTGATGAATTGCGTACCTTGCATTATGTCGCTGGCGGTCAGTTTTATCTGATTGGCGAAGGGGTGAAGTTTGATAAGGGGCCATAGCTCATAAATTTACCCAAAAAACACCGCAGTTTGGCATATAAACTGCGGTGGATTTTATTATCTATTTTTTCCGCAATCTATTTCTTCCATTGGGCGAACAGCGGATCGCTAATCACTTTATTTACTTCGTCACACAATAGCACTTTTCCTTTTTCTATTAATACCACATTTTTTGCCAACGCTGTTAGCTCATCAAGGCTATGCGTAACATATAAAATCGGAATGGCGATTTGTTGAGTGAGTTGGTTGAGATATGCTAGTAGTTCTTGCTTGCGGGGCAAGTCGAGAGCGGAGAGGGGTTCGTCCATTAATAAGATTTCAGGCTGTGATAATAAGGCACGTCCGATGGCGACACGTTGTTTTTCACCGCCTGAAAGGCTGATGGGGTAACGTTTGAGTAGTGGGGCGATGCCGAGCAGTTGAATAATTTGTTCAAATTGCACCGCACTTTTTAAGTTGCTGGTTGAGTTTTTCATTCCGTAGCGTAAATTTCCCTCGACGGAATAGTGGGGGAATAAGCGTCCGTCTTGAAAAACGTAGCCGATGTGGCGTTTTTCAGGGGGGAGAAAAATGCCTTTTTGACAGTCGGCTAGAATATTGCCGTTTAATTTTATATAGCCCTGATCTGGGTTAAGTAAGCCACTAATTAAGTTGATTAAGGTGGATTTTCCCGAACCTGAAAGCCCAAAAAGTGCGGTTACATTTTGGCTAGGAATTTGGGTGTTGATTTCAAGTTCAAATTGCCCTAAGCGTTTGCTTACATTAATGTCTAACATCGGTTTGCCCCAATTTTTGTTGTGTGCGTTTGGCTAACCATTCAGAGGCAAGCAGGGAAAGTAAGGCGATGATAATCGCAATAATACACAGGCGTGCGGCGGCGGCTTCGGCGTTCGGTGTTTCAATAAAAGAGTACATTGCCAGCGGTAAGGTTTGAGTTACGTTGGGAATGTTCGACACAAAAGTGATTGTTGCGCCGAATTCGCCGAGTGAACGTGCGAAGCCGAGAATTGTGCCAGCCAAGATCCCAGGGAAAGCGAGTGGCAAGGTGATGGTGTAAAAGGTACGCCAAGCCGATGAGCCGAGAGTTCTTGCCGCTTGTTCTAAGCGAAAATCAATGCTTTCGATGGCTAGTCGGATCGAGCGAACCACCAGCGGAAAAGCCACCACAGCGGAAGCCAAAATTGCTCCATTTAAACTAAAACCAAAGGTGAAGCTGAACCAATCTTGCAAATATTTGCCGATAAAGCCGTTGCGTCCCATTGAAATGAGTAATAAATAACCAATCACTACAGGGGGCAGCACCAACGGCAGATGTACAATGCCATTTAATAGAGATTTGCCCCAAAATTGTTTACGAGCAAGCAGCCAAGCGACCAAAATTGCCAATGGAAGCAGCCAAAAATTTGCCCAAAATGCGACTTTAAGGCTGAGAATAATCGCATTAATTTCTGATGGTGATAGGTTTATATATTCAATCATATAACGAAAATCTCGACAAAAAATACGAGCTAGGCTCGCATTTTTGTAAAAAAATTATTTGCGTGAAAGTGGTGGCACAAAACCTAAGCCAAGATCCCACGGTTGTTCAATCCACGTATTTTGTGGAATATCTATAACATAGTCATCAACTAATGATGCGCCTGCAGGTTTGGCAAACACAGTTACGAATTTCGCTTTTGGATACATTCTGCGAATTTCACGTGCGGTGTTACCAGTGTCTACCAAATCGTCCACTACGATAAAGCCTTCACCGTCGGTATCGGCTGCGTGTAACACGTGTAATTCACCTTGTTGATCGTGATCGTAGCTTGAAATACACACGGTTTCTACGTGTCGTAAACCTAATTCACGAGCTAATACGGCTGCTGGAAATAAGCCACCACGGCTCACAGCAATAATGCCTTTCCATTGCGTTGCTGGCAATAAACGCTCGGCTAATTTACGGGTGTGCATTTGGAACATATCCCAAGTTACAATATATTTTTCACTCATAGTGTTATCCTTTGTTTAGAGGAATTTTAAAATTAGGTAAGCATAACATTTTACAAGAGTTGATGAAAGTTAAACTCATCAGATTTCTGATAAATTTGCATTTGGTTGGAGATAAAATAGTAATTTTTAGTTGAAAAATTGGCTTAATGCGATGAACGTAGGTAATTATGCGCTAAATGAAGAGAAAATATAGAATTCTGTGCAGAAACGATCCATAATGTGGCGATCTTATATAAAGAACAAAGGAGAATGTATTATGTCAGAAATTCAATCATTACAACCGCAGTTATTGTGGCAATGGTTTGATCGCATTTGCGCTATTCCGCACCCGTCTTATCACGAAGAAAAAATTGCAACATTTATTGTGAATTGGGCAAAAGAAAAAGGCTTGTTTGTTGAGCGTGATGCGGTCGGTAATATATTAATTCGCAAAGCGGCGAGCAAAGGAATGGAAAATCATCAAAAAGTGGCTTTGCAAGCGCACTTAGATATGGTTCCGCAAGCTAATGAGGGAACGGCGCATAATTTCTTAGAAGATCCTATTTTGCCTTATATTGATGGCGAATGGGTGAAAGCTACAGGTACAACCTTAGGGGCCGACAACGGTATCGGTATGGCATCGACGTTGGCGGTGTTAGACAGTGATGATTTGCTTCACCCTGAATTAGAAGTGTTGCTGACAATGACCGAAGAAGCTGGAATGGACGGCGCAATGGGCTTGCAAGCAGGTTGGTTGCAATCGGATTTGATGATTAATACAGATACGGAAGAAAATGGTGAAATTTATATCGGCTGCGCAGGCGGCCAAGATGCGCAATTAAATTTACCAATTCAGCGTGTACAAAATACCTTTTCAAAAAGTTACCAAGTGGCTGTGAAAGGTTTGCGTGGTGGGCATTCTGGCTGTGATATTCACACTGGACGTGTCAATGCGATTAAATTATTAGCACGTTTTTTAACCGATGTGCAACAGCACAACGCATTGGAATTTAGCTTGGCGGAAGTGCGTGGCGGCTCGGTGCGTAATGCAATTCCTCGTGAAGCTGTGGCGACTTTGTGTGTCAATGACGATGTTGCGCTAAAAAGTGCGGTGCAAAAATTTACTGAATTAATGCAACAAGAATTAGCCGTGGCAGAACCTAATTTAGTGATTAATTTACAAGAAATTGCGCCGCCTGAACGTGTTTTTGATGTGAATTCGAGCTTAAAAACCATTCACTTATTGAATGCTTTGCCAAATGGCGTTGTGCGCAATAGCGATGTGGTGAAAGGCGTAGTGGAAACGTCTTCAAGTATTGGCGTGTTAAGCACGGAAGACGATCACGTTAAAGGGCATATTTTAATGCGCTCATTAATTGAAAGCGGTAAACAATATGTGGAAAATTTATTGCATTCTATCACCGCACTTTGTGGCGCAACAATCCAATTTTCAGGCGGATACCCAGGTTGGGCACCGCAACCTGACACAGAAATTTTAAGCCTAACGGAAAAAATTTATGGCGAAGTGTTAGGCTATAAACCTGTGGTGAAAGTAATTCACGCTGGTTTAGAATGTGGTTTGATCAAGAAAATTTATCCAAATATGGATATGGTTTCGATTGGACCAACAATTCAAAATGCTCATTCGCCTGATGAAAAGGTGCATATTCCTGCAGTGCAAACCTATTGGAGTTTGTTGACGAAGATTTTGGCGGCAATTCCAGAGAAAAAATAAGCAGAAAATTTCGGGGCGTAAAAATTTAATATGAAAATAAGAAAGAAAGTGCTACAATCGCACGTTCTAAAAAAACGTCCCGAATTTTATATTTCATCGATAGGTTAATTTATGGCTCTTGAAATCGAGAAAAAGAAAAACGCACCTGAAGAAACAGGGCAAAAATCAACAGGCTTAAACCGCTTGTTATGGTTGTTAGCGATTGCAATTATCATCGCTGCTGCCGTAGGTAATGTATATTTTGCAGACCTTTATTCAACCGCTATTCGTGTTGTGGGTATCGTCGTTTTATTGGCGATTGCATTAGCATTAGCAGCGATTACTAATCAAGGAACAAAAGCACGAGCGTTCTTCAGTGAATCTCGTGTTGAATTAAGACGAATTGTGTGGCCGACACGCCCTGAAGCAATGCAAACAACGCTTATCGTAATGGGCGTTACTGTAGTTGTTTCTTTAATTTTATGGGCATTCGACAGTATTATTGTTTCAGTACTTAACTTCTTAACCGATTTGAGATTCTAATATGACAGAAACAACAGCAGCAAAAAAACGTTGGTATGTATTGCAAGCCTTTTCAGGTTTTGAGGGTCGTGTTGCAACGACATTGCGTGAATATATCAAATTAAACCAAATGGAAGATCAGTTTGGTGAAGTTCTCGTGCCAACTGAAGAAGTGGTTGAAAACGTGGCGGGCAAACGTCGCAAAAGTGAACGTAAATTTTTCCCTGGCTATGTTTTAGTACAAATGGAAATGAACGATTACACTTGGCAGTTAGTGCGTAGTGTGCCACGAGTAATGGGGTTCATCGGTGGAACACCAGATAAACCATTACCAATTAGCCAACGTGAAGCCGATATTATCTTAAACCGTGTTGAACAAAATGCGGATAAACCACGTCCGAAAAACACCTTCCAACCTGGTGAAGAAGTGCGTGTTACCGAAGGGCCTTTCGCTGACTTTAATGGTACAGTGGAAGAAGTGGACTATGAAAAAGGCCGCTTAAAAGTGTCTGTTTCTATCTTCGGTCGTGCAACGCCAGTTGAGCTTGAATTCGGTCAAGTGGAAAAATCACAATAAAATTAACCGCACTTTTGCGTTAAAAAAGCAAAAAAGTGCGGTGTTATTTTGAAAAGTTTTAGCATTTTGTCGATTTTCTGATCGCAATGCTTGAAATTTGGGTTGTATTTCATTAAAATGCAGCCTCTTAAAACGACCCTAGCAATAGGGTTTTATTATCATCGGGGAGCTGATCTTCAGCGTTATTACCCACTAGAGGAAACTTAAAATGGCAAAAAAAGTCCAAGCATACGTTAAGTTGCAAGTTGCAGCTGGTATGGCTAACCCATCACCACCAGTTGGTCCTGCATTAGGTCAACAAGGTGTAAACATTATGGAATTCTGTAAAGCATTCAACGCTCGTACTGAGAGCTTAGAAAAAGGTTTACCAATTCCAGTTGTTATCACTGTTTATGCAGACCGTTCATTCACGTTCATTACTAAAACTCCACCAGCGGCAGTTTTATTGAAAAAAGCTGTAGGTATCAAATCTGGTTCAGGTAAACCGAACAAAGATAAAGTGGGTACAGTAACTCAAGCACAATTACGTCAAATCGCTGAAACTAAAGCAGCAGATATGACTGGTGCAACAATCGAAACTAAAATGAAATCAATCGCTGGTACTGCTCGTTCAATGGGCTTAGTGGTGGAGGAATAATACGATGGCTAAATTGACTAAAAAAATGAAAGCAATCAAAGCTGGCGTAGATTCTACTAAAGCGTATGAAATCAATGAAGCAATCGCAGTATTAAAACAATTTGCGACCGCTAAATTCAACGAAAGCGTTGATGTTGCTGTAAACTTAGGTATCGACCCTCGTAAATCAGACCAAAACGTGCGTGGCGCAACTGTGTTACCACACGGTACTGGTCGCTCAGTGCGTGTTGCTGTGTTCACACAAGGTGCGAACGCTGATGCAGCAAAAGAAGCTGGTGCAGATTTAGTTGGTATGGAAGATTTAGCTGAACAAATCAAAAAAGGCGAAATGAACTTTGACGTTGTTATCGCTTCTCCAGACGCAATGCGTGTGGTTGGTCAGTTAGGTCAAGTATTAGGCCCACGTGGTTTAATGCCAAACCCGAAAGTTGGTACTGTAACACCAAACGTTGCTGAAGCAGTTAAAAATGCAAAATCTGGTCAGATCCGTTACCGTAACGACAAAAATGGTATTATCCATACCACAATCGGTAAAGCAGATTTCTCAGCAGAACAATTAAAAGAAAACTTACAAGCGTTGTTGGCAGCGTTGACTAAAGCAAAACCAACTTCAGCAAAAGGTATCTTCATCAAGAAAGTAAGCATCTCTACCACTATGGGTGCAGGTGTTGCACTTGATCAAAGCAGCCTATAATTTTTCTTAAGGGTTTAAGACAAAAAGTGCGGTGAATTTTACCGCACTTTTGAGTTTAACCTTTACAGGGAGTGTAGATTGCTTTATAATCTCGCTCTCTTTTAACCGCAAGGTTAAATTTTGATGGTGCTTGCCTATCAAGCCCCGTCCAAGACCGTCGGTGATAATGGCAACATTATCTTAATATCCAACGTAGATGGTGAACAGAAAAAGAATTTTCTGCTTCTGTACACCGAAGTCGTCCTAATAGATTTTCTATTAGGTAATTTAATTCCGAGAAATCGGAGTGTATTCAGGAGCTAAAAGCCAATGGCATTAAATCTTCAAGACAAACAAGCAATTGTTGCTGAAGTAAATGAAGCAGCCAAAGGTGCCCTATCAGCAGTAATCGCGGATTCTCGTGGTGTAACTGTTGATAAAATGACTGAGTTACGCAAAACCGCTCGTGAGTCTGGCGTTACAATGCGTGTTGTACGTAATACTTTATTACGTCGTGCGGTTGAAGGCACAGAATTCGAGTGCTTAAAAGATGCGTTTACTGGTCCAACTCTTATTGCATTCTCAACTGAACACCCAGGTGCAGCAGCACGTTTGTTCACTGAATTTGCAAAAACAAACAAAGAGTTTGAAATTAAAGGTGCAGCCTTTGAAGGTAAAATCCAAGACGCAAGTTTCTTGGCAACATTACCAACTTACGAAGAAGCGATTGCACGTTTAATGGGCACAATGAAAGAAGCGGCAGCAGGCAAACTTGTTCGCACTATTGCAGCTTTACGCGACAAATTACAAGAAGCAGCTTAATTTTAAGCAAGTTTCTTAAATCGTTTATCAACTTATTTACTTTAGGAATTGATTGTTATGTCATTAACTAACGAACAACTAATCGAAGCGATTGCTTCAAAATCAGTATCAGAAATCGTTGAATTAATCGCAGCGATGGAAGAAAAATTCGGCGTTTCAGCAGCAGTTGCAGCAGCAGCTCCAGCAGCGGCAGGCGCAGCGGCAGCAGAAGAAAAAACTGAATTCGATGTAGTATTAGCAGAAGCTGGTGCGAACAAAGTAGCAGTAATCAAAGCAGTACGTGGTGCAACTGGCTTAGGCTTAAAAGAAGCTAAAGACTTAGTTGAATCTGCTCCAGCTAACTTAAAAGAAGGCATTTCTAAAGCTGAAGCTGAAGCATTGAAAAAAGAATTAGAAGAAGCTGGCGCGAAAGTAGAAATCAAATAATTTTGATTTTTAGCCGAACTTCAAGTTCAAAAGAAACCCCAATCGGAAACGGTTGGGGTTTTTGTTTTCAATCAAAGTCAAACTGCGGTCTTATTTTTTAAGGCTTAGCATTTGTTAAGCCTTTTCTTTTAACTAGTTAGTTGAACTTTAGCGAGATTTTAGGTAAAATACTCCGTTCAACAGCTTTGGCTTGCTGTATTTTAGCCAAGACATTGCCGTTTTATTGTTGATAATTCAAGTTAAATCAAACTGTTAGCTTGAAGACAATCCGCTCATCAGAAGTAAGGTTCAGAGGGTGGTTTCTGAAAACGGTATTCATAATATTGCAATATTTCTCAAAAAATGAAAAAACTTCGTCATTTTTAACCGCAGTTTTAAATGATGAGGGCGATTATTGCAATTCGGTCGATTAACAAATTACAGAGGAAAACCAATGGGTTACTCTTATACCGAAAAGAAACGTATTCGTAAAGACTTCGGCAAACGTCCGCAAGTTTTAAATGTACCTTATTTATTAACTATTCAATTAGATTCTTTCGATAAATTTATCCAAAGAGATCTTGATGGTCAGCAAGGCTTAGAAGCTGCATTTCGTTCTGTTTTTCCTATCGTGAGCAATAACGGTAGCACAGAATTACAATATGTGAGCTATAAATTAGGCGAGCCAGTATTTGACGTGCGTGAATGTCAAATTCGTGGCACCACTTTTGCTGCCCCACTTCGTGTGAAATTGCGTTTAGTGAGCTATGACAGAGATGCAGCTCCAGGCACAATTAAAGATATTAAAGAACAAGATGTGTATATGGGCGAAATCCCATTGATGACAGAGAACGGTACTTTCGTGATTAACGGTACTGAGCGTGTTATCGTGTCGCAATTACACCGTAGCCCTGGCGTGTTCTTTGATTCTGACAAAGGTAAAACCCACTCATCAGGTAAAGTGCTTTATAACGCACGTATTATTCCTTATCGTGGTTCTTGGTTAGATTTTGAATTTGATCCGAAAGATAATTTATTTGCTCGTATCGACCGTCGTCGTAAATTGCCAGCAACTATTATTTTACGTGCATTAAATTACAGCACAGAAGAAATTTTAGATTTATTCTTTGATAAAGTTGTTTTTGAAGTTCAAAAAGATAAATTATTAATGGCGTTAGTGCCAGAGCGTTTACGTGGCGAAACGGCAACTTTTGATATTGAAGCAAACGGTAAAGTTTACGTAGAACGTGGTCGTCGCATTACTGCTCGTCATATCCGTGCGTTAGAAAAAGATAATATTACGCAAGTTGAAGTACCGACTGATTATATCGTGGGTAAAGTGGCGGCAAAAGATTATGTGGATTTAGAAAGTGGTGAAATTATTTGCCCTGCGAATATGGAATTGTCTTTAGAACTATTAGCGAAATTAGTTCAAGCAGGCTACACCACCATCGAAACTTTATTCACTAACGATTTAGACTTCGGACCATATATTTCTGAAACCTTGCGTGTTGATCCGTCTTATGATCGCTTAAGCGCATTGGTTGAGATTTATCGTATGATGCGTCCTGGTGAACCACCGACAAAAGAAGCGGCAGAAGGCTTATTCGATAACTTATTTTTCTCACAAGAACGTTATGATTTATCTGCGGTAGGTCGTATGAAATTCAACCGTTCTTTAGGCGTAGAAGACGTTTCAGGTAGCGGTGTGTTAAGCAAAGAAGACATTGTGAGTGTGATGAAAAAACTCATCGATATTCGTAATGGTCGTGGTGAAGTGGACGATATTGACCACTTGGGTAACCGTCGCATCCGTTCTGTGGGCGAGATGGCAGAAAACCAATTCCGTATTGGTTTAGTGCGTGTTGAGCGTGCAGTGCGTGAGCGTTTATCTTTAGGTGATTTAGATGCGATCACACCACAAGATTTAATTAATGCGAAACCAATTTCTGCAGCAGTGAAAGAGTTCTTTGGTTCTTCACAGTTATCGCAATTTATGGATCAAAATAACCCATTGTCAGAAGTTACGCACAAACGTCGTATTTCTGCATTGGGTCCAGGTGGTTTAACCCGTGAACGTGCAGGCTTTGAAGTGCGAGATGTTCACCCAACTCACTATGGTCGTGTGTGTCCAATCGAAACGCCTGAGGGTCCAAACATCGGTTTGATTAACTCACTTTCTGTGTATGCACGTACTAATGACTATGGTTTCTTAGAAACGCCATATCGTAAAGTGGTTGATGGTCAAGTGAGCGAAGAAATTGAATATTTATCTGCGATTGAAGAAGGTAAATATGTTATCGCTCAGGCGAACTCAAACCTTGATGAAAACTTCCGTTTTACTGACGCATTTGTAACAGCGCGTGGTGAACACGGTGAATCAGGTTTATATCGTCCAGAAGAAATTCAATATATGGACGTTTCAACTCAACAAGTTGTTTCGGTTGCAGCAGCGTTAATTCCATTCCTTGAGCACGACGATGCGAACCGTGCCTTAATGGGTGCGAATATGCAACGTCAAGCAGTGCCAACATTACGTTCAGACAAACCACTTGTCGGTACAGGTATGGAAAAACCAATCGCCCTAGACTCGGGTGTTGCGGTGGTTGCAAAACGTGGTGGTACAATCCAATACGTTGATGCTTCACGTATCGTGGTAAAAGTAAACGAAGATGAAACGATCCCAGGCGAAGCAGGTATCGACATCTATAACTTAATTAAATATACCCGTTCAAACCAAAATACGTGTATCAACCAAATTCCTTGTGTGAATTTAGGTGAGCCTGTTGGTCGTGGTGAGATCTTAGCTGATGGTCCATCAACAGACTTAGGTGAATTAGCATTAGGTCAAAATATCCGTGTGGCATTTATGCCTTGGAATGGTTATAACTTTGAAGACTCAATGTTAGTTTCTGAGCGTGTTGTTCAACAAGACCGCTTCACTACAATTCACATTCAAGAATTATCTTGTGTGGCTCGTGATACTAAATTAGGTTCAGAAGAAATCACAGCAGATATTCCAAACGTCGGTGAAGCAGCGTTAAGCAAACTTGATGAATCAGGTATTGTTTACGTGGGTGCTGAAGTGAAAGGCGGGGATATTCTTGTGGGTAAAGTAACACCAAAAGGTGAAACTCAATTAACTCCAGAAGAAAAATTATTGCGTGCAATCTTCGGTGAAAAAGCATCAGACGTTAAAGATTCTTCATTGCGTGTACCAAATGGTACTTCAGGTACGATTATTGATGTTCAAGTCTTCACTCGTGATGGCGTAGAAAAAGATAAACGTGCGCTTGAAATTGAAGAAATGCAATTAAAACAAGCGAAGAAAGACCTTGTTGAAGAATTGGAAATCTTAGAAGCTGGCTTATTCTCACGTGTACGCAACTTGCTTATTGACGGTGGTATGAATGCGAAAGAATTGGATAAAATGGTTCGTGCGCAATGGTTAGAACAAACCCTTGCTGATGAAGCGAAACAAAACCAATTAGAGCAACTTGCTGAGCAATATGATGAATTACGCAAAGACTTTGAACACAAATTAGAAGTAAAACGTGAAAAAATTATCCAAGGTGATGATTTAGCACCAGGCGTTCTAAAAGTGGTTAAAGTGTACTTAGCGGTGAAACGCCAAATCCAACCAGGTGATAAAATGGCGGGTCGTCACGGTAACAAAGGGGTTATCTCAAAAATCAACCCAGTTGAAGATATGCCATATGACGAAAATGGTCAGCCAGTTGAAATCGTGTTGAACCCACTGGGCGTTCCATCTCGTATGAATATCGGTCAGATCCTTGAAACGCATTTAGGTTTAGCGGCGAAAGGTATCGGCGACCAAATCAATGCAATGCTCAAACAGAAACAAGAAGTTGAGAAATTGCGTGGCTATATCCAAAAAGCCTACGATCTCGGTGGCGGCTCACAAAAAGTGGATTTAAGCACCTTTACTGACGAAGAAGTAATGCGTTTAGCGCAAAACTTACGTAAAGGTATGCCACTTGCAACACCAGTATTTGATGGTGCGCACGAGAGCGAAATCAAAGAGTTATTACAATTAGGCGGCTTGCCGACTTCAGGTCAAATCACCTTGTACGATGGTCGTACAGGTGAGAAATTTGAACGTCCAGTAACCGTTGGTTATATGTATATGCTCAAATTGAACCACTTAGTTGACGACAAAATGCACGCTCGTTCAACTGGTTCTTATAGTCTTGTTACCCAACAACCATTGGGCGGTAAAGCGCAGTTCGGTGGTCAGCGTTTCGGTGAGATGGAGGTGTGGGCACTTGAAGCATACGGTGCAGCATACACATTACAAGAAATGTTGACGGTGAAATCCGATGATGTGAACGGTCGTACGAAGATGTATAAAAACATCGTTGGTGGTACACATTATATGGAACCAGGTACACCTGAGTCTTTCAATGTAATTATGAAAGAGATCCGCTCGCTTGGTCTTAACATTGACTTAGATGAAGAGTAATTGAGCTAACATCTAAAATTCGTCAAAAAGCGAAATTTATCCGCGCAAAGTGCGGTGAAAAATTTAAGATTTTTTAACCGCACTTTGAATAAGTTTAACTCCGACAGGAGCAAAATCTGTGAAAGATTTAGTTAAATTTTTAAAAGCACAATCAAAAACTGCAGAAGATTTTGATGTGATTAAAATCGGTTTAGCCTCACCTGATATGATCCGTTCTTGGTCATTTGGTGAAGTGAAAAAACCTGAAACTATCAACTACCGTACCTTTAAACCTGAGCGTGATGGTCTTTTCTGTGCACGTATTTTCGGGCCGGTAAAAGATTACGAATGTTTATGTGGTAAATATAAACGCTTAAAACACCGTGGTGTAATTTGTGAAAAATGTGGCGTTGAAGTAACTCAAACCAAAGTACGCCGTGAGCGTATGGGTCATATTGAGCTTGCTTCACCTGTGGCTCACATTTGGTTCTTAAAATCACTGCCGTCCCGCATCGGTTTATTATTAGATATGCCATTGCGTGATATTGAGCGTGTGCTTTATTTTGAAAGCTACATCGTGATCGAGCCAGGTATGACTGATCTTGAAAAAGGTCAATTATTAACCGAAGAACAATATCTTGATGCAGAAGAACGTTGGCAAGATGAATTCGACGCAAAAATGGGTGCTGAAGCTATTCAAGCCATTTTGCGCAATATGGATTTAGCTCACGAATGTGAAGTGTTACGTGAAGAATTACAAGAAACCAATTCTGAAACGAAACGTAAAAAAATCACTAAACGTTTGAAATTAGTTGAAGCATTCGTCCAATCAGGCAACAAACCTGAGTGGATGGTAATGACTGTATTACCAGTTTTACCACCAGATTTACGTCCATTAGTACCACTCGATGGTGGTCGTTTTGCGACATCTGATTTGAACGATTTATATCGTCGTGTAATCAACCGTAACAACCGTTTAAAACGTCTTTTAGACTTAATCGCGCCAGATATTATCGTGCGCAACGAAAAACGTATGTTACAAGAATCAGTAGATGCGTTATTAGATAATGGTCGTCGTGGTCGTGCAATTACGGGTTCAAACCGTCGTCCACTTAAATCATTAGCGGATATGATCAAAGGTAAACAAGGTCGTTTCCGTCAAAACTTATTAGGTAAACGTGTTGACTATTCAGGCCGTTCTGTAATCACCGTAGGTCCATACTTACACCTACACCAATGTGGTTTACCGAAAAAAATGGCATTGGAATTATTCCGTCCATTTATCTATGCGAAATTAGAAAGCCGTGGCTACGCAACAACCATTAAAGCAGCGAAGAAAATGGTTGAGCGTGAAGATGCTATTGTTTGGGATATTTTAGCGGAAGTTATCCGTGAACACCCAATTTTACTAAACCGTGCGCCAACCTTGCACCGTTTGGGTATTCAAGCATTTGAACCGATCTTAATCGAAGGTAAAGCAATCCAGTTACACCCACTTGTTTGTGCGGCGTTCAACGCGGACTTCGATGGTGACCAAATGGCGGTACACGTACCATTGACATTAGAAGCACAGCTTGAGGCTCGTGCGTTAATGATGTCAACCAACAACATTTTATCACCTGCAAGTGGTGATCCGATTATCGTTCCATCACAAGACGTGGTATTGGGTCTTTACTATATGACCCGTGATAAAGTGAACGGTAAAGGCGAGGGAATGTTGTTACAAGATCCTCGTGAAGCTGAAAAAGCCTATCGCACAGGTCAAGCTGAATTACATTCTCGTGTAAAAGTGCGTATCACTGAATACACTAAAAATGCTGCTGGTGAATTTGAAGCGCAAACTAACTTGGTAGAAACCACCATCGGTCGTGCCATCTTATGGATGATCGCACCAAAAGGTATGCCGTTTAGTTTATTCAACCAAACCTTAGGCAAAAAAGCAATTTCTAAATTGATCAACGAAAGCTATCGTCGTCTTGGTATGAAACCAAGCGTAATGTTCGCTGACCAAATTATGTACACAGGTTTCGCTTATGCGGCACGTTCAGGTTCATCTGTTGGTATCGACGATATGGTGATCCCAGAGAAGAAATACGAAATTATTTCTGCTGCGGAAGAAGAAGTGGCTGAAATTCAAGAGCAGTTCCAATCTGGTCTTGTAACTGCAGGCGAACGTTATAATAAAGTGATCGATATTTGGGCTGCAGCCAATGAGCGTGTTGCTAAAGTGATGATGGAAAACCTTTCACAAGAAGAAGTGATTAACCGTGAGGGTAACCCAGAGAAACAAGCTTCATTCAACAGCATCTTTATGATGGCAGACTCTGGTGCTCGTGGTTCTGCGGCACAGATTCGTCAGTTAGCCGGTATGCGTGGTTTGATGGCTCGTCCAGATGGCTCGATCATTGAAACCCCAATCACTGCAAACTTCCGTGAGGGTTTGAACGTATTACAATACTTTATTTCAACCCACGGTGCGCGTAAAGGTTTGGCGGATACCGCATTAAAAACAGCGAACTCAGGTTACTTAACTCGTCGTTTAGTTGACGTAGCACAAGACTTAGTGATCACCGAAGATGACTGTGGCACACACGAGGGTGTGGTAATGTCGCCGTTAATCGAAGGTGGCGATGAGAAAGTGCCATTACGTGAATTAGTATTAGGTCGTGTAGCAGCTGAAGACGTATTAAAACCAGGTACAGAAGAAGTACTAATTCCACGCAACACCTTAATCGATGAAAAATGGTGTGCGGTGATCGACGAAAATTCTGTGGATAGCATTAAAGTACGTTCAGTAGTAACTTGTAACACAGACTTCGGTGTATGTGCGAAATGTTACGGGCGTGATTTGGCTCGTGGGCACTTAATTAACCAAGGTGAAGCGGTGGGCGTAATTGCTGCGCAATCTATCGGTGAACCAGGTACACAGTTGACGATGCGTACGTTCCATATCGGTGGTGCGGCATCTGCGGCAGCCAAAGAATCTAGCGTTCAAGTGAAAAATAACGGTACTGTGCGTTTGGCGAATGTGAAATTCGTTACTAACAACGAGGGTAAACTTGTTTTAACTTCTCGTAATACAGAATTAACCGTTATCGATGCATTTGGTCGTACGAAAGAGCATTACAAATTACCTTACGGTACAATCTTGAACAAAGCTGACGGTGCAGAAGTTACCGCAGGCGAAACTGTAGCGAACTGGGATCCACATACAATGCCAGTTATCTCTGAAGTAGCAGGTTTTGTGAAATTCGTAGATATCGTTGATGGTTTAACCGTAAGCCGTCAAACCGACGACTTAACTGGTTTATCTTCAATCTTAGTACAAGATGTGGGTGAACGTGCAACTGCAGGTAAAGATTTACGTCCAGCAATTAAATTAGTTGATGCAAAAGGTAACGACATTTTAATTCCAGGTACAGACGTTGCAGCGCAATACTTCTTACCAGGTAAAGCTATCGTAACTCTTGATGACGGTGCACAAATCAACATCGGTGATCCATTAGCTCGTATTCCACAAGAATCTGTGGGTACTAAAGATATTACCGGTGGTCTTCCACGCGTTGCTGATTTATTTGAAGCTCGCAAACCGAAAGAGCCAGCAATTTTGGCTGAAATTTCAGGTATTGTGTCATTCGGTAAAGAAACTAAAGGTAAACGTCGTTTATTAATTACACCAACTGACGGTTCTGAAGCATACGAAGAAATGATTCCAAAATGGCGTCAATTAAACGTATTCGAGGGCGAAATGGTACAACGTGGCGACTTGATCTCTGATGGTGCAGAAACACCACACGATATTTTACGCTTACGTGGCGTTCACGCTGTAACTGAATACATCGTCAACGAAGTGCAAGAAGTTTACCGCTTACAAGGGGTAAAAATTAACGACAAGCACATCGAAGTTATCGTACGCCAAATGTTGCGTAAAGCGGTTATCACCAATGCTTATGACTCTGAATTCTTAGAAGGTGAGCAAGTGGAAGTTTCACGCATTAAAATCGTCAACCGTAAACGTGAAGCTGAAGGTAAACCGTTGGTAGAATTTGAACGTGAATTGCTTGGTATCACCAAAGCATCACTTGCAACTGAGTCATTTATCTCAGCAGCATCGTTCCAAGAAACTACTCGCGTGTTGACTGAAGCAGCGGTGGCAGGTAAACGTGATGAATTACGTGGCTTAAAAGAAAACGTCATCGTAGGTCGTTTAATCCCAGCAGGTACAGGTTTTGCGTATCACCAAAATCGTGTGAAAAACCGCAACGCTGGCATTAGCCAAAACATCGAGCAAGAAGTAAAATTCTCTGCAGCAGATGAAGCGGAAATCGAAGCGGAATTTACTACCATTGCCGATGATGCAACAGCAAGTTTAGCAGAAATGTTAAATATGGCAGATGATGAATAATCATTAGCGAAATAAACTCAAAGCCCTTTACGAAAGTAAGGGGCTTTTTGTTTTTAAGGTGAGAAAAGTGCGGTGCATTTTTTACGAATTTTGCACCGCACTTTTGTGTGGAATTTGCATAATAAAAGCAATGTTGCGTGCGATTTGCTTTAATGTCGATGAAGTGATAAAGTAGCCACTGTTTCTTGTTAAAAATATCTAGGTGTTTTTTGAAATACGATCTTGAGTTTGCTAAAAAACAAGTTGCTGATCTTGAACACTTTCGTATTGTCAGAGCGTTATCTGGCTCATCAGAAGAATTTCAGCACGTTTTTCAATTAGTAACTTTGTTATTGCATTTGAATTACCCCAATTTACCGGGCTTCGTTGCTGATGCGCCTGTGGGGATCTGTCATTTCAAAATATCGGATTACCAACAAAATTATCTTACCAAAACCTTACCCGAACTCTCTTTTTCGCAAATCGAAGCCTATTCCTACCGTACTTTTGATGCAATGTGTGGCGAGGCGATTTATGGCATTTATGTAATGGGCAGTATCGCTTCCATTTCGCAAACATCGTCATCAGATATGGATATTTGGGTTTGCCATCGTGAAGATTTAAGCCAAATTGAGCGAGAAAGATTAGCACAAAAAGCCAGATTATTAGAGCAATGGGCTAGACAGTTTGATGTGGAAATGACCTTGTTCTTAATGGATCAAGAACGCTTCCGCTGTTTTCGTTATTCTGATGCGCTCACTTCTGAAAACTGTGGCTCGGCACAATATATGTTGTTGCTTGATGAGTTTTATCGTTCTGCAATTCGTTTGGCAGGCAAGCCTTTGTTGTGGTTGCATTTATTAATTGAAAACGAAAAAGATTATGAAGCCGAAGTTGAGCAATTAATTTTAAATAAAGAGATTAATCTGCAAGATTGGGTTGATTTCGGCGGCTTGGGGGCATTTTCTGCCAACGAATATTTTGGTGCGAGCTTATGGCATTTGTATAAAGGCATTGATGCGCCCTATAAATCGCTGATCAAAATTTTATTATTAGAAGCCTATTCTTGGGAATATCCAAATACCTACTTAATTTCTTCTGATTTTAAATTCCATTTACTGACGGACAGAACTGAAGATCATCATTTTGACCCTTATCTTGCAATGTTGGAGCGAGTAACCGCTTATTTGACTTACTTAGGTGATTTTAAACGATTAGATTTTGTTCGCCGTTGCTTTTATGTGAAAGCCACTGAAGATTTATGGTACACCAAAGTGGCAAGTTGGCGTTATGATTTGCTGGCGGAATTAGCGCAGCAATGGGGTTGGTCGCAAGAGCAGATTGAAGAACTTAATCAACGTCCTTTTTGGAAAATCAAACAAGTCAAAAAATCTTATAATACGTTGGTTAAGATGCTGATGTTGAGCTATCGAAATTTAATCAATTTTGCTCGTAAGCATAATGTTGATGCAAATATAATGCCACAAGACATTAGTATTTTATCTCGTAAACTGTATAGCGCATTTGAAGAACTACCAGGCAAAGTAACTTTGGTTAATCCATTGATTTCTAATAATTTATCAGAAGATCATTTGATGTTTATTGAGGTCAATCGAATGGACACTGCAACCAAAGCGGGCTGGTATTTGGTTAATCAATCCTTAGATCTCAACGAATTTTCTTCAGGAATGCGCCATATTGAATATAATCCCAATTTACATAAATTAGTGGCGTGGGCATATTTTAATGGTTTATTAACGGCTAACACGCAGCTTTATATTTCAAGTCAGCGAGTTTCTTTGGCAAAATTAAAAGCATTTATTGCGGATTTATCCCAATTTTTCCCAGTAAAAGTGCCACCTGCGACTAATGAAGAATTGCATCACCCTTGTGAAATTCGCCATTTAGCCGTATTAGTTAATTTGGTGTCTGACCCAACGCAAAATTTAGCGCAGCCAAAGGGCAATATTCAGCAGGGCGATTTATTTAGTTTTGGACCAAATGAAGAAAGTTTGGTCGGCAGTATCGATCTGATTTATCGTAATTTATGGAACGAAATTCGCACCTTACATTTTGAAGGTCCAAATGCCATTTTATTAGCGTTGAAAGTGCTTTCTAATAAAATTCATCGTGGCTCTGTTTCGCCTCAATCGGTTGATGTATTTTGTTATAGTGAATATTATCAGCGAGCGTTGAAAAATTTGGTGCAGGCTTTAGTCAGCAAATGTATCAGCATTCAAGTTGGGACAGGCTCAGTAAATAATTTGCAAAATGTTTTGCGAGTGGCTGGGAAAAACTGGCAGTTCTTCTTTGAAGAACGAGGAATGCGTTGGTATGAAATGCCCGATCTCAAAGTGGCAAATACTGATGAATTTGCTGATACTGCAGAATTCAGTGAAAAAGCACCGCACTTTAAGCAGCATTTTTCTTCATCACATAGTAATCGTAAATATCCAGCGGAAATTGATGCCTTTGCTAGTGAAGGTTTCTTGCAATTCTTTTTTAAAGATAATACCAACGGTAGCTTTGATGTATATATTTTAGATGAACAAAATCATATTGAGATTTATCGTCATTGCGATGGTGAAAAAGAGCAAAAAATAAAAGAAATCAATTACATATATCAACAGGCGGACAGTTCTGGTAATAATCCTTATCACATTGTTCAGCGTGATTTTAACTATCCACAATTTTATCAGATTATTATCGATCAAGATGAAACTAAAATTGTGCCTTTCCATCATTCACAAAGAACTTAGCTAACTAAGTGTTAAGTGCGTTGCTAACAAAATTATTTTATAATAAGCCGCTTACTCATTGGAGAAGAATATGACAGATAAAACTAATATCGTTATTATAGACGATCACCCATTAATGCGACGTGGAATAAAACAACTTATTGAACTAGAAGAAAATTTCACCGTAGTTGGGGAAGCAAGTAACGGCAATGAGGGAATATCATTAGCCTTGCAGACAGAGCCTGATTTAATTATTTTAGATTTAAATATGAAAGGCTTATCAGGTTTAGACACTTTAAAAGCCTTGCGTAGCGAGGGAGTTGATGCCCGAATTTTGATTTTAACCGTATCTGATACTCGCAATGATATTTTTGCTTTAATTGATGCCGGCGCAGACGGCTATTTATTGAAAGATACTGAGCCCGATACGCTGTTAAGTCAAATTAAACAAATCGCTCAAGGCGAGGTGATTTTAAGTGATAGCATCAAAGATTTATTATTAGAACGCCATCGCTCACAAGATCCAATTTACTCTCTCACTGACCGAGAAATGGACGTATTACAACTTATTGCCACAGGCTTATCAAATAAACAAATTGCAGGTCAACTGTTTATTTCCGAAGAAACAGTTAAAGTGCATATTCGTAATTTATTACGCAAACTCAATGTGCATTCTCGAGTCGCTGCCACGGTATTATACTTGGAACATAAGGGAAATTAAGGTAATAAAAAGGAGCAAATTAATTGCTCCTTTTTTGTTTATTTATGCTCAATACATTCTTCTGCTAAAATCTGCCCCACGCTGTTCAGTAGCGTATTGCTATCGGCTTTTTCAAACCAATGCCAATGAATATTGGTATAAGATTTTCCAGTTTGAGAAAGTGTTGCGTTCAGCTTTTCAGTTACGCCACCAAAGGTTAAATTGATTTCATCAGTTTTTACTTTTTTGGTGTTTTTACTACTAGACATTACTCGAACCACTCTGACTATTTTTTCATCTTTACATACATAACGGCGTGCTTTTCCAGTTTGTGTTGCTTTGTCTAAGGCAACTTGAGCCGCTTTTTTCGGTGGCTGCTCAGGTACTAATGCCTCATTCCAAGTGCAAGCACTAAGTGTGCATAAAGTGAGAAGTAAAAGTGGTTTCAAAATTAATTTCCTTATTATTTGCTGTATTTGTAGCTACCGTCGGCTTGACGTGTAAAGGTTGCGCCATTAGATAAACGCATTGTGCTTACACGACCTTGGCTCACTGATACTTGCACTTTGTCGTTTGCTTTAAAGCTGCTTAACACATTGCCAGCACCTGCAGCTTTAGTCATCGCATTCGCATCACGAATATCTAAACCATTGCTACGGAATACTTGGAACAATGAAGTGCTTGCTGGCACAGTTAAGGTTTTAGATGTTGCATTTGCCGTTGAGCTTGCCGCTGGTGCAGCACTTGTTGCTTTTGCTGTTGTTGCCGCTGAAGAGCCCGCAGGTTTTGCTTCAACCACAGGCGCACCTTTTGCTGCTTGTTTGGCTTTATCTGCCGCCGCTTTAGCTTGTTCCGCTTTGCGAGCTTTTTCTGCCGCAAGTTTATCTAGCTCTGCCTTGCGAGCTTTTTCCGCAGCGAGTTTATCTTGTTCAGCTTTACGAGTTTTTTCTGCCACAAGTTTGTCTTGCTCAGCCTTACGAGCTTTCTCCGCTGCCAGTCTGGCTTGCTCTGCTTTACGAGCCTGTTCAGCATTTGCTTGTTCAGCTAAACGAGCATTATCTGATTTTGCTTGAGCCACTGGTGCAGGCATTGCCGCAGGCGTAGTTGCAGCTGGGGCTGTTGCTTGATCTACAACGCTTGCTGGTGCAGTTGCTTGTGGTTCAGCAGGCATTAAGTTTGTCGCTGGCGTTTGCTGAGTATTTGTTAGCGGTGCGATATCACTTCCTGCTTCAGCTGCTGTAGCATTGCTAGGTTCTGCCATTGTATTTTCAGCAGGCGCTACATTAGTGGCTTCCGCATTTTCCATTGGTTTATTTGGATCAAGCGACTGGAATTCCACTGGCATTGATGCACCGTTATTTGCTTGAATTTCTTCCACGGTGTCATTACTTGGTTTCAACCAAAGCAAGGCAAGCAATACGGCAACTGCCCCAGCAATCGCAATAAATAAACGGCGATGTTTGGTTGGTAATTTTTGCATAATCGCCCAATTTTCAGGATTTTTACGATTTGGTCGATCTTGTGCAGCAATCACGGGTTCTCTTTCTGTTTCCGCTGGTGCTGGTTCTGGTGCATTTGTTGCCACAACACTTTCTTCAACCTGAACAGGCTCAACATTAATATTTTCTGTAAAGCTCACCGGCTCTACAGAAGATTGAATTGGCGTTGTTGTGCTTTCTGCCATTGTTTGA
Source organism: Pasteurellaceae bacterium Pebbles2 (assembly GCA_023101505.1). Taxonomy (GTDB): domain Bacteria; phylum Pseudomonadota; class Gammaproteobacteria; order Enterobacterales; family Pasteurellaceae; genus Lonepinella. The sequence continues at coordinate 1,239,025 of LVZA01000001.1, forward strand.
ATTTCTTCGTTTGAATGCACCGCAGTTTGTGCAGTCTGTGTGCTATTCTTCACAGTTTGTTCCGCTTTAAATACTGGTGAAGAATAATTTACGGTATTTTGTTGACTGTGTGAAACGATATTCTGTGTCGGTGTTGGGCTGACTGAACCTGGAATGGTTGCAGATGCTTGTGTTGGCTCAAGGCTACCGAACGTTGGCTCTTTGCGCACGGCAAATTGCGTCGGTTGAACGCTTTCTTTTTTACCGAAAAGTGTCGTTACTTTATTTAAAATAGATGGATCAACTTTCATTTCTTTTCTTGGAGTTGCCGAATCTGATTGATTTAAACCTAAATCCAATTCATTTTGGCTTGAATTATTTTTGGGCGTGTTTTCCACAATTTACCTCATAAATGCTAAACAAAATACGCACATTAACAAAGGTACGCATTGAAAATACGTTTATTTTTGCTAAAGTGCGGTCAAAACTATGCCATTTTAAAGGATCTTTTGCTTTTTTCCTAGTAATAGCTAATGTGTATATAAAGTTTTATTTGGTTCGTGTGCAATTTCTCGTGCTAACTTCGGTACTAAATAGCCCGAAGTGTGTTTTTGCAAATCTTGATAAATTTTCACCGCAGTTTCATCTGGCAAATAAAAATGGCTTGCGCCCTCAACTTTATCAAGCAAATGTAAATAATAGGGCAAAATTCCGACTGAAAATAATTTATCACCTAGCTGTTTTAAAATTAAGCTATCATCGTTTACACCTTTTAATAACACCGCTTGATTTAATAAAGTTACTCCAGCATTTTTCAAGCTATCCATCGCTTCAGCCAATGCATTATCAATTTCATTGGCGTGATTAATATGTGTAACAAGCACCTTATCCAAGCGGCTTTCGGCTAAAATTTTACACAGTTCTTCGGTGATGCGTTCTGGTATGACCACGGGCAGACGAGTGTGAATGCGTAGGCGTTGTAAGTGTGGTATATTTCCGAGCTGTTTTATCAACCAATCTAATTCGTGATCTTTTGCCATTAGCGGATCGCCGCCCGAAAAAATCACTTCTTCAATTTGTGAGTTGGCACTAATGTAATCTAATGCTTTTTGCCAATTTTCTTTATTTCCTTTGGTTTGATCATAAGGAAAATGACGACGGAAACAATAACGGCAATTTACCGCACAGCCACCTTTTACCATTAATAACAATCGGTTATGGTATTTGTGCAAAATATTTGGCGCAGCCGTTTGCTGTTCTTCTAGCGGATCTTTATTAAAACCCTCAGCGGTCAAAAACTCTTGTTGCAAGGTCATTACTTGTAAAAAAAGCGGATCTTGAGCATTGCCTTTTTGCATTTTTTGAATGAAAGGCAAAGGAACTCGCATAGGAAATAATTGACGGGCTGCGATGTCATTTACAAAATTTTCTGCGGGTAAATCCAACATTTCCAGCAGAATTTTAGGGTCAGAAACGGCATTTGCAAGAATATTTAACCAATTTTTTGTTTTTTTCTCTTTCATAATTGGAATGTTTTGAGTTAGAATACGCATCATTCAAAATCTGGGTAATTTTTTTAAGGATATTTATATGGCCTCTTACTCTACCACAGACTTTAAGCCGGGTCTAAAATTTATGCAAGACGGTGAGCCTTGCGTAATCGTTGAAAACGAATTTGTAAAACCAGGAAAAGGTCAAGCATTTACTCGTACTCGTATTCGCAAATTGATTTCAGGTAAAGTTTTAGATATCAACTTCAAATCAGGCACTTCTGTTGAAGCGGCTGATGTGATGGATCTAAACTTAACCTATTCATATAAAGATGAAGATTTCTGGTATTTTATGCACCCAGAAACATTCGAACAATATTCTGCTGATGCAAAAGCGGTAGGCGATGCAGAAAAATGGTTATTAGACCAAGCAGATTGTATCATCACTTTATGGAACGGTTCGCCAATTTCAGTAACTCCACCAAACTTCGTGGAATTAGAAATTGTTGAAACTGACCCAGGTTTGAAAGGCGACACCGCAGGAACTGGCGGTAAACCAGCAACCTTAAGCACAGGTGCTGTGGTTAAAGTACCTTTATTCGTTCAAATTGGCGAAGTGATCAAAGTAGATACTCGTTCAGGCGAATATGTTTCACGTGTGAAATAAGTTTTAAAACTGCTTCAAAAAGCACCGCACTTTTGCATTTATTTGCATAAAAAGTGCGGTGTTTTTTTTTGATATTTTTTCTTTTCTTACGCTTTGACGCTTTCTTTGCGGTATTGGCTTGGCGGTAAGCCATAAACGGATTTAAAGGTTTTGCTGAAATGCGCTTCTGATTGATAACCCACATCTAAAGCGATTGCCAACACAGAATTTTGTGTTTGTAACAACAGTTGCGCCGCTTTTTGTAGGCGGATTGAGGTTAAAAATTTTGCTGGCGACGTGCCAATTTTCTGCTGAAAAACACGAATAAAATTTGCCCTAGACATATTGGCGAGTTGTGCCAGCATTTCAACGTGCCACGGCTGTTGTGGCGCATTTAAAATAGCTGAAATAGCGTTATTCAAACGTCGATCTTGTAAGCCAGCCAAAATCCCTTGTTGTGGTGTGTCGTGTGCCAAATGGTTACGCAAAATGTAAGTGAATAGCACTTGTGAAAGCGAATTAATAATGGAATGCGCAGCTAATTTATTGTCTTGTGCTTCAATCTTAAACAGCTCAATGAGCTTCATAATCGGTGTATCAGTGAGCGAAAAATGCAAATAATCGGGGAAATTTTCAATGAGTGCCGATTGTTTTGCATAATAAAATGCACCACAAAACATTTCTAAATCGGCTTTTCCCTTGCCGTTCGCTAATGTTTGATAGGCAGAATGTCGCTCAAGCTGATAAAGTGCGGTGTGTTTTTTGCTTGTTTTTTGTGCGTTATGTAAATCGTGCGGCAAGCCTTTCGGCAAGAAAAAAATATCGCCTGCTTTTAAATGAATTTGTTTAGCAGATAAATGAGCAATGGCTTCTCCTTGCAAAATTAAGTGGAAAACGCCCTGATGCTCGCCCTCTTTTGGTGGGTGATTTATTTCCCAGTTCCCTTGTAATAAGCAATGTGTGTGAACTTCGCCTTTAATTTGTAAAAGCTGGATTAAATGATCTAAAACGTCCATAGCGCTGCCTAAATGAGATAATTTGAATAAAAATTAAGATAAAAAAACAAGTTTGTAGTAAGATTTTAGCACAGAATACGCACATCAAATGATTTTATTCCATCAACAAAAATTAGGAGCATATTATGTTTGCAGATTGGAAAGAACAAACCGCACATACTAAACAATCTTTTGGCGCATTAGGTAAAAAATACCCGAAAATGTTACAGGCTTATGGCGCATTAGGCGCAGCGGCTGCAGAGGGTGATGTATTAGATGCAAAAACCAGAGAATTAATCGCATTAGCTGTTGCGGTAACAACACGTTGTGAAAGCTGCATTTCTGTGCACGCAGTAGAAGCGGCTAAAGTGGGTGCAACGGAAGAAGAAATTGCGGCAGCATTAGCAATGTCAATTTCATTAAATGCAGGTGCGGCTTATACGTATTCTTTACGTGCCTTAGAAGCATTTAATACACAAAAATAAGTTTTGATTTTAAAACATAAATGATAAAAAGAAAGCCAAGGTTATCCTTGGCTTTTCGTTTATTTTCAGTTTATTTTCCGATGGTGCTTAATTCTTCAGTGGACGGCCAAGCATTGACCACCGCTTTAACCAAAGTTGCCAGTGGAATAGCGAAGAATACGCCCCAAAATCCCCATAAACCACCGAAAATCAGTACGGCAACGATAATGGTGAGCGGGTGCAAATTCACTGCTTCTGAGAATAAAAACGGCACGAGCAAATTGCCGTCGAGTAATTGGCTGACCACATAAGCGATCATAATGTACCAAAATGTCGAATGATCACCGAATTGGAAGATTGCTACTAATGCCACAGGAATGCTGACTAATACCGCGCCCACATAAGGCACTAACACAGAAATCCCCACTGCGACGGATAATAAAAGTGGATAATTTAAGCCGAAGAACAAAAAGATAATGTAAGTTACGGCAGTAACAATCACGATTTCGATGAGCTTGCCACGAATATAATTAGCGATTTGTAATTGCATTTCTTGCCATACTTTGTCTGCAAGATGACGGTTTTTAGGTAAAAAATGCATAAAAGAGTTAATTAATATGCGTTTATCTTTCAGCATAAAAAACATCATTAACGGCACTAAAAATGCATAAATTCCGATGCTAACTAAATTCACAATGGAACTTAAGGAAAATTTCACCGCACTTTCGCCAAAGGCTAAAATCTTTTCACGAGTTGAGCTGAAAAAGCTCTCGATCATTTGGTAATCCACTAATTCAGGATAATTTTCAGGCAGTTTTGCTACCCATTCGTGCAATTTGTTGAACATATTCGGCAAATCGCTTAATAAATTGATGGTTTGCCCAATTAAGTTTGGCAACAAGCCGAACACTAATAGCAGCGTAATGGTGATAAAGCCGCCAAGTACGAAAAAGATTGCCAGCATTCGAGGCATACGCAACTTTGTCGAAAGGAAGTTAATCGGAATTTCAAGCAGGTAAGAAAGCACAATAGCGATTAATAGCGGCGCAATCAAATCACTGAAAAAATAAATTGCGATAAATCCGAACAATAAAATCGCCGCCAATCCCATTGCCTGTGGATCGCTAAAGCGACGAGCGTACCAGCTTTTCAGCATTTCAATCATAGTATTCCTTTTTTATAGCCAAAATTTTTATGATTATAAGTTAAATTTTTGTTGAATTACATATATAATAACCGATGTTTATTAATAAGTGAGGAAAATATGGCAAAGAAAAAGGTTATTTTGTCGAGCAGTGTTGAAATGCAAGGCACAACCACTTACCAACACGGGCGAGGCGTTATTCGAGATAATGCAATTCAGGCATTATTAAGTGATAAATTATTCCGCCAGCGTATTGAGAAAAAATTAAAAGGCAAAGGCAGCTACCAGCGTAAAGCGAAGCACGCAAGCAAATGGAGCGAAAAGCCCGATAATAAAATTTCTGTTTTGAGAGATTTTATTATCGGGTTTTTCTTAAACCAGAAATTTCATTTTAATAACAATATCTTACATTAGAAAGGAAATTAATATGTCATCAACAACACACAACTTATTCAGCAATACTTGGAATGTACGCATTAGCGACCCAGGCGAGGAGGGAGCGCAAAGCCATTTCTTTGAAACTATTTACATCACTTTAGATGCTCACGTTGATGGCGATAATATCGTTTATGAATTTACTCGAAAAGTGGAAAACGAAGTAAAAATCCACCGCACTTTCAATGAGTTAAATGAACTATTTAAATTCCTTGCTGATTATTTAGATCCTGTGGCACTTGGCGGATTAGGCGTTAAAATCGGGCAATTAGGCTTGGCAAAATAGGCTAAATTCTTTAAAAAAACACCGCACTTTTATAAAAACTGCGGTGTTTTTTATTAAGTTTTTTAAGTGCTTATCGCATTGTTACAAATTCTTCTGAACCTGTTGGGTGGATTGCGACGGTGTTGTCGAAATCGGCTTTGGTTGCGCCCATTTTGATCGCAACGGCGAAGCCTTGAATCATTTCGTCCACGCCGAAACCGATGCCGTGTAAGCCAACAACTTTTTCTTCTTTGCCGACGCAGACTAATTTCATACGGCAAGGCTGGCGGTGCTGAGTAACGGCGGTGTACATTGCGGTAAAGGTTGATTTATACACTTTTACATTTTCTTCGCCATATTGTTCAATCGCTTGCGGTTCAGTTAAACCGATTGTGCCGATAGGTGGGTGGCTAAACACCACGGTAGGCACAAGATTGTAGTCTAAATGTTCATTCGGTTTGTTGTTGAATAAACGCTCAGACAAACGACGACCTGCCGCCACAGCAACTGGTGTTAATTCAATGCCGCCCTCAATAATATCGCCCACGGCATAAATATTAGCGACGTTAGTATTTTGGAATTTATCTACCTTAATAAAACCACGTTCGTTCGTCGCCACACCTGTCGCTTCAAGGTTAATCACGTCCGTTGCTGGTTCACGTCCAATAGCCCACACAAGGCTGTCGATTTCTGTTTGGCGACCATCTTTTAATGTTAAAGTTAATGAGCCGTCAGCATTTTTCACCACTTCTTCTGGCGTGGCTTGGGTGTGTAAGTGAATGCCATCTTGAGCTAATACTTCAAGCAAAGTGTCCACGATTAACGGATCTTGGTTGCGGAGTGGTGCGTGTTGGCGTACGAATAAATGGGTTTCTACACCGAAACTGTTGAACACACCAGCCAATTCCACAGCAATGTAGCCTGCGCCCACGATTGCCACACGTTTCGGTAAAGCGTTCAATGCAAATACACCATCAGAAGTAATACCGTATTCAGCTCCTTTTATGGCAGGAATAGTTGGTCGTCCGCCAGTGGCGATTAAAATATGATCGGCAGTAACTTGCTCTGAGCTACCGTCTGCATAACGCACTTCAACGGTGTTGGTGTTGACAAATTTTGCAAAGCCATTTAATACATCAATGTTATTTTTGCTTAATACATTGTTATAAGAGGTGTGAATACGCCCAATATAGGCTTGGCGGCTTTCTACTAATTTGGCGTAATCAAAATGTTTGAGTTCCACATCAAAGCCATAATCAGGGGCATAATGCTTGATTGCTTCGGCAACTTGTGCGCCATAAAACATCACTTTTTTCGGTACACAACCCACGTTTACACAAGTGCCACCCAAATATTTTGCTTCGATAATCGCACATTTTTTGCCATAGCTCGCCGCTCGGTTAATTGAGGCGATGCCGCCGCTACCGCCACCGATAGCCAAATAATCATAATGTTTAGTCATTTCTATTTCCTTGATAATGATAAGTTGCGCTTATTTTGCCGAAAAAGCAGCAAAGTCGCAATGGAATTAAGAAAATTACTTTAATCGGTTTTTTCGATAAATTTTCACCGCACTTTTAGCGAATATGTGGGCTGAAATTTTTCGCAAAGTGCGGTTAAACTTTAAGCCATTCTGCGACTAACTGATCGGTAATTTCTTCGTGCGACCACATACTGCTAATTTCAGGCATTGGGAATTTGCTGTGGTTATAGCCCACCAAGCGAGTATAGTCAAAGGCAGCGTGTGGATAACCGTTCACCAACAAGAAACCCTTATAACCATCTTCCGACCAACAGATTTGAAATTGACGAGCCTCGTGCTTGCCCTCAATACTGTCCACACCGTAAACATATAGGCTATCGACAATCGGTTGCTCTTGGTTATTCAAATCCATTGCGTAAAAATAGCCCGTTTCGCCGTCGTCCTCAAACATCACCACCAAGTGTTCGTGCTCAGTGGAATGCGCACCAAACCGCTTTTTTTGCCCAATGAGGTGTTTGTCTTCTAAAACTAGATGTAGCATTTTTTCTCCTAAATCGAATAAAAAAACACCGCACTTTACCTATTTTTAACCAAAGTGCGGTGTTAATTTCACGAGTTTTTTACTCTAATCAGCGAACTACGCTTGACCTTTAATCTCTTTACGACCGTTGAAAGGTGCTTTTGCGCCTAATGCTTCTTCGATACGGATTAATTGGTTGTATTTAGCAACACGGTCTGAACGGCTCATTGAACCAGTTTTGATTTGACCTGCTGCAGTACCAACCGCTAAATCTGCGATAGTTGCATCTTCGGTTTCGCCTGAACGGTGTGAGATAACCGCTGTGTAACCTGCGTCTTTAGCCATTTTGATTGCTGCTAAAGTTTCAGTTAAAGAACCGATTTGGTTGAATTTGATTAAGATTGAGTTTGCGATACCGTTTTGGATACCACGCTCTAAGATCTTAGTGTTAGTTACGAATAAATCGTCGCCTACTAATTGAACTTTGTCGCCCAATACTTTAGTTTGGTATGCGAAACCTTCCCAGTCAGATTCGTCTTGACCATCTTCGATTGATACGATTGGGTACTCTTTGCATAAACCTTCTAAGTAGTGTGTGAACTCTTGTGAAGTGAATGTTTTGCCTTCGCCTTTCATATCATATACATTGCGTTCTTTGTCGTAGAATTCAGAAGATGCGCAGTCCATTGCTAAAGTTACGTCTTTACCTAACACATAACCTGCTTTTTCTACTGCTTCTTTGATACACGCAAGTGCGTCTGCGTTTGACGCAAGATTTGGTGCGAAACCACCTTCATCACCAACTGCAGTATTTAAACCTTTAGATTTTAATACTTTAGCAAGATTGTGGAATACTTCAGCACCGATACGTAATGCTTCTTTTAAGGTTGATGCGCCAACTGGTTGAATCATAAATTCTTGGATATCAACGTTGTTGTCTGCGTGCTCACCGCCGTTGATGATGTTCATCATTGGTAATGGCATTGAGTATTGACCTGGTGTGCCGTTTAATTCAGCGATATAAGCATAAAGTGGTAAACCTTTTGATGCTGCCGCCGCTTTTGCAGTTGCTAAAGAAACCGCTAAGATTGCGTTTGCACCGAATTTAGATTTGTTTTCTGTGCCGTCTAAGTCGATCATAATTTGGTCGATTTCAGCTTGTGCAGAACCGTCTTTGCCAACTAAAGCGTTTGCGATTTCGTTGTTTACCGCAGCAACAGCTTTTAATACACCTTTACCTAAGAAACGTGATTTATCGCCATCACGAAGTTCTAAGGCTTCACGTGAACCAGTTGATGCACCTGATGGCGCAGCTGCTAAACCTACGAAACCACCTTCTAAGTGAACTTCAGCTTCAACAGTTGGGTTACCACGTGAGTCGATGATTTCACGACCAAGTACTTTAACGATTTTTGCCATTTTAATTTTCCTCTTAAGTTAATCTAAAATCGGTACATAATTTCCCCGATATGGTATAGATCTTTCAGTGATTTGTCTTGCAAAAAATCACTATAATTTGATCTATTATCGGTTTTTTGTTATTTATTTTGTTGATTTTCTCTCGCTGCTTTCACGAAACCTGCAAATAATGGGTGTCCATCTCGTGGCGTTGAAGTAAATTCTGGGTGGAATTGCGCCGCAACAAACCAAGGGTGATTTGGTACTTCGATAATTTCTACCAATTTTTTATCCGCACTTAAGCCAGTTACTTTCAAACCAGCCGCTTCAATTTGCGGAAGCAATTTGTTATTCACTTCGTAGCGATGGCGATGACGTTCTTCAATGGTATCGCTGCCATATAATGCGTGGGCTTTTGAACCTGGAATTAAGTGGCATTGTTGTGCGCCTAAACGCATTGTGCCGCCTAAATCTGAGTTATCAGAACGTTTTTCCACATTACCATCGGCATCTTGCCATTCGGTAATTAAACCAATTACAGGTTGTGGACATTCTTTGTCGAATTCAGAAGAATTAGCGTGCGTTAAACCTGCAACATTGCGGGCATATTCAATTAACGCAATTTGCATACCTAAGCAAATGCCTAAGTAAGGAATGTTGTTTTCACGCGCATATTGTGCGGTTAAAATTTTGCCCTCAACACCACGATAACCAAAACCGCCAGGCACTAAAATACCGTCCACGCCTTTTAGCACTTCAACGCCTTTGGTTTCCACATCTTGTGAATCAATATATTTAATGTGTACGTTTAAACGATTGGTTAAGCCAGCGTGTTTTAAGGCTTCATTTACTGATTTATAGGCATCAGGCAATTCTACATATTTGCCCACCATACCGATAGTTACGTCGCCTGTTGGGTTCGCTTGGCGGTAAAGCACTTGTTCCCATTCGCTTAAATCCGCTTGTTTGCATTCTAAGCCAAAGCGTTTGCACACGAAATCGTCTAAACCTTGTGATTGCAATAATGCAGGAATTTGATAGATCGAATCCACATCTTTTAATGAAATTACTGCTTTTTCAGGCACATTACAGAACAACGCAATTTTTGCACGTTCATTAGCTGGGATCATACGATCTGAACGGCAAACCAACACATCAGGTTGGATACCGATAGATAATAATTCTTTCACCGAGTGTTGAGTTGGCTTGGTTTTTACTTCGCCTGCAGTTGGAATATATGGCACTAAAGTTAAGTGCATAAACATTGTGCGTTCACGCCCAACCTGCACCGCAAGCTGGCGTAGCGATTCTAAGAATGGTAAAGATTCAATATCACCGACAGTGCCGCCCACTTCAATAATTGCCACATCGTGTCCTGCTGCGCCGTCGATGACACGAGCTTTGATTTCATTCGTAATGTGCGGAATAACTTGAATGGTTGCGCCTAAATAATCACCACGGCGTTCTTTGCGTAGCACTTCAGAATAGATTTTACCCGTAGTGAAATTGTTGCGCTTGGTCATTTTGGTGCGGATAAAACGCTCATAATGCCCTAAGTCTAAATCGGTTTCTGCGCCATCTTGGGTAACAAACACTTCACCGTGTTGGGTTGGCGACATTGTGCCAGGGTCAACGTTAATATAAGGGTCGAGTTTCATAATCGTAACATTTAAGCCACGAGCCTCTAACAAAGCCGCCAAAGATGCAGCTGCAATGCCTTTACCTAACGATGAAACCACACCGCCTGTTACAAAAATATAATTAGTCGCCATAATGAAACCTAAGTAATTGATGGAAATAAAAAGAGTTGATTTGTTGTATCAAGACGGGAGAGTAGTTTACATCAAACTGCAAATTAACTCAACGAAATTCACGCAATGATCGATGGTGGAAAGGTGAAAAAGTGCGGTGGAAATTTTGAATGTTTTCCCTAGGGCTTGGCTTACCCTAGGGAAATCTCACGTTGCTTGCGGCAATGTGGATCTTATTCCAGCGAATAAGGCAAAGCAGATAAGGTGAATTCGTCGCTAGTGTTTGGCAATCTAAAACGCTGTTCAGGGGCAAGATCATTGTTTAAAACGACTTGTGCTGATAAAACACCATTAAAACGCACCGCACTTAGCACCGTTCCAGTTTTGCGCCAACCGCTTTCTAGCAGCATTTCAAGCTCGCTGCCGATGTCAGGTTGAACGTCAGATTGCACGCTAAAAGCAAACATTGCTCGTTTATTTGCACCACGATATTTCGCCCGAGCCACGGTTTCTTGCCCAATATAACAGCCTTTTTGGAACGAAATCGCTTGCTCAAGTGCTTGCAAATTCAAGGCTTGCGGAATAAATTCGCCTTGTGTTTCAGCGTTCAAAATTGGGTAGCCTTGTTGAATATCCCACAAATCCCACATTTCTTTGGCTAAAGGCTGGTTTAATTCCACGCCATAATGATCGCTACATTGCGCTTCGGTTTTAATCAACAAATTGCGCTCAGCAAATTCGACGTTCAACCAATCGCTAAAATTATTTGCCACGAATTCAGCACGCCCATCGCCTTTCATACCTAAAAATAACGCAGGCACTAATTCAAAGCTCACTTTGGAAAATACTGCATATTTTTTCAAACCGTCTAAGGCAAGGGGAAGCAGGCTTTTGCGCACCACTAAATAAAATTGCTGCTCATTTAAACGAATAAGGCGAAATAAACCGTTTACTTTGCCTTTTGGATCGCAGTGAGCAGTAATGGTTGATTTTCCTTGTGCTACTTGGCTAAGATCGCAGGTTAATTGCCCTTGTAAAAAGGTTTCTGCATCAACACCTTGCACATCAATTAAAGCGAATTGAGTTAATTCGCACAGTTGTAAATCTGATTTTGTCATCATTTACGTCCTTATTCTAAATTCTGAATTTGCTCACGCATTTGTTCGATTAACACTTTCAATTCCACTGCTGAAGCCGTAATCTCGCTATTAATCGATTTCGATGCCAGCGTGTTACTTTCACGGTTAAGTTCTTGCATCATAAAATCCAGTTTGCGCCCCACCGCACCGCCTTTTTTCAGGATTGAGCTAGTTTCTTTAATGTGCATTTGCAAGCGATCTAATTCTTCTGCTACATCAATGCGTTGCGCCAATAAAATCAGCTCTTGTTCAAGACGTGTCGGGTCAGGCTGGATTTGTACTTCTTCAAAACGGCTTAACAAACGCTCACGTTGCCATTGCAAAATCTCAGGCATTTTCAACCGCACTTTATCGGCTTCCACCGCAATGCCATCTAAACGCTGTTGAATGACGTCTTTTAATTTCTCGCCCTCACGCCCACGCATTGCGATAAACTCTTGTAAAAGTTGGTCGAATGCGTTTAATAAATCTTGGCTAATTAAATCCACATCTTGCTCAGGCGTTTCTACCACACCAGGGTAGCGCAGCACGTCGGTTAGGTTAATTTCGCCCTCGCCTGCTTGGTCTTTAATCCATTTTAATGATTGAATAACTTGCGAAGCCAAATCTTGGTTCAAATGCAATGCGGTTGCGGTTTGTTTTTTGCTGTCGATACGCAGGCTACATTCAATTTTACCACGGGTTAGATTTTGGCGTAATTTCTCACGCAAGGCATTTTCTAAGCCACGAAATTGTTCAGGTAAACGGAAAAAATTTTCCAAATAACGCTGATTAACTGAACGAATTTCCCACACGGCATCGCCCCAATCTTTTTTAATTTCAATGCGGGCAAAAGCGGTCATACTGTAAATCATATTGCTATCCTCTCTGTTGTATATCAATTTACTCGGCTATTTTACTGTTAAATTTCGTTTCTGTCATTTTGCGTGCTAAAATAATGCGATTTTTATTAGTAGCCCCCCTCAGGGTTTTACCCAGCTCCCCCGCACGCAGGGGGAGCGAAATGAATGTAAGGAAAACAGAATGCGCCCAGAAAACCGAGCGAATAACGCGCCACGCCCGATTAAAATTACACGCCAATACACTAAACACGCCGAGGGTTCGGTGCTGGTGGAATTTGGTGAAACCAAAGTGATTTGTACTGCCAGTGTTGATGAAACTGTGCCACGTTTCTTAAAAGGGCAGGGGCAAGGTTGGGTTACGGCAGAATATGGAATGTTGCCACGTTCAACCCACAGCCGTATGCAACGTGAAGCAGCGAAAGGCAAGCAAGGCGGACGAACAATGGAAATTCAACGTCTCATCGCGCGTTCTTTGCGTGCAATGATCGATTTAAAAGCCCTTGGTGAGCGTTCAATTACGCTGGATTGTGATGTTATTCAAGCCGACGGCGGTACTCGCACTGCTTCAATTACAGGGGCGTGCGTGGCGTTAATCGATGCTGTGAATGGTTTAATGGCAAATGGCACATTAAAAGTTAATCCAATCAAAGGCTTAGTGGCTGCAATTTCAGTGGGGATCGTTGGTGGCGAAGCCGTGTGCGATTTGGAATATGTGGAAGATTCTGCCGCTGAAACGGATATGAACGTGGTGATGATGGAAGACGGGCGAATGATTGAAGTTCAAGGCACAGCCGAAGGCGAACCTTTCTCGCACGATGAATTATTAACCTTATTAGATTTAGCCAAACAAGGCTGCGAGCAAATTTTCGTGGCGCAACGTGCGGCATTAGCTGAATAATTTTGAGAAAGTGCGGTGGAAAAAATGCAAGATTATAAAAGTGAATTTATCAAATTTGCTTTAAGTCGTAATGTGTTACGTTTCGGCGAATTTACCCTTAAGTCAGGGCGCAAAAGCCCGTATTTCTTTAACGCAGGCTTATTCAACACAGGCGCAGATTTAGCTCGTTTAGGCGAATTTTACGCCGCCGCAATTCAAGCCAGCGGCTTGCAATATGACGTGATTTTTGGGCCAGCCTACAAAGGTATTCCCATTGGCACAACGGTTTCCGTGGCATTGTTTAACCAATTTGGTTTAGACAAGCCTGTGTGTTTTAACCGCAAAGAAGCCAAAGATCACGGCGAGGGCGGCAACTTAATTGGCTCTCCGTTGCAAGGCAAAGTGTTGCTGGTGGACGACGTGATCACCGCAGGCACTGCCATTCGTGAAGCAATGGATATTATCGCCGCCAATGGCGCAAGTTTAAGTGCGGTGGTTATCGCCTTAAATCGTAAAGAAAAAGGCAAAGGGGAACTTTCTGCCATTCAGGAAGTCGAAAAAGATTACCAATGCGACGTGCTTTCCATCGTGGATTTAGATGATTTGATGAATTTCATCGCCACCGACAGCCAATACAGCGAGTATTTGCCGTCGATGAAAGCCTACCGTGAAAGTTATGGTGTCGCTTAATTTTAATTATTTTAACCAAAAGTGCGGTGAAAAATTTGTAGTTTTTTGTAATTGATTGCATTGACTTAAGCAAGCCAAGCCGTTGATACTATTACCTTTAATTAACCTCTTACCCAAATAAGGATTGACTGATGGCAGTAGAAAGTGCAAATCAATTAGTGAGTGTGGTAACACTCTTGGGTGCAGCGATTATCGTTGTGCCGTTTTTCAAACGCATCGGGCTGGGTTCTGTGCTAGGCTATTTAGCCGCAGGCTTAGCCATCGGGCCTTTTGGCTTGAAACTTTTCACCGATCCTGCCGCCATCATTCACCTTGCCGAATTGGGCGTGGTGATGTTCTTATTCCTTGTGGGCTTAGAAATGCAGCCGAAACATTTGTGGGGGTTACGAAAATATATTTTCGGAATGGGTAGCCTGCAAATTTTGGTGGCGATCATCTTTTTAACGCTCGTCGGCTTGCTGTTTGGCTGGCAGTGGCAACATTCTTTCATCGCAGGCGCAGGTTTTGTATTAACCTCCACAGCTGTGGTAATGCAAACCCTAAGCGAACGTGGCGAAATGACCGTAGATCGTGGACGACGCATTATTGCTGTGTTGCTGTTTGAAGATCTGTTAATCGTGCCACTATTAGCTTTAGTCACCATTCTTGTCCCAGAAAGCGCACAAAGTGCGGTGGAAAATACGCCATTTTGGCAAACCGCAGCGATTGCCATTGGTGCAGTTGCATTGCTGATTGTGGTCGGCGTTTGGGTATTAAATCCGTTATTCCGCATTCTGGCGCATACAAAAATTCGTGAATTAATGACCGCAGTTGCGCTCTTTGTGGTGTTAGGCTCGGCATTATTAATGGAAGCAAGCGGGCTTTCATTGGCAATGGGCGCATTTTTAGCGGGCGTATTGCTGTCGAACTCCAGCTTCCGCCATCAATTAGAAGTGGATATTGACCCATTCAAAGGCTTGTTATTAGGCTTATTCTTCCTTGGTGTGGGAATGAGCTTAGATTTAGCTTTGGTGTTCTCGAATTGGCAAATGATCCTTTCTGCCGTGTTTGCAATGATGTTGGTCAAAGGCTTAGTGATTTATATCGTTGCACGTTTAACAGGTTCAAATCGAGCCGATTCCCTTGACCGTGCGGTGATAATGGCACAGGGCGGTGAATTTGCTTTTGTATTATTCTCAACTGCCGCATTACAAGGGGCAATTAGCGCAGACGTGCACGCCAATATGACGGCAATCGTCGTGCTTTCAATGGCATTAACACCGCTATTTATCATCTTGCACCAACGTTTTATTGCGCCACGTTTTAATACCAAAGGTGAGCAACGTGCCAACGACACCATTGAAGAACAAAACGAGATTATTCTTATCGGTTTAGGGCGTTATGGGCAAATCGTCAACCACTTATTGCGCTCATCTGGTTACAGCCCGACGATCATTGAATTTAATGCAAATTTAATTGCCAATATGAAAAAACGTGGCATTAAAAGTTATTATGGCGATGCCACGCACCCTGATTTACTTAAGCGTGCAGGCATTGAAACGGCGAAGTTGCTTATCGTGGCATTAGATGACCCGAAAAAAGCCACGCAAATCGTGAAGCACACACGGCATATTAATCCGCATATTAAAATCTTGGCTCGTGCGTACGATCGTCATCACGTGTTTGAATTGGCGCAAGCAGGCTCAGATGTGCAAATTCGAGAAACTTTTGACAGTGCATTGCGCACAGGTAAACAAGCCTTAAAAGCACTCGGTATTGCCCCTGAAAAAGTCCACGAAATCGGTAATGAATTTTTCGGACGAGATCGCCACAGCGTGAAATTAATGGCAGACGTTTATGACCCGAAAGTCGGCAGATTTGATAATGAAGAAATGTTAAAAATCGCCATTGAAGAAGACCAAGAAACAATGCTCGCTATCCAACAAATCTTAGCGAGAGAAGAATAGGTAATAAGCTATCAACTAACAAAAACTGCGGTGAAAACATTTAAAATTTTCACCGCAGTTTTTGTTTTATGGCTTTTATTTAATATTCCCACTCATCAGGATCAATACCTAATTCTCGCATAATGAGTTTGGCATCTTCGGGGATTTCGTCGTGGCGATCTTTGAGTAAATCCGCATCGGTTGGCAAAGGCTGCCCTGTGAATGCGTGCAAAAAGGCTTCGCATAATAATTCGCTGTTGGTGGCGTGGCGGAGATTGCCGATTTGGCGACGAGTGCGTTCATTAGTGAGAATTTCTAACACTTTTATTGGGATCGACACCGTGATTTTTTTCACTTGTTCGCTCTTTTTGCCGTGTTCCGCATAGGGGCTAATGTATTTGCCGTCCCAGTTCGCCATAATCTTTCCTATATAACTCCAAAATTTAGGGATATTCTAATCAAAAATGCACAGAATAACAAATCCCGACGTTTTAATCTGTGCGAAAAAGCGTATTTATTTACTTTTTTTAGCCACTTTTTTCACGCCTTTGCTAGACTTAGTTTTTTGCAGCTTCGGTGCGGGTTGGCAATGTGGACAGAAAAAGCTGTTGCGTTGAGCGATGATAAGGCTTTCAATCTCATTAAAGCAAATTGGGCAAGGCTTGCCTTTGCGTCCATAAACTTGTAATTCTTGGGCAAAATAACCAGGTTTACCGTCGGGTTGTAGGAAATCTTTTAGCGTTGTGCCACCTTGTTCAATAGCTCGGGTTAATTCTGCTTTAATACTTTTCACCAAGCGTTCGGCTTGTTCTTCGGTTAAACTGCCTGCGGTTTTGAGCGGGTGCAGGGCACATTGAAATAGCACTTCGTTGGCATAAATATTCCCTACGCCCACGACGACCGCATTATCCATTAAAAAGGTTTTAAGTGCGGTGTGTTTTTGGCGAGATTTTTGAAACAAATAATCAGTGTTAAATGTGTCAGAAAGCGGTTCAGGACCGAGTTTAGTGAAAAGATGAAAACTGTCTAAATTGTCTGTCCACAGCCACGCACCAAAACGACGTGGATCGTTATAACGCATAATTTTGCCGTTGTTCATTACAATATCAAGATGATCGTGGGTTTCTACCACATCGCCTTGCTCGACAATTCGCACTGAGCCAGACATTCCTAAATGCCCGATGATAAAGCCTTTTTCGGTGTGAATAATTAAATATTTGGCACGGCGTGAAAGCGCGGTGATTTTTTGTTGAGAAAGTTGCGAAAGCTCAGCACTCACCGCCCAACGTAATTTAGGTTGGCGGACGATAATTTTTTCGATCACAAAACCATCAAGATAAGGGGCGATGCCGTTTTTGGCAGTTTCGACTTCGGGTAATTCAGGCATAATTTCTCTCTTTATATGGAAATATTCATAAGTTCCAGATATAAAAAAACCCGAGCAAGTCGGGTTCTTTTCGAAAACTAAATTATTTGATTTTAGCTTCTTTGTAAACAACGTGTTTACGCACAACTGGATCAAATTTTTTGATTTCCATTTTTTCTGGCATATTACGTTTGTTTTTAGTTGTTGTGTAGAAATGACCAGTTTCAGCAGTTGAAACTAATTTGATTTTCTCACGAGCGCCTTTAGCTGCCATTTTTTAGCTCCTTAGATTTTCTCACCACGAGCACGGATTTCAGCTAATACTGCATCAATGCCTTTTTTATCAATAATACGCATACCTTTCGCTGTTAAGCGTAAAGTTACGAAACGGTTTTCACTTTCAACCCAGAAACGGTGCGTGTGTAAGTTTGGTAAAAAACGACGACGAGTCGCGTTTAATGCGTGTGAGCGGTTGTTACCAACTGCTGGACGCTTGCCTGTTACTTGACAGACTCTAGACATAATAATCTCCAATAATTAAATATAAGCTCGAGCTTACGGTTCGGATACAAATTCAAGGAAAGCCCTGATAGCCACCTCGTCAGGTCGCTCGTAACCGACCCGCTTACTATATTAAAGGCTGTGAATTATACTCACATAATTCCACTTTCTCAAGGAAAAAATGCGTTTTCTCTGAAAAACTGCGTGATTTTACCTGAAAACAGCAAATGATCAAGCGAACATTTATAAGTAACCCTGTTCTGTGAACGAAAAATAGCAACCTTTGCCGATAATAAAGTGATCGAGCAGGCGAATTTCCATCAATTCTGCCGCTTGTTTGATCTTTTGCGTAATATGTTTGTCAGCAGGGCTGGGTTCTGCAATGCCCGACGGGTGATTATGGGCTAAAATCAAGGCGGCAGCGTTGCAATATAATGCGGTTTTGATAATTTCTCGTGGGTGAACATTGGCAGAATTGATCGTGCCGAGAAACATTTCTTCTTGTTTAATCAGGCGATGTTGATTGTCTAAAAATAGCACCATAAAAATTTCTCGTTCGTGGTGTTCCATTTCCGTTTGTAAATAAAGGCGAACGGTGTCGGGTTGGGTAAATTTATGGGCAAATTTCAATTCTTCCAGCAAATAACGTTTAGTCATTTCAGTACAGGCTTGCAGTTGGATAAACTGCGTAATACCAATTCCCTTGAATGCACAAAAGATTTTTTTATCGGCAGAAATTAAGGCTCGCAGTGAACCAAAATGGTCGAGAACCGCTTGTGAGAGCTGCATTACAGGGCAATTTTTGATGCCTGTTCGTAGAAAAATCGCTAATAATTCGTGATTGCTTAAGGTAGCAGCGCCAAATTGCAATAGTTTTTCTCGTGGCATTAATTCGTTAGATGGCGTAGTGTGAGTTTCGTCGTGCATTATCAATAAAAAATGTGGTGAATTTACACCGCACTTTGCTGAAATTACACGACAAAAGCGAATTTTTTATATCCATTTTGGAATGAAGATCAAAAAATGAGATGTTTTCTTCGGCTAATTTGAAGTAGAATGTGCAAAATAAATGTGAAAGGGGACTAACAAGAATGTCGAGTTTGCAAAATAAGCGTATTGTGGTGGGAATTACTGGTGGCATTGCCGCTTACAAAACCATTGAATTTATTCGTTTATTGCGCAAAGCTAACGCTGAAGTGCGGGTTGTTTTAACGCCTGCTGCGGCGGAATTTGTTACACCTTTAACATTGCAAGCCATTTCGGGCAATGCGGTGTCGCATTCATTGCTCGACCCACAAGCTGAGTTGGCAATGGGGCATATTGAGCTGGCAAAATGGGCGGATTTTGTAGTAATTGCCCCTGCCAGTGCGGATTTTTTGGCTCGCTTGAATGCAGGAATGGCAAATGATTTACTTTCGACAATTTGTCTTGCCACCGCCGCCCCGATTTTCGTTGCACCTGCAATGAACCAGCAAATGTTCCGTCAAGCTATTACTCAACAAAATATTCAATCACTTCGTTTGCGTGGTGTTGAATTTATTGGACCAAATAGTGGCGAGCAAGCCTGCGGCGACGTAGGGGCTGGGCGAATGTCAGAACCTGCGGAAATTTTCACCGTACTTGAAAATGCCGTTTCGCTAAGCCAAGATTTAATGGGATTAAGCGTAGCGATTACCGCTGGTCCAACCCAAGAAGCGATTGACCCAGTGCGTTATATTAGTAATCATAGCTCAGGAAAAATGGGCTTTGCCATTGCTCAAGCCTTTGCGCAACGTGGAGCGACGGTAACGTTGATTTCAGGGCCGGTGAATTTGCCAACCCCAAACAATGTGCGACGGATTGATGTGGTTTCAGCACAACAAATGTGGCAGGCTGCCTTAGAAAGTGCGGTGCAAAATTCGCTATTTATTGGCTGTGCCGCCGTGGCGGATTATCGAGTGGCGAATATCGCAGAGCAGAAAATTAAAAAAGCAGGCGATGAAATGCAGCTGACCTTAGTGAAAAATCCCGATATTATCGCTGATGTTGGGCATTTGCGTGAAAATCGCCCTTTTACCGTAGGATTTGCAGCGGAAACGCAAAATGTCGCAGAATATGCCAAAGATAAATTACAACGCAAAAAATTAGATATGATTTGTGCTAATGACGTGTCGGGTGGACAAGTTTTTGGTGCGGATCAGAATGCCTTGCAATTATTTTGGCAAAATGGTTCAATCAAGTTACCCCAATCATCGAAACAACAGCAGGCACAGAAATTAGTTGATGCCATTGTTGAAAAAATGAACGAGAAAACAAATGAAAAAAATTGATGTAAAAATTTTAGATAGCCGTATTGGCACGGAATTCCCTTTACCGACTTATGCAACCACAGGCTCAGCAGGCTTAGATTTACGTGCCTTAATCGACGAAAGTTTTGAAATTCAACCGGGTGAAACGAAGTTGATCCCAACGGGTTTATCGGTTTATATTGCTGATCCTAATTTAGCTGCAGTGATTTTACCACGCTCGGGCTTAGGGCATAAAAATGGCATTGTGCTAGGTAATTTGGTGGGCTTGATCGACAGCGATTATCAAGGGCCGTTAATGGTTTCGATGTGGAATCGTAGCGACAAACCGTTCAAAATTGAAGTGGGTGATCGCATCGCTCAATTAGTTTTCGTGCCAGTGGTGCAAGCGGAATTTAATATTGTGGAAGAATTTACCCAAACAGATCGTGGTGAGGGTGGTTTCGGACATTCAGGTAAGCAATAAATGGTAGAACAATTAGAAATCGCCGATCTTGAACCCATTCCAATGGAAAAGTCTGCGCCTAAAATTGAAAAACGTAGTGTAAAAGAACGTCGCCAGCAAGTGTTGGCGGTGTTAGCAAGTATGTTGCACTCCGAGCGTGGAATGGAGCGAATGACCACCGCACGTTTAGCGGAAGCGGTGGGCGTGTCGGAAGCGGCGTTATATCGCTACTTCCCCAGCAAAACCAAAATGTTTGAAGCCTTGATTGAAAATATTGAACAAAACTTATTCATTCGTATTTCGCAAGCGACTAAAATAGAAACAAATACAGTAAACCGAGTACGTGATATTTTGCAATTAATCCTTGATTTTGCTCGCAAAAACCCAGGTATGACACGCATTTTAACTGGGCACGCATTAATGTTTGAAGATGCCAAATTGCAAGCTCGTGTGGCGCAATTTTTTGATCGCTTACAATTACAATTCGTGAATATTTTGCAAATGCGTAAATTGCGTGAGGGCAAAACCTTTGCCGTTGATGAACGCACGATTGCGACCTATTTAGTCACATTTTGTGAGGGGCAATTTATGCGTTATGTGCGTACCAATTTCCGCCGCACAGCAAATCAAGGCTTTGAGCAGCAATGGCAACTGCTTGAGCAGCTATTTATTTAATAATGATTTAACAGCGTGGTCGTATGATTATCCCTTGGCAAGAACTAGAAGAAGAAACTTTGGTGAATATCGTCGAAAGTTTTATTTTGCGAGAGGGAACGGACTATGGAGTGGAAGAATTATCTTTAGCCGAAAAAACACAGAATTTACTTGATCAAATTCGCCAAGGGATTGCGGTTGTAGTTTGGTCTGAGTTACACGAAACCATTGATATTAAAAATAAAATGGACTTTTTACGATAGCATTGAATAGGCAAGAAATGCCATAGAAATGCAATCTGAATTTTGATAAAAAGAGGTTATTTATGCCAGAACAAGTACAGCAACTTGAAGCTCATCATCAAGCAGCTAAACCTGCTAATTCGACGGATCCGACATTAGAGTGGTTTGTTTCACACTGTCATATTCATAAATATCCGATCAAAACGACCATTATTCACGCAGGTGAAAAAGCGGAAACCTTATATTATTTGATTAAAGGCTCAGCGTCGGTTTCTACTAAAGATGAAGAAGGCAAGGAAATGTTGCTGACCTATCTTGGCTCAGGCGATTTTTTCGGCGAAGCAGGCTTATTCAATGAAGACGAAGTACGTTCTGCGTGGGTTCGAGTGAAAACGCCTTGCGAAGTAGCTGAAATTTCCTATAAAAAATTCCGTCAATTAGTGCAAGTCAATCCTGACGTGTTGATGATTTTGTCGGGGCAAATTGCTAAACGCTTACGCACCACCTCACAACAAGTGAGAAATTTAGCCTTTTTGGACGTAACAGGGCGTATTGCGCAAACCTTGCTTAACTTGGCGAAAATGCCTGAAGCAATGACCCACCCTGACGGAATGCAAATTAAAATTACCCGCCAAGAAATTGGGCAAATGGTCGGTTGTTCAAGGGAAACTGTGGGACGAATTTTGAAAATGCTAGAAGATGAACATCTGATTTCAGCACACGGAAAAACCATTGTAGTTTATGGTACTCGTGATTAAAAATGCCTAAAAGTGCGGTGAATTTCACCGCACTTTTTTATGGATTATTCCATAAAATTTGATATATTTAGTCAAGTATTTCAATTCAGGGGAACACTATGAAAAAGGACGAAGTGGGACACAATTTCTTGGCTCGTTTAGGCAAAACTCGTTTACGCCCAGGCGGCAAAAAAGCAACGGATTGGTTGATTGCCAATGGTGATTTTAATGCGGATAAAAAAGTGCTTGAAGTGGCGTGCAATATGGGAACAACGGCGATTGGTTTAGCCCAGCAATTTGGTTGTCATATTGAGGGCGTGGATCTCGACGAGCAAGCCTTGGAAAAAGCGAAACAAAATATCGCTGCGGCTGGTTTGCAAGATAAAATTAATGTGCAGCGTGCTAACGCAATGAAATTGCCTTTTGAAGATAATTCCTTTGACATCGTGATCAACGAAGCAATGCTCACAATGTTGCCCATTCAGGCTAAAACGAAAGCGGTGGAAGAATATTTTCGTGTATTGAAACCAGGTGGTTTTTTATTAACGCACGACGTGATGCTCACCACCGAAGATGCCGAGCCGATTATCCAACAGTTGCGTGAAGCGATTAATATCACAGTAACGCCTTTAACAAGAGAAGATTGGAAAACCTTATTTTTAGATTGCGGTTTTCACAATGTGGACAGTTTCCACGGCGAAATGACCTTGCTTTCTCCTAAAGGAATGATCGATGACGAGGGCGTTTTCGGCACATTGCGCATTCTAAGTAATGCGTTAAAAGCAGAAAATCGCCAAACTTTTAAGAAAATGTTTCGTGTATTTAATGACCCAGATAAAAAATTGAATTTTATTGCGGTGTGTAGCCAAAAATAAATACAGTTCAATTAAGACAAAAGTGCGGTGAAATTAACCGCACTTTTTTATTTTGTTGAGAATTTGCGCATTTCATCACACGCCTGTGAATGCTATAATGTTGCGTGAATGTTAAGGGATTAGGAAATTAGGGGAATTTTATGGCTGATGTGGAAAGCACAAATCAGTTATTTCAAGTCGTTACACTACTTAGCGCTGCCATTTTAGCCGTGCCATTGTTTAAACGCTTAGGGCTAGGATCGGTGTTAGGCTATCTTGCTGCAGGTCTAGCTATCGGGCCTTTTGGTTTACAATTATTCAAAGACCCACACTCAATTATTCATATTGCTGAATTAGGTGTGGTGATGTTCTTATTTATTATCGGCTTAGAAATGAAGCCCTCTCATTTGTGGGGATTACGCCGTCAAATTTTTGGTTTAGGTAGCTTACAAGTCAGCATTTGTGGGGCATTATTAATGCCTGTTGGCGTATATTTACTCGGCTTTTCTTGGCAAATCGCCTTTGTGATTGCTTGCGGCTTTGTGCTGAATTCCACCGCCATTATAATGCAAGTACTCAATGAACGTGGGCAAATGAGTACGCAAAGCGGACAAAAAATCATCTCAATTTTATTATTTGAAGATCTGCTTATCGTGCCTTTATTAGCCGTCATTACCTTTTTGTCGCCAATAGATTCCGATCACGGTATGCCGATATGGGAGCATTTAGCTATTGCGAGCGGCTCTATTGCAATGTTAGTGGTCGCTGGTGTGTGGTTGCTTAATCCGTTATTCCGAATTTTAGCACGTACAAGATTGCGTGAAATGATGACCGCCGCCGCACTTTTAGTGGTGTTAGGGGCGGCATTATTAATGGAAGCCAGTGGATTATCTTCCGCAATGGGGGCATTTATTGCAGGCGTATTGCTATCAAATTCCAGCTTCCGTCATCAGCTAGAGGCGGATATTGAACCATTTCGTGGCTTGTTACTCGGCTTGTTTTTCCTTGGCGTGGGAATGTCGCTAGACTTATCTTTGGTTTGGAAAAATTTTGGCTTTATCTTGCTAAGTGTGGCAGCATTAATGTTTGCGAATGGTTTAGGGATTTATCTTACCGCAAGATTAACTCGCAGCACTAACGCCATCGCACTGGAACGAGCATTTATTATGGCATTAGGCGGTGAATTTGCCTTTGTAATTTTTTCCGCAGCAGCAGCGCAAAATGTTATCAGCCCACAGCAACAGGCAAACGGCGTGGCGATTGTCGTGCTATCAATGGTGCTCAGCCCTTTGTTGATTATGTTACATAAAAAATTCATTGAGCCCCGTTTCATTAAACCTGAAAATGAGCGAGCTGACGATCATATTGAAGAAAAACACCCGATTATTCTAGTGGGATTTGGGCGAGTTGGTGTGGTGGTCAACAGTATGCTTACAATGGCTGGCTATCAAGTTACGGTGATTGATCGTAATGAAGAAATCATCTCTGGAATGCGAAAACTAGGCATTAAAGCCTACTATGGTAATGCAGAACGTCCTGAAATTTTACATCACGCAGGAATTGAAGATGCACAATTATTAATTGTAACTTCAGGTGGCAGAGAAAAAGCCTCTCGCATCACAGAAATTGGGCGCAAAATGAACCCCAATATTCGTATTTTGACACGAGCCAACGATTTATTTCACGTTTATGAGTTATACCAAAAAGGTTCAGATCGTCAAATTCGAGAAACCTTTGATTCTTCCGTGCGTATTGGGCGTTATGCCTTAGAAGAATTGGGATTAGATGAAACCAAAGCCTTAGAAGTGGCGGATTGCTATTATCGCCGAGATCGCCACCGCACACGATTAATGGCAGAAGTTTACGATCCGAAAATTAAGCACAAATTCCAAAATAAAGAGATGGTGAAAATTGCTCTCGAGCACGATCAACAAACCACTGTTGAAATCCAACAAATTTTGCAACGAGAGGAATAAAATGCCAAAAAGTGCGGTGAAATTAACCGCACTTTTAACTGTTTAACAGCTTGATTTCGCCCTTAACCACGCTAAATGTGCGGTGTTGTTCAGGCTGCATTTGCTTGAGTTGATCTTGTGTAATAGCGGTAACGAATACTTGCGATTGGCTTTGCTGTAAACGTTCGGCGAGTAACGCTCGTTTGTTTTCATCGAGTTCGGAAGCAAAGTCATCAATTAAAAAAATACAATGACGGTTTTTTTGCTTCATCAAATGTTCACCCTGTGCCAAACGCAGAGCGCACATTAACAGTTTGAGCTGTCCACGAGAAAGCACATCTTCCACGGGTAAACCGTTGGATTTAAATCGAAAATCGGCTTTCTGTGGGCCAGCAATGGTATAGCCGATGTGTTTATCACGCTGAAAATTTTCACGCAAAATATCGGCATAATCGCTGTCTTTGTCCCAACCTTGATGAAAGCTCACATTAATTTCTAATTCAGGCAAAAAAAGTTGGCAAGTTTGCTCAATTTCTGTCCGCAAGGCTTCTGCATAATCGGCACGCCACTGGCTGACTTGATGGGCGAGTTTCGCCAATTCAATATCCCAAATTTTCAAATCATCATAAGTATAGCTGTGTTGCAAAGCGGCGTTGCGTTGTTTGAGTAAGCGGTTAAGGCTTGCCCACGCAGAATGAAAAGCCGATTGATGATGAAATAAACCCCAATCTAAAAAAGCACGACGAAAGCTCGGGCCGCCATTGAGCAGGTTTAATCCCTCGGGAGTAATAATTTGCATTGGCAGTAAATGTGCTAGATCAGCGATTTTATTGCCGTCTTCGCCATTAATTTTTACAATGGTGTTGCCCTCTTTACGCTGTTTTTGTAAGCCGACCGACCATTGATGTTGTTGCTCTTGAATGCGTCCGTGTAGCGTGAAGTGGGGTTGATCGTAGCTGATGATCCGAGTGGTTACGCTACTTTTGAAAGAGCGACCGTGTCCAAGATAAAAAAGGCTTTCGAGCAGGCTCGTTTTGCCACTGCCATTATCGCCCACCAAAAAGTTAAAGCCGTGGTCAAATTCAAGATCCACGGCACTAAGATTTCTGAAATGTTCAATAATTAAACGTGAAATAGCCATTTAAATTACGCTAAAAGTGCGGTTGATTTTTGCCTAGTTTTTATAAACGCATTGGCATAATCACATATTCTGCACTGCCATCTTCGCAATCTTCAATTAAACAACTTGAAGCGGCATCGCTTAAGCGTATGCGTACTCGATTACATTTTAATGCGTTTAGTACGTCTAAAATATAGCTGGCGTTAAAACCAATTTCCATTTCTTCGTTTTGATAAGACACATCTAAAATTTCTTCCGCTTCTTCGTGTTCAGGGTTAGAGGCAAGAATACGGAGCTGGTTTTGGCTTAACTGCAAACGCACGGTGCGTACTTTGTCGGTAGATAGAATTGCCGCACGCACAAAAGATTGTTTCAGGCTTTCCCAATCGCTTTCTAAAATGCGATCTGCATTGCGTGGTAACACTCGACGATAATCAGGGAAACGTCCGTCGATTAATTTAGTGGTAAATACCACTGAGCCGAGTTCCATACGTAAATTATTCGTGCCAATTTGTAGGCGAGCTGGCTGATCGCTGCCTGCATCAAGCAAGCGAGCAAGTTCTAACACGCCTTTGCGAGGCACGATCACCGCGTGATTTTGCAATTCTTGTTCGAGCGGAATAGTGCAAACCGCAAGGCGATGTCCGTCGGTGGAAATGGTACGCAATAAATTGCCCTCAGTTTCTAATTTCATACCATTTAAGGCATAACGAGCATCATTATTTGCCATTGAAAATTGGGTGGCATCAATTAAGCGACGCACAATGCCTTGCGTTACGGTGAAATCCACTTCTGACTGCCAATTAGTGAGATTTGGATATTCTTCCGCAGGGAACGTAGCAAGATTAAATTTAGTACGACCCGAACGCACAATCGCACGATCTTCTTCAAAATCGACCGTAATATTGGCATCATCAGGCAGGCTACGACAAATTTCCAAAAATTTTCTTGCTGGAATGGTGAAGTTACCCTCCGCAGAATTTTGCAACGGCACTTGGGTAGAAAGTTCTACTTCCAAATCTGTGCCTGTAATCGTCAAAATGTTGCCACTAATTTGTAGTAACACATTGTTTAATACAGGAATATTCGGGCGGTTGCTTAACACGCCACAGACTTGTTGTAATGGCTTTAATAGATCTTCTCGTGAAATAATCAGTTGCATTTTGATCTTCCTTTAAGTGCTGTTATGCGGATAAAGTGCGGTTTAAATTAACCCAGTCTTCTTGAATATTAGCATCGCTTTCTCGTAATAATGCGATCTGGCGACAAGCGTGTAACACTGTCGTATGATCTCGGTCGCCAAAGACTTTGCCAATTTCAGGCAAGCTGCGATTGGTCAATTCTTTTGCCAACGCCATTGCTAACTGACGTGGGCGAGCAATGGAGCGTGAGCGATTTTTCGATTTCAAATCAGCGACTTTAATACGATAGTATTCTGCCACGACTTTTTGAATATTTTCAATAGTAATCAATTTTTCTTGTAAAGAAAGAATATCTTTCAAGGCTTCCTGTGCAAAATCAATGGTAATCGGTTGATTTTTAAACTCAGAATTGGCGTGAACTCGGTTTAATGCACCCTCTAAATCACGCACGTTAGTACGCAATTTTCGCGCGATAAAGAATGCCACTTCTTCAGGTAAATGCAGATTTTTTTCCTCTGCTTTTTTCAATAAAATAGCAACTCGAGTTTCTAATTCAGGCGGCTCAATCTGCAAGGTTAAACCCACACCAAAACGAGAAGTCAGGCGTTCGGTGAATTTCTCAATGCCTTTTGGTAAACGGTCTGAGGTTAAAATAATTTGTCGTCCGCCCTCAAATAATGAGTTAAAGGTATGGAAAAATTCTTCTTGCGTACCGTCTTTGCCGGCGAAGAATTGAATATCGTCGATGAGCAACACATCAAGAGAGCGATAAAATTTCTTAAATTGTTCAATGCGTTCGGTTTTTAACGCTTTCACCATTTCTTGCACATAGCGTTCAGAGTGAATATAAACAATACGAGTATTCGGATTATCGGCAAGAATACTGTTACCGATAGCGTGTAATAAATGGGTTTTGCCCAAGCCAGTACTACCATACAAAAATAGCGGATTGGTTAATTTATCGCCTGGCTGTTTCGACACCTTCAAACCTGCTGAACGAGCTAACTGATTAGATTTACCGCCAACAAAATTATCAAACACATAATGTGGATTTAAATTGGTGCGAAATGGGCTGTTATCTGAATGTGCAGATTTTTCCACCGCACTTGTTGCTGAAACTGAAGTTGTCGGCTCTTGCGGTGCTTTCACCACTTTAGCAACAGGTTTAATACCCTCTTGTACTTTAATCACTAAGTTTGGATTTTGGCTTAGTTGATGAGCAATTTTGGTGATCTTCTCAAGATAATGACTTTCCACCCAATTTTTAATAAAAACATTGGAGGCGTATAAAGTCATTAAATCGGCATTGTTAGCGTCTGCTTGCAAAGGGCGAAGCCACATATTAAAGTCATTTGAGGAAATTTGATCCTGTAATTGCAAAAGACATTCTTGCCATAAAGTTGAGAGGTCGAGGTTCATTTTTTATCTTTTAATCAGTAAATTAGTTGCTATGGTTATTAACAGCCAATGATAAAGTGCGGTTAAATTCTTGCTAATTTTACAATAAAATCAGCGAAAGATCTTCATTAAAGGATCAAAAAAATCACTTGAGATTTTTGCCAAAGAACGTATAATTCGACCACGCTTTTTATAGCGTAAAGTTGGGCTATTGCAAAAAAATGTTAAATAGTTGCCTGATTTTGCCTATTCTAATTTGACGAACGGCGATTTTATGAGTAAAATTCCGTTCCTTATTTTGAATAACCTTGTTTTCAAGTAATTTGTGTTTTGTTCGCTTTTGCAACGGCATTTGTGAATAAAGCGATCAATAACAATTTTGACTTTAGGTAAATTTTAATATGAAACGTACATTTCAACCTTCTGTATTAAAACGTAGCCGTACTCACGGTTTCCGTGCTCGTATGGCAACTAAAAACGGCCGTCAAGTTTTAGCTCGTCGTCGCGCTAAAGGTCGTAAAAGTTTATCAGCTTAATTAGCAACGCTTAGCGTGATTAAGCTAAACTTTTCTCGGGAGTTACGTTTGCTAACTCCCAGCCATTTCAAATACGTCTTTCAAGAGCCGCTACGGGCATCAACACCTGAAATAACTATTCTTGCTCGCAAAAATACCTTAGAACACCCTCGTTTAGGTTTAACTGTTGCGAAAAAACATTTAAAAAGAGCACACGACCGTAACCGTATTAAACGTTTATGCCGTGAAAGTTTTCGCTTATTGCAGCACGAATTACCAGCATACGATTTTGTGATCGTGGCAAAAGCGGGCATTGGTAAACTGGATAATCCCACGTTACTACAAATTTTGGATAAATTATGGCAACGTCATATTCGATTGGCGAAAAAGTCCTCATAAAGCTCATTCGCTTTTACCAAATTGTGATTAGCCCCTTAATTGGCCCTCGTTGTCGCTTTGTGCCAACCTGTTCTTGCTATGGTTTAGAAGCAATAAAAACGCACGGAGCTGCAAAAGGTAGTTGGCTAACGCTTAAACGTATATTAAAATGTCATCCTTTAAACGCTGGCGGATTCGATCCTGTTCCGCCAAAAAATGATAACAATAACCACAAAGAGAACAACCAATGAATTCTAGTCGTAGCTTATTAGCCCTTGCACTACTTTTTATTTCGTTCCTTGTTTACCAACAATGGGAAATTGACAAAGCACCAAAACCTGTTGTGGAACAAGCAGCAGTATCTTCAGCATCTCACGATACACCAACCAGCTCATCAGCTAATGGTGCAACGGTAGATAATGCAGCGCAAGGTCGTATTATTACTTTATCGAATGATGTATTCAGTTTAAAAATTGATACTTTAGGCGGTGATGTAATCGAAAGCCGTTTATTAGGCTATGCGGCAGAATTGCACAGCGAAGATCGTTTTGCATTATTACAAAATCAAGCAGGCAAAACCTATATCGCACAAAGCGGTTTAGTCGGTAAAAATGGTATCGACAGTGCAGCTGGTCGTGCGGCTTATCAAGTGGACGGCGACAACTTTGTCCTCGCTGATGGGCAAAATGAATTGCGTGTACCATTAACCTTCAGCAAAGACGGCGTAACTTATCACAAAGTATTTGTGTTAAAACGTGGTGAATATGATGTCAACGTTAATTATGAAATTCAAAATAACAGCGATGCTGCGATTGAAGTTCAGCCTTATGGTCAGTTAAAACACTCTTTAGTTGAAAGTTCAGGCAATATGGCAATGCCAACTTACACAGGCGGTGCGTATTCTTCATCTGAAACGAACTACAAAAAATATAGCTTTGAGGAAATGAGCAAAGCGAACCTTGCTGAAAATACTAAAGCTGGCTGGGTTGCTGTGCTACAACACTATTTCGTATCAGCGTGGATTCCAAACCAAGACACAGATAACCAACTTTACACCAGCACCAATAACGGAATGGGCTTCATCGGCTACCGTGGTGCGGCAGTAACAGTCCCTGCAGGTGCAACACAAACCATTGAAAGCAAACTTTGGACAGGACCGAAATTGCAAAACAAAATGGGCGAAGTGGCAAATCACTTAGACCTCACCGTGGATTATGGCTGGGCGTGGTTTATCGCAAAACCATTATTTAAATTGCTCACCTTTATTCAAGGTTTAGTAGGTAACTGGGGTCTTGCGATTATGGGCGTAACCCTTGTGGTCAAAGCGATTTTATATCCACTCACCAAAGCACAATATACCTCAATGGCGAAAATGCGTATGTTGCAACCAAAAATGCAAGAAATGCGTGAACGTTTCGGCGACGACCGCCAACGTATGAGCCAAGAAATGATGAAATTGTACAAAGAAGAAAAAGTAAACCCACTCGGTGGCTGTTTACCAATCTTAATTCAAATGCCAATTTTCATCGCATTATATTGGACATTTATGGAAGCCGTGGAATTACGCCACGCCCCATTCTTTGGTTGGATTCAAGATTTATCGGCACAAGATCCATATTACATCTTGCCATTATTAATGGGTGGCTCAATGTTCTTGTTGCAAAAAATGTCGCCAACACCAGTGGCTGACCCAATGCAACAAAAAGTAATGACCTTTATGCCAGTGATTTTCACCGTATTCTTCCTCTGGTTCCCAGCAGGTTTAGTGCTTTACTGGTTAGTATCTAACGTCATCACCATTGTACAACAACAATTAATTTACCGTGGCTTAGAGAAAAAAGGCTTACATTCTCGTAAATAATTGAAATAAAACGAATAAAAGGTATCGCTGGATACCTTTTATTTTAGGAAAAATCGAAGATTTTAGACCGCACTTTTCTGTTTTATCGACAAAAGTGCGGTCAATTTTAGGAAAGTTTTATGACAGATAATTTTGATAATTTCACTAAAGACACTATCGTCGCCCAAGCAACGCCAATCGGGCGTGGTGGCGTAGGGATCTTGCGTGTATCAGGGCCGTTGGCACAAACCGTGGCACAAGCAGTGGTGGGCAAAGAACTCAAACCACGCTTAGCCAATTATTTGCCGTTTAAAGATGTTGACGGCACAGTGCTAGATCAAGGCATTGCCTTATTTTTCAAATCACCCAATTCATTCACGGGCGAAGACGTGTTGGAATTGCAAGGACACGGCGGTCAAATCGTGTTGGATTTGTTGCTCAAACGCATTTTGCAAGTGTCAGGTGTACGCTTAGCACGCCCGGGTGAATTTTCTGAACAAGCCTTTTTAAACGACAAACTCGATCTTGCCCAAGCCGAAGCCATTGCCGATTTGATCGATGCCAGCTCCGAGCAAGCTGCACGCTCAGCCTTGAAATCGTTGCAAGGTGAGTTTTCAAATAAAATCAATCATTTGGTGGATAGTGTCATTTATTTACGTACCTACGTAGAAGCCGCTATTGACTTCCCTGATGAAGAAATTGACTTTCTTGCTGACGGCAAAATTGAAGGGCATTTAAACGACATCATCAGCCAGCTAGATCAAGTACGCCGTGAAGCGAAACAGGGGTCGATCTTGCGAGAGGGAATGAAAGTCGTGATCGCAGGTCGCCCAAATGCAGGTAAATCGAGCTTGCTTAATGCATTGGCAGGGCGTGAAGCGGCGATTGTTACCAACATCGCAGGCACAACCCGAGATGTATTGCGTGAACACATTCACATCGACGGAATGCCCTTGCACATTATCGACACCGCAGGCTTGCGTGATGCGACCGATGAAGTGGAACGCATCGGCATTACTCGTGCGTGGGACGAAATTGAACAAGCAGATCGTGTACTTTTAATGCTCGACAGCACCGATCCCGACAGCCAAAATTTAGAAAAAGTGCGGTCAGAATTTTTGCAGAAATTGCCTGAAAACTTGCCTGTAACTGTGATTCGCAACAAAACCGATTTAAGTGGTGAACAAGAAAGTTTAAGCGAAGAAAATGGCTACACCACGATCCGCCTATCAGCACAAACCCAACTTGGGGTCGATTTATTGCGTGAACACTTAAAGCAAGCAATGGGCTACCAAACAGGCACAGAGGGCGGCTTCCTTGCTCGCCGTCGCCATTTAGAAGCCTTAGAAAACGCCGCCGAACACTTACAACTCGGACACGTTCAACTCACCCAATTCTACGCTGGAGAATTGCTTGCCGAAGAACTCCGTTTAGTGCAAAACTATCTCAGCGAAATCACAGGACAATTCACGTCTGATGATTTACTGGGGAACATTTTTAGTTCGTTTTGTATTGGGAAGTAAAGCGATAAAAGTGCGGTGCAAAAAATGATAGTTTTTCACCGCATTGTGTCTATTGTAAGTTTTATTAAATTGTGTCAAAATATGTTTAAATAAACAGTGTTTTTAGAGGCTGTATGGAATATAGTGTTTTTAGTCAAAAATTAAAAAATAAAGTTTTTGGTGAAGATTTAAACTATGAAATCTTAGAGACAGTATTGAAAAATCCCCAACGTTATATCGGTTTATTTAGAGTTACCAATGCCAAAACCAAGCTGATCCAAAATATCACTCAGAGCTGTGAAATTAAATTTGGCGATTTTTTAGAAGAAATTTTTACAGAATATATCGCTGAAATGGGGTTTGAGAATTTGAATAAGAAAATCGGTACTGATGACGAAAATAATGATCTGAATGCTGATCAGGTTTTTTGTAAAGATGGTATTGTTTATCTTATTGAGCAAAAAGTCAGAGATGATCACGATAGTACTAAAAAGCGAGGGCAATACGCTAATTTTATAAAAAAAATTAAATGCCTGAAAAAAATGTACCCCAACGCTAAAAAATTTGTGGCTGCTATGTGGTTTACTGATGATAGCTTAAAGAAAAACAGAAAATATTATCTTGAGCAAATGGAAAATAACACGGATTTGTTATTACAAACTGAGTTATGCTATGGAATTGATATTTTTAATAAAATATTCAAACGTGTCGATATTTGGAAAGAACTTCTTAGTCATTTAAAAAGGCATAAAGATGAAAGAAGTAAAGATATTCTCAATGTTCCTGATTTTGACTCTAGTTTACAAATCAGAAAAGCATTGTTAAAAATTCGGGACGATGAACCTAACTTAATAAAAAAATTACTTTCTGATAAGGTCGAATATATTGAGCTTAGAAAAGAACTTTTTCCAACTGGAAAAAATTTAGAAGGATTAAGATAATGCTACCACTTAACTCGATAATTCACGGTAATTGTCTGACAGAAATGCAAAAACTTCCTAGTGAAAGTGTTGATCTTATTTTTGCTGATCCACCTTATTGGATGAGAATAGAGGGGGCATTGAAACGCCCCGAGGGAAGTGATTTTTCTGGCTGTGATGATGACTGGGATAACGTATTTCAAAATAATGATGACTATGCTGAATTTACACAAAAATGGCTTATGGAGTGTTATCGAGTTTTGAAAAAAAATGGTTCTATTTGGGTGATTGGCGGAATGCAATGTATTTATACCATTGGCGCTACAATGCAAAATCTGGGATTTTGGTTTATTAATGATGTTATTTGGTATAAAACTAATCCAACACCTAATTTTATGGGTACTCGTCTAAATAATTCTCACGAAACTTTGATCTGGGCAACTAAAGACAAGAAAAGTAAATTCACTTTTCATTATAAAACAGCTAAAGAATTAAATGATGAAAATGTTGAGGCAGATCTTTTTGCTAAAGGTCAGAGAAAACAAATGGGTTCAGTTTGGCGTTTTCCTGTATGTAATGGAAATGAACGTTTAAAAAATAATCTAGGTGAGAAATTGCATTCTACACAGAAGCCAGAAAGTTTGCTGTATAGAATCATTGCATTAACATCAAATATTGGCGATGTTGTTTTTGATCCTTTTGGTGGAACAATGACAACAGCAGCTATGGCTAAACGTTTAGGACGTCATTACTTGACTATTGAGCAAAATGAAGAATATATCAAGTATGGGCAAGAAAGATTAAGAGCTATCAGTGTGGTTAATGATGATGTTTCTCAAGCAAAATGGGATATCAAACCGCCTAAAGCTAAAATGGAAGATATGATTTCTGCTGGTTTTTTTAGTATTGGAGAATTATTTTATTTAAAAAATACCAATGAAACTGCTACTTTATTAGAAAATGGTAAATTATTTTATCAAAAAGAAATTTATGATATGCATACTTTAGCTGCAAAAATAAAGAATGTAAAAGCGGATAGATTAAATGGATTTAATTTTTGGCAAGTTCAACGTGAAAATAGCCTTGTGAGTATTGATAGCATCAGAACTCAATATAGAGAAAATTTAACAGCACAAATTTAGCTGAAAAATAGTAAAAAAGCACCGCACTTTATAAAACTGCGGTGCTTTTTTCACAAGTTTTTTTTAAGAGAGTTTAAGGAATTACCAACCTTTCACAACACCATCTTTAAAGTGTTTTTTCGCTTCTGCTTCTACTTCATCTGTTTGGTAGGCTTTAACGAAGTTTTTCACTGCGTCTGAGTCTTTGTTGTCTTGAC
This sequence comes from Pasteurellaceae bacterium Pebbles2, assembly GCA_023101505.1. GTDB lineage: Bacteria > Pseudomonadota > Gammaproteobacteria > Enterobacterales > Pasteurellaceae > Lonepinella. The sequence goes on from LVZA01000001.1 coordinate 1,274,261, forward strand.
GAGCAACGATGATGTTCACGTATGGGCTGTCTTTGTCTTCAACGAATACGCCGTTATCTTGTGCGTTTAAGCCAACTTGACCAGCGTAGGTGTTGTTTACTACGGCTAAATCCACGTCGTCTAAAGCACGGGCAGCAACTGCGGTGTCAACTGGGGTGATTTGTAGATTTTTCGGGTTTTCTACAATATCAAGCACAGTTGCGTTTAAGTTGGTGTTGTCTTTTAATTTGATTAAGCCTTGTTTTTCTAACAAAATCAATGCACGAGCACCGTTTGATGGGTCGTTTGGTACAGCGATTTTTGCACCGTCTTTTAATTCAGATACGTTTTTGATGGTTTTTGAATAACCTGCTAATGGGTAAACGAATGTGTTGCCCACGATCACTAAGTTGGTGATGTTGTTCGCTTTGGTGTCGCTGTCTAAATACGGTTTGTGTTGCATTGCGTTGATGTCTAAATCGCCTTTGCTTACCGCTGGATTTGGTAAAGCGTAGTCGTTGAATTCAACAAATTGCACATCAAGGTTGTATTTTTCTTTCGCTACTTTTGCAGCAATTTCAGCCACTTGATGCTCAGGACCTGACATTACGCCCACTTTAATGCTTTGTGGCGCAGTTTGTGCGGCTGCTGATTCAGGTTTTTTTTCTTCATTACAAGCCGTTAAAGCAAATACGGAAGCAAGTGCGGTAACAGAAACGAGTTTTTTTAAGTTCATAAAATGTCCTTTTTAAGTTTAAGTAAAGTTAAATTAACGATGATCAAAACGATCAGCGAGTTTGTTGCCGTATCTTTCGCAGATCATCACGATCAATACGATGATAATAGTTGCCACCCAAAGCACGTAAGGCATATTGCGGTGTAAACCGTAGGAAATTGCGGTGTTGCCTAAGCCGCCGCCGCCCACAGCACCTGCCATTGCAGAGTAGCCGATGAGTGTTACCAAGGTTAAAGTTGTTGCTTTAATCAACATTGGCAAGGCTTCAGGTAGATAAAATTTGCTGACTAATTGCCACACGTTCGTACCCATTGCTTTGGCGGTTTCGGTTAATCCGCTAGGAATATCACCCAGTGCATTTGCGGTTAAGCGAGCGAAAAACGGCATTGCGGCAACGGCAAGGGGAATAATTGATGCGGTTGTGCCGAGCGTTGTGCCGACTAAAAAGCGGGTTACTGGCATTAAGTCAAAGAGCAAAATAATAAAAGGAATTGAACGTCCGATGTTAATTAATGCTTCCAATATACGGTTGACTTTTGGATTAGCAAGTGCTTGATTTTGTTGGGTTAAAAATGTCCATACACCCAATGGCAAGCCGAATAATACCGCAAAAAAGGTGGCGGCGAAGCTCATATAAATGGTTTCAATCGTGCTTGAGCCGATTAATTGCCACACTTGCGGCGTAATTTGGGTTGTAAATCCGTTAATGAAATTATCCCACATAGCCAAGCACCTCCACACGCACGTTGCTTTCCATTAAGTAAATTTTCGCTTGCGTAATCGCATCTTCATCGCCTTCAACTTCCGCAATGGTGAAGCCGAATTTTGTGCCGCCTGCATAATCAATTTGCGACATTAAAATATTAAATGCCACATCAAATTTGCGAGCCGTTTGTGATAATAACGGGGCATCAACTGAGCGACCAGTAAATTCAAAACGAATAATTGGTGCGGAGTTTGGCGATTTTGGCGTGTCTGACAACTGTGCCATATATTCTTCAGGCAAATGATTATGGAACGTGGATTGAATAAATTCTTGTGCTAATTCCGTTTTTGGATTAGAGAAAATTTCGCTTACTGTGCCTTGCTCAATAAGCTCGCCACCGTCGATGACGGCGACCTGATCGCAAATGCGTTTTACCACGTCCATTTCGTGCGTGATCAGCAAAATTGTAATGCCTAAAGTGCGGTTAATTTCTTTTAATAATTTTAAGATCGACTGCGTAGTGGCTGGGTCGAGTGCACTGGTTGCTTCATCGCAGAGTAACACGTGCGGATCGCTGGCTAACGCCCGAGCAATGGCGACACGTTGCTTTTGACCACCTGAAAGATTGGCTGGATAAACATCTTTTTTTTCTGTTAAGCCCACGAGTTCTAAAAGTGCGGTAACTTTTTGTTGAATTTTTTCTTTGGAGGCTTTTTCTAATTCTAATGGTAAAGCGATGTTGCCAAATACGGTGCGTGAACTTAATAAGTTAAAATGCTGAAAAATCATACCGATATTACGGCGTTCAGCAATAAGTTGGCTGTCGGTTAATTCGGTTAGCTCTTTGCCGTCTACAATTACCGAGCCTGAAGTTGGGCGTTCTAATAAATTTACGCAACGAATCAGTGTGCTTTTCCCTGCACCTGACGCACCAATCACGCCACAGATGCTGCCTGCTGGCACATCTAAAGAAACGTTATCAAGTGCGGTTAATTTTTTGCCCGAAACGTCAAAAATTTTAGTGATATTTTTTAGCTTAATCATATAAGCCCTTTATGTTGAAAAATTTTATTGTTCAATGTATTTTAGACGGCTATATGGCTGTGTCAACAATTATTCGTTGCGTTGTTAGAATATATCATTATGTCTTATGAAAATTATGCGATAATGTTGTCGCTATATATAAAGAAGGAATAGAAATGAATAAAGCAATTTTTTTGGATCGAGATGGCACGTTGAATATCGATCACGGTTATGTACATCAAATTGACGATTTTCATTTTATTGATGGTAGCATTGAAGCTTTGCTTAGATTAAAAAAAATGGGCTATTTGTTGGTGTTAGTAACCAATCAGTCTGGTATTGCTAGGGGCTATTTTTCAGAAGATCAATTTTTGCAATTAACCGAATGGGTCGATTGGTCGCTGGCGGATCGTGGCGTGGATTTGGACGGTATTTATTATTGCCCACATCATATTGATGGCAAGGGCGAGTATCAGCAAGATTGCGATTGCCGTAAGCCAAAATCGGGAATGTTATTGCAGGCGATTAAGGAATTACGTATTGATCCAAGCCAATCATTTATGGTGGGCGACAAAGCTGAAGATATGCAGGCAGGCTTAGGAGCGAAAGTGGCACATAAGATTTTGGTGAAAACGGGTAAAGAAATTACGCCAGCAGGCGAAGATTTAGCGGATTATGTGATTAATTCCATTGCGGATTTGCCTGATTTAATAAAACAAATGAAAAATTAACCGCACTTTTTTAATTTTATGGGGGCTTTTTCATCAAAAAGCTGAAAAAATCAACTAACGAGCAAAAACTTTCACTTTTTTTGTAAAAAGGGCTTGCAAAGGAATTGGAAATCCCTATAATACGCTCCACACAACGACGCAACGTTGTCATCAAATGAAACAACCGCGTCGTTATTTTTTGTTCTTTAATAATTTATCAGACAATCTGTGTGGGCACTTGTTGATTGACTTGATTTTAAAAATATATTTAAAACTTGAAGTCTTAATAGGTGCTTAAACTAGAAATTCATTTTTACTTTTGAAGTAATATGTAAACTTTAGCTAAGCAGTTTATTGAGCGATTAAACTTTTTGAATTGAAGAGTTTGATCATGGCTCAGATTGAACGCTGGCGGCAGGCTTAACACATGCAAGTCGAACGGTAACAGGAAGTGCTTGCACTTTGCTGACGAGTGGCGGACGGGTGAGTAATGCTTGGGAATCTGGCTTATGGAGGGGGATAACTACGGGAAACTGTAGCTAATACCGCGTAGAATCGGAAGATTAAAGGGTGGGATCGTAAGACCATCTGCCATAAGATGAGCCCAAGTGGGATTAGGTAGTTGGTGGGGTAAAGGCCTACCAAGCCGACGATCTCTAGCTGGTCTGAGAGGATGACCAGCCACACTGGAACTGAGACACGGTCCAGACTCCTACGGGAGGCAGCAGTGGGGAATATTGCGCAATGGGGGGAACCCTGACGCAGCCATGCCGCGTGAATGAAGAAGGCCTTCGGGTTGTAAAGTTCTTTCGGTAGCGAGGAAGGTATCAATTTTAATAGAGTTGGTAATTGACGTTAACTACAGAAGAAGCACCGGCTAACTCCGTGCCAGCAGCCGCGGTAATACGGAGGGTGCGAGCGTTAATCGGAATAACTGGGCGTAAAGGGCACGCAGGCGGTGACTTAAGTGAGATGTGAAATCCCCGAGCTTAACTTGGGAATTGCATTTCATACTGGGTCGCTAGAGTACTTTAGGGAGGGGTAGAATTCCACGTGTAGCGGTGAAATGCGTAGAGATGTGGAGGAATACCGAAGGCGAAGGCAGCCCCTTGGGAATGTACTGACGCTCATGTGCGAAAGCGTGGGGAGCAAACAGGATTAGATACCCTGGTAGTCCACGCTGTAAACGCTGTCGATTTGGGGATTGGGGTATAACTCTGGTGCCCGTAGCTAACGTGATAAATCGACCGCCTGGGGAGTACGGCCGCAAGGTTAAAACTCAAATGAATTGACGGGGGCCCGCACAAGCGGTGGAGCATGTGGTTTAATTCGATGCAACGCGAAGAACCTTACCTACTCTTGACATCCAGAGAAGGAGATGGAGACATCTCTGTGCCTTCGGGAACTCTGAGACAGGTGCTGCATGGCTGTCGTCAGCTCGTGTTGTGAAATGTTGGGTTAAGTCCCGCAACGAGCGCAACCCTTATCCTTTGTTGCCAGCGATTTGGTCGGGAACTCAAAGGAGACTGCCAGTGATAAACTGGAGGAAGGTGGGGATGACGTCAAGTCATCATGGCCCTTACGAGTAGGGCTACACACGTGCTACAATGGTGCATACAGAGGGCGGCGAAAGGGCGACCTGGAGCGAATCTCAGAAAGTGCATCGTAGTCCGGATTGGAGTCTGCAACTCGACTCCATGAAGTCGGAATCGCTAGTAATCGCAAATCAGAATGTTGCGGTGAATACGTTCCCGGGCCTTGTACACACCGCCCGTCACACCATGGGAGTGGGTTGTACCAGAAGTAGATAGCTTAACTGCAAGGGGGGCGTTTACCACGGTATGATTCATGACTGGGGTGAAGTCGTAACAAGGTAACCGTAGGGGAACCTGCGGTTGGATCACCTCCTTACCAAAAATTAGGCGACGACAAGCGCTCACACAGATTGACTGATAATTATAGACAAGTTAAGAACAAGATAAACCGAAATCCTTTTGGGTCTGTAGCTCAGGTGGTTAGAGCGCACCCCTGATAAGGGTGAGGTCGGTGGTTCAAGTCCACTCAGACCCACCACTCAAGTGAAGCAAATGAGAAAATCAGATGCGAATGAGTGAAAATCAAAAGGCATTATGATGGGGATATAGCTCAGCTGGGAGAGCGCCTGCCTTGCACGCAGGAGGTCAGCGGTTCGATCCCGCTTATCTCCACCAATCATAATTAGTGAGTATTTTGAATGACATCAGCAGATGAAATTAACGATTAAATCTGAAGATAACATCAAAAACACAGAATATTCACTAATGATGATATGAAAATGTTATCGACTGTTCTTTAAAAAATTGGAAACAAGCTGAAAAACTGAAGAGACTTTCAAGTTCAGAACGAGAAGCGAAAGCAACTTTAGTAAGAATACGAAAAAGTCTGAGTAAGAAAGGCAAACTAACCATTTGTCGAAAAAAATCTTAGCTGAACAAAAGCAGCTAAGTGTTTAGTTTAATTTAATTCGCTTTGAGTGTGAGATTGTCTAATTGAATAATTAAATAGTGAAAACATTTGAGGTTGTATAGTTAAGTGACTAAGCGCACAGGGTGGATGCCTTGGCAATCAGAGGCGAAGAAGGACGTGCTAATCTGCGAAAAGCTTGGGTGAGTTGATAAGAAGCGTTTAACCCAAGATATCCGAATGGGGAAACCCAGTGGGTGAAGAACCCACTATTGTTAAGTGAATACATAGCTTAACAAGGCAAACCGGGAGAACTGAAACATCTAAGTACCCCGAGGAAAAGAAATCAACCGAGATTCTGTGAGTAGCGGCGAGCGAAAGCGGAGGAGCCGTTAGTGATAACCATTTAGTTAGGAGAATGAGCTGGGAAGCTCAACCATAGCAGGTGATAGTCCTGTATCCGAAAACATAATGGTGGTACTAAGCTAACAATAAGTAGGGCGGGACACGAGAAATCCTGTTTGAAGATGGGGGGACCATCCTCCAAGGCTAAATACTCCTGATTGACCGATAGTGAACCAGTACTGTGAAGGAAAGGCGAAAAGAACCCCGGTGAGGGGAGTGAAATAGAACCTGAAACCCTGTGCGTACAAGCAGTGGGAGCCCGCAAGGGTGACTGCGTACCTTTTGTATAATGGGTCAGCGACTTATATTTTGTAGCGAGGTTAACCTCATGGGGGAGCCGAAGGGAAACCGAGTCTTAACTGGGCGTTTGAGTTGCAAGGTATAGACCCGAAACCCGGTGATCTAGCCATGGGCAGGTTGAAGATTGGGTAACACTAATTGGAGGACCGAACCGACTAATGTTGAAAAATTAGCGGATGACTTGTGGCTGGGGGTGAAAGGCCAATCAAACCGGGAGATAGCTGGTTCTCCCCGAAATCTATTTAGGTAGAGCCTTGAGCGGACACCTTCGGGGGTAGAGCACTGTTTCGGCTAGGGGTCCATCCCGGATTACCAACCCGATGCAAACTGCGAATACCGAAGAGTGATACTCAGGAGACACACGGTGGGTGCTAACGTCCATCGTGAAGAGGGAAACAACCCAGACCGCCAGCTAAGGTCCCAAAGTACTAGTTAAGTGGGAAACGAAGTGGGAAGGCTTAGACAGCTAGGATGTTGGCTTAGAAGCAGCCACCATTTAAAGAAAGCGTAATAGCTCACTAGTCGAGTCGGCCTGCGCGGAAGATGTAACGGGGCTAAAACTAGTCACCGAAGCTGCGGCATCAGGCGTATCACTAATACGCCACGATTAACTACTTGCGAAGCAAGTGGGTAAAGCGACAAAAACGTCGAGTAACACGCAACCGCGGTTACAAATCGAGGAATATTAGTGATACGCCTGTTGGGTAGGGGAGCGTTCTGTAAGCGGATGAAGGTGAGTCGAGAGGCTTGCTGGACGTATCAGAAGTGCGAATGCTGACATAAGTAACGATAAAACGAGTGAAAAACTCGTTCGCCGGAAGACCAAGGGTTCCTGTCCAACGTTAATCGGGGCAGGGTGAGTCGGCCCCTAAGGCGAGGCTGAAAAGCGTAGTCGATGGGAAACGGGTTAATATTCCCGTACTTGGTAAAGCTGCGATGTGGGGACGGAGAAGGTTAGGTTAGCAGACTGTTGGATGTCTGTTTAAGCCGGTAGGCGGGAAGTTTAGGCAAATCCGGACTTCCATTAACGCCGAGAAGTGATGACGAGGTGCTACGGCACTGAAGTAACTGATACCACGCTTCCAGGAAAAGCCACTAAGCGAAAGGCTTTACTAAACCGTACTGAAAACCGACACAGGTGGTCAGGTAGAGAATACTCAGGCGCTTGAGAGAACTCGGGTGAAGGAACTAGGCAAAATAGCACCGTAACTTCGGGAGAAGGTGCACCGGCGTAGATTGTAAGGGTTTACCCCTGAAGGTTGAACCGGTCGAAGATACCAGCTGGCTGCAACTGTTTATTAAAAACACAGCACTCTGCAAACACGAAAGTGGACGTATAGGGTGTGATGCCTGCCCGGTGCTGGAAGGTTAATTGATGGTGTTATCGTAAGAGAAGCTCCTGATCGAAGCCCCAGTAAACGGCGGCCGTAACTATAACGGTCCTAAGGTAGCGAAATTCCTTGTCGGGTAAGTTCCGACCTGCACGAATGGCATAATGATGGCCAGGCTGTCTCCACCCGAGACTCAGTGAAATTGAAATCGCCGTGAAGATGCGGTGTACCCGCGGCTAGACGGAAAGACCCCGTGAACCTTTACTATAGCTTGACACTGAACATTGAATTTTGATGTGTAGGATAGGTGGGAGCCTTTGAAGATGACACGCCAGTGTTGTTGGAGGCGTCCTTGAAATACCACCCTTTAACGTTTGATGTTCTAACGAAGATTACGAAACGTGGTCTCGGACAGTGTCTGGTGGGTAGTTTGACTGGGGCGGTCTCCTCCCAAAGAGTAACGGAGGAGCACGAAGGTTTGCTAATCACGGTCGGACATCGTGAGGTTAGTGCAATGGTATAAGCAAGCTTAACTGCGAGACAGACAAGTCGAGCAGGTACGAAAGTAGGTCATAGTGATCCGGTGGTTCTGAATGGAAGGGCCATCGCTCAACGGATAAAAGGTACTCCGGGGATAACAGGCTGATACCGCCCAAGAGTTCATATCGACGGCGGTGTTTGGCACCTCGATGTCGGCTCATCACATCCTGGGGCTGAAGTAGGTCCCAAGGGTATGGCTGTTCGCCATTTAAAGTGGTACGCGAGCTGGGTTTAGAACGTCGTGAGACAGTTCGGTCCCTATCTGCCGTGGGCGTTGGAGAATTGAAAGGGGCTGCTCCTAGTACGAGAGGACCGGAGTGGACGCATCCCTGGTGTTCCAGTTGTTTCGCCAGAAGCATTGCTGGGTAGCTACATGCGGAAGAGATAAGTGCTGAAAGCATCTAAGCACGAAACTTGCCTTGAGATGAGTTCTCCCACACTATAAGTGTGTAAGGGTTGTTTGAGACTAAGACGTAGATAGGTCTGGTGTGTAAGTGGTGTGAGCCATTGAGCTAACGGATACTAATTGCCCGAGCGGCTTAACTATACAACGCTCAAGTGTTTTTAGTAAAGAAAACGCAGAGCGAAGTTAAACTAAAAAACAGACAAAATAATGTAGGGGCGTATTGCATACGCCCTAACAAACAGACAAAAACTTCAGAATGGGTAACATAAACCCAAGCAGCTTGTTTCGAATTTAAAGAACGTGAATAACGCAGATAACGCAAAAGTCATCACCGAATAATCTTGGCGGCGATAATGCGGTGGCCCCACCTGACTCCATACCGAACTCAGAAGTGAAACGCCGTAATGCCGATGGTAGTGTTGGGTATCCCAATGTGAGAGTAGGTCACCGCCAGGTTCATTATTTTATAAGTTTATTTCTAAAGTGAATTTATAAAATAAAATTTTTTGGCAGCCATAGTGCAGTAGCTCCACCTGATCCCATACCGAACTCAGAAGTGAAATGCTGTTACGCCGATGGTAGTGTTGGGTTTCCCAATGTGAGAGTAGGTCACTGCCAATTACCACATTTAGCGGAGTGGTAGTTCAGCTGGTTAGAATACCTGCCTGTCACGCAGGGGGTCGCGGGTTCGAGTCCCGTCCATTCCGCCAATTCATTCAAATCTCTACAGGGGCGTAGTTCAATTGGTAGAGCGTCGGTCTCCAAAACCGAATGCTGGGAGTTCGAGCCTCTCCGCCCCTGCCATTTTACTCCTTTATTTTCAACTATTTGCAGCAATTTTAAATTTCTCATTTGTTAAATCTATTGGCTCGTGTGTCGTAAATGTGACGTGGCTTGCAAAAGGTGAGGATCATCAATATCTTTATATTCCCTCACTTCCTTAACAAAAACTGCGGTAAAATTTTCTTAAATTTTTTTCAAAAAAATTATTTCAACGAAATTAATCAGTTAGTTTTCTACCTTGATCCTGATCAATAATACCCATAGATTTTATCCTTGTATTTTGCTTTTTACCTATATATAGTGTCTTTTAATTTTTATAACACTATATATAGGGGTTTTATGATTTCCTTTTATGTGGCAAAACGAGATGGATCTCGTTCTAGTTTTGAAATTCAGCGCATTATTAATGCGATTAAAAAAGCAGCAAAAGCAGTCGGAATAGAAGACCATATCTTTTGTCATCAAGTAGCGCAGCAAGTTTGTGAGGATATTTTTCATTCTTATCAAAATGAAATAGATATTAATGATATTCAGCAAATTGTTGAAAATAAATTAATGGCAAGTAACTATCCTCAAGTGGCTCGGGCGTATATTGAATATCGACACGATCGTGATATGGCGCGGGAAAAGCGTAGTCGATTAAATCAAGAAATTGAAGGTTTGATTGAGCAAACCAATATGGCGGTGCTGAATGAAAATGCCAATAAAGATGCGAAAGTAATCCCGACGCAGCGTGACTTGTTGGCGGGCATCGTCGCCAAGCATTATGCTAAACAATATTTATTGCCACGTGATGTTGTTGAGGCACACGAAAAGGGTGAAATTCATTATCACGATTTGGATTATGCCCCATTTTTCCCAATGTTTAACTGTATGTTGGTCGATCTTAAAGGAATGTTGACCCAAGGTTTTAAGATGGGGAATGCGGAAATTGAGCCACCAAAATCGATTGGCACAGCAACTGCAGTAACTGCGCAAATTATCGCACAAGTCGCCAGCCATATTTATGGTGGCACGACGATTAACTGTATTGATGAAGTGCTTGCGCCTTATGTGCAAATTAGCTATGAAAAATTGCTCAAAACAGCACAACAATGGAATATTCCGAACCCGAAAGACTATGCTGACAGCCTGATTGAAAAAGAATGTTTTGATGCTTTTCAATCTTTGGAGTATGAAGTCAACACCTTGCACACCGCCAACGGGCAAACGCCGTTTGTTACCTTTGGATTTGGTTTAGGTACAAGTTGGCAAGAGCGTTTAATTCAAAAATCAATTTTACAAAATCGTATTCGTGGTTTAGGCAAAAATCATAAAACGCCTGTTTTTCCAAAGCTGGTATTTGCAATCAAAAACGGCATAAATCGCACCGCACTTGATCCGAATTATGACATCAAGAAACTTGCACTCGAATGCGCATCAAAACGAATGTATCCTGATATTTTGAATTACGATCAAGTAGTTCAAGTGACTGGATCTTTCAAAGCACCAATGGGCTGTCGCAGTTTCTTAGGGAAATATGAAGTGCAAGGGCAGGAAATTCACGATGGACGCAATAATCTTGGCGTAGTGAGCTTAAATTTACCGCGTATTGCTTTGGAAGCGCAAGGCGATGAACAACGTTTCTATGCATTGCTTGATGAACGTCTTGCGATCGCGAAAAAAGCATTGCTTACCCGAATTGTACGTTTGGAAAATACCAAAGCACGAGTTGCCCCGATTTTATATATGGAAGGGGCGTGTGGTGTGCGATTAAAAGCGGACGACAATGTTGCGGGCATTTTCAAAAACGGGCGTGCGTCGATTTCTCTCGGTTATATTGGTATCCACGAAGCAGTAAACGCACTTTATCAGCAAGGGCATATTTTTGACAGTGAATTTTTGCGCGAAAAAGGCGTAAAAATGGTAGCGCACTTAAGCCAAGCGGTTAAAGATTGGGCACAAGAAACAGGCTACGCATTCAGCTTGTATTCCACCCCAAGCGAAAATTTATGCGACCGTTTCTGTCGCCTTGACACCAAACAATTTGGCATCATCGATGGCGTTACCGATAAAGGCTACTACACCAACAGTTACCACTTAGATGTTGAGAAAAAGGTCAATCCTTACGATAAACTTGACTTCGAAATGCCCTATCCGCCATTGGCGAGCGGTGGTTTTATTTGTTACGGTGAATACCCGAACATTCAACATAATCTCAAGGCGCTCGAAGATGTATGGGATTATAGCTACGATCGGGTGCCATATTATGGCACAAACACGCCGATTGACGAGTGCTACGAATGTGGTTTCACTGGTGAATTTGAATGCACCAGCAAAGGCTTCACTTGCCCGAAATGTGGTAATCACGACAGCGATAAAGTATCTGTAACGCGTCGTGTTTGCGGTTATTTAGGCAGCCCAGATGCTCGCCCATTCAACCCTGGCAAGCAAGAAGAAGTGAAACGTCGAGTTAAACACTTATAATTCTTATACTCCTTACACTCATAAAAGTGCGGTGTAAAAATTCATTATTTTTTCACCGCACTTTTCAATAAATCAATTATTTATGAATTACTTACAATATTATCCAGTCGATATTGTCAACGGCGAAGGGACACGTTGCACCTTATTTGTCAGCGGCTGCGAACATCATTGCAAAGGCTGCTACAATCAAAAAAGCTGGTCATTTGATGCAGGTGTACCATTCGACAAGGCAATGGAAGAACAAATCATTCAGGATTTAAAAGATACGCGCATAAAACGCCAAGGCTTAACGCTATCAGGTGGCGACCCCTTACACCCACGCAATGTTGAATGCTTGCTACCTTTCGTAAAACGAGTAAAACAAGAATACCCTGACAAAGATCTTTGGGTATGGACAGGGTATAAATTAGACGAGCTAAACGAGCTACAACAGCAGATGTTGCCTTATATTGACGTGTTAATCGACGGCAAGTTTATTCAAGAACAAGCCGACCCAAGTTTAGCCTGGCGTGGTTCGGCGAATCAGGTTGTGTATCGGTTTAAATGCAAATAACAATCTTAATTAATAAGCTGCGGTGCAAAAACTCAACATTTCTACACCGCAGTTTTTTAATTTATTGAACTAAATCTACAACTTCCCGCACCAATCGCCCAATTTCGTCCCAATTTTTGGCTTTAATTAACGATTTCTCTACAAACCACGAGCCGCCACAGGCGATGATGTTTGGAATGGCAAGATAATCGTTAATATTACTTGGGGAAATACCACCTGTGGGCATAATTTGCAAATTGCCATAAGGTCCAAGCAGGGCTTTAATCATTTTTACACCGCCACTGGCTTCCGCTGGGAAGAACTTTACCGCGGTTATACCAAGTGCTAAAGCCGCTTCGATGGACATTGGGTTGTTTACACCTGGCGTAATCGGCAGGTTTAATTCTTGGCAATATTTAACGATATTTGGATTAAATCCCGGTGTAACAATACAATCAGCCCCAGCATTTTTGGCAGCAAGCACTTGTTCTTTTGTTAAAACTGTCCCTGCTGCAATCAGCACATCAGGATAATGTTGGCGAACTAAGCGAATGGCTTCTTCGGCAGCCGCTGAGCGGAAAGTGATTTCTGCCACAGGTAAACCATTTTCGGCTAAGGTTTTTACTAAAGGCAAAATGTCTTCAGCTTCATCCACGGCAATCACAGGCACAACTTTAAATTTAGCGAGTTTTTCAACGATTTGTTCGGTGGTATAAGCCATAATATTTCCTTAATTAAATTGTTTGCGTAAATGTTCGGTGGCAGATTTTTCAATAATCGCCCCTTTGTGTTGAATAATGATGCCCGCTAGTTCATTGCCTTGTTGACAGCAAGTTTGAAGCAGTTTGCCTTGCAAATAGCCTTGTAAAAAACCAGCATTAAACGAATCACCAGCAGATGTGGTATCAACGACATTTTTAACCGCGGTTGTCGGCACAAAAGTTTGCTCTCCATTTTCACAGAAAATTGCACCGCACTTACCTTGTTTTACAATAATTTTGCCAATACCAAATTGGCTTAAACGAGCGATTGTGGCTTGCTCGTCAGCATCATTCCATAGCATTTGTTCATCGTCGAAAGTAACTAGCGCTACATCAACCAAAGGCAATAATGCCTTATAACAATCTTGTGCTTGTGCGAGGCTTTCCCACAGTTTCGGACGGAAATTACTATCAAAGGCGATTTCTACGCCAGATTTTTTTAATTCGGCTAATTGTTTGAGCAACAAAGTGCGGTCATTTTCTGGCAAAATTGCTAAACTAATTCCGCTTAAATAAAGCATATCAACCGATTTTAATTTCGCCAAAACCGTTGCATAATCAGGGTGTTGCAATAAATAGCGAGCAGCAGATTGATTACGCCAATACAAAAACGTTCGTTCCCCTTGCTTATCCAACTGGATTAGATACAGCCCAGCAGAACGACGTTCATCACGCAAAACCCAATTTGTCTGAATGCCATCGGCTTGCCAACGCGTGAGCATTCCGCCGCTTAATTTATCCGTACCGAGTGCCGAAACGTAATGTACGCCAATATTTTCAGGCAAACTCACTCGAGCCAAATAGGTTGCCGTGTTGAGCGTATCTCCGCCATAAGTCTGACGCATTGCACCAAATAGCTCACCATTTAACTCGATCATACACTCACCGAGCAGGGCGATTTTTTTCATAGCCTTAAACCCCACCATAAGCAGAGAAACCGCCATCAATCGGTAATACTACACCGTTGATAAAACTGGCGTATTCTTCGTCCATTAAGAATAAAATACCGCCCATTAACTCATTAGCTTCGCCAAATCGTCCCATTGGGGTGTTGGTTAAAATTTTGTGTGCACGTGGCGTTGGGTTGCCATCGGCATCGAATAACAAACCACGGTTTTGATTGCTCACTAAAAAACCTGGTGCAATTGCATTGCAACGGATGCCGACTTTGGAAAAATACACAGCAAGCCACTGGGTAAAATTACTGATTGCTGCTTTTGCACCTGAATAGGCTGGAATTTTAGTCAATGGCGTATAAGCATTCATACTGGAAATGTTGATGATATTCGCCCCTTTCTTGCCGATCATATCTTTAGCAAAAACTTGAGTTGGTAACAAAGTGCCTAAATAATTGAGATTAAAGACAAACTCGATGCCTGATTTATCTAATTCAAAGAATGACTTGGTGTCCGTAGGTAAATCAAAAGTATGGAACTCATTGTCTGTCGTTGCTTTCGGGTTGTTTCCGCCAGCACCGTTAATTAAAATATCGCAGGTGCCAAAATCGGTTGCGATGGCATCACGAGTCGCTTTAATGCTGTCTATATCTAATACATTGGTCTGATAGGCTTTGCCTATATAACCTGCTTGGGTGATTTCATCAGCGTATTTTTGGGCGGCTTCTAAGTTAATATCCAGTAACGCAACTTTCGCCCCCGTTTTGGCAATTTCTTTTGCAAAATAGGCACAAAGTACACCGCCTGCGCCAGTGATAACGACGACTTTATCTTTAAAGTTATGATTTTTTGCGATTGTCATTTTGTAACTCCTAATTTATTAAGATAACCAATTCATTGGTTTAATCACAATATCGGGGAAAAATACCATTAAGAATAATATAATGAAATACACGAATAAGAATGGCATTATTCCTTTAGATATTTTGCCTATGCCTAATTTAGAAATTCCAGAACCAACATATAATACGGTGCCAACTGGCGGCGTAATTAAACCAATGGAGAGATTAATAACCATCATAATCCCAAAATATGCTGTATCTATGTTATAGGCTCGTAAAACAGGTAAAAGTACAGGAACAAAAATTAAAACGGCTGGAATTAAGTCCATTACACAACCAACTAATAATAAGAATATCATTAGCACTAACATTAATACTGTTGGGCTATTCGTAATACCTTTAATAAATTCAACTAATTCCATTGGAATTTGTGCTACAGTGATTGCAAAAGCGGAAATCATTGCAGCTGCTGCCACAAACATTACCATTGAAGTAGTTTTAATCGTGTTAATAAAGATTTCTTGTACTTTATCCCAAGTAAGAGTTTTGTACATGACACTGACTATGGCTGCATAAATAGCCGCAACCACACCTGCTTCTGTCGGAGTAAAAATACCACCGCGCAAACCAACAATGATAATAACTGGTAATAATAAAGGCCAAAATGCTTTTCTAAATGCTGACCAGCGCTGCTGCTTCGTTTGTTTAGGTTCAAGGTTATCTTCATGGTTTCTATATAGAAATTTCCACATTAACCACAAGCCAGCAACCATTAATAAACCAGGAACTGTACCCCCCATAAATAATTTAGTAATTGAGGCACCTGCCGTTATTCCGTAAATGATCATTGGTATACTAGGGGGAATGACAACTGAAATAATACCAGCAGCACAAGTTAACCCTGTAGATCGAGCAACATCATAGTTTTTTGCTGCCATCATTGGAATTAGAATTGCCCCTAAAGCAGCAGTATCAGCAACGGCAGAGCCAGATAATCCCGCAAATATTAAGCCTGAAATAATAACAACGTAGCCTAATCCACCTTTAATATGTCCCACCATACTCATTGCAAAATTAATAATCCGTTCTGATATACCCCCATGCTTCATTATTTCGCCAGTAAGCATAAAGAAAGGTATTGCCATTAACGGAAAATTATTTGTTCCCATTACAAAATTTTCTGTAATAAGCTGAGTATCAAACATATCCATTTGAAATAGCATAAAACTAGCACTGAGCAACATTGATAATGCGACTGGTACACCTAAAAATAAGAATAAAAACAAACTTCCAAGAAATAACCACAACATTTTATTTACCCCCTTTTAATGCAAGGGTTATATGTTTCCATAAGTTAGTGAATACAATGAGAAAATAAGAAATTGATGAAATAATCGCTGCACCATAGAGAAAGGCGGAAGATATTCCTGTTGCAGGCATTTGCTGAGTGTAAGTTAAAAGCATTAGTTGATACGCACCATAAGTGATAAATGACACGGCTATTAATACGAGCAAATCAGCAAAAAATAAGAAAAACATTTGATACTGTGCTGGAAGTGATGCAATAACGATATCAACTGTGAGATGCCCTCTTTCTTTAGCAACTAAAATGATGCCTAAAAAAATCATATACACAAAACAGATGCGTGCAAATTCCTCTGACCATGCAATACCAGAGTCAAAGAAATAGCGAAGAAGAGCATTAAAAAAGACAAGAACAATCATTGATATTAATGCCATTATGGATAAGGCTTTTAAAGTTTTGTCTAGAGCCGCTTGAATTTTCATAAGAAATTCCTTCTATGGTAGGATAGGTGCATTACAAAATACATAATGCACCTAGAGTTAGTTATTTTGCATCATTAATTTTTTTAATTAAACTTTCTCCCCAATCATATTTTTTATAGAAATTACTATAAAGTTTCTGTGAAGCTTGTAGCATATCTTTTTGAAATTTTTCATCAGGAATAATGATTTCTTTCCCATTATCAGCTAAATATTTTTTTACATCTTGTTCAGCTTTAATTGCAAGATCCCATTGTTTCTCTTGATAAACTTTAGCGGCTTCTTCAAATACTTTTTTATCTTCATCAGACATTTTATTCCACGTTTTTAAGCTAATCTGCAATAAGCCCGGTGAAAAAATATGATTACTTTGAATAATGTATTTTTGAACTTCATATAAACCTGATTCTTTAATTAAAGCATACGGATTTTCTTGTCCATCAATTACTTTTTGTTCAAGTGCTGTAAATACCTCACTTAAAGGCATGCTTTGAGCATTAATGTCCATTGCTTTTGCCCAATCTACAAATAAGGAATTGAGTGGCACTCGTAGTCTTAACCCTTTAAAATCGGAAAACTGTTCAATTTTTTTATTTGAAGAAATAACTCGGAATCCATTCATACCATATGCAAGTAATTTGATACCATATTTCTCCATTTGATCGCCAACTTCTTTAGCTACAGGAGAAGAAAAGACTTTTCTTGCTTCATTATTATCCTTAAATAAATACGGCCATTCCCATACACCAAAAATAGGATCTACATTTTGTAATAGCAATCCAGTGATTCCCATTTCAATAGTGCCATTGCGTAATCCATTAACAATTTGATCTTCGCCACCAAGCTGATTATTAGGATAAATACGGATCTCATAGCGGTTATCAGTTTTTTCTTCAACTGTTTTTTTGAAATATTCCATCAATGCTATATTTGATGAATGAGTATCTGAGTTGTAATGACCTAATTTAATAATGGTTTTAGCGAAAGCTGAACCACCAAACAATAAACTAGAAATTAAGAGTGCTTTAGTGAGATTTTTAAGTTTCATAATGATTTCCTTCTAAATCTAGAATACAGCAATAATTTTTAGGTAATTTTCTGGGTTATCAGAAAGTTCTTTAATATAATCAGGTAGTTCATCAAATTTGATGATTTTACTGATAATATCATTCGGATTAATTTTTCCAGTGGATAATAATGTAAGTGCTTCTTCAAATTCCCCCTTACTTGTTCTAGCGCCGACAATATCTAACTCTTTAAAAGTGATAATATTTGTTGGCAGAGATGTTTCTGTTTTAGGCCAACCAGTTAGACCAATTCGCCCTGCGAAAGAAGCATATTTCAATGTATTTTGAATTGAAATATTCGCTCCCGATGCTTCAATAACGGCTTCAGCCATTTTTCCATTTGTGATACTACGAATAATATCCAAATCATTCTCTTTACTTGGATTAATACAATGAGAAATACCTATAGACTTAGCATATTCCAAACGTTTATCTAAAATATCTACTAAAATTGGTATGGCACCATAAATTTTAGCGACCAATGCAGCCATTAAGCCAATAGTTCCAGCACCAATAATAACAACATGCTCACCAGCTTTTACTTTTGTTCTATGAATTGCGTGTAATGAAATTGTTAGTGGTTCAGCTAACGCGAGTTCAGCTACAGGCATACTTGGTGCTTTTACAAGTAATTTCGCTGGATGTCGAACAATTTCCTGCATAGCCCCATCAATATGCACCCCGAGTACGTTTAAGTGTTCACAACAATTAGTTCGTCCAATAGAGCAAGGATAACAATTCCCGCAATATACATAAGGATCTAAAATAACTCGATCACCAACCTTGATATTATTAGGCATGCCAATTCCGGATTCTATAACTGTACCGACAATTTCATGCCCCAGAATGCGAGGGTAAGTGACAAGTGGATTTGTACCTCTATATGCTCCGATATCAGATCCACAAATCCCCATGGCCTCAACCTTAATAAGTACATCGGTGTCTTTTTTAGTCGGAGAATTGATCTGCTCAATTTCAACATGATTAGGTTTAATTAAACGTATAGATTTCACTATATCTTTCATGATTTAGCTCCTATTTTTAGTTAATTTTATCGACATGCTGCATATCTAATGCTATTGTTATAGTCAATAATAGAATGAAAAGCAATGTTTGGCATGCCAATTTTTCTATATTTGTGATCACGATCACATAAATGAAATTTTGGTATTCCAATTTGGAGAATTTAATGGATAATACAAACTATAGAGCCTACTATCAAATTGCAGAACAGATAAAACAGGATATAGCTCTCGGTAAATATTGTATTGGAGATAAACTCCCAACAGAAAGAGAATTATCAGAACGATTAAGAGTTAGTCGAACCATTGTAAGAGAAGCAATGGTAATGCTTGAAGTTGAAAATTTAGTAAAAGTGAAAAAAGGCTCTGGGGTCTATGTCGTTAAAACACCTAAAATAGTGGAGTCTACACAAAGCGTAACTTATCGAGATGTTGGCCCTTTTGAGTTATTGCAAGCTCGCCAACTCTTAGAAAGTAGCATTGCAGAATTTGCCGCTCAGCAGGCTAGCAAGCAAGATATTATTAAGCTAAAAACAATTTTAGATAAAGAAAAAGAAATCCTTTTACACAATCTAGATGATTATACCGCGGATAAAGAATTTCATTTAGCCTTAGCGGAAATCACTGGTAATGATGTATTAATTCAATTACAAGAACAACTTTGGCAATATCGATTTAATAATGCAATGTGGACGCAGCTACACGCTCGCATTTTGCAAGATGATTTACATCATCTATGGGTGAAGGACCACGAGATTATTTTAAATGCAATACAAAAGAAAAATCCTATATTAGCAAGAAAAGCCATGTGGCAGCACTTAGAAAATGTCAAAGTGAAACTTTTTGAATTGTCTGATGTTGAAGACCCATTATTTGACGGGTACCTATTTCAAACAAATCCTGTTGTAGTAGGTATCTAAAGCCTACTATAAATTAAGGAGTTTATTATGGAACAAACGTGGCGTTGGTATGGACCCAATGATCCTGTTTCTCTTTCAGATGTACGTCAAGCAGGTGCAACCGGGATTGTGAGTGCATTGCATCACATTCCGAATGGTCAAGTATGGACAGTCGAAGAAATTGAAAAGCGTAAAGCTATTATCGAACAAGCAGGTTTAGTGTGGTCGGTGGTGGAAAGTGTGCCGGTACACGAAGAAATCAAAACCCAAACTGGCAATTATCAACAATGGATTGATAACTACAAACAAACGCTGCGTAATTTGGCTGCTTGTGGCATTGATACAGTTTGCTACAATTTCATGCCGGTGTTGGATTGGACAAGAACGGATTTGGCTTATGAAGTCGCTGATGGTTCAAAAGCGTTGCGTTTCGACCACATTGCTTTTGTCGCTTTTGAATTGCATATTCTCAAACGCCCAGGTGCGGAAGTAACCTATTCTACTGATGAGCAAACGCAAGCCAAAGCCTATTTCGAGAAAATGACGGCAGAAGAGATTGCCTTACTAACCAAAAACATTATTGCAGGTTTACCAGGGGCGGAAGAAGGCTATACCTTAGAAGAATTTCAAGTACAACTAGATCGCTATAATGACATTACGCCTGAAAAATTCCGTACCCATTTAGCTTATTTCCTTAATGAAATTATCCCTGTGGCACAAGAAGTCGGGATAAAAATGGCGGTACACCCTGACGATCCGCCACGCCCAATTTTAGGTTTACCACGTATTGTTTCCACTATTGAAGATATGCAATGGTACGTTGATACGCAACCGCTACCTGCAAATGGTTTCACAATGTGTACCGGCTCTTATGGTGTTCATCCTGATAATGATTTGGTGGAAATGACAGAACGTTTTGCGGATCGTATTTATTTCGCCCATTTGCGTGCGACCCAGCGTGAAGACAACCCATTGAGTTTCCACGAAGCCGATCATTTGGCTGGCGATGTGGATATGTTCGGTGTCGTCAAAGCCTTATTAACCGAAGAATATCGTCGCAAAGCCAATGGAGATACACGCTTAATCCCAATGCGTCCAGATCACGGTCATCAAATGCTTGATGATTTACATAAAAAAACCAATCCAGGTTATTCTGCTATCGGACGCTTGCGTGGTTTGGCGGAGTTCCGTGGTTTGGAATTAGCGTTGAAAAAAGTCTATTTCGAGAAATAAACTCTCTGATTTTTAACCGCACTTTAAAGCAAAAGTGCGGTTAATTTTTAGCATATTTTGCTGAGATAAAAATGATTGCTAAATACCGTGGAGAAATTATCCTTTTCTTTGTGACGATAATCGCTGCATCTGGTTGGTTTTTCTCAAAATATACCTTAACTGAATTTCCACCGATAGGCTTTATTGGTGCAAGATTTTCTCTCGCTTTTCTACTTTATCTTCCTTTTGCATATTCCCAATTAAGACGATTTTCCTTAAATCAAATATTACGAGCCTGCATGGTAGGAATGTGCTACACAGCTTATCTTGTCTTATGGTTATTTGGTTTAATTAATAGTGAACATTTTGGTGAGGGAGCATTTTTAGTTAGCCTTGCAATGCTCATTGCACCTTTACTCTCATGGCTCTTTTTTAAAGATAAACCACATAAAATTTTTTGGGTTTCGTTACCAATTGCTACTCTCGGCTTATACTTGCTCGCGTCAGGAAAAGAAGAATTACATTTTTCATTGGGTAGCTTAATCTTTCTGTCATCGTCCTTATCAAGTGCAATTTACTTTGTGTTAAACAACCAATTTGCTCGCAATATTCCTGTTTTATCTCTCACCACTTTACAAGTCGGCGTTGTTGGCATCTTTTGTGGAATATATTCACTATTATTTGAACAGTACCCACCCCACATTTCAACCGATGTTTGGCTTTGGTTCACAGCCAGTTTATTAATTACCACAAATGCAAGAATGCTATTGCAAACTATTGGACAAAAATATTGCCACGTTTCTAACGCAGCAATTATTATGATTTTAGAACCAGTATGGACATTATTTTTAAGTATTTTAATCCTAAACGAATATTTAAATTTGGCTAAAGCACTAGGCTGTGTCTGTATCTTAGTTGCATTAATAATTTATCGATTACCAGCTATTTATGCCAAAAACAGCACAAAATAACCTCTCACTTTCTCACAAAAAGTTCACCCAAAGCGCAGAAATCGGCATTGCGATGAATAGTGAGGGGAGCATATTGGCGACGTGGAATACTTTGATGTTGCAGATGCGTAAGCCTGTTGCGAGCATAATTGCACCACCGACGCCTGCGAAATCGGCTCGCATTTCAGGGGTGATGAGTGGTATGAGAATAGTTGCTAATAAGGCTAAAGTCAGCTGTACGGTCGTTTGCGGTATGCATATCAATAAAAGAGGCAAGCCAAGCGATGCGGCGAAAATGATCGAGGTGAAAAAGTCTAGGAATGATTTGACGATTAAAATGCTGTGATCGCCTGTTAGCCCTTCGTTCATTGCGCCGAAAATGCCAGTGCCACTGAAGCTAAATAAAATCATTACACCAACAAATTTTTGTAGAAATTCTTCCTGTGATTGTCCCGATTGTTGATTTGGAAATAAGCGTTCAATTAGTGTTTTTGCTTTGCTCGATACTCGGTTAATTAATTGCTCAATAGCAAGAATTTCACCGATAATTGTGCCGAATAGTAGCGATAACACCATTGCAGGTAGATTGATGACTTTTGCCAACATCACAACACCCATTGAAAATGAGCATAAGCCAAACAGTAAAGTAAGATTGTTACGCAAAGGTTCAGGCATTCTTCTGCCTAAATAAGTGCCAAGAATACCGCCTAGAATAATGGCGACAGCGTTAATATAAGGCCCGAGAATTGTCATAAAATTTCCTGAAAATATTGAGATTTAGTAAAGGAAATTTATTATGCCAAATTTTCTTTGATTTTGAAACGCACTTTAAATAGCGATGATATTTCATTTACCATTCACGAAAAAAGCCCCAATTAGGGGCTTTTAGGGGCTTTAGATTATTGATGTTATATTAGAACAATTCTTCCCTATGTGTTGGGCTGACTGGTGGTAAATGGCTAGAATTTGGATTGCCTGAGGGAGCAAAGCTAGGTTTTACCTTGTCTAAACCAGGTGGTACATAGTAGCCTTTTTCTTGTACAAATACTCGTTTGGGTTCAGTTCCTTTAATAAAATATTCGACCAAACCGCCATTATTAGCCAATAAACCAGAAGAGGTGTCGATACGTTTTTCAACAATATTTGGTGGCAATTCTAATTGACGTTCTGGAATATCTTTTAAGCTACTTTTCATATAAGCAATCCACGCTGGCATTGCGCTTTTCGCACCTGCTTCGCCTTTGCCTAAATTACGTTTATTGTCATCAAAACCGATATAAACGGTGGTCGTTAAATTCGCCCCAAAACCAGTGTACCACGCCACTTTAGAGTTGTTCGTCGTCCCTGTTTTGCCGCCAATATCTTTGCGTTTTAATTCATTTGCCATACGCCAACTTGTGCCTTTCCAGCTCAATCCTTTTTCACCGAAAATGGCGGTATTCAATGCACTTCGCACAAGGAATGCTAATTCGCCACTAATGACTCGTGGTGCATATTCCACTTGGGCATTTTGACTTTTATCTGTAGTCATAAAACTTAAGTCATCGGCATTTAGTTTACCGTCTTTCCCTGCTAATTCAGGGTTATCTTGTTCGGTATTTTCTGTGCCATCTGCATTTTCTTCATCAGCATTGCTGTCGTTATTCTGTGCTAATACGCCATTTTCGACGCTTTTCGCATTTTCTTGGAAGGCATCTTCAAGTTTTTCGTTCGTTGTACCATAAATAACAGGAATATCGTGGCAGTTTATGCAAGCGATTTTCGGGTTAGCAACAAAGATTTCTTTACCTGTATTATCCAGAATTTTCTCGATTAAATACGGCTCAATTAAAAAGCCCCCATTATCAAATACAGCGTATGCTCGAGCCATTTCTAATGGTGTGAATGATGCCGCCCCTAATGCCAATGCTTCACTGGCAAAATATTGTTCACGATTAAAGCCAAAACGCTCTAAAAAGCTCGCTGTAAACGGAATACCAGCCATTTGAATAGCACGAATAGCGATCATATTTTTAGACAAACCTAAACCTACACGCAAGCGTTGCGGTGCGCCATAAACGTCAGGCGAGTTTTTTGGTCGCCATTCTTTTTGCCCTGCTTTTTTGATGACAATCGGAGAATCTTGCAATACGCTAGATAAGGTTAAGCCCTTTTCTAATGCGGCTGCATAAATAAATGGCTTAATAGTTGAACCCACCTGCACTAAAGATTGGGTCGCACGGTTAAATTTACTTTGCTCAAAGCTAAAACCACCCACAATAGCTTCAATCGCACCATTATCGCTATTTAATGATACTAAGGCTGAATTTACTTCAGGAATTTGTCCTAAAATCCAGTCGCCATTATCACGTTTGCGTACCCAAATTTGCTCGCCTGCTTTAGGTAATTTATTGCCAGCCCAACGCATTGCACCATTGGTTAAGTCAATATGATCGCCTGAGCTTAATAATAATTGTGCACCTGATTTATTGGTGGATAATACGGCGGCAGGAACAAATGGCTCAGATATTGGTAATTTACGCAATTCATCAATAATTTTATCTTGTTCCCAAGCCGTTTCACCTTTTTTCCACAACACAGCAGCCGAACCACGATAGCCGTGTCGCATATCATAAGCGATGATATTATCTCGCACCGATTTTTGTGCTTGATATTGGTCGTGCGATAAAATCGTGGTGTAAACACGATAACCACGGTTATAAGACACATCTTCACCATAGCGTTTTACCACTTCTTGGCGCACCATTTCCGTTACGTAATCCGCACGAAAATCTAATTGCGTACCGTGATAACGTGCGACAATGGGTTCTTTAATCGCTTCATCATATTGTGCTTTGCTGATAAATTTCACATCTAACATTCGCCCTAAAACCACATTACGGCGATCTTCGGCACGTTTTAAAGAATAAAGTGGGTTCATTGTTGACGGCGCTTTTGGTAAACCTGCGATCACCGCAATTTCAGATAAAGTCAGTGCATCTAAATTTTTACCAAAATAGGTTTTCGCCGCCGCAGCCACGCCATAAGAGCGATAACCCAAATAAATTTTATTCAAATACAGTTCTAAAATTTCTTCTTTGCTCAGCGTATTTTCAATTTCAATCGCCAATGCGGCTTCTTTTGCCTTACGCATTAAGGTTTTTTCTGGCGTTAAGAAGAAATTTCGAGCTAATTGTTGCGTAATCGTACTCGCGCCTTGTGATGCGCCACCTTTACCAATCGCCACCACGATTGCTCGCCCAATCCCGACAGGATCGATACCGTGGTGGTCATAAAAACGACTGTCTTCAGTAGCGATAATAGCGTCAATTAATTGTTGTGGCACATCAGCTAATTTCACTGGAATTCGACGTTGTTCACCCACTTCACCAATCAACTTGCCATCTGCCGTATAAATTTGCATAGGCTGTTGTAATTCAACAGTTTTTAAAGTTTCGACATTAGGCAATTCCGACTTAATGTGCATATAAAATAAACCCACCGCAACACAGCCAACAATAATTAGCGTAAGCAATGTGCTTAATATTAATTTTGCGATCTTCATTCCAAAATTTACTCTTGATTAATGCGTTAATAAACGATGTTAGAAATACTTTAGCACAATAGTATAAAGACTAAGCGCCATAATCGGAAGTAAAAATCTGCAAAAGGAGTGGAAATGCGTAAATTAATCAAAAAAAATCCGCTAATTCAAGTCGGTGTTTGGCTTGTGGATAATCATTTTGAGTTAGTTTGGCTTACCGCAAAAGATGATGTGCAAAATAATGAAAAAAATACACCGCACTTTTGCCGTATTCCTTGCACTGAACAGGCGCAACTTATGCCTAAAATCCTTGCTGAAATTCAAGCAACATTGCCCACATCATCATTTCAAGTCAAATTTATTACGGCAATTTTGCCCCATCAACTTTGGGCTAAGACATTGATTTTACAGCAATCATTAAGTGCGTCGGAATATGAACAACAATGTCGCTACACCCTTGAGCAAGAATTGCCGATTACACTAGAAGAACTTTGGTATGACTACACCAATACGCCCTTAAAGCAAGGTGTTCGCTTAGATATTTTTGCCGTGAGAAAAACTATTGCGCAGAATTTACTACAACAATTTTCGCCCTTAAAAATTGATGTTTTAAGCACCGCAGTTCATTGTTTATTTAAAGCATTTTGTTATTTATCAAAACGTTACGTAACGCCATCTTCATTATTTATCTATCAAGAAAAACAATGGCTGATTGCTTTTCGCCAAAGCACACAGGAATGGCAAGTGGTTTCTCAAATGCACTCGGCTTCAATTTCAGGGGAAAATGAACATAATCCAACGGAAACAGCCAGCCAAAGTGATAAAACTGCGGTGAATTTAACCGCACTTTATCAGCAATTTGCCCAACGCTATAACGATGTGAGTGAAATTTTTGTTTATAGCTCAGCCGATGAGATTATGCTCGACAAGCCTTATCAGCGGCTACGTTGTGCATTTTCCCCTATTGCTCTCGGCGCAGCGCTTTGGCAAACGGAGCTACAGCAAGATGAAAACATCAATTAACTTATTACCTTGGCGCACAGCTCAACATCAACAGCGTAGTCGACGTGCGCTGTGGGTTTTAGCCGCGTTTTTCCTATTTTGCTTATTCGCTAATGTAAGCCTGAACCAACTAGCGGAACATTACCGTTTGGCTTATCAACAACAGCAAGAAAAACAACGAGTTAGTTTACAGCAATTAAAACTAATAGAACAAAAAGTAAAACAGGCTCAGGCTAGATTACAGCAAAATACGCCCAAAAGTGCAGTGAAAATTTCCACTGATTTATTGCATACGTTATTTGATTTACTTACCACGCTTCCCGTTGCACAGGGAGAATTGAGTGAATTGCATTTTTCTGCCACTGAATTTAGCCTGCACGGTTTGGCGCATAATCAAGCAGAATTTGAGCAAATTCACCATTTTTTAAAGCAATATCCCCCGTTGAACCGTTTGAAATTAATGCAATTTTTGCCCCAACAAGATAATTCACTGCAATTTGAATTTCAGTTGCAATTTGATGGAATGGAGAATGTGAATGCGCTGGAAGATGATGAATAATCCTGATAATTATTGGGGAAAATGGCTGAAATTATCCGCATTAAAGCAAAGTTTAGTGCTGATTTTCTTCGGGCTTATTTGGCTTTATCTGCCACTTTCTGCAAGCTTAAATCATTATTTTTTATTACATAATGAACAGCAAATTAGCCAACAAACACAACAACAATTTGAGCACCAACAACGACTTTGGCAAAGTTTAAAGCAACAACTTGATCAGCAATTACTCACGCCTGCATTGGCAAGTCAATTACCGCCGATTAATCAATCGGTACAGGCTTTATCGATCCATTTATCCCTTGAATTAAGCCAGTGGGATTTCTATCAAAAACCGCAATTAACCTTGCATTGTAAGGGGCATTTTATGGATTTAATGACATTTTTAACCGCACTTTTGAACCAACAATCTCGCTTAAATTTGCTTTCTTTGCATATTCAGCGCTCTGAAGATCCCGATTTTTCCATTGAAAGCCATATCGTCTTGCAATTACAACCTGTTCAGGAGGTAAAATGATTTCTCGTTACTGGCAGTTTTCGTCTGCTTTTTATTTTGTATTGATGCTGTTTTTAGGTGTGTTTGCAGCGAAGGCGAATGCACAAAATGATCCTTTTGATAACACACAACGAGATAAAAAGCCTGTTGAAACTAGCGAATACCTTGTCGCTAAAAGTGCAAATCAATGTCATCAACAGCAGGCGGTGCTAATGCCGAATGAAAAATTTAAACAACTGAAAATCATCGGAATTTTATTATCCAAACAAGAAAAACGTATTCTATTACAAAATGAACAAGGCGAAGTGCATAGTTTAAAACAAGGGGAATTTGTCGCAACGGAAAGCTACCAATTAAAACAAATTGGCAAAACTGAAGGGCAATTTTTAACGTGGAAAAAAGATTGCTCTGACGGCGAAGTGATTTCGGTCAAATTATAAACAGGGGATAATATGAAATTTGTGATTTATGGCATAAAGTGCGGTCTATTTTTGTTGAGTTTTTGGGTGAGTAATGCGCTGGCAGAAAAGCCGCCCGAAAATCCATCGGAAACCTTTTCTATTCGATTAAAGCAAGCCCCATTAGTGGCAACGTTGCAACAAATCGCTTTGGATCACAATGTAAATTTGATTATTGATGACGAACTCACTGGCACTTTATCTTTGCAATTAGAAAATACATCGCTTGATCGTTTTTTTCATTCCGTCGCCAAGATCAAACGTCTTGATTTAATTAAAGAAAATAACATTTATTATTTGGCGAAACAAAATGAACACAGTGCAATGCCTTTTCCTGATGAAATGGCGAAGTTGCTCGAAAATATTGATTTCCCTGCGATGGCGGATTTGCCCAAATTAAACACCGCCACCATTAAATTACATTTTGCAAAAGCATCAGAAGTGATGAAGTCCTTGACGACGGGAAGTGGATCTTTGTTGTCGTCGAGCGGAAGTATTAGCTTTGATGATCGCAGTAACTTATTGATTATTAAAGATGAAAATAGTGTGATTAAAGCTATTCGTAAATTAGTAGCAGAATTAGACAAACCGATTGAGCAAATTGCTATTGAGGCTCGCATTGTTACAATGAGCGATGAAAGTTTGCAAGAATTGGGCGTGCGTTGGGGCTTATTTGATGGTAATAATTCGGCGCATAAAGTGGCTGGTAGTTTGGCGGCAAATGGGTTTAATAACATTGCGAATAATTTAAATGTGAATTTTGGCACGATCAATTCCCCAGCAGGTTCGGTAGCATTGCAAGTGGCAAAAATCAACGGACGCTTATTAGATTTGGAACTTACCGCTTTGGAGCGAGAAAATAATGTCAAAATTATTGCCAGCCCGAAGTTGCTCACAACCAATAAAAAAGCCGCCAGCATTAAGCAGGGCACGGAAATTCCCTATGTTTCCACGAATGAAAAAAGTGGATCACAAAATGTTGAGTTTCGGGAAGCGGTATTGGGCTTAGAAGTTACGCCACATATTTCGCAAAATAACGCTATTTTGTTGGATTTAGTGGTGAGCCAAAATTCGCCAGGGGCGATTGTAAATTCGGGGGAAAGTGAAGTAATTACCATTGATAAGCAAGAAATTAATACGCAAGTTTTTGCGAAAGATGGCGAAACTATCGTGCTTGGCGGCGTGTTTCAAGACAATTTAACCAAAGGGGTTGATAAAGTACCTGTGTTAGGCGATATTCCTGTAGTGAAACATCTTTTTCGGCGAGAAAGTGAAAAACATCAAAAACGAGAATTGGTGATTTTTGTTACGCCACACATTTTAAAGCAAGGGCAGTCTTTGGCTGAATTTGAGAAAAGTCGTCAAAAAGATCGGAAAATGCTGAATAGAAAAGCAAAACTCGTTCAGTAAACGAGTTTGCTAGAAAAAATTTAGGCGGTCATTAAAACCGCCTAAAGAGAAATTATTGATTGTTTTGAACGTAGTCAATCGCAGATTGAACAGTTGTAATTTTCTCAGCTTCTTCGTCAGGAATTTCGATATCGAATTCTTCTTCTAAAGCCATTACTAATTCAACAGTGTCTAAAGAATCAGCACCTAAATCTTCAATGAATGAAGCTTCAGATTTTACTTCTTCCTCTTTAACACCTAATTGTTCAACAATGATTTTTTTTACGCGTTCTTCAATGCTCATTTTGTTTTCCTATTGTAGTTACCCAAATGGTTAGGGTTATTAGTGTATGTATTTTTACAAAACTTGCAAGTGTTTTCTCACAGGTCAAACCCGAAAACATTAGAAAATAACACCGCACTTTTTCTAAAAAACACATACTATAAAATATTGCTATGTGTTCAAAGCTATATAACTTGAGTTACATAGTGGGCGAATTTTACCATTAAGTCAACTCTTTGGCTAGGCAATATTTATTTGCTTCCAAAACGTTGATCTATAACCAATTTCTGATAGTATGCAAATTCCAGTCTGTATTTAACTAATTTCTTTACTACCAGCTTCTTGCCTTAACCACTCTCTAAACACTCTAATTTTATGCGTTAATTTTGTTTCATTAGGGCAGACAAAGTAATACGCCATCGTAGCTGGATAATGCAGTTCAGAAAACAATCGAATTAAACGCCCATTTGCCAAATCATCTTGCACCATTTGTCCACGAGCGAGAGCAATACCGTGATGTTCTAAAGCTGTTTGCAAAACAGCAGCCGCATTATCAATTTTCAGTCCCTTTTGTACAGTTTGCGGGGGAAGATTAAAATGTTCACACCACTTTTTCCAATTAATAAAATCTTTATTATTTTCTAGCGAAACATCGTGGATCAATGGCAAATAGACAAGACTATTTGGTGTTTTTAAATCATCTTTATGCTGCTGATAAAAGACTGCGGTACAGACAGGAAAAATTTCTTCTGACATCAGTTTTTCTGCCGACATTCCTTGCCATTTTCCCACGCCATATCGGATACCGACATCAATACTACTGCTGTGATAATCCAGCAAACTTAGGCTCGTATCTAGGCGTAATTCAATATCAGGATATGCCATCTGAAAACGGTGAATTTTAGGCAACAGCCATTTATACGCAAAGGTTGAGCTAACGGCAACAACAAGCTGGTTATCGTTCAACCCTTTTTGTAAGACTGCCAAGCCCTCACTGATTTTTTCAAAGCCAGTACTAATTGCTGGCAAGGCTAATTGAGCCAATGGCGTGGTAATCAACCGCACTTTTCCACTCGGCACTCGGACAAATAACGGCTCGCCTAGCCATTCTTCTAGCTGCTTGACTAATTGTCCCACTGCGGCAGAACTGACATTAAGTTCTTCTGCAGCTAAGGAAAAACTTTGATGACGAGCCGCTGCTTCAAAGGCTTTTAACGCATTAAGTTGTACAGGATTATGCTTTTTCATTTGTTCGTCTTTTATTGAAATAATTATGCTATTTTACGATAAAGTTTTTATTTAATGCAATTCAAGATTTTCTGCTTTGTCGTCAAACATTTATTTCCGCATAATACGCTCATCAAGTCAGGCGATAGCCTAAACAATTTAATCCAAACAAGAGGAACTTATTATGAAAAGATTTAACGACAAAGTAGCGATTATTACTGGTGGCGGTTCAGGCATCGGTTTAGAAATTGCAAAACGTTTAGTCGCTGAAGGGGCAAGCGTGGTGATTGGCGGACGTGGCGAAGCAAAATTACAAGCTGCTGCAAACGAAATTGATCCAACAGCAACAAAAGTGCGTTTTGTTTCAGGAGATATTTCTCGCCCAGAAACGGCACAAGCGTTAGTAGATACGGCAACTTCAGCCTTTGGTGGCGTGGATTTGTTGGTAAACAATGCTGGTATTTTCAATCCTAAACCATTCTTAGAATTAACTGAGCAAGATTATGATGGCTTTGTAGATATTATTCTTAAAGGCAAATTCTTTATGGCTCAAGCAGCTGCAAAAGCAATGCAAAAACGTGGTGGCGGTGCGATTGTGCAAACGGGTTCACTGTGGGCATTACAAGCGATTTCGGCAACACCATCATCAGCTTACTCTGCGGCAAATGCAGGCGTACACGCTTTAACGCACAACTTAGCGATTGAATTGGCGGCAAGTAATATTCGTATTAACACGGTTGCCCCTGCTGTTATTGAAACGCCAATTTACGGTACATTTATGGACGAAAAAACGGTTCAAGATACGTTGCCGACTTTTAATAGTTTTCACCCAATCGGTCGTAATGGTCAGCCTGCGGACGTTGCAGAAGCGATGTTATTTTTGCTTTCAGATCAAGCCTCTTTTGTAACTGGCACAATTTTACCTGTTGATGGTGGTGTGATGGCTGGGCATTAATTTTAGATATAATAAAAAATAATCTGTGCTCATAAACGTTTAGTATAACTTTTATGGACACAGATTTTAGTTTCTTTTTAAATTCTCAATGGGCATTAAGCCATATACATTCCGCCATTGACGTGTAATGTCGTGCCTGTAATGTAAGCTGCGTCATCAGAAGCTAAGAACGCCACTGCTTTTGCGATGTCTTTTGGTTCGCCTAAACGACCTGCTGGAACTGCTGCAAGAGTGTGAGCTTTTTGTTCTTCGGTTAAGGCTTCTGTCATATCTGTTGCGATAAAACCTGGGGCAACAACGTTTACTGTGATACCACGAGATGCCACTTCTTTTGCTAATGCTTTGCTAAAGCCAATCACGCCCGCTTTTGCTGCACAATAGTTTGATTGACCAGGGTTACCCATTGAACCAACCACAGAACCAATCGTAATAATGCGACCTGCACGTTTTTTCATCATTGAGCGTAACATTGCTTTAGATAAATGGAACACAGAAGTTAAATTGGTTTGCATAATATCGAACCATTCTTCGTCTTTCATACGCATCAATAAGTTATCTCTGGTGATACCTGCGTTGTTGACTAAAATATCAATATCGCCGTGATCTGCTTTGATTTGTTCTAAAACTGCGTCGATTGAGCTTTGATCTGCGACATTTAACACTAAACCTTTACCTTTGTCGCCCAAATAAGCCGAAATGCTTTCAGCCCCTTTTTCAGAAGTTGCTGTACCGATCACAAATGCACCTTTTGCAGTTAATTCTTCTGCGATTGCACGTCCAATGCCACGAGTTGCACCTGTTATTAATGCGATTTTGCCTTGCATTATTTTCTCCTTTTTATGAATAGCAAATGTTACAGCGAATTACGCCAAAACTTCTTCAATTTTTGCAAGTGAAGCTAAGTCGTTTACTGCACTTGCGTTTAACTCTTTCACGATACGGCTTGTTAAGCCAGTCAACACTTTGCCTGGACCAACTTCAATAAGCACTTCCACGCCACTTTTCGCCATTTTTTCTACGCTTTCTGTCCAGCGAACTGGGCTGTAAAGCTGACGAACAAGTGCGGTGCGAATTTCGTTACTTTCATTTTCTGTTTTCACATCAACATTGTTGATAACCGCAATTTCAGGGGTTTTGAATGCGATACTTTCAAGTGCAACCGCTAATTGATCAGCCGCTGGTTTCATTAATGCACAATGAGACGGCACGCTCACCGCCAATGGCAAGGCACGTTTTGCCCCTGCTTCTTTACACGCTGCAGCGGCACGCTCAACAGCAGCTTTCGCCCCTGCGATCACCACTTGACCTGGTGAATTGAAATTCACTGCCGACACCACTTCGCCTTGCTCTGCGTCTTTACACGCTTTGATAATACTGTCGTTATCTAAACCGATAATAGCATACATCGCCCCCGTTCCCTCTGGAACAGCTTGTTGCATTAATTTGCCACGCAATTCTACTAATTGAATAGCATCTTGAAAATCAATTACGCCAGCACACACTAATGCAGAATATTCGCCTAGGCTGTGTCCTGCCATTACTTCAGGTTTTAAATTCGGATATTGCTGTTGCCACACACGATAAATCGCCACAGACGCAGCCAATAATGCAGGCTGTGTTTGCCACGTTTTGTTTAATTCTTCTGCTGGACCTTGCTGGGTTAATGCCCACAAATCATAGCCTAAAACTTCAGAGGCTTGTTTAAAGGTGTCTTGCACAACAGGAAATTCGGTCGCCAATTCAGCTAACATTCCTACCGCTTGCGAACCTTGACCAGGAAACACCATTGCAAATTTTTTCATTCTTTTTGTCCTTTAAAATGTGATTAAAAGTGCGGTATTTTTTACCGCACTTTTGTTATATTCTATCAAATTAATTAAAACTTCACTAAGGCTGAACCCCAAGTCCAACCACCGCCAAAGGCTTCTAGCAATAACAACTGCCCACGTTGAATACGCCCATCACGCACCGCTTCATCTAATGCCACAGGCACAGTAGCAGCACTGTTATTGGCGTATTTGTCTAAGGTAACAACCACTTGCGACATATCCATTTCGAGCTTTTTCGCCGTAGCAGAAATAATGCGTAAATTTGCCTGATGTGGCACTAACCAATCCAAATCTGATTTTTGCAAATTATTTGCCGCCAAGGTTTCTTCCACTACGTTTGATAATTCACGCACTGCCAATTTAAAGGTTTCATTGCCTTGCATTTGAATAAAACCAGATTGCGCTTCACCACGATTTGCTTGTGGCAGGCACAACATTTCGCTTTTTTCTGCGCTGGCGTGTAAATGTGTTGAAAGAATACCTGCTTGTTCGCTTGCTTCTAAAATTACCGCCCCTGCGCCGTCGCCAAATAAAATAACGGTGCTGCGATCGCTTTCGTCTAAGCTGCGAGAGTTTAAGTCAGAACCAATCACAAGGGCTTTTTTGACTTTACCTGTACGAATAAATTGATCAGCAACGCTAAGTGCATACACAAAGCCAGTGCAAGCAGCTGC
This sequence comes from Pasteurellaceae bacterium Pebbles2, assembly GCA_023101505.1. Lineage (GTDB taxonomy): Bacteria > Pseudomonadota > Gammaproteobacteria > Enterobacterales > Pasteurellaceae > Lonepinella. The sequence goes on from LVZA01000001.1 coordinate 1,308,443, forward strand.
AACGTCAAAAGCAATCGCATCATTAATCGCAAGCAAGCCTTGAATTTGGCAAGCTGCACTTGGGTAAGCGTGTGAATTGGTGGTTGTTCCCACAATGATTAAATCAATTTCATTTGGATCAATGTTGGCAACGGCTAGGGCATTTTGAGCCGCTTGAGCGCCCATTGTTGCCACGCTTTCATCAGCGGCCGCAATGCGACGTTCCCGAATGCCAGAACGGGTTACAATCCATTCATCTGAGGTATCGACCATTTTTTCCAAATCAGCATTCGTTCTGACTTGTTTAGGCAAATAACTGCCTGTGGCTAAAATTCGACTATACATAAATTTCTCGTTATTTTTCTTAATTTAATATCGTTCTAATCCAGCTAAAATTTTCTGTGGAAGCTGTTGGCGAGCTTGAAACGCCGCATCTTTAATTGCATTAGCAAATGCGTCAACATTAGCGCTACCGTGACTTTTCACCACCACAGCGGTTAATCCAATTAAAGATGCCCCGTTATATTGATCAGGGTTAATACTTTTTAAACGCTGATAACTTTCTCGGAAAAGATGACGCACCAACCAGCTAAATAGCGGTTTGAAGATGTGATTTTTCGATTTACCTTTCAATAAATTAATCACATTTTTCGCCGCACCTTCAAGTGTTTTTAGGGCAATATTACCAGCAAAGCCATCGCTTACAATCACATCGGCATTGCCGTTTAATAAATAATTACCTTCTAGAAAACCTACATAATTAAGTGCGGTGTCTTTTTCCAACATTTCTGCTGCATCACGAATCGACTGGTGTCCTTTAATTTCTTCAACACCAATATTCAATAAGGCAATGCGTGGATAAACCAAATTGAGTTGCGTTTCAGCAAAAATTGCGCCCATTAACGCAAATTGGTAAAGATTTTGTGCATTGCACTCAATATTCGCCCCTAAATCGAGCATTACAGAATGCTTGCCGTCCATTGTTGGCAATAAAGCAATTAAAGCAGGGCGTTGAATGCCTTTTAACGGTTGTAAAATGACTTTTGACAACCCCATTAATGCCCCTGTATTTCCTGCGCTAACACAGCCTTGTGCATTTCCTTTTTGCACTGCTTCAATGGCTAAACGCATTGATGTTCCTTTGCTACGTCGCAAAGCATAAGACAAGCCATAATTATTTTCAATAATATGAGAAGTGTGGCAAATCGTTAAACGTTCAATTAAGTCAGCAGAAGCATTTGCAAGAAAAGGGCTGATTTTCTGGCTGTCGCCAAACAATAGCAAAGACAGCATTGGATCGTTTTCCAACGCTTTTAAAGCAGCAGGGATAGTAATACGGGGACCAACGTCCCCGCCCATCACATCTAACGCAAGGGTTAGACGATCCAAGATAATTACCTTATAAAAGCAATTACTTGTTGATCACTTTACGACCACGGTAGAAACCGTCAGCAGTAACGTGATGACGTAAATGAGTTTCACCACTTGCTTTATCTACTGATACAGCTGCAGTAGTTAGTGCATCGTGTGAACGACGCATATCACGACGTGAACGAGATTTTTTATTTTGTTGAACAGCCACTGGCTTATCTCCTAAAAGTTACTTTTGCTTTAAACTAGCTAATACAGCGAACGGATTTGGTTTTTTTGCCAGTTCGTCGGGCAATGCGCCAAAAACCTGTTCAGCCACGGACACTTCACAGTGTTCAGATGAATGCCTTGGCACAATAGGAAGCATTAAAATAAATTCATCTTCCACTATACCAAGTAAATCTATTTCACCGAATTCATTAAATTCAATCGGCTCGTAAATTTCGGGTAATTCATCGGCTTGATCCAAATTAGCCACTGGGCTATAACAGAAATCACAGCTAAGTGTTTGTACAAAAGGCTCTTTGCAACGTTGACATTCTAATTCAACTTCAACAGTTGCCTGACCTTTCATTACCACCAATTTTTGGGGATCAATGAAAAACGATAATCTAACCTGTGCATCGCTGAGCACCTTGACCACTGAGCCTGCCAGACGGCTGAGCTGGCTGACGACATAATAGCCTTCATAATCCAATCTACGCTGCGCATCTTTTACGGGATCAGTTGTTGGGGGTAATTTTACCTTTTGCATAGGGCGTGAATATTACCTTTTGATCGCCAATTAGTCAAAGGAAATTATCATTTTTTATGCGAAAAGTTAAGATCGTTTGCCTGATAAACGAGCGATTCGCTTTATTTTAACAATTACGCAGATTAATGCTATAATCTTGCCTTTCATTTTTACAAGGGAAATTTATGAATCAATTCAACTATTGGCATCGCCTTAAAATTGCTTTTCAATATGTAATGCCACAGCTTTACCTAACGCAATTAGCAGGCTGGTTTGCGAAACAAAAATGGGGCGTAGTTACGCACTTTGCCATTAAATTATTTGCCAAAAAATATGGCATTAATATGCAAGAAGCGGCAAAACCTGAATTTAATGCTTATGAAAGTTTCAATGAATTTTTCATTCGTCCACTTGCTGACGGCGCTCGCAAAATTGATGAAAATTCCACCGCACTTTGCTTGCCTGCAGACGGCAGAATTAGCCAATGCGGACACATTGACGACACGTTATTACTACAAGCTAAAGGGCATTTTTTCAACTTAAGCGATTTATTAGCAGAAGATCAAGAATTAGTGAATGACTTCAAAAATGGCGACTTCGCAACAATTTATTTATCGCCTCGTGATTATCACCGAGTGCATATGCCGTGCGATGCTACGTTGCGCAAAATGATTTATGTGCCAGGCGATTTATTTTCAGTAAATCCATTCTTAAACACGCACGTGCCAAATTTACTCGCACGAAACGAACGTGTTATTTGTGTGTTTGATACAGAATTCGGCAAAATGATCCAAATCTTAGTTGGCGCAACCATTACTGCAAGCATCAGCACCGCTTGGGCTGGCGTAATCAACCCACCACGTTCAAGTCAAGTAAAAACGTGGACTTATGAGGGTGAAAATGCGATTCAATTAAGCAAAGGGCAAGAAATGGGCGCATTCCAACTCGGCTCAACGGTCATCAACTTATTCCAAGCAAACCGAGTTCAATTAGCAGAACATTTAAGCGTAGATAGCCCAACGCAAGTGGGTCAAGTGTTAGCGTACAAAAAATAATTTACTCAACAAAAAAGGAAATATTATGTCAATTTTCGACGCAATCAAATTAGAAAGCACCGCAGAAAAAGGCGGTTACGGTATTGGATTACAAATCGGTCAACAACTTGCCGACAGCGGAATGAGTGTTTCTGCAGAAGCTGTGGCAAAAGGCATTTATGATGTATTAAATCAAAATAAACCCGCATTAGACTTAAACGAAGTAACCCAAGCCTTACAACAAATTCAGCAAGAAGCCCAAGAAGCTGCGCAAGCTCAATTCAAACAAATTGAAGAAGAAGGTCGTGCATTCTTAGTAGAAAATGCGAAAAAAGACAGCGTGAAAGTGACTGAGAGCGGTTTACAATACGAAATCTTAACTGAGGGCACAGGCGAAAAACCAAGCCGTGAAAGCACCGTTCGTGTACATTACACAGGTAAATTAATCGACGGCACAACATTTGACAGCTCAGTGGTTCGCGGCACACCTGCAGAATTCCCAGTAAGCGGCGTTATCGCTGGTTGGACAGAAGCTCTACAATTAATGCCAGTTGGCTCAAAATGGCGCTTAACCATTCCACACAACCTAGCTTACGGCGAACGTGGCGCAGGTCAATCAATCCCACCATTCAGTGTGTTAGTATTTGAAGTGGAATTGTTAGATATTCTGTAATTATTTGATTTAAATGCAAAACTGCGGTGCAAAAATGTTAAGTTTTTACACCGCAGTTTTTTATTTAATGTTAACGAAATAAATGACGTTGAGTTTTTACTTTACCGCCAAATAATTGGCTGATGAGAATTAGGCTTAGGATTGCGGTGTAAATAGCGAAAATAAATACTAGCCACTGTACCATTGTGAAACCTAGAAATGACCAACTGATTTCGCTGCATAATCCTGTTGGGTGGAAAATTGATGGAAACCATTTATCCAACGGAAGTGTTGAGGGGAATTGCACCATTAGTGGGCATTGATCCCACGGGTTTGGGTTGAGTTGATAGCCCACGTGTTTGATGGAAAGAAGTAAGCCTTGAATTGCGCCCCATAAACCTAAAGCTAAGGCGATTAGGCGTACGATGAGAAAGCGTGGGGCGAGTAATCCAATTAAGCTGGCAAACAGAATGCCGAATAGGGCAACACGTTCATAAATGCACATTACACAAGGTTTTAAGTCCATTCCGTGCTGGAAATAAAGTGCGGTTAATTCTAAGCAAATTGTTGAGAAGAAAAGTAAAAACCACGTTGCTCTTTTTGTTGACTGCACTTTAATATACCTAAGCATTCTGTTTCCTTTTATTATTAATGCGCAATAGCTGGCGTTAATGGAATGTGCGGTGCGCTGATCATTCCAGTTTCACTTAGCCATTGCGTAACCCCTGGTAGGAAGCATTCTACTGCGGCAAGCCCTACTAGAGATAAAACAATCGTATAAGGCAATGCCATATACACCATTCTTCCGTAGGATAAACGAATTAATGGCGCAAGTGAAGAGGTTAATAAGAATAAGAATGCAGCTTGACCATTTGGTGTTGCGACTGACGGCAGGTTTGTCCCTGTGTTAATCGCTACGGCAAGCAATTCAAATTGTTGTGCAGAAATGGCATTATTTAACAACGCACTTTTCGCTTCATTGATGTAAACCGTTGCTACAAAAACGTTATCTGAGATCGCTGAAAGTACACCGTTGAAGATGTAGAACAGCATTAATTGCACGCTTTCTGATGCGTCTAATACATAAGCAATGATTGGCGCAAACAAGTGTTGATCGATAATAACGGCAACAACGGAGAAGAACACCACTAATAATGCAGTGAAAGGTAAAGATTCTTGGAATGCTCGACCAAGTTCGTGTTCGTTGGTGATGCCGCAATATGCTGTCGTTAAAATAATTACGCTTAAGCCGATTAAACCAACGGCGGCTAAGTGGAAAGCTAAACCAATAATTAACCACACGCCGACAAATACTTGCACGAGCAATTTTACTCGATCTTGCGTGGTCATTTTCATTTCTTGGCTATGGTCGAATTTTGCTAAAACAGACCAAACTTCACGAGGTAATTTTGCGCCGTAACCGAATAGGCGGAATTTTTCAACGATAATACAAGTGAGCAATCCGCCCACTAAAACGGGTAGCGTAACAGGTAGCATACGTAAGAAGAATTCTTTAAAACCCCAGCCTGCTTGTTCGGCGATGATTAAGTTTTGTGGTTCACCAACTAAGGTCATTACGCCACCTAATGCTGTGCCGATGGCGGCGTGCATTAATAAGCTACGTAAGAAAGCACGAAATTCTTCTAAGGTTTTCATATTTTGGGTGATTTTATCATCGTTGCTAATGTCGGTTGAGTCTTCAAAACTGCCACCTGAAGCTACTTTATGATAAACACCGTAGAAGCCCATTCCTACGCTGATGATAACGGCAATTACTGTTAAAGCATCTAAAAAGGCAGATAAAAAAGCCGCACTTAAACAAAATGAAATAGATAACACAATTTTGGAATGAATTTTGAGCAATAATTTGGTGAACACATAAAGCAATAATTGCTTCATAAAGTAAATACCTGCCACCATAAACATTAATAGCAAAATAACTTCAAAGTTCGCTAAAATTTCAGCTTTAACGTGTTCAGGGCTTGTCATTCCAATGGTGATCGCTTCAATAGCTAGCATACCACCGGGTTGCAAAGGATAACATTTTAGCGCCATTGCTAAAGTAAAAATAAATTCAACTACGAGCAACCAGCCAGCGAGAAAAGGATTGATCCAAAAAATAATTGGATTAACCAATAAAAACGCCACAATGGTAACTTTATACCAATTTGGGCTTTTGCCTAAAAAGTTGTTCATAAATGCTTGAATATAAGTCATAAGAGATATTTCCTGTAAAATATGCTTTGCATATCCTTTGTTTTAAACTCATAATAGGGGCTCTATTTTTACCTGTAAATGAAAAAATTGCTAGTGTCCCTTACTCAAATTGAGTAATTTTTTGATCTAAATTAATAAAAGCGACTAAATATGACAACTGAGCTACCTTTATTAAAAGCACAAAGCCCTGCGGCTTTGGCTGAAGAATATATTGTGCAATGTATTTGGAATGAGCATTTTCCAGCCAATTCAGATTTGCCCGCTGAAAGAGATTTAGCAGATAAAATTGGTGTAACAAGAACAACCTTGCGTGAAGTATTACAACGTTTGGCTCGTGATGGCTGGCTAAGTATTCAACACGGAAAGCCAACAAGAGTGAACGATATTTGGGAAACTGGCGGCCCAAATATTATTAGTACAATGGTTAAATTAGATCGTAGCCTTGTACCAACAATTATCGCTAATGTGGTATCGCTGCGCACAAGAATGGGCGAACTTTATATTCCTGAAGCCGTGCGCACGAATCCAGACGAAGTGTTAAAATTATTCAATAGATTACTTTCTTTAAATGATAATGCAAAGGCATATGCCGAATTTGACTATCAGCTTTATCGTCAATTTGCATTTATTTCAAATAAACCTGTTTATGGATTAATTCTTAATAGTTTCAAACAGATGTATCGTCAAATTGCGTTACTGTTTTTCACTAATCCTGAATCTCGTAAAATCACATTAAGTTTTTATCAATCACTTTATTTCGCTTGTAAAAGTAAAGATATTGAAAAAGTATCGGCTTGTTTAATTGCAAATCGTGAGCGCAGCGGGGCAATTTGGGCGGATATTTTGAAACATTTACCTGAAGATTTTGGCTTATAAATTTTCCTGTAAGATAAAAAACTGCAATGAAAGACACCGCACTTATTGAGCTATTTCTCAATGAACTTTGGTTAGAAAAAGGGCTTTCGGATAATACTATACAATCCTATCACCTTGATTTAACTGCGCTTTCTGATTGGACTGAACAACAAGCCTTGAGCTTCGTCCAACTAGATAGTGTGCATTTACAACAGTTTTTGGGTGAGCGAGTAGAAAAAGGCTATAAAGCCACCAGCACCGCTCGTTTGTTAAGTGCGATGCGCAAGCTATTTCAATATTTATACCGTGAACAATATCGTCAAGATGACCCAAGTGCGGTGTTAAGTTCGCCGAAATTACCAAGCCGTTTACCGAAATATTTAAGCGAAGAACAAGTCGATGAATTGCTCAACTCCCCTTGCACTGATGAGCCGTTAGAATTGCGAGATAAAGCAATGCTGGAGTTGTTATATGCCACAGGATTGCGTGTAACAGAGCTGGTTTCGCTCACAATGGATAGCATTAGTTTGCAACAAGGCGTGGTGCGAGTGATTGGCAAAGGCAACAAAGAGCGTATTGTACCAATGGGCGAAGAAGCTGCACATTGGGTTAATCAATTTGTGTTATACGGTCGCCCAATGCTATTAAATGGGCAAAGTAGCGACGTAGTCTTTCCCAGCAAACGAGCGGTGCAGATGACAAGACAGACCTTTTGGCATCGCATTAAACATTATGCTATTTTAGCTGAAATTGATACTAACAGCTTATCGCCACACGTTTTGCGCCACGCTTTTGCCACGCATTTAGTCAATCACGGCGCAGATTTGCGTGTGGTGCAAATGTTGCTAGGGCATAGCGATCTTTCGACTACGCAGATTTACACACACGTCGCCAAAGAGCGTTTAAAACGTTTACACGAAAAATTTCACCCACGTGGTTAAAGGTTGAAATTCAAGCAATAAACGAAAATTGGCTGCAAAGTGCGGTGAAAAATAACCAAGTTTTCGTTTTATTTCAAAAAAATGTGGGGGCAGCGAAATAAATTTCCCTTTTAGGTTGAAAAGAGGGGCGATTTATTGAGATAATCCCACAATTCTGGAGACCTCTCTTTTTTATCGCTGATCATTTTGCGATATGGGGTTAATTTTTTACTCAAGATATAAAAAGACAAATAACAATGGCAGAAAAACGTAATATTTTCTTAGTTGGGCCTATGGGGGCAGGAAAAAGCACGATTGGTCGTCAATTAGCCCAACAATTAAGTATGGAATTTATTGATTCCGACAATGAAATCGAAGCTCGAGCTGGTGCAGATATTAGCTGGATTTTCGATATTGAAGGCGAAGAAGGTTTTCGCAAGCGTGAAGAACGTGTAATTAGCGAATTAACGCAAAAACAAGGTATTGTGCTTTCTACGGGCGGCGGTGCAATTTTATCGAAAGAAACTCGTAATCACCTTTCTGCACGTGGCATCGTGATTTATTTGCAAACCACCGTAGATAAACAATATGAACGCACACAGCGTGATAAAAAACGTCCTTTATTGCAAGGCGTGGACGATGTGCGTCAAGTATTAGACGATTTAGCCAAAGTGCGCAATCCATTATATGAAGAAGTGGCAGATATTACTTTGCCTACTGATGAACAAAGTGCAAAATTAATGGCTAACCAAATTATTGATCTAATTGATAATTTCCAAGGATAAACTTCAAAAACATAAAGGTGTTGATAGATGTTGTGTGTTAATGTTGAATTAAAAGAACGCCGTTATCCCATTTATATTGGTGAGAACTTACTAAAAAATCCAGATGTATATCCTGTGAAAGCAGGCGACAAAGTGATGATCGTTACCAATGAAACTATTGCACCTTTATATTTGGAGACCGTCAGCCAAACCTTGACGGACATCGGTTGCCAAGTGAGTTCTGTATTATTGCCTGACGGTGAAAAATACAAAACCTTACAATCTTTAGACTTAATTTTCACCGCACTTTTAAAAGAAAATCACGGTCGTGATACCACATTAGTGGCATTAGGTGGCGGCGTAATTGGCGATGTGGCAGGCTATGCCGCAGCGAGCTATCAGCGTGGCATTAAATTTATTCAAATTCCAACCACCTTATTAGCGCAAGTGGATTCTTCCGTTGGCGGAAAAACGGCAGTAAATCACCCTTTAGGCAAAAATATGATTGGTGCATTTTACCAACCTGCCACGGTGATTGTTGATACGCTAACATTAAATAGCTTGCCAAAACGTGAAGTGAACGCTGGCTTAGCTGAAGTAATTAAATACGGCGCAATTTTAGATTTGCCTTTCTTTGACTGGCTAGAACAGCACGTCGACAATTTAGTCGCATTAAATTCTGATGATCTGCAATATTGTATTGCTCGTTGTTGTCAAATTAAAGCTGACGTTGTTGCTCGAGATGAAACCGAAAAAGGCGACCGTGCGTTATTAAATTTAGGACACACCTTTGGACACACCATTGAAGCTCATCTTGGCTATGGTAACTGGTTACACGGTGAAGCCGTTGCAGCAGGAATGATGATGGCAGCCGCCTTATCAGAACAACTCGGCGATATTAGCAAAGCCGATGTTGGGCGTTTGGAAAAATTATTGGCTCGTGCCAATTTACCTACCATCAGCCCTGATACAATGCAGCCAGAAGATTACCTGCCTTATATGATGCGAGATAAAAAAGTCCTTGCCGGCAAATTGCGCTTGGTTTTATTAAAAGCCCTTGGACAAGCCTACGTTGCTCAAGATACGGATAAAGCACTTGTTTTATCAGCAATTTCCGCTTGTACACAAACGGATTAATTTTTGCTGTAATACTAAACGTGAAAGCGAAATCCACAAAAGTAAAGAAACCCGTTCAAAAATACCGCTCATTTTTAAAATGGGCGGGCGGAAAATATCGCCTTACTGATGACATTAACCGCTTATTTCCAAAGCGAAAAGAATGCTTAGTCGAGCCCTTTGTTGGCGCAGGTTCAGTCTTTCTCAACAGCCAATTTCAACGCTATATTTTGGCAGACATTAACCCCGATCTCATTAATTTATTTAATAGCGTAAAAGCGGACGTGGAACGCTATATCGAGGCGTTAAAACCAATTTTCTTCCACCACGAAGCGAATACAGCCACTTATTATTACGCGCGCCGCAATGAGTTTAATCAGTCGAACGACCCATTTTGGCGTTCAGTATTATTTGTCTATTTAAATCGTTTTGGTTTCAATGGGTTATGCCGATACAACGCCAAAAATGAATTTAACGTCCCTTTTGGCGCATACAAAACCCACTATTTTCCTGAGCAAGAATTACGCTATTTTGCCCAAAAAGCGCAAAGTGCGGTGTTTATTTGTGGAGATTTTAAAGATACTTTCGCTTTAGCTGACGAACATTCCGTCATCTATTGCGATCCGCCTTATGCACCATTAACCCAAACCTCGAATTTCACCCAATATTCAGGCAATGGCTTCACTTTAGAGCATCAACAAGCTCTCGCCGATTTAGCCAAACAAACCCAAACCGAGCGTGGCATTCCTGTCTTTATCTCAAACCACGACACACAATTCACCCGAAAAATTTACCAAGGTGCGACTTTGCGTAAAATCCGAGTTCAACGCTCCATCAGCCAACACCCCGACCGCCGAGTAAAAGTCGGTGAGTTAATTGCGTATTTTAAGGTGAAATCTTAAGATAACAGCTATTTCCCTAACTCAGGATTAATTTTAAATTGTAACTGCGTGATTTCAGGGTGTTGTTGTTGGACTAGCGTGAGCAAATCAACTTGGCGAAATAGTAAGGCTTGGCGCACGCTGGCGTTAGCGACTTCGATATGTAAGCTATTGGCAGAAAAATTAGAAAGGCGATATAAACCTTGGAATTGTGCGGGGAAAAGTTTGTGCAATTTTTGGTTTAATTCATTAATAAATAAACCTTTTTTCATTATTTGTGCAACATCAGATTTGTTGATTAAATCAGCAATATTCAAAGTTTTTTGGTAACGTTTCGGTTTCATTACTTGTATTTCCTTTAATCAACCCAATATTCAGCATATATTTATGCTATTATAGCGACATTATGATGAATTTTCGTTATAATTTAGCACATTCTTTGAAGATATTAAATTGATGATGATTTTAACAAAAGGTAAGCACAATTTCTGGTCGCAACTACTAGTAAGTATGATTGCGATTTTTGCGTTGCCAGATGCGCCAGCCGCAGATCGTGCTGATTTCCCACGTGAATATCAAAATCAATCCGTTCAAATGCAAACCTTGCGAGCCATTTATCAGGTTCAGCAACAGCATCAACCTCGTTTGCAGGCACAACATTTTCCTGCAACGTCGACAAAAATCACAAAATTTCAACCGCACTTTGTTGCAGAAGTATTTGCAGCTTATGCGCCTATTCGTGGTAGTCCTGTCTTCGCATAACATTTACTCCCTATTTAGACATTAAACATTTGCTTAATGAATAATCGCAAATGTAGTCTGTATTTTTTATCGAATTTTATTAAGAGAAATTAATTATGTTAAGCACTATTGCGACCAAAATTTTTGGTAGTCGTAACGACCGTATTCTGCGTCGTTTAAATAAACAAGTTAAAAAAATCAATGCATTAGAACCAACTTTTGAAGCCTTAAGTGATGAAGAACTGCGGTCAAAAACAGCGGAGTTTCGTCAACGTTTAGCGGCAGGTGAAACCTTAGAACAACTATTACCTGAAGCCTTTGCAACCGTGCGTGAAGCCAGTAAACGTACCTTAGGAATGCGTCCTTTTGATGTGCAATTAGTTGGCGGTATGGTGTTGACCAATCGCAACATTGCCGAAATGCGTACGGGCGAGGGGAAAACCTTAACCGCAACATTGCCTTGCTATTTAAATGCGTTAACAGGAAAGGGCGTTCACGTGGTTACGGTAAATGATTATTTGGCACGCCGTGATGCGGAAACCAACCGTCCTTTATTTGAATTTTTGGGTATGAGCGTGGCGGTTAATGTGCCAGGCTTACCACCTGAAGTGAAGCGTGAAGCCTATCAGGCAGATATTACCTATGCCACCAACAGCGAATTAGGCTTTGATTATTTGCGTGATAACCTTGCCCACTCGGCTGGCGAGCGTTTTCAACGTCCTTTGCATTATGCTTTAGTCGATGAAGTGGATTCGATTTTAATTGATGAAGCACGTACACCACTCATTATTTCAGGTCCTGCAGAAGATAGCTCAGAATTATATATTGCAATCAATAAGTTAATTCCGTTATTAGTGGAACAAGAAAAAGAAGATAGCGACGACTTCCAAGGTGAGGGCGACTACTCACTTGACTTGAAACATAAACAAGCGAATATGACTGAGCGTGGTCAGGAAAAATGTGAAAATTGGCTTGTTGAACAAGGACTTATGGACGAAGATGAAAGTCTTTACTCGCCACAACGCTTAGGCTTAGTACACCATATCAATGCGGCATTACGTGCACATAAATTATTCCAAAAAGATGTGGATTATGTGGTAAAAGACGGCGAGATCGTGATTGTTGATGAACACACTGGTCGTACTATGGCTGGTCGTCGTTGGTCAGATGGTTTGCACCAAGCGATTGAAGCTAAAGAAGGCGTGAATATTCAAGGGGAAAACCAAACGGTTGCCTCAATTACTTACCAAAATTATTTCCGTTTATACGAAAAATTGGCTGGTATGACAGGGACAGCAGACACGGAAGCCTTTGAATTCCAACAAATTTATGGCTTAGAAACCGTGGTTATTCCAACTAATCGCCCAATGATTCGTGATGATCGCACCGACGTAATGTTTGAAACCGAACCATTTAAATTTGATGCCATTATTGAAGACATCAAAGATTGTGTAGCTCGTCAACAACCTGTGTTAGTGGGGACTATCTCTATTGAAAAATCTGAATTATTGTCGAATGCACTGAAAAAAGCAGGCATTGAGCATAATGTATTAAATGCCAAATTCCACGCCCAAGAAGCGGAAATTGTGGCTAATGCTGGCTACCCTGGTGCAGTAACCATTGCAACTAATATGGCTGGTCGTGGTACAGACATTGTACTAGGCGGAAACTGGAAAGCAGAAGTTGCCAAGTTAGACAACCCAACCGCAGAACAAGTTGAAGCAATTAAAGCAGCGTGGCAAGAGCGACACGATATTGTAATGAATGCAGGTGGCTTGCACATTATTGGTACAGAACGCCACGAATCTCGCCGCATTGACAACCAATTACGTGGGCGTTCAGGCCGTCAAGGCGACCCAGGTTCTTCACGTTTCTACCTATCTTTAGATGATGCCTTAATGCGTATTTACCTAAACGAAGGCAAGCTCAATATGATGCGCAAAGCCTTTAGCACACCAGGTGAGGCAATGGAATCTAAATTGCTGGCGAAAGTCATTGCATCAGCACAAGCTAAGGTTGAAGCGCACAACTTTGATGGACGTAAAAATCTTCTGCAATATGATGATGTTGCTAACGATCAACGCCACGCAATTTATGCGCAGCGTAATGAATTGCTCGATCACGGCGACGTGTCAGAGTCTATTCAAGTCATTCGTGAAGATGTGTTTAATCGCATCATTGATGAATATGTGCCACCACATTCTTTGGAAGAACAATGGGATATTGCGGGTTTAGAAAATCGCTTACGCCACGATTTCACCTTGGACTTACCAATTCAACATTGGTTGGAAGAAGATAACCAATTTGATGAAGATAAATTGCGTGAGCGTGTGTTGCAAATGGCAGTATCTGAATATCAGCAAAAAGAAGAATTAGTCGGTGCAGAAACAATGCGTAGCTTTGAAAAAGGCATTATGTTACAAACACTTGACGAACTTTGGAAAGAGCATTTGGCGGCGATGGATCGCTTGCGTCAAGGTATTCACTTGCGTAGTTATGCCCAAAAAGATCCGAAGCAAGAATACAAAAAAGAGTCTTTTGCAATGTTTACCGATATGCTTGATGCGTTGAAATTAAGCGTAGTTAAAACCTTAAGCCGTGTTCAAGTTCGCTCAGCTGAAGAAGTACAACAAGCGGAGCAAGCATATCAAGCTACGGCGGAACGCCAAGCCGAAGCAATGCAGTTTAACGGCGCAACAGAAGAAAATAACGAACAAGTTGCTATCGCTGAAAATGAGCGAAAAATCGGGCGCAATGAGCCTTGCCCTTGTGGTTCAGGCAAAAAATATAAACATTGCCACGGTAATCGTGCAACTGCGGTGTAATTTGAGCAAATTTTGGTTACTTTTCCCCATCACTGGGGAAAGTAATTTAAAACGATGCCGATAAAGAGGAATTTTCTATGCAAAAACCCACTGTTCAGGTAGCCGCTGGTATCATTCGCAATGAGTTTGGACAAATTTATCTTACTCAACGTTTAGAAGGGCAAGATTTTGCCCAATCTCTGGAATTCCCTGGCGGAAAAGTTGATGCTGGTGAAACACCCGAACAAGCTCTAAAACGTGAAATTGAAGAAGAAGTTGGTTTGCACGTTTTAAGTGCGGTGCTTTTTGAGCAATTTTTGTTTGAATACCCAACCAAAGTGATCCACTTTTATTTCTATCTTGTGGAAGAATGGGTCGGCGAACCTTTTGGACGAGAGGGACAAGATGGCTTTTGGATTGCACAAAATGAACTTGATGCAGGACAATTCCCACCAGCAAATACGAAATTAATTCAACGATTACTGGCTGAAGCTAAAAGATCTTAATAAAAAAAGTGCGGTTAAATTACCGCACTTTTTACTTTATTGCACAGATTTTATCGCAGCAATGGTTCTTTCTAGCTCAGACTTTGTGCCAATGGTAATACGAATACAATTCTGCAAACCTAGGGCTTTATGTTGATCTCGCAAGATAATTCCCTGTTGCCACAAGGCGTTAAATACTTTTTCGCCATCTTGGAATTTCACTAACACATAATTCGCTTCACTCGCGAAAATCTGTTCTACGCTTGAGATTTTGGCAAGTTCTTCAACTAACCACGCGCGATTATCTAACACTTCCGCCACACGCTGTTTCATTTCGTTTAACCCTTGTGTTTGCAAGGCTTGAGCTGCAATATCAGACACTGGCACGGGCAATGGATAAGGTGCAATCACTTTTTGTAGCACGTTAATTAATTCGGCATTTGCCAAAGTAAAACCACAACGTAAACCCGCCAACGCAAAGGCTTTAGACAGCGTGCGAACAATCGCCAAATGCGGGAAATTCGCCAATTCATTCACCATTGTGGCTTCTGGGCAAAATTCAATATAGGCTTCATCGACCACCACAATCGCTTTGCCTTTGGTCATTTCTAGTAATTGAATTAGGTCAGCACGGTTGACTAAAGTGCCTGTTGGATTGTTTGGGCTACATACAAACACCACTTTCACGCCAGCTAAATTAGCTTCAATTTCAGCTAAATTTAATTGAAAATCAGCAGTTAAAGGCACAGTTTTCAATGCGATGCCACAGGTTTCCGCACTCACGCTGTACATTCCATAGGTCGGTGGGCAATATAAAACGCTTTCGTTCGCTTCGCAAAATGCACGAATAATCAGCTCAATGCTTTCATCGCCCCCACGGGTTACAATCACATTTTCAGGCTTCACGCCAGCATAAGCCGCATATCCATTCACCACGCTTTCAGGCTGTGCTTCAGGATAGCGGTTAAAAGTGCGGTCTAATAAATTGAAATTTGGTGAAGTTGGGTATTCATTCGCATTCAACCAAACATCGCCGTTGCCACCTAAGCGACGGGCTGATTGGTAAGGCGTTAATGCCTGTACATTTTTTTTTGAAAGTTGTGAGATTGTCATTTTTACTTCCTTTTAAAGTATCTGCAAATAGATTGAGTAGCTCCTAATATCAAAACTATAGGAATAGATAAAATATATAAAATAGTTGAAAATTATAAAAAATAAATAGCTAATGATTGGAATGAGTAGCCATCTAATTTTAGATTTCCAAACTAGCATCGTCCACAACATAGTCAATTCGGCGACGACAAGAACTCCTACAGCTACAATGAAAAAATCTATTTGAAGAAAGTCTAATATTTCTGCCATATTTTAAGTGGTCGATTTTCAAAAAACTTTCCAAAAATCGACCGCGCTTTATTACTGGATTTTCGCTAAACGAATGCTGACCGCTTGTTTGTGTGCATCTAACTGCTCTGCTTCTGCCATTATTTCCACGGTTTTGGCAAGATCTTTAAAGCCTTGTAGCGTAAGTTCTTGCACGGTCATTCGCTTACTAAAATCAGCTAATCCTAAGCTAGATGTAGTTTTAGTATAACCGTAAGTCGGCAATACGTGGTTTGTGCCGCTGGCGTAGTCGCCCATACTTTCAGGTGAATATGCCCCGAGAAAGATTGAGCCAGCGTTGTCTAACTGCGGTAATAAATCTCGTGCATTTTCCACTTGCACCACCAAATGTTCAGGCGCATATTCATTGCTAATTTCAATCGCTTGTTCGATGTTTTCCGCGATGAATGTACGACTATGGCTTAAGGCTTTGCGCGCAATTTCGGCACGTGGCAATGTGCTTAATTGACGTTCAATCGCCAGCTCCGTATATTCTGCCACTTGCTCACTATTTGTGACTAAAATCACTTGGCTGTCCGCCCCGTGTTCCGCTTGAGAAAGTAAATCGCTGGCGACAAATTCAGGATCGGCATTTTCATCAGCCAACACCAACACTTCCGACGGACCTGCCTGCATATCAATCGCCGCACCATTCACGCTTTGGCTCACTTGGCGTTTTGCTTCCGTTACAAAAGCATTACCTGGTCCGAAAATTTTATCCACTTTTGCCACGGTTTCTGTGCCGAACGCCATTGCCACCACAGCCTGAGCACCGCCCACGGCATAAATGGTTTCCACGCCACACAAATCGGCTGCGTATAAAATCGCATCAGCAATCGGCGGTGGCGAGCAAAGTACCACTTTTTTACAGCCTGCAATTTTGGCTGGAATGGCGAGCATTAACACCGTCGAAAACAACGGCGCAGAACCGCCTGGGATATATAAACCCACTCGATTAATTGGGCGAGTAATCACTTGGCAACGCACGCCAGCTTGAGTTTCAACATCAACTGGCTGCGGAATTTGTGCGGTGTGAAATTTCTCAATATTCGCTTTCGCATTTTGGATCGCTTGCTTGAGATCTTCAGATAATCGAGCTGTCGCCGCTTGAATTTGTTCACGAGAAACCGTCAAGCTATCCAATTTGACTTTATCGAATTTTTCGCTCAATTCAAACAAGGCTTTATCGCCATTTGCTACCACATTTGCTCGAATTTCGTTCACCGCCTGTTGAATATTCGCCGATGAACTAATCGCTGGGCGAGTAAGTGCTTGTTTTCTTTCGCTTTCTGATAAATCTTTCCAAATTAAGGTTTGCATCATTTTCTTCCTTACGCCAACATTTTTTCAATCGGTAACACCAGCACTGAGCTTGCGCCCATTTCTTTGAGCTGTTCCATTGTTTCCCAGAACAAATTTTCTTGGCTTACCACGTGCATTGCCACACGAGTTTGGTCATTGGCGAGTGGTAAAATCGTTGGGTTTTCCACCCCAGGTAAAAGTGCGGTGATTTCTTCGAGTTTATTTTTAGGTGCGTGAAGCATAATATATTTGCTTTCTGCCGCCTGCTGCACGCCTTGAATGCGAGTGAGTAATTTATCCACTAAGGCTTGTTTTTCAACTGAAAGTGGTTCAGCACGCTGAATTAAACAGGCTTTTGATTTATAAATCACTTCCACTTCTTTTAAACCGTTTGCTTCAAGAGTTGCGCCTGATGACACTAAATCGCAAATGGCATTTGCCAAATTTGCCGTTGGAGCGACTTCAACTGAGCCATTCAAAAAACAGTTTTTGTAGCTCACGCCTTGCTCTGCCATATAACGCTTGAGCAAATTCGGATAGCTCGTGGCGATCCGCTTGCCCTCTAAATCTTGCACGCCGTGATAAACTTCATCACGATCAATCGCCAGTGATAAACGACAACCGCCAAAATCAAGTGTGCGGAGCTTTTTGAACTCAACTTTTTCACCCGCATATTGGCGACCGAGTTCTTCTTCTTCCAACACATTTTCGCCGATAATACCTAAATCGACCACGCCATCAAAGACTAAGCCTGGTATATCATCATCACGCACACGCAAAATATCAATCGGCATATTTTCTGAATAAGCAATTAAACGCTGCTCATTCCAATTAATTTTTACCCCACACTGTTTAAGCAATTCGCTACATTCCTTGCTCAAACGCCCTTTTTTTTGCAATGCAATTCTTAATCTTTTGTTGTCCGACATATTTAATTTCCTTGTTTGTAATAATAAAAAACCTTCCGAAAGTTGCCTTCCGAAAGGTTTTATCTCATATAGAAATCATAGAAATTTACCACACTCGGAAGTTCCATCTTCCGAACAGCACCATTCGCCCGAAAGATAATTCAGCGGTGATGGTGATGATGAAAAGTGCGGTTAAAATTCATAAAAAATCCTGTTTTGATATTGTTTTGAGAAATCTGTTTATTAAAATACTGAAACTTTTTCCGACTTGCAAGCGTTTTTTATCTTTTTTTGTCAAATTTTTATGTCAATTAATCTTTACAGATTTTGGTAATACTTTTTAATCGTTTTTCGTGCATAATTAGCATCAAATTCAATGCCTAGTTGCTTCAAAATCGGAGCAATTAATTCGATATTAATCGGATATAAACAGCCTTTGTCAATTTCCTGATATTGCGCTTTTTGCTGAGTAATATCTTCCAAAATAGCGACAATCTCTTTAATTGGTGTAAATTGCGTTGAAGCGACATTAACAATTTGATTAGTAAACAATTTTTTGCAAAGCAAATGATTAATAACTTGTACAACATCAGCCACATCAAGCAAATTGCGAAAACTATCTCGCCATAATTCAAACGGCTGTTGATGAAGAATTTTTTGATATAAAAAATGAATTAAAGTTGGACTAGCGGTTTTGCCAACCACTTGTGGTAGGCGAACAATCAAAAAGTGCGGTGCTAATTGTTGTAATTTTTGTTCAATGTTCAATTTATGATACGCATAAGGGGTGTTTTGAGCCTCAGGATCATACAGGCTGCAAGTGCTAAAATACACAATTTGTTTGTCTTGATGCTGATGAATCGTTCGCTCTAATAATTGGCTTTCTCGCTCAAATAAAGTGCGGTCAATTTCTTGCGAGTTTGACACCCCACTGGCAAAAATCAAATGTTGCTCATCTTGCTGCCATTGTGCAAAGGCTTTTGCCATCATTCCGTTGCCGACGATCATCGCACTTTTCTCGCTTTGACAAACAGCAACACAGGGCGATGTTGCAAATCTTTAAATTCGCTTTGCCATTCTGGCTGATCCACCAACATTGGTTCTGCCAACTGCTCAATTTGAAAACCTGCTTGAATGAGATTATTGATGATCGTTGCCGTGGTGCGATGATAGGTTTTAAATGGTTGCTTAAACCAACTGCGATCACGCTCACCCTCATCTCGATAAAAATTAAGGCGATAAGCAACTTGTTCTTTTTGCTCGTTTTTCTCCCAACGTTCACCGCCTTGATAAGCGGTAACAATCGGGTGTTCTTGCGAAAAAATCAGCTGTCCATTCACTTTTAATTTAGCTGAAATTGCCTTGAGTAAAGCAGGGAAATCAGCCATATAATGAAAAGCAAAAGAACTACTGACCACGTCAAATTGATCTTCCGCCAAGCAATCTAGCTGTTCCATTGCCAACTGATGCAAGGAAAAGTGCGGTGCAAAATCCGCAAGATTTTTCGCCGCCTGTGTGAGCATCGCTGCGGATAAATCAACACCTACCGCAAATTGCAACTGGTGAGCGAAATATAATGCCAAATGCTCCCCCGTGCCACAGCCCAAATCAAGCAGTTTTTTTCCTGCTAAATCAGGCAACAAAGACAACATTGTGGGCTTTTCCACAATGTTGTTTAAGCTGATAGGATTAGCTCGGAGCTTTTGATATAACTCGAAAAAATTTTCCGTATCGTAAACCGATTTTTGCATTATTGATCTCGAAATAGGCTTAGCCTTTGAAGTCTGAAATCCAACCGAATTGCAAACCTAATTGCGCTAAAATATTTAAAACACCAAACAAAATAATGAAATAAATCATAAAGTTACCACCAAAGGCTTGATATTGCTGTTGGGCGAATTTTTTGCGACTTGCACGAGCGAGTAATGCAGGCACAATGGCAGCCCAAACGGTGGCGGCTAAACCTGCGTAACCAATCGCTAACACGAAGCCATAAGGGAATTGTAGGCTTAGCAACAAAGGCGGTAAAAAAGTAACTAGCGTGGTTTTGGTTCTGCCTAAACGGCTATCGTCAAATTTCAACAAGTCGGCGATGTAATCGAACAAGCCCAAGGTTACGCCTAAAAATGAACTGGCAATCGCCATATAAGCAAAAAATCTTAAAATTAAGGCGATGTAATCCGTTTTAATGTATTGATTTAATGCATCAAGCAAGGCTGCAATATCGCCGCCTTTGGCGATCACAGGGGCAAATTCGTGGCGTGGCAAATTACCTTGCACTGCGAATTGCCATAAGACATAAATCACCAACGCCGTCGCCGTGCCAAACACCACTGACTTCACCACTTTGCTGGCGTTGCGGTCGTAGTATTTCACTAAGCTCGGCACATTTTGGTGAAAGCCGAAAGACACCAAACACACAGGCAAAGCGGCTAAAGCATAAGGCAAATATTGCGTGTCGCCTTGGGCAATTTGGTTAAATAAAATATCGCTTTGTGCAGAAGAAACCAAACCTGCAATCGACAAAATGAATGAAATCACCATTCCAGCCATTAATACGACGCTAAAACGGTCAACGGCTTTGGTTGAAAACCACACAAAAGCCGCCAGCACAATGGCAAAAATTAGCGAGCCTGAAGTTCGTCCAATTTCCACCGCACTTTGCTCATTACTAAGTAGCTGATTAATAAAGCCTTCTGTAATTCCACCACCCGAAGTGATGTAAGCGTAGGTTAAAATGTATAACACAAATGCCAATGAAAGCCCATTCAACACATTCCAACCTTTGCCGAGCAAATCTTTCACAATGGTATCGAAACTTGAACCTGTCGGGTAATGCAAATTGGCTTCCAACAGCATTAAACCTGATGAAGTCATACAAAACCAGGTATAAAGCAAGATCAAAATTGAGCCAGCAAACCACACGCCAGCAGTTGAAATTGGGTTAGCTAACATTCCAGCACCAATCGTGCCGCCAGCAATAATCATTACGCCGCCTAGCAACGACGGCTGTTTTTGTGTTGTCATAAATTTTGTGTTCCTTGTAAATTATTTTGCACTATTATAGTAGTACAAAATAAAACTTACAACACCCGATTAAGACAATCTTTCTTTTTCGCCGCCAAAATCGTCTAATAAATACTCAGTTAATCTTGCTAATTCACCAGTCATTAACAAAAAGTCAGCATCAAAACGTTGAGCCATATCTTCTTTCAAAATATCGTCATTTTTTTCACGCACGCTATCAGCAAACTTCAAGCGTTTCAACGTGCCGTCTTCATTTAACACAAAACTTAAATGCTCGTCCCAATCTAAGGCTAACTTAGTGATAAACTTACCTTTTTCCAAATGAGAAAGAATTTCCTCACTTTCCAAAGGCTGATTTTTACAACGAATAATGCCCTTGTCATCTGCCGCTTTTAACTCAGCTTCATCAAGTGCGGTGAAATATTGGGGCGTTTCTTGCTGAGCAATCCATTGCGTCATCACCACCGCAGGCTCGTTAGCAAATGCCAACGGAATAACTGGCAAAGAACCAAGAGATTTACGCAACAATGCCAGCACATCTTCCGCTCGTTTTGCCGATGCAGCGTCCACATAAATCAAATTGGTTTCCGTATTAATCCACATTTTTGTCTGCTGATTTTTACTGAATGCACGAGGCAACAACATCGCCACCACATCATCTTTCAACGCCTGTTTTTCCGTTTTTTTCAAGCGACGATTTTCTTTTTCTTCCAACTGACGCACACGCTCATCTAACTCACGCTGCACAACGTGGCTCGGAAGAATTTTTTCTTCTTTGTGAGCCACTAATAAAATCTGCTTGCCATTAGAAAAATACAACGACGACTGCCCACGCAAAGGTGCAGCCCAACCAAATTTACTCATATCCGACTGCCCACAAGGCTGATATTCATTCTGCCCCAAACCGCTCTGCAACACTACATCAGACCAATCCAACGACTTCGTTAAACGATAAATAATGACATTTTTAAACCACATAGAACTCCCCTTAAAAATACAAAGTGCGGTGGATTTTAGCATAGTTTTCAGATTAATTTAGTTATGTTAGTGTTATACTGCAAAGAAAAAACCAAAGGAAAAACCTATGCAACAAAAATCAATTTGTTTTATTGGCGGTGGGAATATGGCGCAGGCGATTGTGTTTGGGCTGTTGAATAAGGGCTACCCAGCGGCGGCGATTACCGTGTGCGATCCGAATGAAGAAAAGCGAGCGTTATTTGCTGCCAAAGGTGTAACGGTGGCAACAGATAACCAAGCTGCAGCATTGGCGAATGAAGTCATTGTGTTAGCGGTGAAGCCACAATTAGCTAGCGAGGTGTGTGCGGCTTTAACTGCGGTGGATTTTTCTGATAAATTAGTGATTTCAATTATGGCGGCAATTTCTGTGGAAAAATTGACCGCACTTTTGCCCTCAGCAAGCAATATTGTGCGTGTTATGCCAAACACGCCAGCGCTTGTTTCGTCTGGAATGTCGGGGTTATTCGCTTTGCCTCAAGTAAATAAAACATATCAAGACTTTGCAGAAACGCTGCTAAGTGCAGTAGGAGAAACTTGCTGGGTGGAAAGTGAGGCAGATATGCACAGCGTAACGGCGGGTTCAGGTTCAAGCCCCGCTTATTTCTTTTTATTTATGGAAGCGATGCAACAGGCGTTGTTGAAAATGAATTTGAGTGAAGCTCAAGCTCGTTTGCTCGTACAACAATCCGCATTGGGTGCAGCAAAAATGGTGGCTGAAAACCCTGATATTTCGTTAGCCACATTGCGTGAAAATGTTACTTCAAAAGGTGGCACAACCGCAGCGGCATTGACGGTGTTTAATGAAAAAGCATTAAGCCAAACGGTGGAAGAAGCAATGCAAGCCTGCGTCGCTCGTTCGCAAGAAATGGAAAAACTGTTTTAACAAAAAGGACGCAATTTAGCGTCCTTTACTATGTTTTAATTATGTTTCAATCCGTTACTGTCTATAATTTTCCAAGAAACGAGCAAATTTGCCGAGTGCTTCTTCGATGGTGCTGACGTGTGGAAGCGTAACTAAACGGAAGTGGTCTGGGCTATGCCAGTTGAAGCCACGTCCGTGTACGAGTAATACTTTTTCTTGACGAAGTAAGTCTAGCACCATTTTTTCGTCATCATAAATATTGAATTTTTTGATGTCAATTTTTGGGAACATATACATCGCTCCGTTCGGTTTTACGCAACTAATACCAGGGATCTCGTTTAATAATTCGTAGGCACGATTGCGTTGTTCGAGTAAGCGTCCACCTGGGAGAATAAATTCGTTGATGCTTTGGTAGCCTCCGAGTGCAGTTTGAATAGCGTGTTGCATTGGGTGGTTTGCACACAAACGCATTGATGCCAACATATCCAAGCCCTCAATGTATCCTTTGGCGTGATTTTTCGGACCGTTTAAAATCATCCAACCCTGGCGGAAACCTGCCACTCGGTAGGCTTTAGATAAGCCATTGAATGTAATCGTTAATAAATCTGGCGCAAGGGCAGCAATGTGGTGGTGTACGGCGTTATCGTATAAAATTTTGTCGTAAATTTCATCAGCGAAAATAATCAAACCGTGCTGGCGTGCCACTTCGACGATCTCTAACAAAATCTCTTTGCTGTAAACCGCCCCTGTTGGGTTGTTTGGATTAATGATCACAATCGCTTTCGTGCGTGGGCTGACCTTGCTTTTGATGTCTTCAATATCAGGGAACCAACCAGCCTGTTCATCACAAACATAATGCACCGCTTTTCCGCCTGCTAAGGTGGTCGCTGCCGTCCAAAGCGGATAATCAGGCATCGGAATAAGCACCTCATCGCCATTGTTCAACAAGGCTTGCAAAGACATTGTAATCAATTCCGACACGCCATTACCGATGTACACATCATTTACCGTCGCACCAAGAATATTTTTTGACTGGTAATATTGCACAATCGCTTTACGAGCCGAGTAAAGCCCTTTCGAGTCGCAATAGCCTTGTGCTGATGGTAAATTACGTAAAATATCGACCAAAATTTCATCAGGTGCTTCAAAGCCAAAAGGTGCTGGGTTGCCGATATTCAATTTTAAAATTTTATTGCCTTCTTCTTCCAAGCGAAGTGCTTCTTTGTGTACCGGCCCACGAATGTCGTAGCACACGTTTTCTAATTTGTCGGATTTTGGGAAAAATTCCATACGTTGTCCTTAGTGCTTTAAAATTAAACGAAAATTAACCGCACTTTACCCCGATTTTAAACAGAATAAAAGATTTACTAAAAAATTTTTTTGATTTAGGGTAAAATGACACTAATTTTAACAGTTATTTTTAAACAAAATTTAATGGAAAATCTGTGTGCTGGCTTAATTGAACAAATTAACGCCCATCAATCGCCTTTTCATTCTGCTCTCCAGCATTTTCACGCCAGCGTGAACCTGTCTAAAAAAGCGGAATTATTGGCGTGGCTGAAAACTCAAGAGATCTATCCACAATTTTATTTAAATTATCGAGATGATCCCAAAAGTGTTGTTAGCGTGGGAGAAGTGCGGTGCTTTTTTGATGAGAATTTAGCTCAACACTTTGTTAATGAATATAATTTTCCACTTGTTGGTGGATTAACATTCGATAAAAAAGCCCAATTTTGGTTGCCAAGATTGTTGATTGAAAGTGAGATTAAAAACGACCAACAGCAGCTTTCAATTCATCTTTATATTGATAATACGCAAGATTTGGCAGCGGAAAGACAAGCGGCTATTAATGCAGTAAAAAGTCTTGAAAAATTCACCGCACTTTCGACGGAAACAAGCCAACATTCAATGCAATTTGCGCCACAAAAAATTCAATTATTAGCACAAAAAGCAGACCAGTTAATGTGGGAAAATTGGGTTAAACTGGCATTAAATGCAATTAAGCAAGGCGAGTTGATTAAAGTCGTTTTAGCCAATGAAAGTGAATTTTCGGCGAAGCAAACGATTGATGCGGCTGCATTTTTAGCTGAAAGTGAAAAACAAAATACAGGTTGTTATCACTTTTTATTTGCGCCAACCGCAGAATGGACATTTGTGGGTTCAACGCCAGAGCGTTTATATGCTCGCCAAGCAAATCAGCTAAAAACAGAGGCCTTAGCTGGCACGGCAGCGGTAACCGATGATGCGGCACAAAATCAGCAACAACAAGATTGGCTGTTAAATGATGTCAAAAACGATCACGAAAATTTATTCGTCGTGCAGGATATTTGCGATAATTTAGCCCCTTATGCTAAGCAGATTGATGTGAGCGACGTGGAAATCAAACGCTTGCGCCAAGTGCAACATTTGCGCCGTCGAATTTCGGCAGAATTATTGCCCGCGGTGACTGACACAACCTGCTTGCAAGCCATTCACCCGACAGCGGCAATTTCAGGTTTACCACAGCAAAGTGCGGTGCAATTTTTGCAAAAAACTGAAAATTTTGACCGCAGTTGGTACGCTGGCACGCTAGGCATAATGGCAAAAGCGCAAGCTGAATTTTGCGTTACCATTCGTTCTGCGTTTATCGCTCAAAATAAAATTCGTGTTTTTGCTGGCGCAGGCATTGTCGCAGGTTCTGTTCCCCTGTTAGAATGGCAAGAAATTGAGCGAAAAGCCTCGGGATTATTGAGTTTATTTAGTAAAGAATAATAAAAATAACGTGGATTTAGCCCACGTTAAATAAGGAAGTGGAGAGCAATATGTCATCAGTTAGTACCTTCAACCGCAGTTGGTCAAAAGTGATTTTGGAAACCTTAGTGCGCTATGGTGTGCAGCATTTTTGCATTGCACCAGGTTCTCGCTCGACACCGCTGACATTAGAAGCTGTGCGCTTGCAAGATAATCGCCGAGCAGTTTGCCATACGCATTTTGACGAACGTGGTTTGGGCTTTTTTGCGTTAGGTTTAGCCAAATCAAGCAAAAAACCTGTGGCAATCATTGTAACTTCAGGCACAGCCGCTGCCAATTTATACCCAGCGATTGTGGAAGCTCGCCAAAGTGCTGTGAATTTAATCGTACTCACTGCTGATCGCCCCGACGAATTATTAGAGTGCGGTGCAAATCAAGCGATTTTGCAGCAAAATATGTTTGCGGCTTACCCTATCGCCAGCGTGAATTTACCACGTCCAAATCAAGATTACCCAGTAAAATGGCTCGTTTCCACCTTAGATCAAGCCTGTCATCAACAGCACGAACAGGCTGGCGTGGTGCATATTAACGTGCCTTTTGCTGAACCACTTTATGACGCTAATATAAACGAAATCGACAGCCACCCTTGGCTCGTACCAATTCAGCGTTGGTTGACCCAACAACGTCCGTGGACAATTCATCAAACCGAACAACAAGAAGTGTTAATGCACGAACATTGGGACGATTGGCGCACAAAACGTGGTGTTGTGGTCGTCGGACAATTACCACAAGAACAAGCAATGGGCGTAAAATTATGGGCAGATTCAATGGGTTGGGTGCTATTGACCGATATTCAATCCAATGTTGAACCGAGCTTGCCTTATGCGGATATTTGGCTGGCAAACAAAACGGTGCGTGAAAAATTATTACAAGCCGATATTTTAGTGCAACTTGGCTCTCGCTTTGTGAGCAAGCGTATCAATCAATTTTTAGAACGTTACCGTGGCGAATTTTGGGTGGTGGAAGAAAGCGAAAAACGTGTTGACCCAGCGCATCACCACCAAACACGCTTCCATAGCAAAGTGCACCACTGGCTACGTGCACACCCGCCATTACGCCAAAAACCGTGGTTACTCGAGCCACTCGCTTTGTCTAATTTCTGCGCATCATTTATTGAACAACAAGTCGGTGGCGGCTTAAACGAAGCCTCATTGGCGCACCATATTGAACGTATTTTACCGAAAAATTGCGCCTTATTCTTAGGCAATAGCCTATTCGTGCGCTTAGTCGATGCGCTCACCAAATTATCCGACAGCTACCCTGTTTACACCAACCGTGGCGCAAGCGGTATCGACGGCTTATTAGCCACCGCAGCAGGCGTTGGCATTGGCGGCAATCAGCCCGTTGCACTGGTATTGGGCGATATTTCTGTCTTGCACGACATCAATTCACTGGCGTTATTCAAAAAAGTAACACAACCGACCGTTATTTTTGTGGTAAATAATAACGGCGGCGCAATTTTCGATATGTTACCTGTGGAAAACGACGTGAAAAACGCCTTTTACCGCTTGCCACACCAAGCCGAATTTGCCCAAGCAGCTGCAATGTTCGATTTAAAATACGCCCGTCCTTACACCTGGGCAGATTTAAATTCGGTATTAAAACAAGCCTATTCACGCAAAGAAGCAACCATCATCGAAATCAAAGTCAGCCCAAGCGACGGCAGCAATATCTACAAACGCCTGATCGAACAAATCAGTTATGCGGTGATAGGGGCTTAGGTAAATAAATTTCAAACAAAAGTGCGGTGTAAAATTTCAAGTTTTTACACCGCATTTTTCCCTTTACTGAACTAACTCAACAACTTCTCGAGTTAATCGCCCAATCTCCTCCCAATTTTGGGCTTTAATTAACGATTTCTCTACAAACCACGAGCCGCCACAAGCAATGACGTTTGGAATGGAGAGGTAATCATTAATATTGCCTGGCGAAATACCGCCTGTTGGCATAATTTGCAAATTGCCATAAGGTCCAAGCAAGGCTTTAATCATTTTTACACCGCCACTGGCTTCCGCTGGGAAGAATTTCACCGCAGTTATGCCAAGCTCTAAGGCGGCTTCGATGGACATTGGGTTGTTTACACCAGGTGTAATCGGCAGGTTTAATTCTTGGCAATATTTCACGATATTGGGGTTAAACCCTGGTGTAACAATGCAATCAGCCCCTGCATTTTTGGCGGCAAGCACGTGTTTTTTGGTTAAAATTGTCCCCGCTGCAATTAGCACATCAGGATAATACTGGCGAACTAAGCGAATGGCTTCTTCGGCTGCCGCTGAGCGGAAAGTGATTTCTGCGACAGGTAAACCATTTTCCACTAAGGTGTTTACCAAAGGCAAAATGTCTTCAGCTTCGTCCACGGCAATCACAGGCACAACTTTAAATTTAGCGAGTTTTTCAACGATTTGTTCGGTGGTATAAGCCATCATATCTCCTTAATTGAATTGTTTGCGTAAATGTTCTGTTGTCGATTTTTCAATTATGGCCCCCTTGTGCTGAATGACAATGCCAGCGAGTTCATTACCTTGTCGGCAACAAATTTGTAGCGACTTGCCTTGCAAATAACCTTGTAAAAAACCTGCATTAAACGAATCACCAGCCGAAGCGGTATCGACGACATTTTCAACCGCGGTTGTCGGCACAAAAGTTTGCTGTCCATTTTCATAGAAAATTGCACCGCGCTTGCCTTGTTTGACGACGATTTTGCTAAGACCAAATTGGCTCAAACGGGCGATTGTGGCTTGTTCGTTCACATCATTCCATAGCATTTGTTCATCATCAAACGTTACCAACGCCACATCAACCAACGGCAATAATGCTTTGTAGCAATCTTGTGCTTGCGTGAGGCTTTCCCACAGTGTCGGACGAAAATTACTATCAAAGGCGATTTCTACGCCAGATTTTTTTAATTCGGCTAATTGTTTGAGCAACAAAGTGCGGTCATTTTCTGGCAAAATTGCTAAACTAATGCCGCTTAAATAAAGCATATCGACAGACTTTAATTCAGCCAAAACCGTTGCATAATCAGGATGTTGCAACATATAACGAGCGGCGGATTGGTTACGCCAATACAAAAACGTTCGTTCCCCTTGCTTATCCAACTGGATTAAATACAGTCCAGCAGAACGACGTTCATCACGCAAAACCCAATTTGTCTGAATTCCATCGGCTTGCCAACGCGTGAGCATTCCACCGCTTAATTTATCCGTACCGAGTGCCGAAACGTAATGCACGCTAATATTTTCAGCCAAACTCACTCGGGCCAAATAGGTTGCCGTGTTGAGCGTATCTCCGCCATAAGTCTGACGCATTGCACCAAATGGCTCACCATTTAACTCGATCATACATTCACCGAGCAGGGCGATTTTTTTCATAGCATCTCACTTTGTTTTAGTAAAGTATTGATTGTATTCTTTTTCGAAAAGTTGCTTGTCGAATTGATATTTAGTTAGATGATTTTCTATTGCTTTTTTAGCCCTTTCTTTATCTTTTAGCTTGATTGCGGTTAAAATTTCCTTATGTTCATTTAAGGTTTGTAATGTAGGTTTAGATTTAAATAGTGCTTTTCTTGCTCTATCAAAGTGGATATTTAATCCTTTCATTAAACTGTATATATTACTTTTAGCTGCCATTTGAAAAAAGTATCTATGAAATTCATCATCAAGCTCAAGAAATTTCTCATAATTACTTTGTTTTAGATAGAATTCTTGTAAGTTAATTAACTCATCAAGTTTGCTAAAGTCCTTATCAGAATTACTTTCACATAATAATATAACAAGTTCCTTTTCAAGAGTTAACCTAAGAAAACGAGCTTCTTCAATTAGTTCAGGATCTATTAATGAAATAAATGTCCCTTTTTGTGGCTTAGTTGTAACAACTCCATTTTTAGAAAGATCTATCAATGCTTCTCTTACTGGAGTTCGACTAATACCAAGCAATTCAGCTAACTCTATTTCACTTACTTTGCTTCCTGGAACTAATTGCATATTTACAATCATTTCTCTAATCATACGATAAGCGTAGTCACGAGAATTTTCTCGTGGTTTTAGTTTGATCATTTTATTACCTTAACTCATATATTTACGTAAAGTTACTCGAACGGCACCCACGTCAGTTAATAATTCATTAAAATATTGTTCAACCTTATTTGATAAGCCTATTTCACATAGATCTACACCAAAAATAGTTTTATCAGATAATATGGATTTTAAGCTTTCTGATGATGCAGCATTACCTAACTTAACATTAGAAAGTTTGGCTTGCAATTCAGCTAAACGAGGATCTGAGCTAATTTCAATGCAATCACCTTGATCATTAATTCCTAGTAAATAACGTAGCCAGCCAGCAAAAACTAATGGTATAGCAACTAATTCGTTCACATCTTTTCCTGCTTTTATATAAGATTTAATAGTTTCACCGAATCTAATCGCCAATTTTTGTGATGTATCTGTAGCAATACGTTGTGGTGTATCAGGGATAAAGTCATTTGACAGGCGAATATTGATTACTTCATCAATAAATTGTTTTGGATTAAGCAATTTAGGATCCACAACAACAGGCAAACCTTCTTGGTAGCCTAATTTTTTTATGAGAGCTAATAAATCAGGATCACGAACTTCATCCGAAATTTTTGTAAATCCAAGCAAGCAACCAAAGATAGCCAATCCCGTATGTAGCGGATTTAAACAAGTAGTTACTTTCATTGTTTCAATTTGATTTACAGTTTCACGCTTAGCAAAAATAACGCCTACCTTTTCTAATGCAGGGCGATCATTAGGGAAATCATCTTCAATCGCAAGATATTCTAATTCCTCTGCATTAACAAAAGGTGCAACATAAGTATTCTTACTTGTAATAATAGGCGCGAGATTCTCAATGCCATCATTTTGTAATTGTTTTTGTACATTCGCATCAGGGCGTGGAGTAATTTTATCAATCATTGACCAAGGAAAACTCACTTTATTAGATGTGAGATAATCTACAAACGATTGAGAAACAAAGCCTTTTTGTTTCCATTGTTCAGCGAATTCTAAAATAACTTTTTCTAATTTTTCACCATTTTTAGACATATTATCCATACTAACGATGGCAATAGGTGTTGCACCGCGGTTAAAACGCTCTAATAATAATGTGACAATTTTACCAATATAGCTCTGTGGATTGGTGGTGCCGTTGTCGAAATCAGTTAAAACTGCAGGGTAATATTCGCCCGCTTGATTTTTAATTAAATAACCTTTTTCAGTAATAGTTAAGCTCACCATTTGCAAACTTGAGGCAGCAAAAATAGCTTGTAAACGTGCAAAATCGTCAGCAAAGTTAGGAGCCATTCTTAAACTTTCAACAATACTACCAATCACAATTTTATTAATGCTGTGCTCGTTTTTTAATTTAGCAAAAACACAAAGATTATCAAAAGGTTGGTAGGCTTTTTCAATAATTTCATAGTCAAAGCCTTCCGCCACAATAATACCTTGCTCTGCCAAGCCTTGATCAAGTAAGCGTTGTTGTAGATTGGCTAAAAATGCACGGAAAATATTTCCAGCCCCTAAATGCAACCAAACTGGTTCTTGTTGTGTTTTAGCGGCAACTTGTGCAATATCAAATTGTGGTAATTGGTAATTATGCTCTCTCCAAGCAGGAGCGTTTAAATCAGTGTATGCGAGTTTCATTATTTACTTCCTTTTGCTTTTTTGTAAGCATCCCATAAACCTTGGATATACATAATGCCTAAGGCACGATCATATAACCCATAACCAGGACGGCATTTTTCTTCCCAAATATGGCGACCATGATCTGGGCGATAATATCCGTCGAAACCAACTTCATGGTAGGCTTTCACAATTTCTGCAATATCTAATGAGCCATCACTTGTTAAATGAGAAGTTTCCAAGAAATCACCATTCTCAAATACTTTAATATTACGAATATGAGCGAATGGAATGCGCTTATGGAAAGTGCGGATCATTTCTGGCAAATTATTTTGTAAATTAGGACCTAATGCACCGCTACATAGTGTGATACCATTTGCAGGGCTATCTACCATATCAATGATTTTTTGGAAATCATCGTGACATTTTGCAATACGTGGTAGTCCAAATACAGAAAATGGTGGATCATCAGGGTGAATTGCCATCTTAATACCCGCTTCTTCTGCTACAGGAATAATTTTTTCTAGGAAATATTTGAGATTCTCTCTTAACTTGTCTTCAGTCATTCCTTTATAAAGATCAAATAATGTATCTAGATGTTTTAAACGCTCAGGCTCCCAACCTGGTAAAGTTAAATCTTTTGAATTTTCTTCAAATTGTTTTACTAATACTTTTGGATCAATACCATCAATACGAGCGTGTTCATAGAAAAGTGCGGTCGAACCATCCGCAGTTTCTTTGAAAAGATCAGTACGAATCCAGTCAAATACCGGCATAAAGTTATAACAAACCACTTTAACGCCATATTTACCTAAATTGCGTAAAGTCGTTTTATAATTTTCAATATAGGTTTCACGTTCGGGTATCCCTAATTTAATGCTTTCGTGAATATTAACACTTTCCACGACATCAATATTTAAGCCATAAGGCTCAACTTGAGATTTCACTTCAGCAATACGATCTTCCTGCCAAACTTCACCCGCTGGGATATCATGTAATGCCCACACCACACCACATATACTTGGAATTTGTTTAATATAACTTAATGGAATTGTATCGTTGCCTAATCCATACCATCTAAATGTTGTTTTCATAATTCAGTCCTTTTTTACCACTCTAATAAAACTTTACATACTTTATTTTTTTCGTTTTTAATTACATCAAATGCCTTTTCAATATCAGTAAATTTATAAGTATGTGTAATCATTTTTTCTGGGGTTACTTTACCTTCTTCAAATAAACGCATTACTTCAGGGAAACGTTTATTATTTAAACGAGTACCAAATACGTTAATACCTTTTTTGGTAAAAGCTACTTGTGGAATTTCTGATGGTGTAGCTCCGGTACCTAACACGACAAAACGTCCTGATGGAGCAACAATATCTAACGCATCTAAGATACTTTGTGGAGAACACACAGCATCAATAACAACGTGAGCCCCTTCATTATTAGTAAATTCCGCAACTGCTTGTTTCAATTCTATATTTTTTACATTAATCGCCCTTGTTGCTCCCATTTCACGAGCAAGTATTAAACGTTCTTCAAAAATATCAGTAATTAGCACTTCTGCACCTCGAGCCACAGCAACTTGCATCGCGGCTAATCCAGCAGGACCAGAACCAAATACGACAACTTTGTCACCTTGAGCTACGTTTGCACGTGTATTGATTTCAACACCAACGGCATAAGGTTCAATCAAGGTTGCAATTTTGTGTGGAATTTTATCGGTATTTACTTTATAAACATTTTCACCATGGCTTTTAGCATATTCAGCAAAACCACCTTGAGTGTGTACGCCTGTTACTTTAAGATTGCTACATACATTGTGGTGTCCAGTGCGACACGGATAGCAATTTCCACAACTGTTTACAATATCACTCACTACAAAATCACCGACTTTGACATGGGTTACCGCTTTACCTACTTTTTCCACTGTCCCCACAAATTCGTGGCCAATAACCATAGGATATTGAGCTAAGGAATTACCTCCCGTATAAATACCAATATCTGATCCACAAACGCCCCCAAAGGCAACTTTAATTACAACATCGGTATCTTGTTCAATTTCAGGTGTTGGAATATCCGCAATTTCAAGTTCAAATGGTTTATTTACAATAACTGCTTTCATTTTTAAGTCCTTATTTGGTAAAGAATTTTAACGGTTCCATAAATGTGCTAGGGAGTAAGATTAACATCACTAATACTGCGATAATGGCAAGTAAAAATGGCCAAATTTTCTTCACAATACGTTCCATATTGATCTTCCCTGTACTTGCTGCAACATTTAATACGGTACCAACAGGTGGAGTGAGTAATCCAAATACACAAGTAATAATGAATACCACACCAAAATAAACTGGATTAATGCCAGCCTGTTTTACTGCAGGCATTAATACTGGGGTTAGAATTAAAATTGTAGGTACTACATCCATAGATGTGCCAACTAATAGCACTAACCCTACGATCACAAACATTAATAATGTTGGTGATTCAATAAATGGGTGCAATAGATCTGTTACGATGCGAGGAATGTTCCCGATAGTCATTAACCAAGATGAAACCATTGCTGCTGAAGCCAAGAACATAATGGCTGCACTGGCTTTAGCTGATGAAATAAAACATTCTTTAATTGCTTGGAATGTAAGTTCACGGTAAACAAATAAACCAATGAGTAATGCATAACCTACTGCCACTACACCTGCTTCTGTTGGTGTGAATACACCACTGCGTAAACCAAGCAAAATTCCCATTGGCATGAATATTGCCCAAATTGCTTTACGACAAGCTCTTAAAACTTCACGAAATGATTTTTTAGGTAATGGGATAGCTGAATCTTGGCGAGAAACCAATGCCCAAATAACACAAAGTGCAATAGTAATGTATATTGCTGGTGCGATGCCGCCCATAAATAAATCAGTTACTGATACACCAGCTGTTACACCAAAAATAATCATTGGTACTGATGGTGGCATAATTGGAGAAAGAATATTCCCAGCTCCGATTAAGGCTGTTGCACGATCTCTGTTATAGCCAATTGTTGCCATCATTGGGATTAGAATAGCGCCTAAAGCTGCAGTAGATGCCACCGCACTTCCAACTAAGCTGGCAAATAATAAGATAGCAATAATTGCAACATAACCTAAGCCACCGCGAATATGTCCTACAAGTGCGGTTGCTGCTTCAACGATTTTATTGGTTAAGCCACCGCGGTTCATTAAATCGCCAGCAACCACAAAAAATGGAATTGCCATCATTGAAAAACTATCTGCACCATTAAATAAGTTTTGCGATAAGATTTGAGAATTAAAGCCACCAAGGTAGAACATTAACATCATACCTGAGAATAAAAGGGAAAAAGCAATAGGGATCCCAATCACAATACCGCCAACTAAACTTGCTAAGAAAATAATAATTGTCATCGTTATTTCTCCTAATCGGAATCTGCTTCACTCATTAATGCTGCCTTATGAATAGATTGAGGATTTCTAATCACATCAACAATATTCAACACGGCAATTAAAATAATTGCAGCCCCAGTTAATAATCCGATTCCATACACAACAGATAAGGGTAAACCTGTTGCGGCAGCTTTTGCTGTAGATGATTGTATTACCATTGCAAGGCTACCTTTAAATAAGATAGCCATTACTGCAACAATAACGACTCGACCAATCACATAAAGCAGCCATTTCAATTTTTCAGGTGTATTTTTTATAAAAGTATCTACCCCTAAATGAGCATTTTCTTTCATCGCAACAATCGCCCCAAGATAAATTACATAAACAAAAACATATCTTGAAACTTCTTCTGACCAAACTAAACCTGAATTGAAAAAGAATCGAAGTACGACGTTCATAAATACCAAAATAATCATCACGGCAAGCATTATGCCTAGCAGTACTTGTACGCCATAAAATAATTTATCAGTAAAACTTTTCATACTTCAATGCTCCATTAATGATAATTATTGGGTATTTCTTACTTTATTAACTAATGCTTCAGCCCAATCATATTTTTTATATAATTCAGCATAAAGAGGCTGCATTTTTTCAATTAATAACTGTTTATCAGCATCGGTTGGAACAACAACCGTTACCCCTTTTTCTTGTAAAGTTTTCTTATCAGCATCAATACTTGCTTGATAAAGATCCCAACTTTTATCTGACGTTGCTTTTGCTGCTTCATTAAAAATTACTTTTTCTTCATCTGTTAAATCATTCCAGAACTTAGAATTTGCTAATAATTCCAATGAAGAAATCATATGGTTAGTTTCATAAATATTCTTATTGACGGAATAAAAACCTTGCTGAACAAAGGTTGAAAGTGGATTATCCTGGCCATCTACAACGCCTTGCTCAAGTGCGGTGAAAACTTCACCTAATCCCATAATTGCAACATTGGAACCTAATAATTCAGCAACTTTTACATGGATTGGATTATTTGGCATACGCATTTTCTGACCTTTAAATTGATCCGATGAAGATAATATTTTGCTTGAAGAAAATACTCGTGCACCATTTGGCATCCAGGCTAAGAATTTAATTGGTTGAGATTGTTCAAAACTAGTTGCAATTTCTTGTCCAACTTCACCTTGGTAGATTTTACGAGCATGAGCAATATCTCGGAATAAGAATGGAAAATCGGGCACTGACATTTTTGGTACTTCTGACCACATCACTGTACCCAAAACAGACATATCAATTATACCTTGGCGAGTGTAATCGAAAGACTGTTTTTCATCACCTAGCTGACCAGAATCATAAATATCAATTTGATATTTACCATTAGTTTTACTCTCAATCATTGGCTTAAAAACTTCTTTTAAAGCAATGGTAGATGGGTGAGTAGCAGCTACAACTGATGATACTTTTACTATTTTAGCTGATGAGCCATTAGTATTTTCATCATTGCAAGCTGTTAATGAAAATAACATGACACTGGCGATTAAGGTTTTTAAAAGTGCTCTTTTTTTCATAATTATTCCCTTTTAGGTAGTAACAAAGCTATAAAGAATTCTAGTATACAAGAATTCTTACAAAGAATATTATCAAAAAAGAAACTTAGAAACTGTGAGATAGATCACAAATATTAAGATTAACCCTAATTAGAAAACTCTAGAGTTTTTTGAAAAATGTTTTCATTATCTTTCCCTAATTGAAATAAAAGGATATTACCGCTTATAACCTTTAAAAAACAGTGAAAAAATGCTATATTGCACAAAATTTTGAACTTTGATTATTATGGCAAATTATCACGATATTACTTTAGCACTCGCTGGTGTGTGCCAAGCCGCACGGTTAGTGCAGCAGTTTGCACACGATGGGGAAGCAAATCAAGCCGCCTTGCAAACGTCTTTGGCAAGTCTATTAGAAATGCAACCAGAAGATACTTTGGCGGTATTTGGTGGCTCGACCGATAATTTGCGCCTAGGCGTGGAAACATTATTAGAGCAATTAAATGCTAACAATCCTGAACTGGCACGTTATTGGCTGAGTTTGGTGACATTGGCAGGCAAATTACAGCAAAATAGCCAAGCAAAAGCGGAATTGGCTCGACGTATTCAATATATGCCGACGCAATTAGAGCACTATGCGTTGTTAGATGAAGAAATGCTTGAAAAAATGGCAATGATGTACACCGACATTATCAGCCCTTTGGGCAAGCGTATTCAGGTGATGGGGGCTAGTGAATATTTGCAACGCCCTGCGATTCAAAATCGAATTCGTGCTTGTTTATTAGCTGGTGTTCGCTCTGCAATGTTATGGCAACAAGTCGGTGGCTCAAAATGGCAAATCCTTTTTTCTCGTCGTAAAATTCAACAAGCGGCACAACAAATTTATAACTCAATTTAACGGAGCAAAATCCTATGCAACTCAACGCATTAACTGCACTTTCCCCGATTGACGGTCGTTATCAAGACAAAACTACCGCTCTTCGTTCTATTTTCAGCGAATTCGGTTTATTAAAATTCCGTGTTACGGTGGAAGTGCGTTGGTTACAAAAATTGGCGGCAACTGCACAAATTGGCGAAGTTTCTTCTTTGTCAAAAGAAGCAAACGATTACCTTGACCAAATCGTGGCAAATTTCAGCCTTGCTGATGCAGAACGTATTAAAGAAATCGAACGCACAACTAATCACGACGTGAAAGCGGTGGAATATTTCTTAAAAGAAAAAAGTGCGGCTCTGCCTGAATTGGCGGCGGTGAGCGAGTTCATTCACTTTGCTTGTACATCGGAAGACATCAACAACCTTTCGCACGCGTTAATGTTGAAAACCGCACGTGAAGACGTGATTTTGCCAGAATGGCAAAAATTGATCGACGAAATCACCCGTTTAGCAGGCGAGTATAAAGAAATTCCATTGCTTTCACGCACTCACGGTCAGCCAGCGTCACCATCAACAGTGGGCAAAGAAATGGCAAACGTAGTTTATCGTTTACGTCGTCAATTCAAACAATTAGAACAAATTGAAGTGCTAGGCAAAATCAACGGTGCAGTAGGCAACTACAACGCCCATTTATCTGCTTATC
The DNA here is from genome assembly GCA_023101505.1 of Pasteurellaceae bacterium Pebbles2. Lineage (GTDB taxonomy): Bacteria > Pseudomonadota > Gammaproteobacteria > Enterobacterales > Pasteurellaceae > Lonepinella. The sequence continues at coordinate 1,346,456 of LVZA01000001.1, forward strand.
CAGAGGTTGACTGGCACAAATTTAGTGAAGAATTTGTAACTTCACTTGGCGTAAATTGGAATCCGTACACCACCCAAATCGAACCGCACGATTACATCGCTGAATTCTTCGATTGCGTAGTGCGTTTCAACACCATTATCATCGACTTCGACCGTGATTTATGGGGCTACATCGCCTTAAATCACTTCAAACAACGCACTATCGCAGGCGAAATTGGCTCAAGCACAATGCCACACAAAGTGAACCCAATTGACTTTGAAAACTCCGAAGGTAACTTAGGCGTGGCAAATGCGGTAATGACCCACTTAGGACAAAAATTGCCAATTTCTCGTTGGCAACGTGATTTAACCGACTCAACCGTGCTTCGCAACTTAGGCGTCGGCTTAGGCTATTGTTTAATAGCTTATGCCGCAACTCGCAAAGGTATCAGCAAATTAGAAGTGAACGAACAACACTTGCGTGATGAACTCAACCAAAACTGGGAAGTGTTGGCTGAGCCGATTCAAACCGTAATGCGTCGCTATGGCATTGAAAAACCATACGAAAAATTAAAAGAACTTACTCGTGGTAAACGTGTGGACGAACAAGCAATGCGTGAATTCGTGGCAAAATTGGATATTCCAGAAGCCGAAAAAGCGCGCTTGCAAGAACTTACGCCTGCAACTTATATCGGCGCGGCGATAGAGTTAGTGGAAAAACTTTAATTTAAGTCAAAAAGCAAGGGAAACCTTGCTTTTTTCTCCTTTAAAAACATGTCAAAAAACTATCCACTTCTATCACTCTTCCGTAACTTCATAACGAAAGATCCAATCAATATCCATTTGGCGAAAGGCTTCGGGGAAGAGATATTCTCCACGGAATACGGCGACATCAATATATTGCCAAGTTGGGTTAAAATTAGGCTGTTGGTGTTGAATTGCATCTAATAATAAAATCGAGCAATAAAATGGGCTTTCTTCCCGTGAACGTAGTTCAAACGCTTTTCCTTTTTGTTGTGCGGCATATTCGGCAGTGGCTTGTCGTTGTGCTTGGTTTAAAATGCGTGGGCGAGCGATGCCGATGGCATTGGTACGATTAGAAGCGGAAAAATCTTTAAAACTTGAAATAATCACTTGATTGGGCTGTTCAGGATTGTCGTTATCAATGGCGTGGGCAATGAATATTTCAGGCTGCGTAGCTACTATAATGCCGATATGAGAATAGGGGCTTTGGCTTGTATGCTTAATAATTTTGCTGTCGAAATCTACGCCTGAACGAAAAATCCAATCGCCCGCTTCAAGTTGTATATTTTCGGGCAGTTCAACATAGCTAACACTTTTTTGAACTGCCAAGTATTGCCATAAAAATAAGAAAGTGGCGAATGCCAAAACAGCAACGCCACTCCATTTTATTACGGTTGATTTCATTATTGAGCCGAACAAGTTTATAAATTAACTTTCCAACCTTTCTTCGTTTCAACTAATTTAACATGGTTTTGGCGAACTTTTTCTTCATTTTTGAATTTTACGTTAACGGCAACACGTGCAGCTTTAATGTTCCCCATTTCAGCAAGCTCGGCAGCTTCAGTAGTGATTTTATCAACTCCGCCTAGTCTATTTGCTTTTGCCATCGCATCGCCTACCATCATATTTAGTTTGCCTTCAAGTTGCATTTTAACTTCAGGTGTGTCTTTATCTTCAGGAATATAAACCAATTCAGCGACAGATTTTATATCCCCTTTATAGATGTTTGATACAAATTTTTCAGCCACTTGTTCGGGTGAATCTGAGCCACAAGCAAATAACATCATTGAACATAACATCACACTAAAAAATTTAATAAATGAACGCATTTTGTTTCTCCTAGTAGATTTAATTAACTTCTGTAATTCTCAACTCTTTTGGTACTTCAAAAACCGTATTTTCTTCGCAGCCTTGCAGTTCTTCGACTTCATTTGCTCCAAGCTCTTTTAAGCGACTGACCACAGATTGTACAAGCACTTCAGGTGCAGAAGCACCAGCGGTAATGCCAATAGTTTGTACGCCATTCAGCCACGAAGGATCGATGTCGTTTGCATCATCTAATAATTTAGCAGGTGTGCCCATTCGGTTAGCAAGTTCGGCTAAACGATTAGAATTAGAGGAATTTTTAGATCCCACCACAATCACTAAATCAGATTGCTCCGCTAGCTCTCGCACTGCCTGTTGGCGGTTGGTTGTCGCATAGCAAATATCATTTTTGCGTGGGCCTTGAATATTCGGGTATTTATCTTTCAACGCATCAATCACATCAGCGGTATCGTCGATGGATAGCGTAGTTTGCGTCATAAAGGTTAAATCTTCATCTGTACGCAATTTGAGCTTGGCAATATCTTCCACGTCTTCAATTAAGAAAATGCCACCATTTTGGTTATCATATTGCCCCATTGTGCCTTCAACTTCAGGGTGTCCCTCGTGTCCGATCAAAATGGCTTTTGTGCCTTTTTTACTGGCTCGAGCCACTTGCATATGCACTTTCGTTACAAGCGGACAGGTCGCATCAAATACCTTAAGCTCACGGCGTTTTGCTTCTTGGCGAACTTCTTGTGATACACCGTGGGCGGAGAAAATCACGATAGCCCCATCTGGAACTTCGTTTAATTCTTCCACAAAAATAGCACCACGTTCACGCAAGCCATTCACCACAAAGCGATTATGCACGACTTCGTGACGCACATAAATCGGCGCACCGTGAATTTCAAGAGCAAGCTCAACAATGCTAATTGCTCGGTCAACACCTGCACAAAATCCACGAGGATTGGCTAAGATAATTTTCACTATTTTTTCTCCGCTTTTTTATGATCGCTATTTTTAAAGGCATCAAGAGCAAGTAAAGCTGCACCCACACAAATGGCAATATCAGCCACATTAAAAACAGGATAATGCCATTCTTGCCAATAAAAATCAAAGAAATCCACCACAAAACCGTGATAAGCACGATCTGCCATATTCGCCAACGCACCGCCAATAATCAGGGCATAAGCCGAATTTTGCAATTTTTGCACCGCACTATTTTTCTTCAAAAAGTAAATTAGCATTGCAGAAATAATCAGGGCAAGCGCAATGAAAAAATATTTCTGCCAGCCACTATGATCAGCCAAAAAGCTAAATGCCGCCCCTGTATTTCGGGCGTAGGTGAGATTAAAGAAAGGCAAAATATTGACACTTTCATAAAGGTAGAAGTTTTGCACCACCAAATATTTGGTGAATATGTCTATGGTGAAAGCGACAAGGCTAAACCATAGGAATGAGAGACCAGTTTTTTTATTCGGCATAATGTTTTTCAATCGGGTTACACCCGATGCAATCTTACTTTCTTTTGCTTGTAAAAAAGAAAGTAAGCAAAGAAAATACACCCCGACTTTACTGCTTTTCTGAGCTTGTTTGGTATTTTCTTAACGCTAGATTTTGAACTCGCTTCGCTCAAACAGGCAAAATCTAGCTAAAAATACCAAGTCGCTCAGGCAGTTCAGACGGGGACCCCATAATGAGTAGCAAAGTGCGGTTGGAAATTTGGAAATTTTTGACCGCACTTTTCCCATTACTGTTAATCGAATTTTATTTATTTGCAATTACGCAAATTTTCTCACTTCGCCGTTGCCGTTGACGTTTTCTTCGCAGCGTGAACACAGGCTTTGTTCGTCTTTGCTGTCGGAATAATGCCAGCAGCGTGGGCATTTGTGGTTGGCTGAGCGGATAACTTTGATCGCTAAACCTTTTACTTCGCCCTCGGCTACGTCTGCTTGTGCTAGTGCTTTAACTTCGGCTTTTGAGGTAATCGTAACAAAGCGTAATTCATTGCCAAGTTTGTTGAGCAAGTTAGTAAATGCGTCGTTGGCGAAAATAGTTACTTCCGCTTCTAAACCACCGCCGATGAGTTTATCTTTACGAGCTTGTTCAAGCACTCGGTTGATTTCATCACGCACGGTTAACACTTGTTGCCAGTAAGCATCGTCGAATTCTGCGTTGGCTTCTAAACCAAATAAATCGCCGTAGAATTCTTCGGTGAAAACGAATTCTGCACGGTTATCTACCTGCGGTAAATATCCCCAAATCTCGTCGGCAGTGAACGATAAAATCGGTGCAATCCAACGCACTAAGGCTTCTGAAATATGCCATAATGCCGTTTGGCAGCTGCGACGAGCAAGGCTGTCCGCTTTGGTGGTGTACTGACGATCTTTAATGATGTCTAAATAGAACGAGCCCATTTCAATCGAGCAGAAACGCATTAAACGTTGCACCACAGTGTGGAATTGGTAGTTATCGTACGCATCTTTGATTTCATTTTGTGCTTCTAAGGCACAGCTCACCGCCCAGCGGTCGAGTGCGATCATTTCTTCTGGTTTAACTAAATCACGTTTAGGATCAAAGCCATTTAAGTTCGCTAATAAGAAACGAGCGGTGTTACGAATACGACGATAGCTGTCTGCCGCACGTTTTAGGATTTCGTCCGACACCGACATTTCGCCTGTGTAGTCCGTTGATGCCACCCATAAACGTAAAATATCGCCACCGAATTTGTCCATCACTTCTTGTGGTGTAACAATATTACCGATAGATTTCGACATTTTACGACCTTGACCGTCCACGGTGAAACCGTGTGTTAGCACTTGTTTATATGGTGCTTTGTTGTCGGTTGCGGTTGAAAGCATAAGTGATGACATAAACCAGCCACGGTGTTGGTCTGAACCCTCAAGGTACATATCCGCAGATTTGCCGTTGAATTCAGGACGCGCGCCAACGACTGATGAATACGTCGATCCCGAATCGAACCATACATCTAAGGTGTCTGGCACTTTGCTATATTGTGCGGCCTCATCGCCTAACAATGTTTTCGGATCTAAATCCCACCACGCTTGAATACCTTTTTGTTCAACTAATTTAGCAACTTCTTCAATTAATTCAACGGTGCGTGGGTGTAATTGCTCGGTTTCGTTATGAATAAATAACGCCACTGGTACGCCCCAAGTACGTTGACGTGAAATACACCAGTCAGGGCGGTTTTCCACCATTTTTTCAATACGAGCTTGACCCCAATCAGGAATCCAACGCACTTTTTTAATTTCGCTTAATGCCTGTTGGCGTAAGCCTTGGGTTTCCATTCCGATGAACCATTGCGGTGTCGCACGGAAAATAATTGGCGTTTTGTGTCGCCAGCAATGCGGGTAGCTGTGGCGGATTTTTTCTAATTTCAGTAACGCACCTACTTCTTCCAATTTTTCTAAGACTTTGCCGTTTGATTCAAACACGCCTAAGCCTGCGAAAAATTCGGTGCTAGAAATAAACTTGCCATCATTGCCCACTAAGCCAGCCATTTCGATATTATATTTGCGAGAAACCACATAGTCGTCTTGACCGTGATCTGGTGCGGTATGAACTAAGCCTGTACCGCCATCGGTGGTAACGTGGTCGCCTAAAATAAATGGCACAGTGTAAGCATAGAATGGGTGATTGAATTGTAATAATTCAAGGGTTTCACCTTTAGCTGAACCTAATACCGTCCAGCTTTCCACTCCCACGGCTTTGGCAACGCTTTCCACTAATTCTGTGGCTAAAATTAAGCGTTCATTGCCGAATTGTACGATTTGATAATCTAATTCAGGATTAAGAGAAATCGCTTTATTTGATGGCAATGTCCAAGGTGTGGTTGTCCAAATGACAGCAGATAATTTGCCGCTGCCTTTGTTTGATAAATTAAAGGCTTTTTCCACCGCACTTTCATCTGCGGCAGCAAAACGCACGTAAATTGACGGCGACGTTTTGTCTTCATATTCCACTTCCGCTTCCGCCAACGACGACGCACAGTCCAAGCACCAGTGAACAGGTTTTGAACCTTTGTATAAATGCCCATTTGCCACAGCTTGGCCGAAAGCACGAATGATATTCGCTTCGGTGTCGAAGTTCATTGTTAAATAAGGATTATCCCAATCGCCCAACACGCCCAAGCGGATAAAATCTTTCTTTTGTCCTTCCACTTGCTCACGTGCATATTTACGGCATTCTTCACGGAATTCCGCTGCCGAAATTTTTTGATTTGGCTTGCCAACGAGAGCTTCCACTTTTAATTCAATCGGTAAGCCGTGGCAGTCCCAACCAGGGATATATGGGCTGTCGAAACCTAATGACGTTTTCGATTTAATAATAATATCTTTTAAAATTTTATTTACAGCGTGCCCGATGTGAATCGTGCCGTTGGCATAGGGAGGACCGTCGTGCAAAATAAAAGATTTCTTGCCTTTTGATGCTTGGCGAATTTTTTGATAAAGACTTTTATCGTACCAGTTTTGCAACATTGCAGGCTCACGCTTAGCAAGATCGCCACGCATCGGGAAGCCTGTTTCAGGCAGGTTTAAGGTATTTTTATAATCGGTTTCTGACATATTTTGTACCAGTTGTAAGTTTAAAATCGGTTGCGAAAACGCAAAATAATGTGGCGTATTATACGCTGAAATGGGGCAAGATTAAAGGCAGATTAAATATCTGATTGATTTAATTTTTGTTGTTTTTTCTGCTCACGTCTTTTCTTGAAAAAATCACTTAATTTTTCACCGCACTTTTCCGCCAACACACCGCCTGTAATCGCAAGAGCGTGGTTCATTTTATAATCATCAAAAAAATGAAAGCGAGAACCCACAGCCCCAGTTTTATAATCATAAGCACCAAAAACTAAACGCTTAATTCGACTGTGCAAAATTGCCCCAGCACACATTGTACAAGGCTCAAGCGTAACATATAGCGTGGTGTTTAACAGGCGATAATTTTGAATTTTCTCTGCGCCATTACGCAAAGCGATAATTTCTGCGTGTGCCGTTGGGTCGTTATTAACGATGGACAAATTCCATCCCTCGCCAATGATGTTGTTGTTTTCATCGACAAGCACCGCTCCCACAGGAATTTCGCCAAGTTGCTCTGCTTTTTCAGCGAGTGTTAGGGCGTGGGTGATGAAGTGTTGGTCTAGGTCTTGTTGTGATTGGGTCATTGCTCGTTATAAATTTAATTTTATGTTATTAAAATCGGGTTTCGCCGATGGCGACCATACTTTCTTTTGCTTGCACAAAAGAAAGTAGGCAAAGACAAAACCAATAGGTTTTGAACGTTGGCTTCGCCAACGGCCCGTAGGGCGAGCAAAGCGAGTAAAACACGCCCCGACTTCACCGCTTATCTTTGCTCGTTTGGCATTTTCTTAACGCTAAATTTTGAACTCGCTTCGCTCAAACAGGCAAAATTTAGCTACAAAACACTTGTGTTTTGAACGTTGGCTTTGCCAACGGCACGAAGTGCGAGCGTAGCGAGTAAAAATGCCAAGTCGCAAAGGCGGTTCTGACGGGGGATTTTGTTAGTGCCCGAATTATTTTTTCTTATTTGTTTTCTTTGTTTTCTTTGTTTTATTTGCTTTTGGTTTACTTGAAACTTTCGATTTTTTCACCGCACTTTTGTCTTTGCTGAGTTTGGAAGTGCGGTTGTTTTCTTGGAAGTTTTTAGCTTTGGTTTTTGCTGTTTTGCCTACGCGACGTGGGGTGCGTTCGGTGGAGACGAGTGAGAAATCCACTTGGCGTTGTTCGAGGCTGACAGCTTCGACTTTGACTCGTACTTTGTCGCCTAGGCGGTATAGCATTCCGCTGTTTTCGCCGATTAAGCGTTGACCCGCTGCGTCGAATTTGTAGTAGTCGTTGTCGAGCGTGGAGATGTGGACTAAGCCGTCGATAAATAAATCATCTAAGCGGACAAATAAGCCGAAGCTAGTTACGGAAGACACTACGCCGCTGAATTCGTCGCCGACGTGATCTTGCATAAATTCGCATTTGAGCCAGTCTGCGACTTCTCGGGTGGCGTCGTCGGCTCGGCGTTCGGTCATTGAGCAGTGATCGCCAAGTTCGTCCATTTCGTCTAAATTATAATGATAGCCGCCCGTTTCGGTGGTTTTGCGTTTTAGCCCTTTTTGCTTCGCTAACAAATACTTAATGCCACGATGTAGGCTTAAATCAGGGTAGCGGCGAATTGGCGAAGTGAAATGAGCATATTCCGTTAATGCCAAGCCGAAATGCCCGATGTTGTCGGCGTTATACACCGCTTGGCTCAGGCTGCGTAGCAACATTGTTTGAATTAATTCGCTGTCTGGGCGATCTTTGACTTGACTTAATAACTCAGCATAATCGGCGGTGGTGGGTTTAATTCCGCCACGTAACGACAAGCCTAATTCTGCCAAAAAGGCACGGAATGCGGTGAGTTTTTCTTCGCTAGGGCCTGCGTGAATACGGTAAAGTGCTGGCTCTTGGTGGCGTTCCATAAAGTTGGCGGCGGCAATGTTGGCTAAAATCATGCATTCTTCAATGATTTTGTGGGCATCATTGCGTTGCACCGCTTCAATGCGTTCAATGCGTCCCATTTCATTGAAAATAAATTTGCTTTCAATGGTTTCAAAATCAATCGCACCACGCAAATGACGAGCGTCTAGCAAGGCGTTATACATTGCGTGTAACTCTTCCAAATGTGGCACAAGTGCGGTATAACGCTCACGCAATTCTTCATCGCCGTCGAGAATTTTTGCCACTTTGGTATAGGTTAAGCGGGCGTGAGAATTCATCACCGCCTCATAGAATTTATAGCCTTTCAGTTCGCCTTTGTCGGACAATTCCATTTCGCACACCATACACAAACGATCCACCTGCGGATTAAGCGAACACAAGCCGTTCGAGAGAATTTCGGGCAGCATCGGTACGACACGGTTCGGGAAGTAAACTGAATTTCCACGATTGCGAGCTTCGGTGTCCAACGCCGTACGCAAACGCACATAATAACTCACATCGGCAATCGCCACCCACAAACGCCAGCCATTCTTTTCTTTACGGCAATGCACCGCATCATCGAAATCTCGTGCATCTTCGCCGTCAATGGTAACTAAAGGCAAATCACGCAGATTTACACGCCCAACTTTGGCTTCTTCAGGCACATCTTCGCTGAGTTTTTTCACGGTTTTTAGCACCGCAGGCGGAAATGTGTGCGGAATATCGTGATTACGCAAGGCAATTTCCACTTCCATACCTTTTGCCATATTATCACCCAAAATTTCAGTAATCATACCGACTGGCTGGCTGAAACTTGCCGTGCGTGGTTTGAGTTCCACCACCACAACTTGCCCCATTCTCGCCCCAGCTCGGTGTTCATTTGGGATTAAAATATCACGCCCAATACGGCTGTCGTCAGGCACAACATAACCAATGCCGTCTTCAAGGAAAAAACGCCCCACAATTTGTTTCTTACGGCTTTCCAACACTCGCACAATGCGGACTTCCTGACGACCTTTACGGTCAAAACCACTCGGCTGTGCTAACACAAAATCACCGTGCATCACTTTTTGCATTTGGTTATTCGGAATAAAAAGATCTTTATTTTTCACCGCACTTTTAACGCTGCTTTCCAGCTCCAAAAAGCCATAACCATCACGATGCCCCACCACCGTGCCTTTGAGCAGATCCAACTTTTCAGGCAAAGCATAACGCTTACGTTTGGTGAACACCAGTTGACCGTCATTTTCCATCGCACGCAAACGGCGACGCATTCCTTCGATTTGATCTTCATCTTGCAAATCAAAGGCTTGCACGATCTCATCACGGCTCATCGGCGAATTGTAATCCCGAATAATTTGTAAAATAAACTCACGACTTGGGATCGGATTTTCATATTTGCTTTGCTCTTGCTGATAATTCGGATCAAGATGAATTGGGCTGATAACTGTGGTGTTTTTTTGCGATTTTTTTGTGCGTGCCATAATAATTTCCTGTGGAAATAAGATAGGCACAGTTTGACATTGTGCCGTGGGGAATGCAAGGAAAGAATTGCGCCCAACCCTTGTTGGGCAATTCTATTTACTGAATAAAATGCAACGGCATTTTAAAAATGGAAAGAGATTTTAATCAATATAGCTATTCACGCCATTTACCGCAATTCTTACGCTACGACAAGTGTGTTTCACTTTGTTCATACGCTTGATGCTAGCTTCATTGAGCGCTCTAGCTTCTAAATCTAGCTCTCTACACGCCGCCAAAATTTTGCGAGCTTCTTTTAAGTTTTGTTGATAGTAGCCCACCCCCAGGTTTTCTTCTGGAATATCATCACCGCTGCTAACGTAAGAAATCAGTAGCGCCGCAGGCACAACCACTAACAAAATATGTTTCGTCGTGATCGAATACTGAGCCATTAGAGCCGTAATTTTGTTCAAAATGTCTTTTGCAATTAAAAGTGCTTTATCCATAATTTTTTCTCGTAAGTAGATAATAAATGAGAACGTTTTTAAGCTAAGTTGTTTAAAAACAGCAATATTTTATCTTAAAAAGATGGAAAAGTAATGGGGTTTTGTTTAATTAATAGACATTTGACCAGTTATCTAACTGATATCAAAAGGCGTCTAAGAAAAATAAGAATAATTATTGATTTCGTTACTGTTTGATTTTATTAGATTTTTTGCTCGTTTTTTTGATCTATGTCAGTGTTACTACGCCTTAATTGGTAGATAATACAAAAGGGTTATTTACTTAATAGGAGTGAAGATATGAATAAAGATTTACTCGATGTAAACGTAAATCGTCGTCGCTTTTTGCAAACGAGCAGTATCACGGCATTAGCGGCAAGTAGCGGTGTTGCCGTTCCATTTGCGGCAAAAGCGGAAAGTGATACGGCAGTAGCAACATCTCAAGCAGAAGAAAAAATCGTATGGAGTGCTTGCACGGTAAACTGTGGCAGTCGTTGCCCATTGCGTATGCACGTTAAAGACAATCAAATAACTTATGTCGAAACAGATAATACCGGCACTGAAACCTATAATTTAGATCATCAGGTGAGAGCCTGTCTGCGTGGTCGTTCAATGCGTCGTCGAGTGTATAATCCCGACCGTTTGAAATATCCGATGAAGCGTGTCGGTAAACGTGGCGAGGGAAAATTCAAACGCATTTCTTGGGACGAAGCTCTGACCGAAATTGCCCAATCTTTGCAAAAAAATATCAAAGAATACGGCAATGAAAGTATTTATCTTAATTACGGTACCGGCACATTAGGCGGCACAGTGACCAAATCTTGGCCACCGGGTTCGACTTTGTTGGCTCGGTTAATGAATTGCGTAGGCGGTTATTTAAATCATTACGGCGATTACAGCACGGCACAGATTGCCGTCGGTTTGGATTATACCTATGGCGGCGGTTGGGCTTCCGGTAATGGTTTGGCTGATGTTGAGAATACCAAACTCATCGTATTATTCGGCAATAATCCAGCCGAAACCCGTATGAGCGGCGGTGGTTTGACCTATTGTATCGAACAAGCCAAAGAAAAATCCAAAGCCAAAATGATCATTATTGATCCACGTTATACAGATACCGGCGTGGGGCGTGAAGATGAATGGATTCCAATCCGTCCGGGGACAGATGCGGCTTTAGTTTCGGCGTTGGCTTATGTGTTGATTACGGAAGATTTGGTTGATCAACCGTTCTTGGATAAATATTGTGTCGGTTATGATGAAAAAACCTTACCTGCCGGTGCACCGAAAAACAGCCACTACAAAGCCTATATTTTAGGGCAGGGTGAAGACGGTATAGTGAAAACTCCTGAATGGGCGGCTAAAATCACCGGCATTCCGGCGGAACGTATCGTGAAATTAGCCCGAGAAATCGGTCAGGCGAAACCGGCGTATATTTCGCAAGGTTGGGGGCCTCAACGTCGCAGTAATGGGGAGATTATTTCTCGAGCCATTGCAATGTTGCCGATTTTAACGGGCAATGTCGGTATCAGCGGCGGTAACACCGGAGCGAGAGAAAGTGCCTATAAAGTCCCTTTTGTGCGTATGCCGACCCTAACAAACCCTGTCAAAGCAAGTATTCCTATGTTTCTATGGACAGATGCAATTATTCGTGGCACGGAAATGACCGCCACTACTGACGGCATTCGGGGTGTTGAAAAACTGTCTGCACCGATAAAAGTGATTTGGAATTATGCGAGTAATTGCCTGATTAACCAGCACGCTGAGATCAATCGCACGCACGAAATTTTACAAGATGACAGCAAATGCGAATTAATTGTAACTATCGATAATCATATGACGTCAACGGCGAAATACAGCGATATTTTATTGCCGGACTGTATGACTTCTGAACAAATGGATTTCTGTTTAGACGCATTTGTCGCCAATATGAATTACGTCATTTTTGCCGATCAAGTGGTTACACCGTCTTTTGAGTGTAAAAATATCTACGATATGCTCAGTGAATTAGCCGATAAATTAGGCGTAAAACAACAATTCACCGAGGGCAGAACGCAAGAGGAATGGTTGCGACATATTTATGAACAATCCCGAGCCGCTTTGCCTGAATTGCCGACGTTTGATGAATTCCGCAAACAGGGTATTTTCAAAAAAGTCGATCCGAACGGTTTTTATGTGGCGTATAAAGCCTTCCGTGAAAATCCTGAAGCAAATCCATTAGCAACGCCATCAGGCAAAATTGAAATTTACTCCGAACGTTTGGCGGAAATTGCCAAAACGTGGAAACTGGAAAAAGATGAAGTCATTCACCCATTGCCGATTCACACCGACAGCTTTGAGCATTACGGCGATCCGTTAATGGAAAAATACCCGCTTCAACTCAGCGGTTTCCATTATAAAGCGAGAACGCACTCAACCTATGGCAATGTGGACGTGCTGAAATCCGCCAATCCGCAGGAAATTTGGATTAACCCGATTGATGCTGAAAAACGCCACATCAAAAATGGGGATCTGATTCGTATCTTCAATGACCGTGGCGAAGTACGTATTAATGCCAAAGTAACGCCGAGAATAATCCCTGGTGTGGTGGCCTTGAGCGAAGGGGCTTGGTATGCTCCCGATAGTAATGGAGTGGATCATTCGGGCTGTATCAACGTCCTCACCACCCAACGTCCGTCTCCGCTAGCGAAGGGCAATCCGCAACATTCAAATTTAGTTCAAGTTGAGAAAGTCTAAGGAGTGAGTTATGGAACAATATGGCTTTTATTTTGATTCAGATCGCTGTACAGGCTGTAAAACGTGTGAACTTGCCTGTAAAGATTACAAAGATCTCGGTACCGAGGTGAATTTCCGCCGTATCTATGAATATGCAGGAGGCAACTGGGTGCAAGACCGGCACGGTTGCTGGAACCAAGACGTATTTGCCTATTATATGTCGATTTCCTGCAATCATTGTGCAGATCCTGCCTGTGCTAAAGTCTGTCCGACAGGGGCAATGCACAAAAACGAAGACGGTTTTGTGATTGTCAACGAAGAAACCTGTATCGGCTGCCGTTATTGCAGTATGGCGTGTCCTTACGATGCACCGCAATTCGATGCCAAAAAAGGACATATGACCAAATGCGACGGCTGTTATTCTCGAATAAAAGATGGGCAAAAACCTATCTGCGTGGACGCTTGTCCGTTGCGTGCGTTGGATTTCGCCCCTATTGAAGAATTGCGTGCCAAATATGGCAATCAGGCCTCCATCGCACCGCTTCCGCCGGCGGAACTCACTCAACCGAATTTAGTGGTGAAACCGAATAAAAATGCTCGTCCAAGCGGCGACAGCACAGGTTTCCTAGCCAACCCAAGAGAGGTGTAAAATGAACGGATTACACGAATTGCCTTTAGTGATTTTTACCGTACTGGCACAAAGTGCGGTGGGGGCGTGGTTGATTTTCTGCGTGGTATTATGGTTAAATCCAAGCTATACCGACAGCCCGCTTCGCTCATCTTTACACAAAGCCATGTTTGTTTTACTGGCTTTGCTCGGTGTAGGTTTTGTTGCTTCAATTCTGCATTTAGGCACACCGGCTCGAGCCTTTAATAGCTTAAATCGGGTGGGTTCGTCAATGCTCAGCAACGAAATTGCCAGCGGAGCAGCGTTCTTTGCCTTGGCAGGCTTATATTGGTTGCTAAGCGTACTCGGCAAAATGCCTGCTGCACTGGAAAAAATCGGGCTGATTTTCACCGCACTTTTGGGCGTGGTGTTTATGTATATGATGAATCAAGTTTATCACATCAGCACCGTGCCGACGTGGAATAGCTCGCTGACATCGTGGCAGTTTTATTTGACTGTGGTCATCGGCGGATCGGCATTGGCATATGCCTTTTTAAGCCGAAACCACCATTTACGCTGCACGCCGATATTGTATCCGCTCGGGGTCTTTTTAGCGGCGATAGTGGTGATTTACCAAGGCTTCGGTTTAAGTCAAATCCACAGTTCGGTGCAACAGGCGGCAAGCCTTGTACCTGATTATGCCGTAATGCAGGTGGTGCGGTTATGCCTGTTGGCTGTGGGCGGATTACTGTTGTTTAAAGTAAAAAATGTCGTGTCTGCCAGCCTTGCGGTTGTCATTATTTTATTTGCCGAAATGATTGGTCGCACCTTATTCTATGGTCTATATATGACCGCTGGAATGGCTGTTGGTAGTTAAAAACTTAACAAAATTTCACCGCACTTTTGGGGAGTGGTAATGCAATTAGCACTGAAAAGTGCGGTGAAAAATAGAGAGATTTTATGGATAAAACAGTATTACAATCAATCGCCGTGTCGGCAAAAATTCTAGGTGCATTATTTTATTATGCCCCAGATGATGAAAAAGTGCGGTCTATTTTGGCTTTTTTTCAGCAAGAAAATTGGCAAAATCAATGGTTTTTTGAGCCAAATGAAAATACGTTGACATTGATTAACCAAGGCTTGCAACAAAATTTGGCTGAACAATATCAAGCTCTTTTTATTGGTCCGAATGCCTTGGCTGCACCGCCATGGGGTTCAGTTTATCTCGATCCTGAAAATGTGATTTTTGGCAATTCGCTTTTGGCGTTTCGAGCATTTTTACAACAGCATCATATTGATTTCACTGTGCAACAAGATGAGCCAGAAGATCATATTGGCTTGATGTTAATGCTCACCGCTTATTTGGCGGAAAATCAACCCGATCTTTTGCCTGATTATTTACGCCAACATTTCTTGCCGTGGGCATTTCGTTATTTGACCTTGCTAAGCGAACAAAATGTCCCTTTTTATCAAGGTTTAGCCCAATTAACACAGGAAACCTTGCACGATTGGCAAGTGGCATTTGCCATTGAACCTGTGCAGCAGAAATTATATTTTTAACTCATTTTTCAGCGGACGGCATTATGTTGAAAATGTTAAACCAGCCAGCAGAAAAAGACGAGCGTTATTATCACGCCTATCTTTCTCATCATAGCATTTCACGTCGGGGATTATTTCGTGGCGTGTTAGGCAGTGCGGAAAAAACATTTTCGGTGAAATCTGTTCGTTCGGTGCCGCGTCCACCTTTTGCAGCCAAAGAAGAACTGTTTTTAACCGCTTGCACCGGCTGTGGTGATTGTGTCAAAGCCTGTGAGTTAGGGCTTATTCAGCTTGAAAATCAAAAAGCGATTTTAGATTTAAGTTATGCGAGCTGTACGCTATGCGGAAAATGTGCCGAACATTGCTCAACGAACGCCTTGCACCTCGCTTTTAACGCTGATACCGAACTTCGTCCGCAGTTCAATAGTAATTGCTTATATCATCGTCAACAACCTTGCACTGATTGCCAGCAAGCCTGTCCGCAACAGGCTATTTCGGCAAATTTAAGTGTCGATAATGAACGTTGCAATGGCTGTGGTGAATGTCAGCTGGCTTGTTTTATGTCGGCAATTCAACTGAACTTAACACCGCTTGCAGCCTAGCTATCCAATATAGTTATTCGGCATAACCCTTATGCGGAATTTTTCCATTAATAAAATGCACGCCTTGTGCGGTGATTTGTAAAATTGATGAGGTTTCCCCCCAATCCCCCAGCACAATTCGTTCGCCTGCTTTTTCATTCAAAAAGTGCGGTGGGATTTGGTGGATTTTTTGGCGGTGGGTGTGGCCGTGGATTAGGCGTTTAACGCCGAATTTTTGCATTGTTTGGGCGGTGAATTCGGGGTTGACGTCCATTATTTCGCTGGCTTTTTGTTGTTTGTCGGCACGGCTTTTGGCACGGATATTTTCGGCAATTTTTAACCGCACTTTTAAGGGTAAATGTAGGAATAGCCATTGTCGCCATTTTTGGTGGACTTTGCGGCGGAATTGTTGGTATTTGACATCATCAATGCAAAGGGTGTCGCCGTGGCAAATTAAGGTTTTTTCGCCATATAAATCAACCACTTCATAATCATTGAGAAGTTGTAATCCACAGCGTTGAGCGAATTTTTTACCGAGTAAAAAATCACGATTTCCACAAATAAAATAACACGGAATGCCTTGCTGAGTGAGTTGACGAATGTGCTTTTGCACCAATTCGATCAGTTCGGAACGTTCGTCATCGCCAATCCAAAAATCAAATAAGTCGCCCAAAATATAGAGTTTTTCCGCTTCGGGGGCGAGATTTTGCATAAAATCCACAAAAAGTGCGGTTAAATCTGGGCGATTTTCGCTTAAATGTAGATCGGCGATGAAGAATGTTTTTTTCATTAACTTAGCTTCCAACTTTGTGTGCTCGGGTCAATTTCGAGTTGTTGTTGGTGATGAATATTTAACGTCGAACGATGCCCCACGCTGATGATTGTGGTGTGTGGCAAGGTTTGGCGTAATAGGCGATACATTGCGTCTTCTAAACCCTCGTCCATACTGGCGGTGGCTTCGTCTAAAAAGGCGATTTTCGGCTGAATAATCAATAAGCGTGCAAAGGCTAAACGTTGTTGTTCGCCTAGGGAAAGCACTCTTGTCCAATCGTCTTCTTGGTTTAATTTAGCACTTAAATGCCCTAATTGCACGGATTGCATCACTTTTTCTGCCCGCGTCAAATCGATATTTTCAGGGGCGAGATCGGGATAGAACAAGGCATCAATCAAACGACCTTGTGGCAAATAAGGTTTTTGTGGCAAGAATAATGCCTGTTGCTGTGGGCAATGAATTTCACCATCAGCATAAGACCATAAACCTGCAATGGTGCGTAATAAGGTGGTTTTGCCCGAACCTGACGGGCCTTTAATCAACAATGACGCACCTTGTGGCAAGCTGAAAGTTAAGTTGCTAATCAGCGTTTCGCCTGTTGGTTTTTTCACTGAAACTTGTGAAAATTGCACCGCACTTTCTTGCTGGTAGAGCTGAATATTGCTTGGTTGTGTGGCGTGCTCAATGGCAGAATTGAAGCCTGTTAAACGATTTAGCACCGCACGATAGCCAGCAAATTCATCATACACATTACGGAAATAAGACAACGCCGATTGTACTCGCCCGAACGATTGCGAGGTTTGGATTAAATCGCCTAATTGAATTTGCTTGCTGAAAAAGCGGCTGGCTTGAATGATGAACGGAAAAATCACCGAAATTTGCGTAACCATTAAGTTAAAACCCGAAAGTTTTAAAGTCATATAAACCATTTTCCACACGTTATCGATCACGCTGTCAAACTGCTTAAACAAGCCTTTGCGTTCCATTTTTTCGCCACGGAAAAAGGCGATGCTTTCGGCATATTCTTTAATACGAATTAAAGAATAACGGTAGTTTGCGTTCAATCGTTCGTTGGCGAAGTTGAGCTGAATGAGCGGTCGTCCGATACGGAAAGCAAATACGCTGGTAATCAGTACGTAAATAAATACTAAGAACACCATTGCGTGTGGAATAGTTACTGATCCGACGGTCATCGGCCCGGCTAAATTCCACAAAATTTGGGTAAATGCCACAATGGATACCACCGAAGAAATCACGCCAGTGGAGAAACTGAGTGATGAACCGACATAAGATTGAATGTCTTGTTGAATACGTTGATCGGGGTTATCTAATTGATTATAAATATATTGTGTTTTGTAATAGGCTTGATTTTGTAGCCATTTTTCCACCATTTGTTCATTTAACCAAGTGCGCCATTGAATAGTGAAACGTTGGGTGATGTAGTAGCTGAACAACACGTTGGCAATGTGAATGCCCGCCAGCACGGAAAACACCACCATTTGAATCCAAAACACGCTTTCGTTCATTGCCTGCAAGGCATCATACATCGCTTTATACCATTCGGAAAAGAGAATGTCTAAACGCACGGAAAGCAAATTGAAAAATACAATTACCACAAAATAACCCATTGGTTTTAGGCTGCGTTTCGGGGAAATGTAGCCTGCGGTTAATTGCCAAAATTGACGAGCCCAATGAGTGGTTTTCACTAAAATCCACACGGCAAGGCTAAATAACACCGCGGTGATACTCATTGCTTGCCCAATCCAAAGGAGAGAATTGATCAATTCTTGACTGTAATTCATAGGTTTTTGCTAAATGTAAATAAGGTGTAAAAAATAATGCGTTATTTTTTAGCAAATGCGTAAATTAAGCAAGGAAAAATGTGATAAATGTCAAACTTTCTTGTTTTGCCTATTCCCTGTAAAAATGCTTGCTTTATAATCATAGCTAGTTAATTTTTATCAATTTATCTAGGGGGCAGTATGTCTGAAATAGCCATAACGATCAGCCTGCTTTCACTGGTGGCAGTGATAGGCTTGTGGATCGGGCATTGGAAAATAAGGGGCGTGGGTCTTGGCATTGGCGGTGTGCTATTTGGCGGGATCTTGGTGTCGCATTTTACAAATTTAAACGGCTTAACGCTTGATGCGCACACACTACATTTTGTGCAAGAATTTGGTTTAATTTTGTTCGTTTACACCATTGGTATTCAAGTTGGGCCGGGTTTCTTTGCGTCATTGCGTGAGTCAGGCTTAAAACTGAATGCCTTTGCTGCCTTAATTGTGTTAATTGGTTCGTTAATGGTGGTGTTGATTTACCATTTTGGCAACGTGCCTTTAGATGTGATTTTGGGGATTTATTCAGGTGCTGTAACTAACACGCCGTCGCTTGGGGCTGGGCAACAAATTTTAGCTGAATTAGGAATGACAAACAGCACAGAAACAATGGGTATGTCTTATGCGGTGGCATATCCGTTCGGGATTTGTGGTATTTTGCTAAGTATGTGGCTGGTGCGTTTGTTTTTCCGTGTTAAAGTCGATGAAGAAGCGGCGAGCTTTAATAAAGAAAGCGGCAAAGACAAAGATGTGCTGCAAAAAATTAATGTGCGAGTTACCAATCCGAATTTGCACGGCTTGGACTTAAAAGAAATCCCAGGCTTTGAAACGCACGATGTGATTTGCACTCGCTTAAAACGTGGCGAAAGCATTTGCGTACCAAAAGGAGACACTGAAATTCAGATCGATGATTTACTTCACCTTGTGGGCGACAGCCAAGCGCTGAAAAAAGTGCAATTAATTATGGGTGAACAAGTTGATGTTGAGCCAGCAATGATCAAGGGTAATTTGCACTCACAACGAGTAGTCATTACCAATGAAAAAGTGTTGGGCAAAAGCATTCGCTCTTTGGCGTTTCATCAAAAATACGGTGTGGTGATTTCACGCTTAAATCGTTCAGGGGTGGAACTTATTCCAACAGCAAATAGCACCTTGCAATTTGGCGACGTGGTGCATATTGTGGGTAGCGCAGACATTATTGACAAAGTCATCACCGAATTGGGAAATGTGCAATCAAAATTGCAACAAGTGCAAATGCTCCCTGTGTTTATCGGGATTGGCTTGGGCGTGCTGCTTGGCTCAATTCCGTTTAATATCCCAGGCTTCCCAGTGGCATTAAAATTAGGTTTAGCAGGTGGTCCATTGGTGGTGGCGTTAATCTTGGCAAGAATTGGCTCTGTGGGCAAACTCTATTGGTTTATGCCGCCGAGTGCAAACCTTGCCTTGCGAGAAATCGGCATCGTGTTGTTCCTTTCTGTAGTGGGCTTGAAATCAGGCGGAAACTTCGTCGATACACTGGTCAACGGTAGCGGTTTAGAATGGATGGGTTATGGTATTTTAATCACTTTTGTGCCATTAATGACCGTGGGGATCATCGGGCGACTTTATGCCAAATTGAATTATCTCACGCTCTGCGGTTTATTAGCTGGCTCAATGACAGATCCACCAGCGTTAGCTTTTGCCAATGCGATTAAAGAAGATAACGGCGCTTCACCTTTGGCATATGCCACCGTGTATCCGCTCACAATGTTTTTGCGCATAATTTCACCGCAGTTATTGGCGATCTTGCTCTGGACATTATAAATTTATCAACTAAATCAAGCAAAATGCAGACACCGTACCGAAAAGTGCGGTGTCTTTTTTTATTGTTTTTAGTCTTGGCGATGTTTCCTTTTCAACTGGTCGGAACAGAGTTTAATTTAAACAAAATTATTGCTCCATTGGGTTTAGTTCATTAGAATTCAGGGCGAATTTATCTTTTTACTCAAATATTCTAGGAAAACCAATGAAAAACCTTTTCACAAAAACATTACTTTCTTCTGCGTTAATCGCAGCTGCAGGCGCAGCAAACGCCGCTGCATTCCAATTAGCTGAAGTATCAACTTCAGGTCTTGGTCGTGCATATGCTGGTGAAGCTGCTATCGCTGACAATGCAGGTGTTGTTGCAACTAACCCTGCATTAATGAGCTTGTTCACACGCCCAGAACTTTCTGTGGGTGCGATTTATGTTGACCCGAACATTGATGTTGATGCGACAACATTATATGGCACGCCGTTGGCAACAAAAACAGAAGGAAAAGATATTGCAAAAGGTGCTGCTGTACCAAATTTATATCTCGTTTATCCAATTAACGATAAATTTGCATTAGGTGGTGGTTTAAATGTGAACTACGGTTTAGCGACCGACTACAAAGATGATTTTAAAGCTGGTTTTATCGCAGGTAAAACGGATTTAACCGCATTAAACTTCAACTTAAGTGGTTCATATAAAATCTTAGATAACCTTTCATTTGGTTTAGGCTTCAACGCAGTTCACGCTGATGCAACTTTAGAGCGTCGTGTGGGTATGGCTGGCGTTGGTGCTGCAGCTCGTTATAAATTAGCAGCGCAACAATATGCAGAAGCAGGTATGCTTCCTCAAGCACAAGGTGCGGCAGCATTGGCAGCACAAGCAGCAACTATTTCACCAACTGCTTTATTACGCAAAATTGAAGGCGATCAATGGGGCTTCGGTTGGAATGCAGGTTTAATGTATCAATTAAATGAACGTAACCGCTTTGGTCTTGCTTACCACTCAAAAGTAGATATTGATTTCAAAGGTCAATATAGTGATGCAGGCGCAGCTGCTTTAGGCGCATTAGCACAAGGTAACCAACCAGGTGAATTAACTTTACCATTACCTGCTTACTGGGAATTCTCTGGCTTCCACCAAGTAACAGACAAATTTGCATTCCACTACAGCTGGAAATACACCGAATGGTCTAAATTCCAAAAATTAACAGCGACAGGTAAAACTGGCAATGTATTATTCAGTAAAGATGAGAAATTCCGTAATAGCTCACGTTTAGCTTTAGGTGCGACTTATAATGTCAACGACGCATTAACTGTGCGTGCGGGTATTGCTTATGATGAAACCGCTGCAAACGATCATCACTCAATCTCTATTCCAGACACAGATCGTGTATGGTACAGCGCAGGTGCAACCTACCGCTTCACGCCAGATCTTTCAGTTGATGTTGGTTTCGCTCACTTACGTGGTGCAAACAACAGCTTCGTAGAAAAAGAAGCTGGTATTGCAACACAAGTGAAAACTAAAGCAACTGCTAACCTTTACGGTTTGAATTTAAACTACCGTTTCTAATTTATTTCACTTATAATCGGGCGTATATTTTATACGCCTTTTTTATTGCTAATGACGATTTACTACCGCTATTACGCCTCGCCAGTCGGCAGATTATTGATGCTGGCAGAAAATAATCAACTTACCAATTTAGATTTTGAAGTTGAACAAATTGCGCCCAATCCCAAATGGACTTTAAACCCAGATTTGCCAATTTTTCAGCAAATTTGCACCGCACTTGAGCGTTATTTTCAGGGCGAAACCGAAACTTTTGCCGACATTCCCCTTGCGCCGAAAGGCACGCCATTTCAGCAAGCTATTTGGCAGGCATTACGCCAAATTCCTTATGGCGAAACTGCAACTTATGGCGGATTAGCGCAATTAATTAACAATCCAAAAGCAGTTCGAGCTGTGGGCGGTGCGGTTGGGCGTAATCCGATTAGCATTATTATTCCTTGTCATCGTATTTTAGGCAAAGATCGCCAACTCACAGGCTTTGGCGGTGGCTTGCCAGTGAAACGCCATTTATTAGATTTAGAGCAAATTGCTTATGTGAATAAAGGCGTGGAATTCGTCAAACAAAAATTACTAAAAAAATACAAAATTTAGACCGCACTTTTGAGAAAAATATGCTCCAAACGCCAAAAACTGAACAAGAATTATTGCACCGAGCGCAAAGCATTGCAGGCTTAACCTTTGCTGAACTCGCACAAGAGTTGGACATCGCCGTGCCGCCTGATTTAAAGCGAGATAAAGGCTGGGTGGGGCAGTTGATCGAAACCGCCCTTGGCGCAAAAGCAGGTAGCAAGCCCGAGCAAGATTTTGCCCACCTTGGCATTGAGCTAAAAACCATTCCCATTAATGCACAAGGCTATCCGCTAGAAACCACTTTTGTTAGCCTTGCGCCCTTAATTCAAAATTCGGGCGTAGATTGGCAAAATTCTCACGTAAAACACAAGCTCAGCAAGGTGCTGTGGATACCCGTGCAGGGTGAACGCCAAATTCCTTTGGCAGAACGTTATATTGGCAGCCCAATTTTATGGCAACCCAACGCTGAACAAGAACAAAAACTGCAGTGCGATTGGGAAGAATTAATGGATTACATCGTGCTGGGCAAAGTCGCCCAAATTAATGCAACAATCGGCGAAGTAATGCAACTCCGCCCAAAAGGAGCGAACAGTAAATCACTCACCAAAGGCATCGGCAAAAATGGTGAAATTATCGACACACTTCCGCTCGGCTTTTATTTACGAAAGCCATTCACCGCTGAAATTTTGCAAAATTTTTTACAAGCTGAGTAAATAAACTTTGCATTTTTAATGTAATTGTATAAAATTTGCGCTTTACTTTATTCTATCTTTAAGGAAACTTTATGTTTGAATGGATTGCCAACCCCGAAGCGTGGGTTGCGTTATTAACCTTAACCGCACTTGAAATCGTGTTGGGCGTTGATAATATTATCTTTATTAGTATTTTGGTGAGCCGCTTACCAGAAAAACAACGCCAATCTGCACGCATCATCGGCTTAAGCCTTGCAATGGGAACACGAATTTTGCTATTGCTTTCCCTTGCGTGGATTATGCGTTTAACCGAACCAATGTTCAGCGTACTTGGACAAGAAATTTCAGGACGAGATCTTATTTTGCTACTCGGTGGTTTGTTCCTTGTGGCGAAAAGTACCCACGAAATTCATAACGAAATGACGCCTGCTGAAGGCGATGAAGCGATTATCAACAAGCAAAGTAACTATATTTTTACTTTAGTACAAATTGCGTTATTAGATATTGTGTTCTCGCTAGATTCTGTGATCACCGCCGTTGGTATGGCTGACAACATCGAAGTTATGATTATTGCGATTATGATCGCTGTAGGCGTAATGATGTTGGCGGCAAAATCTATCGGTGATTTTGTAGATAGCCACCCAACCTTAAAAATCCTTGCGCTTTCATTCTTAATTATGATCGGTGTAATGCTCATCGCTGAAAGCCTAGATTTCCATATTCCAAAAGGCTACATCTACTTCGCAATGGCATTCTCTGTGGTGGTTGAGATGATTAACATCAAAATGCGCACCCGCTTAATGAAAAAATAACGACACAGTAGATAAACCCACTCAAATAAAAAGTCCCGAAAAATCGGGACTTTTTTTACCGCACTTTTAGCGGATTAACATTTCATTCGTTCTTAATTAACTACATTAACTACGCTTCATCGCTTCGGCAATCAATTCAGCTTCAGGGCCGAGAATGACTTGTAAACCGTTGTCGCCGATTTTGACATTGCCTTTTGAGCCTAGGGTTTTGAGTTTTTGCTCATCGACTAAGCTCATATCTTGCACGGTTAAACGTAAGCGAGTGATGCAAGCATCAATATGGTTTAGGTTTTGTTTGCCACCTAATGCAGCTAAAAATGCGGTGGCTTGCTCATCACGATTACCGTTTTGTGCCACTTGCTCAACGGCTTCTTCGTCTTCACGACCAGGTGTTTTAAGGTTGAACATTTTGATCACCGCACGGAATAGCACATAGTAAATGCCTGCAAAAACAAGACCTTGCACGATAAGCATATACCAATTTACCGCTAATGGATTGCGTGAAGAAAGCACCATATCCACTAAACCTGCACTAAAGCCAAAGCCTGCGATCCATTGCATTGTGGCGGCAATATAAACTGAAACTGCGGTTAAAAGTGCGTGAATAACATAAAGCACAGGTGCGACGAACATAAAGGAAAATTCGAGTGGTTCGGTGATACCTGTGAAGAATGAAGCTAATGCAGCGGCAAACATAATTGATGCGACTTGCACTTTTTTCGCTGGTTTTGCACTGTGGTAAATAGCGAGTGCTGCGGCTGGTAAACTGAACATCATTACAGGGAAGAAGCCCGCTTGATACATACCAGTTACCCCCACAACAGCTTTACCTTCCGCAATCGCTTTTGCGCCTGCAAGGAAGTTTGGAATGTCGTTGATGCCTGCCACGTCAAACCAGAACACAGAGTTTAAGGCGTGGTGTAAGCCCACTGGAATTAATAAACGGTTGAAGAATGCGTAAATACCTGCACCTGCAGCGCCCATATCTTTGATTGATTCACCGAATGACACCAAGCCACCGAAGATCATCGGCCAGACGTAAAGTAATACGAAAGAAACGATGATCATCACCAAAGACACCACAATCGGCACTAAACGTTTACCGCTGAAAAAGGCGAGTGCTTTTGGTAATTCCACTTGATGAAAACGATTGTAGAGTTCAGCAGAAAGGACACCGACCAAAATTCCGGTAAATTGGTTGTTGATTTTGCCGAATGCAGCTGGCACTTGCTCAACGCCAATACCCTCAAGTTGTGCGACCGCACCTGGTGAAAGCAAGGTTGTTACCACTAAGTAGCCGACTAAACCTGAAAGTGCTGCTGAGCCGTGTTTATCTTTTGACATTCCAAATGCTACACCAAGTGCGAATAAAATTGGCATTTGGTCGATGATTGCACCGCCCGATTTAATTAATAACGCCGCTAATTGGCTATTCGCTCCCCAGCCGTCGGGGTCGATCCAATAACCAATCCCCATTAATAATGCCGCTGCTGGCAAGGCTGCCACAGGCACCATTAACGCACGCCCAATTTTTTGCAGATAATTAAGAACACTCATAGAAAACTCCTTAGTTGTTACTTATAGTTTGAAGTTTTAATTTTTCTTTTATTTGGATTTGGAAATTTTACGCCAAAATAAAACAAAAAAATGTGATCGTTGTCACGGGAATAAAAAAATCCCCGAAAAATACGCTGTTCCAACGCCTAAAGCAGGCGGATTTATTGGGAAAACGTAAAAATCGAGGATTTTTTCACCGCACTTTGGGCGATGTTATGCCATCTTAGTCACGGAAATTGTTAAATTGGAACGGCTGACCAAGATCTGCACCTTTCACTAATTGGATTACGCCTTGCAAATCATCTCGTGATTTGCCTGTTACACGCACTTGCTCACCTTGAATTTGGGTTTGTACCTTGGCTTTGCTGTCTTTAATCAACTTGGTGATTTTTTTCGCCATTTCGGTTTCAATCCCTTGTTTTAGCTTAATTTCTTTGGAATATAATTTGCCGTGATGTTCGCTGCTGCTTGGCACATCTAAGGACGTGCTTTCAATGCCACGTTTCACGCAAGAGCCGATTAAAATCTCAAGTAATTGTTCTAATTGGAAATCTGATTCTGAGGTAATTTTGATGCTTTCGTTTTTTTCGTTAAGTTCGATCACCGTTTCCACGCCACGAAAATCATAACGAGTGCTTAAAACACGGTTAGCATTTTCCACCGCATTGCGGACTTCGTGCATTGTGAGTTCAGATACAATATCAAATGAAGGCATTTTTCTCTCCTTAAATAATTAAATTTGTTGAATTTTATCGTTGGCACTGAGCAAACACAGCAAGCCAGTTAAGTCGGCAAAGTTTACCACAACTTGAGCTTGTTGTTGCACTTTTGGTTTGGCGTGGAACGCAGCCCCCAAATTTGCCACCGCCATCATCGCTAAATCGTTTGCACCGTCGCCAATGGCAACCGTATTTTGTGCAGCAATGCCGAATTCTTGTGCCAATCGCAAGAGCGTGTCGGCTTTATATTGTGCGTGGACAATATCGCCTTTTAATTCGCCAGTAAGAACATCATTTTCGATCACAAATTGGTTCGAAACGGCGGCGTCTAAATGCAAGGTTTCTTTTAAATGATCGGCGAAATAAGTAAATCCACCTGAGGCAATGGCGGTTTTCCAGCCGTATTTTTTCAGCTCAATTAAGGTTTCTTCTAAGCCTTCCATTAATGGAAGATTGGCTCGAACGTCGCTTAAAATGCTTTCTGGCGCACCTTTTAATGTACCCACTCGGCGACGTAAACTTTGCTCAAAATCTAATTCACCACGCATTGCCGCAGCGGTAATCGCCGACACTTCATCACCTGTGCCTGCCAGTTTGGCAATTTCATCGATACATTCAATTTTAATCGCCGTGCTGTCCATATCCATTACCAACAAACCTGCTTGACTTAAGCGTGCATCAAAGTTGATTACGGCGGCATCTAAACCTAATTGATGTGCTTGAGCGATGAACTCAGGGCGAAATTCGCCAGCGAATAACAGCACCACGTTATCTAACATTTCCCAGCAGGAAAAAAGTTGAAAATTAACACCGCACTTTTGTTGAAATGCCTGTAATTTGGCAAGATTTAACTCCGTGCCGAATAAAATTGAATAGCCTTGTTGCTTTTCCACTGGGCTTTCAGGCAAAAGTGCGTTGTGAAATTGGCGATATTTTTCAAGAATAGTTTGCATAAGAAATCCTGTTATTTTTTTGTTGTAATGTTACAATCATAGCTTATTTTCAAATGTTTGGGAAAACAACTTGCAAGTCATTAAAGAAAAAATGGTAAAATCCAGTATGTTGCTGATTATTTGCCTGTTATGTGTTGCCGTAATGGCGGTGATTTTATTCGGCGTAAAACAATTTCAAATCGGCTCACAATTAGCCAGCGTCAATCAAGTCGCCAATTTGTCGCATTTATTGGTGCGTCAACAAACGCATTTTTTCTCAATGTTATTAACTGAAAATGCCAGCACAGAAAAATTTAGCGAAAATTTGGACAATCTCACCAAAGAAGATTTCGTGCTAGATGCCTCACTTTATGCGAGTAACGGTGAATTATTGGCGCAAAGTAGCGACCGTTCACAACTCAGTCGTCAGCTTCAACTGGCAGAAAAAGAAGAAAATAACACTCAGCAAATTGTCGAGCCGATTTATGCGCCCAACGGTTTAGTCGGTTTTTTACGAGTAACTTTTGATGCCAAATATGGGCAAACCACGCAAAGCAAAATTAACCAAATTTTTCATCAATTATATGGTGAATTATTGATCGTCTTTCTCACAGGGATCATTTTAGCCAGCTCCGTGCATTATTTTCTCAGCCATTATCGCCGCTCAAATCGTTTAGCAAACGAACCAGCCAAGCCATTAAAAGAGAGTAAATTCAACGCAAGTGCGAACTTTCATCGTCGCCGTAGAAGATTTTAGTGCTATAATATGCACATAAAAACTGATTTTATATCGAAAAGTTTCAAAAATTAGTCTAAAAATACCGCACTTTTTCCTTATAGTTAAGGAAATAAGTGTTTTTTATTTTTTTCAGAAAAGAGGATTTATGTCGTCTAATATCACACAGCCACGTCAAACTTGGTCAAGTCGATTGACCTATGTCTTAACTGTCGCTGGCGCAACCGTCGGATTTGGCGCTACTTGGCGTTTCCCTTATTTAGTGGGTGAAAATGGTGGTGGAGCTTATGTATTTTTATTTTGTATCGCAATGATCGTGATCGGTATCCCAATGATTTTAGTAGAAAATGTTATCGGTCGCCGTATGCACAAAAACTCGGTCGATTCTTTTAGCGGAGAAATCAACGGCAAACGCATTCACCCAGCGTGGAAAATTTTAGGCTATATGGGATTACTCGGGGCATTCGGGATCTTAGCGTATTATATGGTGCTGGGTGGCTGGGTATTAACCTACATTGGCAGCATCATCAGCGGCACGCTCGATTTGTCTGCGCCAGTTTCCCCTGAATTAACGGCAAGTTATTTCAGCGAACACATCTCCAACAGCCCAATAACTATCTTAATTTATACCGCACTTTTTGTGTTGGTGAACTATGTGATCTTGGCGAAAGGCATCGTGGACGGCATTGAACGCTCGGTGAAATACTTAATGCCGATTTTATTCTTATTCTTACTGGCAATGATCGTGCGTAATCTCACGCTTTCGGGCGCGATGGAAGGGGTAAAATTTTATCTCATTCCTGATTTTTCTAAAATTACCAAAGAGCTTTTCATCTTCGTATTAGGGCAAGTTTTCTTCGCCTTAAGCCTAGGTTTCGGCGTGCTAATCACCTTATCAAGCTATTTAGATAAAAAAGAAAACCTAGTCAAAACGGCAACCATCACCGCTGTGATGAACACGTTTATCGCTTTAGCCGCAGGTTTTATGATTTTCCCATCATTATTTACCTTTAACGTACCGCCAAATTCAGGGCCAACTTTAGTGTTTCAAAGCCTGCCTATCGTGTTCTCACATATGTGGGGCGGCTCGGTATTTGCGGTGATTTTCTTCGGTTTATTAGTCATCGCCGCACTCACTACATCATTGACGATTTACGAAGTAATCATCACCGCTTTACAAGAAAAAACCAAATTAAGCCGTAAAAAAGCGATTGCACTCACCCTTGGCGGTATTTTCTTATTGGGCAATGTGCCATCAGTATTAGGCGACAATCAATGGAAAGACGTGCAAATTATCGGACGCAGTATTTTCGACGCATTCGACTACATTAGCGGAAATATCTTGTTTATTTTAACCGCACTTGGTAGCGCATTATTCGTGGGTTTTGTGCTTAAAGATGAAGCAAAACAAGAGCTTAACGCAGGAAAAACATTTACGACAATTTGGTTTAACTATGTCAAATTCGTGATTCCCGTGATTATTCTCGTGATATTTTTCTATTCCTTATAAGCTCACAGAAAACTCGCCAATAAAAAACCGCACTTTTGCTTTGAAGCCTAAAGTGCGGTTTTATTTTTATCAGTTTTAAATTAAATCTTACGCTAATTTTTTGATTTGCGCAGCTAATTTAGATTTGTGGTTTGCTGCTTTGTTAGCGTGGATTAAGCCTTTAGAAGCCATACGATCCACAACTTTTTGCATTTCAACGAAAGCGGCTTCTGAAGCTGCTTTATCGCCAGTTGCAACTGCGGCATAAGTTTTTTTGATGTAAGTACGCATCATTGAGCGTTGACTTGCGTTATGTTGACGGCGTTTTTCAGATTGAACCGCACGTTTTTTTGCTGACTTGATATTAGCCAAGGTCAAACTCCTAAGAATTTCTGTTAATTAAGTAAATATCGCCCTATCAAAGAGGGAGAGGCGAGCTGTCTATAAATTTGTTGTTTTCGGTGAGACACAACCGAATGTTTGCACCGTTTTGATTGTGCTATTAAGCCGTTAAGCAACAAGATTCACGATGTGGGCAAGATTTTATCAGTTTTTTTCGTTAGAATATAGCATTAAAACAAAATTTCTATAAAATTAACGTAATTTTTTATTAGCCTATTCCAACGAGAACAATTCCTTTGAGCAAACGACTTCTAAAATCTGGCATTATTGTCAGCACAATGACCCTCCTTTCCCGAGTTTTAGGTTTGGTGCGAGATGTGGTCATCGCCAATATTATTGGGGCAGGGGCGGCAGCCGATGTCTTTTTATTTGCCAACCGAATTCCGAATTTTCTCCGACGTTTGTTTGCTGAAGGAGCATTTTCGCAGGCGTTCGTGCCTGTTTTGGCGGAATATCAGAAATCAGGCGATTTAACGAAAACTCGAGAATTCATCGCCAAAGTTTCAGGCACATTGGGTGGTTTGGTAACGATTGTTACGCTGGTGGCAATGGTGGCATCGCCTGTGGTCGCCGCAGTTTTCGGCACAGGCTGGTTTATGGATTGGCTCAATGACGGCGAAAACGCAGCGAAGTTTACCCAAGCCTCTTTGTTATTACGCATCACGTTCCCTTATTTATGGTTTATTACCTTTGTGGCGTTGTCAGGGGCAATTCTCAACACGCTCGGCAAATTCGGCGTGATGTCCTTTTCGCCTGTGCTATTAAATATTGCGATGATTTCCACCGCACTTTTCCTCGCTCCTCAACTTGAAAGCCCCGATTTAGCCTTGGCGATTGGTATTTTTATTGGTGGCTTGTTGCAATTTTTGTTCCAAATTCCTTTTTTACGCAAAGCTGGATTATTGGTGAAACCAAAATGGGCGTGGAATGATGCAGGCGTGAAAAAAATCCGTACCTTGATGATCCCAGCCTTATTCGGCGTGTCAGTGAGCCAAATTAACTTGCTGCTCGACACTTTTATCGCCAGCTTTTTAATGACAGGTTCAATCAGCTGGTTGTATTATTCCGACCGCTTGCTCGAATTTCCGCTCGGCTTATTTGGCATTGCGATTTCTACCGTGATTTTGCCGACGCTGGCGCGCCATCACGTTAATCGTACCGACGACGCAGCTCAAAGCGCGGTGGATTTTCGTCAAACAATGGACTGGGGCGTGCGTATGATTTTGTTGCTCGGTGTGCCTGCGATGATTGGCATCGCCGTGCTGGCGCAACCAATGTTGCTTACTTTATTTATGCGCGGTCAATTCTTGCTTTCGGACGTAAAAGCCGCTTCACTTTCGCTGTGGGCGTTTAACGCAGGCTTGCTCAGTTTTATGTTGATTAAAATTTTGGCGAACGGCTACTACGCGCGCCAAGACACCAAAACACCAGTGAAAATTGGGATCATCGCAATGGTTAGCAATATGGGCTTTAACATTCTCGCTGTACCATTTAGCTACGTGGGGTTGGCGATGGCATCAGCAATGTCGGCCACCTTGAACGCCTATCTACTTTATCGTGGTTTAGCGAAAGCCGATGTGTATCATTTCAGCCGAAAAAGCGCGGTGTTTTTTATCAAAGTTTTTTGTGCCGCAGCGGTAATGGGCGTCCTCGTTTGGCATTTTAGCCCTGAGCTAACTGCGTGGAATGCAATGAGTTTCTTGAAGCGTGTGCATTGGTTGGCGTGGTTAATTGCCTTAGCTGGCGTGAGTTACTTGGGTTTATTGCTGTTACTCGGCGTGCGAAAACAGGATTTATTAGCGAAACATTAAGGAACGCAAAATGATTTTTCAATTATTTGCAATGTTAATTTGGGCGAGTTCACTTATCGCAGGAAAATTCAGTTATTCATCATTTGATCCTGCCTTAATGGTGCAACTTCGCCTAGCGATTGCTGCTGTGTTTTGCTTACCGATTTTCTTCAAAAAATATCGCAAAATTCCACCGCACTTAATCAAAAATGTGTGGCTGAGTGCTTTATTCTGCTTTCCTGTCGTATTTATGTTGCAATTTCTTGGGCTATCGCTCACTTCCGCCTCCAGTGCGGTAACTATGCTCGGCACAGAACCGCTGATTATCGTATTAATCGGCTGGCTTTTCTTTAAACAAGGCTTGAAATTACTTGATGTGATTTTAGGCTTAGTGGCGTTTTTGGGCGTGGCGTTGGTGATGTTGGGCTCGGAAGAGGGCGGTGATATTAGCCTGCTCGGTTGTTTGTTAGTAATCTTGGGCGGTATCGTTTTCGCTTTTGGTTTTTATATCAGCAAGCAAGTGATGAGCGAAGTTAAACCCGTGGTCTTCACCAATATTATGATCGTACTCGGCACGCTGATGTGCATTCCGTTTACCTTATTGCTCACCCAAAGCTGGCAAGTCAATCTCAATCTTGAAGGCGTGGGCGGTCTGTTATATTTATCCATTGGCTGCACGTGGTTGGCATACATTCTTTGGAACAAAGGGCTAAAAGACACACCAGCCAATATTTCGAGCATTTTACTCGCCCTTGAACCCGTGTTTGGCGTGATTTTGGCGATTGTGCTACTCGACGAAAAACTGGAATTTATCACCGCAGTTGGGGTAATTTTGGTAATTGGAGCGACACTGGCTTCCGTGCTTCTGCCAGTGTGGTGGAAAAAACGTAAGCAAGCTCGCATTAACTTGCCCGAAGTTTAGTTTCTCACCAACAAACAAAGCACTTCATAATGACTCGTATGCGGAAACATATCAAACAGTTGGATTTTGTGCAGTTGGTAATTGCTCAATTCCAGCAGATCTTTGCCCATCGAAACGGCATTACAGCTGGAATAGAGCAGAAACTGCGGTTGCATTTGATTGAGAAATTGAGCCAGCTCTTTGCCAATTCCACGGCGTGGCGGATTAACGATGACTAAATCGGGCGTTTGAGCCTTGTCGTTTAAGGTAAAATTCGCCGCATCTAAAGATTGAAAACGTACGTTTTTTAGCCCGCACTTTTCTGCGGAAAGGGTAGCGGAATAAATTGCCGACGGCGAGATTTCAATGCCAGTGAGTTGAATATCGGGAGTTTTTTCCGTAAGGCTGGTGGCACAATGCAAGCCAAAACCACCCACGCCGCAAAATAGATCCCACAAATGGGAAATAGGCAAATCTTTCACCCACGCTGCTGCCGTGCCGTATAAATTTTCCGCCACCTGCGGATTGGTTTGGAAGAAACCTTGCGGACGAATAAACAGCGGAATGTGGTTAAAACGTTCTTCTAACACCTGTTGTTCAGTGAAGAAAATTTCTTTTTCACCCTCTAAAATTGCCGCGTGTTGCGGTTGAATATTGGCGGAAATCACCTTTAACTGCGGTAATTTTTCGCGAAGTTTTGGCAGCTCACGCTCAATTAGGGCGATTTTCGCTTCAGAACGCAACACAAATCGCAACATCAGCTCCTTGGACGCACGGCTTTCCGTAAGCAAAATAAATTTCAGCTCACCTTTTTGCTTCACCACGTTGTATGGCACTAAACCTGCACGCCCGATGAAATCTTTTAAAATCGGAAAAATCTGATTGAAATGAGCAGGATAGAGTGGACAGTCACTTAAATCCACCGCTTCATTTTGTTCATTCACAATGCCTAAAATCGGACGTTCCACAGCCCCCGAGACCACCATTTTCGCTTTATTACGAAAGCCAATTTGAGCCGATTGAAAAGACGCAAGCCATTCCGCTTTGGATAAATCCACCCCATTAAGTTGTTGTTTTAAATGCGTTTCTTTCTCGCCCAACTGCAACGGATAGGCTTTTTCTATCCATTGACAGGATTGGCAACGCTTGGCTTGATAGTGCGAACAATCGATCATATTTTGGTTTTTCTTGGCGTTTTTAGGCTTTAGCGGCTAACCAGTCTTGCTGAAGTGCGGTTAATTC
The DNA here is from genome assembly GCA_023101505.1 of Pasteurellaceae bacterium Pebbles2. Taxonomy (GTDB): domain Bacteria; phylum Pseudomonadota; class Gammaproteobacteria; order Enterobacterales; family Pasteurellaceae; genus Lonepinella. The sequence goes on from LVZA01000001.1 coordinate 1,379,968, forward strand.
TTTGTGATTTTTTAACCAGCGTTCAGTTTTGCTTAACTCATTCCAGCTAAAGGATTTTTGCTTGAATAAACGGTGTAAACGATCTTGACGAGCCGCAAAGTGCGGTGCAGTTTCGTTGAGTTTTAGTTTATCTAACACCTGTACCACGCCGTCGGGTTCGTTGCAGAGTAGCAACAAATCACAACCAGCATTGAGAGCTTTTTCGCTACGTTCCACGAAATCACCCATAAAGCCAGCCCCTTTCATACCGAGATCGTCGGAGAAAATCGCCCCGTCAAAGCCAAGTTGATTGCGTAACACATCTTGCAACCAATAGCGTGAACCGCTGGCAGGTTGGCTGTCGCATTGGGTATAAACCACGTGTGCTGGCATTACCGCATCTAATAAATTCTGTGCGATAAGTTGTTGAAATGGTTGAATATCTTCAGCGAAAATTTGTTCTTTAGCACGTTCATCATAAGGCGTTTCCAAATGGCTGTCGGCAATCACGTGTCCGTGTCCAGGGAAATGTTTGCCTGTACTTGCCATTCCAGCCTGTTTCATTCCTGCAATAAATTGTGCTGCCAAGCGAACTGCTGGCTCAATTTCGCCGTGGAAACTGCGGTCGCCAATAGCTTTACAAATGTGTCCTAAATCCAACACAGGTGCAAAACTTAAGTCAATGTCCAACGCCGCCATTTCCGCCGCCATTTGCCAGCCAGCTTCACGGGCTAAACGTTGTTGTTTAGCAGGATCTTGGCACAATTCAGCAAAAGATTGCATTGCAGGCAACTGCGTGAAACCTGAGCGAAAACGTTGCACTCGACCGCCCTCTTGATCCACGGTGATAAGCAACGGTTTTTTCACTCGCTGGCGTACCTCTTTGATCAAAGCCTGAATTTGCTCACGATCATAAAAATTACGGGTGAATAGAATTAAGCCTGCCACCAAAGGGTGTTCGAGCAATTCCACTTCTTCTTGTTCAAGTTGCTGACCTTTCAGGTCGATAAGTAAAGTTGACATAAAAATGATCGTTATTTTTGTTGTAAATACAGGCGATAGTTTTCGCTTTGTGGCGTTGGTTTATGTAATTGGATTGTGTGTTTTTGTGCGGGCGTAAGCAACAAGGTGCGACGTAGTGCCTCTTGGCTATCGCTAAAAGGTTGAGTTACGCCATTTTGATCATACCAATACACATCATATTGCACGCTAAGTGATTGAGTTGATTTGTTTTTTAACCAAGCCTCTGTCGAACTAAGGCTAACGTCCAACAACGGATTGAGTTCCGCACTAATATTCAAAATCGGTTTATGCGTATGAGTCAATGCAGGCTGAGAGCTACACGCACTCAAACCCAAAACCGCCAAAAGTGCGGTGCAAATTACAAGAGTTTTTTTCATTTTAATCAATGACTTATTTGGCTAACATTTTACCTAGTGGCTCACCGCCCACCAAGTGCATATGAATATGAAACACTTCCTGGCCGCCGTGTTTGTTGCAGTTGACAATCAAACGATAGCCATCTTCCGCAATGCCCTCATCTTTGGCAATTTTCGCCGCCACGGTAAACAAACGCCCTAACGCCACTTCGTCCTGCTCGGTAACATCATTCACGGTTGGAATTAATTTATTTGGGATAATCAAAATATGCGTCGCCGCTTGCGGTGCGATATCACGGAAAGCGGTTACTAACTCATCTTGATACACAATATTCGCTGGAATTTCTTTACGAATAATTTTGCTGAAAATAGTTTCTTCTGCCATCGTTGTTGCCTTAAAAATAAGTAAAAAAGTTACCGCACTTTTTATCAGAAAATGGGGGAAATAGCAATTTTTAGCAGCTTAAGTAGGTTAGAAACATAATGAAGAAAACGGTCGAAATCGCAAATTCTTCAAATTTTTTGATCCAACACAAGTTTTTGTTTGTTTTTTTACTTTTCTGTGCAGAATAATTTTATACTTAAAAATATTTATAAATCTTATAAAAAAATTTTAATGTAAAGTTTTGAACGAATACTTTAAAATACAGTCAATAACTCTTAGGAGTGAGGAGTTTGTATGAAGCCTGAAGAAAATAGCTCTACTGTAATGGTCGCCCCTGCGCAAATGGCACAGATTGGCGAAGATGTTGGTGCTTATAAAGCCAGCAAAAATCAATTTTACTCTTTTTTATCAGCAATTTCTGCTGGTGCATTCATTGCCCTCGCTTTTGTTTTCTATACTACCACACAAACCGCCAGTGCTGGCGCACCTTGGGGTTTAACCAAATTAGTTGGTGGGATTGTGTTTTCCCTTGGCGTAATTATGGTAGTGGCTTGTGGTTCAGAATTATTTACTTCCTCAACAATGACTATTGTCGCTCGAGCTGGCGGACGAATTAGTACTTTTCAAATGTTGCGAAACTGGGTTGTTGTGTATTTTGGCAACTTTGTTGGCGCACTTTTCATTGTGAGCCTGATTTGGTTTGGCGGTCAGATTATGGCGGCAAATGGGCAGTGGGGTTTAACCATTTTGCAGACTGCACAGCATAAAATTCATCATACTTGGGTTGAGGCATTTTGCTTAGGTATTTTGTGCAACATTATGGTGTGTATTGCAATTTGGATGACTTATGCTGGCAGAACATTGACTGACAAAGCCTTTATTATGATTTTGCCGATTGCATTATTCGTGGCATCAGGTTTTGAGCATAGTGTGGCGAATATGTTTATGATTCCTATGGGAATTTTAACCGCACATTTTAGCTCTGCCGAGTTTTGGCAAGCAATTCAAATCGATCCTGCGCAGTTTGCGGACTTAGATTTGTATCATTTTATCGTGAAAAATTTAATTCCTGTTACCTTGGGCAATATTGTCGGAGGTGGCGTTTGTATCGCATTAATGCAGTGGTTTACGAATAAACCACACGCTCATTAATTTAGGTCGTGGAAACAAGTTTTTGTCTTGTTTTTGCGTAATGAAAGTTTATTTATAATGAAAGAAGGAAATTATCCCAATGACTCAATTAACTGAAACTCAACAAAAAGCGTGGGCTGGCTTCACCGCAGGCGACTGGCAAACAGAAGTAAACGTGCGTGATTTTATTCAGAAAAACTATACGCCTTATGAGGGCGATGAGTCTTTCTTGGCAGAAGTAACTCCAGCGACAGCAACATTGTGGGCTGATGTAATGGAAAAAATCAAAGTTGAAAACAAAACACACGAACCGTATGACATCGACTGCGATACTCCGTCAACAATTACTTCTCACAAACCAGGTTATATTAATAAAGATTTAGAAAAAATCGTCGGTTTACAAACAGATGCACCTTTAAAACGTGCGATCATTCCTTACGGTGGGATCAAAATGGTAAAAGGCTCTTGCCAAGTTTACCGTCGTGAATTAAAACCTGAAGTAGAGCATATTTTTACTGAATATCGTAAAACCCATAACCAAGGTGTATTCGATGTTTATACCCCAGATATTTTACGTTGCCGTAAATCAGGCGTAATCACTGGTCTTCCAGATGCTTACGGCCGTGGTCGTATTATCGGGGACTATCGTCGTTTAGCGATCTATGGTGCTGACTTCTTAATGAAAGATAAATTTAAACAATTTAATTCATTACAAGCACGTTTAGAAGCTGGCGAAGATATTCAAGCGACAATTCAATTACGTGAAGAAATTGCAGAACAACACCGCGCTTTAGGCAAAATCAAAGAAATGGCGGCATCTTATGGTTTCGACGTTTCTCGCCCAGCAGAAAATGCACAAGAAGCGGTGCAATGGACTTATTTCGCCTATCTTGCTGCAGTTAAATCACAAAACGGTGCGGCAATGTCGTTCGGGCGTGTCTCTTCATTCTTAGATATTTATATTGAACGTGATTTAAAAGCAGGCAAAATCACAGAACAAGAAGCACAAGAGTTAATTGACCATTTAGTAATGAAATTACGTATGGTGCGTTTTTTACGTACGCCTGAATACGATCAATTATTCTCTGGCGACCCAATGTGGGCAACTGAAACCTTAGCTGGTATGGGTTTAGACGGCCGTACATTAGTAACTAAAAACAGCTTCCGTATCTTACACACCCTTTACACAATGGGCCCATCACCAGAACCAAACTTAACTATTCTTTGGTCTGAACAATTACCTGAGGGCTTTAAACGTTACTGTGCGAAAGTGTCTATTGATACTTCATCTGTGCAATACGAAAACGATGACTTAATGCGTCCAGACTTCAACAATGATGACTATGCGATTGCGTGCTGCGTATCTCCAATGATCGTGGGCAAACAAATGCAATTCTTCGGTGCGCGTGCGAACCTTGCAAAAACAATGCTTTACGCAATCAACGGCGGTATCGATGAAAAATCTGGCTTACAAGTTGGTCCAAAATCAGCGCCAATTACCGACGAATACTTAAACTTTGACGATGTAATGACTCGTATGGACAGCTTTATGGATTGGTTAGCTACCCAATACGTAACTGCATTGAATATCATTCACTTTATGCACGATAAATACAGCTACGAAGCGGCATTAATGGCGTTCCACGACCGTGATGTATTCCGTACAATGGCGTGTGGTATCGCAGGTCTTTCTGTGGCGGCGGATTCACTTTCAGCGATTAAATATGCGAAAGTAAAACCAGTGCGTGGTGATATCAAAGATAAAGACGGCAACGTAGTTGCTTCAAATGTGGCTATCGACTTTGAAATCGAAGGCGAATATCCACAATTCGGTAACAATGACAGCCGTGTGGACGATTTAGCCGTTGATTTAGTTGAACGTTTTATGAAAAAAATCCAAACCCATAAAACATACCGCAACGCAACACCAACACAATCTGTATTAACCATTACTTCAAATGTGGTTTACGGTAAAAAAACAGGTAACACCCCTGACGGTCGTCGTTCAGGCGCACCATTCGGACCAGGTGCAAACCCAATGCACGGTCGTGACCAAAAAGGTGCGGTAGCGTCATTAACATCGGTTGCGAAATTGCCATTTGCCTACGCGAAAGATGGTATTTCATATACTTTCTCAATCGTACCAAACGCGTTAGGTAAAGATTACGAAGCACAAAAACGCAACCTTGCAGGCTTAATGGACGGTTATTTCCACCACGAAGCAACAGTTGAGGGCGGTCAGCACTTAAACGTGAACGTAATGAACCGTGAAATGTTGTTAGATGCAATGGAAAACCCTGAAAAATACCCACAATTAACCATTCGTGTGTCTGGTTATGCGGTACGTTTCAACTCGTTGACCAAAGAGCAACAACAAGACGTAATTACGCGTACGTTTACACAAGCGATGTAAGCCAAAGAGCTAATTAGCTTGTAAAACATTAATAAAATCCACCGCACTTTTTGCGTTAAACAGAAGTGCGGTGGATTTTTTTATATTTTTGTTAATGCGGATTTCAACGTGTTTAGCCTTTAATCTTCAAGGCTTTATGCGTATAATAAGCCATTGATTTTAACTTAACTCGCTAATTGAATATGCAGCTAATTCGTGGCATAGATGCCATTCCCAATGATTTCCCCGCCTGTGCATTAACTGTCGGTAATTTCGACGGCGTGCATTTAGGGCATCAAGCGATTTTGCATCATCTAAAGCAAAAAGCACAAGCCTTGAATTTACCGACGGCGGTGATGATTTTTGAACCTCAGCCACGAGAATATTTTATGGGCGAGAATGCTCCTGCTCGTTTAATGCGTTTGCGAGATAAGTTACATTATTTACGTCAAGCCAACATTGATTATGTAATCTGCATAAAATTCGACCGCACTTTTGCCGAAATTTCTGCACAAGATTTCATTGCGGAATTGTTAGTGAAAAAACTCCACGTCGCATTTTTGAGTTTAGGCGATGATTTCCATTTTGGTAAACATCGTCAAGGCAACTTCGCAATGCTCACACAAGCAGCACAACACTTTGATTTTGAAGTAGAAAATAACCGCAGTTTTTGTCATCAGCAACAACGAGTGAGCAGCACCGCTATTCGCCACGCTCTCGCACAAGATCGCCTTGATGATGCTCAAGCCTTGCTCGGTAGACCTTACCGTATTTGGGGCAAAGTCGTACACGGACAAAAACTCGGGCGTACCATTGGTTTCCCCACTGCCAACATTCGTTTGCAACGTCAGGTTAATCCTGTCAAAGGTGTTTATGCGGTGCGAGTGGAGCTAAACTGCGGTGCAATTTTTAATGGAATTGCCAATATTGGACAACGCCCAACGGTGAGTGGTGCAAAGCAATTACTGGAAGTGCATCTGTTTGATTTTAATCAGAATTTATATGGAAAGAATATTCAAGTCGAATTTTGTCATAAATTGCGTGATGAAATAAAATTCCCCTCTCTTGATGCGTTAAAGGTACAAATTCAGCAAGATGAACAAAATGCACGACAATATTTTGGTGTATAAAAAATGAAAAAAAGTGCGGTGTAAAATTCACGAAAAATACACCGCACTTTTGCTTTTGTTAGGACTAAAATACGCCAATATTGCGTAAACCTGTGGTGATAATTTCCACGCCTAAGGACATCAGCAATAAGCCCATAATCCTTGTGATGACATTCGAACCTGTTTTGCCGAGCTTTTTGATCACAGGTTCAGAATAACGGAACAGGATATAGCAAGTCAGCCCGAACATCGCAATGGTGATGGCAGAGTAAAGATATTCCACCGCTAGATGTTGGCTTGAACCAAAAACAATAGTCGCACTGATTGAACCAGGTCCAGCCAAAATCGGTGTGGCGAGCGGCACAACGGCGATGTTGTTATAGTCTTCAAGGTTTTCATTTTTTTCTTCTTTATTGATTTTATGTTCACCGATTTTACCGTTGATCATTGTTAAAGCGATGATGATTACAACCGCTCCGCCTGCGATACGGAAAGAATCAATAGAGATTTTGAACGCATTTAAAATGAAATTTCCAAAGAAAAAGCTCACCAATAAAATCACGACGATAGAAAAGCAAGTGACTAAACTGGTTCGATTTTGTTGCTCTTTAGTGAGATCGGCTGTCATTGAATAGAAAATTGGTACGACACCAATCGGGTTGACCAAGGCGATTAGCCCGATAAAAAATTGCAAATAGACCGCTAAGTCCATATTTTCCTCCATAAAAAGGATTGTTTTGCTAGATATTATAGGGAGGAAGTGGAGGCGAGGCAATCAAATATAAAGTAAATAAAAAAGTGCGGTGAAAAATACCGCACTTTTGCATTTTGGAGAACGGAATTACATCATTCCGCCCATTCCACCCATACCGCCCATTCCAGCAGATAGGTCAGCTTTATCATCTTTTGGCAGCTCAGTTACCATACATTCGGTGGTAATCATCAAGCCAGCCACAGATGCTGCGAATTGTAACGCTGAACGAGTTACTTTAGTTGGGTCAAGAATACCCATTTCGATCATATCGCCGTATTGTTCAGTGCCTGCGTTATAACCGAAGTTGCCTTCGCCAGCTTTTACTGCACTTGCTACAACTGAGGCTTCCTCGCCTGCGTTTTCAACGATTTGACGAAGTGGTGCTTCCATTGCACGCAAGGCTAATTTGATACCTACGTTTTGTTCTTCGTTATCGCCTTTTAATTCATTTGCGACTTTGCCTGCAGCACGCACTAACGCCACGCCACCACCAGCAACGATACCTTCTTCCACCGCAGCACGAGTTGCGTGTAATGCATCTTCAACACGGTCTTTTTTCTCTTTCATTTCAACTTCAGTTGCTGCACCCACTTTGATTACAGCCACGCCGCCAGCGAGTTTCGCCACACGCTCTTGTAATTTTTCTTTGTCGTAATCAGATGTGCTTTCTTCAATTTGTTGACGAATTTGCGCCACACGACCTTTGATTTGAGCCTCATCGCCGATGCCGTCAATGATAGTGGTGTTATCTTTGTTGATAACCACACGTTTTGCTTGACCTAAATCTTCAAGAGTTGTTTTTTCTAACTCCATACCGATTTCTTCAGAAATCACAGTACCTGCAGTTAAAATCGCGATGTCTTGCAACATTGCTTTACGACGGTCGCCAAAGCCAGGGGCTTTCACCGCAGCCACTTTCACGATACCACGCATTGTGTTCACCACTAATGTTGCTAAGGCTTCACCCTCAACATCTTCAGCAATAATTAAAAGTGGTTTACCCGCTTTTGCTACGCCCTCTAAAACAGGCAACAATTCACGAATATTTGATACTTTTTTATCGACTAATAAAATGAACGGATTGTCTAATTCAACCGTCGCAGTTTCTGGTTTGTTGATGAAATAAGGCGACAGATAACCACGGTCAAATTGCATACCCTCAACTACCGCTAATTCATCTTCAAGACCCGTGCCGTCTTCAACGGTAATCACGCCCTCTTTGCCCACTTTTTCCATTGCTTGTGCAATTAATTGACCCACTATGCTGTCGCTGTTGGCTGAAATCGTCCCCACTTGCTCGATTTCTTTTGAGCTTTCGCACGGCTTAGACAAGGCTTTTAATTCAGTAACAACTGCCGCAACCGCTTTGTCGATACCACGTTTTAAATCCATCGGGTTCATACCTGCTGCAACCGCTTTCAAGCCCTCATTGACGATCGCTTGTGCTAATACAGTCGCTGTGGTTGTGCCGTCGCCAGCTGCGTCATTGGCTTTAGAAGCAACTTCTTTCACCATTTGCGCACCCATATTTTCAAATTTGTCCGCTAATTCAATTTCACGAGCAACGGACACGCCATCTTTCGTAATCGTTGGTGCGCCAAAGGCTTTATCTAAAATAACATTACGACCTTTAGGACCTAAAGTTACTTTCACAGCATCTGCTAACACATTTACGCCCGCTAACATTTTCACACGAGCATCATTACCAAATTTTACATCTTTTGCTGCCATTTTAATTTATTCCTTATAATTCAATTAATTAGATAGATTTATAATCTTCGGATTATTCAACAATCGCTAAAATATCGCTTTCAGATACGATTAACACTTCTTCACCGTCAATTTTTTCTGCTTTCACGCCGTAACCGTCGTTGAAAATTACAGTATCGCCAACTTTAACGTCTAAAGGCTGAACAGTGCCGTTGTCTAAGATACGACCTTTACCCACAGCAATAACTTTTGCGCGGGTAGATTTCGTTGCCGCCGTACCAGTTAAAACGATACCCCCAGCAGATTTAGTTTCTACTTCTTCACGTTTGATGATTACACGATCGTGTAAAGGACGAATTGCCATTTGAAATTACCTCTAAATTAAAATTAAAAACGTACCCAATATATGGGGAAAGAAAATCGGCTTTCAAGGGGCAAAAAAGAAATTTTTTATGAAAAGTGCGGTGAAATTTAACGTAGTTTTAAATAAAAAAGGGCGTATCAAAACGCCCTGATTTGTTTAATCGAATTGTTTACAAGGTAAACCTTTAGCCCATACCGTATTGTTTTAATTTTTTGCGTAATGTGCCACGGTTGATGCCGAGCATTAAAGCTGCACGAGTTTGGTTGCCACGAGTGTGTTGCATCACCATATCTAACATAGGGTGTTCAACTTCTGCTAAAACAAGCTCATAAAGATCGTTTACATCTTGACCATCTAATTGGATTAAATAATTTTTTAATGCACGTTTTACTGAGTCACGTAGCGGTTTGTTCACTGCTTGTGCTTGTGCATTGAGTTCAGGCACGATAAACATATTTGTAGAAGTTGTTTGTTCAAACATTTGAGTTTCCATAGCGTATAAAATTAAAAAAATCTTTTAATGCACTGAGTTGCTGTTCAGCGGAAGTAATTGCATTAAAAGTCTGCTTAAAATTGGAATTAGGTAAAATTCCCTGTAAATACCAGCCAACGTGTTTGCGTGCAATTCGATAGCCCTTTTCGGCACCATAGAATTGATGCAAATCTTCAATATGGCGTAAAATTACACCGCACTTTTCTTCTAGGTTAGGCTCTTCGACACATTGGTTTTGTTCAATTAGCCCAGCTATTCCCTGAAAAATCCAAGGGTTACCTAATGCTCCTCGTCCAATCATTATGGCGTCCGCACCTGTGTAATCAAGCACGAATTTTGCTTTCTGCACGGAGGTTATATCACCGTTAGCAATGACTGGAATTGAAATTGCTTGCTTCACCGCTTTGATGTTGTCATATTCAGCCTCTCCTTCAAATAAGCATTCACGAGTACGTCCGTGAATACTTATGGCCTGAATACCACTTTGTTCTGCGATTTGCGCAATTTCCACACAATTTCGGTGTTGTCGATCCCAACCTGTACGAATTTTTAATGTTACGGGTACATTTACCGCATTGACGACGGACCCAAGAATTTCACGCACTAAATGAGGGAATTGCAAAAGCGCAGATCCTGCGAGTTTTTTGTTCACCTTTTTGGCAGGGCAACCCATATTAATATCAATGAGCTGTGCACCATATTCCACGTTTACTTGAGCCGCTTGCGCCATTTCTTGCGGATCTGCTCCCGCAATCTGCACGGCATTAATTCCTGCATCTTGGTGATGTGCCAAGCGCAGTTGGGATTTTTCTGTATGCCACACCTGTGGATTTGTGGACATCATTTCTGAAAAAGTTAACCCTGCTCCGTAATGGGCGCAAAGTTTGCGAAATGGTTGATCCGTGATCCCAGCCATTGGCGCTAATAAAATGCGATTTTTTAATTGATATTGACCAATTCGCATTTCTTACTCCAATGCAGTGCCATACAAAAAATGAAGTCTAATATCTGGTTAAATATTAGACTACCTTTATTTAGAAGGTGAGCTATGATACGCATTTTTTCACCATTTGAAAAGCATAATTTTTAATCAAAATTAATAAAAATTTGCCTTTCTATGCTTGACATTTTGAATTATGCCAATTTTCCGGTAATTCGACACCATTCTTCACGCTCAACCACAGGATCTAGCTGGAATTTTTGCTGATAAGTTGTGCAAACTGAACTAGATTGCGTCGCAAGTATGCCTGATAAGCCTAAATCGCCTTGTGGTTTTACCAGTTGATTAATGACGGGATATAGCTCTTTTAGTGGTCCTGCGAGAATGTTAGCGACCACGACATCAGCTTTTAAGTCGGTTGGTTTTTCATCAGATAAAAATAACTGTAAGCGATCGGCAACGCCATTTTGTTCAGCATTATTGCGGCTGGCTAGAATAGCTTGTGGATCGATGTCAATTCCCACCGCACTTTTTGCGCCTAATTTTAATGCGGCAATGGCTAAAATACCCGAACCACAACCGAAATCAATCACAGTTTTGCCTTGTAAATCTAAGCTGTCGAGCCATTCCAAGCATAATGCTGTGGTTGGGTGTGTGCCTGTGCCGAAAGCTAACCCTGGGTCAAGCATTACGTTCACGGCGTTTTCATCAGGCACTTCACGCCAGCTTGGGCAGATCCATAAGCGTTTACCGAATTGCATTGGGTGGAAGTTATCCATCCATTCACGCTCCCAATCTTTGTCTTCAATTTGTTCTACTTTATAAGCGAAATTATCATCTAATAATTGGCTATTGCGAAGTGCGGTGACAATTAGTTGCATTTCTGTTTCAGCATCAAATAATGCCACTACATCAGTGTTGCCCCACAGGCGAGTTTCACCAGGTAATGGCTCAAAAATAGGGGTGTCTTGGCTGTCCATAAAGGTAACGGAAACCGAGCCAAGTTCTTCAAGATAATCACTGATTTTTTCTGCTTTTTCGCTGGTGCTATTAAGGCGAAGTTGAAGCCAAGCCATAGTTTTTCCTTTTGATGTAAGAAGCAAAATGTTGCTTCATTAAATGATGTTTATTGTACGACAATCAGCCCGATTGCGCCTTTGTCTGCGAGCATTAAATCTGATGAGCCAAAAATAAAAGGCTGGCTATTTGATGCGACATTGTCAAATTTCACTAAAATTGTTGCATTTTTAGTGATCCAAAGTGTGTCTTTCCAAACTAATTCATTGCTTGGCGTGGGCTGATCATTTTCACTTTCGATAAGAAATTTTGCCCCTTGAATACGAAAACCTGTGGCGGCTGACACGCTGATTGACCAACGTTCAACCGAACCTTGTTTGGCGTTAACATCAATACGACGTGGGTCAAAACGTTTTTGATTAATCATTGCATTAGTGCTGTCTAAATAGAAACGGCGCTCTTGGGCAATTTCTGTTGGCAACGTGGCGACATCGCTAAATTGATAATTTGGTTTATGCGTAAATGCCGCTAACAAACCCTCGGGGCGTAGCTCTAAAATGCGATTATCAGCCAATTCACCGTTGCTGTCGAATAGCAGCCCAATTTTATCAATGACATTGCGTTTTTTGCCCGCAATTAGGCTGACATTACCGCCCTCGTTTAAATCTACTAAAATTTCTAAGCGTTCGCCTGTGCCTAGCCACGCTGATTTCACAACTTTAGGTTCAGGCAAAAAGCCTTGATCTCGGGCGATGATTTGGAAATCTCGCTCGTCATCAAAACGAAGTTCATAAGCACGAGAAAGAGATGCGTTGAGTAAGCGCAAGCGAATCCAACCACGAGCAATATTCAGGTAAGGCGCTTCTTGCCCATTAACAAATAAGCGTTCGCCCAAAAAGTGCGGTTCATTTTGTTGGAATAATTGCGAACCCTCGCTATTAAGCTGTAAATCCTGCAAAATCAAGGGAATATCGTTTACACCATATTTATTCGGCAAGGCAGATTTTGCGCTTTCGTTATCTTCAATCAGCCACATTCCCACCAAACCACGATAATTTTGATATGCGGAACTGGCGAGCGAGCAAGCGTGATAATAGCAAGTTGCCGCATTTTGTGTAATTGGCACGATAGGCGCCCAGCTTTGATTTGGCTTTAAACTACGCCCAATGCCACCGAGCAAATCACTGCTAACTTGTAAGCCTTGAATATTCATTGCGACTAATTGCGGCAAATTATTACGATAATTTAGTTTGACGAAATCCCCTTTGCGCACTTTCACCGTCGGGCCTAAATAATGTCCATTAAAGCCCCAAACTTCGACTAATTTATTTTTTTGACGTTTAATTTGCGTGCTTTCCATTCCCAAAAAAATGGGTTTACCACGACGACTTTCAAGCAGCGGCGGAATGCGCAATTCTTCTTCCGTAGCGGCTAATAGCACTTTCGGCGTACTAATAAGTGCGGTGGCAATCGCCGTTTTTTTGAAAAGTTGACGACGAGAAAGCATTCGATGTTCAGTCATTCTTTACCCCTGCTGTGCAATTTCCGCATCAAGTTCAGCAATCCGTTTTTCCATTAATTGATGGCAATATTCAGCAAATTCACGCACATTTTCTTTGCTAAATTGGCTGCTATCCACAGGCGGCATCATTTCACAAATCACTTTGCCATTATCCCAACGATTGAGATCAATTTTGCCTTGCGTTGTGGAACAAACCACAGGCACAACTGGCACACCTGCAGCAAGTGCGGCGTGAAATGCGCCTGTTTTAAATGGCAGTAAACCACGTCCACGACTACGAGTGCCCTCTGGAAACATCCAAACGGACAAATTATCTTGGTTAATACGATTAGCGAGTTGCCCCATTGTGTTGTGGGCTTTGCTGCGATTATCTCGATCTAGGAAAATGTTACCTGTCGCCCAATAAACCAAACCAAAAAACGGAATCCAAATTAGGCTTTTTTTACCAACGCTCACGGTGCGAGGCTGCACCATATAAGAAATCGTTACCATATCATAATTATTTTGATGGTTACCGATATAAATACAACGTCCAATTTGATCGGCATTTTCAGTATAACGATGCTCCACTTTCAAGCCAAATAAAGGGTACAAACGCCCAAACCAACGAGCTACAATCCCCACGTTACTTGGGTGTTTAAAGCGAATAAGCGAATAAAGCGTGCCGAACACGCAAATCAGAATACAACACAAGATCACAAGAATAATGCGAGCGATTTTTAACATAGAATTTCCTTTGCAAAAATTTTGTAGAGTATAGCAGAATTTACGCACATTCGGCTAGATTTTGGAGTAAGTTGTAAATTGCGTGATAATTGCGACATTTTGTGCCCAAAATTTCTACAGACATTATTGAAAAGTGCGGTGGAATTTTCGCTAGTTTTCTGTGTTTTATAAGAAATAAATTAATGACTGCATTATCTATTTTATCACTTGTCCCAATGTAAAATGTGAGAGAAGCTAGCGCAGCTTTATTCAAACCAAGAGGAAATGGGTTTAGGGTGAGTGCTTGATATAGAGCAACGAACTGCGTAGGCTGTGTGTTGGGGGCGAAAACAACAATATTATAACTATGAGCTACTTGCTGAGATTGTTGATAACCTTTAGCTTAGATGAAGCTAAAGGCTGTAAAATATCGCTTGAAGGGATTATAAAGTTATCACCAAATTCACTACATCCACGCATTATTACGAATAATGCCAACAGCAATTCCTTCGACTTCAAAGACTTCTTCTCGTAGGTTTACCACGATTGGGTCGAATTCTTCGTTTTCGGCGTGGAGATAAACGGTATCACCTTTGCGTTCTAGGCGTTTTACAGTAACTTCATCTTCAATGCGTGCGACGATAACTTGACCATTGCGGACATCTTTGGTGCTGTGAACAGCAAGTAAATCACCATCTAAGATACCGATGTCTTTCATAGATTGACCATTCACTTTAAGTAAAAAGTCTGCTTGTGGTTTAAACATACCAGGGTCAACTTTGTAAGTACCCTCAATGTGTTGTTCCGCTAAGATAGGTTCACCAGCAGCAACACGTCCAATTAATGGCAAACCATCAAGTTCAGGTTCGTCATTTGATGACATCAACAAGCGAATGCCACGGGACATTCCAGGCACCATTTCAATAGCGCCTTTACGAGCTAAGGCTTTTAAATGTTCCTCGGCAGCGTTTGGAGAGCGGAAACCTAATTCTTTAGAGATTTCGGCACGAGTTGGAGGAACGCCTGCGGTTTCAATATGATACTTCAAGAAATCATAAACTTCTTGTTGGCGGACAGTTAAGCTCTTGCTTAAGGTTCTCATAAGGCTCTCCCTTTGTTAATTATCAGTTGAATGAATATGGTGAGTTGCGCACGATAACGCTAACTTACATAAATCTCTGTTTTTTATTACAGTTAAATTGCAATTATATATAGACTGGAAATAAATGCAATAAAAAAGATAAAAATAACCAGTAAATTATTTAAACTTTTACAAGTTTAGAATTTTTACTGAAAAAAAATAAAATTTTGCTATAATTTATCAACTTTATTTGATTATTTAACAAAGGACAATTTATGTCGGTGTTAGGGCGTATTCACTCATTTGAGTCTTGTGGGACGGTTGACGGGCCAGGTATTCGTTTTATTCTTTTTATGCAAGGCTGTTTAATGCGTTGTAAGTATTGTCATAATCGTGATACTTGGGACCTAGACGGCGGACGTGAGATTAGCGTCGAAGAATTAATGAAAGAAGTGGTTACTTACAAGCACTTTATGAATGCGACAGGCGGCGGCGTAACGGCTTCGGGCGGCGAAGCGATTTTGCAGGCGGAATTTGTGCGAGATTGGTTCAGAGCTTGTCAAGCAGAAAAAATCAATACGTGTCTTGATACCAACGGCTTCGTACGTGCTTACACACCTGTAATTGACGAGTTATTAGATGTAACGGATTTGGTGTTACTAGACCTAAAACAGCTCAACGATACCGTTCACCAAAATTTGATTGGTGTACCAAATAAACGCACTTTGGAATTTGCGAAATATTTACAAAAACGTAATCAAAAAACTTGGGTTCGTTATGTGGTTGTGCCTGGCTATACTGATGCAGATGAAGACGTTCACGCCTTGGGTAAATTTATTCAAGGAATGGAAAATATCGAAAAAGTGGAGCTATTGCCTTATCATCGTTTAGGTGCGCATAAATGGAAAACTTTAGGCTTGGATTATGAGCTAGAAGATGTGCTACCACCAAGCAAAGAAAGCCTTGAGCGCATTAAAAGTATTGTGGAAAGCTATGGACATACGGTGAAATTTTAATTAATTACACGCAATAAAAAAACCGAGTTTAAGCTCGGTTTTTTGTATTTATTGACCTACTTCTCCACAAACCCAGATCTCTGTTTAAAGACATCAAGGAAAAGCCCCAAAGGCGGGCGAGTAGACGACTCGGGTTGATAAGTGCGGTCGTATTTTTGATAGTTTCCTTTGTTATCAATATGATATTGTGTGCCGTCGGGGGTGATGATGACGTTCCAGCGGTAGTTTGATGCCAGTACCCATTCGGTTGGGCGTTGGGTGTGGTCGAATAAATTATGACCTTGGGTGTAATCGCTGTTGGCGTTTTTTACCCAAAATAGGTTGTACATCAACGCTGGCACGACATCAATGTGGCTGGTGAGTTTGTCTTCTTCGCCTGTGTTTAGCTCTTTCCACGCCACGATCATAGGTACTTTAATTTCTTCAGGCGCAAAGTAATTGAGTAATTCTTCTTCATTTTTTTGGAAGCTATAACCCCGATCTGCGGTGATAATAACCGCCGTATTTTCCATCGCTTGGCTTTCATTGAGCTTAGTTAAAATGCGGTTTAACAAGCTGTCGAGCTGGCTTAATTGTTGTTGATAAAACGCCTGTTCTTGTACAAGGTCGGCGAATTTTTGTTTGTGCATTAATTCGTCAATGTCCAAATTCAAATAGCTGAACCACGGTTGGTCGGCGGATTTTTTATCGAACCAAACTTGCCAATTTTGCACCGCACTTTCGTTGTTAATTGGCGGATTTTTGCGATTATTTGGGCTTAATTTAGGCAATTTAAATTGGCTAAATAAGGCTTGGCGGAAAATGCTGTCTTTAAAGTTTGACGCAGAGAATAAGCCGAATTGGTAATTGTCTTGCTGCATTTTTTCGATCAGCACCGAGGTTTTTTTGTGGTGCAATAAGCTGTCGGTGTAGTTTGCATTTAAGCCATAAAATAAGCCTGAAATGCCGCTGTTATTGCTATTTCCTGTGGTGTAGTGATTGGTGAATTGTGTTTCTTTTTCGGCAAATGCGGTGAGCACAGGCATTTTTTCAGCTTGCACTGCATCTTGGCGTAAGCCCGACACAGTAATGATCAGCAAATTCGCTTTTTCTTTATCTGCTTCGTAGCTAAGTGCTTGTTTTGGATAATTAATTTCAGGCGTTTCTGGGCGACCGTCTTGATTTAGCTTGTTCTCATATTGCTCTTTATTTAAGAAACCGTGCTTTTCCAAAAAGCTACGAGCCGTCATTGGGTAAGACAGCGGAAAATTCGATTTTTGCATCGTAATCGGGCGATATAAATAAGCATCTGCCCACGCATAAAGCAAGTGTGTGGTGATGAATAAACAGGTGAACATCACGCCCACGCCACGCAGCCATTTTTGTCGTTCTAAACTGCGCAATTTGTTCCACGACCAGCGAGAAAACAGCATTTGCGCTAATAACATTAACGGCATTGGTGCAAAGAAAATCTGCCAATCTCGGGAGAGTTCGCCATTTTCAGGGTTGACCAACAAATTCCACACCACGGTGGACAAATGTAGGTTGAAGCGAGCGAAGACTTCGGTATCCACCAAGAGCAATGTGGTGCTGATGGTGGCAATAATCACGGTTACGCCACGAAAGGTGCGTTCATTTTTGATGATAAAACTTAAAGGGAAAATCAACAGCAAATAGACGGCGAAAACAATAAAGCTAAAATGCCCTAAGATACTGATGAAAAAATAAATTTTGCCGAATAGCGTGTGCGGCCAGTCGATTAAAAAGGCGTAGCGTGCGCCGATGATGATCGTCCACAAAATATTAAAAAAAGCAAACCAATGCCCCCAAGAAATTTTTTTGGAAGTTTGTTCTCGATATTGTCTGCCGTTTTTAATCCAAAACATAAAATGGTCTTATTTTTTTGTGCTGACGGAATTGATTAAAGCGTCGGAAAATGCGTTCGCCACCGCTAATTGCTGGCTTTTGCCTAAATTATTTTGCAATAAATGCGTAACCATATTACCCAACACCATTAGGGACAAATCTACAGGAGCTTGATGTTTTTCAAGCACGCTAATTATATCGTTTAATATCGTATCTACTTGTTTATCTTGATATTTTGAGTTAATCGCCATTGTCGTTTATCTTTTTGCTAAATTTTTGACATTTAATTTGGGAATACTACCACATTTTTGTTAAAAGTGCGGTTATAATTAGCGTAATTTTGACAATTTAAAGAGATAAAAGTAGAAAAATGAGCATCACGGTTAATCAAATTGTTTTACACCAGCTAGTAAAAAATCATAGCAACGATGAGAAAAATAACGGCGGCGAGCAAAATAGCGTCGCTTTAGACACCTTATTGCGTGAAAATGTGTTGGCGAACACGCCCGAAGTGGAGCAATTAATGTTGGAATTACACCAAGCCTATCAAAGCAAAGCTAAAGGCTACGGCGTGTTTCAAGAGCAATCGAATTTCGCCCAATCGCTCAATCGTTTATTAGAACAAGAAACCGATTTTTTGCCTTTCAGCCACGATTGCGCTAATTTGCTTGCCAGCGAATTAAGTAAATATGCCTTTGCTGAAAGCGGCACATTCGTGCTTTGCCACTATAACTTTTTAGCGACTGATTATTTATTCATCGCCTTGCTCGACAGCCGAATGAGTATGTTGGTTGATGAAAAATTAGACATTCATCGCACCGAATATTTGAATATTAACCAATTCGACATCGCCGCACGCATTAACTTGACGGATCTGCAATTAAACGCCAATTCCAACCGATATTTAACTTTTATTAAAGGACGAGTAGGGCGCAAAGTGGGCGATTTCTTTATGGATTTTCTCGGCGCAGACGAGGGCTTAAACCCGCAAGTGCAAAACCAATGTTTATTGCAAGCAGTGAGCGATTATTGCGAGCTGGGCGAGTTAAACCGTGAGCAAACGCAAGCGGTGAAAAAACAAGTGTTTGAATATTGTAAAGGACAAATAAATGCAGGCGACGAAATCGAATTAGCGGAACTTTCTGCCGAATTGCCTACTCTAAATGAGCGTTCTTTCAATCAATTTACCCAAGAGCAAGAATATGGCTTAGAGCAAAGCATTCCGCCAGTGCGTACTGCGTTGAAATCCTTAACAAAATTTTCAGGATCAGGCAAAGGCGTAACGCTAAGTTTTGATGCGGAATTGTTGAACAGCCGAATTGTGTGGGACGAATTGAACGACAGCATTACCATCAAAGGCTTACCTGCGAATTTGCGTGATCAACTTCAACGCAATTTGCAAGATTAAGCCAACACGCCAAATTAACATTAATTCGTTTAAAATCAACGAAGTTGCGCCGCTAAGCGCAGAATTAATTTGGCAATTACGCCGAGTTTAGGTATTATCTAAACCAAATGATAGAAATTTCGACAAAATAAAAGGTAGAAATATGCAATTAAAACCTGTTATTGCGGTTATCGCACTCGCATTAAGTCTCTCCGCTTGTTCTAGCATCAATAAAGTTGTTTATCGCATTGATGTGCCACAAGGGAACTATTTAGAAGCTGCCACCGTGCAGCAAGTTAAAGCTGGTATGACAAAAGAACAGGTGCAATATTTGCTCGGCACACCAGTGCTGCAAGACCCGTTCAATGCTAACACGTGGCACTATGTTTATTTGCAACAACATTCTTATGAAGATCCTGTGCAACACACTTTAGTGGTAACTTTCGATAACAAAGGCATCGTAACTAACACCGATTTAGACAAACCGTTGCCCGATGTTGAAAAACACAGTGTGAACAACGCCATTATTGAAGCCACAGGCGCAGCCAGCGAAAAAAGTTGGTGGCAATTCTGGAAGTAATTCCGTCAAAAATCTTGCTTAAAAATGGATTAGTGCCGAGCGCATTAATCCATTTTTGCTTAAATTAAAGGCAAAAAAACCTTTTCCTCCCAAATTTGAAAGCACGTCCGAGTAAATAAAGTGGCAAAAATGAAGATGATTTGCCGAATAAATCATCACTAATAAAATTAAAAAAGCATTCTCTTGTTTATTTATTAATAATTTTGTTTAAAAAATATTATTATTTCATTAAAACTTCGCTTTAAATTTGTTCAAAGTTTCATTTTCTATTTTGATATAAATCAAATTCAACCAAATTTGTTTAAAAATAAAACTAATGCGTTTCAGGTCGGACAAGATTGAAAGTGCGTTGGCGATATTTTTACTCCGCCTAGTTATTAGGTACTCCATAATTATAAATTTAACAATCTTTTTTTAAAATTAATCTTAAAAATAAAGGACATTCCCAATGAACAAAAGTCAAAATAATGTTTCTACACTAGGTTGGAATATTGTTTCTGAAACCAGCCAATTTTATAGTAAAAAATATAAAATTAAACCCGCACTTAGCGCATTATTCGTTGCCAGCGCACTTTCTTTCACTACTTCAGCATTTGCCGAAGTTGATGTTCAAACTTTACCCCAGAAATGGGAGGATTTTAAAAAGGAAGCTAGAGATTTTCGTAATAATTTTCAAAATGAAGTTAATAGCAGATTTGAAGGATTAGAAGAGCGAGTAGATAGTTTAGAGGCAGCAGATCCACCGTTACACTTTTCTCCATCTCCAGGCGTAACGCAGGCTGATCTTGATAAAAAAGCCGATAAAACAGAGCTAGATAAAAAGGTGGATTTAGAAGTTTATAATGGTGCAGTGAAAACTTATAATGAAAAATTGACTGAACATTCTAAAGCTATAACTGAAGTGGGAAATTATGCAAAAACACTTAATGAGCACAAAGTTAATAAAAGTGAATTTGAAAAAACTAAACAAGATCTTGAAACTAAGTTATCAACAAAAGCCGATCAATCTGCTTTAGATGAAACGAATAGAAAACTTGATGGCAAAGTTGACGCTACTCGCTACACAGAAACAATACAAAAATATAATCAAAACTTTAATGATCACTTTGCTTATATAATGGATTTAAAGGGTAAGTCGGAGAAACTTGAACAGAACAAATTAAATACTACAGATTACAATAATGGGGTTCGTGTTATTAATGCTAAGCTCAGTGAACAAAAAGAACAAATAAATAAAAAAGCAGATAAAACTGAATTAGAAAAAGCAAAATCTGAATTAGAAGCTAAAAAAGCAGATAGAACAGATCTTGATGCTAAATTAGATATTGCAGATTATGATGACGGACTTCGTCAAATCAACGGCAATTTCAAACAACATCAAGAACAAATTAATAAAAAAGCAGATAAAACTGAATTAGATAAAGCGAAATCTGAACTTGATGCGAAAAAAGCGGACAGAACAGAATTAGCCGAGGTGAAATCTGAACTTGATACCAAAAAAGCGGACAGAACAGAATTAGCCGAGGTGAAATCTGAACTTGATGTCAAAAAAGCCGATAGAACTGAATTAGCGAAAACGAAATCTGAATTAGAAGCGAAGAAAGCGGATAAAACAGCGTTAGCGCAAGTGAAAACGGAATTAGAAAGCAAAAAAGCAGATAAAACTGCGTTGGCGAAAGTTGAAAAAGAATATAAATTGGCAGATCAGGCAATTAACCAAAAAATTATTAATCGCATTGAGCCAAGAATTGAGCAAAATAGCCGTGAAATTAACAACGTGAGCCGTCGAGTTGGTAGTCTTGAAAAACAAGTGAAAAAAATCAACAAAGATCTCAAAGCTGGCTTAGCAGGCGCAGTGGCGATTGCTAACTTGCCACAAGCCTTTAAGCCGGGTCAAGGTGGTTTCTCGGCGGCGGCAGGCTCTTATGCAGGGCAAAACGCTGTTGCTGTGGGGCTTTCTCGAGTGAGCGAAGACGGCAAATGGGTCATCAAAGGTTCTGTTTCAATTAATACGCAAGGCGATGCTTCTGCTGGTGCAGGCGTGTTCCGTTCTTGGTAATTGATTGATTTAGAAGAAAAATCTTAACTTCCCCTTATCCTAACGTAAAGCATAGCCATTTTCTTGGTTATGCTTTTTTTATCGGCGATTAAACCGCATTCAACAGTGCAAAATAATGTTGCCAATCAAAATATTGACCAGGGTCGATTTTGCGATCAGGCGAAATGTCGCAATGCCCGACAATTCTTTCGGGGGTAATTTTCGGATAGGCTTGCATAATTTGCTGCGTGAGTTCGGCTAATTTTTCATATTGCTGTGCGGTGAAAGGTTGTTCATTACTGCCCTCAAGCTCAATGCCAATGGCAAAATCGTTACATTTTTCTCGCCCATTAAAACACGACAAACCAGCGTGCCACGCCCGCTCATTAAAATTCACATATTGCGTGATGCGCCCATTGCGCTCAATCAAACAATGCGCCGACACCCGAATTTGATAAATTTCTGCAAAATAAGGGTGAATGTTCGGGTCGAGTTTCCCTAAGAAAAAATCATCAACAAAACCGCCACCAAATTGCTCGGGTGGCAAGCTAATATAATGAATGACTAGCAGAGAAATATCGGCTAAATCAGGGCGTTGATCGTAATGTGGCGAAGGCACTCGGCGAGTATTTTCTAGCCAACCTTGCTGAATTGTGGAGCTGGTTTCATAGGTGGTTTTTTGCATAAAAAAATGAATTTTTGTGATCTCTATTCCAAAATGAAAAGCAAAATTTTGCCACTGGCGATTGCTTTTCTCTAAAGTGCTTGAGTTTATTTTATGCACAGGAAAAACTTTATGAAATTTCACCGCACTTTTACTCAAATTAGCATTCAAAACCAATTCCAAAAAGGCTTCACCTTAATTGAATTGATGATCGTCATCGCTATTGTCGCCATTTTAGCCACAATCGCCATTCCGTCTTATCAAAATTATACCAAAAAAGCGGCGGTTTCAGAACTGCTACAAGCCTCTGCGCCTTATCGGTCTGAAGTGGAGTTATGCGTGTATAACTTAGGTTCAGCCAGCGATTGTTCGGGCGGTAAAAATGGCATTCAAGCCGACACTACAAGCGCAAAAGGCAAATATGTGAAATCGGTTAGCGTTTCCGCTGGTGTAATCACCGTGGCTGGCACAGGCAGTTTAGACGGTGTGAGTTACACGCTCACCGCCAGTGGCAATGCACAAAATGGCGTAACTTGGACGGCAAACTGCGGTACAAATGCCGAGATTTTTCCGTCGGGATTTTGTAACACGCCTTAATTTGGCGCAAACGAATTTTGCACGATACGGATAGGCAAAATGAAAGAAATCATCGCAAGCAATGGTGAAGTGTTTGAAATTTCACCGCACTTATGGCAACAAAATCAACAGCAACAATCGCTGTTAATTCGCTATTTGGCGTGCCCTTTGCGTGAGAACGAGCAAACCATTTGGCTGGCGGTGGACAGCTTAAATAATTTGGCGGCTTGCGATGCGTTTTCCTTTCTTTCAGGCAAAGTGATTGAGCCAGTGTTGTTGGCTGCTGATGAGTTAAAAGCCTTACTACAAGCCTTTTCACCGCAAGCGTTGAACGTGGAAGAAAGCCCTGTTTTTTATGCGCAACAACCGCTCCACGAAGATGCGCTACACACCGAAACAGCGCAAGGGCAAAAAAGCGATGAGCCTGTTATTCAATTACTGAATAATATTTTTGAAAATGCGCAACGGCAACAAGCCTCAGATATTCATCTTGAACCGCAAGCGCAACATTTGCAAGTGCGCTTTCGGGTGGACGGTGTGTTGCAAACCCAGCCACCGATTGCGTTAGCGTTGGCGAGCCGAGTGATTTCACGGCTGAAATTACTTGCTAAGTTAGATATTAGCGAAATGCGTTTGCCTCAAGACGGACGTTTTCAATTTAAAACCACTTTTTCAGATCGGCTTGATTTTCGCCTTTCCACCTTACCTACGCCATTGGGTGAAAAAGCGGTATTGCGTGTGCAACAAAATACACCAGTGCAATTTTCTTTTGCCGAACTGGGAATGAATAACACACAGCAAAAACAGATTAAAACTGCCCTTAGCCAGCCACAGGGCTTGATTTTGGTTACAGGTCCGACAGGAAGTGGAAAAAGTATCACACTTTACACCGCACTTTCGCACTTAAACCGCCCCGAAAAGCACATAATGACGGCGGAAGATCCGATTGAAATTGCGCTTTCAGGCATTATTCAAACTCAAGTAAATCCGCAAATTGGCTTAGATTTCAGTCGTTTATTGCGCACTTTTTTGCGCCAAGATCCTGACATCATTATGTTAGGGGAAATTCGAGATGAAGAAAGTGCCGCAATGGCGTTGCGAGCGGCACAAACAGGGCATTTGGTGCTTTCCACTTTACACACTAACGATGCGCCGTCGGCCATTCCACGCTTGCTACAATTAGGTGTGAAACAGCACGAAATCGACAATGCGCTGTTATTAGTTATCGCCCAGCGTTTAGTGCGAAAATGCTGTGAACATCGGCAAAAGTGCGGTGAAAAATCGGAAAGTTTTGCTGATTGTACGCAAGGCAGTTGTCATCAAGGTTATAAGGGGCGAGTGGGAATTTATCAATTTTTACAACCGCACTTTCAACTTGATTTCCCCACGCTTCACCAAGCCGCAATGGAAAAAGTGGAACAGGGCATCACCGATTTAGCCGAAGTTCAGCGTATGTTGGGGCAAGACAACGGAGGCAGCCAATGACACAAATGACACAAATGACACAGTTAAAAATGTTCCGCTGGAAAGGGGTTAATCGGCTCAATCAATCACAAAAAGGTATTTTGATTGCTGAAAACGAACAACAAGCTCGCCAAATTCTGTTGCAACGTGGCTGGCAAAAACTGAAATTACAGCAAAACTGGCAACTTTCTACCAAGCCAACACAAGCAGAAATTTGCGATGCGCTGTTGCAATTAGCGGTGTTGTTGAAATCTGCCGTGCCACTAAAAAATAGCTTGGTAATTTTGTTACAAAACTGCACGAATATTCAGCTTAATCAATGGATTAGAATATTAATTCACGAAATTGAAACAGGGTATTCCTTTTCACAAGCCTTAGCCAAACAAGCTACACAATACGCTTTTTTGAACCTGCAAGAACGGCAATTAATCCACGTGGGCGAAATGACAGGCAAGCTCCCGCAAGTGTGCGCTCAAATCGCTGAACACAAGCAACAAGCGTTGACCTTGCAACGAAAACTGCAGAAAATTTTGCTCTATCCTATTTTGGTGTTGGCAATCTCCATTATTTTAACCGCACTTTTGCTGATTTTTATCGTGCCGCAATTTGCCGATATGTATAGCAATAATCAAGCGCAGCTGCCTTTTTTCACCCAAATTTTATTAAGCCTTTCCAATAGTTTACAAGATTATTGGGCGTTGATGTTATGCCTTATTGTGGCGTTGATTGCTGTGTTAAAACATCAGCTCAAACATTCCCTTCGGCTTAATCAATGCAAAAACAAATTGAGCGAAACAATGCCGATTTTAAGTAATGTAGTGCATCTTTCTCGCTTGGTGAGCTTTTGTCGAAGTTTGCATTTGATGCTGTTGTCGGGCGTGCCGTTAAATCAGGCGTTACAGTCTTTTTTGCCACAACAAAAAAGTTGGCAACAAAAAGCTGATGTGCAAGGCGATTTGTCATTAATCAGTGAGGTGAAAGCAATGCTACACTGGGTCAAACAAGGCTATGCTTTTTCTGCAGCGGTGGGGACGGGGTTATTCCCAATGCAGGCACAACAAATGTTGCAAGTGGGCGAACAATCGGGGCAATTAGCGCAAATGTTGAAGCACATCGCCGACACATATCAGCAACAACTCGATCACAAAATTGATTTACTTTCCCAAATGCTAGAGCCTTTATTAATGGTGGTAATCGGCGGTTTAATCGGCTTAATTATGTTGGGTTTATATTTACCGATCTTCAATATGGGATCGCTAATTCAATGATTATCTTGTTTTTTTTTCTGATTGGCGGCGTGGCTGGGGCTGTTTGCCGAACTTTGCTCCAACAAAGCGCACGGCAAATTAGCGCACAAGTTTATGCTAATTATTGTGAAATATTTCCTGAAAATCCACCGCACTTTCAGCCCGAAAAATCAAGTTTAACCGCCATAAAGTGCGGTGCATTTTGGCTGTATTTTGGCGTGAGCGGATTATTTTGGGCAGCGAATGCCTGTTTTTGGACAGAGCCGATAACCGCTTTATTTTATGCTAGTTATGGCACATTATTGGGTTTAATCAGCAAAATTGATTGGCATTACCGATTAATTTCGCTCACGCATTGTTGGCAACTAGGCGCACTGGGCTTGCTCGGTGTATATTTTCAGTTAATTGATCTTTCTTTGGCGCAAAGCCTACAAAGCCTTTTTGTGGTGTTTGTGATCTTCTGGGCGATCTTTCATCTTGCTCGATTTTATTATCAGCAAGAAGCCTTTGGACGTGGCGATTATTGGCTGATTAGTGCATTGGCTGTATTGCATTCTTGGCAAGAATTACCGCTGTTTATCTTTCTCTCTTGTTTTTCAGCGGTGCTATTTTATGGTTGCTCTAAATGGTGGGCAGGGCGATTTTCCTCGCAAAAAATCAGCCAAAATGCACCGCACTTTTTGCCCTTTGCGCCTTTTTTAGCGTTGGGGCAAGTTGTGAGTTTGGCGTTAAACGTGCTAGGATAAATCATTCATTCCATTTATCAACAAAAGGAAACGCAATGGCTTATGTAGTGGGGCTCACTGGCGGCATCGGCAGTGGCAAAAGCACGATTGCTAATTTATTTGCTGAGCTCGGTGTGCCGATGGTCGATGCTGATATTGTGGCTCGGCAGGTAGTGGAAAAAGGCTCACCTTTGTTGGCACAAATAGCCGAGCATTTTGGTGCGACAATGTTAACCGAGCAAGGCGAGCTAAACCGAGCGGCTTTGCGAGAAAAAATCTTTCAGAATGAAGCGGAAAAAAACTGGTTGAATGCCTTATTACACCCAGCCATTCGACAAGAAATGATCGCACAATTACAGGCACAAATGGCAGATTATGTACTATTTGTTGTGCCTTTATTAATTGAGAATAATTTGACCGCACTGTGCGACCGTGTGCTGGTGGTGGACGTGTTACCTGAAACGCAATTAGAGCGAGCGAGTTTGCGAGATCAAAATAAACGTGAATTAATTCAACAGATTATGCTTGCACAAGTGAGCCGAGAACGCCGTTTGGCAGCGGCTGATGACGTGATTAATAACGACGGCGATTTAACACAAACTTTAGCTAAATTACGTCAAAAAGTGTTAGAATTACATCGCAGTTATCTCGCCTTGAGCAGACAGAAAACAAAATAAGAGAGAAAAAATGAGCGAAACCTTTAGCGTAAATTGCCCCACTTGCCAAAAATCGGTGATGTGGTTGCCTGAAAATCAATATCGTCCTTTTTGTAGCAAGCGTTGTCAGTTGATTGACTTGGGCGAATGGGCGGCGGAAGAAAAAGCCATTCCGTGTGAAACCGCCGATTTTGCGACCGACCCGAGTTTATCGGAAGATTGGTCGAGCCGTTAATATCTGCCAATAAATAATGAGAAAAGCCAATGAATATTCAACATCAGCAAAATAATCAAGACGGTGAGTTTTTCCTGTTAGACGACAATGGCAACAAAATTGCTAAGCTTAGCTACTATTTCGTGGACGATCACAGTATTAATGCAAATCATACCTTTGTGGCGGAAAGTCTGCGTGGGCAAGGGGTGGCAGATAAATTGTATCAAGCACTTGTGGCTTTTGTGCAAGCGGAAAAATTGAAGCTGATCCCGACCTGTAGTTATATCGCCAAAAAATGGCAACGAGAGCAGCGTTAACACAGCTTTTCGATGTTTTTCCATACAAAGTGCGGTTGAATTTTTCAAAAATTTTGCTAAAATTTACCGCACTTTTTGATTAAATCAATTAAAAAGACAATAGTTCGGTTGAAGCTAGTTGGAGAATGGGGAATCGACCCCATACCGACGAGGTAAAATCTTTCAGGTGCAAGCGTAAGTTTGCGAGGACTGCTAGTGGACGAACCCTTGGAGAGATTTGGCGCATTTAAATTGCAATGTAGCCAAACGCCGAAGGCGAAAGAGTGAACGTGTTCAAACGCCACTTCAAACGCTCAGGCAAAAGGACAGGGGCAGAGAGTTTATTCGATTTTTTTGCGCTATTTTTATAGCGTACATTTCACTCTTTCCGCCTCCTTGTATTATTATTTTACGAGGAATTTACAATGTCATTAGACAGCATTCTATCATCAATCAACAGTTTTATCTGGGGTGCGCCGTTGCTGATTTTACTATCAGGAACAGGGCTTTACCTCACACTTCGGCTAGGTTTTATCCAGATCGTACAATTACCACGAGCCTTAGTTTATATGTTCAAACGTGAACAAGGGCAGGGGCAAGCAGGCGATGTTTCTGCTTTTGCCGCACTTTGCACCGCACTTTCCGCAACCATTGGCACGGGGAATATCGTAGGTGTGGCAACTGCCGTGCAAGCAGGCGGGCCTGGGGCGATTTTTTGGATGTGGCTGGTGGCGTTGTTGGGAATGGCAACAAAATATGCCGAGGGCTTGTTGGCGGTGAAATACCGTGTGCGTGATAAAAATGGCTTTATGGCTGGCGGCCCAATGTATTACATTGAGCGTGGTTTGGGGCTGAAATGGCTAGCGAAATTATTTGCCGTGTTCGGCGTGTTAGTCGCCTTTTTCGGCATCGGCACGTTTCCGCAAATTAATGCGATTACTCACGCAATGCAAGATACGTTCAGCGTACCAATCGGCGTGTCGGCAACGGTGATGACCTTGCTAGTGGCGGCGATTATTCTCGGTGGTGTAAAACGCATTGCCACCGTTTCTACTGTGGTAGTGCCGTTTATGGCGATTTTATATGTGGCAACTTCGGTGCTGATTTTAGTACTGAATGCCGACAAAGTGCCTGCGGCGATTGCTTTGATCGTACACAGTGCCTTTGACCCACAAGCTGCACTTGGCGGAGCGTTGGGGCTGACGGTGATGAAAGCCATTCAATCAGGCGTGGCTCGTGGGATTTTCTCTAACGAGGCGGGCTTAGGTTCAGCACCTATTGCCGCTGCTGCCGCACAAACCAAAGAGCCAGTGCGTCAAGGCTTGATTTCGATGACAGGGACGTTTCTCGACACCATTATTGTCTGCACAATGACAGGTTTAGTGCTAGTGATCACAGGTGTGTGGAACAGTGGTGTTGAGGGTGCTGCAGCAACGAATTTAGCCTTTGCACAAGGCTTAGGCAACAGTATTGGGGCGACCATTGTTACTATCGGCTTGCTTTTCTTCGCATTTACCACCATTTTGGGTTGGTGCTATTACGGCGAACGCTGTTTTGTGTATCTATTTGATATTCGTGGCATTAAAATCTACCGCACAATTTTCATCGCCTTGGTCGGCTGTGGGGCATTCTTAGAATTGCAATTAATTTGGATTTTAGCCGACATCGTGAATGGCTTAATGGCGTTCCCGAATTTAGTCGCCCTCATCGGCTTACGCCACGTGATTGTGAGCGAAACCAAAGATTATTTTCAACGCTTAGGACAAACCCGATTTGATGCTGACGAAAGCCAAACTGCGGTGAAAAATATCTGATTTTTTTCTTTGACCACGCTATGATAGCGTGGTTTTTTCTGTCAATGGGAGTGAGAATTTATGCCTACGTTGGTTTTTTTACACGGTTTACTCGGCACAAAAGCCGACTGGCAAGCGGTGATCGAAAAACTACAAAAAAATGCACCGCACTTTCATTGCATCAGCCTTGATTTACCTTGGCACGGCGAAGCAAAATCGGTGGAAGTCGCTGATTTTGCCCAATGTAGCCAATATCTTGCAGAACAAATTCAAATCCATTGCCAAAATCAGCCTTATATTTTAATCGGCTATTCCCTTGGCGGACGGTTGGCGTTGCATTATGCCTTAGCGGCACAAGTGGAAAAAGGCAATTTGCAAGGTGTGATCGTTGAGGGCGCAAATTTAGGCTTAAGTTCGGAAATCGACAAAAAAGTGCGGTGGGAAAATGATGCATTTTGGGCGAAGCGATTTGCCAACGAACCAGCGGAAAGTGTGCTAGAGGATTGGTATCAACAAGCAGTGTTTGCTCATCTTAATTCCACGCAACGAGCGGCGTTAATTGCCAAACGTGCAGCGAACTGCGGTGAAAATACAGCTAAAATGTTGTTAATAACCAGTCTTGCCAAGCAAATGGATTTTCGTTCAGCATTAGCTTCTACGACAATGCCCATTTATTATTTGGTTGGCGAGAAAGATCAAAAATTCCGCCAAATGGCAGCGGAAAATCAATTAAATTATACGGTTATCCCACAAGCTGGGCATAATGCCCATTCTGAAAATCCCGAGTGCTTTGCGTTAGAATTAAAGCGTTTTGCTTTTGAGATCGCAAAACTTTCGTTATAATGACCGCACTTTTTATTTTAAGCACATTTTAACAAGGAAATTTTTATGCAAAATCCAAACGATGATGTACTTTACGCCCCTGCTGAATGGGTTGACCACAGTGCAGGCTACACCGATATTCTTTACCACAAATCAGTTGACGGCATTGCGAAAATCACCATTAATCGCCCAGAAGTGCGTAATGCATTCCGTCCGCAAACGGTGAAAGAAATGATCAATGCCTTTGCTGATGCACGCTTTGACGAAAAAATCGGCGTAATCGTGTTGACTGGACAAGGCGAAAAAGCATTCTGTTCAGGTGGCGACCAAAAAGTGCGTGGCGACTACGGCGGCTACAAAGATGACAGCGGCGTACATCACTTAAACGTGTTGGATTTCCAGCGTGATATTCGCAGCTGCCCGAAACCAGTGGTGGCAATGGTGGCAGGTTACGCTATCGGCGGCGGACACGTTTTACATATGTTATGTGATTTAACCATTTCAGCCGACAACGCTATTTATGGTCAAACAGGCCCGAAAGTTGGTTCGTTCGACGGCGGTTGGGGCGCAAGCTATATGGCACGCATTGTCGGTCAGAAAAAAGCCCGTGAAATCTGGTTCTTATGCCGCCAATACAATGCTCAAGAAGCGTTGGAAATGGGCTTGGTAAACACCGTTGTGCCTTATGCTGAGCTAGAAAAAGAAACCGTGCGTTGGTGTCGTGAAATGTTACGCAACAGCCCAATCGCTTTACGTTGCTTAAAAGCAGCGTTAAACGCAGATTGCGATGGTCAAGCAGGTCTGCAAGAACTCGCAGGCAATGCCACAATGTTGTTCTATATGACAGAAGAAGGTCAAGAGGGACGCAACGCGTTCAACGAAAAACGTGCACCAGATTTCGGTAAATTCAAGCGTAATCCTTAATGATGATTTCCCTTTAATTTGAATGAGTTAAAGGGAAGTTTTTTATAAACATCTGCCATCGAGATCACAATGACAACTAGAAGCTATAATTTATACCGTTATTCCATTCCTGTTGATAGCCAATTAATTCTGCGTAACCGTTTTTTGAAACGACGTGAGGGGTTGTTGGTGCGTATTCAGTGCAAGGATAGCGAGGGTTGGGGCGAAATTGCTCCTTTGCCAGAGTTTAGTGAAGAAACTTTGGAAATGGCGGAAAAACAGACCGCACTTTGGCTGAAAAAATGGGACGAAGCTCGTGCTAATAATGAAAAATTGTCGTTGGACGGCTTGTATCCGTCGGTGGCATTCGGCTTGAGCTGTGCTTTGGCGGAGCTGAAAGGCACGCTCGGTGAGCAAGGAAATTACCAAGTTGCACCGCTGTGTTATGGTGATCCTGATGAGCTATATGAACCGCTAAATAAAATGCAGGGCGAAAAAGTGGCGAAAATTAAGGTCGGAATGTATGAAGCTAATCGTGATGGCTTAATCGCCGATATGTTATTGGAAGCCATTCCCGACTTGCATTTACGCCTAGATGCTAATCGCAGTTGGACACCAGCCAAGGCGGCAATGTTCGCGAAATATGTGAAGCCTGAACACCGCAGTCGCATTCAATTTTTGGAAGAACCGTGCAAAACCCGTGATGAAAGTCGTCAGTTCGCACAGGAAACAGGCATTGCTATTGCGTGGGACGAGTCAGTGCGTGAGGCTGATTTTGTAGTGCAAGCTGAACCCAATGTGGCAGCGATTGTGATTAAACCGACCTTAGTAGGTTCTTTGCAAAAATGTGTAGATTTAATTGAGCAGGCGCACGCTTGCGGAATGAAAGCGGTGATCAGTTCGTCGATTGAAAGCAGTTTAGGCTTAACGCAATTAGCCCGCATTGCACAGCAATATACGCCGAATGTTACTGCTGGATTGGATACCTTAAATTTAATGGAACATCAAATTCTTCGAGCGTGGCAAGGTTCAGATTTGCCTGTGATTGATTTAAATTCTGAATTAATCGAAGAAGTGGCTTTGAATTAAAAAGGTTAGACCACCATTTATCTTACTGAGA
Organism: Pasteurellaceae bacterium Pebbles2; assembly: GCA_023101505.1. Classification (GTDB taxonomy): domain Bacteria; phylum Pseudomonadota; class Gammaproteobacteria; order Enterobacterales; family Pasteurellaceae; genus Lonepinella. The sequence goes on from LVZA01000001.1 coordinate 1,412,275, forward strand.
TTTTTCATAAAACCTTTATAATGCTAAAAATTAACCGAAAAGGACGATATTATGCCGAAATCTGCTCGAATTTTGCTGCTAAATGGCCCGAACTTGAATATGCTCGGCGTGCGTGAACCTACGCATTATGGCTCACTTTCTTTGGCAGCGATTGAACAAAATTTGCAAGATTTAGCCCAAAAGTGCGGTGTTAATTTAGATTGTTTTCAAGCCAATAGCGAAGAAAAATTAATTGAAAAAATTCACCGCAGTTTTCAGCAAGTGGATTTCATCATCATCAACCCAGCCGCTTACACGCACACCAGCGTGGCGTTGCGAGATGCGTTGTTATCGGTCGCCATTCCTTTTGTGGAAGTGCATTTGTCGAATGTTCACAAACGTGAAGCCTTTCGCCATCATTCTTATTTTAGTGATGTCGCCGAGGGGGTAATGTGTGGATTTGGGGCAAAAGGCTATGAATATGCGTTTGATTTTGCCTTACAATATTTGGCAAAAAAAGCAGAAAATGTGTAATTTTCGCAGAAATTTGCATAAATTTGTCGCCAACGCACCGTTTTTCGGGTAATCTTGCATTCGCAAAAAAACAGAATTTTCTATCGTAATTTTTTATTAGTCTTTTTAATAAAAAAGTGCGGTCAATTTTTTTAATATTTTTAGGAAACTACATTATGGCAATGGATATTCGTAAAATCAAAAAACTTATCGAATTAGTTGAAGAATCAGGCATTATGGAATTAGAAATTTCCGAGGGGGAAGAATCTGTTCGCATTAGCCGTGGTTCTGCTGCACCAACAGCAGTGCAATATCAAATTCCTGCGGCAGCACCAGCTCCAGTCGCAGCACCTGTTGCGGCAGCGCCATCAGCTGCTCCAGCACCAGTGGCAGCCGAAGAATTATCAGGTCATATTATTCGTTCTCCTATGGTCGGCACATTCTATCGTAGCCCAAGCCCTGAAGCGAAAGCATTCGTTGAAGTAGGGCAATCTGTGAAAGTGGGCGATGCACTTTGTATCGTAGAAGCGATGAAAATGATGAATCGTATCGAAGCAGACAAAGCAGGCGTGGTGAAAGCCATTCTTATCAACGACGGCGAAGCGGTTGAATTTGACGAGCCATTAATCGTTATCGAATAATTTTTCATCAGTGGGCGGAATGCCCACGATTTTTATCTCATCAAATTTCAACTTGGAATAATTTTATGTTAGAAAAAGTAGTTATTGCCAACCGTGGTGAAATTGCATTACGTATTTTACGTGCGTGTAAAGAACTCGGCATTAAAACTGTTGCCGTGCATTCCACCGCAGACCGTGATTTAAAACACGTTTTATTAGCCGACGAAACCGTTTGTATCGGACCAGCTCCGTCAGCGAAAAGTTATTTAAATATCCCTGCGATTATTGCCGCTGCGGAAGTAACTGGGGCAGATGCAATTCACCCTGGTTATGGATTTTTATCGGAGAATGCAGATTTTGCTGAGCAAGTTGAACGCTCAGGCTTCACATTTATCGGCCCAACTGCGGACGTGATTCGCTTAATGGGCGACAAAGTTTCTGCAATCAACGCAATGAAAAAAGCAGGTGTGCCTTGCGTACCTGGTTCTGACGGCCCACTTGGCTCAGATATGGCGAAAAACAAAGAAATTGCCAAACGCATAGGTTTCCCTGTGATCATCAAAGCCTCTGGTGGCGGTGGCGGTCGTGGTATGCGTGTGGTTCGCAACGTAGAAAGCCTTGAAGAAAGCATTGCAATGACCAAAGCGGAAGCGAAAGCGGCGTTTAATAACGATATGGTGTATATGGAAAAATATTTAGAAAATCCACGCCATATTGAAATTCAAGTTTTAGCCGACACTCACGGCAATGCAGTTTATTTGGCTGAACGTGATTGCTCAATGCAGCGTCGCCACCAAAAAGTGGTGGAAGAAGCTCCAGCACCAGGCATTAGTGAAGAATTACGCCGTGATATTGGTTCACGTTGTGCCAATGCTTGTGTGGAAATCGGCTATCGTGGTGCAGGTACATTCGAGTTTTTATACGAAAACGGCGAATTCTACTTCATCGAAATGAACACACGTATTCAAGTAGAACACCCTGTTACCGAAATGATTACAGGTATGGACTTGGTAAAAGAGCAGTTGCGTATTGCCGCTGGCTTGCCAATTTCGTTTAAACAAGAAGATGTGAAAGTCAAAGGCCACGCCATTGAATGCCGTATCAACGCTGAAGATCCAAAAACATTCTTACCATCACCAGGAAAAGTAGCACACTTGCACTCGCCGGGTGGTTTGGGCGTGCGTTGGGATTCTCACGTTTATGCTGGCTACAGCGTGCCACCGCATTACGATTCAATGATTGCGAAGTTAATCACTTACGGCGACACCCGTGAAGTGGCGATCCGTCGTATGCAGAACGCACTTTCTGAAACCATTATCGACGGCATCAAAACCAATATTCCGTTGCACCACTTAATTTTAGAAGATGAAAACTTCCAAAAAGGTGGCACGAATATTCATTATCTCGAGAAAAAACTCGGCATTAGTGAATAATCAGCTAAGCGAAAAAAGAGTGGATCGATGTGATCCACTTTTTTTATAAGGAATAATATGAACTTACAACAACGTTACAAACAAGCGGCAAAAGAGGCTCGTTGGGCTTTGGGGCTAACCGTCGCCTATTTAATCGGCTGGTGTATTTGTGCTTATTTACCCGATAATAGTGCTGGGCCGCTCGGCTTTCCGCTCTGGTTTGAGCTTGCCTGTATTTATCTGCCGATCTTATTTGTGGTGGTGGCTTATTGGTTAATCAAAATTGTGTATCAAGACATAGATTTAGAAATTTCGGCAAAAACTGACCGCACTTCAGCCACCGCTCAAGAGGAAAATAAGTAATGAATTTAGGTATTATTTTCCCATTAGTGATTTATTTGGTCTTTGTTTTTGGGGCGGCACTTTATGCCTATTTAAAACGCCAAAAAGGAGATTTTCTCACCGAATATTACGTCGGTAACCGCTCGATGACAGGTTTCGTGTTGGCAATGACCACTGCTTCCACTTATGCCAGTGCCAGCTCTTTTGTCGGTGGACCTGGGGCTGCCTATAAATACGGTTTAGGTTGGGTGTTGTTGGCGATGATCCAAGTGCCTGCGGTGTGGCTTGCACTCGGTGCGTTAGGCAAAAAATTCGCCTTGCTTTCACGAGAAAGTAACGCCCTCACCATTAACGATTTATTACTTTATCGCTATAAAAACAAATGGTTAGTGTGGATTGCCAGCATCGCTTTGCTGATCGCTTTCTTCGCCGCAATGATGACCCAATTTATTGGCGGTGCTCGTTTGCTCTCGACGACTATCGGCATTTCTTACTCGCACGCCTTATTGATTTTCGCCCTAACCGTCGGCATTTATACCTTTATCGGCGGCTTCCGCGCGGTGGTACTAACCGACACCATTCAAGGCACTGTAATGATTTTAGGCACGCTCATTTTACTCGGCGGCGTAATTTATGCGGCAGGTGGCGTAGAAAGTGCGGTGCAAAAACTAGCAGAAATTGATCCGCAGTTAATCAGCCCAACTGGGCCAAATGAAATGCTCGGCTTCCAGTTTATGGCATCATTTTGGGTATTGGTCTGCTTCGGCGTGGTCGGGCTGCCACATACCGCCGTGCGTTGTATGGCATTCAAAGATAGTAAAGCCTTACACAGTGGAATGCTGATCGGCACGGTGATTTTAAGTTTGATTATGTTCGGAATGCACTTAGCTGGTGCGTTGGGGCGAGCGGTCATTCCCGATTTAACCATTCCCGATCAAGTCATACCAACCTTGATGTTGCAAGTGTTACCGCCCATCGTGGCAGGGATTTTTCTTGCTGCACCAATGTCGGCGATAATGTCCACTATTGATGCTCAATTAATCCAATCTTCGGCGATCTTCGTCAAAGATCTGTATTTGTCCACCAAACCTGAAATGGTACAAGATCAACGCAAAATCAGTTGGTTCTCGTCGATAATTACGCTAATTATCACCGCATTTTTAGTGTGGGCAGCACTTAATCCACCCGATATGATCATCTGGCTTAACCTATTCGCATTCGGCGGATTAGAAGCGGCATTCCTATGGGTTATCGTACTCGGCATCTACTGGGACAAAGCCAACGCCACAGGGGCAATCAGCTCAATGGTCATCGGTTTAGGCACATACATTTTTCTCACCCAAATGAAAGGCGTGGATTTAACCGCGGTTGCTGAGCCAATCCGTTATTTTGTACAAAGCGTAAAATTATTCAGCCAATTCCACGAAATCGTCCCATCGCTCGTGTGGGGATTAGTGGCGTTTTTGGTGGGGAATAGATTTGGGCGAAATGCCTAAAAAAGAAGCCAGTTTAAACTGGCTTTTTATTTTTCACGCACGGCATCTAAAAAATGAATAAAGGTACTTTTTTGATGATCTGACAATGCTTGCCATTTAATTTCCCATTCATTTTTAATTCGCTCTTCTTCCTTGCCTACACAATCTAAGAAAAACCATTCAATCGGTGTTTTCAGAAAATTCGCAATATTAACCAAATGTGCCACATTGATTTTATTGACACCACGTTCATAACGAGAAAGTTGTTGCTGGGAAAGACCAACATATTCTGACAGCTGATCCGCTGAATAACCTAATTCCCTGCGTTTGATTTGGATACGCTTTCCAATTAATTTATCAACAATCTCTGCGGTTAATTGCACCATAATTTGATCTATCCTAGGCTTTACTCTTCTATGACTATTTTTTTCTTTTTTACTGGTTGATAGAAGAGTTAATGTTGTGTAATATGAAAGAGTGTTACTCATCAATGGATTTGTTGATTGAGAAATACGCATTTCATTAACTAAGGAATTATTAGGAGATTTTTATGTTTCACTTTAAAAAATTAACTTTATGCACCGCAGTTTTAGCATTGTCTAATGTGGCTGTTGCTGCTGAAAATGACATTTATGACGGTCGTTGGTTTGTGGGTGGTGGTGTAAACCTAAGCAAATTTGAAGCCGATGACTATACTTATGGCATTTCAGATGGCTCATTTAAGCCAGGTTTGGAAGCTTTAGGTGGTTACTCTTTCACATTTAGCGACAAATTTGTCGGTATGGTTGAAGCAAAACTTCGCTTAAATAATTCCAAAGCAAGCAATTTTGGTGAGGATCTTTATAAAGAGCAATATCATTTTAGTGTGAGTTATTTACAAGGTTATAAAGTTACCGAAGATTTTATGCCGTACGCAAAATTAGGTGCTGGCTACACAAAATATGACATTGACCCAACAATTAAGGTTAATAGAAATACCGCAGGTTCTGTGGTCGTTGGGCTTGGTGCTAAATATAAGATCGCACCCAATTTATTAATGGGAGCTGAATATACTTATGGTTATTCAGGTAACAACAGTACAAATGTGATTGAGTTTAGAACTTATACTGTTGGCTTAAATGTAAGCTATCATTTCTAATCAATAGGGGCTGAAAATGAGAAAATATTTTGCTTTATTTGCAGCAGTTGCGACATTACTTTTGAGTGGCTGTGCAACGATTGTAGGAGATAATTATCAACAATTACCTATATCATCAAACCCTGAGGGTGCTCATTTTGTTGTTAAAGATGAAATGGGTATGACTACACAACAAGGTGTAACCCCTGCAACAGTTTATCTTCCAAAAAGTACGGGTAAATATTTTGGTAAGAAAACTTATACAATTACATTTACCAAAGCAGGTTATAAGCCATTAACATTTCCACTTGAAACAAAACCTAATGGTTGGTACATCGCAGGTAATTTAGGTTTTGGTGGTCTTCCTGGTTATTTACTTGTCGATCCGTTTAATGGCGGAATGTACACTATTCACCCTGAAACGGTAACAGTTACGTTAGCTGCTTCTAATGGGAGTGCATCAAAGGCTGAGCCAAAAGTAAAAAAATCAAAGAAATCAAAACGTCGCTAAGAAATGGTGATTAGCTTCAAATGAAGAATATTTAAAGCCCTAAAAGTGCGGTGTGAAAACTTAAAGATTTTCCACCGCACTTTTTGTTTCAATATTTATTGTTATCTCTCACAACTCCAAAGGGGTTGAACTATGCTTAACCGTGGGCATTGTCCACGGCATAAACGTTCCTGCCTAGGGCAATGCCCTAGGTTACGCATAATGTTGCCCCTTTGGGGCAAATTCGATGGGCGTATGCCATACACCTCAACATTATTCAAAAATCCCCAAATTCCCTACCGCACTTTTTGTGAAATTTCTTACGCAAACGTTTTCGTTATGTTGAATTTTCCTTTATAATAGCCGAGTTTTATTATTCATACCTAATCTACGTAAGGAAAAAATCCTATGTTCCAGATTTTCCGTGGCTCACCTGCCTTGTCTGAATTTCGTTTAAATCAACTTGCCACTCGCTTCCAAAAAGCGCAGTTGCCAGTCAAATCTTGCTATGCTGAATATGTGCATTTCGCGAATTTAAGTGCGGCGTTGAATGCTGATGAAACGCAAGAATTAGAAAGTTTATTGCACTACGGCCCGACCCTTGCGCAACACGAACCGCAAGGCGAGTGCTTTGTGGCCATTCCGCGTGTTGGCACGATTTCATCTTGGTCATCAAAAGCGACCGACATCGCGCATAACTGTGGTTTAGACAAAGTCGTGCGCTTGGAGCGCGGTTTGGCGTTTTATTTTGAATTTGAGAGAAAATTAACCGCGGTTGAAGAAGAACAACTTTGTGCGCATATTCACGACCGTATGATGGAAAACGTGGTGCGTGATGCAGCAGATGCGGCGAAATTATTCGATCAACAAGAGCCAAAACCGTTTACTACCGTGGACGTGTTAAACGGCGGTCGTAAAGCCTTAGAAGAAGCAAATGTAAATTTAGGTTTGGCGTTGGCGGACGATGAAATCGATTATTTGGTGGAAAATTTCACCGCGCTTGGACGCAATCCTGTGGACATCGAGCTTTATATGTTTGCGCAGGCGAACTCTGAACACTGCCGCCACAAAATTTTCAATGCGGATTGGGTAATCGACGGCGAAAAACAAGAAAAATCGCTGTTCAAAATGATCAAAAATACGTTCGAGAAAACCCCTGAATACGTGCTTTCTGCTTATAAAGACAACGCGGCAGTAATGGTTGGCTCGAAAGTAGGGCGTTTCTTCCCAGACCAAGACGGCCAATACCGTTACCACAACGAAGATGCGCACATTTTAATGAAAGTGGAAACCCACAACCACCCAACCGCAATTTCGCCATTCCCTGGTGCGGCGACAGGTTCGGGCGGTGAAATCCGCGACGAGGGCGCAACTGGTCGTGGCGCGAAACCGAAAGCAGGTTTAGTGGGCTTTTCCGTATCAAACTTAGTGATTCCAGGTTTTGAACAGCCGTGGGAAGCTCCATTATCAAAACCAAGCCGCATTGCATCTGCCTTAGACATTATGATCGACGGCCCACTTGGCGGCGCAGCGTTCAACAACGAATTCGGTCGCCCTGCGTTATTGGGTTATTTCCGTACTTATGAAGAAAAAGTGAACAGTTTTGCAGGCGAAGAAGTGCGCGGCTACCACAAACCAATTATGTTGGCTGGCGGTATCGGCAATATTCGCGCGGAACACGTACAAAAAGGCGAAATCCCAGTGGGCGCGAAATTGATTGTGCTTGGTGGCCCTGCGATGAACATCGGCTTAGGCGGTGGCGCAGCGTCATCAATGGCTTCAGGTAAATCAAAAGAAGATTTAGACTTCGCTTCCGTACAACGCGATAACCCAGAAATGGAACGTCGCTGCCAAGAAGTGATCGACCGTTGCTGGCAAATGGGCGACGATAACCCGATTTTATTCATTCACGACGTGGGTGCTGGCGGTTTGTCGAATGCTATGCCTGAGCTTGTACACGACGGCGGTCGTGGCGGTAAATTTGAATTACGCAAAATCTTAAGCGACGAACGCGGAATGTCGCCGTTAGAAATTTGGTGTAACGAATCGCAAGAGCGTTATGTGTTAGCAGTTTCGCCTGAAAAATTAGCGTTATTTGAAGAGCTTTGCGCGCGTGAACGTGCGCCGTATGCGGTGATTGGCGAAGCGACACAAGAAGAACACTTAACCTTAAACGACGAACATTTCAACAACAAACCAATCGATTTACCGATGGGCGTGTTGCTCGGCAAAACTCCGAAAATGACGCGCGATGTCAAATCAACCGCGGTTAAAAATGCGCCAGTTTCGCAAGACGGCATCGAGCTAAAAGACGCGCTTCACCGCGTATTGCGCTTGCCTGTGGTTGCAGAAAAAACATTCTTAATCACCATTGGCGACCGCTCGGTAACGGGTATGGTGGCGCGCGACCAAATGGTCGGCCCGTGGCAAATTCCAGTGTCTGACGTGGCAGTAACCACCGCAGCACTTGACACTTACCACGGTGAAGCGATGTCAATGGGTGAGCGCGCTCCAGTGGCGTTGTTAGACTTCGGTGCGTCTGCACGTTTAGCGGTAGCAGAAAGCTTAACCAACATCGCCGCAACCAATATCGGCGATTTAAAACGCATTAAATTATCGGCAAACTGGATGTCCGCCGCAGGTCATCAAGGCGAAGATGCTGGTCTTTACGAAGCCGTGAAAGCGGTGGGCGAAGAGCTTTGTCCTGCGCTAGGCTTAACCATTCCAGTGGGCAAAGACTCAATGTCGATGAAAACCACGTGGAACGAAAATGGCGAACAAAAATCCGTAACTGCACCGTTATCATTGGTGATTTCAGCGTTCGCACGTGTAGAAGATGTACGCAAAACCGTAACCCCACAACTTCGTACCGACAAAGGCAACAGCCGCTTGTTATTGATTGATTTAGGTGAGGGTAACAATCGTTTAGGTGCAACGGCTTTAGCACAAGTCTATAAACAATTAGGCGATAAACCAGCAGACGTAGTTAATGTTGAAACCTTGAAAAACTTCTTTAACGCAATGCAATCCCTTGTTTCTGAACAAAAATTATTGGCTTACCACGACCGTTCAGATGGTGGCTTAATCGTAGCCTTGGCGGAAATGGCATTCGCAGGACATTGTGGCGTGTCAGCAGATATTAGTGCCTTGGGCGACAATGATTTAGGCGTGTTATTCAACGAAGAATTAGGGGCGGTAATTCAAATTCGTGAAAGCGATTTAACCGCAGTGCGTGAAGTATTAACTCAGCACGGTTTAATTCATTTAACCAAAGAATTAGGCTCAGTCAGTACGGGTGATGAATTTGAAATTACTCGTGGCAATAAAGTATTACTCAGCGAAAAACGCTCTGAATTGCGTGGAATTTGGGCTGAATTAACGCACCAAATGCAACGCTTACGTGATAATCCTGAATGTGCGGATCAAGAATTTGCAGCGAAAAAACAGGCTGACGACAAAGGTTTCAGTGCACATTTAACCTATGACATCAACGAAGATGTCGCAGCACCTTATATCGCCACTGGCAAGAAACCACGCATTGCAATTTTACGTGAACAAGGTGTCAACAGCCACGTAGAAATGGCGGCAGCATTCGACCGTGCAGGCTTTGAAGCCATTGACGTTCATATGAGCGACTTACACGCAGCACGTCGTAATCTGAAAGATTTCAATGCCTTAGTGGCTTGTGGTGGCTTCTCTTATGGCGATGTATTAGGTGCAGGCGGCGGCTGGGCGAAATCTATCCTATTTAACACCGCACTTCGTGATCAATTCCAAGCATTCTTCGAGCGTGAAGACACGCTTGCATTGGGGATTTGTAACGGTTGCCAAATGATTTCAACTTTAGCGGAAATCATTCCAGGTACAGAAAACTGGCCTCGTTTCGTGCGTAATACTTCCGAGCGTTTTGAAGCTCGAGCAGCGTTAGTACGAATTAATGAAAATAATTCTCCGTGGTTCGTAGGAATGGCGGGCTCGCATATGCCAATCGCCGTATCTCACGGTGAGGGTCGAGTCGAGTTTAAACACGACAACCAGTTACAAGGCTTGCGTGATCAGGGCTTAATCGTGGCACAATATGTGGACAACAACATTCAGCCAACCGAAGTGTATCCAGCCAACCCGAACGGCTCGGTGGACGGTATCACAGCATTGAGCAACGCCAACGGACGTGTAGCCATTATGATGCCACACCCAGAGCGTGTATTCCGTGCGGTGAGCAACTCGTGGTATCCTGAAGATTGGAATGAAGACGGCGCGTGGACAAGATTGTTTAGAAATGCGAGAGTGTTCTTCAAATAATCTTTATTTTAGGAAACGAACCTTTGGGTTCGTTTCTGTTTTTAGTACAATTCATTAAATGACTTGCTTAGGAAAAATAATGAACATCACAATTCTTGACGGCGGTATGAGCCGTGAACTTATGCGCTTAAATGCGCCATTTCGCCAGCCTGAATGGTCTGCCTTATCGTTAATTGAAAAACCAAGTGCGGTGCAGCAGGTTCACCAAGAATTTATTGCCGCAGGGGCGGAAGTGATTACCACCAACAGCTATGCCGTTGTGCCTTTTCATATTGGTGAACAACGTTTTCATTCCGACGGCAAAATGTTAGCGGAGCGAGCTGGGCGTTTAGCCAAAAGTGCGGTGCAAAATTCACCAGTTTTGAACACAAAAATTGCAGGTTCTCTGCCGCCAATGTTTGGCTCATATCGTGCAGATTTAATCCAAGCTGACCGCTTTGCCGACATCGCTCAGCCGATTATTGACGGCTTATCGCCTTATGTGGATATTTGGTTATGCGAAACGCAAAGTGCGATTATCGAGCCAGTTTCGATCCAAAAATTACTGCCTAAGGACAATCGTCCGTTATGGGTTTCTTTCACTTTAACTGACGACAAGCCAACCCCAGAGCCGCAATTACGTTCGAGGGAAAGTGTGCAAAGTGCGGTGGAAAAAATGATTGAAATTGGCGTTTCTGCCATTTTATTTAACTGCTGCCAGCCCGAAGTGATTGAGCAAGCCTTGGCAATCACGAAAAATGTGTTGCAACAACATCAAGCAAACCATATCCGCACAGGTGCTTATGCCAACGCTTTTGCTCCACAACCTGAAGATGCCACAGCTAACGACGGTTTAGATGAAGTCCGCAAAGATCTTGACCCACAAAGCTATCTTGCTTGGGCAAAAAAATGGACAGCCCAAGGCGCAAGCATTATTGGTGGCTGCTGCGGAATTGGCGTGGAATATATTGATGTATTGGCGAAAAATTTAAAGGAATAAGAATGAAAGAGATTGATCAAAAAAGTCTTGAAAATGCTTACCGCCTATTTGATAGTGGTGATATTCATCATTTTGAAGTGGGTACAATAAAGGGGTTGCAACAAATCCATCACTATTTATTTGATGGATTATTTGATTTTGCTGGAAAAATTCGAGAATACAATATTTCTAAAGGTTATTTTCGTTTTGCCAATGTGATCTATTTGAAAGAAGTTTTAGCAAAAATTGAACAAATGCCCGAAAATACTTTTGAACAAATCATTGAAAAATATGTAGAAATGAATATTGCCCATCCATTTATGGAAGGAAATGGGCGTAGTACACGTATTTGGTTAGATTTAATTTTGCGTAAAAATTTAGCAAAAGTGATTGATTGGCAAAATGTGGATAAAACGCTCTATTTACAAGCGATGGAACGTAGTCCAGTAAATGATTTAGAAATTCGTTTTTTGTTGCAAAATAATTTAACCACGGATATTGATAACCGTGAACTTATTTTTAAAGGTATTGAGCAGTCGTACTACTACGAAGGCTATCAAAAATCATAATTATCATTCATTAAAGGAATAACAAATGCAAACATACCAAACAAAATCCCTTTGCCGAGTGCGAGCGGTTACTTTATTTTTAACCTTGAGCAAAGATAAATCGCAATGGGAGCGAGCCTTGCAGGAAGCAAAGGCGGAGTTTGATCTTATCGTGCCAGCCATTCAAGCCAAAGGTTATACGGTGCAATCAATTCGTATCGTAACCAATGCTTTTGGAGAATATTTGGATCTGTCGAGCTTAACGGCGGCGAAGGCGGATCTTGCTTATTTGAAAGCATTATTAGCCCAGCTTGATGGCTCAGGTTTACGTATTCGTTTTGCTATTGGCGAAGCTAAAACGGCTGATGAAATTGCCTTATTGCCTGAATTAATTGCCGATTATGGCGACCTTTGCAACGCTTGTGTGAATGTGGCGCTTGATGAAAATGGCATTTTAGATAATCCATTAATTGTGAAATCGGCTGAAACGATCAAACGCATTGCGGAGATTACACCACGTGGCGAGGGCAATTTTAATTTTACAGTGAATTTCAACTGTAAACCTTTTATTCCTTATTTTCCAGCAAGTTACCATTCAAGCCACTTGGCAAATAGCGTTGTGGTGGGCTTGGAAACGCCAGATTTGTTAGTGGCAGTGTTGAAAGAATTACCCGCAAATCCGCATAATGACTTTTTCCAGCAATGTTACCAAGTGATGTCGCAGGCGTTGCAATATCACGTTGATGAAGTATTGGCGGCGGTGAATTCGGTGAAGCATTTGATGAAATTTGATTTTGTCGGAATGGATAGCTCGGCTGCTCCATCAAAAAATTGTGCGTCGATGACCGAAGTTTATGAGTTAATGGGCGTGCCTTATTTTGGTGCGGCTGGTACGGTAGAAGCCTCAGCGTTATTAACCAAGGTGTTTAAATCGGTAAAAAATGTCCCGCTAGTGGGCTTTTCGGGTTTAATGCTGGCGGTAACTGAAGATTTGGGCTTAGCCGACGGCACACAAAAACAACAATTCGACATTCGTGCTTTGCTAACCTACAGTGCTGTTTGTGGCATCGGTTTGGACACCGTGCCTGTAGCTGGCGATGTTAGCGTGGCACAAATTGCGGCGTTAATGCGTGATACTGGCACAATGGCATTCCGTTTAAATAAGCCGTTGACGGTTCGCTTGTTCCCAATTCCAAATAAACAGGCTGGAGAATTAACTGAATTTGACAGCATTGATTTATGTAATTGCCGAATTTTAGCGGTATAACGCCATAAAGTGCGGTGAAAAATTTTCATTTTTTCCACCGCACTTTTGTATTCCCACACTAAATTTAATCCTGTAAACTAGCCACTTTTTTCACATCTTTTACTTTTTAAAGGAAGCAATATGTCAAACAAAAAAATTGGGTTGTTATCCCTAACAGCCCTTGTTTTAAGCTCAATGATTGGCTCGGGTATTTTCAGCTTGCCGCAAAATATGGCAGCAGTGGCTGGTGCAGAAGCGATTTCTATCGGCTGGTTAATCACTGGCGTGGGAATTATCTTTCTAGGACTTTCATTTTTCTTTATTTCTCGCCTACGCCCTGAATTGGACGGCGGCATTTACACCTACGCCCGAGAGGGATTTGGCGATTTAATGGGCTTTATGTCGGCTTGGGGCTACTGGCTTTGTGCCACGATTGGTATCGTGGGCTATTTGACCGTGGCTTTTGAGGGCTTGGGCGTCTTCACCGATAATGAAAATAGCGTTATTTTTGGACAAGGCAATACGCTTGCGGCGTTTATTGGCTCATCGATTATCGTGTGGCTCGTTCACGCCTTAATTGCAGGGGGAATTAAAGAAGCGGCTTCCGTCAACTTAGTCGCCACCTTTGTGAAAGTCGCTCCGCTGGTTTTATTTATTGGCTTAGGTTTGTGGTATTTTGATGTGGGCGTGTTTAATTCTGACTTAAAAGCCACCGCACTTAATAACAGCGTCGGCGATCAAGTTAAAGACACGATGTTGATCACACTGTGGGTATTTACTGGGGTTGAGGGCGCATCTGTCTTATCTGCCCACGCCAAAAAACGCAGCGATGTTGGGTTAGCGACAGTATTAGGGATTGTGCTTGCATTGGTTTTATATGTGGCGATCACCATTTTAGCATTAGGTATTTTGCCACGTGAAAGCATTGCCGCAATGGCAAATCCATCAATGGGGCCGTTGCTTGATGCAATGATGGGGCCGACTGGCAAAGTGATTATCACGGCTTGTTTGATTATCTCTGTATTAGCATCTTATATTAGCTGGACAATGTACTCGGCGGAAGTGCCTTATTTGGGTTCAAAAAACGGGGCATTCCCTAAAATCCTTGATAAAGTCAACGCTAACGGCACGCCGATTAATTCATTATGGTTCACAGGGCTTGTTGTGCAATTTTGTTTAATTTTGGTATTCACCTTTGAGCAAAGCTACAACAATTTATTATTGATTTCGACATCAATGATTTTAATTCCTTATTTCTTAATTGGTGCGTATTTGTTCAAACTCGCCATTCAAACCAATGCCGCTTGGTACATTAAACTCACCGGATTTATCGCCTCACTTTATGGTTTATGGATCGTTTATGCCGCTGGCTTGGAATATTTGTTGTTATCCGTTGTGTTATATGTGCCAGGGATTTTATTATTCTTATATTCCAACAAAAAATTTCACGGAAAAGTGAAACTGAATAACCCTGAAAAAGGCATTTTAATGGTTATTCTTGCCATCTTTATTTATGCTATTTATCGCTTGCCTGAGTTGTTGGCAAGTTAAGTGATGTTGGTTAAAACTAAGTGATTTTTCACCGCACTTTATCGCAAAAGTGCGGTGTATTTTTTTGTTATTTTCTTAAATAAGAAGATTGCCAACCGTTGTTGGTGAGAATAGCGTTTTAGCATTATTAAGTTTAGGGTAATAAATTTTAGCCAACAAAAAACCCAGCCTAAGCTGGGTTTTATTTTCAAAATCGAGAATTATTCTGCAACAACAACTACGTTTAATGATGCGAATACTTCACCGTGAAGTTGGAAACGAACTTCGTGATCGCCAGTGGTACGTAATGGACCAGTTGATAAACGAACTTCTGATTTTTCTACTTTCACGCCTGCAGCTGTTACTGCATCTGCTACGTCGCGAGTTGTGATTGAACCGAATAAACGACCTTCATCACCAGCTTTAGAAACGATAGTTACTGCTTCTAATGCAGCGATTTGTGCTGCACGAGCTTGCGCTTCAGCTAAAGTTGCTGCTGCTTTCGCTTCTAATTCAGCACGACGTGCTTCAAAGTGTTCAATGTTAGCTTTAGTTGCCATAACCGCTTTACCTTGTGGGATTAAGAAGTTACGTGCGAAACCTGATTTAACATTTACTTGATCACCAATGTTACCAAGGTGAACAATTTTATCTAAAAGAATTACTTGCATTACCGTTATCCTCTCTTAATTACTGATGATTGTCAGTGTATGGAAGTAACGCTAAGTAACGAGCGCGTTTGATTGCGCGTGCTAATTGACGTTGATACTTCGCACGAGTACCGGTAATACGGCTTGGAACAATTTTGCCGCTCTCTGTGATATAGTTCTTTAAAGTAGCGATATCTTTGTAATCGATCTCAACTACGTTTTCCGCTGTGAAACGGCAGAACTTACGACGACGGAAATAACGTGCCATAAGGCTCTCTCCTAATCTATAAATTCGATTTGCTCGGCGTGCAACACTAATTGGCTTAAGCCATTGGCTTGTTTATGTGAGCTAATAAAGCCCACGACCAAAAGTTGCTTACCGACCGTAATGCTTTGAGTTATATGAGAAAATTGATTGCCACTCAGTTGTATCGGCATTTTGCACCAAGCCTGTCGGCTTAAGCCTGCTTCTTTTTGTTCAGAACGATGTTCTAACCAAAATCGGCAATGTTCGATACCATTGGGGCTTTTTGTTCGTTTGGGCGATTCGGCAACAAGACCGATTAACGACAAACGATTATCAATACTCAAATTACTCCTCAGCATCCTCAAAATCGTTGGTTTCAACTTCAGCTAAAGCAGGACGACGTTCGTCTTTTGCTTTAACCATTGGGGACGCTTCTGTTACGGCGTGCTTAGTACGAATGATTACGTTACGAAGAACTGCGTCGTTGTAACGGAAAGTTGTTTCTAGCTCGTCGATTACTTCTTGAGGCGCTTCTACATTCATAAGCACATAGTGTGCTTTATGTAATTTGTTGATTGGGTATGCTAATTGACGGCGACCCCAATCTTCTAGGCGATGGATTTGACCGCCAGCTTCTTTAACAGAACCTGTGTAGCGTTCAATCATACCTGATACTTGCTCGCTTTGGTCCGGGTGAACCATAAATACGATTTCGTAGTGACGCATTACTGCTCCTTACGGGTTAATCAGCCTCCGACTGTTAGACCAGTTACCAATCTGCGGAAGCAAGGAACGAAAATAGGAATGTAACTGTAAGGCGTGGATTATACAGAATTATGCAAGAAACTCAAGTAAAAAGTGCAGAAAAAAGCACCGCACTTTGCTTTAAAAGTGCGGTGTAAAAAATTAACTTTCTTGCTGTGCGATGAAGAACAACGCGTGGCGCATTGCGATGTTGCTTTTAGCTTGTCTTAATCGGCGAATTCTTTCCGTTCTTCGAGTTTGAGAAGCGAAAGATTTACGTGTTTTTTTAAAGTGAGGTTTACGTTTAATTGCCATAATTACTCCTTATTTTCGCTGATGTGCTCCGCTTGTTCGTTATTATTTTGCGTTTCTTGTACACGATGATAATTCACAATGCTATTCATATAGCGGCGAATATTTTCTACATATTGGAACGCTTCATAGCCTCGAGCATAACCATATTTTAAGTTAGAATAGTAGCGTTTTTCCGCCAACAGTGGCAGATTTTTCTTCACATCAGACCAATTATCGGGGTTGCCGCCCAAGTTTTTGGTTAAACGTCTTGCGTCTAACATATGCCCCAATCCCATATTATAGCCAGCGAGCGCATACCAAATGCGATCTTCTTGGGGAATGCTGTCTGGCACTTGTGAAATGAGCCAGTGCAAATAGCCTGCTCCAGCTTTAATGCTTTGTTCTGGATCAGTGCGATCCGTGATCTTCATTCGCTCAGCAGTGGCTTTGGTAAGCATCATCATTCCACGCACGCCCGTTGGCGATGTGGCATCTTTATCCCAATGAGATTCCTGATAAGCGACCGCTGCGAGCAAACGCCAATCTAAATCACCTTGGTATTTTTCAAATAAAGGCGCATATTTGGGCAAGATCGTTTCAATGGCATTCGTATAAGAACGCATATCGACATAATCAAATTGCGAAAAATGATTTAAATATTTTTCTTCAATACGAGCCATTAAACCGCTTTCAACAGCATTATTCATAAAATCTAACAATGCGGCTTGCAGTTCGCTATAAGAGCTGTTTGGCAAATACCAATGCACCGCTGCTTCATCGGTAACATCAAATGCAACCGCCACTGACGGTTTGATTTGTTTGGCGGCTGAAACGTCAATCGAATTTGCGATGGTATAAGCAATTTTACCTTCAGCGACTTGCAATAATAATTCTTCTTGCGTCTGTTTTTTGTTCACAGACCAAGTTAATTTCGGCGCAGTTTCTTTCTTTTCTTGCAGAATATGTTCTAGTTCCGAGCCGCCCGCAATCACCAAATCCCCTTGTAATTGCTCAAGTGATGTGGGACGAGTTTGCCCTTTGCGATAAACTAATTGCCACGATGCAGAATAATAAGACGGCCCGATTTGAAATTGCTCTGCCTTTTTCGGCTGATACAACAAATTAGCCGCTGCAATATCAATTTCATTCTTATTTAACGCCTCAAACAAAGCATCATTATTATCAAGGGTTTTGATTTCCAATTCTACGCCGAGATGATTGGCAAAAGCCTTGCTTAATTCAAATTCCAACCCAGCTTGCCCATTGGCATCAATAAAATAAGAAACTGGGTTGTTGATCGTGCCGACCACTAAAGTTTTGCGCTGCTTAATCGCCGAATAATGGTTTTCCTCCGAGCGCATAATTTGCTGCCAAGGGAAAACCATATCAATCGCCCAAAGTAGCAGAGCGAGCGACGCTACAATGCGTAAAAATAATCCTTTCATTGAATATTAAAGTAAAGAAACGGGCACTTTTACCACTAATTTTTTCAATGTTGCCACTTTACCATCAACCACAACACAAGGCTTGTGCGGCTCATAAGGTAAAAAGACCACAAACATATTCGGGCGCATTAAAATAACATTTTTATCGGCAAATTCGCTAGAAGTTAATTGGTAATCATCTTGTTCGTTGTAGGCTTCATATAGCGACAAATCAGGGTAGGCAGCGCCATATTCAATATTTTCCGCGCCTGAAATAAGAAGTTGCACATCAATATATTTGTGGTGTAATTCAGCTTTTTTATTCGCCGCAAAATCTGTTTCGGGGGTCATTACATTCATATAAATGTCATCAGTTAAGTCGTGGCGACCATTTTCCAACCCCGCTAAATCTAAGGTTTTTAAATGCTCACAAATATCCACAAGCACTTTAGGCAAGCCACGAGCATAATCCGTTCTGGTTAAATCTCCAATAAACATAGTTTTCTCCTTCAAAAATATAATTATTTTACACCGCACTTTTGTGCTTTTTGAATAATACTACAATCCCCAATAAATGTGCTAAAATTTCTGCAACTGACAGGGAATATTTTTGAAAACCTAGACTTAGCTTAAATATTTGACTATAATCTTTCGCACTTCTCGACCGCCCCCATAGCTCAGTCGGTTAGAGCAGTCGACTCATAATCGATTGGTCACAGGTTCAAGTCCTGTTGGGGGCACCAAGTTACTTTTTCTTAATATTTTCCCCGAATTATTTCTTCTTTGTCTTGCTAATTAGCTTATTTTTAATTCTTTAACAGAAATCATTTTATTTTAGCAAAAAACAAAAAATCGGCTCAGTTGAGCCGATTTTCTTGGTATTTAGCAATAATTATGCTTGGCAGCCGCAGCCTGTTGAGATTTTTTTCTCGAAGCGTTCGTTAGCGAAATCCCAGTTGATTACGTTCCAGAATTCTTTGATGTAGTCTGGACGGCGGTTTTGGAATTTTAAGTAGTAAGCGTGTTCCCAAACGTCTAAACCGAATAATGGGTAGCCTTCGCAGCCAGCGATGTCTTTACCCATTAATGGGCTGTCTTGGTTTGCTGTTGAAACAACGGCTAATTTACCGCCTTCTTGCACCACTAACCACGCCCAGCCTGAGCCGAAACGAGTTGTTGCAGCTTTTTCAAATTCTGCTTTGAATGCGTCAACAGAACCGAAATCACGTTCGATTGCTGCTTTTAATGCGCCTTGTAAGGTTGTGCCTTTTTTCAATGATTTCCAGAATAAACGGTGGTTTGCGTGTCCGCCGATATTGTTACGAAGTGCAGTGAATTTATCTGCAGGCACGTTTGCAAGGTGTTTTTTCAAGAATGAACCAGGGCAACCTTGCGCCGCTAATTCTGCAAATTCTGGCAAACTTTCTAAGGCTGCATTTGCGTTGTTGATGTAAGCCTGATGGTGTTTGCTGTGGTGAATTTCCATTGTTTGCGCATCGAAATGCGGTTCTAATGCGTCGTAGGCATAGCCTAATTCAGGTAGAGAATAAGACATAAATTGCTCCTTTTGTGTTTTTGTGTGTTTTTGCTACTGTGCGAAATATTCGCAAGTTCCGTTGGAATTTTAGCAAATAAATTGATTTAGATCATTAAAAAAGCCAATTTTGTCTGAAAAAAGACAAATAAATCGTTGTTATTATTATCAAAGGATTTGACTTTGATGAAAGTGCGGTGTGTTTTTCAAAAGTTTTAAAAATTGCACCGCACTTTTGCTGTGTTAGCTATTCCACCACATTGCACCGCCGATAACGAGAGCAAAAATGACCAGCCAAATGAGTTGGATTTTGATATTCTGGCGGTTTAATTGTTCATTATATAAGCGACGCTGTTCCAGCTTTTCACGGTATACTGCTAAATCGGCTTCATTAAAAGAAAAGCCGCAATGGGGACAGAGTTGTGCATTTTCACTGATTTTTCGCCGACATTCGGGGCATCTTTGTAACGCCATTATTGTTGTCCTTTCAAAGTTTTGTAGGTAAGAAAATAATACACGATCACGGCTAAGATCACGCAAGCCCCCATTGAATAAAGCATTGGGGCGGCACTGTCAATTTTCATTAATGCCACCAAAGAGCTGATAAACGCCCCCAAGCCGAAGCGAACGCTGCCTGCAAGGGAGTTTGCTGTGCCTGCCATTGTGGGAAATTTTTCTAAAATTGATGCCATTGCATTCGATGAAATTAAGGCATTTTGCCCGACGAAAAAAGCGATGCCGATAGCCATAGCCCAAAAGCCGAGATCAAATAAGGCAACCAAAATCAGCCAAATTCCAGCGATAAATTGAATGCTTAAGCCGATTTGTAGCATTTTTTCAGCACCAACTTTATGCACCACTCGTCCGTTAATAAAAGATCCTAGCGTCATTATGGCGATGTTGAGCATAAAAAAGTAGCCGAAATGGTCAACGGCGATGCCATATAAATCAATGTAAACAATCGTGCCGATGGTGAGAAAAATAAACATTCCGCCAAAGCCAAGACCCGATGAAATCATATAACCCAGCACTTCTTTTTGTTTCCATACGGTGATGAAATTACGTGCGATAATATTTAAACGCAAGGGAATGCGGTTTTGTTTTTGGTGCGTTTCGGGAATGATGAAGCTGACCAATAATGTGCTTAATAAACCAACAATGGCGATGATGTAGAAAATGACTGTCCAGTGAAAATGTTTCACGATGTAACCGCCGATAATCGGAGCGAGCAGTGGGGCGATCATTAAAATCAGCGTGATGATCGACATCATTTTTGATAATTCATTTTTGCTAAATAAATCACGCAATAATGCTCCGACTAAAACCACGGGAGCGGCGGCGAAAAAGCCTTGCACAAAGCGAAGTGCGGTGAAATTTTCAATAATATTGACGGTGGTTAAGCTGAATGAAGCAATGGCGGAAATGATAATTCCTAATAAAATAATAGGTTTACGACCATAACTGTCGCCCACAGGTCCCCAAAATAGCTGACCTGCCGCCATTCCAAATGTGAACAAGGTCAAGGAATGAGGAACTTGCTCAGGCGTTACCTGAAAATCCTGTGCGATTTGTAAGAACGCAGGCAAATACATATCCACGCCCAATGGGGGAAGCATCGACAAAATCCCCAAGGTGAGCGTAAATAAAAAGCCCACTTTAACCGTTTTTTCTGTTGCATTAGTCATTTACGCTCTCCGCAATTTCTTGTTCTGTTAAGGCTCGAAATTCGCCCTCGGGCAAATCTTCATCAAGCACGATATTGCCAACTCGCCAGCGGTGCAATGCCACCACTTTGTTGCCCAGAGCAGCAAACATACGTTTTACTTGGTGATAACGCCCCTCGCTAATGGTGAGATTGACGTTGTAATCATCTAAAATTTCAAGCACGGCAGGTGTGGTTGGCTCACGTTCGCCACGTAACAAAATGCCGTCCGCACAGGCTTGTTGGTAATTACTTTCCACGGGATCGGCGAGCGTAACCAAATAAGTTTTTTCGCAATGATGTTTCGGCGAAGTAATGCGGTGCGACCATTGTCCGTCGTCGGTAAGCAGCACTAATCCTGTGGTGTCCACATCTAATCGCCCTGCACTGTGCAATTTGCCCGCCAGTGGATAATCAAAAAATTGATAAATGGTCGGATAGTCACCGTCGTCGTGAGAACACACAAAACCTTGCGGTTTGTTTAGCATAAAATATTGCTTGCCATCGAGCCATTCAAGGCGTTCGCCATCGAATAAAATTTCATCAGTATTCGACACTTTGCGAGCGCCACTTTTTTCAATTTCTCCGTTAATTTGCACCGCACTTTGACGCAAGGCTTTGTTCGCTTGTGAACGAGTTAAGCCTGTTTGTTCCGCTAAAAATTTATCTAATCTCATTTGCTTTCCGTTTTTATTTATTTGTTTTATAAGACTTTTCATCTCATTTGAGTAAGCAATGATCACAAAATGAGATGACTAATAGGAAGTTAATTTGTGTTGTAAAAGGGTAAAAAATCGAGTGGAATTGAGCCGACTAGATTTTATTCATTTCGCCATTCTATCACAGACTGGCGTAAAATGAGCTGTGGATCGAGAATTAAAGTGCGGTGTTTTTCTGTCGAGTTTTTGATGCGATGCAATAAGGTGTTCACCGCCAATTTAGCAAATTCCGCTTTGGGTTGAACGATGGTGCTGAGCGGTGGGCTGAGATATTGAGCGAGATGAATGTCGTCGTAGCCGATAATCGACATATCTTTTGGCACGCTTAATCCCTGTTGCCACAAGGCTTGATACGCTCCCACAGCGATGGTGTCGCTACAGGCAAAAACTGCGGTGGGTTTTTGGTGAGTTTTGAGCAATTTCGTCATTCCTTGCACGCCGCCGTCAAAGTTAAAATGACTTTCGATAATCCATTCTTCTCGCAGGGCTAAATTCGCTTCTGCTAAGGCTTTTTGGTAGCCTTTTAAGCGATTTTGAGCCAATGGTTTTTTCAGACTACCAGTAATAATCGCAATTTTTTGGTGTCCGTGTTCAATTAAGCATTTTGTTGCCAAATAGCCGCCAAGTTCCGCATTTTCCACGATTTTATCTGCATTTAATTCCGTCGGCCACCAGTCCATAATCACGCAAGGTAAGGGCAAATTCAATGGCTTGGCTTGAAAACGGCTGTCGGTACACATCAATAGTAAACCGTCCACTTGCTTTTGCATCAGCGTTTGCAGATTTCTCTCTAAGCGAACTTCGTCATCATCGGTGTTACACAAAATCAAATTATAGCCCTGTTGGCTGCAATATCGCTCCACGTTCGCCACAATTTCGGCGAAGAACGGGTTGTCGCTTGTGGTAACCAACATTCCGATAGTGCGAGTTTCTTTGATTTTCAAGCTGCGAGCCAACGCCGACGGCTGATAGTTTAACTCTTTCACCACCGCCATAATTTTAGCTCGCATTTCTTCGCTCACATAGCGAGAATTGTTGATCACGTGCGACACGGTGGAGGTGGAAACCTTTGCCAACCGTGCAATATCTTTCATTGTTGCCATTAAATTTGCCTAAACCGCGGTTAAAAATTCCAGTGTTTCTGCTCGAGTAGGAATAGACGGCTGTGCACCAGCTCGAGTAACGCTAATCGCCGCCGCTGCGTGTGCAAAGCGAATGGCTTCCGCCAACGGTTTTTTGGCTAATAATGCACTCACCAATGCACCGTTAAAAGTGTCGCCAGCTGCAGTGGTGTCGGTGGCTTCAACTCGAAAGCCCGATACAATTTCACCCACGCCATTTTGGCTGACATAAACGCCTTTTGAACCCAGCGTAATCAACACGGTTGGGATACCCTTTTGATGAAAAACTTGTGCAGATTGCACCGCACTTTGCTCGTCTGTAACTTTCACGCCAGTCAAAATTTCGGCTTCTGTTTCATTCGGCGTAATCATATCTAATAAAGACAGCAATTCATCGGGCAGCTTCTGTGCTGGAGCTGGGTTTAACACCACCATTTTGCCCGCTTTTTTGGCATAACTCGCCGCTAAAGCCACTCCTTGCAACGGCGTTTCCAGCTGCATTAACAAGCAATCGCTGCTGGCAATTTGTTGCTGAAGTTGTTCAACCAACGCTTCATCAACACAACTATTCGCCCCAGCAGAAATAACAATGCTATTTTCGCCAGATTGAGCCACTTGGATCATCGCGATGCCTGTGGTTTGCTGCGGAATTTCACGAATTTGGCTCGTATCAATACCGTCCTGTGCAAAGGCTTGCTTCATCGTACGCCCAATGTCATCATCGCCCACGCAACCAATAAAACGCACATTCACCTGCTCATCAGCCAAGCGAGCCGCCGCCACCGCCTGATTTGCCCCTTTGCCACCAAACGCAATATGGTAATTTGAGCCCGTCAGCGTTTCCCCAGGTTTGGCAAAATAAGGCACGGAGATCACGTGATCGGCGTTGATGCTGCCGAGAATGGTGAGAGTTTTGGTTATCATATTTTTTACCTAATTCTTGGGGATAGCCCCCCTCAGCCCCTTGGGCAGCTCCCCCCGCAGGCAGGGGGAGCGAATAGTTTTATCTTTTCTTGATGATAAAAACTCGAAGAAAGAAAACTTCCTTCCCCCTGCTTGCGGGGGGAAGTCCCCAAAGGGGGAAGGGGGGCTAACTTACTACAATGAAAACATTATTCTTTAGTAACCACTTTCAAATCCACAGGGATTTTGGCTTCTACTTTTTCGCCTTTAAGCAATTTGTCCGCAGTTTCCACGCCAAGGCTACCGATCAATTCAGGTTGCTGAGCAATGGTTGCGGCAAGTTTGCCACTTTGTACGGCTTTCACGCCGTCGTCAGTACCGTCAAAGCCGACAATCAACACTTTTTTGTTCGCCGCACTGACTGCACGCAACGCACCTAATGCCATTTCGTCATTTTGAGCAAATACAGCTTGTACCGCCCCTTTGCTGGCAAGTAAGTTTTCCATTACGTTTAAGCCTTTGGTGCGGTCAAAGTCGGCAGGTTGACTAGCAAGCACATCAAATTTGTGTGCGTCAATCGCTTGTTTAAAGCCTTCACCACGTTCACGAGCGGCAGATGTGCCAGCTAAGCCTTCAAGTTGAATAACTTTGGCATTGTCGCCTAATTTTTGTGCGATAAAGTCGCCAGCCATTTTGCCGCCTGCCACGTTATCTGATGCAATATGGCTCACCACATCGCCTTTAGCTGCACCGCGGTCTAAGGTGATTACTGGGATTTTGTTGCGATTTGCCATTGCCACGGCGTTACTCACTGCTTCGCTGTCTGTTGGGTTGATGAGTAATACTTTTGCACCACGAACCATTAAATCTTCAACGTTCGCCAGTTCTTTCGCTGGGTCATTTTGTGAGTCTAACACGACTAATTTATAGCCCAATTCGTCCGCTTTTTTCTGCGCCCCGTCTTTCAACGAAACAAAGAATGGATTATCCAAGGTTGAAACCGTCAAAGCGATGGTTTCTTTGGCGAGGGCTGAACTAGCCAGGCTTAAACTTAACATTAAAGCAGAGGCAACTGCGGTTAATTTTTTCATAATTTTCTCCTTGAGAAGT
Organism: Pasteurellaceae bacterium Pebbles2; assembly: GCA_023101505.1. GTDB lineage: Bacteria > Pseudomonadota > Gammaproteobacteria > Enterobacterales > Pasteurellaceae > Lonepinella. Next base: position 1,437,255 of record LVZA01000001.1, read on the forward strand.
TGAAGTTAGGCTTTTTTATTACCCAAATAGTTATCTGCTAAAACTGCAACGAGAATAACTAACGCTTTTGCTATCATTTGATAGTAAGATGAAATATCTAATAAATTCAATGCATTATTTAAGAAACCAATAATTAACGCACCGATTAAAGTTCCCATTACTCGCCCTTTACCGCCCATTAAGCTCGTGCCACCCACCACAACAGCGGCAATCGCATCAAGTTCATAAGAAACGCCTGCGGTCGGTTGGGCAGAAGAAAGGCGAGCAGTAACGATTAGCCCTGCGAGTGCAGATAGAAAACCGCTTACGGCAAACACAAACACCTTGATTTTATTCACATTGATACCTGAAAGTTGCGTCGCCGCTTCATTGCCGCCGAGTGCATAAATATAGCGACCAATGCGAGTGTGTTTCAACACATACCACGCCACCGCAAATACGATTGCCATTAACCAAATCGGCACTGGAATGCCGAATAAATAGCCTGTACCTAAAAAGGCAAATTGATCCGCCGCATCAGAAAAACCTGTGCTAATTGGGCGACCGTCGGTGTAAACCATTGTTACGCCACGTAAAAGTGTCATTGTTACCAATGTGGCAATAAAGGCTTGCACTTTGCCTTTGGCGACAATCACGCCGCTCACGCAGCCGAGCAATGTGCCAATTAACAGCGTAAGGGGAACGACAAATAAAATCGGGTATTCTGCCCCCACTAAACTTGCAGCGATTGCACCAGTTAAGGCTAAAATTGAGCCAACGGAAAGGTCGATCCCTGCGATTAAAATCACAAAAGTCATTCCCACAGCAATAACGGCATTGACCGATGTTTGGCGTAGAATATTAAGAATGTTATCAACCGAAAAGAAATCAGGGTTAATCATCGATACAATCGCAATTAACACCAATAATGCGACAATCGAACGTTGTTCCAGCAAAAATCTGCCAAGCTGAAAAGAGTTTTTGGTTTGTGTAGTCATTGTGCTTCCTTATTGTTTACCAATCGCCGCCGCTAAAAGTTTTTCTTGGGTTGCTTTGCTTCTTGAAAACTCACCCGAAATTTCACCATTTCGCATTACTAAAATTCGATCCGACATTCCTAGCACTTCAGGCATATCGCTGGACACTAAAATAATGCTCAAGCCTTCTTGCTTAAATTTATTGATCAGCTGATAAATTTCCTTTTTCGCTCCCACGTCCACGCCACGAGTAGGTTCATCTAAAATCAGTACGTCGGGGCGAGTCATTAAGCCCTTAGCAATCGCCACTTTTTGTTGATTACCACCAGACAATAAACCTATCGGCTGATCGGCACTTGGGGTTTTTACGTTAAACAATTCAATAAAATCATTCACCACCATTTGCTCCGCTTTTTGATTGATGTGTCCGAGCTTAGAAAAATGCTCAAGTGCAGTGAGCGACATATTTTGTTTGACCGACATTCCTAAAATTAAGCCGTCGCCTTTACGATCTTCTGAAATATAAACAATGCCGTGCAACAAGCCATCTTGCGATGTTTTAATCGAAATCTCTTGATTATTTAACCGCACTTTTCCTGCCGTTTTCGGTAATGCTCCGTAAATAACTTTCATCAATTCTGTGCGACCTGCCCCCATTAAGCCTGAAACACCCAAAATTTCACCTTTATGTAATTCAAAGCTGACGTTATTGACACCGCTGCCCGAGAGATTTTCTACGCTCAATCGCACGTCGCCCACTGGCAAATCCAAATGCGGATATTGTTCTTCTAATTTACGCCCCACCATCATTTCAATTAAATGATCTTCATCTAAATCTTTAACCGCGGTTTCGCCAATAAATTGCCCATCTCGCAAGACGGTAACGTCGTCGCAGATCTCAAAAATTTCTTTAATTCGGTGCGAAATATACACAATGCCTCGCCCCTCTTTTTTGAGTTCATCAATGACCTTAAACAACGCTTCGGTTTCGGTATCCGTTAATGCGTCGGTCGGTTCGTCCATAATGATGACTTTTGACTCAAAACTTAGGGCTTTGGCGATTTCGACCATTTGTTGTTCGCCTATCGACAGTTCGCTACAAAGTTGCTTGCTCGAATAAGGAAGATTGAGTTTTGCCAATAATTTATCGGCTTCTGTGTGCATTTTTGCCCAGTCAATCGCCCCGAACTTGGTAGTAAACTCTCTGCCGAGAAAAATATTTTCTGCAATGCTGAGATTACCGACCAAATTCAATTCTTGGTGAATAATGCTAATCCCAGCTTCTTGTGATTGTTTTGGGTTCACGAAATTCGCTTCACGCCCAAGATATGCAATACTGCCAGCATCTTTGCGGTAAATGCCTGTCAGCACTTTCATTAAGGTCGATTTACCTGCACCATTTTCGCCCATCAATGCCATCGCACACCCTGCATACACGTTCAAACAGGCGTTCGACAAGGCTTTTACCCCTGGGAAAGATTTATCGATACCGCTAATTTTAAGTAAAGTTTCGTGTTGCATAATTTCACCCAGTTTAAAATGGCACGCCCGAATATAAAATCACGTTAGCATAAGGCGAACATTCGCCTGTGCGAACAATGGCTTTGCTGCTGTGTGTCAGCAATTTAAATTGCTCGTGTGAAACATATTCCACCGAAATTTGATTGCCTTGCTCTGCTTGTAAACGCTCGATTAACGCTAAAACTGCGGTGTAAATTTGTGGATTTTTTTGTTTAATTTCTTCGGCAAGCACCGCACGCTCAACAAACATTTCCGCAACAGCAGTATCGACGGTTTGCAAAAAACTTGGCACATTGGCTTTCAACGCTAAATCAATTCGCTCAACGTTGTGCGGAATAGGTAAACCAGCATCGCAAATAGTTAGGCTTTCTGTATGCCCGAGCGTTGCAATACTGTGAGAAAGCGGTGCATTAAGTAAAGTCGTTTTTTTCATTTTTATCACCAAATAATTAGGCATAAATTATGCTGAAAATTTTCATCGAAACGTTTCGATAGCTTTTGATGTTAAGTTTAAGAAAAAATAATCAAAAAGGAAAAGAGCAATTTTCAGAAATGTGAACCAGATCACAAAAAATAAATACACTCCCCAAGTGCGGTGAAAAACCACGTATTTTGGCAGTGTATTTATTTTTGGATCGTTCTATAATGCTCAAGATATTTATTACACACAAGCCATAAAATAAGGAAGGAAGTATGTCAGATTTACGTCAAGCAGCGCTCGATTTTCACGAATTTCCAAAACCGGGCAAAATTGAAGTTACCCCAACCAAATCTCTTGCGACGCAGCGTGATTTAGCGTTGGCTTATTCGCCTGGGGTGGCAGAGCCTTGTTTGGATATTCAAGCCGATCCTGCGAAAGCCTATCGTTATACGGCAAAAGGGAATTTAGTGGCGGTTATTTCTAATGGTACTGCGGTGCTGGGGTTGGGAAATATTGGTGCGTTAGCAGGTAAGCCCGTGATGGAGGGTAAGGGAGTTCTGTTTAAGAAATTCGCTGGCGTGGACGTATTTGATATTGAAATTGATGAGAAAGATCCTGATAAATTAGTGGAAATTATCGCCGCACTTGAGCCGACTTTCGGTGGGGTGAATTTGGAAGATATTAAAGCGCCTGAATGTTTTTATATTGAGCAAAAATTGCGTGAGCGTATGAATATTCCTGTGTTCCACGATGATCAACACGGCACGGCGATTATTAGCTCGGCAGCGGTAATTAACGGTTTACGCATTGTAGGGAAAGACATTGGCAATGTGAAATTAGTGGCTTCGGGGGCTGGGGCTGCGTCGATTGCGTGCTTAAATTTGTTGGTTTCACTTGGAATGAAGCGTGAAAATATTACGGTTTGCGATTCTAAAGGCGTGATTTATAAAGGCCGTGATGAAAAAATGGACGCAACTAAGCAACTGTATGCGATTGATGACAACGGCTCTCGCACTTTGGAAGATGCGATTCCAAATGCGGATATTTTCTTAGGTTGCTCAGCTGCAGGTGCATTAACGCAAGAAATGGTGAAAACAATGGCGGCAAGTCCGTTGATTTTAGCCTTAGCAAATCCAAATCCTGAAATTACACCGCCCGAAGCTAAAGCGGCTCGTGCCGATGCGATTGTGTGTACGGGGCGTTCGGACTATCCTAACCAAGTGAATAATGTGCTTTGTTTTCCGTTTATTTTCCGTGGTGCATTAGATGTTGGTGCAACAACGATTAACGAAGAAATGAAAATGGCAGCGGTTCACGCCATTGCCGATCTTGCTTTGGCGGAGCAAAGCGAAGTGGTTACATCAGCTTACGGTGGTGGCGATGAAATTTCTTTTGGTGCAGATTACATTATTCCAAAACCATTTGACCCACGTTTAATCGTGCGTATTGCTCCAGCAGTGGCGAAAGCGGCAATGGAAAGTGGTGTCGCCACTCGCCCGATTACCGATTGGGACGCTTATTTGGAAAAACTCACGCAGTTCGTTTACAAAACGAATTTGTTTATGAAACCTGTGTTTGACCAAGCGAAAAAAGACAAAAAACGTGTGTTACTTGCCGATGGTGAAGAAACTCGTATTTTGCACGCCGTACAAGAAATTGCAACGTTGGGCATTGCTTATCCTGTACTGGTTGGGCGTGATGACGTTATTACACAACAAATCAAAAAATTGGGCTTGAAAATTGAAGCGGGCAAAGATTTTGATGTGTTAAATACGGATAATCCTGAAATTTTTGCACAATGCTGGCAGCTTTACCACGGTAGAATGAAACGCAATGGGGTAACGGAGGCAATGGCGAAACGCCGAATGATGAACAACTCGGCGGCGATTGGTTCAGCTTTGTTAGAATTAGGTTATGCAGATGCGTTGTTATGTGGTTTGGTGGGAAATTATGCGTCGAGCTTAACGCTGTTGAAAGAAATTATCGGCGTGAAAGATGAAGCAAAAGTGCCTGCGACGGTGAATGGTTTGGTGTTGAGCGATCGCAACTTATTTATCGCCGACACCTTTGTTAATCAAAATCCAACGGCAGAAGAATTGGCGGAAATTACCCTAATGGCAGCAGAAGAAGTGCGCCGTTTTGGTATTGAGCCACAAGTTGCGCTGATTTCTAACTCAAATTACGGTTCTTCTGACTACCCAAGTGCGGTTAAAATGCGTGAAGTTTTAGCACTTGTGCAAGCGGAAGAACCAAACTTGATTATTGACGGCGAAATGCACTGCGATGTTGCTTTAAACCCAACGCTACGCCAAGAATTTATGCCAGATAGCCCACTTAAAGGTGCGGCGAATTTGTTGGTGATGCCAAGTATGGAAAGCGCACGCATTAGCTTGAATTTATTGCAAGGCACGCAAACGCCAATTACCATTGGGCCTATTTTAATGGGAATGAATAAACCAGCGCATATTTTAACCGCACAATCTTCGGTGCGCCGTATTATCAATATGGTGGCAGTTGCCGCAGTGAAAGCGCAACAATAATTAAGATTTAATCTGCGCCTTAGCGATGACATTTCGTTAAGGCGCATTTTTATGCGCTGAAGTTTTCTACCTATTGCGGTAAAAAAATCCCCACATTGAGATGTGGGGATTGGTAATAAACAGAATTGAGTTCTTATTTTTTCTTCGCGTATTTCAAACTGTCAATCGCCACCGCTAAGATGATAATTGAGCCTTTGATGATGTATTGCCAGTATGGGTTTACGCCGATGTAGGTTAAGCCATAGTTGATGATGGTGAAGATTAACACACCTGTTACTACGCCGATAATCGTACCCACACCACCTGCGAATGACACACCACCAACCACGCAAGCAGCAATGGCATCTAATTCATACATAAAACCAAGGTTGTTGGTTGCTGAGCCGATACGACCTGCTTCAAGCATACCGCCGAAAGCATAGAATACGCCTGCTAAAGTATAGATAACCAATAAATTCTTCGTCACATTTACTCCTGAAACTCGAGCTGCTTCTGGGTTGCCACCGATAGCGAAGATGTTCTTACCAAAACGTGTTTTGTTCCATAAAGTCCACATAATAATAGTGGCGACGATGGCGTAAATGGTAATGTAGGATAATTTAAATGAGCCTAGACGGAAGAAACCTTGCGCAAATGTGGAGAAGTTTTCCGTAAAGCCTGCGATAGGGGAAGAACCTACGGCATCATAGTAAAGTGAGTTAATACCATAAACGATAATCATCGTTCCCATTGTAGCGATAAATGGCGTTACATTGAGAATAGACACGACAAAACCATTGACTAAACCGATAACCGCACCGATAGAGCAAACGAGTAGCACTACGGCAAAAATTGGCATTTCAGGCAAATCAGGGAACACTCGGTTTAGATTGTCCATTCCTTGTAGCATTGTAGCGGAAACCACCGCTGCTAAGCCCACTTGGCGACCAGCGGATAAGTCCGTGCCTTGCACCACAAGCAAGCCTGCAATCCCGAGTGCGATGATTAAGCGCACAGAAGATTGGGTTAAGATGTTACTGAAATTTCGCAAACTCAAGAAACTTGGATCTTGTGCGATAATGACTAAAAGTAGGAGCAATAATACGAAATAAATCGCATTTTGTTTGAAGAAATCCCAAGTTTTATGTTGTTTCATTGCAGACATAATTCTTTTCCTTGTAAAACTTGTTATAAATATTTCGCAGCAAGTTGCAAAATTTCTTGTTGTGTGGTGTTTTTGGTTTCTACAATGCCCGCCACACGTCCGTTACTCATCACCAAAATTCGGTCGGTGATACCCAAAAGCTCAGGCATTTCAGATGAAATCATAATAATACCTTTATCTTTTTGTACTAATTGCATAATGAGTTGATAAATCTCATATTTTGCGCCCACGTCAATCCCACGGGTTGGTTCATCGAGCATTAAAATTTCAGGTTGGGTTAATAGCCAACGCCCGATAACCACTTTTTGTTGGTTACCGCCTGAAAGAGAACCAATCGTCGTGCTGTGCGATGGGGTTTTTACATTCATCGAATCAATCACCCATTGGGTATCGCTTTTCATTTTTTTATTGCTGAGCAAACCAAATTTACTAATATAAGATTTCATATTTGAAATCAATGAGTTAAATTCAATGCTCAAGTTGGAGTAAATTCCTGTGGAGCGGCGTTCTTCTGTTACCAGCGCAAAGCCGTTATTAATGGCTTCAAGTGCGGTGCGATTTTTCATAATTTTATCGTGTAATTTCACCGTACCACTTTTGCGTTCACGTACACCGAAAATGGTTTCCACAATATCCGTACGTTTTGCCCCCACTAAGCCTGCGATCCCTAAAATCTCACCTTTGCGTAATTCAAAGCTCACGTCTTGAATTGACGGCTGATTAAGTGCGGTTAAATTTTCGACTTTTAAGATTACTTCTTTTGGTGTATTGGTTTTTTCAGGGAAGCGTTGAGTTAATTCACGACCTACCATCATTGCAACAATGCCGTCCATCGTTGCGCCTTGCACTGGCACGGTGTTGATCCATTTACCATCACGCAAAATAGTAATTTCGTCGCAAATTTTGAAAATTTCGTCCATTTTGTGGGAAATATAAATAATGCCACAACCACGATCTTTTAATTTTTGGATAATTTTAAATAAGTGTTCAACTTCTTTTTCTGAAAGAGAAGATGTCGGTTCGTCCATAATCACGATTTTGGCGTGATAAGAGAACGCTTTGGCAATTTCGATCATCTGCATTTGCGATACAGACAAATTGGCGACTTTCTCTTTCGGATCAATATCAATATCTAATTCGTCGAAAATCGCTTTGGTATCACGATACATTTTAGCGTGATCAACAAAAACGCCTTTTAATGGATAACGTCCGAGCCATAAATTATCCATTACATTACGTTGGCGCACCAAGTTTAACTCTTGATGAACCATTGAAATCCCATTTTCTAGAGCTTCTTTTGATGTTTTGAAATTAACAGGTTTGTCTAAAAATAGAATTTCGCCCTCATCTTTGGCATAAATCCCAAATAAGCATTTTAATAAGGTCGATTTTCCTGCTCCATTTTCACCCATTAAAGCGTGAACTGAATGCGATTTCACAGTTAAATTTGCCTTATCGAGTGCTTTTACGCCGGGGAATGACTTGCTCACATTGGTCATCGTGAGCAGCACTTGGCTGTCTTGGTGTTGTTGCACTGCCATAATTCACCACATAGTTTCTTCATTATTATTAGGAGTGTTGCCTCTCTGCCATATTTCATTATGAAAAGCTGTCAGAGAGGCTTTATTCCGCTAAAAGTGCGGTTAATTTATTTTAAGAATTCAGATAAATTATCTTTATCAACGCCAACATATGGAATACGAACCACTTTGTTGTCGAGTTTCCAGTTAGTGCCTTCGGTCGCTGCTTTACCGTTCGCTAAGTTGTTTGCTAATTGAACAACTGCTTTACCTTGGTTCACGCCGTCGTTTAACACAGTACCTGCAATTTCACCTTTTTTGATTAATTGCAATACTTCAGGCAATGCGTCCACACCGAATACTGGTAATTTTTTGCCGTGTGCTTTCACTGCTTCCAATGCGCCCATCGCCATACCATCGTTGTTTGAAATCACCACTTCGATTTGGTTTGCTTTTGAGCTAGAAAGCCACGCATCAGTTTTATCTTTCGCCATTGCAGCGTCCCACATACCTGTGTCGATAAACAATTCTTCAGTTTGAATACCTTGTTTATTTAATGCTTCAATCACATATTTGGTACGAGCTTCGGCATCTGGGTGGCCTGGTTCGCCTTTGAGCAATACATATTGGATTTTACCGTCTTTATTTAAGTCAGCCGCTTGGTTCGCTTTCCAATATTTCGCAATTAAATCACCTTGGATTACGCCAGATTCTTTCGGGTCAGTACCCACATAATAGGCTTTATCATAGCTCTCAATGGCTTTTGCGCCTGGGTCTTTGTTGAAGAACACCACAGGAATGTCTTCGCCACGAGCTTTGTCGATAATGGTTTTAGATGCAGCTGGGTCAACTAAGTTAATAGCAAGTGCTTTCACACCTTTAGAAATTAACACGTCCACTTGGTCATTTTGAATAGATTGCGCATTTTGTGAGTCATTCATCAATAATTTGATGTCTTTTAAGCTATCAGCTTCCTTACTGATTTCTTGACGCATCAATGACATAAAGTTATCGTCGTATTTATAAATGGTAACACCAATGCTTGTGGCGGCTTGAGCTGCGCTCACGCTTACACCTAAACCTACCGCTAATGCAACTGCGCTTAATACTGTTTTTTTCATAATAACATTCCTCTTTAGCTGATTAAGATGAATTACTCAAAAGGCGACGATTTAGTTCCACTGCATTGAGTAATGTGGTTAAGATACAACGTTTTTAGTTTAAATACTGTGATCTCTTTCACAGAATTGAAAAAATGTGAAAGCGTTTCCAAAAAAATTATTGTTGATGATAACTATCGGTGGAAAAACGGCGTACCACCGTTGGATTAAATTGCGTATGAATTGGCGTTTCAATCTCTTTATTCACTAAACTTAATGCTAATTTCGCCGCATAATTTGCCATAAGATCAATAGGATAACGAATGGTTGATAGCTTAGGCACTAAGTGGCGAGAAATCGGCATATCATCAAAACCGATAATGGAAAATTGACGAGGCACGTTGATATTATTTTCGTGTAACACCGAAAGTGCGCCCGCTGCCATACTGTCGTTATACGCCACAATGGCGGTTAAATCGGAGTGATAACTCAACAAATCAATCATTGCCGCTTCACCGCCCTCAAAGTCGGGCGTGTTTTGAATGGTGGCATCATCAATCGGTGGCAAACCGTGCTTAGAAAGTGCGGTTAAATAACCTTGTTTTCTTTCAACTTCGTCATTAATAAGATGATTTGAGCCGATATAGCCAATGCGTTTATGCCCAAGGCGAATCAGCAATTCTGTGGCTAAAAATGTACCACGCCGATTGTCCAATCCCACACAACGATGCTCAAAACCTTTGATACAGCGGTTAATAATCACCATTCCTGGCACTTGCTTTAAATATTCAGTTAATTCGGCATCGGTCAAGGCTTTAGAATGCACAACCAAACAACTGCAACGCTTGCGCAATAAGGTTTCAATGGCATTACGTTCTTTGTCGGCGTGATGATAACCAATGCCGATTAAAATGGTTTTGCCATATTCAGAAGCAACTTGATCGACCGCTTTAACTAAAATCGCAAAGAAAGAATCGGTTACGTCAGTAACCACAACACCAATCGTATCGGTATTTTGCAGGGCTAAGGCTTGTGCGTTGGCATTGGGCGAATATCCCAATTTTTCCACCGCACTTTGCACTGCAAGGCGTGCTTTTTCACTTGATGAAGCATTGTTTAGCACCCGAGAAACGGTTGCAACCGACACGCCAGCTTGTTTTGCCACATCTCGAATTGTAATCATAGGCTTATCCTTGATCATAGACAAGAAGACTTATCGTCATACAATGGCTCTATTTGAAAGCGGTTACGCAGAAAAAGCAAGCATAAAATCTAAAAAAACGCCTTTTTTCACGAGATTTTTTCAAAAATTTGATCTCTATCACAGTTTATTTAACTCATTGTGCTATCTTATCTTCAATTTCATTTGTAACCGTTTTTGTTTTAAAGGAGCAGCAATGAATACGCTATTTGATCCAACCGAACACCCACATCGCCGTTATAATCCACTCACCGATCAATGGGTGCTCGTGTCGCCACATCGAGCCAAACGCCCTTGGCAAGGTCAGCAGGAAAAAGTAACGGAAGAACAAAAGCCGAGCTACGATCCAACCTGTTATCTCTGCCCAAGCAACAAACGTATTACAGGTGAGCAAAATCCGCATTATCAAAAACCTTATGTGTTTAAAAATGATTTTTCTGCCTTGCTTGACGACACGCCAACACCTGAAATGTCAAAAAGTCCTTTATTTCAGACCGCACTTGCCCAAGGTGAGAGCCGAGTGGTGTGCTTCTCGCCCGATCATAGCAAAACCTTGCCGCTATTGAGCGTGGCAGAAATTCACGACGTGGTGAAAGTGTGGCAAGAACAGTTGCAAGAGCTGGGACAAAAATACCAATGGGTGCAAATTTTTGAAAATAAAGGGGCAGCAATGGGCTGTTCTAATCCGCACCCACACGGTCAAATTTGGGCGAATAGCTTCCTGCCGAATGAAGTAGCGAGAGAAGATCAAACGCAACGACGCTATTTGGCTGAATATGATTCGCCAATGTTGCTGGATTATGCTCAGCAAGAATTGGCATTAAAAGAACGCATCGTGGTGGAAACGGAACATTGGTTAGCTGTTGTGCCTTATTGGGCGGTGTGGCCGTTTGAAACCTTGTTGCTCCCGAAAAAAGCACAGGTGAAACGCTTAACGGATTTAAGCAACGAGCAAAGCCAAGATTTAGCCTTGGCGTTGAAACAATTAACCACTAAATACGATAATTTATTTGAAACATCTTTCCCTTATTCAATGGGCTTCCACGCTGCACCATTTAACGATGACGACAACCAGCACTGGCAATTACACGCCCATTTTTATCCGCCATTGTTACGTTCTGCGACGGTGCGAAAATTTATGGTGGGCTATGAAATGCTAGGCGAAAGCCAGCGAGATCTCACCGCTGAACAAGCCGCTGCCCGCTTGCGAGAATTAAGCGACGTACATTATAAAGAAAAATAATCCGAGCAAAAGGAACAAGACTATGACCCCACAACAACAGGCTAAACAACTATTTGAGCAAAAATTTAACCGCACTTCTACCTTAAATATTTACGCCCCAGGGCGAGTGAATGTGATTGGCGAACACACCGACTACAACGACGGTTTTGTGATGCCTTGTGCCATTGATTACGGCACAGCAATCAGCGGTGCTGCCCGAGATGATCAACGTTTTCACGTGTATGCGGCAGATTTAAATGATAGCGACGAATTTTCGCTTAGCGAAGAAATTCTCCCTGTGCCAAATAAAAAATGGACTGGCTATGTGCGTGGCGTGGTGAAATTTATCCAACAACGTTGCCCTGAATTTCGTCAAGGGGCAGATTTGGTGATCAGCGGCAATGTGCCACAATCTTCGGGCTTAAGTTCTTCCGCCTCGTTAGAAGTTGCGGTGGGAAAATTCTGTCAGCAGCTGGCGGATTTGCCGTTAAGCAATACGGAAATTGCCTTAATTGGTCAGCAGGCGGAAAATCAATTTGTGGGTGCAAATTGTGGCAATATGGATCAGCTTATTTCAGCATTAGGGCAAAAAGATCATTTGTTGATGATCGATTGCCGTAGCCTTGAAACGCAAGCTACGCCAGTGCCTGATAATGTGGCGGTGATGATTGTTAATTCCCACGTGAAACACGATTTAGTTACTGGCGAATACAACACTCGCCGCCAGCAATGTGAGCGAGCGGCAGCATTTTTCGGCGTGAAAGCCTTGCGTGATGTTTCTATTGCACAATTCAAACAAAAAGAAGCCGAATTAACCGCACTTGACCCAGATGTGGCGAAACGAGCACGTCATATTGTTACCGAAAATCAACGTGTATTAGATGCCGTCGAAGCCTTAAATCAAGGCGATATTTCTCGCTTAGGCGAATTGATGGGGCAATCGCACGACTCAATGCGTGATGATTTTGAAATTACCGTGCCTGAAATCGATTATTTAGTGGAATTAGCTCAAGTTGCCATTGGCAAAACAGGCGGTGCAAGAATGACGGGCGGCGGTTTCGGTGGTTGTATTGTAGCGATTGCGCCAGTGGAAAAAGTGGACGCAGTGCGTAAAATTATTGCGGAAAACTACCAAAAAACCACAGGTATTCAAGAAGATTTTTATGTGTGCCACGCTTCGCAAGGGGTGCAAGTATGCTAGATGTCAGCCCCAAAACAGTGGAAAAAAGCACCGCACTTGCTCCCGACAATGCGCCCTTTCAGTTGGTGAGTTTAAGTAATAAGCAAGGAATGTGCGTGCAATTTATGGATTGGGGCGCAACGTGGCTTTCTTGCAAAGTGCCAGTGAACGGTGAATTGCGAGAAGTGCTATTAGGCTGTCAGCCCGAAGATTATCCGAAGCAAAATGCTTATCTTGGGGCGGCGGTCGGGCGTTATGCTAATCGGATTGCCAATAGCCAATTTGAGTTAAACGGCAACGTGGTTAAATTGACGGCAAATCAAGGCGTGCACCAGCTACACGGTGGTGTAGGCTTCGATAAAGTGCGGTGGAAAATTGACGAAATTCAAGAAAATTTTGTTCGTTTCTCTCTTTTTTCTGCCGATGGCGATCAAGGTTTTGCGGGCAATGTACAAGTGAAAGTAACTTATCGCTTAGGGGAAGATAATGCGTTGACGGTGGAGTTTAATGCAATTTCCGATCAAGATACGCCGTTGAATCTAACCAATCACGCTTATTTTAATTTAGTCAACGCCAGCGCAGGTTGCGATATTCGAGCGCATTCATTGCAGTTAAATGCTGCTGAATTTTTGCCTGTGGATAGCGAGGGCATTCCGAATGCGCCGCTAAAATCTGTAGCGGAAACTAGCTTTGATTTTCGCCAGCCTAAGGTGATTGCGCAAGATTTTCTGCAACAAGAACAACGGTTGACCAAAGGTTATGATCACGCTTTTTTAATTGATGAATATCGTGAAAAAACCAGTGCAATTTTGATCGCACCTAATGGGGACATTCGCCTTGAAGTCAGCACATCACAGCCTGCGTTACAAGTTTACACAGGTAATTATCTGCACGGCACACCAACTCGAGATGAGGGCGAATATGCTGATTACAGCGGTATTGCGTTGGAAAGCCAAGCGTTGCCCGACACGCCAAATCACCCCGAATGGTGGCATTATGGCGGCATATCTAAAGCTGGCGAACATTACAAACATTGGACACGTTTTCAATTTGTAACTTCTTAAGCGAAAAATAAGGCGCAATAAAATGCGCCTTATTTTTATCTGAAAGATGGATTATTGCTTGTTTGAATGCAACATTTTGCGTTTGAGTAGCGCACCAATTCCACGTAATAAAACCAATAAAATAGATAAAAAATACAACGGTTTATTTCCTAACGCAGCATAAGGCGTTTTGCCTTCCGTCGGCACAATGCGTTGAGTTAATACTGTTGCTTCAAACTGCGGTGCTTTTTCGATGACTTTTCCTTGTGCATCAATAAAGGCAGTAACACCCGTATTTGTGGCTCGAATAACTGGCTTACCTAGCTCCAACGCGCGCATTCTTGCCATTTGGAAATGTTGCCAAGGGCCGTGGCTGTCGCCAAACCACGCATCATTTGATATGGTCAAAATAAAATCACTATTTTGTTTTAAGTTTGCTTGGAGTTGTGCGCCTTCGATAATTTCATAGCAAATTGCGCCCATAAAATGACGGTTTTTACTCAATAAATCAGGCTGCACCGCTTCGCCCTTTTGGAATGCCGACATAGGCAAATTAAACACCGAACCGAGTGGGCGCAACAGGCTTTCCAGCGGCACATATTCACCGAATGGCACAAGGTGATGTTTGTTATAACGCATTGTTTGCGTTGGTGAATAATGTTTGTTGACCAGCGCAATCGAATTGAACAACTTGCCGCTTTCAGGCTCACGATACACCGTGCCGATTAGCAGTTCTGTTTTCGTCGTTTGGCTAGCTTGTTTGAGTTCATCAAAAAAAGGTTGAAGATGTTCTTCAAGTGCTGGCAATGCGCTTTCAGGCAAAATAATCACATCTGATTTGCCTAAATAAGGGCGGATTAAATCAGCATAAATTTGTAGGGTAGAATGCAAATATTCGGGATCCCATTTCAAGGATTGCGGAATATTGCCTTGCACCAAACTGACGGTGAGTGCTTTGTCTGGCACGGGTTTGACGTAGTCTATTTTAGCCAAAGAGCTTAAACCTGCAACGACGGTGAGCAACAGAAAATGCGCCACTGCAACGGTGATTTGGTTGGGCGTATTTCGTGCTTTCCATAGGGCAGAAACAAGGTTAAAAAGCACCGCACTTGACCATATCACAAAGAAAGTTAAGCCTGCCACACCGAAAATCGGCGCAATGCCTGCAAATGGCGTATCAATTTGCGTATAACCAAATTGTAACCACGGAAAGCCAGTGAAAACCCAGCCACGCAGAAATTCGGTGAACGTCCAAATAACGGCAAAAATCACCGCACTTTTTACTTGAAAACGTTGAATGAGATAAGTGAATAACACAGGGTAAAGGGATAAATACGCTGCCAACAGCACCACCATTACATAGCTGAGCCACAAAGGCGAACCGCCGAATTGGTGAATGCTCACGTGCAGCCAGCTTGTGCCGATGGAAAAAAAGCTCACGCCCCATAAAAAGGTTGCCCAAAGTGCGGTCTTTTTTGGCGAAGTTTTGGCAACATAAATTAAGCCTAATGCCGACAGATAAGCAACGCCCCAATAATCATAGGGGGAAAAGGCAAATAGCCCGATAGCACCTGACACGACAGCGATCAGATAAGGTAAAATTGCGTTCATAATTAGTCTATTGTAGTTAGCTCGTTATAGTACAATTTTGCCCCGTTCAATGCCGAGTTTGCTTCCACGAAAGAAAGCACCCGAAAATTGAAAGGGGCAAATTCAATTATTCTTCAGTTTGTTCTTCTTTTTTCGCTTTTAAGGCGTTCATTTCCGCCAGTTGCTCATCCGTTACGGTAACTCGCAGCTGGATAATGCGACGATTATCGGCAGATGTTACTTTAAACGGATAATTTTCTAAGATGATTTCTTCGCCACGCTTCGGCAAATAGCCAAAGGCTTGCATAATCACGCCGCCAATGGTGTCCACTTCTTCATCGGCAAAATGCGTATTAAAATGCTGATTAAAATCTTCAATATCAGTCAGCGCACGCACCGCATAAGTGTGGCGAGAAAGCTGGCGAATATCTGCAATGACTTCTTCTTCATCGAATTCATCTTCAATATCGCCGACGATTTGTTCTAAAATATCTTCAATGGTAACTAAACCTGAAATTGCGCCAAATTCGTCCACCACAACTGCCATATGGAAGCGTTCAGAACGAAATTCTTTTAACATTCGATCCACACGCTTACTTTCAGGCACAATCACCGCAGGGCGCAATAAACGTTGCAAATTAAATTCTTCAGGCTGTTCACGCAAAAACGGCAGCAAATCTTTGGCGTGCAAAATGCCTTGCACATTATCTCGCTCGTCGGTGTCAGTTGGGATTACAGGAAAGCGTGAATGTGCGGTGTCGATAATGGTATTCAGGCAACTTGCTAAATCTTGATCGCTTTCAATAAAGGTGATTTGCGCACGTGGGATCATAATATCACGCACACGAAGCTCGGCGATTTCCATTACGCCTTCGATCATTTCTCGTGTATTTTGATCGATTAAATCGTTTTGTTCTGAATCACGAATGACTTCCACTAATTCATTTCGATTTTTCAATTCTCCTTGAAAAAATCGCCCAAATAAAGACTGGAAAAAGGATTTTTTTTGAGTTGCGTTCTCCGCTTGCGGAGCATTACTCGAATGTTCGTCTGCCATAATAAAATGTTAAGTTAGGTCGGAATTTGACAATTCAAAAAGTAGCATATTTTAATCAAATATTCTATTTCTTTTTAAACGCTTAAGTGCGAGTGGAGAAAAAGTGCGGTGAAAATTTGCCCAATTTAATGTCAAATTAATGCCAAATAATAAGGACGCACCTTTGTGCGCCCAAATACGATGTTGAAAATGAATTTAGTAATTATCTTGCACGGAAGATAATTCGACCTTTGGTAAGATCGTATGGTGTCATTTCCACTGTAACTTTATCGCCAGTCAAAATACGAATGTAGTTTTTACGCATTTTGCCTGAAATATGAGCAGTTAAAACGTGTCCATTTTCCAATTCCACACGGAACATCGTGTTTGGCAAGGTTTCTAAGATAGTGCCTTGCATTTCAATGCAATCTTCTTTAGCCATTAGCTATGTAATCCTTAAATTATTAAATAAATATAAAAAAACGGGCGAATTATACCCTTTTGTTGCTCATTCTGAAAGTATTTATTTTGTGCAAAATCGCTTTTTCTGCATTTATTAGTGGGGAGTGGGCTGGCTTTCGCAAATTAACGCTAGTCATCAATAGCACAAAACTGTACAATAGCCCACCAAATTTAATGAATGATATTTATCAATAAGTTTAACCGATTAATTAAAAGAAAAATGGCACAGAAATTACATATTACAACGTGGGGTTGCCAAATGAATGAGTATGACTCTTCAAAAATGGCAGATCTTTTAAATGCAACGCACGCTTTAGAATTAACGGAAAATCCCGAAGATGCAGACGTGTTATTGCTCAATACCTGTTCTATTCGTGAAAAAGCACAAGAAAAAGTGTTTTCACAACTTGGGCGTTGGAAAACGTGGAAAAAGAACAAACCAAATTTGATTATTGGCGTGGGCGGTTGTGTGGCTTCGCAAGAGGGCGAACACATTCGTGAGCGTGCCCCTTTTGTGGACATTATTTTCGGGCCACAAACCTTACACCGTTTACCAGAAATGATTAACCAAATTCGTGGCGGTAAAAGCTCGGTGGTGGACGTGAGTTTCCCTGAAATCGAAAAATTTGACTGCCTGCCAGAGCCAAAAGCCGAAGGCCCGACAGCGTTCGTGTCAATTATGGAAGGTTGTAACAAATATTGTTCATTCTGCGTTGTGCCTTATACTCGTGGTGAAGAAGTAAGTCGCCCCGTTGATGATGTGCTGTTTGAAATCGCACAATTAGCGGAACAAGGCGTGCGTGAAGTGAATTTGCTCGGGCAAAATGTAAACGCTTACCGTGGTGCAACCCACGATGATCAAATTTGCACCTTTGCAGAATTATTACGCTTAGTGGCAGCGATTGACGGCATTGACCGCTTACGTTTTACTACTAGCCACCCAATCGAATTTACCGATGACATCATTGATGTGTATGCCGACACGCCTGAATTAGTTAGCTTCTTACATTTGCCAGTGCAAAGCGGATCTGATCGCGTGTTGACAATGATGAAACGCAATCACACTGCGTTAGAATATAAAGCGATTATCCGTAAATTACGTAAAATTCGCCCTGAAATTCAAATCAGCTCTGACTTCATCGTGGGCTTCCCAGGCGAAACTGCGCAAGATTTTGAAGACACAATGAACTTAATTGCACAAGTGAATTTTGATATGAGTTACAGCTTTATCTACTCCGCACGTCCAGGCACGCCAGCGGCAGATATGCCTGATGATGTGAGTGAAGACGAGAAAAAACAACGCTTACAATTATTGCAACAACGCATCAACAACCAAGCTGCACAATTCAGCCGTGCAATGCTTGGCACAGAGCAACGTGTGTTGGTTGAAGGGCCATCGAAAAAAGACATTATGGAACTCACTGGTCGCACCGAAAGTAATCGTATCGTGAATTTCAAAGGCTCGCCTGATATGATCGGCAAATTTGTGGACATCAAAATCACCGATGTGTTCACCAATTCGCTTCGCGGCGACGTGGTTCGCACCGAAGACCAAATGGGCTTGCGTGTATTACAATCCCCACAAATGGTCATCAACCGCACCCGCAAAGAAGACGAACTCGGTGTAGGCAAATATTCCGCCTAATCGATAAGTTTTAAAAACGTTCATTTTTTCGACCGCACTTTGGCATAACGATGCATAAAAGTGCGGTCTTTTTTTATGCCAAATTTTTCTAAATCAGATCAAATCGTTCTTTTGTGCAGAATAACGCCTTGTTTATAATCCATTTATTGAGATTGAATGAGAGTTTTCTGATGAATTGGCAATATATTCTCGAGGCAATACCACGTTTTGTGGACGCAACAATATTAACCTTGCAGCTTTCTTTATGGGGCATTTTGCTGTCGGCGATCATCGGTTTGCTGTGTGCGATTGTGCTGGTTTATCAGGTGCGTGGGGTACAATGGTGGGTGAAAGCCTATATTGAAGTTTCACGCAATACGCCCTTGCTCATTCAAGTTTTCTTTCTTTATTTTGGGTTGTCTAAAATTGGTATTAAACTCGACGGTTTTACCTGTGGTGTTATTGGGCTGGCTTTCCTTGGCGGAAGCTATATGGCAGAAGCAATGCGGGGCGGTTTGGAAGCGGTTTCAAAAGGACAAATCGAAAGTGCGTTAAGCATTGGGCTTAGTCCGTCGCAAGCCTTTCGTTATGTGATTTTTCCACAAGCTTTTGCCATCGCTACGCCCGCCATTGGAGCGAATTGTTTGTTCTTAATGAAAGAAAGTTCGATCATCAGTGCTATCGCTGTAGCGGAATTAATGTTTCTTGCCAAAGATATTATCGGAATGGATTACAAAACGAACGAGGCCTTGTTCTTGCTGGTGGTGTTTTATTTGATCATTTTATTCCCAGTGTCCTTATTCGTTCGCTACCTTGAACGCCGTCTGCGTCAAGCCAAATATGGAGCTTAATATGGGCTTATCAATTCTTTTTCAGGGCAGCAATGCTGAACGTTTGCTTGGCGGATTGTGGATCACCGCTGAAATCGCCTTTATTTCCGTCTTTTTTGCTTGCTTATTCGGTGTGGTGCTAGGCGTCATAATGACAAGCCAAAACCGAATGGTGCGTTTTCTCTGCCAATTTTATTTAGAAGTAGTCCGCATTGTGCCTTTGTTGGTGCTGCTTTTTCTGGTTTATTTTGGTTTCGCCAAATGGTTTAACGTACATTGGAATGGCGTGTGGGTGTGTATTTTTGTGTTTATCTTTTGGGGAACGGCTGAAATGGGCGATTTAGTGCGTGGGGCATTAAGTTCCATCGAAAAGCACCAAAGCGAATCCGCCTACGCCTTAGGGTTAAGCAAAATCCAAACCTTTATCTATGTTTTATTACCACAAAGCCTAAAACGAGTTACGCCCAGTGCCATTAACTTATTCACTCGAATGGTCAAAACGAGCTCACTGGCAATGCTTATTGGCGTGCTAGAAGTGATCAAAGTCGGGCAACAAATTATCGAAACTTCACTATTTACCGACCCAACAGCGGCACTTTGGGTTTATGGCGTTATCTTCGTTTTGTATTTTATTATATGTTATCCACTTTCTTTATTTTCCAAATACTTAGAAGTGCGGTGGGAAAAATAGGAGTTTTTATGGCATTGCTTGAAATTAACCAATTAGTTAAACATTATGGCGAAACCGTGGCTTTAAAAGGCATTAATTTATCGCTAAAAAAAGGCGAAGTTGTGGTGATTTTAGGGCCGTCAGGTTGCGGAAAAAGTACCCTTTTACGTTGTGTGAATGGCTTGGAAGAAATTAAAAGCGGACAAATTTTGCTCGAGCATAGTGGGCAATTAGGCAAGGATATTTCGTGGGTTAATGCTCGCCAACATATCGGAATGGTGTTCCAAAGCTATGAGTTATTTTCTCATTTATCGGTGATTGATAACATTTTGCTCGGGCCACTTAAAGTGCAAAAACGCCAGCGTGCCGAAGTGGAAGCCCAAGCCGATGAATTGCTCAAAAGGGTTGGTTTATTTGATCGCAAAAATGCTTTTCCACGAGAGCTTTCTGGCGGACAAAAACAACGCATCGCCATTGTACGCTCACTCTGTATGAACCCTGAAATCCTTTTGCTAGACGAAATCACTGCCGCTCTCGATCCCGAAATGGTGCGTGAAGTGCTTGATGTCGTGCTCAGCTTAGCCCGAGAGGGAATGACAATGTTAATCGTTACCCACGAAATGACCTTTGCCAAACAAGTCGCCGACCGAATTATTTTTATGGACAAAGGCGAAATTATCGAACAAGCCACCCCCGATAATTTCTTCACTAATCCAACTAGCGACCGAGCAAAAGCTTTTTTAAATATTCTCAATTACGACATTCCAGGGGCAAGTTTTGCGGACAATATTTAAGAATTTTTCACCGCAGTTTTGCCAAAATCTCTAGTTTGAATGTGGTAAGCATTTTAAATGAGAGATTGACACTAAATTTTTATTCCAAAACTGCATATTAAATACAGATTAATTCTTTCCTTTTTGCATAAAAGCATTTCTATAATGAAGTCATTACAACGCAACATTAATCTTAATTAAGAGGAAAATTCTATGAAAACAACGAAAAAAATTACCGCACTTTTGGCTTCGGTTTTATTAGCAGTGGGAATTACGGCTTGCGATAACAAAGACGATGTGAAATCTGATGCTGGAAAAGTGTCTGCCGTGGAGCGAATTAAGCAGGCAGACAAAGTGCGTATCGGCGTGTTTAGCGACAAGCCACCGTTTGGTTATGTGGATAAAGACGGCAAAAGTCAAGGCTTTGATGTGGAGATTGCGAAAGACTTAACCAACGATTTGTTAGGCGATGAGAATAAGGTGGAATTTGTGCTGGTAGAAGCGGCAAATCGAGCGGAATATTTGTTGTCGAATAAAGTGGATATTATTTTGGCGAATTTTACGGTAACGCCTGCTCGTAAAGAAGTGGTGGATTTTGCCAACCCATATATGCAGGTTGCTCTCGGCGTGGTGTCTAAAGATGGATCGGTGATTACTGATGTGAAGCAGCTGGAAGGAAAAACTTTGCTGGTAAATAAAGGCACGACCGCTGATGCGTATTTTACGAAAAACTTCCCACAAATTAAGTTATTGAAATTTGAACAAAATACCGAAACTTTCGAGGCTTTGCGTGATGGTCGTGGCGACGCCTTAGCACACGATAACACATTGTTATTCGCTTGGGCCAAAGAAAATGCTGGCTTTACTGTAGGTGTAAAAAACTTGGGCGAGCAAGATTTTATTGCCGCAGCGGTGCGTAAAGAAGATCAGGATTTGTTAGCGTGGCTGAATTCTGAAACTGAAAAACTCGCCAAAAGTGGTCAGCTAAAACAAGCCTATGAAAAAACATTGCTACCAGTTTATGGCGATACTATTAGCGAAAAAGATATTTTGCTGGAATATAAGTAATTGATTAAACAATGAAAAGTGCGGTACAAAAAATGCAAGTTTTATAACCGCACTTTAATGATGAAATAACATAATCCCTTTTTGAGATGGAGCTTGAAAAGGGATTATTTCTTTTTGTAGCCGCAGATGACGATGCCTGCGATGATTAAAATTGCACTGATGATGTGGAACGGTTGAATTTCTTCGTTCAGGATTAAAATGCTGAAAAATGCAGCGAAGATTGGAGTGAAGTTTGTCATCACTGCGCCTTTGGCTGAGCCGACAATGGCGATGCCAAAATTCCAGAAGGCATAGGATAAAATTGATGGCCCAATGACTAAATAAGCCGTGCCAGCCCATTGAAGTGCGGTTAAATTTTTTAAGATTTCGGCGGAGCTTTGCCAAAATTCATAGAGAAAAAACGGGGTTATCGTCAGTACGCCAAAGCCAACAAGTGCGGTGAGAAAGGCGGTGTTACTGATGTTTGTGGGGCGTAGGCGAATGATGCAGCAATAAATTGCCCAACTGATTGCGGAACTCATCGTCCATAAGTCGCCTTGATTTATGTGTAAATGGGCGAGGCGTTGCAATTCGCCTTGGCTGAGTAGCCAAACCACGCCGATTAAGCTGATGATTGCGCCGAGTAAAATGAGTGGTTTTATTTTTTCCTTAAAAACCCATCGGTTAAGCAAGATGACCAGCACAGGAACAACAGCTAAATAAAGGCTAGCATTTAATACACTCGCTGTTTTTAAGCCTTGGTAAAGCGTGGCTGGGAATAAAATCACGCCGAGCACACCCAATGACCACATCACGCCTGCGGCTGATTTTATGGTGCGAAAAGCCTGTTTGGTTGGGCGATAAAACAAGGTAGCGAGAATAATGAGCGCAGGAAGCCAGCGAATATACGTCAGTGTGATTGGGGGAATGGCGTTGCTGAGTAATTTGCCTAGCACAAAATTCCCACCCCAAAACAAAGTCGCCAACATCAGGCTAAGATAGCCTAAGCGAGAATTGAAGCGGTGCATTAGTAGCCTCTTTCCACAATCACACCAACGCTGCTAGCTTGTGCCACGGCTTTGGGTTTGTGCAATTCAATACGTAGGGCTTTGATGCCGTAGGTTTGTTGCAACATATCTGCGACTTTGTGTGCGACGGTTTCCACTAATTTAAATGGTTGATTTTCCACAAATTGCAGCACTTTTTCCGACACTTCCGCATAATTCAAGCAATATTGCACATCGTCGGTTTGCGCCGCTTGAGTGAAATCCCACGCCATTTCGATGTTAAACACCAAACGCTGCTTGATGGTATGCTCCCAATCATACGCACCAATGCTGGCAAAGGCGGTGAGTTCGTGAATAAAAACTTTATCGGTCATTTTGGTTTCCTGCTGATAAAAATGAGGCGAATTTCGCCTCAAAAATGTGTATAAATACTCGAATTATTTCCGCACCAAAATCATAAACCGCAAATCATAAGGATTGTTTTCGTCGCTTGGGCGTGTTTCATCGAATTCGATTTGCCATTCGTTCCAGTTGATTTCAGGGAAGAAGGTATCGCCGTCGAGTTCGGTTTGGATTTGGGTGAGATAGAGTTTATCGGCTTTCGGCAGATATTGTTTGAATAATTCACCGCCGCCGATTAGCATAATTTCGTCAAAATCTTTGACAAAATCCACCGCACTTTCAAGAGTATTTTTCCAAATAACACCGTCAAATTCAAAAGGGGAGCGCGACAGCACGATATTGGTGCGCTTCGGCAAAGGGCGACCAATGCTTTCAAAGGTTTTGCGCCCCATAATCACGGGTTTGCCTTGGGTATTTTGACGAAACCAAGCCAAATCCGCAGGCAAGTGCCACGGCATTTGATTATCTTTGCCGATAACCCAATTTTGCGTGGCTGCAACGATTAAACTGAATGTCATTTTATGCCTCGCTGTCGAACCAACCACGAATTAATTGAATGGATAGGAACAAAGTGATTAAGCCTAGCACATAAAAAATATAGCTTAAAATAGGTGATGATGCATCGCCGTCAGTAACTTCTTTCATTGAAATCATATTGCGATATTCATCGAAAATCACTAAGCGCCAGCCGTAATATTTGGTTTCCACCATTTTGTGAGAGGCGGCTAAGCCTGAGGCTTTGGCTTGTAAATCGGCAGAGCCAAATTTGAAATAAAATGGAAAGCCCCAGCGAGTATCTTCGTTGCGGTAAACCATTGGTTTATCTTCATCGGAGCGTTGAGTGTAAATATAATACACATCACGAGTTGGGCCATCGGCTGGGTTGGCTTTGGTGATTGGGCCGTCTTTGTCCACACGCTTCACTTCCACGCCAGTTACATAAGTGGTTTCGTAATGCGGAAAGATGAAATGAATGCCAGCAAACAGCACGGCGTGGAATAAAATTACAACTAAGAATAAGAAATACTTAATAATTTTGCGCATAAAAATGTCCTATTTTAATAGAAGTACGATTTATTGTACCTGAATTTTAAACAAACGTTCAAAATTTTCTGTGCTTTGTTGAGCGAATTCGGCAACCGTCATTCCTTTTAAACTTGCCACATATTCGCAAACTTCACGTGTGTAAGCAGGCTGATTTTGCTTGCCACGATAAGGCACTGGGGCGAGATAAGGGCTGTCAGTTTCCACTAACAGACGGTCGGCTGGCACATAACGAATAACATCACGAATTTCTTCGGCATTTTTAAAGGTAACAATGCCTGAGCAAGAAATGTAAAAATCTAAATCTAAGGCTTGTTTGGCGAACGCCATTGTTTCGGTAAAACAGTGAATAACGCCACCGCACTTTTGTGCTTGATTATCTCGCAATAATTGAATGGTGTCGTCGCCAGCGGCTCGAGTGTGAATAATCACGGGCTTATCTAATTGATTTGCCACTTGAATTTGGCTGGCGAAAATGTCTTGCTGCAAGGCTTTATTGTCGGCACTGTAATAATAATCCAAGCCAATTTCGCCGATGGCAATCACTTTTTTGTGGCGAGCTAATTCGAGCAAACGTTGTTGATCGTAAGGTTCGTCGTCTAAATCGAGTGGGTGAACGCCACAGGCTAAAGACACCGCATCGTGGTGTGCAAGCGCATCTCGTTGTTTTTCAAAACGGCTGAGCGTTACGCCAATGGTGAGCAAGTGTTGCACGCCACGAGCTTTGGCTTTGGCGATCACATCGTCCATATTTTGGTGTAAATTTTCATAATCCAGTGCATCTAAATGGCAATGGCTATCGACAATAAACATATTTTTCCTTATTTTTCAAATACTTCGGTAATCATTTTTGTTAAGCCGTCTAACAGAATTAACTCTTGGTTTACCGCATTAATTTCGCTTAAATCAGACCGCACTTTTTGTAAAATTTGGTTCGCTTTGAGCAAACCGAGCGGATTTTGGTGCTGATTAAATTGTTGTATGCCACGGGCTAAATCTTGGCAAATCCAGCCTGATTTAATGCCTAATTGGTCTTTTAAGGCATCGTTTAAAAAGGCACTAAGCCAATCTAATTGCTGAAAAATCAATTCCTTATCAAATAAAGGCAATAATTCTAAGGGCGAACGGCGTATATAATAGACCCAAAATTGACGCAAAAATTCACGGCGTTTTTCAATTAATCCTTGCTCTAAGGTGGCGAGTGCGGCTAATGGGCGACCGTAATTAATGCGAAGTGCGGTGCAAATTTCGTTAGTTTCTGCCGAATGTTGCTGTTGTAGCCATTGAATTGCCGTCGCTTCGCTTGGCAAGTTGATGAGCCACGTTTGGCAACGGCTGTAAATGGTGGGGAGCAATGCTGCGGTGATGTCGGTTTTTAATAAAAAATACGTATTGGGACGAGGTTCTTCCAAGGTTTTGAGAAGTGCATTCGCCGCTGCTTCGGTCAGGCGTTCTGTGCCGTCGATGATTACAATTTTATTGCCATTTTGCTGGGCGTGTTGGTTGATCTTTTCGTTGATTTCACGTACTTGATCGACGCCAATATCTTTATTTTCAGTTGATGCTAAGTAGTGAACATCGGGGTGTGAGCCTGCGTTAATTAAATGGCAAGCGTGGCAGTGGGTGCAAGGTTTCTCGCTGTTTTCTTGCTGGCAAATCAGAAAGCGAGCGACGGCTTCAATCAACTTTTCCACGCCAAGAGACGGCTCAGCCTTAAATAATAAAGCGTGGTGTCCGTGTCCTTGGGTAAAGGCGTGGCGGATTTGTTGATAAGTCGGCTCTAGCCAAGCATAAAGTGCGGTCATTATTGGGATCTACATAAGTTCAAATCAACGAAATTTTTCACCGCACTTTTAATGTCGGCGGTAACTTGCTCAATAGTTTGCCCTGCGTTAATTAGGGTAATTTTCGGATTTTCTTGCACTAACTCTAAATAGCGTTCACGAGTGCGGTGGAAAAAATCCAAGTTTTGTTGCTCAATGCGGTCAAGTTCGCCACGCCCACGGGCACGTGCCAAACCTTGTGCTGGGTCGATGTCTAAATATAAGGTAAAATCAGGCTCGAAATCGCCTAGCACGCTATTTTTCAAGGTGAGTAGTAAGCCTTGATCCAACTGACGACCGCCGCCTTGATAGGCTTGGGAAGATAAATCGTGGCGGTCGCCAATTACCCATTTTCCTTGTGCTAAGGCTGGTTTAATCACGTTTTCAACCAACTGCACTCGAGCGGCATAAAGCATCAATAATTCCGCTTTATCGGTTACAGGTTCTTCGGTTTCGTGCTTGATCAGTTGGCGTAATTTCTCTGCCAACGGTGTGCCTCCTGGTTCGCGCGTGAATACGAGATCCGTAATGCCCATTGCGTTTAATTGCTCAACGATCGCTTGTCGAGCGGTGGTTTTGCCTGCGCCTTCTAAGCCCTCAAGTACGATAAATTTTCCTGTCATTTTGTTATCCAATGCTTTTTATTTTGACGATTTCTTATTATTTTGGCGATACCAACGTAAATATTCCTGTACCGCACGGTTATGTTCCGTTAAATTGCGACTGAATTTATGTCCGCCCGAACCGTCTGCCACGAAATAGAGAAAATCGCTTTTTTCAGGGTGAGCGACCGCCATAATTGCACTTTCGCTTGGGTTAGCGATGGGGCTGGGTGGCAATCCGTCAATGGTATAAGTGTTGTACGCCGTTGGCGTTTCTAAATCTTTTTTACGAATATTACCGTTGTAATTTTCACCCATTCCGTAAATCACCGTTGGGTCGGTTTGTAAGCGCATTTTAACTTTTAAGCGATTAATAAAGACTGAAGCGATTGTTGCTCGCTCAGCCTGCATTCCGCTTTCTTTTTCTACAATAGATGCCAAAATTAGCATTTCATAAGCATTGTTGAGCGGCAAGTTTTCATCACGTTCTGCCCACGCTTTTTCCAACACTTTAGCGGTGTGGCTGGTGGCTCGTTTGAGTAAATCAAGGTCGCTTGAATTTGGCACATAATGGTAAGTGTCGGGATAAATCCAGCCCTCAAGCGTATTTTGTGCATTACTCGGTAAATTAAGCAATGACAGCAATTCAGCATCGGTTTTTCCGTCAATTTGTTGGCGTAAGTGCGGTGCATTTTTTAAGGATTTTTGCACGATTTTCCACGTTTCGCCTTCGGTAAAACGCAAACTTAATTGCACTTCTTTACCGTCATTTAAACGGCGTAAAAGATCGGCTAAGGTGCTGACATCGGTCAGGGCATAAGTACCTGCTTTGATATTGTTAAATTGTGGGTGCAATTTCAATGCCCAAGGCAGCCATTGCGCATCTTGAATTTGTAATTCTTGCTCAAGTAATGCGACTAATTTTTTGCCAGTAGTGCCACGTTCAATCGTTAATAATTGATCCGCTTTTGGCGAGATGGGTTGTTCGAGAACTTGTTCTAAGCGTTGGTATCCCCAAAAACCGAAAGCGCTTAAAATTACGAGTAAAATCAATAAAGTAGAAAGAATTTTTTTCATCATTATTTTTTAAATTTTGACCACATTTTATCTTCTTGACCACGCCATAAACGTTGAATGTTTGCGTGATGACGATAAACTAATAAACAGCACACCAGTGCTACGGGAAAGGTGTATTCGGGTTTGAACCACCACACATAAAAAGGCGTTAAGAGCGCAGCTACAACGGCACTTAGTGAAGAATAGCCGCTAATTAAAAAGACGATTAACCAAGTTCCTATCATTGAGCCCGCCACGCCCCAAGCGATGGGGGCAATCGCTCCGAAAGCGGTTGCCACGCCTTTGCCACCTTTGAATTTAAAGTAAATCGGGAAAATATGCCCTAAGCAAGTGCCAAGCGCCACCATTCCCAATTCAAAATGCGTTAAGCCTAAATAATAACCAGCCCAGACTGGGAGCATTCCTTTTAATATATCAAAAATGAGCACCGCCAAAGCCACCCAGCGACCGCCTAAACGCAACACATTGGTTGCGCCAGGATTGTGTGAGCCTGTTTCTCGAGGATCGGGCAAGCCTTTAAGGCGACAAATTAAAATGGCGCTCGAAATCGATCCTAATAAATAGGCAAATAGCATATAAAACAAGGCGAATAGGCTCATCGGCATTCTCTCAACAAAAAATGATGTTCTATTTTACCCAAACTTAGTGAATTTAGGCTAATAGTATTTTGTTTTTTTAATAGCGGAGTGAAAAAAATAGGTATATCATTTTTCACCAAATGATAATATTAGGTTGTGAAACCGTAGGAGTTTTTATGTCTCAAGCACACATTTTTCCTGTGCCAACCAGCTATTTTTCTATTGTATTAGGGCTGTCTGCGACTGCAATGGCGTGGCATCACGCAGAACAAATTTTTCCCACCATTGCGGCTTCCGTTAGCCTAAGTTTAGGCATTGTTGCCACGGTTTTATGGGGGCTATTTGCATTGGCGTTTTTGATTAAATGCGTTAAATATCCCGAATTGGTTAAAGCCGAACTTAACAGCCCGATTCAATTTGCGTTTGTGAGTTTAATCCCGATTACGGCAATTATTATCGGTGAATTTCTGTTAAATTTTGCACCGCACTTTGGGCGAATACTTATTTATATCGCCATTGCTGCCCAACTTATTTATGCCAGTTGGACAGGCGGTGCGCTTTGGAAAGGCACAGGCTATTGTGAAAAAGCGATTTTACCGCCGTTTTATCTTCCCACTGTCGCCGCCAATTTCAGTAGTGCAGGTGCATTAGGCTTGTTGGGCTATACGGATATTGGCTATTTATTTTTAGGTGCAGGCACGATCGCTTGGTTAAGTTTTGAACCGACCATCTTACAACGCATTCGAGTTTCGCCACTGGATACGCCTTTGCGTGCCACAATGGGGATTATTCTTGCCCCTGCTTTTGTGTGCAGTGCCGCTTATTTAACGTTAAATGGTGGCGAAGTGGATTTATTGGTGAAAATCTTATGGGGCTATGGCTTATTACAAATGCTCTTTTTAATCCGTTTATTGCCTTGGTTTTTCAGCAATGGATTTGTGATTGGCTTTTGGGCATTTTCATTCGGTTTAGCTTCATTGGCGAATAGTGCGGTGTCTTTTATTCATCAATATGGCGAGCAGCCCTTGGGAATGTTAGCCTTAGGATTATTCGTTTTTGCCAATTTAGGCATCGGATTATTGATTACAGGGACTTTGGTGCGATTTGCTCAGGGGAAATTCTTTGTGAAATAGCCGTTTAAATAGCAGATAAAATTTTAGGGAGCTTATGCTCCCTTAATTTTTGCCGAAAAATAATTTATTGATAGTCTTGACTTTTTATTTTTTTTTTTACACTAGGGAAGTTTTATATTTTTCCGCAAACGTTTGCGGTTTTAATGAATGCGGAAATGCAGTGATAGAACATTATTTATATTAATGTAACCTATTCGAGGAATTTCCTATGAAAAATGTAAACAATGCGTTTAAATTAAGCGTTTTAGCTTTAGCTATTGCAGCGGTAACAGCTTGTAGTAGCGATTACAGTTCATCAAAGAACCCAGCTAAGCAAATTAACCAGCCTAAGCTAACCCAACCAACCAAAAAAGCTGAATCTCCAAAACCAGCAGCACCGAAAGCGGAGCAACCGAAAGCAGAAACTCCGAAACCTGCGGCACCAAAAGCGGAGCAACCGAAAGCAGAAGCTCCGAAACCTGCGACACCAAAAGCGGAAGCACCAAAACCTGCAGCGCCGAAAGTAGATCTTGCAAAAGAGCGTGCTAAATTGGAAGAAAATCCAAATACGGACGGTAAATGGCGTGTTTTAATTGGGGGCGGTGTAGATGCTGATAGAGTAAAAATTCATACCCCAGAAAAAAGAAGTTTTGAGTATAAAGATTTTTATACCAATGACAATGGTGTAGTGAAATTTGATACAAGAGAAATGCCAGATGTGGATCTTTCAAATTATGAAATTAATCCACAAAAAGTGCAAAAAATTGCTGACAAAGATAATCCATATCCAGCTGGTGTTGATGGCTACGTAGTCAACCAACGCTACTCTAGCTATGCCGTTTGGAATGAACTACCAAATGTACAAAAAAATCCAGAATTCTATAGAGTTTCTTCTTATAGCACTCAGTACTGTTGTACATATTCTAATTATGGAGCGATTGTAACAAAAGGACGTTCTCGTTTTGAATCACAAAGTGAAAACTATGTATATGGTGGTAACAGCCCTGCACCAATCTTTAAAGATGGCGGTAGCGCCACTTATAAAGGTAATGTGTTAGCAACCAATACTAGAAATGGTGGTTTCTTTAGAGAAGATTTTACTACCAGTGTAAAAAATCAACCAGAACTTGTTAATGCTAAACCTTATACTCAAGTTCCTGCAGATGGCAAAATTGGTGAGTTAACATTGAATGCTGATTTTGCGAAGCAAGAAATCAACGGCTCAATTCAATTCTTGGATAACGCTAAAATCGATAATGCTGTGATTAACACCGGCAAAATTGATGTGAGGGATTCAACCTTTGAAGCGAGACTGGCTAGCGATAGCAAAGTTCTCCCAACTAAACGTGATTTTGACCAACATCGTCAAGGTTTTATTAAAGGGGAATTTGTCGGTCCAAACGCTGAAGAAATTGTAGGTACAGGACGTTATGAAAACTACGAAGACACCTTAAGAAGAGGCGAGCAAGATTATCATTACAAAGCTGGCTATGACTTCATCTTCGGTGCAACGCGCGAGGGCGAATATTCTATGCCTGCGGTGGAAAGCAAATAATCGTTATTGGCATAAATCAAAGCCCACACTCGTGGGCTTTTCTCAAAACAAGGATTGCTATGAAAAACTCCCGCTTATTTTTTCCGCTTTTCATTTTTCCCTTTGCCGTTCAAGCGGAAGTGGTGGGGAAAAATGCTGATGAAATCCGCATTGCCGAAGTTGAGAGCAAAAATTTTGCCCAAACATTGCCAACGCCCAAAACTGAATCGGCTCAAGGGGCGTATCAAGTATTGGAACTTAGCGATGAAGAGCTGGTTCAACAGCCTGAACTTGCACGCCAATTATTAAACCAGTTAATTGATGCTCAGCAATGGCAACTGTTACCGAAATTGCTCGCATTATACGAAAAAACACCCAATCCCGACCGCACTTTGATTGAATATGCCAAAGCGCACATTTTAATGTTAAATCAAGATTATAAGGCGGCGATTGACACACTTCGCCAAATTATCGCCGAAAATGACAGCTTCACGCCTGTGCGTTTTTTGTTGGCAAAAGCCTTATTTGAAGATTACCAAGATCAAGCCGCACAAGATCAATTTGAACGTGTGCGTGCCGACAATCCACCTGAACGTGTGGCAAACACCAGCGCACAATATTTAAATGCGATTAACCAGCGCAACAGTTGGGATTTTGGTTTTCATTTCAGTTATTTGCAGGAAGATAATGTGAATAATGCGTCGGATTCCGACACGGTGCGCATTGGCAATGCTTTATTCCAAAAATCGCCAGATTCCTTGCCACAAAAAGCCCACGGCGTGCAATACGGCTTTGATTTCAGCAAAAAATGGAATTTAATGGGCGGACATTACGCCATTTTGCGCAATGATTTTACCGCCAAGCAATATTGGGATAATCACCGTTTCGATGATTTAAATAACCGCAGTTCGCTGGGTTGGCAATATCAAAACAGCCAACATCGTTTTGCGTTGTTGCCTTATTATGAACGCCGTTGGATTGGCGGACACCGCTACAGCAAAGGGCACGGCGTGCGTGCGGAATACGAAAGTTGGCTTAATCCGCAGTGGCGTTTGTCGCTCGCCACAGAATTTGGCAGCACACGGCAATCTGACGCAGATTCTCGCAATGCGGATAACTACAGCCAGCTTTATTCCGCTACGCTGATTCATTTGCTCAATGCGAAAACCTATTTTTACGCAGGCGCGGATTATTCTAAAGAAAACGCCAAAGCCGATGTTTACACCTTTGATCGTGTCGGTGGTCGCCTTGGTTGGGGGCAAAGTTGGGGCTGGGGCATTTCCACACGGCTGAATTTATATTACGCCCACAAAAACTACGACGCGCCGCACCGTATTTTGCAAAAAGTGCGCAAAGATAAAGAATTCGGTGGCACGCTCACGATTTGGAAAGGCGACTGGCATTTGTGGGGCATTACACCGAAATTGTCGTTCAATTACAACCGTGTTTCGAGCAATTTGCCCGATCTTTACAGTTACGACAAAAAACGTGTGTATTTGAATTTTGAGAAGACGTTTTAACAAATAGGGCTAGATAACTAGCCCTAATTTTGTTGTTTTATTGCGCAAAACTATTACACTGTGCTGGATCGCCAGTTTTTAAGCCTCGTTGAAACCAAGCAAGGCGTTGTGCTGATGTGCCGTGAGTGAAACTGTCGGGAACGACATAGCCCTGACTGCGTTTTTGCAAACGATCATCGCCCACCGCTTCTGCTGCCGCAAAGGCTTCTTCTAAATCGCCTGTTTCTAGCAAACCACGTTGTGCAGTGTGATAGCCCCAAACCCCAGCGAAACAGTCGGCTTGCAATTCTAATTTCACTGAAAGTTGATTTGCCTGAGCAGGATTTTGTTGTTGGGCACGGTTAATTTTCGGCAAAATACCGAGCATATTTTGCACGTGATGACCCACTTCGTGAGCGATAACATAAGCAAATGCCGTGTCGCCAGCCGCCCCAAGCTGATTTTTCATATCTGCATAAAAAGACAAATCTAAATAGACTTTGCGATCATTCGGGCAGTAAAAAGGGCCCATTGCCGATTGTCCTGTACCGCACGCTGTTTTGGTTGCACCAGCATAAAGCACCATTGTCGGTGCTGGATAGTTTTGCCCATTGCGTGCAAAATAGCTTTGCCACGTGGTTTCGGTATCTTTTAATACCACACGAGAAAGTTCGTTAAGGTTTTGTTCTTCTTGGCTAGAAAGCGATGAGCTGCTAGAACTCATACCGCCCAAGCCGCTGGCATCACCACCGACTAAACCCGACAAATCCACGCCATAATACGCACCAACTAACAGCACGATAAAACCTAGTACGCCTGTCTTTTTGCCGCCGCCCATACGCATTCCCGTGCCACGTCTGTCTTCTACATTTGAACTTTGTTCTCTACCTTGCCAACGCATCTCATTTTCCTATTCATTAACTAATTAATAATGATGTATTGTACCTGAAAAACCAAAAAGTGCGGTTGATTTTTTAAAAATTTATGGACTTATTGTTGTGCATTGGTTATTGTAAACAAGTTTATTAGCTCGACTAATAAATCAATGAATCATCAACTAATGTAAGGAGAACAACGTGGGTTTATTTGATTTCGTAGGGAATATCGGTAAAAAAATCTTTGGTAAAGACGAAGATCCATCAGCAGCCGTAACTAAACATATTGCTGAAGACAACCCAGGCATCGAAAATGTGTCTGTAACGGTTGAAAATGGTGTAGCAAAAATTTCAGGTAACGCTGCTTCGGCAAGCGCATTAGAAAAAGCGGTATTAATGGCTGGAAACGTTGAAGGCGTTGAAAGCGTAAACGTTGATGCAGTAACCGTTGCTAACGGCGAACAACTTGCAAGCGACGACGAATTTTATGTAATCCAAAAAGGCGACACCCTTTGGGCGATTGCAGAAAAACATTATGGCAACGGTGCAAAATACAAAGCCATTGTTGATGCGAATAAAGAAGTGATCAAAGACGAAAATAAAATCTTCCCAGGTCAAAAAATTCGTGTGCCAAAAGCACTTTAATTTGAATTCTGCAAATCCCGCTCTCAGGAGTGGGATTTTTTATTGCTGTTAGCTTAATCTTTCGCTATAATTTGCCAGTTTATTTTTATTCAAACTCAGCATTTGGTTGAGTTTTCATCAATGTTAAAGGAAAAGGACAATGTCAACTATTGAAACAACTCAAGGTTTAGAACGTCGTGTAAGCATCACTGTTCCTGCTGAAACAGTAACAACAGCAGTGCGTGAAGAATTAAAACGTGCCGCAAAAAATGTGCGTGTAGATGGTTTCCGTAAAGGCAAAGTGCCTGCGCAAATCGTTGAAAAACGCTTTGGTGCGTCAATTCGTCAAGATGTATTAAATGATTTATTACCACGTCATTTCTTTGATGTTGTGATTAAAGAAAAAGTTGCTATCGCAGGTCGTCCAACATTTGCGGTTGAAAGTTTTGAAGATGGCAAAGATTTAGTATTCAGCGCAACTTTTGAAGTTTATCCAGAAGTAGAATTAAAAGGTTTAGAAAACATCAAAGTTGAGAAACCTGTAGTAGAAATCACAGATGCTGATGTTGACAATATGGTAAACGTATTGCGTAAACAGCAAGCAACTTGGACAGAAAGCGATAAAGCAGCAGCGGCTGAAGATCGTGTAACTATCGATTTCGTAGGTTCTGTTGATGGTGAAGAATTTGAAGGTGGTAAAGCGACTGATTTCGTTCTTGCAATGGGTCAAGGTCGTATGATCCCTGGTTTTGAAGACGGTATCGTAGGTCATAAAGCTGGCGAGCAATTTGATATTGATGTCACTTTCCCTGCGGAATATCATTCAGAAAACTTGAAAGGTAAAGCAGCGAAGTTTGCGATTACCTTGAAAAAAGTAGAAATTCAAGTATTACCTGAATTAACAGATGAGTTCGTGTCTAAATTTGGTCCGAATACCAAAACGGTTGACGACTTACGTGCTGAAATCCGTAAAAATATGCAACGTGAGTTGAAAAACGCATTAGTTTCACGTGTTAAACAACAAGTTATCGACGGTTTAATCGCTGAAAACGCATTTGATGTGCCTGCATCTGCGATTGATGAAGAAATCGAAGCATTACGTGGTCAAGCTGCACAACGTTTCGGTGGCAATGCACAACAAGCTGCACAGTTACCACGTGAATTATTTGAAGAACAAGCAAAACGCCGTGTTCAAGTTGGCTTATTGTTCTCTGAAGTGATCAAAGCGAACGAATTAAAAGCAGACGAAGATCGTGTGAATGCGATGATCGCTGACATTGCTTCTGCTTATGAACAACCAGCTGAAGTAATCGAATATTACAGCAAAAACAATGAGTTAATGGGTAATATCCGTAACGTAGTATTAGAAGAGCAAGCGGTTGATGCAGTTCTTGCTAAAGCACAAGTTACTGAAAAATCAGCTTCTTTTGATGAGATTATGAACCCACAAGCGTAATTTCGCTCGTTTCATTCTTAAAGTGCGGTCGTTTTTTGACGAGTTTTAAAATTCGTTAAAAATAGACCGCACTTTTGTTTTCTTTGCCTTTTTCGGGTAGAATAAGCCAGTTTATTGAAGTTTATGGAGAACGTTATGTCAGTTATTCCTATGGTTGTTGAGCAATCGGCTCGTGGCGAGCGTGCTTACGACATTTATTCACGTTTATTGAAAGAACGTGTGATTTTTTTGAGCGGTCAAGTTGAAGATAATATGGCGAACTTAATTGTGGCTCAATTATTATTTTTAGAATCAGAAGATCCTGATAAAGATATTAATATTTATATTAACAGCCCAGGCGGTTCAGTAACGGCGGGTATGGCAATTTATGACACAATGCAATTCATCAAGCCAGATGTGCGTACGCTTTGCGTAGGGCAAGCGTGCTCAATGGGTGCATTTTTGTTGGCAGGGGGCACGGCTGGTAAACGTGCGGCATTGCCAAATGCACGAGTGATGATCCACCAACCTTTAGGCGGTTTTCGTGGACAAGCGTCAGACATTCAAATTCACGCACAAGAAATTTTAAAAATTAAGCACACATTGAATGATCGCCTTGCTTTCCATACGGGAAAAAGCATTGAGCAAATTGAAAAAGATACTGATCGTGATAACTTTATGTCTGCTGAAGAAGCAAAAGCATACGGTTTAATCGACAGCGTTGTAATGAAACGTGCCTAAATATAACGAATTGGAAAGCAAAAATGACAGATGAAAAAGAAACGTGTTGCTCATTTTGTGGCAAATCGCAAGATGACGTTGGCAAATTGATCGCAGGCACTTCGGGCTATATTTGTGGTGAATGTATCGATCTTTGCCACCATTTATTACACACAGATGACGCAAGTGCAGAAAGCGCCGAAGAAGCGAGTGAAGAAAAAGTTGAGCCAGCGAAATTGCCAACGCCTCACGAAATTCGTGCAAATTTAGACGATTATGTGATTGGGCAAGAGTATGCTAAAAAAGTATTAGCCGTTGCATTATATAATCATTACAAACGCTTACGTTCTAATCACCAGACTGATGAAGTGGAATTAAGTAAAAGTAATGTGCTATTAATTGGCCCGACAGGAAGCGGTAAAACCTTGTTAGCTCAAACCTTAGCAAGAATGTTGAATGTGCCTTTTGCAATGGCAGACGCAACCACGTTGACCGAAGCGGGCTATGTGGGCGAAGACGTGGAAAACGTGATCCAAAAATTATTGCAAAATTGTGATTACGACACCGAAAAAGCCGAGCAAGGGATTATTTATATCGACGAAATTGACAAAATTACCCGTAAATCAGAAAATCCATCGATTACTCGAGATGTGTCGGGCGAGGGCGTGCAACAAGCCTTGTTGAAATTAATCGAGGGCACGGTGGCATCTGTTCCGCCACAAGGTGGACGCAAGCACCCACAACAGGATATGTTGCGTGTGGATACTTCAAAAATCTTGTTTATTTGCGGCGGTGCATTTGCTGGTTTAGATAAAATCGTTCAGCGTCGTGTGCACGTAGGCAGTGGCATTGGTTTTGATGCGGAAGTGAAAGGCGAACAAGACGAATTAAGCCTAACAGATTTATTCAAGCAAATCGAAACCGAAGATTTAATTAAGTTTGGTATGATCCCTGAATTTGTGGGGCGTTTACCTGTGGTTGCACCGTTAAGCGAATTAGATGAAACGGCATTAATTCAAATTTTAACTGAACCAAAAAATGCGTTAGTGAAACAATATCAAGCCTTATTTGGTTTAGAAGATGTTGAATTAGAATTCACCAAAGAAGCCTTACACGCAATGGCGAAAAAAGCCCTTGCTCGTAAAACAGGGGCGCGTGGATTACGTTCCATTGTGGAGGGCGTGTTGCTTGATACAATGTATGATTTACCATCATTGGAAAATCTTGCCAAAGTGGTGGTGGACGAAACCGTCATCAACGATGGCACTGCACCCAAATTGGAATATAAATAAATCCTGTTGAAGAAAAAAGTGCGGTTAATTTGACCGCACTTTTTGCCTTTCCCCTTGAAGTTATATTTTCTGCCCTTATATTGTGCCTTAACAGTTTAGAATTTAAAGAAAGAGAAAGAATATGAACGCAAAACGTAGCACCGAAAATAGCGAAATGAAAGATATTCCCGTTCTTCCGCTGAGAGATGTGGTGGTGTTCCCTTATATGGTGATGCCATTATTTGTCGGGCGTGAGAAATCTATTCGTAGCCTAGAGCAGGCAATGGAAGCAGGTAAGCAATTATTGCTCGTGGCACAAAAACAAGCCGATGTGGAAGAACCACGCATTGAAGATTTATTCGATGTGGGAACGGTAGTGAATATTATTCAGTTGCTGAAATTACCTGACGGCACGGTGAAAGTGTTGGTTGAAGGGCAGCAGCGTGCGAAAGTGCTTGAAATGCGTGATGACGGCTCATTTTCTGCCACGGTAAGTTTAATTGAAAATACTTACGGCGAAGAAAAAGATATGCAAGTGTTGCGTGATGTCATTTTGAATGAATTTGACACTTTCGTGAAACAAAACAAAAAAATTCAGCCTGAAATTAGCAACGCTTTATCTAGCATTGTTGAATTTGACCGTTTCGCCGATACTTTGGCGGCACATTTACCTGTGCCATTACGCCATAAACAGGAAGTGTTGGAACGTGCCAATGTGCAAGCTCGCTTGGAATATTTACTCGGTGCAATGGAAAGCGAAACCGATTTGCTACAAGTAGAAAAACGCATTCGTAGCAAAGTTAAAGAGCAAATGGAAAAAACGCAGCGTGATTATTATCTTAACGAACAAATTAAAGCAATTCGTAAAGAACTAGGCAATAATGACGAAAGTGCTGATGAAAGCGAGATCGATCAGCTTTACCAAAAATTAGAAGCGGCAAAATTACCTACTGAAGCTCGTGAAAAAGTGGAAGCCGAGCTGAAAAAGCTCAAAATGATGTCGCCAATGTCTTCTGAAGCGACGGTGGTACGTAGTTACATTGATTGGATGTTGCAAGTGCCTTGGCACAAAACTAGCAAAGTGAAAAAAGATTTAGCTAAAGCCCAAGAGGTGCTAGATGCCGATCACTACGGCTTAGAACGTGTGAAAGAGCGTATCTTAGAGTACCTTGCGGTGCAAAGTCGTTTGAATAAAATCAAAGGCCCAATCCTTTGCTTAGTTGGACCGCCAGGGGTAGGTAAAACGTCATTAGGACAATCAATCGCAAATGCCACTGGGCGTAAATATGTACGTATGGCATTAGGTGGCGTGCGTGATGAAGCGGAAATTCGTGGGCATCGCAAAACTTATATCGGTTCATTACCAGGGAAATTAATCCAAAAAATGGCAAAAGTGGGGGTGAAAAATCCGCTATTCTTGCTTGATGAGATTGATAAAATGGCAATGGATCATCGTGGCGACCCAGCTTCAGCCTTATTGGAAGTGCTTGATCCTGAACAAAATACCAAATTCAACGACCATTATTTGGAAGTGGATTATGATTTGTCTGATGTAATGTTCGTCGCCACCTCAAATTCAATGAATATTCCAGATCCATTGTTGGATCGTATGGAAGTAATTCGTCTATCGGGTTATACCGAAGATGAAAAATTGAATATTGCGACTCGTCATTTATTGGCAAAACAAATCGAACGCAATGGCTTGAAAGCAGGCGAGCTTAATGTTGAAGAAAGTGCGATTTTAGACATTATTCGTTATTACACTCGTGAAGCTGGCGTGCGTGGGCTTGAGCGTGAAATTTCTAAAATCTGCCGTAAAGCCGTGAAAAATCTATTGTTAGATAAAAAATTGAAATCACTAACGGTAAATTCAGCGAATTTGCACGATTATCTTGGTGTGAAACGTTTTGATTTCGGTTTAGCCGATACGCAAAATCGAGTAGGCGAAGTAACAGGATTAGCGTGGACGCAAGTAGGTGGCGATTTATTAACCATCGAAACCGCTTCGGTGATCGGTAAAGGCAAATTAACGTTTACTGGTTCTCTGGGCGATGTGATGAAAGAAAGTATCCAAGCCGCAATGACTGTGGTACGTTCTCGTGCTGAAAAACTGGGCATTGCCAACGATTTCCACGAAAAACGAGATATTCACATTCACGTGCCAGACGGTGCAACGCCAAAAGACGGTCCGAGTGCAGGTATCGCAATGTGTACTGCTTTGGTTTCGTGCTTAACAGGCAACCCAGTGCGTGCCGATGTGGCGATGACGGGCGAAATCAGCTTACGTGGTAAAGTGTTGCCGATTGGCGGATTGAAAGAGAAATTATTAGCGGCTCACCGTGGCGGCATTAAAACGGTTATTATTCCAAAAGAAAATGTGAAAGATTTGGAAGAAATCCCTGAAAATGCCAAAAATAATTTAGCTATTCACGCCGTGGAAAGTATTGACGAGGTGCTGACGATTGCATTAGAAAATCCGCCTGAAGGCGTGGAAATTGTCAAACTTTCTCCGATTAATGCGGTGAAAGTTCCACGTGCAAGAAAGCGTAGCAAAATTGCACCTACAGTGAATTAAAACAGCTAATTTTTGCACCGCGCTTTTTGCTTTAGCGGCAAAAGTGCGGTTTTTTTTAAGCGAGTTTTCGTTTATAATCGCTAAAATTTATTAGATTAATATAGGATCAATGCCAATGTTTATGGAAAAAATGCATAATGCGACAAATAGCACGGTTTCAAAGGTTATTTTAGCATTAATCGGTGTGTCTTTCGTGGTAACGGGTATGTACGGTTATTTAGGCGCAACGGTGGATACTTCTGCGGTAAAAGTGAATGGCGAAGAAGTTTCTCAACAACAATTCCAACAACAATATAATGATGAATATCAACGTATTAGCCAGCAATTAGGGGCGCAATTTTCAGCGGTTGCAGATACACCAGAATTTACTCGTGGTTTGAGAGCGAGCGTATTAAATCGTTTAATCGATCAGCAATTATTGAGCCAATATGTGAGTGAGCTTAACTTAACGGTGAGCGATGAACGCATTAAGCAAGAGATTGTGCGTACTCCAATGTTTCAAGTTGACGGCAAGTTCAGCAATGATGCTTATCAGCAAGTGTTGCGTCATAATAATATGACTTCTGATATGTATGCGCAATATATGCGTGAAGCGTTGCGTTTAGAGCAGTTGCAAAGTGGCTTGGCGGAAACTTCATTTCTAACGCCAGCGAGCCAAAATGAATTGGCAAACTTGTTTTTCCAACAACGTTATGTGCGTTTAGCAAAATTACCTTTGGCGAATGAATTAGCTAAACAAACTGTTACAGAACAAGAGGTTAGTGATTATTATAATGCCAATAAATCAGCATTTATTGTTCCTGAATTGGTGAAAGTGCAATATATTGATTTAACTCGTGCCGCAGCGGAAAAAACGGTTAATGTTACGGACACAGAAATTCAACAATATTATCAAGATAATAAAGATAAATTCTCGACAAAAGCGCAACAGCGTTTGGCGCATATTCAATTAGCGACGGAAAAAGAAGCCTTAGATGTTTATGAAGCCTTACAAAGTGGTGCAGATTTTGCGGATTTAGCGAAGCAAAAATCAATGGATAAATTGTCGGGCGGTCAAGGCGGCGATTTAGGTTGGGTGAGTAACGGTGATTTACCAAAAGATTTTGAAGATGCAGCAACTTTAGTTGACGTGGGCAAATATAGCACGCCAATTAAAGTTGACGGCAGTTTCCATATCGTTAAAGTGGAAGATCGCAAACAAGCTGTAGCACAGCCATTAGAGCAAGTTAAAGCACAAATTGAACAACAAGTGCGCCAAGATTTATTAAATAATCAATTCTATGCGATTGAGAAAAAAGTAGCAGAAAAAGCCTTTGAAGATCAATCGTCATTAAAAGCGGCTGCGGCGGTCGCTGGCGTGGAAGTGAAAGAAACGGATTATTTCCCTCGTAATGAATTGCCTGCAGCATTAAACTTCCCTGCGGTGGTTAATGCAGTATTTGATGGCGATGTATCGCAAGGTAACGTGAATTCTGAGCCAATGAATGTAGGGGAACAACATTCGATTGTTGTGCGTGTGTTAGATCACAAAGCCGAAAGCACGAAAACATTAGCGGAAGCAAAAGGCGAAATTGAAACATTTTTAAAACGCCAAAAAGCCGAAGCGGCTGTGTTAGCTAATGCAGAAACGATGGTGAAAGGCTTAACGGAAAATGGTCAATTACCTGCAGGTGTTGCCTTTGGTGCAGAAGAAAAATGGGTTTATGCAGAAAATAAAGATCCAGCACTTAACAATGTGATTTTTGCAATGAAAGCGACTGCAAATAACAAGGCTTATCAAGCGGCGAAAACCAATTCAGGCGACGTGGTGATTATTGCCCTTGAACGCATTGAAAATGGTAAAGTAGAAGATGCTGTACGTCAGCAATTTGATTTACACGTTGCGCAAAACAAAGCCAACGATTTACAAGCTAATTTGTTAAAATCTTTGCGTGCAAAAGCAAAAATTGAAATTAACGAAGACTTTATGAAACAAGAAGCGGAATAACTTTTCGCCATTTAATAAAATCATCAATCCAGCCCAAGCGATTTTGCTTGGGCTTTTTTATTTTTTTTCAGCAAAATCGCAAAATTAGCTAGTTTTTAACCGCACTTTGTGGTATAAATTCCGCCGTTATTTTGGCTTTCAAAATAGCATTATTAATTTTATTAACAACACACACATATCAAACGGGTAAATCGGGGTGCCAAACGGTCGGTTTACTGGGTATGTGGAGGCTCAACCCCAATAAGGAAAATATTATGGCACAAGTTTCAATGCGTGAAATGATTAACGCAGGCGTACAT
This sequence comes from Pasteurellaceae bacterium Pebbles2, assembly GCA_023101505.1. Lineage (GTDB taxonomy): Bacteria > Pseudomonadota > Gammaproteobacteria > Enterobacterales > Pasteurellaceae > Lonepinella. The sequence goes on from LVZA01000001.1 coordinate 1,479,599, forward strand.
TTCGGTCACCAAACTCGTTACTGGAACCCAAAAATGAAACCATTCATTTTCGGTGCTCGCAACGGCGTTCATATCGTGAACTTAGAAAAAACTCTTCCGTTATTCAACGAAGCATTAGCTGAATTAACTCGTATTGCAAGCAACAACGGTAAAATCTTATTCGTTGGTACTAAACGTGCAGCACAAGAAGCGGTTCAAGCAGCAGCATTAGATTGTCAACAATATTATGTAAATCACCGTTGGTTAGGTGGTATGTTGACTAACTGGAAAACAGTTCGTCAATCAATCAAACGTTTAAAAGATTTTGAAACACAATCTCAAGACGGTACATTTGACAAATTAACCAAAAAAGAAGCATTAGATCGTACTCGTGAAATGCAAAAACTTGAGTTAAGCCTTGGCGGTATCAAAGATATGGCTGGTCTTCCAGATGCGATTTTCGTTATCGGTGCAGACTACGAACACATTGCTATCAAAGAAGCTAACAACTTAGGTATTCCTGTATTTGCAGTAGTTGATACTAACGCAGATCCAGATGGCGTTGATTTCTTAATCCCAGGTAACGACGACGCAACTCGCGCAATTCAATTATACGTTTCTGCAGTAGCAGCAGCGGTAAAAGAAGGTCGCCAAGCTGAAACAGCGGTTGAAGAAAAATTCGCTGAAGAAGCAGCTGAGTAATTAGTTAATCTGGTGATATAAGGCGAAAGCCCTAAAAAACAGGGGGCGAAAAGTTCCCTGTTTTTATTTCAAATTCCCAAAAGTGCGGTGTTTTTTAACTGAGTTTTGACAAACATCGTATTTCCATTCAAGAATATTAGAGGACAATAAAATGGCTGAAATCACAGCATCATTAGTGAAAGAACTTCGTGAACGTACTGGCGCAGGTATGATGGAATGTAAAAAAGCGTTAGTAGAAGCAAATGGCGATATTGAATTAGCTATCGACAATATGCGTAAATCTGGTCAAGCTAAAGCAGCTAAAAAAGCAGGTCGTGTAGCGGCTGAAGGCGTAATCTTAGCTCGTGTTGGTGCAGGTTTTGGTGCATTAGTTGAAATGAACTGTGAAACTGACTTCGTAGCAAAAGATGCTGGTTTCTTAGGTTTAGCAAATGAAGTTGCAGATTTCGCAGCTGCAAACAAAGGCACAACGATTGAAGCATTAGCAGCACAATTTGAAGAAAAACGTGCAGCATTAGTGGCTAAAATCGGTGAAAATATGACAATCCGTCGTGTTCAATACTTAGAGGGCGAAGTGATTGCTCAATACTTACACGGTGCTAAAATTGGTGTATTAGTTGCGGGTGCTGGTGCTGAAGAAGAACTTAGAAAAGTAGCAATGCACGTTGCAGCAAGTCGTCCAGAATTCGTAAACCCTGAAGATGTTCCTGCAGCAGTTGTTGCTCACGAACGTGAAATCCAAGTTGACATCGCAATGCAATCTGGTAAACCTCGTGAAATCGCAGAGAAAATGGTTGAAGGCCGTATGAAAAAATTCACTGGTGAAGTGTCATTAACAGGTCAACCATTCGTTATGGATCCATCAGTTTCAGTAGGCGATTACTTAAAATCTGCAGGCGCTTCAGTGTCTAACTTCGTTCGTTTAGAAGTGGGTGAAGGTATTGAGAAAGTTGAAGAAGATTTCGCAGCAGAAGTTGCTAAAATCACTGGCGGTAACGCTTAATTCTTTCTTTTAAGAATATCCATTAAAAAAGCAGGCTTGATGCCTGCTTTTTGTTTGATTATCAAATCATTATTTACTTTGCTTACTCAATGGAATAATCACGGCAGGATCGTCTTTTGCCTGAATTTTTTCAATTTCTTTTTTCAACCCATAATCGTCTTTATCTGCTTTGCCATTAAATAAATCCGCTTCGGCATTTAATTTCGGGTTGGTAATACCAATCCATTTAGCAATGTCATCGGTGAAATTCAGCCCTGATTTAAAGCTGTGATAGACGTTGCGTTTTTGGTCATCACTGGAAATCTTAAACAACGGAATATCGTAATGGCGTTTGCTTTTTCCTGCGCTATTATGAATTTTAATCTCACTTTCATTAATTTCGTGTGCTAAACCGTGATCGGAAAAATAAATCATCGAAAAAGTGCGGTGCGTTTTTTCTTTGTTTTGGTTTAATTCAGTATAAATTTGTCTTAATACTTCATCAGTTTTTTTCATTGAAGACGCATAACAGTTTACATTAAAATATTTTTTATCTAATTGATTATCATCAAAAATTTTCGGGTAATCTTCTAATCTATCGCAAGTAATCGGGTGTGAACCATACAGGTGCAATACAATAAAACGCTTGCCACTGCTGCTTTGCTCAAGCACACTTTTAAATTTAGGCAATAATTCAAAATCACTCATATTGGAATTAAGACTATCGCCAGATTTTAGGAAAATACGCTCATCGCTGCGGTTTGCAATGGCAGAAATTGGCGTGTCAAATTCGCCTAAATAGCCTTGATTGGAAATCCAATAAGTTTTAATGCCGGCGGATTTGACTAAGTCCACCATATTTAGGTCATAATTTCCTTCCCAAGTGTCGGTGTTGGGCTTGGTGAGCATTAATTTGAGTGAGGCAATCGTATTTGTGCCAGCAGCAGTAAAACCGTCCACTAATGTCCCTTTAGCGTTAGACATAAATGGCGTATTTTCCACAGGATAGCCATAAGCGTGGTGGTAATCTTTGCGCGCACTTTCGCCGATAATTAACACATAATCATCATATTTCGATGACGATAACGTGGAGTTTCCCCATTCGTTTTCGATGCTGAAATTATTTAAACGGCTTAGTTCTTTTTCTACTTTTCTTCCTGCGGTATAAGTTTCCGTAATAAATTTTAATGGCGAATTTTCCCACGCGAGGAAAATAGCGATAACGCCAAGTAGTACCTTGTTTTTATAGAAATGTAGCTCAAATTTTTGGCTAAGGTAGCGAAATAGGCAAAATAAGCCGATAATGGCTACTGGGTAAAGAAAATTAATCAGCGATAGTTGAGCGAAAAATTCTTTGCTTTCTTGTAAATCTGTTGCAAAAATTGAAGCGATATATTGATAAGACGGTGCGCCAAAAGTGATGCCGACAGGCGCATAAAGTGCGTGCAGCACGATAAGCGGAAAAACGATCCACCAAAAAACTTTTTTGGACGCATTTAAAAGTAAGATTAAACCTGCGACCAGTAAAATTTCACGCAACGTCGGCTGCGGATAAAATCCTGTGCCAATTAATAATAATTTGCTGCCGAAAAAGAGAAAAATTAAGGCAAAAATCACCGCAGTTATGCGTTTAATTGATTGAGATAACAAAATATATTCCTTTCCAAGTAAAAAGTGCGGTCGATTTTACCGAATTTTAAATCGATCTGCTATGTCTATTTCCTCTGCCCCTTTCTTGTTGAGCGATGTTGCATTATAATAACAGGAATTTTATGTTGCGCTCTTGAGGAAAAAGAAATGAGTAAACCGATTTATAAACGTATTTTATTAAAATTAAGTGGTGAAGCATTACAAGGCGACGAGGGCTTTGGTATCGATCCGTCAATTTTAGATAGAATGGCGCTTGAAATCAAAGAGTTAGTTGAAATGGGCGTAGAAGTTGGTGTGGTATTGGGCGGCGGTAATTTATTCCGTGGCGCAAAATTAGCAAAAGCAGGAATGAACCGTGTTGTGGGCGACCATATGGGTATGTTGGCGACCGTAATGAATGGCTTGGCAATGCGTGATGCCTTGCACCGTGCTGATGTAAATGCAAAATTAATGTCGGCTTTCCAACTTAATGGTATTTGCGATACTTACAACTGGTCTGAAGCGATCAAAATGTTGCGTGAAAAACGTGTGGTAATTTTCTCAGCAGGGACAGGTAGCCCATTTTTTACCACCGATTCAGCCGCTTGCTTGCGTGGTATCGAAATTGAAGCCGATGTGGTGTTAAAAGCGACTAAAGTAGATGGTGTTTACGATTGCGATCCTGCGAAAAATCCAAATGCAAAATTGTTTAACAAACTAACATTCGCAGAAGTGATTGACAAAGAATTGCAAGTGATGGATTTAGCCGCATTCACTTTAGCTCGAGATCACGGTATTCCAATTCGTGTGTTTAATATGGGCAAAGCAGGTGCGTTGCGCCAAGTGCTGTTAGGCGAAAGCGAAGGCACAACAATTACAGGTTAATTTGCTGCAAAAGTGCGGTGTAAATTTCAATAATTTTATTTCATTAAAGGAACGACAATGATTAACGAAATCAAAAAAGATACACAAGATCGTATGGAAAAAAGTCTTGAAGCATTAAAAGGACACATTTCTAAAATTCGCACAGGTCGTGCGCAACCGTCGCTTTTAGATGGCATTCAAGTAGATTATTATGGTTCAGCAACGCCATTGCGCCAATTAGCTAACGTGGTTGCAGAAGATGCTCGCACTTTAGCGGTAACCGTTTTCGACCGTTCATTAATTCAAGTGGTGGAAAAAGCGATTTTGACTTCAGATTTAGGCTTAAACCCATCATCAGCAGGCACGACAATTCGTGTTCCATTACCACCATTAACAGAAGAACGTCGTCGTGATTTAATCAAATTAGTGAAGGGCGAAGGTGAGCAAGGCAAAGTGGCGATTCGTAATGTACGTCGTGATGCGAATGATAAAATCAAAGCCTTATTAAAAGATAAAGAAATCAGCGAAAACGATCAGCGTAAAGCGGAAGAAGAAATTCAAAAAATCACAGATGGTTTCATTAAACGTGTTGATGAAGTGTTAGCGGATAAAGAAAAAGAATTAATGGATTTTTAATTCGATTTTGATTAAGACAAGACATTGCATTCAATGTCTTGTTTTGTATTAATGTAATCGGAATATTGAGCTATGATGAAAAAGGAAAATAATGATGTCAGTCAGTCAGTCAGTCAGTCAGTCAGTCAGTCAGTCAGTCAGTCAGAGGAAAATTTGCCACTTCGCCTTAAACACGGAATATTTAAATTAGTTTCTGGTGATTTAATTAGTAACTATGCGAGAGCGTACGGTGAATGGTCTGATTTGGAAGTAGTATTTTTCAAATATATTTTGTCAGAAAACGATAATGTGATTGAAGTTGGCTCAAACATTGGTATGCACGCTGTGCCGATTGCAAAGACCATTTCTGCAGGTAAATTATTCTGTTTTGAACCGCAACGCATTATTTTCCAGCGCTTATGTTGTAATCTTGCGCTGAACGATTTAACCAATGTATATGCTTATCATCAAGGCGTGAGCAATGAAAGTCAACAGGTTGAAATTGAAAGCTCTGATTACAAAACACCGTGGAATTATGGCAGTTTTTCGATTGATAAAGGTTTTAGCACTGAAGGCCAATTTGATGGCAAGGTTACCAAGGAAAATATTAGCTTAATTACGCTTGATGAACATTCAGAAATTCAAAAATTATCGTCAATAAAATTACTGAAAATTGATGCCGAGGGCTTTGATTTGAATGTGTTGGCTGGGGCGAAAAATTTGTTAGCCAAGCATAAGCCAGTCATTTTTATTGAAGTGCATTTTGAGAGCTTTATGCAAACTAAAGCCTATTTAGAAACGCTGGATTATGTGTGCTATTGGTATAATTCTGATCGTTATCAACCAAATAATTTCTTTCAGCAAGAAAATATCGATGATGGACCAAGAATAGATATGAATTTTGTATGCTATCATCGAGATACACTTGATGTGAACAATATTCCTTTTAATTTAATGGCAGTTACAGGTGAAGAACGCACAGGCTTCCCTTTAATGCATTATACTTAATCTTTAAATATTGCAGGCGGAATTCGCCTTGATTTTATGCAGCAACAAACCGAATTTCGCCATTTAAAAATGCAAGTACAACGCCGTTTGTCGGCGTGTTTACAGTTAGCCGAACGGCAATTTCAGCGCACTTTTACTATGCCTGTGGTGAATTATGATTTGCGTGGCGTCAAAGCTGGCGTGGCTTATTTGCAACAAAACGAGATAAAATTAAACCGCACTTTATTGCTTGAAAATTCAACGGAATTTATTCAGCAAGTTGTGCCGCACGAATTAGCGCATTTGTTGGTTTATCAGCTGTTTGGGCGAGTGAAGCCTCACGGGCGAGAATGGCAAGCCTTAATGCAAAATGTTTTTCATTTGCCAGCTGATACTTGCCATCAATTTGATGTGCAAAGCGTGCAAGGAAAAACTTATGCTTACCGTTGCCAGTGCCAAGTGCATCAGCTTACTCAACGTCGGCATAATAAAATTTTGCAGCAAAGTGCGGTGTATTTTTGTCGAAAATGTCAGCAAAAGCTAGAAAATTATGATGAAGCCTCATTTTTAAATGAAAAACTTGCTGATTTATAAAGATGATAGGATTATACTAACTGGGCTGTTTCTTATTAGAGCGAGGGATTTTATATGAAAAAGACAACATTGGCAGTCATCGTGGCTGGTTTAGCAGTAGCAACATCAGCAAGTGCAAATTGGTATGTGCAAGGTGATTTAGGCGTTTCAAAAACAAAATTTACGTCATTTTCTGAAATGAATAAAACCAAAGTTGATACTCGTGTGAGTGGCGGTTATGACTTGGGTGATTGGCGTGTTGCCGTAGATTACACGCATCACGGCAAATTTAAAGGCAACGGCAATTCAGCGAAAATCGCAGGATTCGGCGTATCAGCATTGTATGACATTGATCTTGATGCTGAAGTGAAACCTTATGTAGGCGCACGTATTGCCACAAATGGTTTCAAAGTAAACAGCCAAAGTGCTCACTTCAAAAATGACACCACTTACAAATTTGGCTATGGTGCTATCGTTGGCGCACAATACAAAGTCGCAAATAATGTGGCGTTAAACGGTGGCGTGGAATATAACCGTTTAGGTAAATTTGAAGATACCAACGTCAATCAATATGGCGTGCGAGCAGGTGTTCGTTACGATTTCTAATTAGCGAAAATCGAAAAAAGTGCGGTGAATTTCACCGCACTTTTTGTTTTCTGGCAAATTTTTCGTTTCTCATCTTGAAATTTCATTTTTTCAACCTATTTAATAGCCATATTATTGAATAAATCTGTAAGGATAAAAAATGAATAAAAATCAAGAAACCCGTGGCTTTCAGTCTGAAGTCAAACAGCTTTTACAATTAATGATCCATTCACTTTATTCCAACAAAGAAATTTTTCTGCGTGAATTGATCTCCAATGCGTCCGATGCTGCCGATAAATTACGCTTTAAAGCCCTTTCCGCCTCAGAACTTTACGAGGGCGACGGCGATTTAAAAGTACGCATTAGTTTTGATAGCGACAAAGGCACAATCACCATCAGCGACAATGGCATTGGTATGAACCGCACACAAGTGATTGATCACTTGGGCACGATTGCAAAATCAGGCACGAAAGAATTTTTAAGTGCATTAGGCAGCGACCAAGCCAAAGATAGCCAGCTTATTGGGCAATTTGGTGTGGGCTTTTATTCGGCATTTATCGTCGCAGATAAAGTGGAAGTACGTAGCCGTGCTGCTGGCGAAAGTGCAGAGAACGGCGTATTGTGGGTTTCGGCAGGCGAGGGCGAATATAGCGTTGAAGACATTAACAAAAGCACTCGTGGCACAGAAATTACGTTATTTTTACGCAGCGAAGAAAAAGAATTTGCCAGCGAATGGCGTTTGCGTGAAATTATTGGCAAATATTCCGACCACATTGGCTTGCCAGTAGAAATTTTAAGTAAAGAATTTGATGACGAGGGCAAAGAAACGGGCGTTAAATGGGAAAAAATTAACAAAGCCCAAGCCCTTTGGACGAGATCAAAAAGTGAAATTTCAGACGACGAATATAAAGAATTTTACAAACATTTGAGCCACGATTTCGCTGCTCCATTATTATGGGCACACAATAAAGTGGAAGGAAATCAAGAATATACCAGTCTGCTTTATGTGCCAGCCAAAGCACCGTGGGATTTATTTAATCGTGAGCAGAAACACGGCTTGAAGTTATACGTTCAGCGTGTGTTTATTATGGACGATGCGCAAGTCTTTATGCCAAATTACTTGCGTTTTATGCGTGGTTTGCTCGACAGCAACGATTTGCCGTTAAATGTTTCTCGTGAAATTTTGCAAGATAACAAAACCACCGCTGGTTTACGCAAAGCCTTAACTAAACGTGCGTTGCAAATGTTGGAAAAATTAGCAAAAGATGAACCAGAACAATATCTTAGCTTTTGGAAAGAATTTGGCTTAGTGCTAAAAGAGGGCGTGGGCGAAGATTTTGCTAATAAAGAACAGATTGCTAAGCTTTATCGTTTTGCGACGAATAAAAACGATAGTAGCGAACAAAATGTATCTCTTGAAGATTATATCGCTCGAATGAAAGAGGGGCAAAAAGCAATTTATTACATCACCGCAGACAGCTATGTGGTGGCGAAAAATAGCCCGCATTTGGAATTATTTAACAAAAAAGACATTGAAGTTTTATTGCTTTCTGACCGCATCGACGAATGGACATTGAGCTACTTAACCGAATTCGACGGCAAGCCGTTACAGCCAATTACTAAAGCCGATTTGGATTTGGGCGATTTGGCGGATAAGGAAGAAGAAAGCCAAAAAGAAAGCGACCAAGCCTTGCAATCTTTTGTGGAACGAGTGAAAACCTTGTTAGGTGAGCGAGTGAAAGATGTGCGATTAACGCATCGCTTAACCGACACGGCAGCGGTTGTGTCCACGGATAATGACCAAATGACCACGCAAATGGCGAAACTTTTTGCAATGAGCGGACAGCCAATGCCTGAAGTGAAATACACCTTTGAGCTAAATCCTGAACACGCTTTAGTGAAAAAAGTCGCCGATCTTGCCGATGAAAACGAGTTCGCAAACTGGGTGGAATTATTACTCGAACAGGCAATGTTCTCGGAGCGAGGCACGCTTGAAAACCCAGCGGCATTCGTGAAGCGAATGAATGCGTTATTAGCTTAAACAAAGCTTTTTCGCTTCTCTGATGGCTTAGGGAAGCGAAAATAAAATGCAATTTCAATGATGACGACATTTATCGCTTGGGCAAATATTCAACAGGCATTTCCGTTTGATGAAATGCCTTTAGCTCTTGTGCCTGAAAAATTACGCCAAGTTATCGATGGCAATAGCAAGGTGAAACAACGTCAACAATGCCGTCGCTTGGCACATTTTTTATTATGGCAACTCTGCAAAAAAGCGAAAATTAACACCGCACTTTTGGCTGATATCCAGCGTACGACAACAGGGCGACCTTATTTCCCTGCGGAAAATATTGATTTTAATATTAGCCATTCAGGCGATTGGGTGGCAGTGGTGTTAAATGTGAGCCAAAATGAAAAAAGTGCGGTGGGAATTGACATCGAATTTGTCAAAAAGGCCCGAAATTACACCGCACTTTTAGCACACTTTGGCGCAGCGCAAGAGCAACAATGGTTCTCACAGCAAGCCAATGAAGAAGCGGCGTTTTACCAAATTTGGTGCGGGCGAGAAGCCTTGCTGAAATCGCAAGGTGTAGGTATCGCCAAATTGTCAGAAGTGCAACATTTCCCTTTACAGCATCAATTATATTCTCAGCATTGCCCACAAGGTCGATTAATATTTAGCGCAGAATTGCCTTTTTATTTAGCGATTTTTGGTGCGCAACAAAGCCTAGATCAGCTTCAATGTTTTGCGTGGCAGGATCAGCAACTGTGCGCAACTCAGTTCAAAAATTGCCTCGATTACGTAGTAAATCCCACAAAATAAATTATTTTTTGTGACCAAGTTCAAATTCTTAAGAAAAATTTGAAACTTTGCTTTATTTTTTTAGTATGCTTATGCCTTGCAGTATAAATGATTAGGAAGCAGTATTATGCCTAAAATGCAATCCTTTACTCAAAAGGATATTGAAATTATTGATGAAACGTTAGTTTATGACGGTTTCTTTAAGCTGAAAAAAATTCGCTTTCGCCACAAATTATTTGCTGGCGGAATGAGCGACATCGTAACCCGAGAATTATTAGTCAAAGGCGCAGCTTCGGCGGTAATTGCCTATGATCCAAAGCGTGATGAAGTGGTGATGGTGGAGCAAGTGCGCATTGGCGCATACGATCCTACATTGCCTAATTCACCTTGGTTATTAGAGCTTATCGCTGGAATGGTGGAAAGCGGCGAAACACCCGAAAGTGTGGCGTTGCGAGAAAGCCAAGAAGAAGCTGGCATTGAAGTTAGCCATTTAGAGCACGCATTAAGCGTGTGGGATAGCCCAGGTGGCGTATTAGAACGCATTCATTTATTTGCAGGAAAAGTAGATAGCAGCAAAGCAACAGGTTTGCACGGGCTTGCCACGGAAAATGAAGACATTAAAGTCCACGTACTTTCTCGTGAACAAGCTTACCAGTTAATGGAACAAGGCTTAATTGATAATGGAATTGCTGTAATGGGGCTACAATGGTTGCAACTGCATTATGCAGATTTACAACAAAAGTGGCTATAAGTATGACAAATTTAACGGAAAGGAGGCGTGGTGATGACAGTATGTGATAATCAAAAAGATGATCATATTCGTTTTATTCAAATCACTGATCCTCATTTATTTAAAGAACCAATAGGCGAATTATTGGGCATTAATACACAGGCAAGTTTCCAACAAGTTTTAACTGAAATTCAACGTTCAGGCACAAATTATCAATTTGTCCTTGCCACTGGCGACCTTGTACAAGATGGTAGCGAAGAGGGGTATCAACGCTTTTGTCAGCTCATCAAACCATTGCAAAAACCTGTTTATTGGATTCCCGGTAATCACGATTTTCAACCTAATATGGTCAAGGTATTTAATGAAAATCAACAAACCGTGCGCTCGGATAAACATCTTTTATTAGGTGAAAAATGGCAAATCGTCTTGCTAGATAGCCAAGTTTCAGGCGTGCCACACGGTGAATTAAGCCAATATCAACTTGAATGGCTTGATGAAAAACTGCAAGAATATCAAGAGCGTTATTCTTTAATCGTCTTGCATCATCATTTGCTTTCAACCAATTCAGCTTGGTTAGATCAGCATAATTTGCGCAATGCGAATGAACTGGCTCAAATTTTGGCTAAATACGAAAATGTTCGAGGCATTTTACACGGACATATTCATCAACAAGTTGATGCGGAATGGAATGGTTACCGCTTAATGTGCACACCATCTACGAGCGTGCAATTTAAGCCAGATCATAATGCTTTCACATTAGATGATTTGCAACCTGCTTGGCGTGAAGTAAGCCTATTGGAAAATGGCGAAATCGAAACCCAAATTCACCGCATTCAACAAGCGCAATTTTTACCAAATATGCACGAAGCAGGCTATTAATTAGTTGCTTTTTTCGAGATTTTGGTTAGAATAGCCACTCCTGTCGTCGCTGAATTAGAGATCGGCGAACGATGTATTATTAACATCTCTTTAGGAGTAAAAAATGTCTCTAAGCGTAGAAAAAAAAGCAGCGATCGTTGCTGAATTCGGTCGTGATGCAAAAGACACTGGTTCATCAGAAGTTCAAATCGCATTATTAACTGCACAAATCAACCACTTACAAGGCCACTTTGCTGCACATAAAAAAGACCACCACGGTCGCCGCGGTTTATTACGTATGGTTTCACGTCGTCGTAAATTATTAGACTACTTAAAACGTACAGACTTAGCGAAATACCAAGACACAATCGCACGTTTAGGTTTACGTCGCTAATTTTAAGTCAAATTGATTTACTAAAGCACCCATTTGGGTGCTTTTTTATTACATAAAAAGTGCGGTGCAAAATTAAATTGTTTTAAAAAAAAGCAAATAAACAAGATTTTCACTTTCGCACTTGACAGAAAAACATAAAATCCGTATTATTCACCACGCTTAAATCACGGAGGAATGGTCGAGTGGTTGAAGGCACCGGTCTTGAAAACCGGCGAGGGTTTACGCCCTCCGTGAGTTCGAATCTCACTTCCTCCGCCACTTTCTTAGAAAGTCGTTAGCTAGTAACCTTGTAAAATCAATAGCTTACGGCTTTTTTATTTTCTGCGATTTCTTCCTGACTATCATTTTCTGCCACCATTTTTGATGTATCTAAGACTGCGTTTGACGAAAATTTGACTTGGTTTGCGTAAGTCAAAAGATGATTTGCATTTAAGTGAGCGTACTTTTGTACCATCTCAATAGTTTCCCAACCGCCTAATTCTTTCAATACTAATAATGGTGTGCCATTTTGGACGTGCCAACTTGCCCAAGTATGGCGTAAATCGTGAAAGCGGAAATCTGTAATGCCCGCACGAGTTAAAGCACGTTTAAAATCTTCTCGGTCAATATCGCTAATTAGCTTGCCTTTTCCTCGGTGGAAAACATAAGCTGAAATACGCTTTGCCATTTTTTCTTGCAAGAATAACATTGCTTCTTCGCCTAATGGCAAGGCACGAGGGCGGCCTGATTTGGCAATATCGCCAGTGACAATCGCCAACTTGCGATCAAAATCGACTTTATCCCAAGTCATCGTCAAAATTTCAGTCATTCTTGCTCCAGTCATTAAAGCAAATAAACAAACTTCTTTTAACCAGTCCAAGTTCAAACAATCAATTAGACGGTTTGCCTCTTCTCTTGTTATCCAACGCACACGCTTTTTGGGTTCTTTGTTGCGTTCGATATAAGGAATACTATCCACCCACCCCGCTTGCTTCGCTAAATTTAGTGCACGCATAATTGATGTGCGATAGCGATTTTGCGTAGATGGCGATAACTTGCGCCCCGATTTTGAATGTGTAGGCATATTATTATAAATATCGTCGCTAGTAAGTGTGTTGAGAGTTTTATTCCCAATCACACTACGCCAATATTTAGCGTGCCATACCTTACTTTCAACATCTTTTTGATGTTCAGCCTCTTGCAAAAAACGGATTAACGCTTCTTCCACAGTACGCTCAGGCTTTTTATTTAACTGTGCTATCTGCCAAGCATCGTGCTTTAACTTATCGTGCAGCTCTTGAGCTAATTTTTTGTCAGTCGTTTTACTAGAGAGTCGAATTCGCTCTCCGTTTGGGGTGCAAAAGTCAATTTGCCAGACACCGAATTTGTTTTTTCTGATCGGCATTTTATATCCTCCTTAAAGCTATCGCCGACCTGCGTGTATAGATAGCCTATATTATTTTGTTTTTCTATATTACGGTCAAGATCTTCACGGAATATTCGCCAAACTCCGCCACCTTTCATTTTAAAAAATCCCCACCTAAAGCGATTTGCATAAACAGTGGCATAACTCAACTGCAATAAATTAGCCACATCACTAATTGATAATGCTTTTTCACCATTTTCAAGTTCATTCATAGCTAATCCCCCAACGCCACAACTCTAACACTCACTAACACCGCAATAAAACTCGCACAATATGCCAAACCAAACAGCACAAAAGCTCGATAAAATCGCCACGACCACACAGGCGAATGGTCAAATAATAAAAAGCTCACCCAAAGGCAGAAAAATGTTAGCGCACATAGCATCAAAAAAATCATTAACACAAATAACATAAAGTACCTACCTAAATCATTTCCAACTCACGCCCATTCCACGAAAGCGACATACCCGCATAAATATCGACTTTTTCGCCCTTAATTAAGCGACAAAGACGATAATCAGTAATCCAACGGGACGAAATTTGCCGTGCAAGTAAAAATTCACGTAAAATTTCAACCTCGTTACGGTGAATGCGCATAAATTCAACGGTGTCATTCACTTTCTCAGGGTTACAGTTACTGACACAAGTCCTAGGGGCGGAAAATCCGCCCATATTAGGGTCGCTTTGCTCCCTTGTATCAAGCTCCGCAACCACGTTCACTTTGCGTTTTAAAATCCATTGTTTTAATCGAGTTTTCACCCAATCCAAGCAACGGCTTAAACGCACACCGTCAATTTTTTGACGGGTTTCACCGAATTTATTCGGCTCTGTTTGGCAATAGTGCAATCGCACCGCCTGATCGGCACGTTTCGTCATCGTGCCGCCTTGTCGTTTAATGTAAGATGCAAAACAACCTACATCTGCCACTAAACGCATTTCTTCTAATTCTTCATCGCTAATATCTCCTGCCGTTAATCGACGTAACTCACGCCAAACGCCAACGCTTGGCACACCGTAAAATTGAAACTGGCGAATATGCCAAAGGCTCGCCCACGCTCTCGCTCGTTTCGCATTATCTTTTAACAATAATTCGGGGTCTTCATCTGAACGTTCATCATCTTTAGCGAAACCGTCTACATTTTTAGCAATATATTTCGCAATATAAGCCGTGGCAGAACCCTTTTCAGGGTCGATTTCTTCCACTAAAAAACGGTGTTCTTTCGCCCCACGTTCATTGCCGTCTTCTTCTAATGCCTTATTGCGAAATAAGGTGATCACTTCTTCTTTCTGCTCAGGCTTCACAAACATCAATAAATGCCAGTGTGGCGTAGCATCGTGATGTGGCTCGGCAACACGCATTCCATAAAAACGAATACCACGTTTTGCCAATAACGCACGAGTTTTCACCCACACCGAATTTAAATATTTATGTGTTTTATTCGGGCTCGCCCCATTCCATTTAGGATTGTCCAAGCCATTAAATAACGTAGCGTGATAACGACTAGGCGCAGTCAAGGTTAAAAATAACGGCACATCGCCCTGATCTTCCGCCCACGCTTCCACACCGTTTAACATTGTCATCATTAAATGACGTCTATTCACAGGGTTAGTGTCAGATTTAAATACCATATCTAACAAATCTTGTTGTTCTTCGGGGTTGTCCACATTTTCAATAATCATTGATTTCAAAAAGTCATAATTTTTCTTCTGCTGAACATTCCAATCAATCAACGCATTTTTAGAAATATAACTGCTGTAATGCTTACGCACTTCACCGCACGCAATCGCAATATGCTCAATCATCTGTTTTTGTTTATGACGCATTTGCTTTAACCAATAACGCTCGTCGCAAATTCGCATTAGCGTAACGTCCACGGTTTCTGCTTTCAGTTTTTTACGGCGTTGAAAGGTTTCCCAATTTTTTAACGGAAAGCCGATAGCCTCCGCCGCACAGCCTGCGGTGGCATATATCTGCAACATCAATTCATTGATTTCTTCTGTGCTGAATGCCTTTTCTTTGGCTAATTGCTCATCAGCAAATTCACGTTGTGCTTTGGCAAAGGTCATCGCTAATTGATAGGCAATTTCCGCTAATTTATTCGAAGATAATAAATAAAATGGCACGCTACCTTTTGCCATTTCACGGTGAACGTGTTGGTTAAATTTGGTGGTCAACGATTGCCATTCAATGTCGGCTTTTTCTTGCTTAGGGCTGAGTTCATTGGCAAAAGTGCGGTCTGTTTTTGTTGAGAATTGCATTTCTGCTATAAAATCAGGGAAATCAGGCACACCTTTCTCAAAACTCAACAACCAAGACACATCGACTTTGTATTGCGAAAACACTTTTTTCAACCGCACGCCCAACAGCTCACGCAACCACACATTCGCCGTGCGTAATGGGCGGTGTTCGGCTTCTTTAAATTTGGTTAAATGCAATTTGCGAAAGTGTTCACGTTGACGGGCTCGTGGCAACAAATTGAGCCATTTCTCGACAAAGTCAAAACTTTCAGGGGCAAGTTCCCACAGTTCTAACTGGCTTTCAGTACGTGCAGACGGTGGCACAGGGCGGAATTTTCCACCCTCACCGACCAATGGCGACACTTGACGGAGCATTCCACGCTCTGCCTTTAATCGCTCATTTTCATCACGTTCATCTTCCCAGCTCATCACCGCCACCTATTACAATGTTGCTAAATAATCATTATGTTGTTGAAACCAGTCTTGCACTTGGTTAGTAATCTCCTTAACCGCCCATTTCAACGCATCAAGGCTTTCTATTTCTTCGGCTTCAAGTTCACAGCCTAATAATTCGTCTAACGCTTCCATAAAAGTGCGGTGCGTTTTGCCGACGTTTACCCAGCAATCTCGATCTTCATCGCCAATTCTTAACTGGAAACTGCGATTTTCTAAACGGACTAATTGATAAACCGAACCGCTTTTCGTGCTAATCATCATTCTTCATCACCCCAACGTGCCAACGCCGCCAAAAGCGATACAATCCCCCAAATTAACAGCCCGAAAAAGCTAATTGAAAATAATGTTAGTGCCATAATTTACCCTCTTGTAATAAGTAATTAGCGGTTCTAACCGCACGTGCGGTTGGCATAAATTCATCTTCTAAAAAATCAATTAATCGTTCAAAAGCCTTATTGGCTAAACTCACTTGCCCCGCTTTTTGTAAGCGCACCACATCAGCGGTCATCGCTTCTACATCTCGTGCCAAACGCATTTTTTTCATTAATAAGCGTTCTTTTTCTCTCATCACCCAAAGCATACCCTCGGCATTTAATTTATTAATTACGTTCATTTTTTGTTACCTGATAAAATTCTCTACCTTTTAGCCCTTTCGGCAATCTGCCTAAAAAACCACTCATTCGCTTTAAAAAAGCCTTTAATTTCAGTCGTTCTTCTTCACTTAATTCATTCCACGCCCTTGTTCTGCCGTTTTCATCAAATGCTGCAATGCCAGACGCAACACACCATAATTCTTTGTCTTCAAGGGGCAATTTGTTGTAGGCATTTTCCAACCGATAAAAACTTCCTGTAATCGCCAAGCGTGCATTGCAGCAGCAACGTTGCCAATACGGCATTTCAATCTCTTCACCCATTGCCAACCCCCTTATTTAAACCAACCGAACAACCGCCCCCAGCAAGGCGTTTTTTGTGTCATCACGTTGTTACGTAGATCCATCACTTCTTCATCAAGCACATCAAACAAGTTCTCTAACTGATCAATCCGCCGTAATAAATACGCATCAGCTTTCGCCTGATTTTCAACGTCCTTTTTCAACTGCCACAAATCAATGCGTTGTTTGTTAAAGTGCGGTGTATTTTTGTTATGTTTTGTTTTAATCATTGCTTTGCTCCTGTTTAATCAAATCGGTAAATACGCTTCGGGGCAACTTGCCACTGGCAATATTCAACGCGTTTAGCCGCCCAATCCACATTGCCTTTTTCGGCGAAACGCTCCGCTTTTTGCCAACATTCCGCCGCTGTTTTATAGTCGCCTTGTCGTTCACATTGGGCGGCACGCTCTGACCATTGACGATAATTCGCACGTCGTTCAATTTGTTTTCGTATGTTCATTTATCCACTCTCTTAAGTTGTTTTTTTCATCAAATCCCTAAAAAAAGGGTGCAAAAATCCCACGATTGAATTTTTTAAATTCAGCCGTGAATGTTTAAACAGTCATTAACGAATAAGCAGAACGCTAATTCATCGGCATTTCAATTTGATTTGGGTCGGTTTCATCTAAAGGCTTATTCAACCGCATCACCGCATCGGATTGTTCATAACTGGCAATTTCGACTTGCACAATCTCCGACATCACCTGCATCTTGCAAGCGTGGCACGAATTACAATACACAATCGAACTGGTCGAGTGCATCGTCATACGGTCAGACGTTCGCACCACTAAATTTTTAGAACCACACTTCGCACAACGAATATCAACTTGCATTAACTCACCTATTTTTTGTTATACTCAAAACCCCGATTGCACAAAGGAGTTCATCTATGAAAACTTACTTAAATCAACCGTCTATTCCATCTAACGACACGGAACTTGTCGCATTTTTAAATAGCCTTAATCCTGAACAATATCAGCCGATAGAAGAGCGTGTTTACAAGATTGGCATTGAATTTCGGGGTTTTGTGTACCGCACGATTGTTTGTCATCATTGGAAATTATGTGATGACATTGAGCAATATTTGAAACAGTCGTATTATCCGCTAATGCCACCGAAGTATCTTGACCGCTTGTATCAAGTGGACGATCAGAAAGACTAGCTAAAATCTGATTGTATTTAGCAATACTTTCTTGCCAACATTCTTGCTGTTCGTCTAACTGGGCTTGAAAGGTTTTAATTTGTGCACGACTTAACATACAATGGCAACGTAAGTATTCCACTCTGTACGCCGCTTTAGCGATTTCAATGCCCTTTTGTTCAGCAAGAATAAGCAAATCGCCGATTAAATCTAAGGCTTCAGTTCTTGCTTTCATTGGTTCAAGCCACAAAGACGGCTCATTCCAGTCTAAATTTTTAACGCTTGCCAATTCACTAGCAAAATTCTTTTTGTTTAAGCGATACATACGCTCCCCCTTTAATTCCCACTAATCTCATCTAACGCCTGACAAAGTTCGTTAGTTGTTACCTGTCCTTTTGTGGCTTTCTCAATACGCCAAGCATATTTAGCAGAATATTCACCACCGTTTAGCCATTTTCTCACTGCGGTATGGCTAACATCACAGGCTTTTGCTAGTTCTAGTTGTGAACCGCAGATCTCAATGCCTTTTTGAATAACCTTGTTCAAAGTTGCTCTCCTACTTGATTTTCAGACAATATAAAACAAAAGTTTCTTTAAATCAAGTCTTAAAGTATCAATTATTATTAAAAAGTTTTAATGATTGATACTTTAAGATTGTTGATTTAAAGAAACTTTAGTTTTATATTGTTAGAAAATTGATACTTTAGGGGGGCGTTATGGATACTCTAGCTCAAAGATTAAGATACTTATTAGATACTCAGGGTGTAAGCCAGAATGCACTTGCTAAAATGATAGGTGTTACTCAGGCTTCTGTGGGTAAAATTATTCGTGGCGAAACTCTTGAACCTAAAAAAATTTACGAAATTGCCACCGCACTTAATGTGAATGTTGAATGGTTAAAAACAGGCAATGGCAATTCAACAATCGGAATGACGGTTGTGCAAGCTGAACCTGATGATGAGCATACGCACCGTATCGATATTCTCGACGCACAAGCGGCAGCCAATCACGACGGCTTTGTTAATACTGATTATCCCGAAATTATTCAATCGATTTGGTTTTCTGATGTGGGGGTAAACCAAATTTTAGGGCGTAAGTCTGCTAAAGGCGTGAGCATTATCAAAGTGCCAACAGACAGTATGATGCCGACAATCAGCCCACGAGATTTAGTCTTTATCGACACGACAGTAAACTATTTCACTACCGACGGCGTTTATATATTTAAGCTCAATGGGCATACATTTATCAAGCGACTGCAAATGCTCCCCAATGGCACATTATTAGCCAGCTCGGACAATACCAACTACCGCCCTTTTGAAATCACTGCCGATCAATTCGACACCGCCGAAATTATCGGTAAATTCATTAGCGTTGTAGCGATTAATCCAAAAGATTTGTAACTAACGCCCTAGCCGTGCTGAGCGGTTGGGAGATTAACTTAAACCAAGAGGGATTTATAATGAGAAAATTATTAGCTTTAAGTTGCTGCGCATTGGCATTGACTGCTTGTAAAACCGAAGTGGAAAAAGACGTTTCGTTAAATACATTATTGAATGAACCTATTAAAACGGAAATGGCGCTATTAAATGTGGAGATTGCCAGCTGTAATAGCCGCGAAGATAGCCGCAAGCCATCAGATTCGTTAATCGGTATTCAAGAAAAAATACCGAGTGTTTTTGCGAATGCAAAATATAAAGAATGTTTTTCTAAAAAGATGAATTCATTCGCCAGTTTTGAAATTCCAATTGGTATCGGTAAAGTAGATGATGATACTAAATTGGAAAATGATATTAACATTTATAGCTATAAGAGCCGTCAGTTAAATGTGAAAACAACGGACAAATTAGCGAAAAATATTCGTGATTTTGTCAAGAGAGAATATATCTCGAACTTGGAATTTAATATTTTGTTAAACGTCAAAAATGATACTGAAACATCACATCAATTTACTGTGTATTCGGCTTATGTTGACAATGCCCCAACAACGTTAAATTTAATTAAGTTAGATAAAGGTAAGGCGGTGAATATTAAATTATCTAACGCTTCGGCTGATGCTTTATGGCGTTATGAAAAAATCGGTCCTGTATATGTTTTAAGTTCGCCATTTGATATTGATGAAGTAACAAAAACTAAAGAATAACATCATTTCTAGTCATTGCTTGAACTAGAGCAATAATTAAGGGAAATTTCCACAAATAAAAGGGAAATTTCCTTTTTTATTTGCAAAATTTTTGCTTAAAACGCTTGCGTTTATTATTGAATAAGGTATAATAAAAACGTCTAGCAGGGGGCTAGATACAGCAAACCCCACGCTGTTCAGAGTGGGGTCGCAATAAGGAACTGGATTATGATGATTAAAGTGTTAATCCTAGTTGCTTTAATTTTAGTGAGTTTTAACGCTTACTAATTAAAGCCAAGTCCTAGCGGTAACTGCAATTACCGCTAGGCAGTTCCTAAATACTAAACAATTATTAAAAAAAAATCAATAAGGAAAGGAAAAATGGCAAATTCTAATACAGAACACAGTAAAAAATTACGGGCTAAACACGCTGCAGAATATAACAAAAGAATGGTAGCCGAAGGGAAAATTAAGCCAATCTCATTACGTTTGCCTGCTGAAATCAGCGATGAATTTGTGGCAATTTTGGCAGAATTTGGCGAAACTCGCCCCAAAGCCGTTGCCGCCTTGTGTGAATTTGTTCGTCAGCACCGTAAATAAATTTTGGAATATTCCACAAAAATTGGAATATTCCAGCGTAAGGGGAAAAAATGGAAATAGACAGAGTGTTGCAAAATAAAGTATTACATTGTTTAAAAGAGCAATATTCATTATTTGTCACACCGAAATTGATTTATTTTGCGTGCATAGAAAATCAGCCTATCCCAGCTGACGATTTTGATGTGCAGATGTTAGCATTGCGAGATAGTGTAGATCTTACTGTGATGAAACATTTACGTGATAATTTAGCTTATTTGGCTGAGCATAATTTAATTGAGCCAAAATCAGATAGCTATAAAATCACCGCCAAGGGAATAGATTTCATCACAAATGACGGTGGATTATCTCAAATTCTAAACGTAACAACGGTGAGATTGTCGCCTGACACGTTAGAATTATTAGTCAATGCTATCAATCAATCTTCGCTAAACCCGACCGATAAGCAAAAATTGCTTGCTCAGCTAAAAGAGCTGCCTGTCGAGAGTATAAAACAAATATTGATTGGGTCGATGGTCTCATTTGCAGTGCCTGTTCTACTTGCTCAGGTCTTATAATTCTCTCTAATTTAAATGTATTCATACCGTCATCACTTTGTGATACCAGTTTGAATAATCCATAGCCGAAGCCTAGATTGGCAATAAATTCTTTATGGTCGGTCTTGGCTTCAGCAAATAATCCTGTTGTATGAAATACCATTGCTGAAATAGTAATTTGTTCATTCATATAAGCCCCCTATTTCTTCTTCACTTCCACATCACTCTCAACCTGTAACTCACACTCAACTTGCGTGGTAAATCCGCTGTCGTTAATGTTGTGCGTTACTTTGCTGATAATCCAGTCCGAGCCGTCGATCATTTCTTTAAAGCCGCTTAACACTAAAGGCATTTCGGGCATTAGTTCAGGTTCGCCAAAGGCAAGACTAAGCGAAAAGGTGGCAACGCCTCGCTTGAGTTTATCAAAGGCAGATTTTGCCCCTGTAATTGCCGATTGTTCACTGGCGTAGGTGTGGCGTAGCGTTTTGATCTGATCACTATCGCTGGTAATCGGTTCTTGTTGTTCAAGTACGTTGTATTTTCTTTTGCTTAAACGTTGCCCTTTCACTGTGCCATTTTTGAGCTTTCGCCCTTTGGTCATTTTGGCTTTTTTAGTGATTTTAGAATTTTCATCAATGATGATTTCGCCACGTTTACCTGTGTCGGTATTGTGCCAATAAGCCCGCACGGATTTGTAGTTATCGCTTTCTGCAATGCTGAATTGATAATTGTCGCCCAGCTGGCGGGTGATTTCAAGCGGCGGAATGTTTTGCCCTTTGGCGGTTTTACCTTTCCCAGTGGGCATAAATAATAATGTGCCGTTTTTCACTGTGGCAATGGCATCGTGCTGTTCGGCTAGTCGGGTCAGTAGATTAATATCACTTTCGCTCGTTTGGTCGATATGCTTAATTTGTGTGGCGTGAAATTGTTCGGCAATCATCGCTTTTAATTGATTTTCTTTCGCAATTTTTTCCACAAGGGCAGTGAGTTTAATTTGGTGGAAAGAACGTTCTTTCTTTTCACTTAATGAGCCTTTTAAATCGGCACTTCTTGCTCGAATATTCACTTTATCGGGCGCACCGCTAAAACTTACTTCATCAACCAAATAACGCCCTTTGTTAATTAAGGGTAAACCAGCCCAGCCAATCGCAACTTGAATAATCGCATTGCGTGGCGGTAGGGCTAATTGTCCGTCGTGATCGCTTAACTCTAATTCCAACATATCTGCTTCAAAGCCCCGATTGTCGGCAATAGATAGGCTGATTAGGCGGTCATTGACAATTTGGGTGATGTCTTTTTCTTGCTTGTCTTTGGTGATAATCCGCACGTTAAATTGTGCGGTGCGGTGATTGTGCATTAAAAACTGGTCAAGCATTAAATATTCCCCATTAATTGGCTTGCAACATTAATGAGCGACGGATCATCTGTGCGTTTTAATTGCATTGAAAACTCAATCGCTCGGGCTGCGCCGTCGGCAAAAAATTCACTGTTTTCTTCGTGAATATTCTCAATCACATAAAAGCCTAATAACATAAAACTCGCCCCTTCAATTAAGGGAAATGCACCGCCACTATCTGCCATCAAGCGGAGAGCAGCAACGCTTAGATTTCCCCCTGTAATTTCAGGAATAAGCCGACAAGAAAGGGTGATGCTGTCGTTATCTTTGCCGGTAAATTGTGTTTTAGGCATTGCCCCGATAACGCTATTGGTCGGGTGTCGCCAACTGGTATCACGGCTCATTGATTGATAGGGGATTGTGCGTTGGCAAAATGGAAATACACCAAGAATGGCAAGGGCGAAATTTTGTAACATAATGCGTCCCATTGGTAAAAAGTGCGGTGAAAATAACCGCACTTTTGTTGCTTGTTAGCTTTCTTGCGTTTCATAGCGTTCTCGGGCTCGTTCTCGCCATTCCGCTAATTCTTGCAAGCTCATTTCGTTGAAATCATCAGGTCGCCAGTGGAATACCATTGCAATGTCAGCAATGGCATTTTCGACACAATCGGCAATTTTAATCGGCGTTATTCGTCCGCTTCCGTCGTTTCCGCTTGCGCTGATGTCGGCGTTAAAAAACCGATTACCGCCGTAGTTAATTCGGTGAAATCGCTTACCGCCATTGTTTCAAAATCATTTTTATGCAACATCGGTTGGGTAACACGTGGCAATAAAAGCATTAAGGCATTTACATCAGATTGTAATAAATCAAGTAATTTCAGCCCTTTTAATGCGGGAACTGTAGGCTTAATCACTTGAATTTCATTAATGGCTTTTTCGCCTCGCATAATGGGTAACGATAACGAAACTGCGGTTGAATTTTGTCGTGTTTTTTTCATTGTGTTTTTCCTGTCAAAAGTGAAAGAATAGGGCGTATGCTTACGCCCAATAAATCAATTATTTCAAGCCAATAGCGGCACGGTGTTCACTTAAACGGTCTTTGCCATCTACAATGAAAATGCTGTTAATCATATCAATTTCGATTACATCAGCCCCATTTTCAATAACCTTATAATAGGTGAGTGGCACAGTGAAACTGTGTTCGGTGTCGTCGCCTACTTTGGAAGAACCTGCATCAATTTCGCCAAAACGTCCACGCATTACAATTTCAATGCTAGTTACTTCGCCGCTATCATCTTGTTCATAAGCCCCCATAAAACGCAGTGGTACGCCGTCAATGTTTGAACCGAATAATTTCAGAAATTCCACCATATAACCGCCCATTTTTAGGGTGGTTTCTAAGGTTTCTAAACCGAGATTAACCTTGACTGCGCCAATCATACTGCCTGAGCGATATTCTTCGAGTTTGAGTGCTAATTTAGGTTGTTCTAGTTCGTTGATTTGTCCGTGATAGCTGTTACCATCACCGAACACATTCATTAATTTTAATTTACGAGGTAATCCCATTTTTATGCCCCTACTTTGGTGATTTCATCGGCAAGCTGTACTAAATATTCATCGCTGACATATTGGTTAAATTCCAGTTGTTCTAACAATGGTGCGGCACAATAATCATAGCCGATTAATAATTTCGCATCTTTTAAGGTTTCTGCGGTGTTAAATTCTTTTTTCACAAAGGCTTTACCGCCAACCAATTTGCCCTCGTTCGTCCAATAACGCCATTTGGCATTAATCGCTTCCACCATATCTTTAACTAAAGTAACGGAAATATTTTTATCCATTGCCCAGTCGAACGATTGTGCGATAGTGTCTTTTAACACTTGTGCGGTGCGAGTTTGGTTTTCATATAAGAATGTTTTGTCGGTGGAACAGGTGCGTACACCCCAGAATTTGTAGCCGTTGTAATTAATACAACAGGTTACACCTTGTTCATTCAAATAGTTCACATCGGTTGCACCGTCGTTAATGTCGAATGAAAGCGGTTGAGTAACGCCTGTTACGCCTGTGATGTCTTTATTAGAAATAGCAGTGTGCCAGCCTTGCACCTGATCTTGATAAGCACGCATTGCTGCTGCACGAGTAACCGCATAATCAATTTCAGTTTGTTTGGTGTTAGGATTGAACGAAAGGAAATCACCAAAAATTAACATTAATTCACGTTGCGAGAATTGGCGACGATAGGCGACCACTTGATCTTTGGTTTTGCAACCATAACAAGAGGCATAAACAAAGCCGTTGAGCTTTTTAGCTACCGTCAATAATTCCGTGGTAACGTCTTGGCTATCGTATTTCGGTACAATAAAAATGCGTGGTTTTACGCCAGTAACGGCTTGCGCCACTAAAAAGGCTTTCAAGCCTGTGTATTCGCCAGTGTCGGTATCAACACCGCCAATCACATTGCTTTTCATTGTTTCTTCATCGGTATTTTCTTCCACACGCACCACAATCACTTTTGTGTTGGTGATGTCTAAAATACCGTCCAGTGCACGAGAAAGCGTGCCTTGCTTGCCTGCTTTGGCAATGACACTGGCGGTAATGCCTGTGAGTAAGGTCGGTTTATTGAGTGGGAAGACGGTTTCATCGGCATCAGGTGCAGTTGCAACTAAGCCAATCACCGCTGTTGAAGATACGGTTAAGGTTCGTAGTGTTTCGGTGATTTCCGTAACACGGACGCCGTGCAAAAATTCATCAGACATAATTTAGCCCTATGGTTTCGGTTGGAAAAGATAGGGCTATTGTGTGGTGAATGGTTGAAATTTGCGACAGGTTGGAATTGTGAAAAAGTGGCTAACAATGCACCGCACTTTTGTCAATGACGAAAAGTGCGGTCTAAAATTTGCCTATTTTCTAAAATGAGCAGGATATTGCTTGCGTTCTATTTCGCTTTCATAAGCGGTTTTGCAGTGTTCACGGTCGAAAAATAAGCCATTAACGAAATGAAACATTAATCGCCAGCGTAACCGCTTGTCTTGTTCTAGCACGAAATTACGATAACAACGGCTTGAAATGGTTTCATCGGCATAACCAAAGGCAAAAGCGTTCGCCAGTTGGTCAATAGCGATTAAAATTTGCTTGCACCACGTTTTGAATGTCATAGCTCTTGCTCCGTTACATAGTCATTATAGGTTTTCGCCCAGCCTTGTGAATAATCATAATCAAGCGGATTTTCGACAGTTTCCATTTGCATTTTATGCTGAACCGCCAAGGCGTGCATAGCGGAAACATTTTCTTTGATTGTGCGGATAATCAAAGCAAAATCATCACGGTTTAAATGGGTAACGGAATTATCCGCACAAATCCATAATTCAGGGGTGATTTCTTTTTCCGCTGAAAAATCGTCGTCCATCACCGCTTTTGCCCCAATCATTTTGACGAAAGACGTTTCATCGCTATCAAACCATTTATTTAGGCTTGCAACAAATACACCGCCAAAGCAAACTTCATCACGCTTTGCGTTGATTTTAGTGCGCATTTCTTCTTGTTGTTGAGCTTTGATTTCGGCTTGTTTTTCTGCCGTTAGTACCCACGCAGAACCGCTCCATTCGCAATGTGTGCAAGTGGGCGCAAGTGCGGTGTAGTTTTCGGGAATTTCACCAAGTTCTGTGATCGCTAATTCGGTTTTATCGACCGTTGAATAAACTTTTTCACCACGGTGATCTGGTTGATATTGCCAGCCATTACCTACACGAACAATGGCAAATCCTTCTTTGATCTTGGGCGGTTGCTCTAAATAAGAACCTTGAGCCAACCCACCGCCTGTGCTTACAAATTCGGTGGTTTTGCCAAGATAAACACCTTGGCTATCGGTTTGATAAACGGTAATTTCACCGCTTTCAAGGGCAAAGCCTTGTTCATCAAATTTAATCATTTTTCGTCTCCTATGTTAGGCTTATGCCGCCAAGCAAATGTATTGGAATGCGATGTTGCGTGGGCGAGTTTCGTTACCACCCGAGCTATAGACTAGCCCGTTTCCAGTTCCAAATGTAGTTGCTTCCCCATTTGCTTTTACGGCTAGCCCATCAGTTCCATTAATACCCCAGCCTAATTGATTTCTATTAATGTGTGAAGCATAACCACTGACTTGAGTGTTCACAATCCCTAGCTTTAAACTGTGGGTATGGGATTTAAATAGATCACTTTGTTCAGATAATAATGCTCGTCCACTATCTACATTCCGCCCCATATCTAAACCACGGATAAATTCCCCTCGCAAATCAGGCAATTTGCCTGTAGGATATTTTTTAGCTAACTCAGGATAGGTACTTTTGTTAAATGTTTGCCCATTCATCGCTAAACAGCCACTGGGTACAGTGGTCATTGGGTGGGGAATTGGCACACCAACCAGTAAATTACGTAAGCTAATAAAATCGTCTTGTTCTGCTTTATTACCAACACCGCTTTGCGTAATAGCGGTTTTCACAAACGCTGTAGTAGCAATTTGCTGGCTATTCACCGATTGTGCCGCCGTTGGGGCGGTTGGTGTGCCTGTCAATTCAGGGGAAGCTAAATTTGCTTTGTTTGTGCTTAAATCTTCGGTTTGTTGTTTCAAAAATGCGGTGCGGTTGGCAAGTTGTTTGGCTTGTTTATTGGAAATGCCGTCAACGCCACCGACCACAGGATCGGTTTTTTCGATTTGGTAAATGCCATCAGCCCATTCGGCTTGCTCAATTAGTGTTGCCATTATGCTACTCCGTAAGAAAACTCACCGTCATAGGTGATTTTATGGTTATAAAGGTTATTTGCTTGTTCAAAATGTAAGCCGATTAAATGACAACGCACAGGGACAGTGTTGGCAAGTAATCGGCGAACTTGTGCCGATTGTTCAAGGCTAATTGGGTGTTGTAAATAAACCCGATAGGTTGCCCAATGTGTATCGGTCGAGCCGTGAACATAATCGCCGTTATAGTTTGATTTTTCGTTATAAAACACGGCAGATAGATTTTCTAAAATCGTTACATCGCCATAACCTGCACTGGCTAATACTCGTCGAATACTGCTCACCGTGCCTTTAATTTTATGAATATGAATGCTGTCTAAAATGGCGTTGCGTTTGTCTTCTTCCGCCCAATCTTCGTCCCATTCGTCCACTGAAACAGACCACGCTAACCACGGTAGCAATTCAACTGGGCAGTGCTTTGCTTGCCATAGCAAATTAATGGGCACGGGAATATCTGAAATCACCGCAAAGGTGTGCGACAATTTCCGCTCAAGGGGCGTTGAGCCAATCGGCAGTAGTGATTTATTCATCTCGACCGCCTACATTTAATTGAATATCCGTACAATAGGCGGATTGTTGGGCGTTGATCGCAATGTTTTGTGTTGGAGAGGTGAGTACCACATTTTGCACGCCCTCTTGATGTAAGGCGGCATAAACACCCGATAAGGTAATATCAATGCCTAGGGCGTGTTGTTTTTTAACGAATTTTTCCACCGCACTTTTCACATTGGCGAATACCACACTTTCTAGCACTGACGGATACAACGTAAGCGTCGCATTGATTTGATATTCTACAATTTGGGCGGATTGCACTTGCACGGTGTCGGTTAGCGGCCGCACGGTTTCGCTATTTAATGCGGTTTGCACGGTTTGGATTAATGCCTGATCGGCAATCCCTTTTTCTTGATTGGAAAGCAATGTAACTAATACCGTACCTGGCGTTGGGCTTGAAATTGTCGTATCTTTCACCAAAGGGGAGGCGGTGAGCGTGTGATATTCATAACTGCCTCGACTGCCTGCCGTGCTAACACTTTCTAGCGATAATTGAATGCGATTACGCAAGCGATCATCGCTTTCATATTCCGCTTCAATAATCGGATTTTGGCTTAAATCTTCTGCACGAATAAGTAAACGCTCCACGCCAAATAATGCACCGAGATTATCCAAATCAGAACCACTGGCGAATGCTAACATCACCGCTTTCGCTTTTTCGTTGATATGCGAACGCAACAACAATTCCAAATAGGCATTTTCTTCTAATAACTTGACTACAGGTTCACTTTCATATTGCAAACGTTCTGCCCAAAAAGTGCGGTCATTTTCGTCATTAAATCGGCTAATAAATGCCTGCTTACGATTATTTAGCAAGGTTTCAAAATCAAATTCGTCAATCACTTTGGGGAATGGCAAATTATTTAAATCAATGACGTTATATTTCATTTTCCACCTAATAACAAATTGTCGTAATGAATAGTTTTATGCGTATTTGTGCGGCGACCGACCAGCGTTGCCGTGATTTTCCCTTGTTGGAATTCGGGTTTAAATTGGCTGATTTGTAAACGCTTTTCCCACTTATTTAATGCCACTACAGCACAACTGGCAATTTGCAAGAGCAAAATGCGATCAATCGGACGGTCAATCAGTTTAGGAATATTTGAACCGTAATCTCGGCGTTGTATTCGAGAGCCGATCTGCGTGGTGAGAATGTCTGCCACAGATTGCCGAATATGATCGGTTTCAACTGTGATTTTTTGCCCTGTTAATCTGTTCATTACGACGGTTTCCCTGTTGTGCCGCCACTGTCGCCTGTGTGAGTGTGTTTCATTGTTGAAATACCGCCTGCGACTTGATCACCGCCTGAGATGATAGAACCGCCAACTTCGACATTTTGCGTGCATTTCACTAAGGGCGTATCTAGCGTGATACTGGTGCTTGCCTGAATAAGTGCGGTGGAAATTCCTGAGATTTTTAAAGCGTGCGTGGCTTGGTTATATTCCAACCTTGCCCCATCGGCAAATTCAATCACGTGTTCATCGGCTGAATGGCTAGGGTTGTTATGTTCCAGCGTAAATACGCCTGTTAAAATCACTGCCATTGTCAGCTCACCGCTGACCGCTAAAATCACGCATTGTTCATTCATCGTCGGTGGCGACCACGAGCGAGTAGTGCCTGCTCGAAATTCCAACCACGGCAGCCAATCGGTGCGAATGCCGCCCGACAACACTTTTGCCCGACGGTTTTCATAATCCACTTCGGCAATCGTGCCAAAGCGAATAAGATTATCAATGCGACGGTTTAATTCTGCGCTCATTCAAATAGCCTAAAGTGCGGTTAAATAATTGGCATTTTGGCGGATTGTTTGGCGTGGGGCGAGTTTTGCAAGGTGTGAAAATAGGGCTAACAAAAAAGCAAGCCTAGGCTTGCTTCTTGGTTGATTAAGGCTGTGGGTATAATCGGCGTGAATGGATTACGGTGAGAATTTCTATGCGGTCATCGTGTTCTTGATAGAGAATACGATAATGACGGCAGAATGTCATACGTTTGCCATCAGCCTGTAATTTTCCCATTTTAGGCGCAGTGCCTAACAGCTGAAAAGTGCGGTGAAATTCTTCTAATAATTTTTTCGGCGTTGACGGAAATAGCGTATATTGATATACGCTATCTAAAATTTCATTAATATTTTTCTGTGCACGATTAGAAATAATGATGTTTTTAGGCATAAAGCAACTCATCTTCCAATTCTTCATCGAGCAACGCCATTTCTAAGGCTTTTTTCTCAATGGTTTGTTGCCAAGATTGCATTGCTTCGTCAAGCGTACAATAACGCCCAGCCTTAATATCTTCTTCGCCTAAACGGATTTGTTCTGCCAAAAATTCATCATAGCCTTTTTCTTTCTTAATCATTTTAACCCCCTTTGAATGGATTTTAGACGATCCTAGCACTTTTAGAAAATCGATACAACAAAAAAGGGCTTTCGCCCTTGTTTTGTGTTTAGTCCCGATCTCGTAAGCTACTACGCATTTTTGCTTGTTGTCTTTGTTGGATTTCCTGAACTTTTTGAGCGACTAATTTTGCAATCAGTTGTTCGTCTTGCCCTGCGTGTGCATTCACGTTAATTGTAATTTGCATTGGGCTGTGGTTGATGTGCTGTGATTGCGTTGAACGCAACGGCGGTCGGTCGTCAATTTGGATCGGTGCAGCTGTGGCAACACTCATTCCTAAGCCTGTAGCAAGTAGGGCATTTTTGCCATAATTTAACGCATTCAGCAACGGTAAACCAAGGCGTGTAGTGGCTTCTTTGGTGATCACATATTCCCCTGCGTGAACAATCCCCGCTGGCTGATATTTCCCACCGTTTCCAGTGTAGCCGCCTGATGCAAATCCGTTGATTTTTTCAACGTAACCGCCCACCCATTTTTGTTGTAAAAGCGAAGTATCAGTTACAGGAACATCATTTGCGCCCACTTTGATTTGTTCTGCTTTTGTTTTAGTTTGGTTGATTTGTACTTCTGCTTCAGTACTAAAACCTAACTTTTCTTTGATCCAGTCAACGGTTGAGCTAATGGCTTTTTGAACCGTTTTAAATGCTTCTAAAATACCATCACTCATTGATGTGAGCATATTTGAACCAAATTCATTAAAAGATTTGGGTAAATCTACACCAAACCAAGATAACACTGCTTCAAAGGCTTTTGTGAATAAATTAATTGGCGACCAACTTAAAATAGTTTGGGTAATATTATTGATGCCTGAATTAAAAAATCCACTAATTGCCGTCCAAGACTGATCAAAATATTGACTTGCTGTTTCAGTAATTGTTTCCCAATTTTCAATAACTGAAATAATCCCTTGAATTAACGGAACAATTGGAAAAAGTACATTCAAAATCGGATTATTTTCAAAAGTATTACACACCCAATTCCAACCATCAATTAAGGCTTGTTTAACAGTTTCCCAATGTTTCCAAAGATAATAAATACCTGCTGATAAGGCAGCCACAGCTAATATAATTAATCCAATAGGATTGGTTAACATCATTAACCCTGCTTTTAAAAAGTTTTTTCCTAGAAACAACACAGCAGTTGATAACGTTTTAATAATATTAATTGTAATTAGAAATGTTTTTCCAAGAGTAACTAAGATTGGTATAACAAAAGCAAGTGTTAATATAAAGGGAGCTAGAACAGTGAAAGCTATGCCAATAATAGCTGACCATTTTATCATCGTGGCAATCACGCCTTTATTTTCTCGTGCTAATTGGGCGATTGCTTTCCCCATATCAACCACAGTTTCTGCACAAGCCCACAACCCTTGAGCAACTTCCATAATGACTGAACCGATGTCATTTGCCCATTTTTGCAATTCTCCGTTTTGGCTCATTGTGTCAAAGGTATCTAAAATGTCTTGTAATTTTGCTTTAATCCAATCAAATGCACCGCTTTGCATTATTTCTAATTGAAATGCAGTCCAAACGTCTTCTAATTTCGACCAAATTCCCATTAAGGTTTTGGATTGCTTTTCCATTGCACCAGCATATTTTTCATTGAAAATAGCTTTTAGGGTTTCTTCAATTTGTTTGCGGTTAGTTTTATCGACTTTAGCAACACGCTGTTTTCCGCTTTTATCAGTGTAAGCATATTCAATAATATTGCTACCTTTTATTGCACTGCCTTTAATCCCAAATTCTTTTAAGCGTTCATTTTCGCCTGTTACTGCATCGGCAATCGCTTCAACAGCTTGCATTACAGGTTTTCCCATTGCTGCCGCAGTATCGCCTAGGGACATTAATAGTCCATTTGTTGGATCTAAACCATAGGCTCGTAAACGCACAAAGGCTTCCGCAGCTTCATCAACATTTGCTGGTGTATCGACAGCAAATTTTTTCACCCAATCAAGGCTTTGTTTCGCTTTTTCACTTGAACCTTCAGTGATTTCAAGCACACTTTGTAATTGTTCAAATTTACCTGCAGTCTCTGCCATACTAGCAACACCACGTCCCATTGATGTTACAGGTTGTAATAATTTCTGCCCTGCTATATGAGAACCAATTCCAGTCATAGCAATACCCTGCCCCATTTGATAGCTCTTGCTGATATGGTTTTTAAATGCGGTGCCTATATTTTTTGCTTTAGCAACAATATTTAATGCTGTTTTTTGTTTAACCAAAGCGCGATTAGTTTTTTCAATATTGCTGGCTAGTTGTGTTTGACTGTGGCTAAAATCTTTTGTATCAAATTCCGCTTTATCAAGTGCAGATTGTAATTTTCTTAAATATTCCACATTGGCGTTGTAGTTTTGTCCTACTTTCTTTACCGTAGCATTTTCACCTTGCAATGATTTTTTTAAGTCATTAACAACGGTTTCTAGGCTTTTAGTTTCTCCCTTAAACTTTTTTTGTTCTTCTGTGGCTGATTTAATTGCATCTTTGGTGGCTTTGATTTCTAAATCAATTTGGCTGAGACTACCATAGCCTACAATATGATTTTGGTTTTTCTTCATCATATTACTTTGAACAACGGTTAATTCTTTTAACTTGGCACGTTGTTCATTTAATCTTTGGGTGGCATTGCCTAAACTACCTTTTGCACTTTTGTAGCGTTTTTCATTTTCACCTAATGCCATTTCTAATTGTTTTGCATTTGATTTGGCTTTTTCTAATGCTTTTGAGTATTCATTGGTTTCTTGACGTAATTTGGCAAATTGATTAGCTTGGCCTTGTAATTTATTGAATTTATCGAGTTGATCTTGCGATTGCTTAACAGTATTGGCTAATTTTTCAAAACCACTCATTGCAGCTTTAAGAGGTACACTCACTTTATCCATTGCGGATAATTGCACTGTAAGATCTAAGTTATTACTCATTTTTTATTTCCTTAATGAAATTTATTGACATAGAAATCAGGTTATGCGATAACAAAGAAAAAAAGGGGGGGCTATGAAAAAACATACATCTGATACAATGGATAGATTTATAGATGCTATTATTGAATTAATCCCTGCATTTCTTTATTTAGTTATATTCTTACCGGCTATTTTGGTATTTTATTTTTTATATTCTAATGGAATTGCTTTAGATGTAGCCGTAATCTTTTCATTTTCTGTTGCTTCTATTTGTGTGCTACTTCCCTTAGAAAGTTGGTTGCCTCTTTACGCTCTTGCTTTTTTAGGTTATTTGTATTTCTTTTGGTAATTAACGATCTAATTGCCCAACTACCAAATCCTCAACTAATCCCATATTCTGATCCCTTAAGCCCAGCAATTCACGTTGGGCATATTTCTCTGTGAATGCCATTTTTCTTAGGTCTCGCCCTAAAAATATTGACAGGGCAAATAAAAGTATTACAGTAATAAAAAATAAAGGGGATAATATGGAATTATTATTGTTAGTTATTGGATTACCTTTAGTTATTGGTGTCGGTCTTGCTGTGGCTATGTCAGGCTTTACCGTCATTGGTGCTGTATTAATCGGTATCTTTACATTAATGTTTCGTTTTTGGTATATATCGTTTATTGTTACGTTAGCTATAATATTTCCTTTGATTTTCCTAAATAATTGGGGAATGCCTATTCTTATTGGGCTTGGCGTATTTACCTTAATTTTTTATTTAACCCCTTTAACAGAAGAACAAAAAACTGAGATTGCACAGCTAAAAACAAGTCTGAAAAGTTAATGGTTTATTGATAAAAGGTGAGCCTATGCAAATTTTAATGTTTTTATTATTGATGGTTGTTTTGCCATTTTTCTTCCTTATCGGCATTGGTATTATTGTTACGACTGCAACTGTTGGTATTGTTTCTGTAGTAGCACCTTTTGCATTAGGGGGGCTTGGTCTGTTATTCCTACTAGGCTTAATTGCTTATCCATTTAAAGACTTAATTAATGAGCATCAAGAAGTCTTAAATAAATGGGGAGAACGATTTGTTATAACTGCCTTTTCACTTACTCTGATTTACCATATTTTTTATGTTTGGTGATAAGTATGAAAAAATCTAACCCTATTTTATCTTGGAATAATTACAACGATGTCGCTGAATTTGCCGTAATCATTTTTAATATTGCGGTTATCGGGCTTCCTTTGTGGTTATTATTCTATTTTCATTTCTTGCTTAATTATGATTGGCTTATTGCTGGTTTTTTTGCCTTTGGCTATTTTCTTGTGCAATGGGCATTTTCGTTAATTGGTTGGCATTATTTCGCGTTCTTTTTTGTATTTTTACCACTGTGCGCTTATTTTGGTTTAAACTAAAGAGTAAATATATTATGGAACTACTTTCATTTATTAGTTTATTTGCAGTTTTCGGCATATTGTTTGCTTTAGCGATTGTTGGGGTGATTTTCGTTATTGTCGCTTTGTACTATGCTGTCGGCTTGATTTTTCTCTCTATCCGCCATTATTTGCAACTTTCAGCCAAACAACGCCAAGGCGTATTAAAAAGTGCGGTTGAATTTTCTTCAGTTTTTATTTTTGCGCTTATTGCTTGGGCGGTTTACCCGATGGCAAAAGCATTATGGCTTGCGCTGTTGATTTCATTTTTAATTACATCGCTCTTTTCTGCGTTGTTTCTTAAAGTGATTAAAAATTAGCAATGCATTCGCTCATAATATTTCAACACTAACATTTACCTTTGAACTGTATTATTACTCGCCTTTTATTTCCTTAATGAATTTTATTGACATAGAAATCAGGTTATGCCATAACAAAGAAAAAGGGGGAACGCAATGAAAAAAAACAATGTACTTGGCGAATTTGATGTTGTTGATACATTATTACAGCTATTTTTTGCCCTAATACTTTCATTACCCATTATTGTGTTTTGCATTTTTTATTATTATTTCGATAGTGGTATTGTAATTTCTCTATTTTTTGGACTGCTTTTTAGTATTGTTAATATTATTTCTCCCTTTGTGGCTTGGGTCTTTTTATTTATTCCTTGGCTGACTTGGTGCATATTTTTTTAGTGATTAATTGCTTATTTGTTCAATTAATAATTTTTCAATTAACCCCATATCCTGATCCGTAAAGCCCAGCAATTCACGTTGGGCATATTTCACTTTAAAATTCGCCGTGCGTTTTACACGACTTGATAAGCCTAATTGGTGGACATTCGCAATGGCGGCATTGCTGCCACTAAATCCCACTGAAACTTGTTCTGAATTTGACCGCACTTTTAGAAATCTTGCGGTGCGTAATTTAGTGAACATTGCTTTACGTTTTACTCTGCCTTTGGCGTTTTTCTTCGCTTTTTGTACCTTGCGTGGTTCGTAAACCGAGCCGTCGGGGGCTTGTTGTTTGGCTATGCGTGTTTGTTGGCTTTTGCGTAATTGTTGCCCGATGTTTTTAGCCAAATTTCGCCGTTGCTGTGGGCTGATATTGGCTAAAAGTGCGGTGAATTTTGCGTGAATTTCGTCAATCGTTGCCATTCGGTGCGACCTCGTCATTTATGGTGATTTGGCTGTCGAAAATCAGATTTTGTTCATTTTCAAAATACACTCGCAAGCGTGATTTAAACCACGTTGGCTCAGGTTTGTAATCAATAATGACGTTATGTTCATCTTGCTGTTTCACGACGACACGCTCTGTCATAGCGTTGATTTCAAATAGAATATCTGCGGTGTTATTGTTGTTAAAATCAGGCAGAAAGCGAATAGCCTTATCTCGCAAATTTGGGTGTTGAAATAATTCAGGTTGATTAATTTGCAAATAGGCAAGCAATGGCACGGTGAGTTGTGCAATATCATTGGGGTAATCAGTGATGATAATGTTTAAGTTATATTCAAATTCAAAACTTAAATTTTCTGTCCCTGTGCGTAAAATTTTGCCGTCTTCGATAAACAGTTGCAATTTATCGGGGTTTTCAATAAAGAATGGGTCGCTTTGCTCAAAAACGTTGCGAAGTTGGTTTAGCTTTTTCATAATATAATTGCCTTTATTAAAAAGTGGTTATTATCACTATAAATATTTGCCTTTTATTTCTATTGTGGGTATAATAACCCCTATTGATTAACAAGTTGAGATTATGCGGTGGATAGTTCAACACTCATCAAAATGCTTGAAAAGGACGGCTGGGAACTTGTTGGTGTTAGTGGCAGTCATCATCAATTTAAGCATAAAGTTAAAAAGGGACGTGTTACAGTCCCACACCCTAGAAAAGACGTAAAAATAGGGACTTATAAAAATATCTTAAAACAAGCGGGGCTGAAATAGTCCCTCATTTTCCAATTAGTAGGAGTTTTTATGTTATATCCAATCGGTATTGAAATGGGTGATGAAACCCACGCTTACGGCGTTATTGTGCCTGATGTACCAGGTTGTTTTTCAGCTGGCGACACGCTTGAAGAAGCATTCGAAAATGTACGTGAAGCAATCGAATTCCACATTCAAGGCTTAGTTGAAGACGGCGAAGAAGTGCCGTTGCCAACATCGCTTGAAGAACACCGCAAACGCTTTGCCGAAGATCCTGATTTACAATATTTCACATTCTTAACTGTGGTTAATGTGGATATTACGCATTTATTGGGCAAAGCCGAAAAAATCAATATTACAGTGCCACGTCATCTGTTACATAAAATCGATCAGTTTGTAGCGGTTCACCCTGAATATAAAAACCGTAGTAGCTTTTTGAGCCGTATTGCTGCCGATAAAGTATTTGGTGTCGCTACTGCTTAAACGTTATCCGCACAAACTCATCTAACTCATCTTCAAGCCGTCTTCGTCTTGCTTCTTGCTTGGCGATTTCGGCTTCTAATGCCGCAATGTCAATTTCTTCACGCTCAATTTCAGGTGTGAACACGTCCCATTTTTCAGGATTGATTTTAGCGGTATCACAGCCTTTCTCTGTTTTCGTTTTGCAGTCATACAAGACACGTTCGTATAAATCTGATTGTTTGCGCTTGTCGATAACCAAAAACAACACGGAGATCACCGTATCTTCGAAAGCGTTTTCAACTAAGTGTAATTCAGCTAATTGATTACCGATTAACTCACGCAATTTTCGTTCTGTATTACGGTAAGCAATGCCAGCAAAGGCAATAAAAAAACCGTAACGTCCGCAATGTTCCAACCCTTTTAAAATGAAAATATCGTCCACTACACCCGATTTCTTCCACGGATAACTTGCCTGAATTGCTTGTTTATCTTCTTTGGGCAAATCCTTAAACTTAATCGAAAAAGGCGGGTTCATCACCGTACATTGCATTTTTATGTTAGGCGAAAACTGAAAGAAACTCTGGCAATAAATTTCTGCGCTTGGATAGTTATATCGTGCGGCTTCCACCGCTTCAGGCTGAATATCAACTCCGATAAATTCATTTGGCGAAATAAATTGCTCGAGCTGACCACTACCGCACGCACCATCAAACACTGTTGGATATTTTCCGCAATAATGCGTTACTTTTTCCGCTACATAACGACGCAACGTTTCGCCTGTAATATATTCCGCGAATTTATCCGCTTTCTTGCGGTTGTTGTGTTCTACAATTTCCAAATTACCGCCCACATCTTCGTTCAATTTCATAAATCTGTTGGCAGTCGATACATCTTGCACAACCTACGACGAGTTCACGGCGTTTTTGTGGGATTGCTTCACCACAATCTTCGCAGTGGCTTTTGCTTGGGCGGTGCACCGCTTGAAATCGGCGTAACGCCAATTCACGTTGTTGTTCTTCAATGGCTTGTGCTTTGTCTAAAATATCTGTCATTATGGTTTCCTTTTAATGCACAGTTGCACTGTGTGGCTGTTTGTATTAAAATAATTTTATTATTCGCTAAATGGGTATTTAATGTTTAACCTTGATCATCTACACTTTCGGGATAACTATCTTTATCGCTTTTTTCAATATGGCGAGGCTCATAGTAAAATTCCTGCCACATTAACGAAAGTGCTTGCTCGCAAATTAGATATGATCAGTGCGGCTGAAAATCTTAATGATTTGCGAGTTCCACCTGCAAACCATTTAGAGTTGCTTGAACCGAAAGGAAATAAGCGTTATTCAATTCGAGTAAATAAGCAATACCGTTTAATTTTTAAATATGAAGATAATCAAATTTCAGATTTATATTTAGACCCACACAATTATGATTTATGAGGTGATGATGTTGACCACGCAGCGTAAACCAACAATGGTTGGTGAGGTGTTACAAGAAGAATTTTTAACGCCGTTGAACTTAAAAATTGCTGATTTGGCAAAAATTCTTGATGTACACCGTAATACAGCCAGTGCACTTGTTAATAATCATTCACGCATTACGCTTGAAATGGCTGTTAAACTTGCTAAAGCCTTTGGCACTTCGCCTGAGTTTTGGCTTAATTTACAAAATAATGTAGATTTATGGGAGCTTAACCATAATCTACGTTATCAACGAAGCCTTGAGCGTGTTATTGTTGCAAGCCAGTGGCGCACATCTTCTGCATTAGCCTAATCACCTTATAGAGCCTGTTGTTCTCGACAGGCTTTCACTTTACCTCGTATTAAACTTCTCAATACAGCTTTTTAATGCCTGATTTTCCAATACACACAAATCCGTTTGGTTGAGGGATTTGTCTAGGTTCAGCACAAGATCACGATTGGTTTTTATCTCATTTAAACGGATTGCTTCGCAGCGGTTTTCCATTGGGCAGAGAATTTTTTGCTTAATGGGCGGCGTTGCGTTGTTGGAGCAAGCGGTTAATGTCGTTAGGCACAGGGTGATTGCTCCAAGCCTGATGTTTTTGTAAAGCATTATTCAGTTCCTTTGTGTGTTGTTGCTGTTGTTTTTGTAGTTGTTGAACCGCAGCGGTGAGCCGAGCTGATTGGCGGTTAAATTCTTCAATCATTTCTACGGCGTGGTTATATTGGGTTTGCCATTGCAACTTTAGCTGTTCTTCTTTGATGGCTTCGGTTCGCCAGTGGTTAGATTGCCAGCCTTGAAATAAAATAATCAGCACTAAGACAATCGGGCCTGCTAACAAAATGATTTTTTCTTTTAGGCTTAAGAAACCAAACATCGTGCTTTCTCCTGTTGACGGCGAATTTCTAAGCCACGTAAGACTTTGCCGCCTGAATAGACCCAACGGGGGAATTGATTACACATTGCTTGAATGTCGCCTTGTCGTGCATAGCGAAAAAGTGTTGAATTTTTCACCGCACTACAGCCTACATTAAAGGTGAGTGATGTTGCGGCTTCAAACGCCCCTTGTGGTAGTTGTTTGCCGTTGGCGTAGCGGTTTACGCATTGTTCAGCAATTTTGATATTTTTCACCCAACTTTTAGCAATTTCTTCATCGCTATACACTTTGCCTTGAATGATTTTTTCTCCGCTGGTTTCGGCTGTGCCTATGCCATAGGTTAAAACATCAGCAGGGCATTTGTAGGGCTGACGAACGCAGCCCTCGGCATTCCCGATAATTTTTAAACCTGCTTCGGTGGTGCGAATTTGTTCACTATAATCTAATTTGACTAGGGCGATAATGGCGAGAACGGAACAGCCATATTTGAGTAAAGTCGCTTTTCTATTGTTCATCTTTTTGAGGTTTCTCCAGTGCTAAACGTCGTAATTCATATTCTTTGTGTTTGTAATACCAGCCAATCAGTAAGGTGCTGAAACCAAAAAGGATACCGCAAATGGACGCAATATCGCTCCACGTCATACCTGAGAAAAAGGCGACGATAGAACCAAAATAGGAAAGTTGTTCTGTTTGTTTTGTCATTGTGATTAATTCCAAAGTTGGATTGTTTCTTGCGTTAATGGGCGTGTGGTGTGTTCGGGTAAGATCACCACTGTGCCAAGCGTTAAGGTCGCTTGTGTTGTGAGTGTTGGGTTAAGCAATAAGGTTTCTTCCAATAAACCGCCATAGCTAGTACCAAAAGTGCGGTAAATAATGGCATCTAAATTGTCGTTTTGTTGTGCATAGACTTTCATTTTTTACCTACAATAATTCGACGTTGAGCCGTGTTTTTTGTTGAATATCGGCAATGGCAAAACGGGCATCTCGGCGTAAGTCGTTAATGCTTTCTTGCAACATTTCCATTTTCTTTTCACCGTCATTGGTGGTGTCGTAACTGGCGTAGCGTTCATATAGGTTAGCAGTGGCTAAACAATAGACCGCACGGCGATAGCGGTAAACTAATAGGCTTTCGCCGTCAATTTGTGGGCTGATTTCGTCTAAAAGTGCGGTGTGTTTTGCTGTTGTTTTGAATGTGTGTAGTTCTTCATTTACGCTTGCCATTGCTTCGATTAAGGCGTGTTTTAAACGTGCAGTGGTTACTGTGCCGTCAAGGCGGGCTTGATTGCGAAAATGGCTAATGGAAATGGGCGGAAAATAACCGTCATTTTGGATTTCATCTTGCATTTCTGCCAAATTTTCTACCGCACTTTGTAGCGGTTTCATTGCGTAATTTGGAGCAAGTTTGATTGAAATTGCACCGTCTGACATCGTTTTGTTCCTAATAAAATAGCGGGGTGGGGACGAGTGGAAAGGTAAAGGAAACCTGTTTCGTCCGCCCCGCTTGGCGTTGCAGTTTTGCTCGGTTAATTGGTGGTTTTGAGTTCACTTTCAGGCAAGTTGAGTTGCTTGCGTAACTTTGCCACTGTACCTTTTACACCAATATTCAAATTTAATGCTAATGCTCGTTCTAGCGTAGCCAGTGCGGTATTTGGGTTGCTTTCGATTTGTAGTAAGCCCAATTCACGTAATAACCTTGCTCGGCTTTCGTCGGGCATATCTTCATCTTTCACCAGTTCAGCTACTCGTTGCAGATAATTTACATTAAATGCTTTTCCTGCGGCGTTTGCAGCTTTGGCATTATCGGCAAATTCTTCCGCAATTAACGTTCCCAGCGTGCGAGTAAATGGTTCAGGTAATTTGATCTGCTGATGAATGGCGTAATCGGCAATGCTGAGTGCAAGGTGATATTCGCCACAGTCGATTGCCCACACAAGCCACGTCATTAACACATTATCTTGCTTGCCTGAGCCAGCAGATAATGCTCCCTCAATCCACGGTAGATAG
The DNA here is from genome assembly GCA_023101505.1 of Pasteurellaceae bacterium Pebbles2. Taxonomy (GTDB): domain Bacteria; phylum Pseudomonadota; class Gammaproteobacteria; order Enterobacterales; family Pasteurellaceae; genus Lonepinella. The sequence goes on from LVZA01000001.1 coordinate 1,520,826, forward strand.
TGCGATAGAATAGATTTTTTATATTCCGCTTTTTTCTCGGTGGATTGAATGAGCTTTAAGTCTTTTTTATGCCGAGCCAAAAGAAACAGCATTTTTTCGTATTCGGTGCTGTTTTCGAGCATTTGGTTTTCCGCTGCATTGGCGACTGCAGCGGATACCTTACGCATATGACGTTGTGCTGGGCTTAAGCGTTCCATTATTCAGTTGCATCTTCTAATACAATATTTTCGATTAATGCCGCACAGCCGTATTCTTCGATTTTGAAATCAATATTTTCTGATAAATAATCTTCAATGCGATTACGTTCAGGCTTATTGATAATAAAACGTCGAATTGAACCCTCCTGCTGATAAATTGAAAGGTTATCTAAGCGAGTAATCAACATTGCATTTTTCGGGAAATAAGGCACTCGAATTGCTCGTAAGCCACCAAGTTGTTTTTGTGAAATTAACACTTGGCTTGCGAGTTCGTCCTGTGCATTCATATCCTTGTTGACAATATTGAAGTATTTATCGCCTAATAATTGACGACCACAAATAACAACTAAATCAGTATCTTCTGCATAAACCTCATCAATAATGTTATTTACCGCATCAACCACCAGTGCATCAAGATTTTCATAGCCATTATGTTTGCCTTGATTTTTGCCGACTTTAATTTTATTTCCATTATCTGCACCGTTCATTACTTGTGTTGGTACATCATCACGCATTTGTTGTAACCAACCTTTTTTCACATCTTGCAACAATGGATTTGATGAAAGATTAGATGTTTCAGCACGAGTTGTGCCATTAAAGCCCATCATAATTAAACTAAGTGCAATGGCTTTTTGTGTTTGACTGGCTAGTTTTGCTTGGAAATCGGGGAATTTTGCCCAAGCATCTAATTTTGCATAAGTGATATGTGTATCAAAATTAACTTGTTCACAACGGAATTTGCGACCAGTTAAATTTAAAATATCACGAGTTTTACGTTCTGCACCTTGGCTCGTATCTGTGCTACTTGCAACTGGAATTGATACACCTAAACCGACTAATTCACCCTCTAATTTATCGGTGTTGATGACGTTGATCCATTGCAGAAATTCAGAACTTAACTGGACTTTTTCTTGAAGTTTTTGCTCAATGCTTGGTGTAACATTAAAGCCTTCTTTGACATCTTCTGTGGTAACGCCATTTAATTGTGCAATACGATTAACATAGGCGGTGTAGAGTTGTTTTGTTTCATTTTTCATAATAATTTCTCTTTGTTGCTTCAGTGTTAGCAGTCTGTTTCAATGGCATTATTTTCGCTTCCCACCACTTTAGGGCGTTCGCTAAACTGTGGTGCTGGCGTATTTTGTACTTCGGCAAATTTGCCTTGAATGTCCTGATGAACTTGTTCCATTTGTGCCAGTTTTGCGGTGAGTGCCGCATTTTCTTGTGAAAGTGCGGTGTATTTTTCGCTAATTTCTTTCACTTGTTCAGAAAGAAGTAATACGGCTTGATCGGTATCGGCAAAACGTTCTTCAGTCGTGCGTTCAGTTTTGGCAAACATATTTTTAATTCGCTCAAATAATGAGGGCTTTTCGGCTTCACTTTCGCTGAAATTAAATTCAGTTTCCATTGCTGTCGTGAAGACGTTTTCAGGGTTTTGTTTGCGATCTGCAAATGGATTTGTGTTTGCGGTAGCAGCAAATTTCAACATTTCCGTGCCTAAACTTGCGGGGCTGTCGGTAACGGCTAATCCCACTAAATAGGCTTCACCGCTGTCAGCAAAATTGGTGTCAACTTCAATAGATGTGTAGATTTTTTGACGGTCTTTGTTTAACGCAATTAACTCTTCTGTTGGGTCGATTTGTGCTAATAATTGCAATTTGCCGTCTTCGGTTTCTTGCGTTTTTAAGGCGGTGATGTCGCCATAGCATTTTGAATGTGGTTCGTTTTGCCAAAGCAACGTGAATTTAATGTGTTCAAGATTGATACGTGCACCGTATTTTTTCGGGTCGTAATTAGTTGCCATTTGTTCAATCCAACTGCGTTGAATGGCTCGTCCATCTGTGGTTGCTCCCTCGGTGGCAACTACAAACCAATTTAATTTTTTGTGTTTGTCGGTCATAAGTTAATCCTATGTATGAAATTGCCTTAATGTTGCGGATTTTCGTTTTAGTTGTCAGCGAGTTTGCCTTGTGAATGGGGAATTGACTGTTAAGGATAAAGGCGTTGTTTGGAGGCTTTTCTGATAATGCAAAATATAAATAACTTAATTTGAACGCTTTAATATTGATAACAACATAATGACCGATTTACGCACTGAAAAAACGCTTGAAAATCTCACCGCACTTTTGCCAACCTTGGATAACAAACGTCAGGCTCGGCTTTGGTATTTCGCTGGCTATCGAATTTCTGATATTGCGGAAATGTTGGGCTTGTCTGTGTCAACGGTATCGAGTTGGAAAGACAGGGAAAAGTGGGACGACGTTTCGCCTGTGGGGCGAGTGGAAAATACGTTAGAGGCTCGCTTGAATTTGTTGATTTTAAAAGAGGCGAAAACAGGGGCGGATTATAAGGAAATTGATTTACTCGGTCGTCAGTTGGAGCGTGCCGCTAGGGTGAAAAAATATAGCCTCGGCGGCGGAAATGAAACCGATCTTAATCCGAAATTGGCTCAGCGAAATAGTGGTGAACGCAAATCAGGCGATAAAAATCCAATCACTGAAGAACAAATGGAATTGTTGATTAATGGCTTTTTTGATGGCGTGTTTCATTATCAGCGTAAATGGTATGAAGCTGGGCAGAAATACCGCATTCGGGAAATTTTGAAAAGCCGTCAAATTGGGGCAACTTATTATTTTGCCCGAGAAGCCTTTGTTGATGCGTTGAAAACGGGGCGTAATCAGATTTTCCTTTCCGCCAGTAAAAAACAGGCGTTGCAATTCCGTTCTTACATCACCGCTTACGCCAAAGAAAAAGCCGATTTAACCTTGAAAGGTGAAACCATTTTGTTACCCAATGGGGCGGAATTGTATTTTTTAGGCACGAATGCGGCAACGGCTCAATCTTATCACGGCAATTTGTATTTTGATGAATATTTTTGGGTGCCCAAATTCGGCACAATGCGAAAAGTGGCATCAGCAATGGCATCACAAAAACAATATCGTCAGACTTATTTTTCTACACCCACGACGACCAGTTCTGAGGCGTATCGCTTTTGGTCGGGCAAATCTTTTAATCATAATCGCCCGAAAGATCAAAAAGTGGAATTTGATATTAGCCACGAAAACCTCCGCTTAGGCAAATTGATGCCCGATCGTCATTGGAAGCAAATTGTGAATATTTATGATGCGGAAGCGGGCGGTTGTGATTTGTTTGATGTGGATCAGTTGAAATTCGAGAATTCAACAGAAGAATTTGAGCAGCTGTTTTTGTGTCAATTTGCTGATGATCAGAGTGGCATTTTTAAATTAAGTGAATTGCAACTGTGTCAGGTGGACAGCTATGACGAGTGGCACGATTTTAAACCCTTTATGGCTCGCCCATTCGGACAACGTGAAGTGTGGATTGGCTATGACCCTGCCGATACTGGCGACCGTGCCGCTTTAGTGATTATTGCACCGCCTCGAGTAGAGGGCGGAAAATTCCGCTTGCTACATCACGAAACCTATCACGGCTTAGATTTTGCTGCTCAAGCAGAAAAAATTAAATTTTATTTGGCACAATATCACGTGAGCCGTATCACCATTGATAAAACTGGGCTTGGAGCTGGCGTGTTTCAGCTCGTCCGTCAGTTTTATCCCGCCGTGGTTGGCTTAGATTATAACCCCGACTTAAAAAATGAGATGGTGCTGAAAATGCTTAATCTTGTACAAAAACGTCGCTTTGAATATGACCAAGGTTCTGTTGATGTAACCACCAGTTTTATGACGATCAAACGCCAACTTACCCGAAGTGGTCGCCAAATGACTTATATTTCCGACCGTTCCGTTGAAGCCAGCCACGGCGATATTGCGTGGGCAACAATGTCTTGCGTGATTAATGAAAATTTAATCGGCGAAACGGTGCAATCTCAATCAACCATTTTCAGCTTTGAATAGGATTAATAATGATGAAAAGTAAAAAAACAGTGAAAAAAACAACCGCACTTTCTCCGTCGTCAGCGATGGCATTTTCTTTTGGTGAGCCTGTGCCAGTATTAGATCGGGCGGATATTTTGAATTATTTTGAAAGCGTGCTGATGTACCAAAAATATTATAATCCGCCGATTGATTTAAGCGGATTGGCTCGGGCGTTGACCGCCTCTCCCTATCATCAGAGTGCAATTTCAGTGAAAGCAAATATTTTACTTTCAACCTGTAAATGCACCGCACTTTTATCAGCAATTCAATTAGAAAAATTCATTAAAGATTATTTGATTTTTGGTAATGCTTATTTACATCAAGTCAAAAATGCCTTTGGTGATGTGCTGCGATTGGAAGCACCGCTCGCAAAATATATGCGTGTCGGGGCGCAAACAGGGCAATATTTTCAGTTGATGAATGGCTATGCGAATGAATATGAGTTCCCGACAAATTCGGTTTTTCATTTTACGAATGCGGATATTAACCAAGAAATTTACGGTATGCCCGATTATTTAGCTGCGTTGCAGTCGGCGTTTTTAAATGAAAGTGCAACGCTTTTTCGTCGTAAATATTACCTGAACGGTGCACACGCTGGGAGTATCATTTATATGACAGACCCAATGAATAGCGGCGATAATGTGGAGCATATTAAACAACAGCTAAAAGAGGCTAAGGGACGTGGCAATTTCAAAAATCTATTTTTGTATTCGCCAAACGGCAAGGCTGATGGGATTAAGGTTATTCCGCTTTCCGATATTTCGGCTAAAGATGATTTCTTAAATATTAAAAATGCCAGCCGTGATGATATTCTTGCTGCGCACCGAGTACCACCGCAACTAATGGGCATTATTCCTAATAACACGGGCGGTTTTGGTGATGTAGAAAAAGCAGGAAAGGTATTTTTCATTAACGAAATTAAACCATTGCAAAATAAATTGAAAGCGATAAATGATTGGTTGGGGAGAGAAGTGATTAGTTTTGAACGTTATGCGTTGTTAGAAGAATAAAACAGATCCTTTTATCAGAATAAAACACTTTGGCGATGGCTGAGGTGTTTTTTTTATATTGAAAAAGCCTGATGATGTGTGTGTAAGATAATAATATTTCCCTAGCTTATTATAACATTTTGAAAATACTAGCAAATCAAAAAACATAAAAATTCAGCAAAATACAAAACGAAATCCCCCATCAAATCGCGCGGTCAAAACCTCGCCTCGCCCGCACACTAAATAGCTGTATTTTTACGCAAAAATAAAAAGTTGATCCAATTAGGCAGAATATAGTCGTACCGAGATCCGTTTAATCAGATCTTATTACGCAAATTTACGCATAAAAACGTAGTTTTTAGATCCTTGAAAAATGATTTTAATAGGGAAGAATCGTTTGTCAAAAATTTGACGAAATATATCAGGGAATATGTCGAAAACTTGAAAAAATACTACTTATAAAATAGAATATCTATACACACAAGTTATTGTGATAATTGCTTTTTTTACATTATGATTTATTTTGGTTGAAGTGCCTTGAAAACCGGCGAGGGTTTACGCCCTCCGTGAGTTCGAATCTCACTTCCTCCGCCATATTCTTAGAAAGTCGTTAGCTGAAACTATTTGAAATCAACAGCTTACGGCTTTTTTATTTTCTGCGATTTCTTCCTGACTATCATTTTCTGCCACTATTTTAACTGTAATGGTTCACTTTTCTGCAACACTCAAAAGACAGAATTAAGTCATTAATCGACATTGTTCCCACTCAAAGGTTATCAATGAGCGATAACCTAAAGTGGTGGAATGAAGTCGTTTAGGATTGTAAAAATCCTCAATGTATTCTGCAATATCTAGCATTGCCTCTGTTTGCGTACGATAGCGCTTACCGTTTAATTTTTCTGCTTTTAAACTGCGAAAAAAATATTCCATTACCGCATTATCCGTACATTTACCTGCTCGGCTTTGGCTGTGAATAATATTAAATTCTGCAAGACATTGGCGAAATATATGACTACTATATTGTACACCACGATCACTATAGAATAATAGCCCATCTGCAGGCTTTCGGCATTTTAACGCTGTTTTTGAAGCATGCTCACACAGCGCCGTATTAGGCTGCTCTGAACAATTCCAACCAATAATTTTTCTAGAAAATAAATCAATTACAACAGCGAGATAAAGCCAGCCTTGTTGAGTATAAATATAAGTATAAGTAATATCTCCCACCCACACGGTATTTGGCTCTAAAACATTAAATGCTTGATTTAAATGGTTATCTGCAAACGATGCTAGCTTACATTGTATAAATTTAGGCTTAGGATAACGGGGTTTTAATACCAGTTTATCCATCATTTTTCGTACCTTAAATCGACCTATTTTTAACGCTTGTGCAAGCCGTCTTGTACCATAACTTTCTCCGCTTTGCCAGAATTGCTTAACTAATTCCTCTTGCTGAGAAAATAATAAAAATTACACCGCACTTTACGCCAACGATAGCACGAACTACGACTAACATTAAAGCAATGAGTAAGCTGAATGGGGGAAATACCTTCCTGGTTGAGATGCTGTAAATGTGGTTTTACGACTTCTCGAGCAAGAAGGCAGAAACCTTTTTTAGTAAAGTATTATCACTACGAAGTTGTTCATTTGCAGCGCGAAATTGTTGAATTTCAAGCTGCTCTGCACTAATCGCGGGCACTTTGGGTGTGATACCTTGCTGCTCCTGACGATACTGTGATTTCCAACGCCGCAATGCCGAACAACTGACACTCATCATTTGACTCACTTGCTCCGTTGTTCGATTTTCTTTCAATATCAAATTAGCATATTTTTATTTATTCAAAAATCATATATAATAGCCCTAACATATTTGTAAGGATTAAATATGTCTTTAATATTAGGCTTTCATCATATCGCATTAATTGTGTCAGATTACCAAAAATCAAAACATTTTTATGTAGATATTTTGGGCGCACGAATTTTAAATGAGACCTTTCGTGCTGAGCGAAAAAGCTACAAACTGGATTTGGCTTTTTCTGATGGAAGCCAAATAGAACTGTTTTCTTTCCCCAATCCTCCCTGCAGGGCAACGCAGCCTGAGGCTTGTGGTTTACGCCATTTAGCGTTTCGGGTGGATAATTTGGAAAGTGCGGTGAATTATTTAAAAGGATTTTGTATTGATTGTGAACCTATTCGGAAAGACGAGCTCACGCAAAAGCGGTTTACCTTTTTTCGTGATCCAGATAATTTACCTTTAGAGCTTTATGAAGAACATAAAGCTTAATAGTATTGTTAATTTAGATTAAGGAATGTCTTGATGAAGTACAAGATGTTAATACTCAGTAGCGCATTTGCGGTGGTGAGTATGGAAGCTGCGGCAAACTCAACGTCTATTCATATTTCTGAAAGTGGTAGTACAGTTGTAACTGGGTCGTCAGCAAAGCCTGCCGACAGTAACGCTCAGACTTATATTAGCAAAGGCGGCTTGAGAAAATTCAATCCAAAAGATAAAAAAGATGCAGATAAATTAGCCAGTAGTGTTGAATTTGAAGTCTATTCAATGACCGAAAACAGCAAAACGCATACGGTGTTTGAATCTAACGCAGGAATTTGCTACGGATTTCGTAATAATGGTGTAGAGATTACGGATTCAAATACTTATTACGTAAACAAAAAATCAAAAGAAGAATATTATGCTAACATTGCAGGCGGTGTAATGAATTCTCGGGGGAAAACCCAAAACGTGCAATATACTTCGGTGTTTAATATTTATGATCCGACAATTTCAAAACAAGTGAGAGAAAAAGGAACAAAATTCACCAGAGATGCGGCAGAAAGAAATTTAAAAGATCGTGCGAAAGTGCTATCGAATGTTGTTTGCCAGTAGGCAAGGGGAAAAAATGAAAAAATTATTATTAGTTTTACCTGTAATGGCATTGGCGGCGTGTAGTTCGCACCCTGAAATTGGGCAGCCAAAAGCGCCGTTAGATACAAATTCAGTGAGTGCATATAATGCAAAAGTTTATAGTGGTAACACAGTGCCAGTAAACCAACAAGTGAATAATGAAAAGCCAGTTGATATGCCGTTAAACGCAAGCGATTCTCGCCCAAGAGTAACGCAAACGCGTAGCGCAATTCCACCGGTGGTATTAATGCCATCGATTGGCTACCATTATGGTTATCATCGCCACCGTTTTCACTAAAAAAGTTTATTAAAAAAGACCGCACTTTTCACGAAGTGCGGTCTTTTTTTATGAGTTTTATTCACACATTTACGGTTTTTTTAATTAATTTTCCGTTTTAGTTTTTGAGCCATACATCGCATCAATTTGCGCTCGGTAACGTTCCATAATGACTTTACGGCGCAGTTTGAGCGTTGGTGTAATTTCTTCCATTTTAGTGGTGAACGCTTGTGGAAGTAGCGTGAATTTTTTTATTTGCTCAAAATGCGCTAATTCTTTCTGCAGATCGTTGATACGTTTCTCAAACATTTGCAAAATTTGTGAATGTTTGATTAATTCAAGGCGATCTTGATATTTAATATTCAGCTGTTTGGCATAGTCTTCCAAGCTCTCGAAGCAAGGTACGATAAGGGCTGATACATATTTTTTTGCATCAGCGACTACAGCAATTTGTTCAATAAATTTATCTTTGCCTAGTTTGCCTTCAATCATTTGTGGAGCAATATATTTGCCGTTTGAGGTTTTCATTAACTCTTTGATGCGGTCGGTGATATATAAATTGCCTTGCTCATCAAATGCGCCAGCATCGCCAGTTTTTAAGAAGCCATCTTCAGTGAACGTTTGTGCGGTTTCTTCTGGTTTTTTGTAATAGCCACGCATCACCATTCCGCCACGCACTAAAATTTCGTTATTTTCACCGATTTTGACTTCCGCATCAGGCATCAACGTGCCAATAGAATTTGGATTGAATTGATAATCACCCCAGCACGAAACAGTTGCGGTTGTTTCCGTCATTCCATAGCCTAGCTTTACGTTTAAACCAATGCTGTGGAAAAATAAACCAATCGTCGGTTCTAATTTTGCGCCGCCGCAAGGCATCATACGAATGCGTCCGCCTAATAAGGCACGCAATTTGCTTAGCACTAATTTATCAGCGATAGCATATTGTTTTTGCAATAAAAATGATGGATTTCTCGTTTGGGCTTTTGCATTGAAATAATGTTGACCAACCTTTAATGCCCAGCTAAATAATGCACGGCGATAGAATGGGGCTTTTTGAACTTTGTCCCAAACTGCGGTGTAAATTTTCTCATAAAAACGAGGCACGGCGCACATTAAGGTTGGGCGAACATCTGTTAGTGTTTCTCGCACTTGATTGGTGTCTTCCAAATAGGCATTCACTGCGCCACGGTGTAGCACATAAGAAATCCACGCACGCTCAAAAATATGTGAGAAAGGCAGGAACGAAAGCGATACGTCATCTTGCGTTACGTTGAGTAATTTATCGTGCGCTTGTAATTGATGGGCAAGGTTAGCATAATCCAACATTACGCCTTTTGGTTCGCCTGTTGTGCCAGAGGTGTAAATCAACGTGAATAAATCATCAAGGGATTTTTGCGCTAAACGTTGTTCTAATTCTGCTTGTTGTGTATTTTGCCCTAATTGGCTAAAGTCTGCCCAGTGGCAAGCTAAGGAGTGATTATGTAAGTCGATAGACGGTTTCATCGCCACAATTTTTTCTAATTGCGGACATTGCTCAATCACTTCAAGCAAATGATCATATTGTTCTTGATCGCCGACAAACAGAATTTTCATATCGGCATTATTGATGATAAATACCGCTTGAGATGCCGTATTTGTCGCATAAATTGGCACTGTAACCGCACGAATTTGTAACGCACCGATGTCAGCAATGGTCCAATTCGGCATATTGTGCGCAAAAATACCGATTTTATCTTGAACTTGAATGCCACAGCTTAATAGCGCAAGGCTGATATTATCGATTTGTTGTTGAAAATCAGCCCACGAAATATCTTGCCAACGTCCGTTTTCTTTATGACGAAGTGCGGTCTTTTCTGCAAGAGTTTTTGCCTGTTGGCGAATTCGCTGAATAAAGTGAAATTCCAAGCTCATTATACTGTCCTTAATTTAGCGTACAAGTGTGCGCTAATATAACGATTTCTGTGAATAAAAGCTAGAGAAAAAGCAAGAAAATTACTATACTTACTCAAAAATCAGACGAAATAAGGCAAAATAGAATGAAAACGTGGAAAGATGTGATTGGTCAGGAAAAAAAACAGGCATATTTTCAACATATTTTAGCACAAGTTCAGCAGGCTCGAGATGCAGGAAAAATTGTTTATCCGCCACAAAATGAAATTTTTAGTGCCTTTAAATTAACTGAATTTGAGCAAGTCAAAGTGGTAATTTTAGGGCAAGATCCTTATCACGGTGCAAATCAAGCGCACGGTTTGGCTTTTTCGGTGAAACCGCCCGTTGCGCCGCCACCGTCGTTGATGAATATGTATAAAGAATTAAAACAAGAATATGCAGACTTTCAACTGCCAAATCACGGCTCATTATTAGCGTGGGCAGCGCAAGGTGTGTTATTATTAAACACGGTGTTGACGGTGGAACAAGGGCAAGCGCATTCGCACGCAAACTTTGGTTGGGAAACTTTTACTGACAGAGTGATTGCCGCATTAAACGAACAACGTGAACATTTGGTTTTTCTGCTTTGGGGCAGCCACGCACAGAAAAAAGGGCAATTTATTGATCGCCAAAAACATTGCGTACTCACCGCACCGCACCCATCGCCTTTGTCTGCGCACCGTGGCTTTTTCGGTTGCGGACATTTTAGCAAAACCAACGATTATTTACGCCAACATCAGATCGCTGAAATTGATTGGCATTTAGACAATATTTAAGGAAACAGATGTTAGCCATTATCTCTCCCGCCAAAACATTAGATTACGAAAGTGCGGTGCAAAAATTTGAATTTTCTCAACCGCAGTTGACGGAATATAGCGCCGATTTAATTGAAATTTGCCGCCAATTAAGCCCTGCACAAATTGCCTCGTTGATGTCGATTAGCGACAAGCTCGCAGGCTTGAATGCTGCTCGTTTCGCAGAATGGCAAAAAACACACAATGAAGATAACGCTCGTGCCGCTATTTATGCTTTTAAAGGTGATGTTTACACTGGGCTTGAAGTGGAAACCTTAAGCCAAGATGACGTGTTGTTTGCTCAACGCCATTTACGAATGTTATCAGGGCTTTATGGTTTATTGCGTCCGCTTGATTTGATGCAGCCTTATCGTTTAGAAATGGGCACGAAATTGCAAAATAGCAAAGGCAAGGATTTATATCAATTTTGGGGCGATGTGATCACGCAAAATGTGCAAAAATCCCTTGATGAACAAGGCGATAACGTGTTGATTAACCTTGCTTCTGACGAATATTTTAAAGCGGTGAAACCGTCTTTATTAAAGGCAAAAGTGATTAAGCCCGTGTTTTTAGATGCTAAAAATGGGAAGTATAAAGTCATTAGTTTTTATGCCAAAAAAGCCCGAGGCTTAATGTGCCGTTACCTTATTCAAAACCGTTTAACCGAAGCTGAGCAGCTCAAAGGCTTTGATTTGGGCGGTTATTGGTTCGATGAAAGCGCTTCTAACGCCACGGAATGGGTGTTTAAACGAGATATTAGCGAATAGGACGAAAAATGAAAAAAATGATCAAAAAATCCACCGCACTTTTGGCGGTGTTATGGCTTTCAGGTTGTACCTTAACGCCAAATAGTCAAATTGAAAGTGCCGAGCCGCAAGTGCAGTTGAATGCGCCAAAAGTAGTGAAACATAACGGCAAAAATTACCAATTAAAAGCGCAAAAAGATTTGGGCACAATGGTGCGCTATGTGTATTTTAATAAAAAAGAAACGGGCAAAAATTGGAAAAGTGCGGTGGAATTGTTGCACGATCGCAATGTGCAGAGACTTTCCTTAGAAGAACGTATAAAATTAAGAGAAAAAGTGTATAAAAACAATGGAGTAGAGCATTTTAATCTTACTCAAACGGATGGGGATTTATATGCCTTTGTGATTTATGCACCGAATACGCAAGAAAATAACTGGCAGCTTGAAGTGGCTCGTGCTACAGATGTGCCAAGCTGTGGTTTTGTGCAATATCAATATTCTGTCAAAGTGCCACAATCTCGCAAACTTGCGAATATGGGCAAAGTGAAGTTGATCGGTTATTTGAAAAAATATGCTATCGACAAAGAAATGGCACAACTCAAAAACTTAAAATGGGATTGGCAATGCGCTCTGCCAAAAACAACGCTAAATCCAGCGCCAAAAGGTTAAGCTAGATCAATAATTGTGAAAATTTTACTAGAGGCTTAAAGCCGAATAGTGTAATCTTAGCGGCGAGAAAAAAGTCAGATTTTAAAATTAAAAAAGGAAGAAATATGATTAAAAAAATTGCTGTGCTCACCAGTGGTGGTGATGCACCAGGTATGAATGCCGCTATTCGTGCGGTGGTTCGTTCAGCTTTATCTGAAGGCTTAGAAGTTTACGGAATTTATGACGGCTATCACGGCTTATTCAACAATAAAATCGAGAAATTAAATCGTTATAGCGTATCAGATATCATTACCCGAGGCGGTACATTTTTAGGCTCAGCTCGTTTCCCTGAATTTAAAGATCCAGAAGTGCGGTCAAAATGTGCGGAGATTTTACGCTCACACGGCATCGACGCTTTAGTGGTGATCGGGGGGACGGTTCTTATACTGGGGCAAAATTATTAACTGAAGAACACGGCTTTCCGTGCATTGGCTTGCCTGGCACAATCGACAATGATATCCCAGGCACAGATTACACCATCGGCTATCAAACTGCATTAGAAACTGCCGTAACCGCAATCGACCGTTTGCGTGATACCAGTAGCTCACATCACCGTATTTCTATTGTGGAAATTATGGGACGCCATTGCAGTGATTTAACAGTTTCTGCAGCGATTGCGGGTGGCTGTGAATATGTTATTGCGGCAGAAATGGGCTTTGATCGTGAAGAATTAATTCAAGAAATTGAACGTAGCTTTGAAAATGGCAAAAGCCACGCTTTAATTGTTATCACCGAATTAGTAACAGATGTTCACCAATTAGCTAAAGATATCGAAGCTCGTGTGGGTAATGAAACTCGTGCTACTGTGTTAGGACACATTCAACGTGGTGGTTCACCTTGTGCTTTCGACCGCATTTTAGCTTCTCGAATGGGCGTTTATGCTGTTGAATTATTATTACAAGGCGAAAAAGGGCGTTGCGTTGGTATTCAAAATGAAAAACTTGTTCACCACGATATTATCGAAGCGATTGATAGTATGCGTCGTCCATTTAAAGCAGACTTGTTAGCTGTGTCTAAAAAATTGTTTTAAATTTGAGCTAAATGAAAGCCACCTTAATCGGTGGCTTTTTTATTATTCGATACCAATCAATTTGTGAGTTTGAATACTCAGTTGCCATTTTGGCTTATTTGGGCGTTGGTTGAGTTGCCCGAGCTGTGTAATCGTATCCAGTAAATTCATTTCGCCATTGATTTCGCAAGGCGATAAATAATAATGCTCCGCCTTGATTTTGCTTTCAATTAGCTCACAAAATGTCTGCACATTTTCGTCCGCCACAATACGTACTTCGTGGGCAAAAGGAATGCAACGGCGTTCGTATTTTTCCGCATACATCGCTTTTGGGCTGGTGGCGATATAATCAATTTGCGATGGAATTTCTTTTAAGCCGTTGGTTTCAATGGCAAGGAAATAGCCCTCAGCTTTGAGCTGATCGAGCAATAACGAAATGCCTGCTTGAATGGTTGGTTCACCGCCTGTGATGATAATATTCTTCGCCGAAAATGACCGCACTTTTGCTAAAATTTGGCTCAAGCTCCATTGTTCAAATTCGTTGTAATTAGTATCGCACCACGGACAAGCAAGGTTGCATTTGCCAAAACGCACAAAAATGCTTGGCATTCCTGTGTTTGCCCCCTCGCCTTGCAGGCTTTCAAAAATTTCCACAATCGGAAAGTGCGGATCAGAAATTAACTGTTTTTTCACCGCACTTATTCTCGATATTCACAAAATGAGGTCGGCGTTTCCCACAAACGAATTGCCGAAATTGGCAGTTCGCCTTTTAAGCGGTTAAACATAAAACGCGCCATTTCCTCTGCGGTGGTACGCACAGGAATACCAAAGGTTTTGGAGTTTAACTCATTGAGTAAATTCGCAATTTTACACTCACGTTCGCTGGTGGTGTTGTAAATAAAAGCGTGATCCATCGGGTCTAAAATCGCTTTTTTTACCACGGCTTTTAGGTCGGTAAAGTCCATTACCATTCCTTTTTTTGCACCGTCAGCCACTAAATCGCCGCTGACTTCCACTTGGAGTTTATAAGTATGACCGTGCAAATTTTGGCATTTTCCGTCGTGTCCGTCCAAAATATGTGCCATATCGAAGCTAAATTCTTTAGAAACTTTAAACATTTTTCACCGCACTTTTATTGATTAACTGCTTGTTTTGATTGTAAATATTCACGTAAGCCTTTTTCACGCAACTGGCAGCTTGGGCATTCGCCACAACCGCCGTCCACGCCTACATAGCAGGTGTGGCTATGTTGTTGAACATAATCTAATGCGCCTAATTCGTCGGCTAATTGCCACGTTTGGGCTTTGGTTAAATACATCAACGGCGTGCGAATGTTGAAATTATAGTCCATTGCGAGATTGAGTGTTACATTCATTGATTTAATGAACACATCACGGCAATCAGGATAACCGCTGAAATCCGTTTCGCACACGCCAGTGATCACATCAGTCGCCCCAATACCTTTGGCGTGAATAGCAGCATATAACAAAAACAACGCATTGCGGCCGTCCACGAGCGTATTCGGCACGCCATTTTCGCCAGCGGTAATTGGCACATCGCTCATCATCGCATTGGCAGTGAAATTTTGCGTGCTAGACAGATCGATTAAGGTTTGTTTCACCCCAAGATCTTGACAGATCCAGCGGGCTTTTTCTAATTCGATATGATGACGCTGCCCATAATTAAAGCTAATCGCTTCGGTGTTTTGTACGCCATATTCTTGAATTGCCTGAATAAGGCAAGTGGTGGAATCTTGTCCACCCGAAAAAATAACAACCGCTTTACGATTGCCATTCGGATTTGAAATTAACATTATTTTTCCTTAGTTTTTTTGCGTGGGAGGTTCTCGAACCACGTGATTAAAAATAATTTTACCGTTCCAAACGATAAAGTGCGGTGGATTTTAGCAGAGTTTTGTTAAAAATTAAACAAAAAAAGACCGCACTTAGTGGTGCGATCTTCTGCTTGAGTGATTGCTTAGCTCTTACACGAAAGCCCCGATCTTGGTGTGACGCCAAAGAAGTTTTTGGCATTCGGTTTTGCACTTTGTTGTTGGCTTGGATTTTGTACAGGGAGATTGGCGTCCATTTGCCACGCATTCCAGCCGCCGTCGTAAATCACGGCGTTTTGCCAGCCAGCCATTTGGGTCATAAACCACGGAATGCCAGCTCGCCAACCTGTACCGCAATAAAAGGCGAGTTTGTCGTCTTTTTGAATGCCTTGAGTTTTCCATAATTCAAAAATTTCTTTTGGATTACGCAATGAGCCGTCGGGGTCGTAATAGTCGGCGACATTTGATGAATCTGTGCCTGCAAAGCCCCAAACTGCCCCCTCTGGTTCGCCTTTGCCCTCGATGTAATCGTAGCCGCTGATTTTACCGAGATGCTCGTCCCACGCACGAATGCTCACCAATTTAACGCCCTCTTTTTGTTGTTTTTGATAGGCTTCTTGTGCGGTTTCAATGGTTAGTTGTGGGTTGGCTGGAATTTTCGCTCCGAACGCTGTCGCAGGCGTTGGCGTGTTTACGGTGGTGTCGATTGGAAATTCATTATTGATCCAAGCATTAACGCCCCCATTGAGAATGCGTACATCTTCTACGCCAGCCCATTTTAATGCCCATAACACACGGAAAGCCGCCAGTTGGTTTTCAGAATAAAGCACGATAGTTTTATCTTTGGTGATGCCGTTTTTGAGCAAGTTTGCTTCGATCACGTCAGGGGCGGATAAGTTCCACACAGGGCCGTTTTCGATCCAGTCGGTGTTGAAATGATAAGCACCACTCACGTGTTGTTTGTAGCCAGCGGCGTTGTCCACATCGCCCCAAGATACGTGGAACACCATAATTTCTTTGCCGTCATAGGTTTCAGGTTTTTTGCCGTCTAAGGCATTTTTTAACCATTGTGCGGAAACCAATAATTTGTAGTTTAGAAAGGCTTCAAGAGGATTTTTGGTATCGTTGGCATAGCCGATAAAATCTTTGAACAAGCGAATGTTGTAACCTTTCGCCACAAATTCGGCACTAATGCGTTCTAAATGATCAAGATTATCGTCATAAAAAATGATGGTCTTGTCTTTGGTAATGCCTTTGCTGGCGGCAAATTGTTCAAAATGGTCAGGTTGGATAGCGTCTAGCCAATCGACGGTGAATTGCACGGCGTTGGGAATGTGTCCACCACGTGTCGCATTTGGGCTTTTGAAGCCGTTATAAAAGCTGTCGCCACGAGTATCGACGATAATAACATTGCTTTGGTCTTTTTGGTTTAAGAAGTCGCTCAGGGAAATATCGGTAACTTTTTGTTCATTACAGCCTGTGAGAGCAAGCATTAGCAGCGAAAGTGCGGTGTATTTTACGGAAGTTTTCATCGTTTTCTCCTTGGGTTATGAATTATTTTAACAAGTTTTTTCCAGTGGATTTTTGCGTAAAATGAATACGCACCAACAGCCGAACATCATCATTAATGTGGCTATCCACGCTTGCCACGAAAAATAGGCTGTGCCGACCACGGCATTTGCCATTGTGCAACCGCCAGCCAGTGCTGCGCCTAATCCCATTAGAATGCCGCCAGCGGTGCTTTTGGCATAATCTAAGGGCGATACGCCTCGCCATTTTAGTTCGCTGCTTAACCACGCCGAACAAAATGAACCGATGACCACGCCAAAGATGAGATACGTTCCCCAGTTTAAGTAGCGTTGTTGCCCTAGCACCACATATTGCACGGCATTGCCAAGCGGAATACTGAAACTTAAACCGAATTCACGCCCTGTTTGTGCGCTAAGATACCACGCTAAAATACTGGCGAAAGCAAGCATTACGGCGGTAAAGTGTCCCGACCAAGTGCCTTTAAATAAGTGTTTAGGAATAAACTGCGTTGGACGAGTTTTTATGGCAACAAATAAGGTAAATAAACAAAATGGAATGATGAGATATAAACTGGATACACCAAGTGTTTGTTGAATTGTAACGAATTGGCTTTCCGAGGCAAGCAAATCTGCGGTGTAAAATTTTAACATTCCTGTTTGCGTAGCGGTGGTGGTGAGAGCGAACACAATTAATGTCGTTAGGGCGGCTAACATTCCCTCGCCTGAACGGTAAAGTTGCCCCGATACACAGCGGTTTGATACGCCCATTCCGATGCCGAATAATAAACCGCCGACTAATGTGGCAACAATGGGCATTGATGAGGCTGGAAAACGGATTGCACCTTGTTGTTCTAAAATGAAAAAGCCAACAGATTGAATTGCAATGGCAATCAGTAAGGGAGCAAAAGAAGAAAGGTTTCGCTGAAAAACCATATTGCGTAAGTGTCCAGATAAGCAGAACTGACCACGTTGCAAGATAACGCCGACGGCTAGGCCGACCAAAAGACCTGAAATACCCATAGATTAAACCTTAATACTAATTGGTAATTTTTTTGATAATAAAAAAGTGAGCGGCAAGTGCCACTCACTTAGTTTGATGATTAACCTTTGTAGTTATAAACGTGAGCTACTAAGTCTAATACTTTGTTTGAGTAGCCAGTTTCGTTATCGTACCAAGATACTAATTTAACGAAAGTATCAGTTAATGCGATACCTGCTGCTGCATCAAATACTGAAGTTTCAGTTGCACCGTTGAAGTCAGTAGAAACGACTGCATCTTCAGTGTAGCCTAAAACGCCTTTCATTTCGTTTTCAGAAGCACGTTTGATTTCTGCACAGATTTCAGCATAAGTTGCTGGTTTTTCTAAGTTTACAGTTAAGTCAACAACAGAAACGTTTGGAGTAGGAACACGGAACGCCATACCAGTTAATTTGCCGTTTAACGCAGGAATTACTTTACCTACCGCTTTAGCTGCACCTGTTGATGATGGAATGATGTTTTGAGCCGCACCACGACCACCACGCCAGTCTTTTGCAGATGGACCATCTACAGTTTTTTGCGTTGCAGTTGTTGCGTGAACAGTAGTCATTAAACCGTCTTTGATACCAAATTTGTCGTTGATTACTTTAGCAAGTGGCGCTAAGCAGTTAGTTGTACAAGAAGCGTTAGAAACGATGTCTTGGCCCGCATAAGCGTCGAAGTTTACGCCGTTTACGAACATTGGAGTGTCATCTTTAGATGGACCAGTTAAAACAACTTTTTTCGCGCCAGCTGTGATGTGTTTACGAGCAGTTGCATCGTCTAAGAATAAACCAGTTGCTTCAACTGCGATGTCAACACCGATTGCGCCCCAGTTTAAGTTCGCTGGATCACGCTCAGCAGTTACACGGATAGTTTTACCGTTTACCACTAAGTTGCCATCTTTAACTTCAACAGTACCGTCGAAACGACCGTGAGTTGAATCGTATTTCAACATATAAGCCATATAGTCAACGTCGATTAAGTCGTTGATACCTACAACTTCAATGTCATCACGTAATTGTGCTGCACGGAATACGATACGGCCGATACGACCAAAACCATTGATACCAATTTTAATTGCCATAAGATTTTCACCTATATTTAAAGTTAAACAAAATTTATCACAGTTCGTTTAAAAAACTTCCTGTCATTTTTTGATTATAGCACGGTTTCTGTTGAGAACGAAACAAGACTACTACCGATTAAATAGTATCAGATAAACTTTTTGTGATCTATGTCAAATTTTTGTTGAAATATCCGCCATTGTAGAGATAGTGTAAGCCGTTTGAGCAAAAATGATCGCTTTATTCTCGCTCTCTTATTTTAAGTTGATGTTATATTAATCATATAGTTATCAAAAGGTTAGATTTTGTTTGTTAGGTAATTCTAATCTGTTATTTTAATGTTATATTGCTTAGGAAAGATGAATTAGCGCAGAAAAGTGCGGTGAATTTTTTCTTATTTTTTATGAAAAAAGTTGTTTTATCTTGTGAAAGGTTTTATGTGAACTAGATCACAAATTTAAAAGTTGTAACTTTATTTCTTCTAGCGTAACGATTATGATTTATTTAATCCATTTTTTTGTGAAAATTTTGATTGATTTACTTCATAATTCATTTTCAATCACAAAATAGCAGACGATTTGGAGATAATTCGGGTTAAGGCGTACTTAGCGAATATTTTATTTTAACTACAATAAAGAGGTGTACTATGGTTTCTCATCTTGAACATAATGACTCTCGTCGTCATTTTATGAAATTAGTTGCTGGCGTGGGTGCTGGCTTGGCTTTCAGCGGTTCATTAGGCACATTTACGTCTAAAGCCTTTGCTGCGCCTGCTGTAGGTTCTAGCATTGAAGCTGGTATTGCTTACCCAATTTCAACAGGTTTCGACCCATTAACATCAAGCGGCGCTTCATCTTTAGCTGCTGACTTACATATTTTTGAAGGTTTGGTTGATTTGCACCCTGCAACTCGCAAGCCTTATCTTGCTTTAGCCGCTAAAGAGCCTGAGCAAGTTGATGAGGTTACTTATCGCATTACTTTGCGTGATGGTGCGGTTTTCCATGATGGTAAAGCGGTTACGACAGAAGACGTAGTATATTCTTTTGAGCGTGTATTAGATCCTGCAAAAGCCTCTTTATTTGCACAATTTATTCCGTTTATTCAATCAGTAAAAGCGGTTGATGATAAAGTTGTGGAATTTAAATTGAAATATCCATTTGCTTTATTTAAAGAGCGTTTGACGATTGTTAAAATTGTACCAAAACATATTGTGGAAGCAGGACAAGCAGCATTTGATGCAAATCCAGTGGGTACAGGTCCATACAAATTTGTGTCAGCAACCAAAGATGACCGTATTGTGTTTGCAGCTAACCCTGCTTATAACGGTGTGTATCCTGCAACTGTAGAAAAAATGACGTGGTTCTTACTTTCAGATGATGCCGCTCGTGTAACTGCACAAGAATCTAACCGTGTGCAAGCGATTGAATCTGTGCCATATCTTGATGCGGAACGTTTAAAACGTAAAAGTAAAGTGGAAGCAGTACAATCATTCGGCTTATTGTTCCTAATGTTTAACTGTGAAAAAGCACCATTTAATAATCCAAAAGTACGTCAAGCCTTACATTACGGTTTAGATACACAAAAATTAATTGATATTGTGTTCTTAGGTAATGCAAAAGCAGCAAGTTCTTATGTGCAAGATACGCACCCGAACTATGTTAAAGCAGATTCTCAATATGACTATGATAAAGCAAAAGCAGAAGCCTTATTAGCTGAAGCGGGTGTGAGTGAGTTGAAATTTGAGTTACTTGCAACTGACCATAGTTGGGTGAAAGAATGTGCACCGTTAATTCTTGAGTCTTGGAATGCGTTAAAAGGCGTGAAAGTTACACTTCAACACTTACAATCAGGTGCTCTCTATGGCGGACACGTTGATAAAGGTGCATACGAAGTTGTGGTTGCTCCAGGCGATCCATCTGTATTCGGTAACGACTTAGACTTATTATTAAGCTGGTGGTACCGTGGTGATGTATGGCCGAAACGTCGTTTCCGTTGGGCTGATACACCTGAATATGCAAAAATTCAAGAATTACTTGATCAAGCAGTGCGTGCGAAAACACCTGCAGATGCACAAAAAGCGTGGAATGAAGCAATTAATATTATTGCGAAAGAAGTTCCACTTTACCCAATCGTGCATCGTAAACTTCCAACGGCGTGGAGTGATAAATCATTAGATGGTTTCCAACCATTACCAACCACTGGTTTATCTTTCATTGGTGTTGGTCGTAAATAAACGTTTGTTCCTACCATTGTAGGAGCTGTTTGGAAAACTTAGGGAGGTTGCAGTGTAAGCGTGCATATAATTTTAAATAAAAAATTTAAATGCTTACATTCTCCCTTTGTTTTTTAATTCCTTTCCCAACTGCAAAAATTGGGAACTTTACTGGGAATGAACCAATGTATAAATATTCTTTTAAACTTAATCTCATCACTTATATTTTTGCACCTCGATTTCATCATAATAAATCATTGGTAGGAGAAAAATAATGGAAATTATCCTCCGTCTTTTACTACGTCGCATAATGGCACTTCCTGTAATGATTCTTGGCATTACGGCATTAGTTTTCGTTATTTTACAATTTACCCCTGGCGACCCAGCCACCGTTGCACTGGGTGAAAGTGCAAGCGAAGCGGCTAAAGCTATTTGGCGTGAACAACACGGCTTAAATGATCCCCTGTTTGTGCAATATTTTCGTTTTTTAGGCAATTTATTCGTGTTTGATTTTGGTATGACAACACCACCAGAACAGCCAATTATGGATATGATTGCCAAAGCATTTCCATTAACATTACAACTTACGTTTATCGGTGTATTCCTTGCTGCAATCGTATCATTTACACTTGGTGTAACCGCAGCACTTTATCGTGATCGCTGGGTTGATCAGGTTATTCGCTTAATTTCTGTGGCAGCAGTTGCAACACCATCATTTTGGTTAGGTATCTTATTAATTCAATATTTTTCATTGAAATTAGATTGGTTGCCATCTGGTGGCTTTGTGCCATTTAGTGAGGATATAAATGAATATATTCGCTCAATGATTTTGCCATCACTTGCTTTGGCAGTACCTGTTTGTGCTTCTTTAATCCGAGTGGTGCGAACCACAATGGTGGAAGAAATGGACAAAGATTATGTGCGTACTGCGATTGGTAATGGCGTACCTTATTCAACTGTCATTCGCCATAATGTATTGCGTAATGCGTTAATCACCCCGGTTACTGTTTTAGGCTTGCGAGTAGGTTATTTACTCGGAGGTGCGGTGGTAATTGAGCAAATTTTTGACTTACCAGGAATGGGAAAATTAATTTTTAATGGCATCGTTAACCACGACTTAAACCTTGTGCAAGGTGTGGTGCTAACCATAGCCTTTACCTTTGTGTTGGTGAATATCATCGTTGATATTCTTTACTTGCTCATTAACCCTAAAATTCGGAGTTTATAATGTTTCGACAAGGATTAGCTCAACGACTTGCTTCGGGCGGTGCAAGATTCAAAGCGTTATCAACCAGCTCAAAAATCGCCTTATTATTTATTGTTTTTGTTGCACTTGTTGCTATTTTTGCCCCATTGGTCGCACCTTATGATCCACTACAAACGATCCGACCAGTGCAAGCCCCTAATGGCGATTTCTTATTCGGTACAGACCGATTAGGACGTGATATTTTCTCTCGTATGGTTTGGGGTGCAAGAACATCACTTTTCATCGGTTTAGGTGCGGTGGGTTTTGCGATTTTATTTGGTGGTATTCTTGGTGCAACCGCAGCCACTGCCGATAAATGGGGCAATGAAACCATTATGCGTTTAATGGACATTTTAATGGCATTCCCAGGGATCGCATTAGCCGCTGTATTATTAGCGACTTTTGGTAACTCTGTTCCTGTCATTATTATTACCATTGCCGTTGTTTATACACCACAATTAGCTCGTGTTGTGCGTGCAAATGTTGTTTCTCAATGGGAGGAAGACTATGTCCGTGCCGAGCGTGTATTAGGCGGTAGCCGCACTTATATTTTGTTAAAACACGTTGTGCGTAATACTGCAGCACCAGTATTAGTATTCGCCACTGTAATGGTTGCTGATGCAATCGTATTTGAAGCATCATTATCATTCTTAGGTGCGGGTGTGCAACCACCGTTCCCATCTTGGGGGAATATTTTATCTGAGGGGCGTAACCTCGTGTTAAGTGGTTTTTGGTGGGCAACTACTTTTGCGGGGATTATGATTTTGCTAACCGTATTGGCATTAAATATTCTTGCTGAAGGTTTAACTGATGCTTTGGTTAATCCAAAACTTAAACGCTCAACACAAAGCAAAGATGATGTGGCTAAACCGCTTTCTACCGATGTGCAAGAAGCAATGGCGGAAACATTAGCACTTAAACGTTATTTATTAAAATTAAATGAGAAAGAGCTGACTCGAACTGATCGTATGCAACTCAATTCAGATGCCAAACCGATCTTACAAGTTAAAAATCTTTCTATTCGTTTCCCAAATCGATATGGTGAAACACCGTTAGTGGATAATATCAGCTTTACGGTTCACGAGGGAGAAACAATGGGCTTAGTAGGAGAGTCTGGTTGTGGTAAATCAATCACTGCGTTCTCTATTATGGGCTTATTACCGAAAACTGCACAAATTACGGGTGAAATTTTATTCACAGACCGCGGTGGAAAACAACACAATTTATTAACCTCGCCAGATTTAAATAGCCTACGTGGGCACGAAATCTCAATGATTTATCAAGATGCGTTAAGTGCATTAAACCCATCAATGCGTATTAAAGATCAAATGGCTCAATTAATTAGTCGTGGCGGAAAACAAACAGCGGAAACCTTGTTGCAATGGGTAAAATTAGATCCAGAAAAAACATTGAATCGTTATCCGCACGAATTGTCTGGGGGACAACGTCAACGCGTATTAATTGCAATGGCATTAGCTCGTGAACCGAAATTGTTAATTGCTGACGAACCAACCACCGCTCTTGATGTTACCGTTCAGGCAGAAGTGATTAAATTATTGAATGAATTACGCGAAAAATTAGGCTTTGCAATGGTCTTTGTGAGCCACGATTTGGCTTTAGTTGCACAAATGGCTCACCATATTACCGTAATGTATGCTGGTCAAGTAGTGGAAGCTGCTCCGACGACGCCATTGTTAGCACACCCAACACACGAATATACTCGTGGCTTGTTAGGCTCAGTGCTTTCAACAGAATTGCGTGCAGAACGCCTCTATCAAATTCCAGGCAGCGTACCATCGCCTTTCGATTTTGCTAAAGGAGATCGTTTCGCCAGCCGTTCGCTTCGCCCTGAAGCTAATCCAAATCAGCATTTACGTCTTGTAACTACAGGCGATCACCCACAACATTTCTGGGCATCGCATCTAGAGGACAAGAAAAATGAGCAACCAGCAACACAACCTACAATGGAGAGCTAAATAATGAGTATGAAACCATTAAAAAAACAGCCAATTATTGAACTTTCTAATATTGTTGTGGAGTTTAATTCACGAGATGGAACGTTCTTTAATCCAAAGAAATTCACTGCTGTCAATGATGTCAGCCTTTCTATCCATTCAGGTGAAACGGTGGGACTTGTTGGGCAATCAGGTTGCGGAAAATCTACACTTGCCAGTGTAATGATTGGTTTGCAACGCCCAACTTCAGGTGAGGTGAAATTCAATGGCTTACAAATGAAATACGGTAGTGCCGAAGCTCGTAAGCAATTTGGTCGTCAGGTATCGGTTATCTTCCAAGACCCTGCCACGGCGTTAAATCCTCGTATGCGAGTGTTGGATATTTTGAAAGATCCAATGGATATTCACGGTATTTTGCAACCAAATGAACGAGAAAAACGTGTGTATGAATTGCTTTCTCGTGTAGGTTTGCCTCGATCAGCTGCGTTAGTTGAACCAACTCGATTATCTGGTGGTCAAAAACAACGGGTCGCCATTGCAAGAGCATTAGCACTTAATCCAAAATTAATTGTGGCAGATGAACCCACTTCTGCTCTTGATGTTTCTGTGCGAGCACAAGTGCTTAATTTGCTTGCTGACTTGAAAAAAGAACTGAACTTAGCAATGGTCTTTATTTCACACGACTTACAAACAGTTCATCAAGTGTCTGATCGCATTGTAGTAATGAATGGTGGAAAAGTAGTAGAAACAGGTACGGCGGAAGAAGTGTTTAATTTCCCAACCAAGGAATATACACGTACGTTGATTGATGCCGCTCCATCATTGTTATAACAAAAAACTCAAACGGTTAAATATGATCTTATGTCAATTTAACCGTTTTTATTTATTATTTTATGCAAAAAATCACCTTATCCGAAACGATTTCCACTGATTTATTAATTGTCGGCACAGGCATTGCAGGGCTTTCAGCTGCGGTAGAGGCCGATAAGCAAGGTATTCACGCAACTTTAATAAGCAAGTCTGTGATTGGTTCAGGGGCGAGTTATTTTCCATTAAAAGCAACTTTAGGCATTCAAATCACTGGCGAAGATGATCGAAAACATTTTCAGCAAGATATTGAGCGTGTTGGTAATGGACGGAATAACCCGAGTGTGGTGAAAGCCTATATTGAAGACTCTCCACAAGCGATTGAATTACTAAAGGAAATTGGCTTTCAACCGTGGAGGCGTAGCGATAATCGCCCAGCGTGTTTTGCACAATATTCTCGCCCTATTTATTTAATTAATCATTGGCGAGATGCGGCACAGCGTGCAACACAAATAATTCGTCAAAAACGCACCGCAGTTTATGAGAATGCGACTTTAATTCAAATTATTACTGAACAAAATCAAGTTAAAGGGGCTGTTTTTAGCCTTGAGAACAATGGATCACTCCGCTATATTTTTTGCCAAACAGAACGTATTATTTTAGCAAGCGGTGGCATTGCGGGTTTATATCAAGACAATCTTTATCCTGCGGATGTACTGGGGGCAAGCCATGCTATTGCTCAACAAGCTGGAGCAAAATTAGTCAATCTAGCATTTATTCAATTTATTCCTGCCTTTGTTGAACCAAAATATAAGGTATTATTTGGTGAGCATACGCTAAAATATGTAGAAAAAATCACCGATAGCCAAGGCAACGATCTTTTTGCACACTTAACGGCAGAACAATTTGAGCAAATGATGTTAGAGCGTAGCCATTACGCCCCTTTTAGTGTTGATTTTGCTGGGGTTGAATTCGATTTGGTGATGATGAAACACCTACTTGAAAATCCCCAAGAAAAAGGTGTTTATTTGCATTACAAGCCAGCACTTTACCAAGACCAAGAAGAATTTTACACGGTTTATTTAAAATGGCTGAATGAAGAAGTTGGTATTCATTTATTACGAGATACCGTTGCTATTGCACCTTTTGCTCATAGTTGCAATGGCGGCATTCAAATTAACCAAGACGGCGAGAGTGCGGTTAAAGGTTTGTTTGCTATTGGTGAGATCTCCCATTGCATTGAGGGAGCAAATCGTTTGGGGGGCAACTCTGTTGGTGGTGGTTTAGTCTTTGCTAAACGAGCGGTTAAGAAAATTGCTCAGGAGCTTTCGCAACATACTCCAATGCCATTGAAAAAAGATGAGCAGAAATGGTTACAGCAAGCAGAAAAACAACTCAATCAACTTAAAAATCCAGCGGCAGACAATCATTTAACAGCAAGTGAAGTTTTAAGCCAAATAAGGGGATTAATGTCTCGCTATGCTAATGTCTATCGAACACGACATAATCTGCAATTTTTGCGTACTGAATTACAACGCTTAGAACAACGCTTTGACCCGATTGCCCATCATCAACATCGAGGAATTGAAATATATTATGCCTTAAAAACCGCACAAGCTATTGTGGAAAATATTTTGGCAGAAAAAACAAGTTTAGGGGCGAATTATCTTGCTTCTTAGCGTTAATTTAAGCCAAAAAATGTTTTTTGCAAAAACTTGATGAATTTCCACCGCACTTTTGCTGATTTTTGTGCGAGTTACAGGCATAATACGTTAAAATATCAAGTGATTATTAGAGTGAGGAAATAATGTCTCAAGGGAATTTATATATTTTATCTGCACCAAGTGGAGCGGGGAAGTCGTCGTTAATTGCGGCGTTGTTAGCACAAAATAAAACACAAAAAATGATGGTGTCGGTGTCGCACACCACACGTCAGCCACGCCCAGGGGAAGTCGATGGTGTGCATTATCATTTTGTGTCGGTGGCGGAATTTGAGCAACTGATTGAGCAGGGGGCATTTTTGGAATATGCCAAGGTGTTCGGTGGTAATTATTATGGTACGTCGTTGCCTGCGATTGAAAAAAATTTGGCACAAGGCATTGATGTATTTTTAGACATCGACTGGCAAGGAGCGCAACAAATTCGCCAAAAAGTGCGGTCAGTAAAAAGCATTTTTATTTTACCACCGTCGCTGCCTGAATTAGAAAAGCGTTTGATCGGGCGTGGGCAAGATAGCAGTGAAGTGATCGCTGATCGAATGTCGAAAGCGATCAGCGAAATTTCTCACTATGACGAGTACGATTATGTCATCGTAAATGATGATTTTGAGCAAGCCTTGGCGGATTTAAATAGTATTTTACGCAGCGAAAAATTAACTTTAGACTATCAAAAACAGGAAAATCAGTCTTTAATTGCTGAATTACTAGCAAAATAGATCGCACTTTAGTATTATATTTCCCCTTTAGCAAAAATTTTTAATTATTGGAGTAAATTATGGCTCGCGTTACAGTACAAGATGCGGTAGAAAAAATTGGTAACCGTTTTGATTTAATTTTAACGGCATCTCGTCGTGCAAGACAATTACAGTTAAATCAACGTGAACCTTTAGTGCCAGAAGATAACGATAAACCTACGGTGATTGCGTTGCGTGAAATCGAGAAAGGCTTGATTAATGACGAAATTATGAACGCTCAAGAACGTCAAGATGCGTTTAGTTATACCGCAAAAGAAAGCCAAGCAACAGCGTTTGTAACTGAATAAGTGCGGTGCATTTTTTCGTAGTTTTAGGCGAGTAGCGAGCAGACTGAAAGCGGAGGTAAATGGATATGTTTCTTTTTGAACCTTTAGAAAAAATTATTCAAGAATATTTACCGACAGAGCATATTGCACTGGTTAAACGTGCTTTTGTGATTGCAAAAGACGGGCATCAAGGGCAATTCCGCTCAAGTGGCGAGCCTTATATTACGCACCCTGTGGCGGTGGCGTGTATTATTGCTGAAATGCGTTTAGATCACGAAGCCGTAATGGCAGCATTATTGCACGATGTGATCGAAGACACACCTTATACGGAAGAACAGCTTACAGCGGAATTTGGTCGTTCCGTGGCGGAAATTGTGGAGGGCGTATCGAAATTAGATAAGCTCAAATTCCGTACTCGCCAAGAAGCGCAGGCGGAAAGTTTCCGCAAGATGATTTTGGCGATGACCAAAGATATTCGTGTGGTACTGATTAAATTGGCTGACCGCACGCATAATATGCGTACATTGGGTTCGTTACGCCCTGATAAACGTCGCCGTATTGCGAAAGAAACGCTGGAAATTTATAGCCCTTTAGCACACCGCTTGGGCATTGAACACGTTAAAAATGAATTGGAAGATCTGTGCTTCCAAGCAATGCACCCGCAACGTTATGCGGTGTTACAAAAAGTGATCAATATTGCTCGTGGCAATCGCCAAGAGCTTATTCAACCTATTCTTGATGAATTGCAAGCTCGCTTGCAACAAGCCAATATTCCTGCACAAGTATTTGGGCGAGAGAAACCGCTGTTTTACATTTATCAAGGAATGAAACAACGTGAGCAAAAATTCCGTTCTATTTTAGATATTTATGATTTCCGAGCTATCGTCAAATCCGTCGATGATTGTTACCGCACTTTAGGCGTAATTCATAGTTTATATAAACCTCGAGCAGGGCAATTCAAAGATTATATTGCCGTACCAAAAGCGAATGGCTATCAAGCCTTACACACTTCGACTATCGGCCCGAAAGGCGTCTCTGTTGAAGTGCAAATTCGCACCGAAGAAATGGATAATATGGCGGAAATGGGAATTACCGCCCATTGGGTTTATAAAGCTGACGGTAAAAATGACAGCACCACCGCACAAATTAAGGCGCAACGCTGGTTGCAAAGTTTAATTGAATTGCAACAAAGTACAGGGAATTCGTTGGAATTTATTGAAAGCGTTAAATCCGATTTATTTTCGCACGAAATTTATGTTTTCACGCCAAAAGGGCGAATTATTGAATTACCACAAGGCGCAACTGCGGTCGATTTTGCTTATGAAGTGCATACTGATGTAGGAAATCACTGCGTGGGAGCAAAAGTAGAGCGTGCAGATTATCCGCTTTCTCAGCCGCTTTCTTCAGGGCAAACCGTTGAAATTATTACTTCAGACAAAGCAAAACCGAATGCAAATTGGTTGAATTTTGTGGCGACGGGTAAAGCACGGAGCAAAATTCGTCAGGTGTTAAAAACGCTTGAAGATCAGACCGCACTTTCTGCACAACCTGCACAAGTTCGTGTATTTGCAAGCTGTTGCCACCCGATTTGGGGTGATCCAATTTGTGCTTATGAAAATGCGCAAAAAGAATTGGTGGTTCATCACGAGAACTGTGCGAGTTTGGCTCGTCATCAAGATCGTTTATTAATGGTCAGCTGGGATAACAATGCTGACAGCCAAACCTTTGATGCGGAGTTGCGCATTGAAATGTTGAATTCTCGCATCTTAAGTCAAGTGATGAGTGCGGTGTCGAATGCACAAAGCCACATTCATAGCATTTGGACCGAAGATATTGGTCAGCAAAGTCTGGTTGTGTTAGTGGTTGGCGTGCAAAATACCAAACATTTAGCGAAGGTAATGCGCAAAATCCAGCATATCGCTGGGGTAACGTCCATTGAGCGCAATATCAATGCGCAATTTTCTCTTTAGCGAATGAATACGCAATTTCTTGATGCTGTTCCCCTAACGACCTTATCAGGTGTAGGGGCAGCTGTTTCCGCTAAATTAAGCCGACTGGGAATTCAGCATCTTCAAGATCTTCTTTTCCATTTGCCGATACGCTACGAAGATCGTACTCGTATTATTCCAATTACCGATTTACGCCCTGAACAATATGCCACGATTGAGGGAATGGTGCAGACCTGCGAAGTGCAATTTGGTCGTCGTCCAATTTTGACCGTCAGTTTGTCTGATGGCACATCAAAAATAATGCTACGTTTTTTCAATTTTAATGCGGGAATGCGTAACAGTTTCCAAATTGGCGTGCGAGTGAAAGCCTTTGGAGAAGCCAAACGTGGTCGTTTTATGTTGGAAATGCACCACCCAGAATATCAGATTTTGCGTGATAATCAGACAGTTCAACCCGAAGAAAATTTAACGCCGATTTATGCCACAACGGAAGGGCTAAAACAAAATACCTTACGCAAATTAACTGACCAAGCACTTGAATTACTTGATAAAATTCAAGTGACAGAAATTTTGCCTAAGGCATTTAACCCAAATCCATTTAGTTTAAAAGACGCCATTCACTTTTTACATCGCCCACCGCCTGATATTTCTGTTGAGCAGTTAGAAAAAGGGCAACACCCAGCACAAGTGCGGTTAATTTTTGAGGAGTTATTGGCACATAATCTTGCAATGCAAAAAATCCGTCTTGGAATGCAGCAACATTATGCCTTGCCTTTGCATTATCAAAGCGATCTCAAACAGCGTTTTTTAGCACAATTACCATTCCAACCAACGAATGCACAAGCTCGAGTTACGCAAGATATTGAACAAGATTTAGCCTTGAATTACCCAATGATGCGTTTAGTGCAAGGTGATGTGGGCTCGGGCAAAACCTTGGTGGCAGCGTTGGCAGCCTTGCTGGCGATTGATAATGGTAAACAGGTGGCATTAATGGCACCTACTGAGATTTTAGCCGAGCAGCACGCACAAAATTTTCGTCGCTGGTTTGAGCCGTTAGGTATTGAAGTGGGCTGGTTAGCAGGCAAAGTGAAAGGCAAAGCACGCCGAGAAGAATTGGAGC
Organism: Pasteurellaceae bacterium Pebbles2; assembly: GCA_023101505.1. GTDB lineage: Bacteria > Pseudomonadota > Gammaproteobacteria > Enterobacterales > Pasteurellaceae > Lonepinella. The sequence goes on from LVZA01000001.1 coordinate 1,551,751, forward strand.
GTATTGAAACAGGTGCAGTGCAAATGGTGGTCGGCACGCACGCCTTATTCCAAGAAGAAGTTAATTTTGCTGATTTGGCGTTAGTGATTATTGATGAACAGCATCGTTTCGGTGTGCATCAACGCTTAATGTTACGTGAAAAAGGCGAAAAAGCAGGTTATTATCCGCATCAATTAATTATGACCGCCACTCCAATTCCACGAACCTTAGCAATGACCGCTTATGCGGATTTGGATACGTCGATTATTGATGAATTGCCCCCTGGGCGTACGCCGATTACCACGATTGTGGTTTCAGAAGAACGTCGGGCGGAAATTGTGGCTCGAGTAAATCACGCTTGTATGCAAGAAAAACGCCAAGCCTATTGGGTTTGTACGCTAATTGATGAAAGCGAAGTGTTAGAAGCACAGGCGGCAGAAGCGACCGCAGAAGATTTGCGAAATGCCTTGCCACATCTGCGAATTGGCTTAGTTCACGGGCGAATGAAACCTGTTGAAAAACAAGCCATTATGCAACAATTCAAAGATGCTGAACTCGATTTATTGGTAGCGACGACGGTAATCGAAGTGGGGGTGGACGTGCCAAATTCTAGCTTAATGATTATCGAAAATGCGGAACGCTTAGGGCTTTCACAACTTCATCAGTTGCGCGGACGCGTGGGGCGGGGTAGCACGGCTTCATTTTGTGTATTAATGTATAAACCGCCGTTGGGCAAAGTTTCGCAAAAACGTTTGCAAGTCTTAAAAGATAGCCAAGATGGCTTTGTTATTTCTGAAAAAGATTTGGAAATTCGAGGCCCAGGTGAAGTGCTGGGTACTAAACAAACGGGTGTGGCCGAATTTAAAGTCGCTAATTTAATGCGAGATCGTAAAATGATCCCGACGGTGCAACATTATGCCAAACAGCTTATTGTTCAGCACCCTGAAATTGCAGAAGCATTGATCAAACGTTGGCTAAATCGCCGTGAAATTTATAGTAATGCCTAATAAATCGGAGTAAAATGCGGTCAAAATTTTGACAGTTTTGAGATTGACGGTTCAAGTTGTATGAATAAACCTACCTTGCTTTTTTTTGATTCTGGCGTTGGCGGTTTTAGCGTGTATAAAGAAGTGCGTACGCTATTGCCGCATTGCCACTATTTATATTGTTTTGATAACGAATTTTTCCCTTATTCTGAAAAAAGCGAAGAAACAATTATTGAACGAACCTTACAGATTTGCACCACCATCAATGCTCAATATCCTATTGATTTAATTGTTATTGCTTGTAATACAGCCAGTACGGTGGTGTTGCCAGCACTGCGTCAAGCTTTTTCTATTCCGATTGTGGGAACTGTGCCCGCGATTAAACCCGCCGCTGAAATTTCGCAAAGCAAAACTATTGGCTTATTAGCAACAAAAGGCACGGTAAAGCGTTCTTATGTTAACGATTTAATTCAGCAATATGCGAATGATTGCACGGTTGAGCGTATTGGTAGCACTAAATTGGTGGAAATCGCCGAACAGAAAATTCAAGGTAGTTCTGTCGATTTAATTGCCTTAAAAAATGAATTGGCAGATTGGCAGACAAATCCTGATTTAGATACGGTCATTTTAGGCTGCACTCATTTTCCTTTAATTAAAGAAGAAATTCAGCTCTGTTTGCCGCAAGTGAAATTTTTTATGGATTCAGGCACTGCGATTGCAAAAAGAGTGCAGTCATTGCTTGAAAAGGCGGAAATTAAGCCGAAAAGTGCGGTCAAAAATTTCATTTTTTGTACGAAACATTTTGAAGCAGAACATAAATTTGTCAAGGCATTGCAGTTGTGGGGATTTGATGAATTGCAATTATTAGAACTTAGGTCATAAAATATAAAATTCGATGAGCTTTTCATCAAAAAGCTGAAAAAATCAACTAACGAGCAAAAACTTTCACTTTTTTTGCAAAAAGGGCTTGCAAAGGAATTGGAAATCCCTATAATACGCTCCACACAACGACGCAACGTTGTCATCAGATGAAACAACCGCGTCGTTATTTTTTGTTCTTTAATAATTTATCAGACAATCTGTGTGGGCACTTGTTGATTGACTTGATTTTAAAAATATTATTTAAAACTTGAAGTCTTAATAGGTGCTTAAACTAGAAATTCATTTTTACTTTTGAAGTAATATGTAAACTTTAGCTAAGCAGTTTATTGAGCGATTAAACTTTTTGAATTGAAGAGTTTGATCATGGCTCAGATTGAACGCTGGCGGCAGGCTTAACACATGCAAGTCGAACGGTAACAGGAAGTGCTTGCACTTTGCTGACGAGTGGCGGACGGGTGAGTAATGCTTGGGAATCTGGCTTATGGAGGGGGATAACTACGGGAAACTGTAGCTAATACCGCGTAGTATCGAGAGATTAAAGGGTGGGATCGTTTGACCATCTGCCATAAGATGAGCCCAAGTGGGATTAGGTAGTTGGTGGGGTAAAGGCCTACCAAGCCGACGATCTCTAGCTGGTCTGAGAGGATGACCAGCCACACTGGAACTGAGACACGGTCCAGACTCCTACGGGAGGCAGCAGTGGGGAATATTGCGCAATGGGGGGAACCCTGACGCAGCCATGCCGCGTGAATGAAGAAGGCCTTCGGGTTGTAAAGTTCTTTCGGTAGCGAGGAAGGTATCAATTTTAATAGAGTTGATAATTGACGTTAACTACAGAAGAAGCACCGGCTAACTCCGTGCCAGCAGCCGCGGTAATACGGAGGGTGCGAGCGTTAATCGGAATAACTGGGCGTAAAGGGCACGCAGGCGGTGACTTAAGTGAGATGTGAAATCCCCGAGCTTAACTTGGGAATTGCATTTCATACTGGGTCGCTAGAGTACTTTAGGGAGGGGTAGAATTCCACGTGTAGCGGTGAAATGCGTAGAGATGTGGAGGAATACCGAAGGCGAAGGCAGCCCCTTGGGAATGTACTGACGCTCATGTGCGAAAGCGTGGGGAGCAAACAGGATTAGATACCCTGGTAGTCCACGCTGTAAACGCTGTCGATTTGGGGATTGGGGTATAACTCTGGTGCCCGTAGCTAACGTGATAAATCGACCGCCTGGGGAGTACGGCCGCAAGGTTAAAACTCAAATGAATTGACGGGGGCCCGCACAAGCGGTGGAGCATGTGGTTTAATTCGATGCAACGCGAAGAACCTTACCTACTCTTGACATCCAGAGAAGGAGATGGAGACATCTCTGTGCCTTCGGGAACTCTGAGACAGGTGCTGCATGGCTGTCGTCAGCTCGTGTTGTGAAATGTTGGGTTAAGTCCCGCAACGAGCGCAACCCTTATCCTTTGTTGCCAGCGATTTGGTCGGGAACTCAAAGGAGACTGCCAGTGATAAACTGGAGGAAGGTGGGGATGACGTCAAGTCATCATGGCCCTTACGAGTAGGGCTACACACGTGCTACAATGGTGCATACAGAGGGCGGCGAAAGGGCGACCTGGAGCGAATCTCAGAAAGTGCATCGTAGTCCGGATTGGAGTCTGCAACTCGACTCCATGAAGTCGGAATCGCTAGTAATCGCAAATCAGAATGTTGCGGTGAATACGTTCCCGGGCCTTGTACACACCGCCCGTCACACCATGGGAGTGGGTTGTACCAGAAGTAGATAGCTTAACTGCAAGGGGGGCGTTTACCACGGTATGATTCATGACTGGGGTGAAGTCGTAACAAGGTAACCGTAGGGGAACCTGCGGTTGGATCACCTCCTTACCAAAAATTAGGCGACGACAAGCGCTCACACAGATTGACTGATAATTATAGACAAGTTAAGAACAAGATAAACCGAAATCCTTTTGGGTCTGTAGCTCAGGTGGTTAGAGCGCACCCCTGATAAGGGTGAGGTCGGTGGTTCAAGTCCACTCAGACCCACCACTCAAGTGAAGCAAATGAGAAAATCAGATGCGAATGAGTGAAAATCAAAAGGCATTATGATGGGGATATAGCTCAGCTGGGAGAGCGCCTGCCTTGCACGCAGGAGGTCAGCGGTTCGATCCCGCTTATCTCCACCAATCATAATTAGTGAGTATTTTGAATGACATCAGCAGATGAAATTAACGATTAAATCTGAAGATAACATCAAAAACACAGAATATTCACTAATGATGATATGAAAATGTTATCGACTGTTCTTTAAAAAATTGGAAACAAGCTGAAAAACTGAAGAGACTTTCAAGTTCAGAACGAGAAGCGAAAGCAACTTTAGTAAGAATACGAAAAAGTCTGAGTAAGAAAGGCAAACTAACCATTTGTCGAAAAAAATCTTAGCTGAACAAAAGCAGCTAAGTGTTTAGTTTAATTTAATTCGCTTTGAGTGTGAGATTGTCTAATTGAATAATTAAATAGTGAAAACATTTGAGGTTGTATAGTTAAGTGACTAAGCGCACAGGGTGGATGCCTTGGCAATCAGAGGCGAAGAAGGACGTGCTAATCTGCGAAAAGCTTGGGTGAGTTGATAAGAAGCGTTTAACCCAAGATATCCGAATGGGGAAACCCAGTGGGTGAAGAACCCACTATTGTTAAGTGAATACATAGCTTAACAAGGCAAACCGGGAGAACTGAAACATCTAAGTACCCCGAGGAAAAGAAATCAACCGAGATTCTGTGAGTAGCGGCGAGCGAAAGCGGAGGAGCCGTTAGTGATAACCATTTAGTTAGGAGAATGAGCTGGGAAGCTCAACCATAGCAGGTGATAGTCCTGTATCCGAAAACATAATGGTGGTACTAAGCTAACAATAAGTAGGGCGGGACACGAGAAATCCTGTTTGAAGATGGGGGGACCATCCTCCAAGGCTAAATACTCCTGATTGACCGATAGTGAACCAGTACTGTGAAGGAAAGGCGAAAAGAACCCCGGTGAGGGGAGTGAAATAGAACCTGAAACCCTGTGCGTACAAGCAGTGGGAGCCCGCAAGGGTGACTGCGTACCTTTTGTATAATGGGTCAGCGACTTATATTTTGTAGCGAGGTTAACCTCATGGGGGAGCCGAAGGGAAACCGAGTCTTAACTGGGCGTTTGAGTTGCAAGGTATAGACCCGAAACCCGGTGATCTAGCCATGGGCAGGTTGAAGATTGGGTAACACTAATTGGAGGACCGAACCGACTAATGTTGAAAAATTAGCGGATGACTTGTGGCTGGGGGTGAAAGGCCAATCAAACCGGGAGATAGCTGGTTCTCCCCGAAATCTATTTAGGTAGAGCCTTGAGCGGACACCTTCGGGGGTAGAGCACTGTTTCGGCTAGGGGTCCATCCCGGATTACCAACCCGATGCAAACTGCGAATACCGAAGAGTGATACTCAGGAGACACACGGTGGGTGCTAACGTCCATCGTGAAGAGGGAAACAACCCAGACCGCCAGCTAAGGTCCCAAAGTACTAGTTAAGTGGGAAACGAAGTGGGAAGGCTTAGACAGCTAGGATGTTGGCTTAGAAGCAGCCACCATTTAAAGAAAGCGTAATAGCTCACTAGTCGAGTCGGCCTGCGCGGAAGATGTAACGGGGCTAAAACTAGTCACCGAAGCTGCGGCATCAGGCGTATCACTAATACGCCACGATTAACTACTTGCGAAGCAAGTGGGTAAAGCGACAAAAACGTCGAGTAACACGCAACCGCGGTTACAAATCGAGGAATATTAGTGATACGCCTGTTGGGTAGGGGAGCGTTCTGTAAGCGGATGAAGGTGAGTCGAGAGGCTTGCTGGACGTATCAGAAGTGCGAATGCTGACATAAGTAACGATAAAACGAGTGAAAAACTCGTTCGCCGGAAGACCAAGGGTTCCTGTCCAACGTTAATCGGGGCAGGGTGAGTCGGCCCCTAAGGCGAGGCTGAAAAGCGTAGTCGATGGGAAACGGGTTAATATTCCCGTACTTGGATAAACTGCGATGTGGGGACGGAGAAGGTTAGGTTAGCAGACTGTTGGATGTCTGTTTAAGGCGGTAGGTGGAAAGTTTAGGCAAATCCGGACTTTCATTCAACACCGAGAACTGATGACGAGGTGCTACGGCACTGAAGTAACCGATACCACGCTTCCAGGAAAAGCCACTAAGCTTCAGGTTTATCTAAACCGTACTGAAAACCGACACAGGTGGTCAGGTAGAGAATACTCAGGCGCTTGAGAGAACTCGGGTGAAGGAACTAGGCAAAATAGCACCGTAACTTCGGGAGAAGGTGCGCCGGCGTAGATTGTAAGCGTTTACCGCTGAAGGTTGAACCGGTCGAAGATACCAGCTGGCTGCAACTGTTTATTAAAAACACAGCACTCTGCAAACACGAAAGTGGACGTATAGGGTGTGATGCCTGCCCGGTGCTGGAAGGTTAATTGATGGTGTTATCGCAAGAGAAGCTCCTGATCGAAGCCCCAGTAAACGGCGGCCGTAACTATAACGGTCCTAAGGTAGCGAAATTCCTTGTCGGGTAAGTTCCGACCTGCACGAATGGCATAATGATGGCCAGGCTGTCTCCACCCGAGACTCAGTGAAATTGAAATCGCCGTGAAGATGCGGTGTACCCGCGGCTAGACGGAAAGACCCCGTGAACCTTTACTATAGCTTGACACTGAACATTGAATTTTGATGTGTAGGATAGGTGGGAGCCTTTGAAGATGACACGCCAGTGTTGTTGGAGGCGTCCTTGAAATACCACCCTTTAACGTTTGATGTTCTAACGAAGATTACGAAACGTGGTCTCGGACAGTGTCTGGTGGGTAGTTTGACTGGGGCGGTCTCCTCCCAAAGAGTAACGGAGGAGCACGAAGGTTTGCTAATCACGGTCGGACATCGTGAGGTTAGTGCAATGGTATAAGCAAGCTTAACTGCGAGACAGACAAGTCGAGCAGGTACGAAAGTAGGTCATAGTGATCCGGTGGTTCTGAATGGAAGGGCCATCGCTCAACGGATAAAAGGTACTCCGGGGATAACAGGCTGATACCGCCCAAGAGTTCATATCGACGGCGGTGTTTGGCACCTCGATGTCGGCTCATCACATCCTGGGGCTGAAGTAGGTCCCAAGGGTATGGCTGTTCGCCATTTAAAGTGGTACGCGAGCTGGGTTTAGAACGTCGTGAGACAGTTCGGTCCCTATCTGCCGTGGGCGTTGGAGAATTGAAAGGGGCTGCTCCTAGTACGAGAGGACCGGAGTGGACGCATCCCTGGTGTTCCAGTTGTTTCGCCAGAAGCATTGCTGGGTAGCTACATGCGGAAGAGATAAGTGCTGAAAGCATCTAAGCACGAAACTTGCCTTGAGATGAGTTCTCCCACTCTTTAAGAGTGTAAGGGTTGTTGAAGACTACGACGTAGATAGGTCTGATGTGTAAGCGTTGCGAGACGTTGAGCTAACAGATACTAATTGCCCGAGAGGCTTAACTATACAACGCTCAAGTGTTTTTAGTAAAGAAAACGCAAAGCAAGGTTAAACTAAAAAAACAGACAAAATAATGTAGGGGCGTATTGCATACGCCCTAACAAATAGACAAAAACTTCAGAATGGGTAACATAAACCCAAGCAGCTTGTTTCGAATTTAAAGAACGTGAATAACGCAGATAACGCAAAAGTCATCACCGAATAATCTTGGCGGCGATAATGCGGTGGTCCCACCTGACTCCATACCGAACTCAGAAGTGAAACGCCGTAATGCCGATGGTAGTGTTGGGTTTCCCAATGTGAGAGTAGGTCACCGCCAGGTTTCAAACATATAAACTCAAAGTAAAATAAAAGTAAAAGAAGAATAAAAAAAACAAACCTCAGTCGAAAGATTGGGGTTTTTGTTTATGTATCATCTCAATATAATCAACTTAAATATTCAAATTTTCATTTCTCACTAACTTCCAATTATAAAATTTGCTAAGATAAGAAAGAATTTAGTCATAGGAATTGCAATGAAAAACGTTAAACATTTTACACAACGATATATAGACTGGGTAATAAAGCTAGGGCGGATAAAATTTTCTCTGCTTGGTTTTCTTGTGCTTGCCATTTTTGCTTTGTTTACTCACATTATTTTAAGTTTTTTGATTGTTGGCGCAATTCATTGGGAAAGTCTAAGTTATGCGATTATTTTCGGCTTAATTTCCGCCCCTTTTGTGATCTATTTCTTTACGGTTTTAGTTGAACGTCTTGAGCTTTCTCGCCAGGCACTAGAAAAATCCATTCAAGATAAAAGCAATCTAATGGCAACAATTAGCCACGAATTGCGCACACCATTAAATGGTATTCTGGGCTTGAGCCGAATGTTATTGGATACCCCTTTAAACGATCAGCAACGAAATTATCTCAATACGATAAGTGTAAGTGCCGTATCTTTGGGGCATATTTTTAATGATATTATTGATTTGGAAAAAATTGATAGTAGCCGTATTGAGTTATATAAAAGGGAAACAAATTTTCATCGCTTTCTTGCAGATATTCAGAATATTGCGAGCTTATTAACCGAGCAGAAAGGATTGAAGTTTTTAATGAAGTGCGGTGAAAATTTGCCACAATTTTTACGATTTGATAGCACAAGACTAAGCCAGATACTGTGGAATTTATTAAGCAATGCGGTGAAATTCACGGAAAAAGGAGAAATCACTTTAACAGTGGCGAAAGTATCGCCAACGAAATATACTTTTTCGGTGCAAGATACTGGGCAAGGAATGCCGCCTGAAGAATTAGATAAAATTTTTGCTATGTATTATCAAATTGAGCATAATGTAGCAAAGCCTGCAGGAAGCGGCATCGGTTTAGCTATTTCAAAAAATATAGCGCATTTAATGAATGGTGATCTCACGGTTTCAAGTCGGCTTGGGCAAGGCTCAACTTTTACTTTAATGATCGAAGCCGATAGCGTTGATAAGCCTATATTGGAAACTGAGCAAAGTGCGGTGCAAAATTTGCATATTTTGCTTGTTGAAGATATTCAGCTAAATGTGGTTGTGGCTAAAGCCTTATTGGAAAAATTGGGGCATCAAGTTGACGTGGCGATGTCTGGGCAAGCAGCGATTTCAGCTTTTGAGCAAAAAAATTATGATTTATTATTGCTAGATATTCAACTCCCTGATATGACGGGATTTGATATTGCGTGCTATCTGCGTGATGGCTATGAAAATGGGCGTTATGATTACCTGCCACCACTCATCGCACTAACGGCGAATGTAATGCAAAGCAAGGCGGAATATCAGGCGCAAGGAATTGATGATGTTTTGCGTAAGCCGTTGCTTGCAAATGAATTAGCCAGTTGTTTGGCGAATTATTTTGATTTTAGTGAAACAGATAGCCTACCAAATGATAATGTGTCGGAAAAAAGTGCGGTGAATTTTTCATCAAAAATAAGCCCGCCTAAGTCATTATCAGTGTGGTTTAATATAGAAATTTTGGCTGAGTTAATTGAATTTATCGGCACAGAAGTTTATGCGCAAAATCTTAATTTATTTCAGCAAGCAATTAATGGTGGCGAGTTAGATTTGGTTTCAGCGTATCAGCAATATCTGCGTGGCGAAATATCAAAGGCTGAGTTGGCAGAAATCGCGCATAAATTGAAAGGAGCAGCAGCAAGTTTGGCAATGCAAAAGGTGCAACAAACGGCAAATTTAGCGCAGCAAGAGAATATGGCTGAATGGGAAGAACAAATTGAGAAATGGGTAGCTGATATTGCTCAAGATAGCAAAGAAAGCCTATCGGCAATTAAGAACTGGTTGGCGAGTTAGTCAAATGAAAAAGGGGCAAATGATATTGCCCCTTTTGCTTTAATTAAAGAGTATTTTTTAATTCTTCGCTTAAGCAAGGTTGAATTTTGCCTAGCATATCTTTAACTAAGCGTGGGTGCCCTGCAATAATATGCCCCGATTTCAAATAGTTATGACCTGCATTGAAATCGCATACTAACACACCAGCTTCACGAGCGATTAAATCACCAGCTGCACAATCCCAAGGTTTTAAGCCCATTTCAAAGAAACCGTCAACACGATCAGCCGCAACATAACATAAGTCTAAAGCGGCAGATCCAGTACGGCGGAAGTCAGCCGCTTCGGTAATTAAGCTGCTCATAATTGCAAGTTGCGTAGGCATTAATTTTGCTTGCTTGAATGGGAAACCTGTCGCGAGCACTGCGCCTTTCATATCACGGCGTTCTGCAATGCGTAAGCGGGCTTCATTTAATTTTGTGCCTTCACCACGCACGGCAGTAAATAATTCGTTTTTGATTGGATCGTAAACCACGCCTACTTCAGTGCGACCTTTCACACGAATGGCGATAGAAACAGAGAAATGTGGAAAACCTTTGAGAAAATTGGTTGTGCCATCTAATGGATCAATCACCCACTGAACATCACGATCTTTGCCCTCAACAACGCCGATTTCTTCAGAAATAATGCTATGATCAGGATAAGATGCTTTAATCGTTTCAATCACTGCCGCTTCTGCTGCTTTATCAACATTGGTAACAAAATCGTGTTGACCTTTCATATCCGCCTGAATGTCATCACGGCGTTCATAACTTTTTGCAATAATATTGCCTGCTTTTCGTGCAGCACGAATAGCGATATTTAACATTGGGTTCATAACTGTATCCATTAGAGAAATTGTAAAAAGAACAAAGGTGGATTGCATTTTGACAAAACGCAATTTCACCTTAAAAGTGCGGTGCATTATAGACACTTTTTATGCAATTTACCACAAATTAAAAAAATTTTATAACCCACACTAAGTTATAGGGATATTGTGCTAAAATAAGCCTTATTTTTTGTTAAACTTCACCTAATATGTTAGAAAATATTCGCATTGTTTTAGTAGAAACTTCGCACAGCGGTAATATCGGTTCGGCAGCTCGAGCGATGAAAACAATGGGGCTGACAAAGTTATATTTAGTTGCGCCAAAGCAAGGCATTGATGAGCAAGCCATTGCACTTTCTGCAGGGGCGGAAGATGTGGTGAAAAATGCCATTATTGTGCCTAGTTTTGATGCTGCAGTGAGCGATTGTTCTTTGGTTATTGGCACGAGTGCACGTTTACGTCATTTGCAAAATAGCTTAATTGAGCCGAGAGAGTGTGGGCAAATAGCGATGCAAGCCGCAAAGTGCGGTCAAATTGCGCTGGTTTTTGGACGTGAGCGAGTTGGATTGACGAACGATGAATTATTGAAATGCCGCTACCATCTCACTATTCCTGCAAATCCCGATTATTCTTCGTTGAATTTAGCGATGGCGGTACAATTAGTGTGCTACGAAATACGTATGGCATTTTTGCAAGAAACGCCTGTTTCTGTGATAGAAAATACCAATATTAACACGCAAAATTTAGCCACAGCGCAAGAGTTGGAATATTTCTTTGAACATACGGAGCGTGTGTATCAATCGATTGGTTTTATTCAAAATCAAGGAGTTATGCCGAAACTGCGCCGTTTATATCAACGTGCAGATATTGAAAAAAACGAGTTGAATATTCTAAGGGGAATGCTAAGTGCGGTGGAAAAACGGTTAATTTCTGCGAGCACATTTACGGATAATAGTTGACTATTTTAGATGGTTATGTAAACTAGCGACATTGATTATTTCTAAAAGGAAAGCGAAAAATGAAACTAACTTCTAAGGGGCGTTATGCAGTAACCGCCATTTTAGACATAGCTTTAAATGATCTGAATGGGCCTGTTACATTGTCAGATATTTCAGAACGCCAACATATTTCCCTTTCTTATTTAGAGCAACTCTTTGCAAAATTGCGCCGTCGTGGTTTGGTGAAAAGCGTACGTGGTCCGGGTGGCGGCTATCAGCTTGGCTTAGCGACCGATGAAATTTCGATTGGTATGGTGATTAATGCGGTGAACGAAAATATTACCGTAACCAAATGCCAAGGCAAAGGCAACTGCCAAGCAGGACACGAATGTTTAACTCATTCCCTTTGGGAGCAACTGAGTGAGCGCATTGAGAGTTTTTTAGATCAAATTACCTTAGCAGAATTAGTGGCGCAGCAAAGTGCAAAATCGAAAGCACATCAAGCGCACAAAGACTTTAGCGATTTATTAGTCGTGAATGGTTAAGCGAAAACTGCGGTTAAAAAATACCTATTTTATTCAGGAGTGAATTAATGAAATTACCTATTTATTTAGACTATGCGGCAACTTGTCCCGTTGATGAACGTGTAGCAAAAAAAATGATGGAATTTTTAACTATCGAGGGCAACTTCGGTAATCCAGCATCACGTTCACATAAATTTGGTTGGCAGGCTGAAGAAGCGGTTGATATTGCACGTAACCAAATTGCAGATTTAATCGGTGCAGACAGCCGTGAAATCGTGTTTACATCAGGTGCAACTGAAGCAGACAACCTTGCAATTAAAGGTGCGGCACACTTTTACCAAACCAAGGGTAAGCACATTATCACTTGCAAAACAGAACATAAAGCAGTGTTAGATACTTGCCGTCAATTAGAGCGTGAAGGTTTTGAAGTGACTTATTTAGAGCCAAAATCTGACGGTTTAATCGATCTTGATGTGTTAAAAGCGAGCATTCGCCCTGATACCATTTTAGTGTCAATTATGCACGCAAATAACGAAATCGGCGTTATTCAAGACATTAAAGCGATTGGTGAAATTTGCCGTGAGAATAAAGTCATTTTCCACACTGATGCGACTCAAAGCGTAGGTAAAGTTGAGATTAATCTTGCAGAATTGCCAGTAGATTTACTTTCAATGTCAAGCCACAAACTTTACGGACCAAAAGGGATCGGCGCATTATATGTTCGCCGTAAACCACGCATTCGTTTAGAAGCGATTATCCACGGCGGTGGCCACGAGCGTGGTATGCGTTCAGGTACATTGCCTGTGCATCAAATCGTCGGTATGGGTGAAGCCTATCGCATTTGTAAAGAAGAAATGGCAACCGAAATGCCACGTTTAAAAGCCTTAAGAGATCGTTTATATAATGGCTTAAAAGGCATTGAAGAAACTTATGTCAACGGTTCAATGGAACATCGTTTAGATAATAACTTAAACATCAGCTTTAACTATGTTGAGGGTGAAAGTTTAATGATGGCATTACGTGATATTGCGGTTTCATCAGGTTCTGCGTGTACTTCAGCAAGCCTTGAGCCGTCTTATGTATTGCGTTCATTAGGCTTAAACGATGAATTAGCACACAGCTCAATCCGTTTCACTTTAGGTCGTTATACGACTGAAGAAGAAATTGATTACACCATTGGTTTAATGCAAAGTGCGGTGCAAAAATTAAGAGATTTATCACCGCTTTGGGATATGTTCAAAGAAGGTATCGACTTGAACACTATCGAATGGGCAGCTCACTAATTAAACGAATTTAGAGGAAAACAAAAATGGCATACAGCGAAAAATTACTCGATCATTACGAAAATCCACGCAACGTTGGTGCAATGGATAAAAAAGCAAGCGATGTAGGAACTGGAATGGTTGGTGCACCAGCTTGTGGTGATGTAATGCAATTACAAATCAAAGTAGGCGAAAACGGCATTATTGAAGATGCTAAATTTAAAACCTACGGTTGTGGCTCTGCGATTGCTTCAAGCTCATTAATTACCGAGTGGGTTAAAGGTAAATCGCTTGATGAAGCAGGCGCAATCAAAAATAGCCAAATTGCTGAAGAACTTGAATTACCGCCAGTAAAAGTGCACTGTTCAATTCTTGCAGAAGACGCAATCAAAGCAGCGATTGCTGATTATAAAGCAAAACAAGGCGAATAATTCATCAAATTTCCCCTCTATTCCTAGAGGGGAAAGTCTTTATCTTGGAGTAAAAAATGGCAGTAACATTAACCGAAAGTGCGGTCAATCGTGTTAAAACTTTTTTGGCTAATCGAGGAAAAGGCATTGGCTTGCGTTTAGGTATCAAAACTTCAGGCTGTTCAGGTTTGGCTTATGTATTAGAATTTGTCGATAACTTAAACGAAGACGATCAAGTGTTTGAACAAGACGGCGTGAAAGTGATTGTAGATACCAAAAGCCTTGTGTATTTAGACGGCACACAGTTGGACTTCGTGAAAGAGGGCTTAAACGAAGGGTTTAAATTTAGCAACCCAAATGTGAAAGACCAATGCGGCTGTGGTGAAAGTTTCAACGTATAATTTAATAAATTCTATGACAAATCCATTTGCATTATTTGATTTACCCGTTCAGTTTTCTCTTGATCTAGCGTTGCTGTCTGAACGCTATTTAGCTTTGCAAAAAGAATTGCACCCAGATAATTTTGCCAGCCATTCACCGCAAGAACAACGCCTTGCAATGCAACAATCTGCGACGATTAACGATGCGTTGCAAACCTTGAAAAATCCTATTTTGCGAGCAGAAGCCATTATTCAAGTGCATTTGGGCGAAACGCAAGATTTAGAACAAAAAAGCACCAAAGATATGGCGTTTTTAATGCAGCAGTTAGAATGGCGTGAGCAATTAGAAGACATCGAAAATAGCCAAAATGACACCGCACTTGATGAATTTAGTCACAATATCCTACAAGAGCAAAAACAATTATTGCAACAAATTGAACGTGAATTAAACCAACAAGAATGGCAACAGGCTCAGGCCACCGCAGACAAACTTCGCTTTATTAAAAAATTACTTGATGAAATTGAAGCGGTGGAAGAAAAATTATTTTAGTCGAAAAAAGAACAGAGAGATAATAACAACGAATGGCATTATTACAAATTGCAGAACCTGGTTTAATGGCAGCGCCGCATCAGCATAAATTGGCGGTGGGCATTGATTTGGGGACGACGAATTCACTGGTTGCTACGGTTCGCAGTGGGCAGGCAGATATTTTATTAGATGAGCAAGAACGTGCACTTACGCCGTCTATTGTGCATTATGCATCTGAGCAAATTTTAGTGGGCGTGGAAGCCGCTGAGCTGGCGAGCCGTGATCCGCAAAATACCATTATTTCTGTAAAACGCTTGATTGGACGTAGTCTTGCCGATGTGCAAAGCCGCTATCCAAATTTACCTTACCAATTCGCACAAAGTGAAAATGGTTTGCCATTATTGAATGTGAATGGCGTGCAAAGTGCGGTCAGTCCTATTGAAGTTTCTAGCGAAATCTTAAAAAAATTAACCGCACTTGCGGAACAGCGTTTAGCAGGTGAATTGCAAGGGGCAGTGATTACTGTGCCAGCTTATTTCGATGATGCACAACGTCAAAGCACCAAAGATGCAGCAAAACTGGCTGGCTTAAATGTGTTGCGTTTGTTGAATGAACCGACAGCGGCTGCGATTGCTTATGGCTTAGATAGCGGGCAAGAGGGCGTGGTTGCGGTTTATGATTTAGGTGGTGGCACATTTGATATTTCAATTTTACGCTTGGCAAAAGGCGTGTTTGAAGTGCTGGCAACTGGCGGTGATACGGCTTTAGGTGGCGATGATTTCGATCATTTGATCGCAGATTGGATCGTTGCACAGGCTGGCGTTCAAGCGGAAAATATGCAAGAACAGCGTGCTTTGATTGAATTAGCGAGCAAGTTGAAAGTGCAATTATCTGATGCAGATCGTGTTGCGGTTCAATTTAAACAATGGCAAGGCGAATTAACCCGAAGCCAGTTTAATGAATTAATTCAACCGTTAGTGAAACGTTCATTATTGGCGTGCCGTCGAGCATTGAAAGATGCTCAAATTTCCGCTGATGATGTGTTAGAGGTGGTAATGGTTGGTGGCTCAACTCGTGTACCTTTTGTGCGTGAGCAAGTGGGCGAGTTTTTCGGTCGCCCACCATTAACTTCTATTGATCCTGATAAAGTGGTGGCACTTGGTGCAGCAATTCAAGCGGATATTTTGGTCGGCAATAAACCTGACAGCGAAATGTTATTACTTGATGTTATTCCGCTTTCGCTCGGGATTGAAACAATGGGCGGTTTAGTGGAAAAAATTATTCCACGCAACACCACAATTCCTGTGGCGAGAGCACAAGAATTTACCACATTCAAAGATGGGCAAACGGCGATGTCGGTGCATATCGTGCAAGGTGAGCGTGAAATGGTGGACGATTGTCGTTCATTAGCTCGTTTTAGTTTGCGTGGTATTCCTGCTATGGCAGCTGGCGCAGCACATATTCGAGTAACTTATCAAGTTGATGCCGATGGTTTGTTGAGCGTAACGGCGATGGAAAAATCTACGGGCGTGCAATCATCAATTCAAGTGAAACCGTCTTATGGTTTAACTGATGATGAAATTACTCAAATGCTCAAATCGTCAATGGAAAATGCTAAACAAGATATTGATTTGCGTTTATTGGCAGAGCAACGAGTGGAAGCTCGCCGTGTGATTGAAGCAGTTTTAGCCGCCTTAGATGATGACCAAGAATTGCTCAATGCCGAAGAATTAAGTGCGGTAAAAAATGCGTTAGTTTCGCTTGATGAATTGCAGCAGGGAACGGACACGTTGGCGATTAAGCAGGGCATTAAAGCACTTGATGTGGCGACACAAGAATTTGCGGCACGTCGAATGGATAAGTCGATCCGTCGTGCATTGACAGGTAAATCAGTCGATAATTTATAATATTTAAAGAGGAAAGTAATATGCCTAAAATTGTATTTTTACCTAATGAAGAATTTTGCCCAGAGGGTATGGTCGTCGATGCTGCAGAGGGCGAGAATTTATTAGACGTAGCACACAATGCTGGCGTTGAAATTCATCACGCTTGCGACGGCTCTTGTGCTTGTACCACTTGCCACGTTGTAATCCGTGAGGGTTTCGACAGCTTAAATGAAAGTAGCGATCAAGAAGAAGATATGTTGGACAAAGCGTGGGGCTTGGAAATGGACAGCCGCTTATCTTGCCAATGTGTTGTCGGCAAAGAAGATTTAGTAGTGGAAATTCCAAAATATAATCTTAATCACGCAAATGAGGCGGCACACTAATGAAATGGACAGATAGCCAAGCGATTGCCGAAGCCTTATATGACCGAGATCCTGATCTTGACCCAAAAACTGTGCGTTTTACCGATATGCACCAATGGATTTGTGAACTTGAAGACTTTGACGATAATCCAGAAGCGAGTAACGAAAAAATCTTAGAAGCGATTTTGCTGTGCTGGCTTGATGAATATGAATAAATAATTCGACGAAAATAAAAATGGTTGCTAATAAGCAACCATTTTTTTGTTCTATGTGCCGAGATTAACCAATCATTCCTAATTGCTGTGCAATGAATAATAGGGCAAAGCCTGATAAATAAATTAAGCCGATAATTGAAAGCCATAATAACGCACCTTTCACTCGACGCTCACCTTTTAATACCAAAGAAAGGTTGAGTGCAGCGAAAATGGGTGTTGAAACGAATGAGCTAATCATTGCAAACGCTAACATTTTAGCCACATCGCTCATAAAGCCAACGATGATCACAATACCGATAATTGCGGTTACTGTCATCCAAATGTTTAAGCTCAATGGTGAGCGTTCTTTTTTATTTAACAATAAACGCAAAGATTCATTATTTACACGAGAATAGCCGTCGATAACCGTAATGGTTGTGCCGAACATACACATAAAAGCAATCAGAGCGATGAGTAATTTCGACCAGTCGCCAATCGCAAATGCGTACATTTTAATTAATTGTGCGATGTATTTCACGCCAGCTTGTTCCACGACTTCGCCTGAGCCATATTGCACTAATGCGCCAAGGGCAAGGAAAACCAAAGCAAGTAACGCCGTGCCGATATAACCGACGTTAAAATCGAAAATACCGTCTTGATAGCTAATTGGTGTTAAGCGACGTTTTGCTACCACCCACATTGAATTTAACGCAGAAATTTCAATCGGCGCAGGCATCCAGCCCATTAATGCCACGATGAAACCAAGTGAAGCTAAAGTCCACGGTGTTGGCTCAATAAAATCTGGTGCAACTTGCACGCCACCTTTGCTTGCCGCAATGATAACCGCACTCACTGTTGAAACAGTTAAAGCAATCATTACCCATTTAGACAATTTGTCTAAGAATTTATATTGTCCAAGCAATAAAATTCCCAAAGTAACAGCGATGATAATCGTACTTGCCACTGGAATGCTGATATCAATCGCTAAATTTAATGCCGAGAAAATGAATTTTAAAATTGCAGCAGTAACGATCCCAACAGCAGCAGTGTTGATCATTGCGGCGATGACCGACAAAATGAAGAAAATCCAAAGGTAAATTTTGCCTTTTTCTTGATAACCCTCAAGTAAAGATTTGTTTGACGCAAGCGTATATTGTGCGCCAAAACGGAAAAATGGATATTTAAATAAGTTGGCGAGAATAATGATGATCGCTAATTGCCAACCGTAAATTGCCCCTGCCTGTGTAGATGCGACAATGTGTGAGCCTCCCACGGCGGCTGATGCCATTAAGATTCCCGGTCCCATTGCCTTAAATTTTGATTGCCAACTTGATGGCGTTTCTGCTTGCGCTGTCATTTTTGCTTTCCTTTTTTGTAAACTAAAGGGGACATTCAACCATAGATTTTTATGGAAAGCAATTTTTTTCAGCAAAGGAAAAGGAAAATTTGAGCGAGAAAAAAAGGGGCATAATCTCTTTGAATAGCCCCTTTGAATGGATTTTGCTTAAATTTTCTTATTCAGGCAATTTCGCCAATACGGCATAACCTGTTTGCATTCCCGTGATTTCATATTCGGTATCAGCACAAATAAAGGCACTTTGCCCTTGTTTCAAGGTGAGTTCTGCCGTTGAAAGTGCGGTGTCTTTTTGTGCTGTTTTGGATTTTAGCGCAATCTCCCCTTGCATTACCAATAAAATCGAGCCGTTTTGGGTTTTGCCTTGTATGTTATTGGCTAAATTGTTTTGTGGATTGTAACGAATGGTTGCCAAGGCAAAATCTTTGGCTGGCGTGTGATAAGTGAATTCAGTCTGATTTTCAGTGGCGACAGGAATTAATTCTGGCACAACTTCACGACAATCAATCACTTTCAACAGCTCCGCAATGTCAACGTGTTTCGGCGTTAAGCCGCCACGAATGACATTATCCGAACACGCCATTAGCTCAATATTTTGCCCACGCAAATAAGCGTGCGGAATGCCTGCATCTTGGAAAATACCCTCGCCTTGTTTCACTTCCACAATGTTGAATAAATAGAAGCACATTAGCCCAGCATCAAGTTTATCAAGGGGAATATTCATTGCCTGCTGGCTATATTGCACCCAATAATCAGGGTCGTTGAGTGGTAATTTGTCAGCATTTTGTTGTGCCAAAATCGGCAATAGCCATTCGGCAAGTTGAGCCTGATTGGCTTGCATAACTGCGGTGTAAAATTGGCGTAAATCTTGAGTTTCTAATTGCGTGGCAAGTGCTTGCAAAGAGTGACGAGATCGTAGGCTATCGAGAATTTTTGCTTTAGTTTTGAAACCGTGGAGCAGCCAAAAATCTGATAGTGCAATCATCATCTCAGGTTTGTGATTACGATCTTTATAAGTGCGCTTGGGATCTGTGAGTGCAATGCCCTGCGCATTTTCTTTGGCGAAGCCGATTTCTGCTTGCGCTTTGGTTGGGTGAAGCTGAATGGAAAGCGGTTGTTTCACATCTAAAATTTTCAGCAAATAAGGCAGTTCATCACCCAAAACTTGGCGATTTTTCACCGCACTTTTTTCTCCATAAACGACATTCGGGTGTTCATTTAAAAATTGATTGAGTGGCATTGATGTGCCATTGAACTCAATTTGCGATGGCGATGAATTATGTGCACCCAGCCACCATTCGGCATAGGTTTGCTTCGCTTGTGCTGGGAATTGGATTAAATTAGGAATGTAATTTTCGCCACCCCAAGCGTATTGTTGTAGCGTGCCTGTGAGTTTATAAATACCAGTCATTTGTGATCCTTATTGTGCGTTTTTATATCCGCCAAAGAAATTGACGACCTGTTCAACATCTTGCTTATTTTCTAATTGAGCGATGATCCGCTTACCGTTTTTTAATTCAAATACAAATTTGTTTTCAGGCGCTAAATTTACCTGCTGAATTTTGTCAAAGTGAATAAAAATCGTGCCGAGATAAAAGCCTGTGGGTTTTAATATTAATTGTGATGTGCGGAAAAAGGCAAGATAAAGGCTTAAAATAATGAGAAAAAAGAGTAAATAAAGGGTTGTTGGTGGAATTTGTGCGAGCGACTGCCAAATTAATACGATGATTAAGGCGACGAAAATCAGGCTGTCTAATTTCGTGCGTTTTTTTAACCGCACTTTTAGGCGAGTTTGCCCTTTACGGCGATCAAGAGCAAATTGCTCATAGAAGCTGTAAAGAAAAAAGGCGCTAATGCAAAGGATAAGGCTGAAGTTGATCATAATATTTGATAAAAAAGCTCCCCTTGAGCCAAAACTCAAGGGGAAGTGCGGTGCAAATTAAGCGAGAATTCCTGTCCACGCACCGAAGATACCGATGACGAAGAAGCCGACGATAATCCACAGCGCATTCACACGGTTACGCAATAACCACATACAAGCAAAGGTGAGTAGCAAGGCAAGTAAGCCTGGCATTAGGCTATCTAAAATGCTTTGTACGGTGGTGATTTCCGTTGTGCCGTCTTGTTTTTGAATGGTTGAAACCACAAGTGGCACGTTGATGCTTGTCCATTTTTGCACCAATGCGCCCATAATGAATAAGCCGAGAATCGATGCGCCCTCAGTGAGTTTTTGTAATAAACCACCACTCATATCTTGCACAACATCTAAGCCTTTTTTATAGCCGTAGGTTACGCCGTAGTAACGAGTTGCTAAACGTACAAGGTTGAACAAAATAAAGAATAATAATGGACCTAACACGCTACCGTTTAAGGCAATTCCTGCGCCAAGTGCAGCAAAAACAGGGCGGGCCGTTCCCCAATAAATTGGGTCGCCCACGCCAGCTAATGGGCCCATTAAACCCACTTTGATACCATTGATTGCGGCATCATCAATAGGTTTGCCGTTAGCACGTTCTTCTTCCATTGCAATGGTTACGCCAAGCACTGGGGCTGCCACGAAAGGTTGCGTGTTAAAAAATTCCAAATGACGTTTGATAGCATCTTTGCGTTCTTGTGAATTCGGATCTGGGTATAAACGTTTGATTACAGGCACCATTGAATAAGCGAAACCTAAGCCTTGCATACGCTCAAAGTTCCACGAACCTTGGAATGCGTTAGAGCGAAGTACCACGGCATTTAAATCGCCTTGGGTGATTTTTTTCATTTCTGTTGTCATTTTATTATTCCCTTTCTTAGTCTAAACGGTTGTCTAAGTCGTTGCTTTGCGCTTGCGCTACAACCACTTGTTGGCTTTTGTTATATTTCGGGTGAAGCTGAATGTAAAGTACCGCCATAATCGTGCCTAGCACACCTAATGCTACCAAGTTGAAATCGGTGAATGCGGCGATAACGAAACCAGCGTAGAAAAACGGCATTAAATGTCCTGCACGCATCATATTAATCACCATTGCATAACCCACCACAGCAATAAAGCCACCTGCGATTTTTAAACCTGTAGTAACCACTTCAGGAATAGAATTTAACATTGTTTGCACAACGTCTGTGCCAGCGGTTAATGCCACTACTAAGGCTGGAATAGCAATACGCATTGCTTGCAACATTAATGCGCCGAAGTGAAGATAGTCAATGCGGTTAAGGTTGCCGTCTAGCGCAGATTTATCCGCTGCGTGTTGGAAACCAACGGTAATCGCACGCACCACATAAGTGAGCACTTGACCTGCAGCCGCTAATGGAATGGCGACTGCAATCCCTGTAGCGATGTCTTGACCACCCACGATAACTAAAATAGTTGAAATTACTGAGGCTAATGCTGCATCAGGCGCAAGTGCTGCACCGATGTTCATCCAGCCTAAAGCTAATAATTCAAGTGAGCCACCGACGATGATGCCGGTTTTCATATCGCCTAATACTAAGCCGATTAAGGTACAAGCAATTAACGGACGATGAGTTTGGAACTCATCAAGAATTGAGCCAGCGCCACATACGCAAGCCACGAGAAACACAAGGACGACTTGTAAAGCGGAGATTTCCATAATTAATTTCCTTAGATTAAGTTATTTTTCTTGAGTAAATCCATCATATATTGACGGCTGTCATTAGAGACTTTGCGCACATCAAGTTCAATGCCATTTTGGTCTAGGGCTTTGAATGATTCAATGTCTTTGTCGTCAACGGCTACTGCGCTGGTAATCATTTTTTTACCGTCTTTGTATGCCATTCCGCCCACGTTAATTGAATCAAACTTCACGCCAGCTTCCATTAAACGAACTACGTCAGTTGGATTAGTGAAAAGCAACATCATTCGCTCATCGGCATATTCGGCATTGTTATACACTCGGATCATTTTTTCCACATCAACAACGTGTGCAGTAACCCCAGGGGGCGCAACGCTTTTCAGCATTGTGGAACGTACGCTGTCTTTTGACACTTCATCATTCACCACCACGATGCGGCTCACTCGGCTTTCTTTTGTCCAACGAGTAGCGACTTGTCCGTGGATTAAACGGTCATCAATACGAGCCAGCCCGATGACTAAATGCCCCTCTTTATTTGGCACGACAACACTTGGGTGTACAGGTGCAGGAACTGGCGCAGATTGCACCGCACTTTTGGCATTTTCTGCACTTTCTTCTTCGCTAACATCAAAATGTAAAGCACGCACGCCTGTTCTGCCAGTTTCTAGCGCAATCTCGGTGAGTTCTTGTAGGCTTGGATTATCATCACGAGCCATAAAAGTTTCCACTAACATTGGCACATTAACACCAGTAACGATATTCATATTTTCATTGCCGTCTGCCACTCGGTTTGCCGCATTAAACGGACTACCGCCCCAAGTGTCCACTAAAAATAGCACTTGATCGCAATGGGCTAGATTGGTGCTTAGTTGTTCTTGATATTTGCCCATAATGGTTTCTGCATTTTCACCTGGAACAAAATCAATGGTCGCCACATTTTCTTGCTCCCCGATCAGCATTTCAGTTGTTTTTAATAACTGTTCTGCCGCTACACCGTGGGTCGCAATAATAATCGCTATGGTCATAGGTTCTCCTTTGAATGTAAAATCATATGGCGACATATTCTAAAGAGAATTTACTTGCTTTGCACGTTTCAGCCAAGACTTTCAGCATAAACTCTGATATAGATCATATTTTGCTTTTAAAGCAAAAAGTGCGGTGCAAATTTTGTAAGTTTTTTGCTGATAAAATCAGCGTTTTGTAGGCAAAAAAATAGGTATCCAATGGATACCTATTTTGAAATGGTTTTAGATTAAATGGCGATTACAGCGAATAACACAGCGATTGAATAAAGTGCAGCTAAGCCGTAAAAGATTAATCCGCCTGATGGAACGTGGATTTTTAAGTCGTGCATTCCGTGATGGACACGGTGTAAACCGCCCCAAATTGGGAAAATGGTCAGGGCTAAAATGATTAATTTACCGAACCAATTATGTGCAAAAGCAATAATGTTATCAGGCGAAATCCAGCCAAGCGGTAATAACACGCCTAAAATCAATATTAGCACAGGGAACGCAAGTGCACTCACCATTCCGCCAGCACTGAACATTAACCATACAGGTGGCTCTTGTGAACGTTTTGGATTTTGATCAACCATAATTTGCTCCCTTAAATCAACGCTAAAATTAATGCGAGAATACTTACTACCCCAAAAGCAATTTGTAATGCTTTGCGAATGACTTCTGCTTTTAAGCCTGTCGTGCCAGCCATTACTTCACCTGTCATATTGAACAAGGTGTAAGCGTGTAATAACAATCCAGCCAGTGAAATAAGATTTAAAATCACCACAATAGGATTTTGTACGAAAGGAATAAAGTTTTCGACAAAGCCATTTTCACTACCTAAACAACATACGGCATAAAGTAATACTAAGCAGAACCAAACTGTTGGTAAGGCTGTGGCTTCACGCAACATATAAAAGCGATAAAACGGCGATTTTTGCCACCAAGTTGGGGTCATTTCACGCACATATTTTTTACGTTTACTTACTAATTCTGTCATCATTTCCCCCTATGCTTTTGGTTTAAGCATTGAAATTAGAAAATCTTTCGCACTTTCTAATTTGCCTTGGTTAATTGCTGCCGCTGGATTTACGTGTTTCGGACAAACATCTGAACACGCACCCACGAAAGTACAAGACCAAACACCGTTGTCGCCATTGATAATTGGCATACGTTGTGCTTTACCTGTATCACGGTTATCTAAATTGTAACGATGTGCCAAGGTTAAGGCTGCAGGCCCAACGAATTCAGGGTTTAAACCAAATTGTGGGCAAGCGGCATAACATAAGCCACAGTTAATACACATCGAGAATTGACGGTATTTTTCCAACTGTTTCGGGGTTTGTTTAGTACGGCTTTTTGCAAGTTCAGATGAAGCGTGCGGTTGACCGTCTAATTCAGGGGCTTTGTTGCCAATAATATAAGGTTTAATGGCTTCTAAACTTTCGATGAAATGGCTTAAATCGACGATTAAATCACGCTCAATCGGGAAGTTCGCCAATGGCTCAATGCGAAGATGGCCGCTGTAATCACGCAAGAAAGTTTTACACGCCAATTTTGGCTTGTTGTTCACCATCATACCGCACGAACCGCAGATCGCCATACGGCAAGACCAGCGATACGCCAATTCAGGATCGAGTTTATCTTTAATGTAACCCAAAGCATCTAACAGCGAGGTTTGGTTATCATAAGGCACTTGATAAGTGCGTAAATACGGCTCTTTATCAACTTCAGGATTGTAGCGCAGTACTTCAACATTCATCACTTGATTTGTCATTTGCGTTCTCCTTTAATTCGCTTGTTGCGCTTTTGCTGCTTCAGCCGCTTCTGCTTCCGCACCGTACACACGTTTCGCTGGTTGCGATTTGGTAATTTTCACATCGCTGTATTCAATGCGAGGTGCGCCATTCTCGTTGTAGAACGCCAAAGTGTGTTTTAAGTAATTCACATCATCACGTTCAACAAAGTCTAAGCGTTGGTGTGCACCACGAGATTCTTTACGCTCGATAGCAGAATTTGCAATAGATTGTGCCACATCTAAGATGTAACCTAATTCTACGGTGTAAAGCACATTGGTGTTGAATACGCTTGAGCGATCTTGAATACGAATGCGTTTATAGCGTTCTTTCAATTCTGCGATTTTATCCACCGCACTTTGCATACTGGCTTGATCACGATAGATACCGCAACCTTCTTCCATTGCCACGCCCATTTCTTCACGAATATCAGCCCAGTTTTCTGTGCCGTCTTGATTGTAAAGATCTTCTAAGCGACGAACAACATCTTGTGCTTGAGCATCAACTGCGGTTTGATTTACGCTAATATTTTCTGTTGCACGTTGTGCCGCATATTCACCAGCCACACGACCTAACACCACTAATTCCGCTAATGAGTTAGAACCTAAACGGTTTGCACCGTGTAAGCCAGATGATGCACATTCACCCACTGCAAACAAGCCTTTAATGCGAGTTTCACAGTTGAAGTCCACTTCAATACCACCCATTGTGTAATGCACCACTGGACGTACTGGAATTGGTTCGTTCACTGGGTTCACGCCTTCATAAGCCTGCGCTAATTCGCAGATAAATGGTAAACGTTCGTGTAAATATTTTTCACCTAAATGGCGTAAGTCTAGTTGCACCACATCGACGCCTTTGGCGGTTTTCAAGGTGTTGCCTTTTTTCCATTCTTGCCAGAATGCTTGTGAAACTTTATCACGAGGACCTAATTCCATATATTTATTTTGCGGTTGACCGATTGGCGTCTCAGGGCCTAGACCATAGTCTTGTAAGTAACGGTAGCCGTTTTTATTTAACAAAATACCGCCCTCACCACGACAACCTTCGGTCATCAAGATACCGGTGTTCGGCAAGCCTGTTGGGTGATATTGTACGAATTCCATATCACGTAATGGCACGCCGTGGCGATACGCCATTGATAAACCGTCGCCTGTTACGATACCGCCATTGGTATTAAATTTGAATGCACGACAACCACCACCAGTAGCAATAATCACGGCTTTCGCATTAATTTGAACTAATGTGCCTTCCATCATATTCATTGCAACTAAGCCGCAAGCGTGTCCATTATCGGTTAAAATATCTAACACGAAATATTCATCAAAACGTTGAATTTGTGGATATTGAATAGAGGTTTGGAAAAGAGTATGTAATAAATGGAAGCCAGTTTTGTCTGCCGCAAACCAAGTACGTTCGATTTTCATACCACCGAAACGACGCACGTTGACATCGCCATCTTCTTTACGCGACCACGGACAGCCCCAACGTTCAAGTTGTGTCATTTCAACAGGTGAATGCTTAACAAAATATTCCACCACATCTTGCTCACACAACCAGTCGCCACCGGCTACGGTATCTTGGAAATGTTTATCGTAGCTGTCTTCTTCTTTAATGACAGCAGCTGCACCGCCCTCAGCGGCAACAGTATGACTACGCATTGGATAAACTTTTGAAATCAAAGCGATTTTCAGATTTGGATTTGCTTCCGCTGCTGCAATGGCTGAACGTAAACCACCGCCACCTGCTCCAACAACAGCAATATCAACATTGACGATTTGCACAATAATGTCCCCCACTAATAAAATAATTGACACTCACAATGTTACTAAAATTTTAATAAATTACTACCTATTTTTGAGTGTATTTACTAGAAATGTGATCTATCTCAAAAATCCAATAAATTTCACCGCACTTAATAAAAACGATTCTCAAAACAGATTTGTTGTTTCCATTATTTACAGTTAAAATAGCCCATATTTTTCTAAAACGGCATACTTATATGTTAGAGCAATCTACGTGGCAACCTACTGCTACTATTCAAAATTTATTGGCTCGAGCCAAAATTATGGCGGACATTCGCCGCTTCTTTTCTGAGCGTGGCGTGCTTGAAGTGGAAACGCCAGTGTTAAGTGAATTTGGCGTAACTGATGTGCATCTTTCGACATTTAGCACCGAATTTATTGCGCCGATTAACAGTCAATCCAAAACCTTGTGGCTCAACACCAGCCCTGAATATCATATGAAACGCTTGCTGGCGGCAGGCTCTGGGGCGATTTTCCAAATCTGCCACGTGTTTCGTAATGAAGAAGCCGGTCGTCGCCACAATCCTGAATTTACAATGCTTGAATGGTATCGACCGCACTTTGATATGTATCGTTTAATTAATGAAGTCGATGATTTATTGCAAAATATTTTAGATTGCGAAGCGGCGGAAACATTGAGCTATCAATTTGCCTTTCAAGAATATGTCGGTTTAGATCCGCTTTCAGCTAGCAAAGCAGAATTAGTGGCAAAAGCGAAAGAACATAATTTCATTTGTGATGAAAATGAAGAACGAGATACCTTGTTACAATTTTTGTTCAGCACGGTTGTTGAACCACAAATTGGGCAAACTCGCCCTGTGGCAATTTATCATTTCCCCGCATCACAAGCTGCATTAGCGCAAATCAGCTCGGAAGATCATCGTGTTGCTGAGCGTTTTGAGTTTTATTACAAAGGTTTAGAGCTGGCAAATGGTTTCCACGAACTCACTGATGCACGAGAGCAGTTAAATCGCTTTGAACAAGATAATCATCTCCGCCAAAAAATGGGGCTACCCGTGCGAGAAATTGACACTCGTTTACTTGATGCCTTGCAAGCAGGAATGCCGAACACCGCAGGGGTCGCACTCGGCGTGGATCGTTTATTAATGATTGCATTAGGCGCAGAAAACATCTGCGAAGTAATGGCATTCGGCATAGAAAATGCCTAAAGTGCGGTTTTAATCTGTCGATAAGGGGCGCAAAATTTGCGATTAAATTGTTGCAAAACGCCCCTTACAACTTTAAACTTACCTATTCGGATTTTAGCTTTCTTATTTTAGGAACTTTTAGGAAAATTCACATTTATGGATACACAAATCAATCCGCTGGAACAGCAAATTTCTCTTGGTGAACAATTTCGTCAAGCTCGCCTTGCCTTGAATTTAAGCCTTGAAGAAGTATCAAGCAAAATTAATTTACGCCCAGCGATTTTAGAAAGCATCGAAAAGAATGAGTTGGTGCATAAAAATATCCCAGCTATTTTTATGAAAGGCTATGTGCGCAATTATGGTAAATTTTTGAAATTGCCAGAAGCCTTGTGGGCAGATGAAGCGGTGAGTTTTGGTGAAATGCCTAAAAATGATTTAAGCAAAAATGCACGCACGAAAAAAGCCGTAAATCCGCACGCTTCACACGGTCGTTGGGTCGGTGTGTTGACGGCGTTAGTATTAATTGCAGCGGTTGGAATGACCGCACTTTGGTGGTGGGAAAACTACCAACAATCTAATTCTGAGCGTGATAATTTAGTGCAAAATTACGTTAAAACAGAAGAACAACACAAAAACGTAAGCCAAAATAGCACAGAAACGGTATTAGACGCACCAGCAGCAAATTCAACGACTTCTACTGATGTTGCAACTTCTTCAAGCGAAACTGCAGAAAAAACTGCACAAGCAATGTTAATGCAGCATTCAGGTGATAAAGGCGCAGAAAGCCAAACGACAGAAAACCAAGTCAGCGAACAAAATAGCACGCAAAGTGCGGTGCAAAATTCGGCAGAAAATTCAACTGAAAATGTTACTCAATCAAATGAGCCAGCAGCGGTTGCAACCGGTGATTTACAAATTGAAATTACCGCAGCGACAAGCTGGATTTCTGTGCGTGATAGCAAACGTAAAAACTTAGCACAAAAAGAATATAAACAAGGCGAAATTTTGACTTTTGATGGTCAAGGGCCTTATTCATTAACTATCGGCGCACCGTCGAATGTGAAAATTACTTACAAAGGTGAGGCATATCCGTTGAAAATTGACGGTCGTGTCGCTCGAATTAAATTACAGTAAACGAAAACTATGTCAGCATTTAAACCAACTATTCAGCGTCGTCAATCGACCAAAATTTATGTGGGCAATGTGCCAGTCGGTGGTGATGCACCGATTGCCGTACAATCAATGACCAACACTCGCACCACCGATGTGGAAGCAACGGTGGCACAAATTCGTGCTTTAGAGCGTGTCGGGGCTGATATTGTGCGTGTTTCCGTGCCGACAATGGAAGCCGCTGAAGCCTTTAAATTGATTAAGCAACAAGTTAATTTGCCGTTGGTGGCAGATATTCATTTTGACTACCGCATTGCCTTGAAAGTGGCAGAATATGGCGTGGATTGCTTGCGAATTAACCCGGGTAATATCGGGCGCGAAGACCGAATTCGTGCGGTGGTGGATTGTGCTAGAGATAAAAATATTCCAATCCGAATTGGCGTGAATGCTGGCTCACTAGAAAAAGATTTACAAGAAAAATATGGCGAACCAACCCCAGAAGCCTTGCTCGAAAGTGCTTTACGCCACGTGGAAATTTTAGATCGTCTTAACTTCGACCAATTTAAAGTGAGCGTGAAAGCGTCTGACGTATTTTTAGCGGTGGAAAGCTATCGTTTACTTGCTAAAGCCATCAAACAGCCGTTGCACTTGGGGATTACCGAAGCAGGCGGTGCAAGAGCAGGTGCGGTGAAAAGTGCGGTGGGTTTAGGAATGCTTTTAGCTGAAGGGATCGGCGACACCTTGCGTGTCTCTTTGGCAGCTGATCCTGTAGAAGAAATTAAAGTTGGTTTTGATATTTTAAAATCTTTACGTATTCGTTCTCGTGGCATTAATTTCATCGCTTGCCCAACCTGTTCACGCCAAGAATTTGATGTTATCGGCACAGTCAACGCCCTTGAACAACGCCTTGAAGACATCATCACTCCAATGGACGTATCGATCATCGGCTGCGTTGTTAATGGGCCAGGTGAAGCCTTAGTTTCTGACTTGGGCGTTACAGGTGGCAACAAAAAAAGCGGTTATTATTTAGACGGTGAACGCCAAAAAGAACGCTTTGATAATGACGATTTAATCGATCAGTTAGAAGCAAAAATTCGTGCTAAAGTGGCGATGCAACAGCAACGCATTGATGTGGCACAAGCATAAAATTAAATCAAAAATATTAGAAAAATAGGATAACTAACGTGGCAAAAACCATTCAAGCAATTCGAGGAATGAACGATTGTGCCCCAACAGAAAGCCCATTATGGCAATGGGTTGAGGGCAAAGTGCGGTCTGTTTTAGCAAATTATGGCTATTCAGAAGCGCGTATGCCAATAGTGGAAAGTACGCCGTTATTTGCACGAGCGATTGGTGAAGTAACTGACGTAGTGTCGAAAGAAATGTACACCTTTTGGGACAACGACGAGCAGTTGACATTACGCCCAGAGGGCACGGCAGGTTGCGTGCGTGCGGCGATTGAGCACGGTTGGATTTACAACAACGAACAACGCTTGTGGTATATGGGCCCGATGTTCCGCCACGAGCGTCCGCAAAAAGGACGTTATCGCCAATTCCACCAAGCGGGCGTGGAAGTTTTTGGCATTCCGAACCCTGAAATTGATGCGGAATTGATTATTTTAACCGCTCGTTTATGGAAAGAATTAGGCATTGAACAACACGTTTCTTTGCAATTAAATTCCATTGGTTCGCTAGAAGCTCGCCAAAATTATCGTTCGGCATTGGTTGAATTTTTGCAAAATCACCAAGATTTAATGAGCGACGAAGAAAAAGATCGCTTGGTGAAAAATCCGTTACGTATTTTAGATACCAAAAATCAAGCCTTGCAAGACGTGCTAAACAATGCACCGAAATTGCTTGATTATCTTGACGATGAAAGCCGCACGCATTTCGCTCAACTTTGCGATTTGCTTGATGCGATGGGCATTCAATATGAAGTCAACCCGAAATTGGTGCGTGGTTTAGATTATTACAACAAAACCGTCTTTGAATGGGTTACATCAGCATTGGGTGCACAAGGCACAGTGTGCGGTGGTGGACGTTATGACGGTTTAGTTGAACAACTCGGCGGACACGCAACGCAAGGCGTAGGCTTTGCGATGGGCTTAGAACGTTTAGTTTTACTCGTGCAAGAAGTGAATAAAGACATTCCATTGCAAAGTGCGGTGGATATTTATGTTGTTTTTGCAGGCGAGGGCACGACTTTAGCAGCGTTCCAAGTTGCCGAAAAACTCCGCTCAGAATTACCGCACTTACGAGTGATGACCCATTGCAGCGGCGGAAAATTCCAAAAACAATTTAAACGTGCTGACAAAGTCGGTGCAAAATTTGCCATTGTGATTGGTGAAAGCGAAGCACAAGCAAATCAAGTGGTCGTGAAAGATTTACACAGTGGTGCAGAGCAACAAACTGTTGCCAACGCAGACTTAGTTGCCCACTTAACTCAATTATTATAAGGAAAATCGAATGGCTTATACTAGCTTAGAAGAACAAGAAATTAACGAAATTAAATCGTGGTGGAAAGAAAACTACAAAAGCCTTATCGTGGCAGTGATTCTTGGGGCTGGCGGTGTGTTTGGTTGGCGTTTTTGGCAAGATCATCAAGCCACTAAAGCGCAAGAAATGTCAGCGCAATACGATCAAATTATTTATGCAGCAAGCAATGATACAGCCGCTAAAAATGCACAAATCGATCAGTTCGTGCAAGCCAATGGCAAAACGGCTTATACCGTTTTAGCTTTGCTTGATAAAGCAAAAAGTGCGGTGGAAAAACAAGATTTTTCTTCAGCAGAAACTGCATTAAAAGATGCTGTAGCGCAAGCACCTGACGATATTTTAGCCTCAATAGCGGCAATTCGTTTAGCAGAAATTCAATTACAACAAAAGCAATTTGATCAAGCACTTAGCACAATTAATGGCATTAAAGATACTTCGTGGAATGCTCGCAAAGCCTTATTGACAGGTGAAGTTCAATTAGCAAAAGGCGACACGGCAGCAGCGAAACAAAATTTTGAGCAAGTGTTAAAAGAGGGATCAGCCCTTGAACAACAAGCAGCACAAGTGCGGTTAAATAATCTGTAATTTTGTGCGAATATGAAACATTATAAAAGGCTTGGGGAAACTCAAGCCTTTTGTTTTGCGCTTAAATCAAAAAATAATGGTGTGGAAAATAACAGCTTAATACGCAAAAAAGTGCGGTGAAAAACTATTAAATTTCCACCGCACTTTTAGGTTTTTTCGCTTTGTTTGCTTTGTATAAACGATTATTTACCGAATGGCTCAAGCCCTAGTACTTTGCGTCCGTTTACGCTGGCGATATTCACCATTTCATCTAAATTCGGGAAACGGCAGCCTGCAGCTAATAGGCTTAATTCCTGCCACATATCGCCCTCGCATAATGGCACCATATAATCGCAGATATTGTCCGTGCCGATTGCCACCGTAATTCCCTCTGGGATCATTTCGTCTGCAGGTGTTAAAGCGTTGTGGAACGGCATTAATTCTTCTTTGCGATTACTGTCAATCCACGCCATTGGGCAAGCGATCATCATCAGTTGTGCTTCACGCATTTTTTTGTATAGATTATAGCGATATTCTTTGGAGTGCGCGCCGATAGAAATACCGTGAATGGCGACCACACGCCCTTGCATTCCGTGCTCAATGGTTTTATCGCAAAGTTGCTCGGTTTCTTTTTCTTTTGGCGTGTTGAATTGGTCAACGTGAACGTGGCACATAATACCGAGCGATTTCGCTTTATCAAGCAAAATGTCCATTGCTTCTAAGCCACGACCATAATCTAATTCATCACGATAAGGCAAGCCGCCGATCATATCCACCATTTCTGCACCAATGTCAAACCATTTTTTTGCGGTGGGTTCAATAACGCCTTTTAAGGTTTGGTTGGCAAATTTCAACACGATGTCGCTTTTATACACTTCACGAGCTTTGTGTGCAGCGATAATGGCTCGGTCTTCGCAAACAGGATCGATGTCAACGAATGTACCAAATGCCGTAACCCCTTGAGAAATCATTAATTCAATAGCTTGGCAAAAGCGAGCATAATAATCTTCCACAGTGGAAGTGCGCTTAACTTCGTCCACCAAATCCCATTTTTGTTGCAAATTACAATTATGATAAATGCTGATTTTTTCAGGGGTCATTGTAAATGCTCGGTCGGCGTGTGCGTGTGCGTTTACCCAACCGCCTTTTTTGATGATTTCATCTCGAATATAGGTTTTAAAACTACGAACGTGGCTTTTCATAAATGCTCCATAATGATTGAATAGGGGCGGATAGGGCGAGCAAGTTATGACACATTCTTTGTATGCGAGCTGTGAAAGCGCATATTGTGGAATGTTGATTAATCGAAAATGCGAACACGCTCAATACAAGCGCATTGCTAAATTGAATTGAAATGTTATAAAAAATTCGCAGATTTTTCATTAATAACATTGCTGTCTAGTCCGAGTTGATACTAGGCGCATAGTATAAAAGGTTTAAAGCAAAAAGGCTAGAAAATCTTGCAAATATCGCCAGTTAGCCCAAAAATTATTGCGCTAAGTTTGCACCCAGCGCAACATTATTGCCTTATCGAATTGGCGGATTATTCGGCTGAATATTTGTATTTGGCGTGCTAATTTCTGTGCCAGATGCTGATTTTGGCGTGGAAACTGCGGTGGAATTTTTGCCACTTTTTCCCATCGCTTGTCCGTATAATTCTTTGCGGTAAGTTTCCACCCACATCGCAGTTGCGCCGCACACTGCCACAGGAATAACCACTAAATTAATCACTGGTGCAAAGGTGCAAAGGGTGATTAAACCGCCAAAAGTCAGGCTTTGTATCCGATTTTCTTTCAATTTAATTCGCATCGTGTGGAATGAAATTTTGTGATTATCAAAAGGGTAGTCGCAATACTGAATTGCCATCATCCAAGCGGTGAAAGCAAAGGCGACAATCGGCACTACAATTTGCCCAAGCAATGGCATAAAACCGAATAAAAACAACGCGATATAAATTGGTAAGCTATATAAGAGCTTTTGCCATTCACGCCCTAACATTCTCGGTACATCTTTGATGAAATCCGCCATTGTAACGTCTGCTAAGTTTTCGCCAGTGAGCATTTTTTCGACTTTTTCGGCGAGTAATCCATTAAACGGCGCAGCGATAAAGCCCGATAGCATCGTAAATGAAAAATAAAATAAGATTAAAATCATCGCCAGCGACATCACGAACATAATTGAACTGAGCCAATCTAGCCAGCTTGGCAAAAAGCCCATCACCCAATCAATCATACCGCTAATTTGCGTGATAAATAGCCAAAGTAAGCCAGTCATCAACAGCACATTGAGTAAAATTGGCATAATCACAAAGCGGCGTAAGCCTTTTTGAGTGATTAAATGCCAGCCCATTACAAAATAGTGAAAACCTGATTTAATCTCTTTTTCTTCAATCATTCTTTTTCCTTTTCGCCTAAAATCCGAAACAGGATATAAAGTGCGGTTAAAAAAAGCAAATTTCAAGATCCATAAGCGAAATAAATATGATAAGCTAGTGGTAATTTCTAGCTGTTTGAAATAGGGTGTTTTGTAATGGATCTCAATACGATTTTAATTATTTTAGGTATTCTTGCCTTAATTGGCTTGGTGGCACACGGTATTTGGGCAAATCGCCGTGAAAAATCGCAATATTTTAACAACGAAAAAGCCTTTCAGCGTGAGCCGATGAGCGAGCCTGTGCAAGCGACGAGAAATGTGCCTGATTTTGCACAACCAGCGCCACCGATTGCCAGTGTCGCACCTGCACCTACGCAAGAGCCTGCGCAAGAATATGTTGCGCCTGCGCCAACGAATGTGGTGAGCAGCACGCCAGTGCAAGATGTTCGCCCAACGGAAACCGTGGAACAGATTAAAATTACCCTGCCGAATGCGGAAGTTTCAGCGCAAGATGAGCCTGTGTATTATGAATATGTGCCTGAACCAAAACAGCCGTCGCCGAATATGGCGGAGCGCACATTGTCTGAAGTGGCTGAATATGCGCAAACCGAAGAAGGTATTGATATGTCTTCGCAACAGTTGCGTGTGCAGTTGCAAGATGGTGTTGCTGCAAAAGAGCCTGTAATGTCAACGGCAACATCAATTACGGTATCGCCAATTTCTGCGCCAACCTTGCAAGAGCCCGTGGAAACTCGAGCTAGTGCGCCTGTTGAGCCAAAACAGCCTGAACCAGAAGCAAAAGAATTTATGGTGTTATATGTAGTTGCGCCTGAAAATCGTCAATTCCAAGGCGTGGCTTTAGCGCAAGCACTTGATAATTTAGGTTTTATTGTGGGCAGAGATGATTTGTATCACCGCCATATTGACACTATCGCTTCACCGATTATTTTCTCGGTGGCGGATATTAATCAACCTGGCACGTTTAATCCTTATGCGATGCACGATTTCTTCACCATCGGCGTGGCGTTATTTATGCCAATTCCGTCGGCGATAGGCAATAATAAAGCGAATTTACGAATGATGATCCAAGCAGCAAAAAATTTGGCTGCTGAAC
Source organism: Pasteurellaceae bacterium Pebbles2 (assembly GCA_023101505.1). Taxonomy (GTDB): domain Bacteria; phylum Pseudomonadota; class Gammaproteobacteria; order Enterobacterales; family Pasteurellaceae; genus Lonepinella. The sequence continues at coordinate 1,587,116 of LVZA01000001.1, forward strand.
TCAATGGTTTCGTGTTAAATGATCAACAAGAATTATTTGACGAAAACGCAGAGCAGGCTTATTTACTGCGTGTTTAATTAAAAAGTCGCAAAAATTTAACCGCACTTTTGAGCTGTCAAAAGTGCGGTTTCAATTTAGGAATAAAAATGACCACTATATCTCAACAAATTCAGCAATTACGTGAAACCTTGCGCCATCACGAATATCAATATCACGTTTTGGATAAGCCCGAAATTCCAGACAGCGAATATGATCGCTTATTTCATCAGCTAAAAGCCTTAGAACAGCAGCACCCTGAATTGATCAGCGAAAATTCGCCGACGCAACGAGTGGGAGCGAAGCCTTTGGCTGGCTTTGCGCAAGTAACGCACGAAATTCCAATGTTATCTTTAGATAACGCTTTTTCTGATGAAGAATTTCACGCTTTTGTGAAACGCATTCAAGATCGTGTCAGCCTTGCTGCGCCGAAATTAGAATTTTGTTGTGAGCCAAAATTAGACGGTTTGGCGGTGAGTATTTTATATGTTGACGGCAAATTAACCCGAGCAGCAACTCGTGGCGACGGCACGACTGGCGAAGATATTACCGCCAATATCCGCACCATTCGCAATATTCCTTTGCAATTAATCAGCGACAATCCGCCTGCTCGTTTAGAAGTGCGTGGCGAAGTCTTTATGCCACAAGCAGGCTTTGAGCGTTTAAACGAAACGGCTCTTGCTAAAGGCGAGAAAACCTTTGCTAATCCACGCAATGCGGCTGCTGGTTCATTGCGTCAGCTCGATCCGAAAATTACCAGCCAACGTCCTTTAATGCTCAATGCTTATGGCATCGGCGTTGCTGACGGTGTGCAATTACCCGACACTCATTATGCTCGCTTACAATGGCTGAAATCCATTGGTATTCCAGTGAATAATGAAATTCAATTATGCGACGGCATCGAAAACGTGCTGAATTTCTACCGCACAATTCAACAAAAACGCCCGAATTTGGGCTACGACATTGACGGCACGGTGCTAAAAATCAACAGCATTGCATTGCAACAAGAGTTAGGATTTATCTCCAAAGCGCCACGTTGGGCGATTGCGTATAAATTCCCAGCGCAAGAAGAAATGACAGTGTTAAAAGACGTGGAATTTCAGGTTGGGCGCACAGGCGCAATTACTCCTGTGGCGAAGTTAGAGCCTGTTTTTGTCGGTGGTGTTACCGTGAGTAATGCGACTTTGCACAATGGCGATGAAATCGCTCGCTTAGATATTGCCATTGGCGACACGGTGATTATTCGTCGAGCTGGCGATGTTATTCCGCAGATTATCGGCGTGGTGCAAGATCGTCGTCCAGCCAATGCTCAAGCGATCATTTTCCCAACCCATTGCCCAGTTTGTCATTCGGCGGTAACTCGTATCGACGGCGAAGCGGTGGCACGTTGTACTGGTGGTTTATTTTGCGATGCACAACGTAAAGAAGCCTTGAAACACTTTGTTTCTCGTAAAGCGATGGACATTGACGGCGTGGGCGCAAAATTAATTGAACAGCTGGTGGAAAGAGAGTTAATCCATACGCCAGCCGATTTATTCAAGTTAGATTTACGCACTTTAATGCGCTTAGAGCGAATGGGCGAAAAATCGGCACAAAATGCTTTAGATAGTTTGGAAAAAGCCAAGTCCACTACTTTGGCTCGCTTTATTTTTGCCTTAGGTATTCGAGAAGTCGGTGAGGCAACGGCGTTGAATTTAGCAAATTTCTTCAAAAATTTAACCGCACTTCAGCAAGCTGATGTTGAGCAATTACAGGCTGTACCTGATGTGGGCGAAGTGGTTGCTAATCGAATTTCGGTGTTTTGGCGTGAGCAGCACAATCTCAATGTGGTAAACGATTTAATCGCTCAGGGCGTACATTGGGACGATGTGGAAAGCAAGGAAATTGGCGAAAATCCATTGAATGGCAAAACAGTGGTATTAACTGGCACGCTCACGCAAATGGGACGTTCGGAAGCAAAAGAAATTTTGCAATCTTTCGGCGCAAAAGTCAGTGGCAGTGTGTCGACTAAAACCCATTTAGTGGTGGCTGGCGAAGCTGCTGGATCTAAATTAACCAAAGCTCAAGAGTTAAATATTGACGTGTGGGACGAAGCAAAATTGCTAGAATTTATTCAGCAATTTCAGGCATAGAACACGCAAACTAACGAGCGATACAACGCTAAATAAATAGGATATTTATGGGATTATTTGAATCAATTTTAGTGATTATTGCGCTGATCGTGATCAGTGCGATAATTTCGTCAGCCGAAATTTCGTTGGCTGGCGCACGCAAAATTAAATTGCAAGCGCTGGCAAACGACGGCAACATCAAAGCTAAACAGGTTTTACAGCTACAAGAAAAGCCAGGGCGTTTTATCACCGTGGTACAAGTTGGCTTAAATATGGTCGCAATTTTAGGCGGTATGTTTGGTGAAAGTGCCATTGCCCCTTATTTGGCGAAATTTTTCAGCCAATACGTGTCGGCGGAGTGGGTGAACACTGTGGCATCTTGGACGGCGTTTACGTTAGTAACATCATCATTTATTTTATTGGCAGATCTCATTCCAAAACGCCTTGCAATGAGCTACCCTGAAAAAATAGCGATGAAAACCGTAGGCATTATGCGCTTCAGCATTTTTATCTTAAAACCGCTGGTGTTAATTTTCGATAGCTTAGCCAATGCGATTTTCCGCTTTTTGCGAGTATCAATGGTGCGTGAAGACAATATGACGTCTGAAGATATTGTTGCCTTGGTGGAAGCTGGCGCAGAGTCGGGCGTGTTAAAAGCGCAGGAGCAATATTTGATCGAAAATATTTTCGATATGCAAGAACGCACAGTAACCTCAACGATGACCACGCGAGAAAACATTATTTCTTTAGACCGCAGTTTTGATCGCCAACAAGTCTTAGCTACACTAAGCAAAAATGCGCATTCTAAATTATTAATTTGTGATGGCGGATTAGAGAAAATCTTAGGCTACGTGGAATCCCATCATTTGCTTACTTTATATCTCACCGAGGAAAATGTGTCGCTGGCTGATCCAAAATTATTACGCAAAGCCTTATTCGTGCCAGACACCTTGTCTTTATATGAAATGTTGGAATTATTCAAATCCACAGGTGAAGATTTTGCCGTGATCGTCAACGAATATGCTCTTGTGGTCGGCATTGTTACACTCAATGATGTAATGAGCATTGTGATGGGCGAATTGGTTTCTAATGAAGAAGAACAAATCGTTCGCCGTGATGAAGATTCGTGGTTAATCGACGGTATCACGCCGCTAGAAGATGTAATGCGAGCATTAGATATTGACCATTTCCCTGCTGCAGAAAATTATGAAACTATCGGCGGTTTTATGATGTATATGTTGCGCAAAATCCCGAAAAAAACCGATTTTGTGCTATATGACAAATATAAATTTGAGATTATCGACACCGAAAATTTCAAAATTGATCAGTTAATGGTTTCGTTACGCAAAGAACTTAAAGAAGAATAAAAATAAAACCCCATATTTACACTATGTTTGTATTATGGGGTTTATTTTTGAGTTTAATCTTCTAATAACAACTCTTTGAGATATTGATAGATTTCTCTGTAGGCTTTTGGCGCTTTGTTTTGTTCTTTTTCTTTCTTCGCTGCTCGAACTAAATTGCGCAAATGCTGGCGATCTGCATTTGGGTGTTCATCGAAGAATGTCGCCAAAACATCGTCGCCTTTTTCCACCAAATCATCACGCAAATACTCTAATTTATGCAGCATCGCTTGCTGTTGATTGTGTTTGTTTTCAATTTTTTCTAAGGCTTCTTGAATTGGCTCAACATCGGTCGAACGCAATAGCTTGCCAATAAATTGTAATTGGCGGCGTTTGGCTTCACGTTCGCTACGGCGAGCCAATAAAATTGCGTCGAGTAAGGTTTCATCTAAAGGCACTTTGGCTAAATTAGTGGCGGTTAAATCGACTAATTTTGCGCCCAATTTTTTTAATTCTTCGGCATCTCGTTTAATTTCGCTTTTGCTTACCCAAATAATTTCTTCTTGGTCGTCTGTCCAATCGAGTTCGGGCTTTTTGCCACGTTTTTTCATTTTTGATCCTTTCGCATTGATATTTTGCGCCATTGTAGCAAATAAGCTAAAATGCGACAAATTTATCAAAGGAAAGGCATTATGAAAACATCTGAAAATTCCACCGAACTTTTGCAACAGCAACAACAAGAATTGCGTGATGCGGTGAGTTATGCTGTCGAAATCGCACAAAAAGCAGGCGCAACAGCGGAAGTTGCCGTAACCAAAGTGAGTGGACTTTCGGTTTCAACTCGCTTGCAAGAGGTGGAAAATGTCGAATTTAATAATGACGGCGCATTGGGCATTTCGGTTTATTTGGGGCAGCAAAAAGGCAATGCCTCAACGTCAGATTTAAGTCCGCAAGCGATTAAATCAGCAGTGGAAGCTGCATTGGCGATTGCGAAACATACATCGCCCGATGATTGCGCAGGCTTAGCGCCGAAAGAATTAATGGCATTTGATGCGCCTGATTTGGATTTATATCACCCTGCAGAAATTGATGTTGATCGTGCGATTGAATTGGCTTTGCAAACCGAAACCGCTGCCTTGGATTATGATGATCGCATCGTGAATAGCAACGGCGCAGCCTTTAATTTGCATTCAGGAATTCGAGTTTATGGCAATAGCCACGGAATGTTGCAAAGTCATCTATCAAGCCGCTATTCGGTTTCTTGCTCGGTATTAAGCGGTGTTGACGATCAATTAGAAAGCGATTATGAATATACGGTTTCTCGTAAAATCAATGCATTAGAAAGCCCTGAATGGGTGGGGCAAAATGCAGCGAAAAAAGCCATTGCTCGATTGAAACCGCAAAAAATTGCGACACAAAAATCGCCTGTTATTTTTATGAATGATGTCGCTACTGGGTTAATCGGTCATCTCGCCGCAGCAATTAGCGGGGAAGCCTATATCGCAAAAATAGTTTCTTGCTTGATCATTTAGGTAAGCAAGTGTTACCAGATTGGTTTCAAATTAGCGAACGCCCACATTTACGAGCACAGTTAGCATCAACGCCTTTCGATAGCGAGGGCGTGCGCACGCAAGATCTTGAAATTATTGAAAATGGCGTATTGCAAACCTATTTACTCACCAGTTACAGCGGTCGAAAAATGGGAATGCAAAGCACGGGACACGCTGGTGGCATTCATAATTGGTTGGTGAAGCCCAATATTGACGGAAATTTAACCGCACTTTTACGCCAAATGGGCAAAGGCTTGCTGGTTACGGATTTAATGGGGCAGGGCATTAATATGGTTACTGGTGATTATTCACGTGGCGCATCGGGCTTTTGGGTAGAAAACGGCGAAATTCAATATCCTGTTTCAGAAATCACCATTGCTGGCGATTTGAAACAAATGTTGCGCAACATCGTAGCAGTATCAGGCGATATTGAACACCGCTCTAATATTCAAACAGGCTCAATTTTATTAGACGAAATGAAAATTTCAGGAAATTAATTCTTAAATAAGAATAATTATCATTGACAATGCTGTGTTGTTTTATTAAGATAAGCAAATCTGTTAAGGCAACAAAGTCTAACAGGTAGGTAGAGTAAAAGTAAATCCGTTAAAGTATCAGACCGAAGTATAACAACTTCGGTCTTTTTTTGTTATCATAGTAGCCATATTTTTGAGTATAAGGAATGATTATGAAAAAACATCACGTTGATGTCTTGATTGCAGAACAAGAAGTGCGGGCGAAAATTCAGCAACTTGGCGCAGAAATTACTGAGTTTTATAAACAAAAACAAGTAGATAAATTAATTGTTGTTGGCTTGTTACGTGGTTCATTTATGTTTATGGCGGATTTAGTGCGTGAAATTAAATTGCCCGTTGAAATTGAATTTATGACAACTTCAAGCTATGGCAGCGGAATGACGACAAATCACGATGTGAAAATTAGCCAAGATTTAGACGGCGATATTAAGGGCGAACACGTTTTAATTGTCGAAGATATTATTGACACGGGCTATACGCTAGAAAAAGTGCGTCAAATTTTAGCTTTGCGTGATCCTGCAAGTCTGGCTATTTGCACGCTATTGGATAAACCTTCTCGTCGAGAAGTACAAGTGCCAGTAGAATGGGTTGGCTTTGCTATTCCTGATGAATTTGTGGTGGGTTACGGTATTGATTATGCACAACGTCATCGCAATCTTGGCTTTATCGGCAAAGTTATTTTAGAAGAATAAGCAAAAAGTGCGGTGAAAATTTAATAATTTTTTCACCGCACTTAATTAGCTGATATTATTGAATTTTTTCGATTTGATATACATCAATCTGGGTTTTAGACCATTCTTTATCAACTTCACCTGTGATACGAATTTTATCTTTTTCGCTCACGTTTAAACCATTCCAAACATTATCTTCTAATTCAATGGTAATGGTATCGCCTGCATTGTCTTTGAAAGTGTAATCATCATTGCTAAGCTGTTTTACGATATAACCTTCTAAAATTACGTGGCTGTTATCGTTCAATTTTTGTACTTGTGCGATGGTTGATAATTGATTTCCTACATCACCAAAACGCTTTGGCTGAGGCTCACTGTTAGTGAATTCCGCCAATGTTGAGGTTGATAATGCCAATAATGTCGTTGTAATCAAAAGACGTTTCATTAAATTGTCCTAAATAAATATAAACTATAAAATGTGATGCCGTGAATATTTTCACGACGCATAATTAGACTAGCAAATTTGCAAGAAATTCTAGCCTAAGGAAAAAATGTTTATTTATCTTTCTTTTCACGCCAATAAGTCGCAAATCTCGGTTTCCCGTCAGACGTTAAACCACGATATTTATAGCTAATTATCGCTCCAACAGGCGGTGGATTAGTGCGTTCTTCTAAATTAAAGCCCGAACCAATTTTAAATGTGCCACGTGAATTTCGGCAAGTTAGCGAACCCAGCATATTGCTAAACTGCCCCCTGCCTTGATGATGTTGAATGACAACACATTCTTCATCAAGTGCAGTCTTTAATTTTAAAATTTCGGCACTACGTTTCCCAGCCTTATAAGGTGTATTCGGATTACGCAAAACCAGCCCCTCACCATTTAGGCTTTCCACTTCAGCCAAAAAATGCTGTACTTGCTCGGCATTTTCAATGGGAATTTGCTTAATAATTTGAATATATGGCGTAGGGTGTTGTTGCAAATAGCGTTCTAACACCGCCAATCGCTCAAATAAATTGCCTTGCGCATTCGGCACATCAAATACCTGCAAGGTCAGCTTATCCCAACCCTGATCTTTTTGCGAACGCACAATAGCAGAAATGCGATCAAATTGATTGCGTTCACTAAATAGCTCCCCATCAATCGCAAAGGGCGGAAAATCTTTAACAAAATAATGCGGTGCTTTCAATATACGTTGCTGCCGAGAATACAAGGTTTTACCGTCCCAATATCCTCGCACGCCATCTAGCTTCTCGCTCATCACCCAGCCTTTCACATCTTGATTTTGATAAGTCGAAAGCAACATCAATTCTGGCAAATCCGCCACTGCACTTTTTATTATTATCAATAAAAAAAGAAAAATTTTAACCCACACTGCAGTCATTCCCATTAACTGAAATAAAGAAAAAATGCCAAATCCACCCTACAAACACAAATAAAAGCGCCGCATTTTGGAAAGCAAATCACAAAATGCGAAGTTTTTGTGGAGAAAAGTGCGGTTGTTTTTTGAGAATTTTCGCTATGAATTATTTTAATTAATTTTCTTATTATTTTTCATAACCGCATTAGGGCAAAATTTTGCTACAATGATGGCGATTTTTATTTCGGAAAAAGATTAAGGAAAAATATGAGCAAACTGTTCCCAAATGCAACCTTACGCACCCAAGCCCCTTATCGTTTTGATATTGTTGGCAGTTTTTTACGTTCAGATGCGATTAAACAAGCACGTCAACAATGTAGCTGTGGCGATATTTCTTGTGCGGATTTAACTCAAATTGAAGATGCGGAAATTGCGAAATTAGTGGAGCAACAAAAAAATGTGGGTTTGCAGGCTGTAACTGATGGTGAATTTCGTCGTACTTTTTGGCATTTGGACTTTTTGGCGGCATTAGATGGCGTGCAAGAAGTGGAAGCGGAAAAATTTTCAGTGCAGTTTAAGCACGATAATGTACGCCCTAAGACATTGAAAATTGTAAATAAAATTGATTTTTCTGAAAATCACCCTTTTGTTGAGCATTTTCGCTCGGTGAATGCAATGGCAAATGGCACAGAAGTGAAATTTACCATTCCAGCCCCATCAATGTTGCATTTGATCACCAACGTGCGTGCGACGGATTACGTGGCAATTCCACGCTATGAAAATAATAACCAACTGTTGCTTGACGACATCGCCAATGCTTACATTAAAGCAATGAATATTTTCTATAAATTGGGTTGCCGCAATTTACAATTAGACGACACCAGCTGGGGCGAATTCTGTGCAGAAGATAAGCGTGCGACTTATAAAGAACGCGGCTTCGATCTTGAGCAAATTGCCAAAGATTATGTTTATATGTTGAACAAAATTGTTGATGCCAAACCAGCAGACGATTTGGCTGTTACGATGCACATTTGCCGTGGCAACTTCCGCTCAACTTGGTTCTCAGCAGGTGGCTACGAGCCTGTGGCTGAAACCTTGTTCGGCACGTGCCGTGTGGACGGTTTCTTCTTGGAATACGACAGCGACCGAGCAGGCGATTTCAAACCGCTCCGCTTCATCAAAGATCAGCAAGTGGTGCTTGGTTTAATTACATCTAAAGACGGCGAACTAGAAAACCGCGACGACATCATCGCTCGCATCAAAGAAGCCGCCGAATATGTGGACATCAACCAACTCTGCCTAAGCCCACAATGCGGCTTTGCTTCAACCGAAGAAGGTAATATCCTCACCGAACAACAACAATGGGCGAAATTAGATTTTATTCGCGGTATTGTGGAAGAAGTTTGGGGCAGTTAAACTATTGATTTAAATGCTAAATGCTAAATGCTAAATGCTAAATGCTAAATGCTAAATGCTAAATGCTAAATGCTAAATGCTTAAAAGTGCGGTGAAAATAACCGCACTTTTTGTATTTTATGGGAGAATTGATTGCTTAGTTCTGCTCCGATCAGTATAATCAGCAAACTATTATCATTTTATTGGGGACTTAGGGAATTGTAATGGAAAAAACGATCAATAATGATGAGATCGATCTCATTGAACTCATTAAGGTTTTATGGAAGAAGAAACTTGTTATTTTACTTTCCACTTTCATTTTTACCGTAATTGCGGGCGTTTATGCGTTCACCGCAAAGGAAAAGTGGACTTCTCAAGCTGAAGTGATTTCGCCTCGTGTTTATGATTTAGGCAATTATTTCAATCTAAGAAAAGAATACGCTCAAATTTTGCGTACGGATTTTGATGCAAAAGCATTTTCAGATGTAGTTTATGAGAAATTTAATCGTCTTATTTATTCCTTTGACGAACGCCAAGCCTTTTTTGAGCAATCTGATTTTTTCAAAAAGCTAGTTAGCGATAATGGTGTGGATAATGAAGATGGCAAAAGACGTTTGTTAAACAGCTTAACTGTTGAAAATACAAGCGTAATTTCGCCTGATCCGAAAAAAGATCCTGACGCTATTGGTAAAAAAATTACTTTTTCAGCAGAAACTGCAGGGCTTGCACAATCAACATTAACCCAATTTGTGGATTATATCAGCCGTTCAGCTATTCAGTTGGATTTAAAAGAATTTACTATTCATTACAATGAAAAAGTTAATGATCTCAACATCGAGAAAGAGCGTATTGAGCGAGATTTAGCTATTCAACGCAACGTACAGCTTGATAACTTGAAAAAGGCGTACACAATTGCTAAACAAGCCGGTATTAAAGAATACTCCGCAGTCGTTGATGGAAATGCCAATACAGCTATTTCAAATATGGCACTTAGCGACACAAAAATTCCATTAACTGACTCAAAATTAAGTGATGGCACTTATCTTTTTATGTTGGGTGAAAAATACCTTAAAGCACAAATTGAAGTTATTGAAAATCAAGGCATTGTTTATCCACCAAGATATTACCAAATTCAAGAAGAACTAAAACAACTCACCGACTTAAAACCAAGCTTAGACAAAGTTGAAGCTAAGGCTTATAGTTATCAGAGTGCGGCGAATTGGCCTGTTACAAAAGATAAGCCAAAGAGATTAATAATTTTATTAATCGGACTCATATTAGGCTTTATAACTGGTATCGTTTATTCTTTAATATCTACTATTATTCACAATAAAAAATTACATATTCAAAGAGGTTAATATGTTAAATAACAAATCAATTTTAATTACTGGTGGTACAGGTTCGTTGGGTAAGGCACTGACTGCACATATTTTAAAAAATTACCCTGAGATTAAACGCCTTGTGATTTTGTCTCGTGATGAGCAAAAACAATTCCAAATGGCTCAAGAATATCCAAACCACCTATATCCACAAATTAGATTTTTTATTGGTGATGTGCGAGATCGTGAACGTTTAATACGTGCTTTTCAAGGTGTCGATTACGTAATTCACGCTGCAGCAATGAAGCACGTTCCAATTGCTGAATACAACCCTGATGAATGTGTAAAAACAAATATTCACGGCGCTCAAAATGTGATTGAAGCGTGTTTAGCGAACAATGTAGAGCGTGTAGTAGCACTTTCAACAGATAAAGCGTGTGCACCAATTAACTTATATGGTGCAACCAAACTCGCTTCAGATAAATTATTCGTAGCGGCAAATAACATTCGTGGTGCAAGCCCAATTCGTTTTTCAGTAGTTCGTTATGGCAACGTAATGGGGTCGAATGGTTCAGTGATTCCTTTCTTTATTAACAAGAAAAAAGAGGGCGTATTACCAATTACCGATGAAAATATGACTCGCTTTAACATCAGTCTACAAGGTGGAGTTGATATGGTAATGCACGCATTATTTAATGCTTGGGGTGGTGAAATTTTCATTCCTAAAATCCCATCTTATCGCATTACAGATATTGCAGAAGCGATTGCCCCTGAATGCGAACATAAAGTGATTGGTATTCGACCTGGTGAAAAAGTTCACGAAGAAATGATTACGCCATCAGACTCTTTCTACACTTATGATTTAGGCAAATATTACACAATTTTACCAGCTGTGCCGAATTGGAAATTAGATGATTTCCTTAAAGAATTTGACGGTAAAAAAGTGGCAGATGGCTTTGCATATAATTCAGGCACGAATACTGAATGGGAAACGGTTGAATCATTAAGAACCTTAATTAAAGAACACGTAGATTCTACATTTGAAGTGTAACACGATGAACAATAACTATATTCCTTATGGAAAACAAGACATCAATCAGGCGGATATCGATGCCGTGATTGATGTATTAAAATCTGATTTTTTAACGCAAGGTCCGAAAGTTCCAGCATTTGAGCAAGCAATTAAAGATTATTGTGATGTGAAATATGCGGTTGCAGTGAATAGTGCAACATCAGCATTGCACATTGCTTGCCTTGCTTTAGGTTTAGGTAAAGGCGATTGGTTGTGGACAACTCCAATTACATTCGTAGCTTCGGCAAACTGTGGTTTGTACTGCGGTGCAAATATTGATTTTGTGGATGTTGACCCCGTTACATACAACTTATCTGTTAGCAAACTTGAAGAAAAACTGATTAAAGCAGAAAAAGACGGCAAATTACCGAAAATTGTCGTGCCAGTACATTTATGCGGTCAATCGTGTGAAATGGATAAAATTCACGCTTTATCTAAAAAATACGGTTTCGCCATTATTGAAGATGCATCACACACTATTGGCGGTAAATACCAAAATAAAAAGATTGGTGATTGTCGTTACAGTGATATTACTATTTTCAGTTTTCATCCAGTAAAAATTATTACCACTGCTGAAGGTGGTGTTGCGACTACGAATAATCCAATTCTTGCTGAAAAAATGGAATTATTCCGTAGCCACGGCATTACACGCAATGAAAATCAAATGACCCATCAGCCAGATGGTGCTTGGTATTATCAGCAAATTGAACTTGGTTTTAACTACCGAATGACTGAATTACAAGCTGCATTAGGTGAAAGCCAAATGACACGCTTAGATGAATTTGTACAGCAACGTCATATTTTGGCGAAGCGTTATGATGAATTATTAAAAGATTTACCGATTACATTACCTTGGCAGCACCCAGATACGTATTCAGGTTTACATCTTTATGTCATTCGTTTGAAATTAGATCAAATTTCAAAATCTCACAAAGAAGTTTTTGATGCCCTAAGAGCAAAAAATATTGGCGTGAATTTACACTATATTCCAGTGCATACACAGCCGTATTATCAAAAATTAGGTTTCAAACAAGGCGATTTCCCTAACGCTGAACAATATTATAAAGAAGCAATTAGTATTCCAATGTTCTCAAAAATGACATTTGAAGAACAAGATTACGTAGTAGCGACGTTAAAGGAAATCCTATGCGATTAGCCGTGATTCCTGCAAGGGGGGGAGTAAACGTATCCCCCGCAAAAATATTAAAGATTTTTGTGGAAAGCCCATCATTGCTTATTCTATCGAAACAGCAATTCAGTCAGGATTATTTGATAAAGTGATTGTTACCACAGACGATCCTGAAATCGCAGAAGTGGCAAAACAATTTGGTGCAGAAATTCCTTTTATTAGACCAAAGGAATTATCTGATGACTTTACTGGCACTGTTCCAGTGATTGCTCACGCCATCAGTCAAATGCAATTGCTCGGTTGTGAGATCGATGAAGTGTGCTGTATTTATGCGACAGCACCATTTATTTTAAGTAGCGATTTACAGCAGGGTTTTTCGTTGTTAAAAGACAATAATGCCGATTATAGTTTCTCTTGTACGAGTTTTCCTTTCCCTATTCAAAGAGCGATTAAACTTTCTGAACAAAATTCAGTGAGTATGTTTAGCCCTGAATATGAACAAACCCGTTCCCAAGATTTAGAAGAAGCCTATCACGATGCTGGGCAGTTCTATTGGGGAACAGCAAAGGCATTTTTGGCTAATTTACCACTTTTTACAGGCAATAGTCGGGCTGTCATTCTTCCACGTTCAAGAGTGCAAGATATTGATACTCTTGAAGATTGGGATAGAGCGGAATGGCTATTTAAAGCGATGCAAAAATAATATGAATATTGTTTTTCGAGCGGACTCATCAATAAATATTGGCTCAGGACATATTATGCGTTGTTTAACATTGGCGGAAGCCTTAGTACAGCAGCATAATTGTTCTTGCTATTTTATTTGTCGAGAACATCAAGGTAATTTGATTGATTTAATTCAAACAAAAGGCTTTGAAGTCGGTTGTTTACCAATGCCAATAGCGGAATATATTCCACAAAATAATGAGCAGAAATTGTTTCATTCATCTTGGTTAGGCGTGGAACAGCAAAAAGATGTAGAAGAAACAATTGAATATTTAACCCAAAATAATATAACGCCAGACTGGCTTGTGGTTGATCATTATGCTTTAGATGAAGATTGGGAAAATGAATTAAAAAAATCATATCCTAATGTATCTATATTAGTCATTGATGATTTAGCAGATAGAAAGCACCAATGCGATTTATTGTTAGATCAAAATTTAGGTGCGTCTAGTAATAAATATCAGAAGCTCGTTAATCCAACAAAATGTTGTGTTTTGGTTGGCTTGCAATATGCCTTATTACGTCCTGAATTTTTAGCCGAGCGAGAAAATAGTTTAAAAAGACGTGCAGAGCCGAAATTAGAGAATATTCTAGTTAATCTAGGTGGTATAGATAAAGATAATTTAACCAGTCAGGTTTTATATGAATTAGAAAAGTCTAATTTGTCATCAAGCGTAAAAATTACAGTAGTAATGGGTAAAACTGCACCGCATATCAATGCAATCAAAGAGATAGCAACACATTCAAGATTAAATATTGAAGTCGCTGTAAATGTGACTGATATGGCAAAAAGAATGGCGATGGCAGATTTGGCGATTGGTGCGGCAGGAAGTACATCTTGGGAGCGTTGTTGTCTAGGTGTACCAACGTTATTATTGGTATTAGCTGAAAATCAAAAAGAAGTGGCTGATATACTCAATCAAAATAACATAGCAAAGTTGGTTGAAATAGATCAAATTTCCAATGTTATAAGCAAGATAACACTTAAAGAACTTAGTGAAATGTCAGAAAAATCAAGTAATTTAGTTGATGGGATTGGTGCTAAGCGAGTCATTGATAAGATGAGAGATATATGATGAGTAAAGGTTATTTAAGAGAAGTTGTATTAGATGACGCAAGAATGATTTTAGATTGGAGAAATCAAGACTTCGTTAGAAATAATATGTACAACAACAATATTATTGACTATGAAACGCATATTCAATGGTTGCAAAAAGTTTTACAAGACGACACTTGCAAATATTTTATTTATGAGAAAGACAGCAAACCAATTGGCGTTGTAGGTTTTTATAATATTGATTTAAATTCTAGAAAGGCATCTTGGGCATTTTATTTAGGCAATGAAAAAGCTCGTGGTGCAGGCGTTGAAATGGAAAACTTGGCATTAGATTATGCCTTTAATACTTTGCAGATTAGAAAGTTATGTTGCGAAGTATTATCTTTTAATGCTGCTGTAATTGAGTTTCATAAAAAATTTGGCTTTGCTGTTGAAGGTATTAGAAAAGCTGATTATCTAAGAGATGGCGTTTTTTATGATATTTACCAAATGGCTTTGTTTAGAGATGATTATTTAGATTTATTATCTTTACCTAACACTAAACTAGCTAAAGTTTATGCTGTTGAAAAAAATATTTCTAATATTGAAACGGTCAATCTAACTCAAGATTTAATGTTAAATATAGCTGAATACCCAGGTGAAAATTATAAACTACTCAATAGTGATTTGCAGATTATTAGAAACGTGCTTATTAATGGTGTTGTATCAATTAAAGGAAAACTTATTTTCCGATCTAATGAAAAAGCAAAAGTTGAATATTTTATGTATTACAACGATGAACTCATTATGATGGCAAATTTACTTTTTGAACAATAAAACCATCAATTTTACTTACAAGCCAAGATTTTAACTAACATTTATGGCTTGGTTCCCCCGAACTTAGCAAATATTTGCAACTATTAAACACAAAGGAGATCTAAAAGATGTCTTGTAATAATGTTATTCATATTAACAATCGTGCCATTGGTGCAAATTACGCACCTTATATTATCGCTGAAATGTCAGCAAATCATAATGGCGATATTAATAATGCATTTAAAATTATTGATATGGCAAAACGTAGTGGAGCAGATGCCGTAAAACTACAAACCTATTCGCCAGATACCATCACTTTAGATTGCCGAAATGAAGAATTTATGATTAAAGGCGGTTTATGGGGTGGACAATCGCTGTATGAACTTTATCAAAAAGCATATATGCCTTGGGATTGGCACAAGCCTTTATTTGATTATGCTCGTGAGCGAGATATAACGATTTTTAGCTCGCCTTTTGACTTTACTGCGGTGGATTTATTAGAAGATTTAAATGCCCCTGCTTATAAAATTGCGTCATTTGAAGCAGTAGATTTGCCCCTAATTAAATATGCCGCTTCTACAGGCAAACCATTAATTATTTCTACAGGAATGGCAGATGCAGAAGAAATTAGCGAAGCAATTCAGGCTGCTCGAGATGGCGGTTGTAAAGAATTAGCGATTTTGCATTGTGTGAGTGGTTATCCTGCTCCAGCGAAAGATTATAACTTGCGTACATTGCTTGATATGCAAACTCGCTTTGGTGTACCTGTCGGTTTATCTGACCATACCTTAGATAACACAACGGCAGTTGCGTCAGTGGTGTTAGGTGGTTGCATTATTGAAAAACACGTAACCTTAGATCGCAATGGCGGTGGGGCTGATGATAGTTTCTCACTCGAAGAACCTGAATTAGCCGCATTGTGTAAAGATACCAAAACAGCTTGGGAAGCTTTAGGGCAAGTGGATTATGGTTGTAAATCAAGCGAGCAAGGTAATGTACAATTCCGTCGTTCTTTGTATTTTGTCAAAGATATGAAAGCTGGCGATGTAATTGATGAAAGTTGCATTCGTAGCGTTCGCCCTGGTTATGGTTTAGCACCAAAGTTTTATGAAAAGTTATTAGGTAAAAAAGTATTAGTCAATATTCAAGCTAATATCGCTGTAATAAATGACGTAATTGAGTGATTTTTATGAAAAAAACAATTATTGTGGATATGCCTTATTATACATATTTAACCGAGTTAACAGGGGCGGCTACAGTTTTACGCAATATAATAAGTGGGTTTGAAGAAAAGCAAGAAGTTATACTGCGTTGTTGGTCTAGAGATGCCAGTGAAATTACATCACTGGAAGAACTTCCTCAATTAGTAGTGCAGAATATCCATGCTAAGAAGTATTCTATTAAACAGTTGATACGTAAATGCTTTGAGATAGGAGCGAGGTATCATGGTGGTTTAGCTGTACAGTTATTAAAATTAACTCTTTTTTCAAGTGCTAAAAAAGTATTAGGACGATATAGCCCTAAAACTAGGCCTAATGTATTGTTATTTCATGATATTTTTATTGCGTATCAGTTCGCTCTGCAATATCCAGATATTTGGAATAAAACTCCAAGTGCCGTTGTTTTACATTGTAATGGTGATCCAACTAAGATGTTGTTTGATGCATACCCAATTTTAGGTCGTTCTAAGAGTGGTGTGAAGTTTTTGGATGAGGTATTGGGTAAAATTTTTGCGGGTGTCACTAAAATTATCTTATTAGGAGAGAATTCTAGAGAAATTTTTTGCCATAAATATCCTGAATATGCACACAAAACATGTAGTATAGCTAATGGTATTTCGGATATATCATTTCAAGGTTTAAGTGTATCCGAAAGTACAACTAAGTTAAAGCTATTGACTGTGGGGTCAATTGGTTTCCGAAAAGGGCATGATAATTTAGTTAAGGCTATCAATTTGTTAGCTCCAGAGATACGAGGGAAATTTGAATTGCATATTGTCGGTGATGGTTCAATAAAAGGTCAGCTGGAACAGTTTTGTAAGGATAACAAACTAGACAATATTATTTTTCATGGAGCAAAAAAAGATGTTTTACCTTATCTTCGGGAATCTGATGGTTTTATATTGGCAAGTCGAGATGAGGGGTTGCCAATGGCTATTATTGAGGCTATGCGTGCAGGGCTCCCTATTATTGCAACTGATGTGGGGGATTGCGCTGAGCTAGTTTGTTCTACAAATGGTTGGCTAGTTTCTCCTACAATAGATGGGGTGTGTGAAGGTATAAATTTGTGGATAGATGATATGATGAAAATAAATCATTGCTCAGGGAGTCAGATTACTAAAGGCGAGTATTCAAGAGAGTTATTTGAGAGAAAATATACTTTGAGTATTATGTGTGATAAGTATGCATCTTTATTATGTAATATCGCTGACTAATAATTAAGTTGAGTAAATAATTGTGTCAAGTAAAAAAGTCATTTTAAAAAATTTCACTGCATTAACAGTTTTACAATTCCTACAAATTGTTATGTCTTTGATAACTTACCCTTATTTGATACATAAATTAGGGCATTCTCAGTACGGTGTTATTGCATATTCACAAGCAATTGTAGGCTATTTAGGGTTGATTATTAATTTTGGCTTTACAGCAACCGCAACTAAAGATATAGCTTTAAATAGAGATAATGAGCAGGAATGCTACAAAATAGCTAGTAATGTTTTTTTGTGTAAAGCATTGCTTTGTATTATAAGTTTATCTCTCTATATATTAGCGATAGTCACGATTCCTTGGTTAAAGGAATATCAATTGTTGCATTTTGTTGCTTCTATTGGTTTATTGGGAAATTGGTTGTTTCCTGATTGGTTTTTTCAAGGGGTAGAGAGGATGCTATTCATTACATATGCAACCCTTTTCTCAAAAATACTGGGAGTATTGTCAATATTTGTTCTTATAGAAGGACCTCAACATATTATAAGAGTAGTTTGGATTTATTCTTTAAGTAATGTATTAATGGGGCTGTTAGGTTTTTACTTTTTCTGCAGGATAATTTCATTTAGTATCTTGATAAAATTAGATTTTCAAGAAGTGAAGAATCAATTCGTTAAGGGCTTTTCGTATTTTGGTGCAAGTATTATTGCTAATTTAAAAGAGTATATAACGATATTTATTATAGGAGCTTGGTTTAATTATCAGCTTGTTGCTATTTACGACATAGCACGTAAAATCATATCAGTACTTATTATGCCTTTGTCTGCATTAGCTCGAGCAGTGTTTCCTAGGGCAGTAATAAGTAGTGATCAAGTATTTAATCAAAAGATTGAAAAAATATTATTAGCATTAGCTTTAATATTTTGTTTTGCTATCTGGATATTGCCTGATATGGTCTGGAATAAGCTGATATTAAGTAATGTTGATGAATTTAAGAATATTCTTTACACACTAATGTGGGTTTTACCTATGTACGCCTTTACTCTAACTAGAGGGTATTTAAGGTTGGTTGCAAGAGGTAAAAATCATATATTTTTTAGGAATATTTTTGTGTCTGTAGCATTATATTGCGTTTTGTTAATGAGCTTAAAGTTCATGGGATACATGTCAGTGTACTTTGCATGTATTCTTATTGTAGTGAGTCTTAGCTGTGAGGCATTTTTACATTACATTTCGTCTAAGCGTCGTGAGCATTTGAGTTAAATAAAGTATGTTCCCATATAAATCACATTTTAAGAGAAAATTATGAAACTTTTTATATGTATGACCCCCTTGCAAACAATAATTGCTCACAGGATTATACAAGAAGAGAAATTAAATAAAAGGCAGTGTGCTTTAGTATATTTATCAATGTCCCCTAATGGAATTCATAAAGTATACTATGAACGTTTGGTTTCTATGGTAGATTTTGGAGTGTTTATTTCTACAGGTAGAAGCTTAAAAACAATATTTAAATTAAGAAAGTTGCTTTTGAATAAGAAAGCGGATGTCTATGTTGCAAGTATTAATGATACTTTGATTTTTTATGCTTTGTCTTTTTTAGATTTGCGTACATTAGTTACTTATGATGATGGGACTGCAAATATTATCTCTAATAGTGTATATTTTTCTAGTGAGAAGAACTTTTCGTTAAGAAGAAAACTGATGAAGACTATGCATTTTTTATTGGGCAATCGATTTTCCTTAGATAAAGTGAAGGCATCTAGCACTTTACACTATACTATTTATAAAGATTATGAAAATGTCATTGCTTGCACAAAATATATTCCTCTTTTTTGTGATCCTTTATTTTTTAATGGCAAAAAGGGAAGTGAGATGAATGTTTTTCTAGGAACAGTTTATTCTGAGATTGTTGAAAATATTAAGCATATAGAGCGTTTACAGAATGATGTAAAAAATATGCTACACAATATCGGGAATTGTATTTATATTCCTCATCCTCGAGAGTCAGCTAATATACTTTTTTCGGAGAGATATCCAGTAGAGGATTTGATGGCTGAAGAGTTGATAATGGAACTATTAAAAAAATATGATACGATCAATATTTATGGTTTTGGAAGTAGTGCTCAATTTAATCTTTTAAACTTAACTGAACGGTTACGGATATATCCAATCGATACTCCAATACTAAAAAAAGAGGTCAGAGATGCCGTGAAAGCATTAGCTAAATATAGTAATTCTTGCATTAGGTGTTGATAAGTATGCTAGCGTTATTATTTTTTCTATGGGTTGTAATATTTCTTAGTAATACATTGATACAACATGATTATTGGTTAATATCCAATTATTTTTCAGTATTTGTTTGGATTATAACTTTTGCGTATCTTTTAAAAAGAAGTTCTACATTTTGTATTATTGCTTTTCCTGTTTTTTATGCAGTTACGATAGCGAGTATAGTGTGTTTGATTGCTGAGCATAATATGTATTTTAGTGAAATAGGTCAGTATGCATTTTTATCTGGAGCAACAGCTAGAATTCTTTCCTTATGTGGAGTAATTATTTTATTTGCATACGGCTCATTCAATATTTTAATGAAAGTATATACGGTAAATGCTGCTATATTTCCATGGAAAATTAATGAACTATTACTCTCTATTGTAATTTTTATTTATATTTTGTGTTGCTGTACATTATTTGGGGTTGCTATTAAGTATGGGCATCCTAATGATTATGGAGTGGATCGTTTTTATTATTGGAATAATATTGCCCCTAAACAGGCAGAATATATTAAGTTTTCAATGTCGCAATTGGTGATATTTATTGGGTTGTCATATTCTTTAACAAAAAAGAAGAAATATATTGTATTATTTTTATTTTCCTTAGTATCTCAATACTCGGTGGGTGAGAAGTTTACAGGTTTGTTGTCTGCTATTATGGTATTCTTAGTTCCTATTGTAATTATAGGGAATATTAGAATTTTAAATTATCTTAAAAATGCTAAAGTTATATTGTTTTCAGTGCTTACAGGCATTGGATTATTCTTTTCTGCTTATTTAAGTTATGTTGCAATTGGCGGAGAGCACAATGCTATTGCACTATTTTTAAATAGATTAGTATTGCAGGCACAACTATGGTGGTCTTTAGATCAATTATCAGGTTTAGATATTAAATCTTGGCAAGAAATTCAAAGCCATTTCTTGGGGCTAAATAATGATGAGCCATATATGAAGGGCATATTCTATATTATGTATTTAGTGAGTCCTTATCCTGTTTACCAATGGTTTACCGAGCAAGGGATTAGTATGACAATGGGGGGCCAGTAAATTTAGCTTATTTCTTTGGGTATCCTTTAGCATTACTGATATCAACTTTAATTGGTGCATTTGTGGGGATTGTGTATTTTATTCTTTACAAGGCGATTAAATTAAAAGATATTATTTTTATATTTCTAGCATTAAAGGGGGTTGATGGGGTATTTCGTATGGTAGTGATGGGAGACGCTTTTCATTTATTATCTGCAAAAGTCATTTTAACTCTTCTTGTGTTTTTTGTTTATATTCTTCTTTCGTATGCTTTTAATAAGCAAAAAATATTGTAGTGGAGGAGCGATGAATATCAAATACTCTATTATTGTTCCAATTTATAATGTTGAAGATTATTTATTAGATTGCTTAGAATCGATTAACTCTAGCATGAATGAACTCTGTGAATGTTTGTTGATTAATGATGGCTCAACAGATGAATCAGCTTTAATGGCTCAAAAATTTTGTGAGCAGCATAGCCATTTTAGACTATATCATAAGGATAATGGAGGATTATCAGATGCAAGAAATTTTGGGTTGAGTTTGGCAAAGGGTGAATATATTATTTTTGTAGACTCAGATGATGTAGTTCATTGCCGATTAATTGAATTTCTAGATTATGCTACAAGGCAGAGAGATGTAGATATTGTATATTTATTA
The DNA here is from genome assembly GCA_023101505.1 of Pasteurellaceae bacterium Pebbles2. Lineage (GTDB taxonomy): Bacteria > Pseudomonadota > Gammaproteobacteria > Enterobacterales > Pasteurellaceae > Lonepinella. The sequence goes on from LVZA01000001.1 coordinate 1,608,600, forward strand.
TTTAGTAAATTCTACAAGTATCCGAATACTTTGTTTGATAATAACGATGTGGTATTAAATAATATCATAGGGAGTATAAGTAAGGAAACATTGGCTCAAGAACCTAATTTTGCGTGGGCTAGAGTTGTAAAAAAAGAACTTTACACTAATAATCTTTTCCCTAAGGGGAATATTTATGAGGATGTGGTTACTACACCTATTTTGACATATAGAGCTAATACAATTATAAAAATTAATGAGCCTATGTATGGCTATAGAAAAAGAGCTAACTCGATTACAACAGGGGTTGCTGAAAAACAATTTAGAATGTTTGAGTCGGTAAATGCCCTAGAACAACGTTATCACAAAGGGCTGTTGGATAAAAATTTATTTGCGAGTGCTGCTGTAAACTTAATTCAATCAGCTTTAGTGAGTTTGGTTCGTATTAAAGGCTATAAAAAACGATCAAAGTATAGAAAACTTATTCAAGAACAGTATAAGCGCCTAACAGTCAATAACATATTAGAGAGTTATTCTTATAAAAAATATAAGATGCTAGCTATATTATCAAGATATAAACTATCAATATTGTTGTTAGAATCTTTACTAATACCGATAGTATACATTTATGATCAGAAAAATAGATTAGATCACTAAAGGTATTATATAATTAACTTTTAGATTTGACTTCTAATATTGTTCTATGAAATTTAAGAGACTAAAGATGAAAAAATATGATTATTTAATTGTTGGAGCTGGATTGTTTGGCTCTATTTTTGCCTATGAAGCAACAAAACGCGGTAAAAAATGTTTGATTATTGAAAAACGAGATCATATTGGCGGTAATTGCTATACGCAAAATGTGGAAGGTATTAACGTGCATAAATATGGTGCACATATTTTCCATACCAGCAACAAAAAAGTTTGGGATTATATTCAACAATTTGCTGAATTTAACCGTTTCACAAATGCCCCCGTTGCACGCTATAAAAATGAATTATATAGCTTGCCATTTAATATGCTGACATTCAATAAAATGTGGGGAGTGATTACACCTGAAGAGGCGGCGGCAAAAATTCAAGAGCAAATTGCCAAAGAAAATATCACAGAACCGACTAATTTAGAAGAACAAGCCATTTCTTTAGTTGGACGTGAAATTTATGAAAAATTAATTAAAGGCTATACCGAAAAACAATGGGGACGTAAATGTACCGAACTTCCAGCCTTTATTATTAAACGCTTGCCAGTACGTTATACTTACGACAATAACTATTTTTACGATACCTATCAAGGTATTCCAAATGGTGGTTATACCGCTATTTTTGAAAAAATGTTAGAAAATATTGAAGTTAAACTCAATGTTGACTTCTTTGCAGAACGAGAATATTACGAAAATTTAGCGGAGCAAACGGTATTCACAGGAATGATTGATGAATATTTTGGTTATCAATTTGGTAAATTAGAATACCGCAGTTTACGTTTTGATAATGAAATCTTAGATACCGAAAATTATCAAGGTAATGCCGTGGTTAATTATACTGAAGCGGAAGTGCCATATACACGTATTATCGAACATAAACACTTTGAGTTTGGTAAACAAGAAAAAACGGTTATTACGCGTGAATATTCTATTGAATATCAAGATGGTGATGAGCCGTATTACCCAATTAATGACCAAAGAAATAATGAAATGTATGCTCAATATAAAGCCTTGGCCGAGCAACAAAATAAGGTGATTTTTGGTGGGCGTTTAGCACAATATAAATATTTTGATATGCACAATATTATTGCTGAAGCATTAGATTGTGTAGAAAAGCATTTTGGAGAGAATTAAATGAAAAATAACGTGAAAGTTATTGTCGCAACGCATAAGCCGTATGAATTTCCCAATGTGCCATATTATGTGCCAGTTCACGTGGGCAGAGCTATTAAACAAAATGATTTTGGTGTGTTAGGTGATGATACTGGCGAGCATATTTCCTTAAAAAATTCATCATTCTGTGAACTTACCGCACTGTATTGGGCGTGGAAAAATGACTTTTTTAACGATGTAGAATATGCTGGTTTGGTGCATTATCGTCGTTATTTTTCAGGTCAAGAGCTAACATTAAAAGATAAAAAAATTGCATCTCAAGCAGAATTATTATCTCGTTTAGAGCAATGTGATTGTATTGTGTCTAAAAAACGTAACTATTATATTGAAAGCGTATATGAGCATTATAAAAATGCACATTTTGCTAAAGATTTGGATATGACAAAAGATATTGTTGCAAGTAAATATCCTGAATATATTCCAGTATTTGAACAAGTGATGGCAGGGAAAACTCTACATTTGTTTAATATGTTCGTAATGAAAAAAGAGATGTTTTATGCATATTGCGACTGGCTTTTTGATATTTTATTTGAGTTAGAAAGTCGAACTGATATTTCAAATTATGATGCTTATCAAGGACGAGTGTTTGGTTTTATCTCTGAACGATTGTTCAATGTGTGGCTAGTACAAAATAAAGTTCATCTTGTTGAGTTAAAAGTCACCAATATCGAAGGTGAAAACTTGGTGTTGAAAGCATTTAATTTGTTGAAGAGAAAGTTTTTGAGATAATCTGAAAGGTATTATGCAATGGGTAGAAAGGATTTATATAAATTATTATTAGCATCCGCTGATTTTCTTAGTCTATTTTTATCATTTATATTTTCTATGCTGATTATTAATTTTATTAGTGGGGATTTATCAGGATTTCTACCTGAGGAGCAAATAAATGATAGATTAAATATCCATTTTTTATTAAGTGCAATAGGGGTGGGCTGGTTTTGGGTTCGTTTACGCCATTACACTTATCGAAAACCATTTTGGTTTGAATTAAAAGAAGTTATTAGAACACTAATTATTCTATCCATTATTGAGTTAGCCGTTATTGCATTTTCTAAATTAGGTTCATCTCGCATTCTTTGGGGGCTAACTTGGATTATTGCTTTAGTGATAGTTCCTATTCTTCGCATTGCTATTAAGACATTATTGATTAGATTGAAATGGTATTTAAAAGAAACCATTATTATTGGTAACGGAAAAAATGCAATAGAAGCAATCAATGCACTTAAAAGCGAAAGCTACTTGGGTTTAGATATAAAAGGCTACGTTCCGATTAATCAAAATAATATTAATGAACTTCAAATTCCTAAATTAGATGAAGACATTGTTTGGTCAATGATAGATCCAAATACAACACAATTTACACTTGCTTTAGAAGATAATGAAACAAATGAGCGTGATATTTGGTTAAGAAAATTAGCTAATCACAAATGTCGTTATGTATCAGTTATTCCAACGTTAAGGGGCTTGCCTTTATATAGTACGGATATGGCATTTTTATTTAGCCACGAAGTAATGTTATTAAGAATTAATAATAATTTGGCTAAACGCTCTTCACGTTTTATAAAACGTACGATGGATATATTTGGTTCAATAGCCATTATTATTGCCTTGTTTCCACTATTAGCCTATTTATATTTTTCAGTTAAAAAAGACGGTGGCAATGCAATTTACGGACATCCAAGAATTGGTCGCAATGGTAAAACCTTTAATTGTTTAAAATTCCGTTCAATGGTGGTTAATTCCAAAGAAGTGTTGGAAGATTTATTAGCGAATGATCCTGAGGCCAAAGCGGAATGGGAAAAAGATTTTAAACTCAAAAATGATCCACGCATTACTAAAATTGGTCATTTTATTCGCAAAACAAGTTTAGATGAATTACCACAATTATTTAACGTGCTAAAAGGCGAGATGAGCTTAGTTGGTCCACGCCCGATTGTTCAAGAAGAATTAGAACGATATGAAGAAGATGTTGACTATTATTTAATGGCAAAACCAGGTATGACAGGTCTTTGGCAAGTTAGTGGTCGTAATGATGTTGATTACGAAACTCGAGTTTATTTCGACTCTTGGTATGTCAAAAACTGGTCGCTTTGGAATGATATTGCGATTTTGTTTAAAACAATTAATGTTGTGTTAAACAGAGATGGTGCATATTAATGAAAATCCTCATCACAGGCGGAGCGGGTTTCATCGGCTCTGCCCTTATTCGCCACATTATTAACAACACTCAAGATTATGTAGTTAATGTTGATAAGTTGACTTATGCGGGGAATTTAGCGTCATTAACTACGGTGGCTAACAATCCTCGTTATACTTTTGAGCAAGTTGATATTTGTGATCAGCTGCGAATACGAGAAATTTTTGATAAATATCAGCCAGATGCTGTGATACATCTAGCAGCAGAAAGCCACGTAGATCGATCTATTCATCGTGCCGAGGAGTTTATTCAAACGAATATTGTCGGGACATATCGCTTACTTGAAGTGGCTCGGGGCTATTGGTATCGTCTTGATCAGGTAAAAAGTGCGGTGAAAAAATCGCAATTTCGTTTTATTAATGTGTCAACCGATGAAGTTTATGGCGATTTAGCAGCTTGTGAACCACCGTTTACAGAGCAATCCCCCTATGCTCCGAGCAGTCCATATTCAGCATCAAAAGCGGCTGGCGATCATCTAGTTCGAGCTTGGTTGCGTACTTATCATTTACCTACCATCATCACCAACTGTTCAAATAATTATGGAGCTTATCAGTATCCAGAAAAGTTAATTCCACTAATGATTTTAAACGCATTGCAAGGGAAAAAACTGCCGATTTATGGCGATGGTTTACAAATTCGTGATTGGTTATTTGTCGAAGATCACGCACGTGCTTTATATCAGGTGCTAACTAAAGGGAAAATCGGTGAAACCTATAATATTGGTGGGAATAATGAGAAAACCAATATTGAAATTGTGTATGCCATCTGTGATCTTTTAGAAGAACTTGTGCCAAACAAACCAAATAATATTAAAAACTACCGAGATCTCATTACTCACGTTGAAGATAGAGCGGGGCACGATAAACGTTATGCGATTAACGCTACAAAAATCACCAACTCTTTAGGCTGGCAGCCACAAGAGGATTTTGACAGCGGATTAAGAAAAACGGTTGAGTGGTATTTGGCAAATCCACAATGGTGGAAAAAAATACTGGAAAAGCAGAAATAGCATTTTGTTAAAAATTTGTTGGGACACTATTCCCAATCCCCCAAAAAAACTGGTATATTGCTTATATCAGTTTTTTGTTTTTAGGAACAGAGTATGCAAGTTGTTCTTTCTTTACAAGCTCCATCAGACCTTTGGGGTGAGAATTCATTTTTAACGTTTCAACAAGATCAAGCGGTTGTCCATTGTGCAAAAAAATCGGGTATTTTTGACCGCACTTTGGTGCAAAAAGCAGCTCGCAAATTGCGTGGGTTGGGCATTAAATCGGTTGAGTTAGTCGGAAGCCTTTGGAATGCTGAGAACTGTTGGGCGTTTTATCAAGGATTTTATACTGCCAAGCAAGATTTTACAGTAGAGTTTCCTGAATTAGATGAGATTGAAACAGAAATCTTGCTTAATCGCATTGAATGTGGTGATTTTGTTCGAGAAATCATTAACTTACCTGCCGATGTTTTAACCCCTGAAGCCTTAGCAAATCGAGCTGTTCAATTTATCGAAAAACAAGCCGCTGGTTGGGAAGATGGCGTGTTAAGCTACCAAATTATCAAAGGAAAATCCCTGCAAGATCAAGGTTATCAAGGTATTTGGACGGTGGGCAAAGGCTCGGTTAATCCGCCTGCGTTGTTGCAACTCGATTTTAATCCCACAGGTGATGAAAATGCCCCAGTATTAGCCTGTTTAGTCGGTAAAGGCATCACCTTTGACACGGGCGGTTACAGTCTAAAACCAAGTAATAGTATGGACAGTATGAAGTCCGATATGGGCGGTGCTGCCTTATTGATTGGAGCGTTGGGGGCAGCGATTTCGCAAGGTTTAACGGCTCGAGTGAAATTATATTTGTGCTGTGCTGAAAATATGGTGAGCAGCCAAGCGTTCAAATTGGGCGATGTAATTACTTATCGCAATGGTGTAACCGTGGAAGTGATGAATACCGATGCCGAGGGGCGTTTGGTGTTGGCTGACGGTTTGATTGATGCGGTGGCTCAAAAACCGCAATTTATTATTGATGCAGCGACCCTAACAGGAGCGGCAAAAGTGGCGGTGGGCAACGATTACCATTCAGTGCTTTCGATGGACGATCAACTTGTGGCGGATTTATTTACCGCCGCTCAAAATGAGCACGAACCGTTTTGGCGTTTGCCTTTTGATGAATTACATCGTGGTCAAATTTCGTCGAGTTTTGCTGATATTTCAAATACAGGATCAGTTGCCGTCAGTGCTGGAGCAAGCACGGCGACCGCATTTTTATCTTATTTTGTCGAAAATTATCAGCAAAATTGGCTACATATTGATTGCTCAGCCACTTACCGCAAATCGCCAAACGAGCTGTGGGCGACAGGAGCGACTGGGCTTGGCGTGCAAACGTTGGCAAATTTCTTACTAAATAAAAACACATAAAGGAGTATAAAATATGGCATTAGAACGCACATTGTCTATCATCAAACCCGATGCTGTGGAACGCAATCTTATCGGCAAAATTTTAGCTCGATTTGAAGAGGCAGGCTTTCGCATTAAAGCGGCAAAAATGTTACATCTTAGCCAACAGCAAGCCGCTGGTTTTTATGCAGAGCATATTGGCAAAGACTTTTATGATAATTTATTGACTTATATGACATCAGCGCCTGTGGTTGTCGCAGTGTTAGAAAAAGAAAATGCCATAAAAGATTACCGCACTTTAATTGGTGTGACTAATCCAGAGCAAGCAGCGGAAGGCACGATTCGTCACGATTTCGCTGAAAGCAAAACTCGCAATTCCGTACACGGCTCTGATAGCCCTGAAAGTGCGGTGCGAGAAATCAATTATTTTTTCGTTGAAAGTGAAATTGTATAAAAAAGCCTTTTCATTATTATCAGCCCTGTTAGTTCGACAGGGCTTTTTTCTGCCTAAAAATGCTTGCCTTTCGCTAAAAAAAGCGTATTATAGCCGTCTATACTTCCAAATGAGAAATTAAGGGATATTATGTCAAGCTATTTATTTACTTCGGAAAGTGTGTCAGAAGGACACCCAGATAAGATTGCCGATCAGATTTCAGACGCGGTATTAGACGAGATTTTAAAACAAGATCCAAAAGCGCGTGTGGCGTGCGAAACTTATGTAAAAACAGGTATGGCGTTAGTGGGCGGTGAAATCACCACCTCTGCTTGGGTAGATATTGAAAACTTAACTCGCCAAGTGATTTGCGATATCGGTTATGAGCATTCAGAAATGGGTTTCGATGGACATTCTTGTGCGGTGTTGAATGCGATTGGTAAACAATCTTCAGACATTAATCAAGGCGTGGATCGTGAAAATCCATTAGACCAAGGCGCAGGCGACCAAGGCATTATGTTTGGTTATGCGACCAACGAAACTGACGTATTGATGCCAGCGGCGATTACTTACGCGCACCGTTTAATGGAGCGTCAAGCGCAAGTGCGTAAAAATGGCACATTAGATTGGTTGCGCCCAGATGCGAAAAGCCAAGTTACGCTAAAATACGAAAACAACAAAATCGTGGGCGTTGATGCAGTGGTGCTTTCAACTCAACACGCCGACAGCGTAAGCCAAAGCGATTTAATCGACGGTGTGATGGAAGAAATCATCAAGCCAGTATTGCCAAGCGAATGGCTACAAAAAGACACCAAATATTTCATTAACCCGACTGGTCGCTTTGTGATCGGGGGGCCGATGGGCGACTGCGGTTTAACTGGTCGTAAAATCATCGTGGATACCTACGGCGGTGCAGCTCGCCACGGTGGCGGTGCGTTCTCGGGTAAAGATCCGTCAAAAGTTGACCGTTCAGCAGCGTATGCAGCACGTTATGTGGCAAAAAATATCGTGGCAGCTGGGCTTGCGGATCGTTGTGAAATCCAGCTTTCTTACGCCATCGGCGTGGCAGAGCCTACATCAATTATGGTGGAAACCTTTGGCACAGGCAAAGTGGCGAACGAATTATTGGTGAATTTAGTACGTGAATTCTTTGATTTACGTCCTTATGGCTTAATCAAAATGTTAGATTTGATTCAGCCAATTTACCGCCAAACTGCGGCTTACGGACACTTCGGTCGTGAACAATTCCCTTGGGAGAAAACTGATCGCGCTGCAGAACTTCGTGCGGCAGCAGGTTTATAATTCAGCGGAATGTAACCGCGGTTAAAAATCTCACAATTTTGCAATACAAAATGGGCTTAAATGCCCATTTTTGTTATATAATCCCCAAAATTAGAATAAACATTTCGGCAAGGCTATGAAAACACAAAATCTCGTCATTCTTGGCTCAACAGGCTCTATCGGCACAAGCACCCTTTCTGTGATTGAAAACAACCCTGAAAAATACCGCGCTTTTGCGCTAGTGGGCGGTCGCAATGTGGATTTAATGCTGGAACAATGCGTGAAATTTCAACCGCGCTTTGCGGCACTTGATGATGAAACCGCGACGAAAAAATTACGCGAAAAATTAACCGCGGTTGGCTCGAAAACTGAAGTGTTAAGCGGACAAAAAGCCATTTGCGAATTAGCGGCACACGATGACGCGGATCAAGTAATGGCGGCGATCGTGGGTGCAGCAGGTTTATTGCCGACGCTTTCCGCGGTGAAAGCTAGCAAGCGCGTATTGTTGGCGAATAAAGAAAGTTTGGTTACTTGTGGACAGATTTTTATTGATGCCGTACAAAAATACGGCGCACAGTTATTGCCTGTGGACAGCGAACACAACGCGATTTTCCAATCGCTTCCGCCTGAAGCACAGCAAAAAGTGGGCTTTTGTCCGTTGAGTGAATTGGGCGTAAGCAAAATTGTACTCACTGGTTCAGGCGGTCCTTTTCGCTACACCGATTTAAGCGAATTTGATGGCATTACGCCAGAGCAAGCGGTGGCGCACCCGAATTGGTCGATGGGCAAAAAAATCTCGGTGGATAGCGCGACGATGATGAACAAAGGCTTGGAATATATCGAAGCGCGCTGGTTGTTCAATGCATCGGCTGACGAAATGGAAGTGATTATTCACCCACAATCGATTATTCATTCAATGGTGCGTTATGTGGACGGCTCGGTGATTGCACAAATGGGCAATCCCGATATGCGTACGCCGATTGCGGAAACTATGGCATATCCGCACCGCACTTTTGCTGGCGTTGAGCCGTTGGATTTTTATAAATTAAATGGTTTAACGTTCCTTGAGCCTGATTTTAATCGCTACCCGAATTTGAAATTGGCGATTGATGCTTTTGCGGCTGGGCAGTATGCCACTACGGCGATGAATGCGGCGAATGAAATTGCGGTGGAAGCCTTTTTAAATCGTCAAATTAAATTTACGGAAATTGCAGAAGTAAATCAATTAGTTGTAGATAAAACACCGGCTCGCCAGATTATGAGTATTGATGATGTGCTGGACGTTGATGCACAAGCAAGAGCATTGGCAGGCGAAATTATTAAACAAAAATAATGGCAGATTTTTCACCGCACTTTTGGCTAGCTTTGGCGTAGGCTAAAAACAAAATGACATACGCCCTTGCGTGTGCTATATTCACGCCCAAATTTCAGAAGCAAAGTGCGGTTAAAATTTACTCTAAAATGAAAGAATTAGATCCTAATAATATTCCAAAACACGTTGCGATTATTATGGACGGTAATGGTCGCTGGGCGAAGCAGCAAGGCAAAATGCGCATTTTTGGACATACCAATGGCGTAAAAGCGGTGCGTCGCTCGGTGTCTTATGCTCGTCAAATTGGCGTGCAATCGCTCACCTTATATGCGTTTAGCAGTGAAAATTGGAATAGACCGCAAGATGAAGTTTCTGCACTGATGACATTATTTATGCAAGCACTTGATTCAGAAGTGAAAAAGTTGCATAAAAATAATATCAAACTCAAAATATTGGGCGATACATCAAAATTTAGCGAGAAATTGCAAGCGAAGATTGCTAACGCTGAAAAATTAACCGAAAATAACACCGCACTTACGCTAAACATTGCGGCAAATTATGGCGGTTGTTGGGATATTGTTCAAGCTGCTCAACAACTTGCGCTTGATGTGAAAGCTAATTTATTGGCTGCGGAAGATATTAGCGAAGAACTTTTCCAGCAAAAATTGGTCACAAAAGAGCAAGCGCCTGTGGATTTGCTTATTCGCACTAGTGGTGAGCAACGTATCAGCAACTTCTTGTTGTGGCAAATCGCCTATGCTGAATTATATTTTTCTGATGTATTGTGGCCTGATTTTAATGAACAAGAATTCAATCACGCCGTTTGGGCATATCAACAACGTGAACGCCGCTTTGGTGCGTCCTAAGCATTTTATAAAAGGAGAAACTTTTGCTTAAAGAACGAATTTTGTCCGCTATTCTAATGATCGCCATTGTTTGTGCGGTATTATTTTTATTTTCCCCTTTTTATTTTGCACTTGCCCTCGCTGTCGTGGCTATCCTTGGTGTGTGGGAATGGACACAATTTCCCCGCTTAAAACCTGTTTGGCGTTTTGTGGTAACCGCAATTTCAGCCGCATTTTTATTTCTATGGATTTTCAGCCAAGCGAATTATTTAAACGCAGGTCGTGTGTTTGAGGGTTATGCTGAACCGTTATTATTAGCTGGCGTAATTTGGTGGCTGGTGGCGTTAGGCTTTGTGGTGAGTTATCCAAAATCTGCCATAACTTGGGGCAAGTCATTAATTTTGCAAATTATTTTTGCTTTTGTTACTTTAGTACCTTTCTTGATTGCCGTGGTTGCTCTGCGTTTAGAAAATTACAATGTAGATAGTTTACACGGCGTGCAATTATTGCTTTATGTGTTTATTTTAGTTTGGGCGGCGGACAGCGGTGCGTATTTCGCTGGGCGTAAATTCGGCAAGCATAAACTTGCACCAAGCGTTTCCCCAGGGAAAACGTGGCAAGGCGTGATTGGTGGCGTATTAACGTCGGCAATCTTAGCAGCAATTTTTATTTCTGCGCTGGGCGATAATTTATTTTTACACGGAAATCTCGTTTCTTTAACCGCACTTTCTGTCGCAACAGTAGCGATTTCAGTGTTAGGTGATTTAACCGAAAGTATGTTTAAGCGTGAAAGTGGCATTAAAGACAGCAGCAATTTAATCCCTGGCCACGGCGGTATTTTAGACCGCATCGACAGCCTAACCGCGGCGACACCGTTCTTTGCATATTTCTATTTCTTTTGGTTGTAAGGTTTTGTGATGTCTTTTTTGTGGTCGCTTGTTTCTTTTATTATCGTCATTGGCGTGTTGGTGTCGGTACACGAATATGGACACTTCTGGGCTGCTCGAAAGTGCGGTATAAAAGTGCATCGTTTTTCCATTGGCTTTGGCAAAGTGCTGTGGTCGAGAAAAGATAAACACGGCACAGAATTTGCGCTTTCTGCCATTCCACTCGGTGGCTATGTCAAAATGCTTGATGAGCGCAATGAAGACGTGCCAGAGCATTTAAAACCACAATCTTTTAATAGCAAAACTGTTTTGCAACGTGCTTTTGTTATTGTGGCAGGGCCGTTAGCGAATTTTATTTTTGCGATTGTAGCATATTGGGTTGTGTTTGGCGTGGGTATTCCTAGTGTCAAACCAGTGATTGAACAAGTGAAACCCAACAGCATTGCCGCACAAGCACAAATTGCGCCGAATAGCCAAATTTTAGCCATTGATGGCACGGAAACCGCTGATTGGGAAACCATCAATATGTTGTTGGCGACCAAATTGGGCAATGAACAGATTCACTTGACTGTTACCCCATTTGGTGAAGAACGCCCACAAGAAAAAGTATTAAATGTGGCGAATTGGTCGTTTGATCCTGATAAAGAAAGTGCTTTTTCGGCATTAGGTATTCAGCCTGTTCGTGGCAAAGTTGAAATGACGGTGTCAAAAGTAGTGGAAAATTCGCCAGCAGAGAAAGCGGGAATTTTGGTCGGCGATGAAATTTACACTGCAGATAATCAAGCCTTTTATTGGCAAGATTTTGTGGCACAAGTGCAGCAAGGAAATCCGCTTAAATTAAAAATTCATCGTCAGGGCGAGATCTTGGATTTTAACTTAGCACCTGAATTACAAGATGGGCGTTATGTTGTTGGTATTTCTCCTACATTCAAACCCTTAGCTGAACAGTATCGCACAGAATTAAAATATGATATGCTTGACGCCTTATGGAAAGGTGTCGAGAAAACCGCACAACTTTCTTGGTTGACGATTAAAGTCATCGGCAAATTATTCACTGGAGATTTGTCGCTAAATAATCTTAGCGGTCCAATTTCAATCGCACAGGGTGCGGGTGTTTCGTCGCAAATCGGCTTGGTGTATTATTTGAGTTTTATGGCATTAATTAGTGTCAACCTAGGTATTATGAATTTATTTCCGTTGCCAGTATTAGACGGTGGACATCTCGTCTTTTTGGCAGCGGAAGGAATTAAGGGCAAACCTGTTTCAGAACGTGTGCAAGAGATTTGCTATCGTGTCGGTGCAGCATTATTGTTGACACTCACGGTGTTTGCTTTATTTAACGATTTTTTACGTTTATAACGTAAAAACGCATTAAAATTTAACCGCACTTTAATTTAATAAGGTCATTGTAAAATGAAAAAACTTTTAATTGCTAGTTTATTATTCGGTTCAGCAACGGCGTATGCCGCACCTTTTGTGGTGAAAGATATTCGTGTTGACGGCGTGCAAGCTGGAGCAGAAGGCAATGTTTTAGCTGGCTTGCCAGTGAAAGTAGGTAAACGTGCTACCGATAACGATATCGCAAATGTGGTGAAAACCCTTTATTTGCGTGGCTATGACAACGTGCAGGCTGCTCGTGAGGGTAATACCTTAGTGATTTCTGTAACACAGCAACCATTGATTACAGAAGTAACTATTGATGGCAATAGTTCTGTGCCGAGTGAAGCATTGAAATCAAATTTGGAAGCAAATAGCTTTAAATCGGGCGAAGTGTTAAATCGTGAAAAATTAGAGGCTTTCCGCCAAAGTTTAGAAGAACATTATGCGACCACTGGACGTTATAATGCGAAAGTTGAAGCGATTGTAAACACGTTGCCGAATAATCGTGCAGAAGTGAAATTACAAATTACCGAAAATGATGTTGCGCTATTGAAAGATATTAGCTTTGAGGGCAATAACAGCGTAGATAGCAGCACATTGCAAGAGCAAATGGAACTTCAGCCTGATGCGTGGTGGAAATTATTTGGTAATAAATTTGCCCAAGAGCAATTTGGTAAAGATTTAAATGCAATTCAAGATTATTACGGTGAAAATGGCTATGCAAAAGCGCAAATCGCTAACACCGATGTGCAATTAAATGACGATAAAAGCGAAGCTCGAGTAAAAGTAGTTGTGAATGAGGGTGATGTTTACACTGTAAACAATGCTCGTATTATCGGTGATGTTGGCGGTATGCAAGCAGAACTTTCACCATTATTAAAAGATATTCGTTTAAATGATACTTTCCGTCGTAGCGAAATTGCGACTGTGGAAGAAAATATTAAAGCGAAATTGGCAGAACAAGGCTATGCCACGGCGCAAGTGAATATTCACCCTGAATTTGATGATGCGAACAAAACCGTAGCAATCACTTATGTTGTTGATGCTGGTCGTCGTTATTCTGTTCGCCAAATTCGTTTCGAGGGTAATACCGTAACGGCTGATAGCACTTTACGTCAAGAAATGCGTCAACAAGAGGGTACGTGGTTATCTTCTCAGTTAGTTGAATTGGGTAAAGTTCGTTTAGATCGTACAGGTTTCTTTGAATCAGTTGAACAACGCAATGAAACCGTGCCAGGTAGCAATGACGAATTAGATATTATTTATCGTGTGAAAGAGCGTAACACGGGTAGTATTAACTTTGGTATCGGTTACGGTACAGAAAGTGGTTTCAGCTATCAAGCCAGCGTAAAACAAGATAACTTCTTGGGTATGGGTTCTTCAATCAGCTTGGCTGGACGTAAAGATGACTATACAACTAGCGTGAATTTAGGTTATACCGAACCGTATTTCACTAAAGACGGCGTGAGCTTAGGTGGTAACGTATTCTATGAAAAATACGATAATTCTGACGATAACAACGCAGCAAGCTATTCTCGTACCACTTATGGTGCAGATGCGACTTTAGGTTTCCCTGTAAATGAAAATAACTCATACTATTTAGGTGTGGGCTATGTTTACAATAAATTAAAAAATGTTGCACCAGAATATTCTCGTCAAAAATATCTTGATTCAATGGAATACAAAGGCACAGCATTTAAATCACAAGATTTCACCTTTAAAGCAGGTTGGAACTATAACAGCTTAAACCGTGGTTATTTCCCAACCAAAGGTGTGCGTGCTAGCGCAGGTGGTATGGTAACTATCCCGGGGTCAGACAACAAATATTACTCTTTAAATGCAGATGTTCAAGGTTTCTACCCATTAGACCGTACGCATTCTTGGGTACTTTCAGCCAAGGCAGGCGCATCTTACGCTAATGGATTTGGTGGTAAAGAATTGCCATTCTATCGTAACTATGCTGCAGGTGGCATCGGTTCATTACGTGGTTTCTCATCTGGTGCGATTGGACCAAATGCTATTTATACTTCTGTAGATAAAAATGGCGATACGCAATATACATTTAAAAATGACATCATTGGCGGTAATGCAATGGCATTAGCAAGTGTGGAATTAATTTTCCCAACACCATTTGTGGCGGATAAAAACCAAAATTCTGTGCGTACTTCAATGTTCGTTGATGCGGCAAGTGTGTGGAATACCAAGTGGAAGGCAGAAGATAAAGCAAGATTTGCTGCAGCTAACTTACCTGATTACAGCGACCCAAGCCGTGTTCGTGCATCAGCAGGTGTGGCATTCCAATGGCAATCACCGATTGGACCTTTGGTATTCTCTTATGCGAAACCAATCAAAAAATATGAAAATGATGATATTGAACAATTCCAATTTAGTATTGGTGGGACATTCTAATTTAATTTAGATTGAACTAATTGAATTTCATATCGTCTAATGGAATGACTGTGCCGAATAATGGATATTCGGCACTTAAACAAAAACATTCAAACAACCGTATTTCATAACAAATACTTTTAACAAGGAAATTGATTAAAATGAAAAAAATCGTAAAAGCAACCGCACTTTCTCTTGCTTTAGCATTCGCATCTTCAGCAGCAATGGCGGCAGAAAACATCGCCTTTATCAATGCGGGCTTTTTATTCCAACATCACCCAGATCGTGATGCTGTTGCTAAAAAATTAGAATCAACATTCAAAGCACAAGCAAAAGAGCTGGAAGCAAGCAAAAAATCAATCGATGGCAAAATTAATGCATTGAAAAAAGAAGCAAAAAATTTACGCAGCGCAGATATCAAAAAACGTGAAGATGAAATTAATAAATTAATGAAAGAACACGATGCAAAAGCGGCTAAATTCCAACAAAATGCACAAAAAACAGAAAATGATGAGCGTGCAAAATTATTAGAATCTATTCAACTTGCAACTAACAATTTCGCAAAAGAAAAAGGCTATACTTATGTGATCGATGCAAATTCAGTAGTTTTCGCTGCAGATGGCAAAGATATCACAGAAGATGTGTTAAAAGCGATTGGTGGCAAAGTGCCAGAAGCGAAAGCGGAAGCGACAGAAACCAAAGCTGAAGCACCAAAAGCACAATAATCTTATTATAGGTTAATCATAAATATGCGTTCTTATACATTAAAAGAATTAGCAGAACATATCGGCGGTGCCTTGCGTGGCAGCGCCGATGTCGTTGTTACAGGTATCGCACCTTTAGACAAAGCCAGCAAATCTCATTTAACCTTTATTTCCAATGTGAAATACCGCCCCTACTTAACCCTTTCTCAAGCAGGAATTTTAGTGGTTTCAGAAGCGGACGTCGAGTTTTGTGCGGAAAATGCGAATTTAATCATCGTTAAAAATCCGTATGTTGCTTATGCTTTGTTGGCACAATATATGGACAGCACACCGAAAGCCGCTACAGAGATTTCTCCAAGTGCGGTGATTTCTGACACAGCTTTATTGGGCAAAAATGTGTCGGTGGGCGCAAATGCGGTGATTGAAGACGGCGCAGTGATTGGCGATAACGCCGTGATTGGCGCAGGTTGTTTTATCGGTAAAAATGCAAAGATCGGCGCGAATACACAGCTTTGGGCGAATGTGAGCATTTATCACAATGTAGAAATCGGCGATAGCTGTTTAATTCAATCTGGTGCGGTGATTGGCAGCGACGGTTTTGGCTATGCAAATGAGCGTGGTCAATGGATTAAAATTCCACAAACAGGTTCTGTAATAATTGGAAATCACGTTGAAATTGGGGCTTGCACTTGTATTGACCGTGGCGCACTTGATAACACTGTGATTGAAGATAACGTGATTATCGACAATCTTTGCCAAATTGCACACAACGTGCATATCGGCACGGGCACGGCGGTGGCAGGCGGTGTGATTATGGCTGGCAGCTTGAAAGTAGGGCGTTATTGCCAAATTGGTGGCGCAAGTGTGATCAATGGACATATGGAAATTTGCGACCAAGCGATTATCACAGGTATGAGTATGGTGATGAAGCCAATTACCGAAAAAGGCATTTATTCTTCAGGCATTCCAGCTCAGACAAATAAAGAATGGCGCAAAACTGCTGCACTGACGATGGATATTGATAAAATGAATAAACGTCTGAAAGCGGTAGAGAAAAAACTGGCAGACTAGACCAAAGCAAAAGCTCATCAAATTATTTGTATGAGCTTTTTTATTGCTTAAGCAAATGAATAATGTGAGAAAAATCAGCAAAAATTCACCGCACTTTTTTGCTTTACGCTATAATTTCTTGCTTAAATAACGTATAATTAACGACATTTTTTAAGATTAGTAATGTAAAACAGATAAAGGTAAGTATTGTGACCACTGAAACAAGACCCGCTCGTATTATTGAAGCAAATGAAATTATGAAATTATTGCCACATCGCTATCCATTTTTATTAGTGGATCGTGTTTTAGACTTCCAAGAGGGCGAGTGGCTAAAAGCGATTAAAAATATTAGCGTGAATGAGCCTTGCTTTACAGGGCATTTCCCACAAGAGCCAATTTTCCCTGGCGTGTTAATTTTAGAAGCACTTGCGCAATCAATGGGGCTTTTGGCATTCAAAACCCACGAATTACAAGGCGGTGAATTATTCTATTTCGCAGGTATTGACGATGCACGTTTCAAACGTCCAGTATTACCTGGAGATCAACTCGAATTAAATGTTGAAGTGATCAAAGAACGTCGTGGCGTTACTTCATTTACAGGCGTAGCTAAAGTCAACGGCGAAATCGCTTGTGAAGCGAAATTAATGTGCGCACGTCGCTAAGAATAAAAAATAAGGAGCGTTTATGATCCATTCAAGTGCAAAAATTCATTCTTCTGCCGTTGTGGAAGACGGAGCGAAGATTGGTGAAAATGTGGTTATCGGACCATTTTGTGTCATCGGTTCGCAAGTTGAAATTGGCAAAGGCACAGTATTGCATTCGCACGTTGTTATCAATGGCGTAACAACCATTGGCGAAGACAACCAAATTTTTCACGGCGCAACCATTGGCGAAGTCAACCAAGATTTGAAATATCAAGGCGAACCAACAAAAACCATTATTGGCGACCGCAACCGCATTCGTGAAAATGTAACCATTCATCGTGGCACAGTGCAAGGCGGTGGTGTAACCCGTATTGGTAGCGATAATTTATTTATGGTGAACGCACATATTGCGCACGATTGCCGTATTAAAAATCGCTGTATCTTAGCTAACAATGCCACATTGGCAGGACACGTTGAGCTCGATGATTTCGTTATTGTGGGCGGAATGTCGGCAATTCACCAATTTGTCATCATCGGCGCACACGTTATGCTCGGCGGCGGCTCAATGGTTAGCCAAGACGTGCCACCTTATGTAATGGCGCAAGGCAACCACGCTCGTCCTTTCGGAGTGAATTTAGAGGGTTTGAAACGTCGTGGCTTTGACAAACCAACTTTACACGCCATTCGCAACGTATATAAATTAATTTATCGTAGCGACAAAACACTTGAAGAAGTGATGCCAGAAATTGAGCATTATGCAAAAACAGAAGCGGCAGTGAGCTTCTTCTTGGAATTCTTTAAGCGTTCAACTCGTGGCATTATTCGATAATAAATAATGT
Source organism: Pasteurellaceae bacterium Pebbles2 (assembly GCA_023101505.1). Classification (GTDB taxonomy): domain Bacteria; phylum Pseudomonadota; class Gammaproteobacteria; order Enterobacterales; family Pasteurellaceae; genus Lonepinella. Next base: position 1,626,795 of record LVZA01000001.1, read on the forward strand.
GATTTAACACCGCACTTTGTCATAAAAGTGCGGTGCTTTTTTATTCGATTTATTGTACTATCGTTTTAAATCCCTGCGCTGATGACGGCGCAGAATGCCTAATTCAACAAGGATTTAATATGACTCACCTTTCCAAAAATCCCACTATTGCTTTAGTCGCTGGCGAAGTTTCAGGCGATATTCTCGGGGCAGGTTTAATTCGTGCGCTCAAAATGCGCTATCCGCAAGCTCGTTTCGTCGGCATTGCTGGCAAAAATATGCTGGCTGAGGGTTGCGAAAGTTTTATTGATATGGAAGAAATTGCGGTAATGGGCTTGGCTGAAATTGTGAAGCATTTGCCACGTTTACTCAAAATTCGCAAAAATACCGTTCAACAATTACTCGACATCAAACCTGATATTTTCATTGGCATTGATTCGCCTGAATTTAATTTATATGTTGAAGAAAAATTGAAAGCACAAGACATTAAAACTATTCATTACGTCAGCCCATCGGTGTGGGCGTGGCGACAAAAACGCATTCATAAAATTGCCCGAGCGACCAATTTGGTATTGGCATTTTTGCCCTTTGAAAAAGCCTTTTACGACCGTTTCAACGTGCCTTGCCGCTTTATTGGGCACACAATGGCAGATGCCATTTCACTAAAACCTAATCGCCTTGAAGCCTGCCAAATGCTTGGTATTGATCCGCAACAACGCTATATGGCAATATTAGTGGGAAGCCGTGGTTCTGAAGTCGAATTTTTAGCTGAACCTTTTCTCAAAACAGCGATGCTTTTGAAGCAAAAATACCCTGATTTACAATTTTTAGTGCCATTAATAAATGAAAAACGCCGTCAGCAATTTGAGCAAATAAAAGCCAAAATTGCACCGCAGTTAGAGCTGATTTTATTAGACGGACAAGCTCGCCAAGCGATGATTGCGGCGGAAGCAACCTTGTTGGCATCAGGTACGGCGGCTTTAGAATGTATGTTATGCAAATCGCCAATGGTGGTGGGCTACCGAATGAAAGCGACGACCTACTTCCTTGCTAAACGTTTAGTGAAAACGGATTATATTTCTCTGCCGAATTTATTAGCGAATGAAATGTTAGTGCCTGAAATGGTGCAAGACGAATGCCAACCTGAAAAATTGGCAGAAAAATTGTCGCCTTACTTAGATCAGAGCGAAAGTGCGGTGCAAAATCGACACATTTTAATTCAGCGTTTTACTGAATTGCACAAATTAATTCAGTGCGATGCCGACAGCCAAGCGGCGCAAGCGGTGATTGATTTATTAGAGGAACAAGCAGAATGACGGCAGAATTTTCCTACCCTGTCGGCGTGGAACTTATCGCAGGCGTGGACGAAGTGGGGCGTGGGCCTTTGGTTGGTGCGGTGGTTACGGCAGCGGTGATTTTAGATCCGAATAACCCCATTGCAGGTCTTGCTGACAGCAAAAAATTAAGCGAAAAGAAACGCTTAGCCTTAGCCGAAGAAATTAAACAAAAAGCTCTAGCGTGGGCATTAGGACGTGCTGAGCCTAGCGAAATTGATGAGCTAAATATTTTGCACGCCACAATGTTGGCAATGCAACGAGCGGTAAAATCACTGAAAATTCAACCGCACTTTGTGTTGGTGGACGGCAATCGCGTGCCAGAGCTATCAATGCCAGCACAAGCGGTGGTGAAAGGCGACAGCAAAGTGGCGGAAATTAGTGCAGCATCAATTTTAGCGAAAGTGGCTCGGGATCAAGAAATGCAAGAATTAGATCAGCAATTTCCGCAATATGAATTTGCCAAACACAAAGGCTACCCGACCAAAGTGCATTTAGAAAAATTATCGCAATATGGGGCTTTAGCCCAACATCGACGCAGCTTTGCGCCAGTTCGCCAAGTGTTAGAAAATACATAAACGCTTCATCATTAGACGGGAGTACAGCCAATGAATGACACCTTTTTAAGCTATGTGCAGTCGCCTTTATTCGTGGTGGTGGCGTTGCTCGTGGCAGCAATGGTTTTATTTGTACAAAATAAATTGCGTATGGATATTATTGCGCTGTTGGTGATGTTGGCATTCTGTTTAACTGGCATTTTAACCGTGAATGAAGTGCTGGCTGGGTTTAGCGACCCGAATATTATTTTGATTGCGCTGCTATTTATTGTCGGCGAGGGCTTGGTGCGCACTGGCGTGGCTTATCAAGTGAGCGAATGGCTGATGAAAGCCTCGAAAAATAGCGAAACAAAAGTGCTTATTTTACTGATGTTAGCAGTGGCTGGCTTAGGCTCTTTTATGAGTTCTACGGGCGTGGTGGCGATTTTTATTCCTGTTGTGCTGATGATTTGCCAGCAAATGAACATTTCACCGAAGCGATTAATGATGCCGTTGAGTGTGGCTGGGCTGATTAGCGGAATGATGACTTTAATTGCTACTGCACCGAATTTGGTGGTGAATGCGGAATTGGTGCGAGCAGAAGTTGGGCGATTTAGTTTCTTTTCTTTCACACCGATTGGCATTGTAATTTTAGTGCTGGGCGTGGTTTATATGCTCATTGCCCGCCGTTGGCTTGCTGGCGATGAACAGCAAGATCAACTCACCTCCAACCGTCATTCGCTGAATGATTTAATTGAAAATTACAACCTACATAGTCGCATCAAGCGTTTTGCGGTGTTGTCGGGTTCAGATTTCATTGGGCAAACGGTGGAAGATTTACATCTGCGTTCTACCTATGGCTTAAATATTTTGGCGATTGAACGCTGGAAACGTTTTCGCCCAGTGTTTATGGCAATGTCTTTAGGAAAAGTGGAAATCCGAGAAAAAGATTTGCTAATGATCGACATCAGCCAGCCCGAATTTGATTTAGATGCCTTTTGCCAATTACACCATTTGGAATTAGCGGAAATCCGTAATCACAATTTTGATGAGCAAGCCAAATCCATTGGAATGGCAGAAATTACGCCCATTCCCGAAGCCAGCAGCGTGGGAAAAAGTGCGGTGGAATTACGCTTTCGTTCCCATTATGGCTTGAATATTATCGGTATAAAACGTAATAATGAGTTATTAACAGGGCATTTGGCGGAAGAAGTTATCGAAGCAGGGGATCTGCTTTTGGTGGTGGGCGATTGGAAATTAATTCGTCAATTACGTGATAAAACCAAATCGTTTTTTGTGTTGAATTACCCGAGTGAAATCGATAAAGCTGTGCCTGCTCGCAGCCAAGCATTGCACGCCATTTTTTCCATTTTAGTAATGGTGATCTTAATGGTTACTAGCATCGTACCGAATGTGATTGCGGCGTTAATCGCCTGTTTACTCTTGGGCAAATTCCGTTGCATTGATGCAAAAAGTGCCTACGGCAGCATACATTGGGCAAGCCTGATTTTGATTGTGGGAATGATGCCTTTTTCTATCGCCCTACAAAAAACAGGTGGCGTGAATTTAATCGTTGATTTTATGATCAACACCGTCGGCACAATGGGGAAACATTGGATTTTAATTAGTTTATTCACACTTTGTGCCGTGGTTGGGCTGTTTATTTCAAACACCGCCACCGCCATTTTAATGGCACCGATTGCCATCACCTTGGCGCAACAGCTCGGTTTGTCGCCAATGCCTTTTGCAATGACGGTGGCAATAGCTTCCTCTGCAGCGTTTATGACGCCAATTTCGTCGCCAGTGAATACAATGGTATTAGGGCCGGGTGGCTATAAATTTAGTGATTTTGTGAAAATCGGCGTGCCGTTCACCATTTTAGTGATGTTGGCGACAGTGTTTTGTATTCCGTTGTTGTTCCCATTTCACTAAACTGCGGTGAAAAATAGCAACGTTTTTGAAAAATAAGGAAAAATATGACCGCACTTTTAACCGAACAAAAATTAAAAATTGGGCTTGTTTCGATTTCAGATCGAGCTTCGCAAGGCGTGTATCAAGATCAGGGCATTCCTGAATTAAAAGCGTGGCTTGAAACTGCTTTGTGCGATCCTTTTGAGCTAGAAACTCGCTTAATTCCTGATGAACAGAGCGACATTGAACGCACTTTAATTGAATTAGTTGATGATCATCATTGCCACTTAGTGCTTACCACAGGCGGCACAGGGCCTGCAAAACGTGATGTTACGCCCGATGCCACACTAGCGATTGCGGATCGTGAAATGCCGGGTTTTGGCGAGCAAATGCGACAAGTAAGCTTGCATTTTGTGCCGACGGCGATTTTATCACGCCAAGTGGGCGTTATTCGTAAAAATAGCTTGATTTTGAATTTGCCTGGGCAGCCGAAAGCGATTAAAGAAACGCTCGAGGGCGTGAAAGATGAGCAAGGCAAAGTGTTGGTGAAAGGGATTTTTTCTGCTGTACCATATTGTTTGCAATTAATTGATGGCATTTATATCGACACCAAACCTGAGATTATCGAAAGTTTCCGCCCCAAATCTGCGAGAAGATAAACTATGATGATTTCCTTTATTATCATTGCCTTATGTGCAGGTGGGGCAATGGCGATCCAAGCGGCAATTAATACGCAATTAGCGCATTCAATGGTCGAGCAGCCTGTGGTGGCAGCGTTGATTTCGTTCTTCACTGGCACGCTTGCTCTATTAGCCATTTGTTTTTGGAAAGCCGATTTGGCGATTGCGTGGCAACATATTCCCAAACAGCCGTGGTGGCGAATGATGGGCGGGCCTTTAGGGGCAATGGTAGTTTTCACCACGATTTTTCTCGCCCCGAAAATCGGAATTACCAATATGCTGTTTTTTATTATTGTCGGACAGCTAATTGCCGCCACGATCATCGATCACTTTGGTTTACTCGGAATGACCGCACGTCCTGTTGAAATTTGGCAGTTAGTTGGTTTGATCATCATTGCCTGTGGCTTAGCGGTCTTCTTCTTCGGCAAAAAACTCTTTAATTTTTAACCGCACTTTTAAGGACATAAAAATGAAAAAAATTGAATCTATCATTAAACCATTTAAATTAGACGACGTGCGTGAAGCCTTGTCAGATATTGGTATTACTGGAATGACCGTAAGCGAAGTGCGTGGTTTTGGTCGCCAAAAAGGACATACTGAACTATATCGTGGCGCAGAATATGCGGTGGATTTTTTACCAAAAGTCAAACTTGAAATCGTTGTGCCCGATGAATTAGTCGAGCAGTGCATTGAAGCCATCATCGAAACGGCACAAACTGGAAAAATCGGCGACGGCAAGATTTTTGTGTACGATGTCGCTCGAGTAATCCGCATTCGCACTGGCGAAGAAAATGAAGAAGCGATTTAAGAGCGTTAATGCACATCATAGCAAAAGTGCGGTCTAATTCCATTTGGTTCTAAACTAGAACAAATAGCTATTTTTTCAAAAGAACAGATTGTGGTAAAAATAACGTCAACAAATAAAACATTCTTTCAAGGAGAATATGATGACAATTTTTACAGACAACTCTTATTCTATCGGCAACACACCATTGGTGCGTTTACAGCATTTCGGACAAAACGGCAATCTCGTTGTTAAAATTGAGGGGCGCAACCCGAGTTTCAGCGTGAAATGCCGAATTGGCGCAAATATGGTGTGGCAAGCTGAACAAGACGGCATTCTCACCAAAGATAAAGAAATCGTTGATGCGACCAGTGGAAACACAGGGATTGCATTGGCTTATGTGGCAGCAGCTCGTGGCTATAAAATTACTCTAACAATGCCTGAAACGATGAGTACCGAGCGCAAACGTTTATTGCGTGGATTAGGGGTAAACTTGGTATTAACCGAGGGTGCAAAAGGTATGAAAGGGGCGATTGCTAAGGCTGAAGAAATTGTGGCGAGCAACCCAAGCCGTTATGTGATGCTAAAACAGTTTGAAAACCCAGCCAACCCAGCAATTCACCAAAAAACAACAGGTCCTGAAATTTGGAATGCAACGGAAGGCAAAGTTGATGCTATTGTTGCAGGCGTAGGCACAGGTGGTACGATCACGGGGATTTCTCGTTATTTAAAACTAGACCAAGGTAAAGCGATTACAACGATTGCTGTTGAACCAGCAGAAAGCCCAGTGATTACTCAAACCTTAAAAGGCGAAGAAATCAAACCTGGTCCGCATAAAATTCAAGGCATTGGCGCAGGTTTTATTCCTAAAAACTTAGATTTAAGCCTTGTTGATCGTGTTGAAACCGTTGATAGCGAAACTGCGATTGCAACAGCTCGCCGTTTAATGGCTGAAGAGGGTATTTTAGGGGGAATTTCATCTGGTGCAGCTGTTGCAGCGGCAGATCGTATCGCAAAATCCCCTGAATTTGCAGATAAATTAATCGTGGTGATTTTGCCATCGGCATCAGAACGCTATTTAAGCACCGCCTTATTTGAAGGTGTTGAAGCATAAACATAGCTAAAAAATTTAGCGTAAAATTAGAAAAAGAACCCCTTAAATGATATGAAAATATCATTTCCTTGACCAACCGTAGAGTTGGTCTTTTTTATTTATAAATGTTTTTGCTAGATATTGGTGTGAAAAGTGCGGTGTATTTTTCACTTATTTTGTGAGCAAAATGAGAGCATAGCAATTTCCCCTATGATAAAAATCTAGGGGAAATTACACCGCACTTTAGGCGTTTTTATGCTTTGAAAGTGAATTGTGTTGGATTGATACGTTTTTGTCTTTCGCTTTTAGGTATTGACCGATTTGCTCGGCAATATAAACAGAACGATGCTTGCCGCCTGTGCAACCAATCGCGATGGTGAGATAGCTGCGATTATTATTTTCTAACATCGGCAGCCACGTTTCGATAAAGCTGCGAGTTTGATAGATAAAATGGTGAACTTCGGTGTGTCGTTCTAAGAAATCAATTACAGGTTGATCTAAGCCTGTCATTGGGCGTAGTGTGGGATCCCAGTGGGGATTTGGCAGAAAGCGCACGTCGAAAACATAATCTGCATCGAGGGGAATGCCGTATTTGAAACCGAAAGATTCCACGACGATTTTCAATTCTTTATTATTTTGTCCACGCAGGAAATTACGCAAGCGTTCGGCTAATTCGTGGGTGGATAATTCAGTGGTGTCGAAAATAACATTGGCTTGTTGAAATAAAGGCTCGAGATAATCTCGTTCGGCGGAAATTGCCATTTCGAGCGAAATATCTTGGCTAGACGACAGAGGGTGTGGGCGACGTGAATCGCTATAGCGGCGAATTAATACGTCAGGGTCGGTGTCTAAAAAGATAATACGAACTTGATGTTCAGCAGACAACAAATTGGTGATTTGTTCTAGGTTTGATGGCGAATTAGGCAAGTTACGAATATCAACACTTACCGCTGCAAGTGGTTGATTTTTCGATAAAATATCCGCTAGTTGTGGAAGTAATTCAATCGGTAAATTGTCAACACAATAATAGCCAATATCTTCCAGCGCACGTAATGCAACCGATTTTCCTGCGCCTGAGCGTCCACTAATAATGATCAGTTCCATAATATCCTTTCAATAAGATGAGTTAGTTCATTTCTTGCTGCGTTTCTTGTTGTGTTGAATTGTGATGATCAACATAATCAAAAACTTGCCAAATTTCCTCCGCACTTTGCGCAGAACGGAGCTGTTTTCCTAAATTTTTGTCTTTTAATTTTTCGCTTAATTCTGCTAAATGTGCACCATAATTGGGGCAGAGATTTTCAGGAATCATAATAGCGAAAATTAAATCTACTTCACGGCGGTCGGGTGCTTCATAATCAATCGGATTGGTTAATTGCAGAAAAACGGCAAGTGGTTTTTCCCCTTGGGGCAATCTTGCTCGTGGGATTGCAATGCCGTTACCAATGGCTGTGCAGCCTAATTTTTCTCGATTAAATAAACTTTCAAAGCATTCCACATCGTCGAAATTATCTAATTGCGCTTGCTCTGCTAAAAGGCGACCAGCCATTTCTAACACAGTTTTCTTACTAGAGCAAATAACGCCTTGACGAATATAGTCAGGCGTTAAAAGTGCGGTGAATTTTATCATTATTTTTCTTCTTGTCGCTTACAGCTTAAATTCTTCACCCAAGTAAACACGTTTAACGTGTTCATTGTTCATAACTTCTTCTGGTGTGCCAGTGGCTAACATATTGCCGTTGCTCACAATGTAAGCTCGTTCACACACATCAAGGGTTTCTCGCACATTGTGGTCGGTGATTAACACGCCTAAGCCACGGTTGCGTAAATCGGTGATAATTTTTTTTATATCAATGACTGAAATTGGGTCAACGCCAGCAAAAGGTTCATCAAGTAAAATAAATTTTGGATTTGCGGCTAAAGCACGAGCAATTTCCACACGACGGCGTTCACCGCCTGAAAGAGATTGCCCTAAGTTGTTGCGAATATGCCCGATATTGAATTCTTCAATTAATTCATCGGCACGTGCTTTGCGTTGTGCGCTGTTGAGATCTTTGCGAATTTCCAGCACTGCCATTAGGTTGTCATAAACGCTTAAATGGCGGAAAATTGAGGCTTCTTGCGGTAAATAGCCGATGCCTTTTTGCGCTCGGTCGTGCATTGGCAGTAAGCTGATGTCTTCGCCGTCAATGGTGATTTTACCTTGATCGTGGCGCACTAAGCCAACTACCATATAAAATGACGTGGTTTTGCCTGCACCGTTTGGACCTAATAAACCCACGATTTCGTTTGATTTTACGGTGAAACCGACATCTGAAACCACTTTTCGGCTTTTGTAGCTTTTTGCGAGATTTTCAGCAACTAAAACTGACATATTAATGCACCTTATTTCTTTTTATTACTGTTTAATTGATTTGGGATTAACACAGTTTTTACTCGAGATTTGCTTGAGCCGTTGGCTTTAAGTTGTTGTTTTTTCACATCATAAGTAATGCGATCGCCATTAATTTTACTGTCGAGCTGTTTTAATTCTGCCGCACCTGTTAGCGTTAAAAATTCTGCGCCTAAATCATAATGCACTTTATTGGCTTTGCCATCGACAGGCTTGCCGTCATCAAGTTTTTGGTGAAAAGTTACTGGGCTACCAAAGGCTTCCACGGTTTCTTTTTTGCCAGAATTTTCAGGTGGGCGAGTAATAATTACTTTGCTCGCTTTAATTAAAATTGATCCTTGCGTAATCACTACGTTGTCGGTAAATGTTACAACGCTGTTTTCCATATCGAGTGATTGATTATCAGAAACAATGTTAATTGGTTGATTTGTATCATCTTTTAATGCAAAAGCAGACAATGATGTCATTCCCAATGTAGTTAAAAGGATAATCTTATTGCGGAGAGTTTTCTTTACTAATTTCATAGTGGGTTTTTACCTGCTCTTTTAATGTTGCTACTTGTTGTTGTAAATTACCCGTTAATTTCAACCCTGTTGAGGTAAAATTTAAACCGTTAATTTTCACTTGTTTGTCCGATGTAATGTCTTGCGTGGTTAAATTTACCACCGCACTTTCAGTTTCGATACGCTGTAATTTCGACAGTGGCAACAGGCTTTCAGCCAATACATTTCCGTCTAAATACAGCATATTATCTTTTGTCAATTTGGCTTTATCTGCGCTCAATTTCCAACTTTCAGTCTGCTGCGTTTTTTCATTTTGAATATCAAATAAATAAACTAAAGGCGTTTGGAAATCGGTATGACCGTCATTATCGTAATATTCCACTTTGACCGCTGTGGCGACATATTGTTTTTCGCCTGTGGGGGAATAAACCACAGTTTTCATTGTTTGCCCAATATATTCAGGGCTTTCTTCTTTCTTGATTAATCCTGCTAATCCGCTATCTGCTTGATTTAATGAATAAAACCAACCGAGTAAAGATAAAGCTATCACAGCGAGAATGAGCGTCCAACGAATATTCATTAACTTTTCTCAAATAAATAAAGTAAGTAGGCGATTATAGCATAATTTTCCAAAATACAAGCGTTTTAGTTCGCAGAATAATCACGCTTGCCGAAAATCGCCGTGCCAATACGCACCATTGTTGAGCCGCATTGAATTGCCATATTCATATCATCGCTCATTCCCATTGAAAGAGTGTCAATTTGTTGTGCAGGCAGGGCGTTTTGTAATTGCTGGAATAAGCTCTGCATTGCCGTTAAAGCGATTTGCTGTTGCGCCACATCTTCGGTTGGCGCAGGAATTGCCATTAGCCCACGTAGGCGTAAGTGCGGTAGGTTTTCGAGCTGTTTTGCCAGCGTGAGCATTTGCTCTGGTGCAATGCCTGATTTGCTGTCTTCATCGCTAATATTGATTTGAATTAACACATTCAACGGCACTTTGTCGTGTGGGCGTTGTTCGTTTAATCGCTCGGCAATTTTCAGGCGATCAAGGGTTTGTAGCCAGTCAAAATTTTCAGCCACTAAACGTGTTTTATTTGATTGTAATGCGCCGATAAAATGCCATTCTAAATCTGTGCGTTCGGCAAAATGCTGAATTTTTTCCACGCCCTCTTGCACATAATTTTCGCCAAAAGCACGTTGCCCGGCTTCAATAGCTTGTTGAATGGCTTGGACAGGTTTGGTTTTAGAAACTGCCAATAATTTCACCGCACTTTCAGGACGATTAACTTGTCCGCAAGCCTGTTGAATTTGTTGGTGAATTTGCGCTAAATTATTTTTTATTTGCATATTTTAAACTTTGTCTTTATATTGAAATTGCCCTTATTTTATAATTAGGGCGACATATTGGCTCAATATATTACTACAAATTAGGTGAAATTATGAAAAAAACATTATTAGCACTCAGTTTAATTACGGTAGCCGCTTCTGCAGTGGCGCATTCTGATCAGCCAATGGCGACGGACGGTTTAAAAATCGACGTGCAATTACTCGATCCTGTTAAAGGAAATCAAGATGCTGGGCATATTTACGTAACAGAATCTAACTATGGTTTAGTATTTACACCTGATTTAAAAGGCTTAAGCGCAGGTTTACACGGTTTCCACGTTCACGAAAATGGTAGCTGTGATGCAAAAGAAAAAGACGGCAAATTAACAGCTGGTTTAGCCGCTGGCGGACACTGGGATCCGAAACAAACGAAAAAACACGGTTTCCCTTGGTCTGATGATGCTCATTTAGGTGATTTGCCAGCACTTTATGTTGATGCAGAGGGTAACGCAACTTATCCAGTATTAGCGCCACGTTTAAAAACTTTATCTGAGGTGAAAGGCCACGCCGTGATGATTCACGCAGGTGGCGATAATCATTCTGATCACCCTGCACCATTAGGTGGTGGCGGTGCAAGAATGGCTTGTGGCGTGATTAAATAATTTCTTAAAAATAAGCACAAAAAATAAATTTTGTGCTTATTTTTTATTTTCCATTTGACAATCGATCAAAATTTCGGTATTTCTAACCTTACGCATTTTAACAGCAAGAAATTTTATGAAAATCAACCGCACTTCTATTATTATGACCACCACCATTATGACGATTAATGGTGCGGGCTAGTGCGTAATAAATTCAGCAGAACCCGCAACTTCGTAAAGTGCGGGTTTTTTTGTAGATAAAATTTAATATTTAAACATTCACAACATATAAGGAAAAACTATGCGTGTACTCAAATTTGGTGGCACTTCTCTCGCAAATCCCGAACGTTTTTTGCAAGCGGCGGAATTAATCGAAAAAGCCCATTTAGAAGAACAAGCGGCGGGCGTACTTTCAGCCCCTGCAAAAATCACAAATCACCTTGTCGCTATCGTCGATAAAGCCATTGCAGGCGATTCATTTGAAACCAATCTTTCCGAAGCTACCGAGATTTTCCATAACATTATCAACGGATTACACGCCCAAAATAATAATTACGACCGTAATGGCTTATTGGCTTTGGTGGACGCTGAATTAAAACAAATTCAAGGTGTTGCAGCGGAAGCAGCAAAAACTAAAGTGTTGCCAGATAGCGTGGCAGCAACCATTCATTGCCGTGGCGAAAAATTATCTATTGCGATGATGAAAGCGTGGTTTGAGGCAAATGGTTATGAGGTTACACTCATTAATCCTGTGGAAAAATTATTGGCGCACGGTTCTTATTTAGAAAGCAGTGTAGATATTGCCGAGTCAACTAAGCGTGTGGACGCAGCTTCAATTCCGAAGAAAAATGTTGTGTTAATGGCAGGTTTTACCGCAGGTAATGAAAAAGGCGAACTGGTTTTATTAGGGCGTAATGGTTCAGATTATTCTGCCGCTTGTTTAGCTGCTTGTTTAAATGCTGCCGTATGTGAAATTTGGACGGACGTGGACGGTGTATTTACTTGCGATCCTCGCCTTGTACCAGATGCTCGTTTATTACCAAATTTATCTTATCGTGAAGCGATGGAGCTTTCTTATTTTGGAGCGAAAGTTATTCACCCTCGCACCATCGGGCCTTTAGTCGAGCCACAAATTCCGTGTTTAATTAAAAATACAGCCAACCCAAGCGCACCTGGTTCTGTGATTGATGGCAAAGAGCGTGCTTCAGAGGGCTTGCAAGTTAAAGGAATTACCAATCTTGATAATGTAGCGATGTTTAATGTATCAGGGCCGGGTATGCAAGGAATGGTGGGAATGGCGGCTCGTGTCTTTTCTACAATGTCAAAAGCTGGTGTATCAGTCATTTTGATCACTCAATCATCGTCTGAATATAGCATTAGTTTCTGTGTGCCGACCAAAGCAGTTGAAAAAGCACGTACAGCATTAGAAGCAGAATTTGCCACAGAATTAAGTTCAAAAGAGCTTGACCCGATTGAAGTAAGCATTGATCTTTCAATTATTTCAGTGGTTGGCGATGGTATGAAACAAGCCAAAGGCATTGCCTCCAGTTTCTTTACTGCTTTGGCCTCAGCGAATATCAGCATTGTGGCGATTGCGCAAGGTTCAAGTGAGCGTTCAATTTCTGCTGTTGTGCCATTAAACAAAGCGATTGAAGCCGTGAAAGCAACGCATCAAGCGCTTTTTAATAACAAAAAAGTGGTCGATATGTTTCTCGTCGGCGTTGGTGGCGTTGGCGGTGAATTAATTGAACAAGTCAAACGTCAACGGGAGTACTTAGCAAAAAAGGACGTTGAAATCCGTGTTTGTGCGTTGGCAAATTCTAATAAAATGTTGCTAAATGAAAATGGTTTAAACCTAGATAATTGGCAAGAAGATTTAGCCAATGCCACCCAACCGTCGGATTTTGATGTGCTACTTTCATTTATTAAATTACATCACGTTGTAAATCCTGTTTTTGTCGATTGCACAACGGCGGAATCAGTTTCTGGCTTATATGCTCGTGCTTTAAGTGAGGGTTTCCACGTGGTTACTCCAAACAAAAAAGCCAATACTCGAGAAATGGCGTATTACAATTTAATTCGTGATAACGCACGCAAAAATCAGCGCAAATTCCTTTATGACACTAACGTGGGCGCAGGTTTGCCAGTGATCGAAAATTTGCAAAACTTACTTGCCGCTGGCGATGAAGTGGTGAAATTCAACGGTATTTTGTCGGGGTCACTTTCATTTATTTTCGGTGAATTAGAAAGCGGAAAAACGTTATCAGAAGTTACCGCACTTGCTCGTGAAAAAGGCTTTACTGAACCTGATCCTCGAGATGATTTATCTGGAACAGATGTTGCTCGTAAATTGTTAATTTTAGCCCGAGAAACAGGCTTAAACCTTGAACTTTCTGATATTGAAGTGGATAGCGTGTTGCCAAACGGCTTTAGCGAAGGCAAAAGCGCAGACGAATTTATGGCAATGTTACCGCAGTTAGATGCTGAATTTGCTGAACGTGTAGCCAATGCCAAAGCTGCAGGCAAAGTATTACGTTACGTAGGGCAAATCGAAAACGGCAAATGCAAAGTGTCGATTCAAGAAGTCGATGGCGACGATCCATTATACAAAGTGAAAAACGGTGAAAATGCGTTGGCGTTTTACACTCGTTATTATCAGCCAATTCCACTTTTATTACGTGGTTACGGTGCTGGTAATGCAGTTACTGCTGCAGGAATCTTTGCGGATATTTTAAGAACCTTAAAAGCCTAATTTAGCGAGGGAAATCAAAATGTTAAGAATTTATGCCCCAGCTTCTAGTGCAAATATCAGTGTGGGTTTTGATACTCTTGGAGCAGCTATTTCCCCAATTAACGGATCGCTTTTGGGCGATGTGGTGCAAATTGAAGAAATCGCACAAGGATTTGAACTTGAAAGTGCGGGTTATTTTGTGCGTAAATTGCCAAAAGAACCGCAAAAAAATATTGTATATCAAGCCTATGTGCTATTTTCTGAACGTTTTAAATTGCGTGGTGGTCAAGTTAAAGCCTTGCGTTTAACGTTAGAAAAAAATATGCCTATTGGTTCAGGGCTTGGCTCAAGTGCTTGCTCTATTGTGGCGGCATTAGTTGCGTTGAATAAATTTCACGCAGAACCGTTTTCCAAAATGGAATTACTCGAAATGATGGGCGAACTCGAAGGGCGTATTTCTGGCTCAATCCACTACGACAACGTCGCACCGTGCTATTTGGGTGGCGTGCAATTAATGGTGGAAAGCCTCGGCAATATTAGCCAAACCTTGCCATTTTTCGATAAGTGGTATTGGGTGCTTGCGTACCCTGGTATCGAAGTTTCTACAGCAGAAGCGCGCGCGATTTTACCAAAAAGCTACACGCGTCAAGATGTGATCGCGCACGGTCGCCATTTAGGCAGTTTTGTTCACGCCTGCCACACAGGGCAAGATGTGTTGGCGGCGTTGATGATGAAAGACGTGATCGCCGAACCGTACCGCGCGCAACTTCTGCCAAACTTCGCGGAAGTGAAACAAGCCACGCGCGACCTTGGCGCATTGGCGAGCGGCATTTCAGGCTCTGGTCCGACAATGTTTAGCATCACCCCTGATTTGCAAACGGCAACCAAAGTCGCTACTTACTTAGAAAACCATTATTTGCAAAATAACGAGGGTTTTGTGCACATTTGCAAAGTGGATAATGCAGGCGCAAGGGAATTAGCGTAAAATAGCGCAAAATTACACCGCAGTTTTAGTGATTAAAATTAAACTGCGGTGTAAAAATACTAAGTTTTTTAATATATCGGAAGACAGAATGAATTTATACAACATCAAACACCCTGAAGAACAAGTAAATTTTGCCCAAGCAGTACGTCAAGGCTTAGGCAAAGACCAAGGTTTATTTTTTCCTGAAACTATTCCACAACTCCAAAATATAGATGAACTTCTTGCTTTGCCTTTAGTTGAACGTAGCCAAAAAATCTTAGGCGCGTTAATCGGCGACGAAATCCCTGCGGACAAACTTAGCGCAATGGTGAAAAATGCATTCACATTCCCTGCGCCAGTGGCGAAAGTGGAAGATCATATTTACGCCTTAGAACTTTTCCACGGCCCAACATTAGCATTTAAAGACTTCGGCGGTCGTTTTATGGCACAAGCGTTGGCGACAGTGCGCGGCGACGGTAAAATCACGATCTTAACCGCAACTTCAGGCGACACAGGCGCAGCGGTAGCCCACGCATTTTACGGCTTAGAAAATATCGAAGTGGTGATCCTTTACCCGAAAGGCAAAATCAGCCCATTACAAGAAAAATTATTCTGCACGCTCGGCGGCAACATTCGCACCGTGGCAATCAATGCGGATTTCGACGCTTGCCAAGCCTTGGTTAAACAAGCCTTTGACGATACAGAACTTCGCCAAGCCATCGGCTTAAACTCTGCAAACTCAATCAACATCAGCCGTTTATTGGCGCAAGTTTGCTATTATTTTGAAGCCGCAGCGCAATTGCCAAAAGCAGAGCGTGAAAATTTAGTGGTTTCAGTGCCAAGTGGTAACTTCGGCAACTTAACCGCGGGTTTAATTGCGAAAACTTTAGGCTTGCCAATCAAACGTTTCATTGCGTCAACCAACGCCAACGACACTGTTCCGCGCTACTTAAAAACAGGTGAATGGTCGCCAAATGCGACAGTGGCAACCCTATCTAACGCAATGGACGTTAGCCGCCCGAACAACTGGCCGCGCGTGGAAGAATTATTCAAACGCAACGGCTGGAGTTTAAGCGAATTAGGCTCAGGCGCATTAAACGACGCAGAAACCGAAGCCGCATTAAAAGCGCAATATGCCAAAGGTTACTTATGCGAACCGCACGGCGCGATTGCCTACGACGTGTTGAAATTGCAATTAAAAGACGGCGAAACAGGCTTATTCCTTTGCACCGCGCACCCTGCAAAATTCAAAGAAAGCGTAGAGCGCATTTTAGACATTGAATTACCATTGCCAGAAGCCTTAGACAAACACAACAAATTGCCGTTATTATCGGACGAAATGGACAATGATTTCGCCCAATTACGAGCATATTTGTTAAAATAATCTACAAAACTGCGGTGTAAATTACCGCAGTTTTTCTTATGTAATCAAAAGGATAGTAAATGATCACTGTTTACGGCATCAAAAATTGCGACACCGTGAAAAAAGCCTTGAAGTGGTTGGTGGAAAATCAAATTGAGCATCGCTTACACGATTATCGTGTGGACGGCTTAAACCCCGATTTTCTTGCGCAAGCGGAAAGCCAGTTCGGCTGGGAAGCCTTGGTGAACAAGCGCAGTACCACGTGGCGCAATTTAGATGAAAATGTGAAAAAAAGTTTGGATAAATCCACCGCACTTCGTGTGTTAGCGGAGCAGCCGACGTTAATTAAACGCCCAATTATTTTGCAAGATGGCATTGCTTTAATCGGTTTTGATCTTGCACAATACGAAAATAGCTTTAAAAAATAACAAGATAGACAATGAAAAATAATATTATTGAACTTGCACAAAATTTAATCCGCCGACCATCAATCAGCCCCGACGACCAAGGCTGTCAACAAGTGATCGCGGAACGTTTAGAAAAATTAGGCTTCAACATTGAATGGCTGCCGTTCAACGACACCTTAAATTTATGGGCAACCCACGGCAATAGCGCGCCAATCGTGGCATTCGCAGGGCATACGGACGTTGTGCCAACGGGCGACGAAAGTTTGTGGACGTACCCACCTTTTAGCGCAGAAATCGTCGGCGATATGCTTTACGGACGCGGCGCAGCGGATATGAAAGGCTCGCTCGCGGCGATGGTAGTGGCAGCGGAAGAATTCGTCAAAGCCAATCCAAACCACGCAGGCACAATCGCGTTACTGATTACTTCCGACGAAGAAGCCGCAGCTAAAGATGGCACGGTAAGAGTTGTCGAAACCTTAATGGAACGTGGGGAAAAAATTGATTATTGTATGGTGGGCGAACCGTCTAGCACGCAAAAATTAGGCGATGTCGTCAAAAATGGTCGCCGTGGCTCAATCACAGGCAACTTATACATCGAAGGCATTCAAGGACACGTGGCATATCCACATTTAGCTGAAAACCCAGTTCACAAAGCAGTGCTATTTTTGCACGATTTAACCACCTACCAATGGGACAACGGCAACGAATTCTTCCCACCAACAAGCCTGCAAATCGCCAACATTCACGCTGGTACAGGCAGCAATAACGTAATCCCTGGGGAGCTTTTTATGCAATTCAACTTGCGTTACTGCACCGAAGTTACAGATGAAATCATCAAAAACAAAGTGGCTGAAATGCTCGCTAAACACGGTTTAAAGCATCGCATTGAGTGGAATTTATCGGGTAAGCCATTTTTGACCACACCAGGGAAATTGGTGAATGCCGTGGTACAAAGCCTTGAAAAAGTTGCAAAAATTACACCGCAGTTAGATACTGGCGGCGGCACGTCTGATGCACGCTTCATTGCTCTAATGGGGGGCGAGGTGGTGGAATTAGGGCCGCTTAATGCCACAATCCACAAAGTTGATGAATGTGTAAATTTAACTGATTTAGCCACTTTAGGTGAAGTTTACCAACAAATGCTAGAGAATTTACTTAATCAATAGCACAAATAACGAAAATTAATGTTCAGCAAGAGATAAACATTATGCAATTAAGCCCCGAAATGCTAACAGGAAAATCAAGAGCGCATCTTGAGCATTTGCCCACTGTGCATTCTCAACATCATTTTTTGCAAGCTCAGGCGCTCAAAGCCTTTCAAAGCTTGCAACAATGTGCGTTGCAAAATGGTTTTAACTTACAACCAGCCAGCACCTTTCGGGATTTTGAGCGACAAAAATTAATTTGGAATAGCAAATTTAATGGCGAACGAAAAGTTCACGACGATCACGGCAATGCACTTGATTTAAGCGTTTTATCTGAGTGGGAAAAAGCACAAGCAATTTTGCGCTGGTCAGCAATGCCAGGCGCAAGCCGCCATCACTGGGGAACAGAAATTGATATTTTTGACCCCGACTTATTACCGCAAGGGCAACCATTACAACTTGAACCGTGGGAATATGAACAAGGTGGCTATTTTTTTGAACTCACCCAATTTCTGCAAGAAAAATTACCGCACTTTGACTTTTATTTCCCTTTCGTTCAAAGCGAAAAAAACACCGAAGTCGGCTGTGAACCGTGGCACATCAGCTATTTCCCCCTTGCTCAAATCGCCCAAGAACAATTTACTCCAGACCTGTTGCTCACCGCTTGGCAAAATGAAGATATAGCAGGAAAAACTATTTTAACCACAAATATTGATGAAGTTTTTGGACGATTTTGGGTGGTTTGATGTTTTGTGATGATTTAATTGATGCAATCATTATTTTATTTAAAAGTGAGTTTGTATGAAGTTAAGTAAATCTATTGCCCAAAATATTGTTCAAAGAACAATGAAAATCATTGGAAGTTCTGTAAATGTGATGGATGAAAATGGAGTGATTATTGCTTCAGGCAATCCTTCCAGATTGAAACAAAAACATATTGGAGCTGTGTTAGCTATACGAGAAAATAGAATTGTAGAGATTGATCAGGAATTGGCTAAAAAATGGTGCTATGATGTTCAACCTGGGATCAATGTACCTATTACTTATTTGGAACATATTATCGGCGTTATTGGGATTTCTGGTGTTCCTGCTCAAGTTAAACCTTATGCTGAATTAGTAAAAATGGCAGCAGAATTAATTGTTGAGCAACATACGCGCTTAGAAAAAGAACGTTGGGATAGACGATATACTGAAGAATTTATTTTAAGATTGGTTAATGGGAATATTGATAAAGATAATTTATTAAAAGAGTCTCGCTATTTTTCATTTAATGTAGAATCTTCTTATGTCGTAATACTGATTAAGTCTTTCAATGCTGATATTGCTGTGCAGCAGGAGCTTATCAGCTACTTGCAAAATATTAAGCATTATCAATATGTTGCAGTAGTGGATTTAGATAAAATTATTCTTTTGAAAGAGTTAGTAGATGCTAAAGAGAGCATAAGTGATGAGGCTTTTCTTCGTTATTTATTACCTTCTAACTTTGAAAAGAAAAATTATAGAATCGCTATTGGTAGTATTGCAAATACAATAGATGATATTCCGCTTTCATATACTTTTGCTCAATGTGCGTTGAACTATGGTCAGCGGTATTTGCCAAGAAAAATATTTTATAATTTTCAACAGTATAAACTTCCCGTGCTATTAGCTGATTTATGCCGTGATTGGCATTCTCATCCACTCAAAAATTATCTCCTTGAACTTAAATTGCAAGATGAAAAGAAAATCCTTTATAAAACATTAAAACAGTTTTTCTTATCAAATTGTGATCTTGTTCACACTTCTAAAGCATTATATATCCATATTAATACGTTAAGGTATCGTTTGGATAAAATTGAGCGGATAACAGGCTTAAGTATCAATAAGATAGATGAAAAACTTGTACTATATTTAAGTATTATGTTAGATTAGGATTTGTATTTTTGTACAAAAAACACTCTCATTTTTGGTGTTTTTTTGTATTTTCCTATAATGATTTTTTCTATTGACTTTACTATTCTTCTTTGTGCTGTACTTCAATTTCTGAAATTTCACTAATCAGGAGGTCGTATGCTCAGAAAGAAATTATTTATCCTATTCAATATTATTTATTTTTTTATTGACTGGATTATTATCCCGATTATTCCTAATCAAATTGTATTTAATATTATCCCATTACAACTGCTTCTGATGCTGGTATTACCTATTTTTGCAGCAGTTATTTGGGGATTGTATTATAACAATTTTTTCAAAACTCAGTCGCATGTTAATTATGATTAGAGGAGATATATTATGAATCCAACAATCTGGATTATCTTAGGAATAGGGATTTATGCAATTTTTATTATTGCACATGGCTTTGGTTCGTTTAAGAGTACGAGTAAGGACTCGGAATCTTTTTTTATGGCTGGAAGGGGAATAAATCCTTTTGTTTTACTTTGCACAACGGCAATCTCTGTTTTTTCTGCTTTAGCTTTTTACGGTGTTCCTGCTAGTATTTATCGAGATGGCATTGGCTTTTTTTCTAATACAGGTGGGATGATTGCCGGTCTAATGTTTGCGGCAATTGGTTATCGTTTATGGCTCTTAGGAAAAGAATATGGATTTAGCACGCCTGTCGATTTTTTAAGAAGTCGATATTATTCCGAGAGTTATGGCGTGTTAATTGCCATCGTGTTAATTTTGTTTATTGTGCCTTATGTTGCGATGCAATTGGTGGCAATCGGTGATGCGACGGAAATTACAACTAAAGGTATGGTGCCTTATATTGTTGCTGTAGCAATTGGTACAATCGTTGTTTCTTTGCATATTATTGGCGGCGGAATGAAATCTGTTGCTTGGATGGATACTTTTCATTTTATTTTAGGGGCTGGAACACTAATTGTATTATGTGTTTATCTAGTAACCACTTATTTCCCTGATGGTGGTTTAGCTGAAGCCGTTGCTAAAATTAATGCAGATCCAAGTTTAGCGCCTATTTTATCTCATCCTGGCCCACGCGGTATTTATGACTGGAAAGGGACGCTAAATAATGCATTAGCTGGTGCTGTTGCGACCGTTGTTTGGCCACATATTTTTATGCGAACTTTTATCGCCGCAAATAAAGATAATTTCAAAATGATGTCCTGGGCAATGCCATTATCTTACGTTTTTGTTTATGGTTTCATTGTTATCTTGGGTGCATTAATTATTCCAGCGGTTGTGAGTAGCTCGGATATTAGCCAATATGGCATGGATAATGTGGTATCTATTGTATCAACACAATATGCTTCACCATTCATTTCCTTTATCTCATTATTATGCTTATTCGCCTTTGGTGTTTCTACTGCAGATTCAATGTTGCTTTCTGCTAGTGCTATCGGTTCAAGAGACTTATATGTAAGACATAAATATGAATTACGAAATAAGGCAATTGATCCGAAAAAAGTGGTTACTTTTGGTCGAATTTTACTATTGATTTTAATGATATTAACTTTAGTTGTGGTTGCCGTTAAGCCAGCAGTGATTACAGATTATGCCTATAAACTATCTAGCCCATTTTTTGCTCAAATCTTACCAGCAACATTAGGGGGATTATTCTGGAAAAAAGGAACTAAAGAAGGTGCGTGGGCTGGAACAGTATCTGGTTTGATTATTACTATTTTATTTACTTTCTTCATCAAATCTCCTTTAGGTTTTTCTCCGATTATTTGGGCTCTTTTAATTAATAGTTCATTGTATTACGGTGTAAGTATGGTCACTAAAGTACCAGATGAAATTGTAACGAAATATATCACTAGAATTGAATCTATTATTTATTCAGGTAGTGAAGTATCTTCTAGTGTTGATCGCACTTTAACCAAGTTAAATTCTCGATAAGAGCTAAAATATGAATGATTTGTGTGAATTAAGCATTTATGGAGTGAAAATTTTTCACCCAATTGAATGGAGTGTAATGATTAACCCCGCCTCAAAATTTGAGTTTAATGAGGGAGAAATTAAAGTAGATAACTTAAAGAGTGAACTATCATTATCTTTAAGATGGGCTTTAATGAAAGATGATATTACGCCAAATGATTACATTTCTGAATTAAAAGAAACTTTTTTGGAAAAAGAAAGAAAAAGCAAAGGGAAAGAGATATATCGCCTTTTAGATTTCTTTGAGAAAGAAAATGTTAAAGGGGAAAATTTGTGCTTCCTCAATACAGAAATTTATGCAAATCATTCTATTCTTGGGGTATTTAGAAAGAGAGAAATGGTAAAGTCAATACAGGCAATTTACTTTTCGAAAACAACAAGGAGAATAATTATAGCGACAATATCATCAGTAAAAGATATATTTGAGTTAGATGACTACATGGAAATTTTGAGTACCTTAACTGAAGAGTAGGAGGCGGTATGTATTGGGATGATATTAACCAGAAATTAATTGATGTGAAGTTAATGAATAAAAAATATAAGCTTCTATTCAATGGCTATAACACTCTTTATGAATGTTTTTGTCAGTCTTATCAATCTTATTCAGAAAATGAGTTTATCATAGAGTATAAAACTGAAAATGTCCTAAAATATAAGGATGTAAATAATATTATAGATACTATTTCTTTAAATTTGTCTAAATATTCAAACCATAAAAATAGCCTAAAAGTTGGTGTTCTCCTTGAAAGTTCATCGAATTATTTGGCGATGTTACTGGCAATTAATAAATTAGGATGGGTGGCTGTTTTATATCCAACAAAATATAACGCGGCAGAAATTGCAGGTTTGCTTGATGTGGTTGAAGTTGATTTGATTATTACTGAATCTTCATTGTTCGATAAGTTAAATAGAGATAATTTAAATATTATTGATATAGATGATTTGTTATCTCCATCATTAATTCAGGGGGGGAGTGATTTTAATAAAAACAAAATGATTAATACACAGGAGTTAGAAAAAGATGCAGTAATTATGTTTACATCAGGTACGACTTCAATGTCAAAAGCTATTGTTTTGAAAAATTTCAATTTGATTCATGCAATAGAATCATACCGAGCTATATTTAGTTTAACTTCGTCTGATAAAACAGTTTTAGCAACACCTATTTATAATATTACAGGTATTATCGGTATTTTATGTTCAATGATGTCTGCAGGCGGGGCTGTTTATTTACATCAAAAATTTAATATAAAGGATTTATTGTCCAATTTAATCAGAGATGGTATTACCTATTTCCATGCTTCTCCAACGGTATTTAAAAAAGTGATTGATGAAGCTAAGGGTAATATTTTATCAAGTATCAGGATTGTTGCCTGTGGTTCCAGTATGTTATCAACTTGTGATATAGAAACATTGAAAACGATAATGCTAAATTCAAGTATTAGAATTATTTATGGATTAACAGAAAGTTCTTCACCTGGTGCAATTTTCCCTATTGATGCATATGGTCATCAAAAGTCTTGCTCTTCAGGCGTTGCTATCCCTGGATTTGAAATAAGAGTTATTGATGATAAATTTAATGATTTAGGCTGCGATAGGGTTGGTGAGTTAGCGATTAGGGGGACTAATGTAACATCTCAATATATACCTTTTTCATCAAAATTAATTGATCAAGATGGTTTTGTTAGAACTGGAGATATTGGTTACATTGATAGTGAAGGATTTGTATTTATAAAAGATCGGCTGAAGGATATTGTGAACAAAGGGGGAGAGAAGATCTTTTGTTTAGAAGTGGAAAATAGTTTATCTAGTTTAGAAAATGTCAAAGAAATTGCAGTTGTAGCAAAAAAAGATCTTGTTTATGGTGAAGTTCCCGTGGCATTTATTTCAACCGTAGATGGCTTATGTATTGAAAAAGATAAAATAAAGCACTTTTTGGCTACTAGACTGGCAAAATTTAAACATCCAGTAAATTATTACTTTATACCAGAGATTATAAAAACAAAGAATAACAAAATAGATAAGAAGTTTTTAAGAGAATTAGTGAATAAATTATAAATCGGGGGATGTATGAGTTTTAAATTTATGAATGCCAATGAAGCAGCAAATCTTATTCAAGATAATCAAACAATTTGTAGTGTAGGAATGACATTATCTGGTGCCTGTGAAAGTTTTTTAAAAGCATTAGAGCATCGCTTTCTATCTACTGGTAGTCCAAATAATTTAACCTTAGTTCACTCAGCAGGGCAAAGCGATAGAAAAGATGGATTACAACATTATGCTCATGAAGGTTTTGTGACCAAAATTATTGGATCACATTGGGGGCTACAACCTAAATGGATGGAATTGATTTCGAAAAATAAAGTTATTGCATATTGTTTACCACAAGGCCAAATTGCTCATTTATATCGTGAAATGGCGTGTGCGTCGCCAGGTAAATTCAGCAAAGTTGGTCTTGGAACATTCATCGATCCTCGTATTGAAGGGGGGAAAATGAATGAGCGTACAAAATTAATGCCAGATATTACGAACATTATCACAGTAGATGGGGAAGAATATATTCATTATAAGCCTATACCTTTAGATGTTTGTATTGTTAGGGGAACAACAGCAGATGAAAATGGAAATATTTCAACTGAAGATGAGGCGATGAAATTAGAAATTTTACCTGCAGTTTTGGCGACGAAAAGATATGGTGGCAAAGTTATTGTTCAAGTCAAACGAGTTGCTAAAGCAGGAGCATTACATCCTAAAAGTATTGTTGTCCCTGGAAATTTTGTAGATGCGATAGTTATATCCGAAGATCCGCTGCGAGATCATCGACAAACATCATCTTGGTTTTACGATCCATCTTATTCTGGAGATCTTATTGTTCCGGAGAAAAAAATAAATATATCACCATTAGATATTCGAAAGTTAATAGGGCGAATTGGCAGCCGATACTTAAATATTGGAGATGTTATTAATTTAGGAACAGGGATCCCTAATGATGTCATCGGAAAAATATTACAAGAAGAGAAATTATCAAAAGATATTATGGTAACAGTTGAATCTGGTATTTATGGTGGCATTCAAGCAGGCGGAGTTGATTTTGGTATTGGTCAAAATTTAGATGCAATGATCACACATCATGAACAAATGGATTATTACAATGGGGTTGGAATTGATGTCACATTTATGGGATTAGGAGAACTTGATGAGTCAGGTAATGTAAATTCGACTAAAATGGGAGACAGATGCACTGGAGCTGGGGGATTTATTGATATTACGCAAAATGCGAAAAAAATAATTTTCTTATCTCAATTTACAGCCAAAGGGTTGGATATTGTATGTTCTGATGGAAAACTCTCAATTATTCGTGAAGGAATGATTAGAAAAATGGTTAAAAAAGTTTCCCAAATTTCATTTAATGGAGAGTTAGCTAGAAATAAAGGGCAACAAGTTTATATTGCTACTGAACGAGCGGTATTTAAATTAGAGAGAGAAGGCGTTGTACTCATAGAAATCGCACCTGGAATTGATTTAGAAAAAGATATTCTAAATTTAATGGATTTTGAACCGATTATAAGTCAGGACTTAAAAGTAATGGATCATAGATTGTTTATTGATCAACCTTTTGGTCTTGGAAATATTATTAAAAATGGAGGAAAAATAAATGTTGAATAATAAAATTGCCATTGTGACAGGAGCTGCTAGAGGTTTAGGAAAAGGGATTGCTCAAAAATTATGTGAGAAAGGTGCGGTCGTTATTCTTACAGATATTATTGAAAATGAACTTGAAAAAACAGTTCAAGAATTTAATAGTTTGGGTTATCAAGCTATCGCTAAAGTTTGTAATGTGAGTGATGAATTATCCGTTAATACATTGTTGGATGAAATCGTGTTTCAATATGGTCGATTAGATATTTTAGTCAATAATGCAGGTATTAATCGAGATTCTACGTTGCATAAAATGACAACCGAGCAATGGAATGTGGTATTGCAAGTTGATTTAACAAGTGTTTTTTATAGTTCCAGAAAAGCGATACAAATTATGCGAGAGCAAAATTATGGGCGAATAATTAATATTTCTTCTGCGAGTTGGTTGGGTAATTTTGGGCAAGCAAACTATGCAGCTGCAAAAGCAGGTGTTGTTGGCTTAACAAAAACAATAGCAAGAGAAAATGCGAGAAAAAATATTACTTGTAATGCGATTTGCCCAGGCTTTATTAAGACAGATATGACAAAAGCACTATCTGAAGATAATTGGAACTTAATGATAAGTAAAATTCCAG
Organism: Pasteurellaceae bacterium Pebbles2; assembly: GCA_023101505.1. Lineage (GTDB taxonomy): Bacteria > Pseudomonadota > Gammaproteobacteria > Enterobacterales > Pasteurellaceae > Lonepinella. The sequence goes on from LVZA01000001.1 coordinate 1,652,734, forward strand.
CGGGTAAAGCTGGAAAAGCTTCTGATGTTGGCAATCTTGTCGCTTTTTTGGCTTCTGATGAAGCTTCATATATTACTGCTGAAGTCATTAATGTTGGCGGTGGAATGGTATTGTAAAAAATAAACTGGAGGCTTGTATGAATAAATTAAAAGATGTTGTTATTGTGTCAGGGGTTCGCACGGCAATAGGAAAATTTGGCGGTAGTTTAAAGGATGTTTCTGCAATTGATTTAGGTACAACAGTTGTCAAAGAAGCGGTCTTTCGGGCAAATATTGATAAATCATTAGTGGATGAAGTCATTGTTGGAAATGTGGGGCAAATTGCTGAAAATGGATTTATTGCTCGAATGGTGTCTTTGAATGCTGGTTTGCCACAAGAAACAACGGCATATTCTGTTAATCGGCAATGTGGTTCTGGATTACAGGCTATTGTTGATGGGATGTTGGAAATCCAAACAGATAATGCAGAGATTGTTGTGGCTTGTGGCACAGAAAATATGTCAAATTTGCCTTATTATAACCGCGGTTGTCGTTATGGCTACAAAATGGGACATGCAGAGTTAGAAGATGGTTTATTAAGTATCTTAACTTGGCCAGGTGGGCCATATCATAATGGTGTTACGGCAGAAAATGTTGCTGAAAAATATCATGTTAGTCGAGAAGAACAAGATCATTTTGCATTGGAAAGCCAGCAAAAAGCGATTAATGCAATAAATAGCGGCATTTTCCAAGAACAAATCTTACCTATTCAATTAAGAGATAAAAAAGGAAATATTAATTTCTTCACTCAAGATGAACATGTTCGCGAAGATATTTCTATTGAAAAATTAGCCAAGCTCAAAACCGTATTCAAAGAGAATGGTACTGTTACAGCAGCTAATTCATCGGGGATTAATGATGGTGCAGCAGCGGTTGTGATGATGAGTATGGACAAAGCAAAAGAACTCAACTTAGATCCCATGATGAAAATTGTAGGCTACGCTATCGCTGGTAATGAACCTGAGTTGATGGGGTATGCTCCAAAATTTGCCATAGAAAAATTGCTTAGCAAATACCAGTTGACCTTGGATGACATAGATTTAATTGAGTTAAATGAAGCATTTGCTTCTCAAGCCTATGCCGTAATTCGAGATTTAAAGCTAGACGAAAACAAAATAAATGTTAATGGCGGAGCGATTGCATTAGGGCATCCAGTGGGAGCGAGTGGCACGATTATTAGTGTAAAACTTATGTACGAACTCAAACGACGCCAATTAAAAAGAGGTATTGCCGCGATGTGCGTAGGTGGTGGGCAAGGAATTGCTGTTTTATTTGAACGCTGTGATTAACTTATAATATGGCGGATATCTTATTATGAAAATTGTGATTGCACCTGATTTTTTTAAAGAAAGTTTGACGGCGAGGGAAGTGGCTGAAGCGATAGAATGTGGCTTTAAAAAGGTCTTTCCTGAAGCTGATTACATTAAAATTCCGATGGCAGATGGTGGAGAAGGGACGACTCAATCGTTAATTGATTCTTTAACTGGGGAACTTGTTTATGTGGATGTGACAGCGCCTTTAGGCAATCAAACAAAAGGTTTTTTAGGAATTTCAGGTGATAAACAAACCGCAATTATTGAAATGGCGGCCGCTTCAGGGCTACATTTGGTTCCTTACGAATTACGCAATCCTTTAAATACGACCAGTTTTGGTACTGGTGAATTAATCAAAGCCGCACTCGATCTCGGTGTTAAAAATATTATTTTGGGGATCGGGGGAAGTGCGACAAATGATGGCGGTGCTGGTATGTTGCAAGCGTTGGGGGCGAAATTATTAGATAATACAGGGAGTCAAATTCCCTTCGGCGGAAAAAATCTGCTCAAATTAGATAAAATTGATTTGAGCTTATTAGATGCTCGTTTATGGCACACCACAATTCAAGTCGCTTGTGATGTGGCTAACATATTATGTGGTGAGCAGGGAGCTTCTTTTATTTTTGGTCCGCAAAAAGGAGCTGATGGCAATATCGCTCAGCAGCTAGATAGAAATCTATGGCATTTTTCTCAGGTGGTTAAACAGGATTTAACGTTAGATATTGCCTCTATTCCAGGCTCTGGCGCTGGTGGCGGAATTGGTGCTGGGCTAATGTTATTGCCGAAGGTTAAATTGCAACCTGGGATACAAATCGTCATTCAAGCGGTGAATTTTTTGGAGCAAATTAAAGACGCTGATTTAATTATCACAGGTGAAGGGAGAATGGACTCTCAGAGTATTCAAGGCAAGACGCCGATAGGGATTGCACAAGCGGCTAAGTCATTGAATAAGCCTGTAATTGCAATAGTTGGATGCCTCGAAGACGATTATGAAGTTGTTTATCAGCACGGAATTGATGCAGTATTCCCTATTTTACGTAGAATAGATTCTTTAAGTGAAGCATTAAAGAATGGATCTAAAAATTTAGTTTCTACGGCGCAAAATGTAGCTAAACTTATAAAAGTCCATTGTATATGAAATAATAAATATGTAATGGTTCACTTTTCTGCAACACTCAAAAGACAGAATTAAGTTATTAATTGACATTGTTCCCACTCAAAGGTTATCGGTGAGCGATAACCTAAAGTGGAATGAAGTCGTTTAGGATTGTAAAAATCCTAAACGTATTCTGTAATATCTAGCATTGCCTCTGTTTGCGTACGATAGCGCTTACCGTTTAATTTTTCTGTTTTTAAACTGCGAAAAAAATGTTCCATTACCGCATTATCCGTACATTTACCTGCTCGGCTTTGGCTGTGAATAATATTAAATTCTGCAAGACATTGGCGAAATATATGGCTACTACATTGTACACCAAGATCACTATGGAATAATAGCCCATCTGCAGGCTTTCGGCATTTTAACGCTGTTTTTGAAGCATGCTCACACAGCGCCGTATTAGGCTGCTCTGAACAACTCCAGCCAATGATTTTTCTAGAAAATAAATCAATTACAACAGCGAGATAAAGCCAGCTTTGTTGAGTATAAATATAAGTAATATCTCCCACCCACACGGTATTTGGCTCTAAAACATTAAATGCTTGATTTAAATGGTTATCTGCAAACGATGCTCGCTTACATTGTACAAATTTAGGCTTAGGATAACGGGGTTTTAATACCAGTTTATCCATCATTTTTCGTACCTTAAATCGACCTATTTTTAATGCTCGTGCAAGCCGTCTTGTACCATAACTTTCTTTGCTTTGCCAGAATTGCTTAACTAATTTCTCTTGCTGAGAAAATAATGAAAAATTACACCACACTTTACGCCAACGATAGCACGAACTACAACTAACATTAAAGCAATGAGTAAGCTGAATGGGGGAAATACCTTCCTGGCTGAGATGCTGTAAATGTGGTTTTACGACTTCTCGAGCAAGAAGGCAGAAACCTTTTTTAGTAAAGTATTATCACTACGAAGTTGTTCATTTGCAGCGCGAAATTGTTAAATTTCAAGCTGCTCTGCACTAATCGCGGGCGCTTTGGGTGTGATACCTTGTTGCTCCTGACGATACTGTGATTTCCAACGCCGCAATGCCGAACAACTGACACTCATCATTTTACTCACTTGCTCCGTTGTTCGATTTTCTTTCAATATCAAATTAACACATTTTAATTTGAATTCTGGGGTATAGAGATTTGGCATAATGTTTCCTTTCTGTTTGGTCAAGAGTGTATAAAAACTGTCTTTGAATTGTTGCAGAAAGTTAGACCATTACATGTGGTAATATATGAAGAAATTTAATATTAACAACTGTTTTGCCCAATAGCGGCTATTGTCTAGAAAGTGCCAACTAATTTGTCTACCATACCAAAACAAAAGTGCGGTGTAAAACTAACAAATTTTACACCGCATTTTTATTCACAATTAATAATCTTCCATATAACCCAAGCTGCGTAAGGCGCGTTCGTCGTCTGCCCAGCCGGATTTTACTTTGACCCAAAGTTCTAAATGGACTTTATTGTCGAAAAGGCGTTCCATATCTTGACGGGCTTCAGTGCCGATGACTTTAATTTTTTGACCGCCTTGACCGATGACCATTTTTTTCTGTCCATCACGTTCAACTAAAATTAAGCCATTAATTTCATAAGTGCCACGTTCGTTCAGTTTGAATTGTTCAATTTCGACAGTCACGGAATAAGGTAATTCTTCCCCCATAAAACGCATTAATTTTTCACGAATAATTTCTGATGCCATAAAGCGTTGTGAGCGATCTGTAACATATTCTTCAGGGAAATGATGAATGCCTTTTTTCAAGGAATTACGTACAATTTTTTGTAAATTATGCACGTTATTACCACGTTGCGCGGAAATTGGCACGATGTCTTTAAAATCGAATTTCGCACTCAACTCTGTGATAAATGGTAACAGCTCATCTTTATTTTTTACGTTGTCGATTTTGTTAATCGCTAATACCACAGGGGCTTTGGCTTGGCGTAGCTTGTTTAACACCATCTCATCGTCTTCATTCCAATGTGTGCCGTCCACAACGAAAATGATTAAATCAACATCACCAATAGCACTGCTGGCGGCTTTGTTCATTAAGCGATTGATCGCACGTTTTTCTTCAATGTGTAGCCCCGGGGTGTCCACATAAACGGCTTGATATTCATTTTCAGTGTGAATGCCGACGATGCGGTGGCGTGTGGTTTGTGCTTTGCGTGAGGTAATGGAAATTTTTTGCCCTAAAATTTTGTTTAATAGGGTCGATTTCCCCACATTTGGGCGACCTACGATAGCAATAAATCCGCAGTAAGTTTCGGTTTGCGTTGCATCGGTTGGTTGTAATTCGTTTTGTTCTACTATTTCATCTGTCATTAGGTAATATCCAATTCTTTTAACATTTGTTCTGCCGCCGATTGCTCGGCTTTGCGACGACTGCCTGCAACGCCGACAAAAGTGCGGTCTAAATTTGGCACATTACATTCCACCGTAAAGGTTTGGCAATGGGCTTCCCCTTGAATTTTGGTTACATTATAAGTGGGCAAATCCAAGCGTTTACTTTGCAAATATTCTTGCAAGCGAGTTTTAGGATCTTTTTGATTTTCGCCAGGTTTAATTTCAGCCAGCAAGGTTTGATACCAGTTTCTCACCACGTCCATCGCCACTGGCAAGCTACTATCTAGCGACATCGCACCAATAATTGCTTCTACACAATCCGCCAAAATTGATGCTCGACGGAAACCGCCACTTTTGAGCTCGCCAGCGCCAAGCGCCATATAATCGCCCAGCCCAAAATCTCTTGCCAGTTCAGCAAGGGTTTGTTCACGCACCAATGTTGCTCTCATTCGGCTTAATTCCCCCTCATTACATTTCGGGAATTGCTGATACAAGGCTTCGGCAATGGTTAAATTCAAAATAGCATCGCCTAAAAACTCTAAGCGTTCATTATGAATTTTGGCTGCACTTCGGTGCGTAAGGGCTTGTTTTAACAACGTAATATGGTTAAATTCATAACCAATCTTACGTTGTAATCTATCTAAGTTATTCATATTATTGTATTTTTGTAAATACACGTTCAGTACGAATTCCCGTAGGCCATTCGTTCGGTTTTTTATCTAAACTTAACCAAATATAAGTCGCCTTGCCGACAATATTTTTTTCAGGTACAAAACCCCAGAAACGGCTATCTTCGCTCATATTGCGGTTATCGCCCATCATAAAATATTGCCCTGCTGGCACAACCCATTCGGTAACATAATATTCTTGTTTTTCGTAATCTTTATAGCGATAACCTTCTGAAATTGGTTCTGGGAACCAGTGGATTTTATGGCTCACATCACCCGTTTCTGTTAGCTCAAGCATACTTGGTCCATAAATAAAGCTGCCATCAGGATTTTTGCCGATAATGGCTCTAAATTCATCGTTGACTTGTGCTTCGCTATAACTAAATTCTTTACTTGTGCAATTTTCGCTACAAGGTTGACCTTGATTACCATAAACAATGGTTAATTTACGCTCAATTTCATTATAAATCACTCGGTCGCCACCGATACCCACGACACGTTTAATGTAATCAATGCTCGGTGCTGGCGGTGCTTTAAACACAACCACATCGCCACGTTGCACTTTGCCTGTTTCAACCAAAGTATTCTGGAATACAGGATCTTTAATGCCATAAGCATATTTTTCTACCACAATAAAATCGCCGACACGCAAGGTTGGCTCCATTGATTGCGATGGAATTTGGAATGGCTCAAACACAAATGAACGCAAAATTAACACAAATGCCAACACAGGGAAAAGTGAAGCGATAAATTCTTCACCCTCGCCAATAGGCTCAATTTGGCGTTTTTCTTCTTCGCTCAACTCTTGTCCGCTACGTTGTTCGGCACGAGTAATTTGTCGTTGGCGTTTCGGCAACACGGCAAAGCGATGATAGCACCATAACACGCCTGAAAGTGCGGTGAATAAAATCAATAAAATTGAAAATGTATTAGGTAATTGCAAATGATCTAATAATTTCCAAACGCCAAATCCCACGGCTAATAAAATTGGGAGAAAAAGTTTTGACATAGCTTTCCTTATCTTACTTATCTTTGCCAACGTGTAAAATCGCTAAAAACGCTTCTTGCGGCACTTCAACGTTACCTAATTGTTTCATACGTTTTTTACCTTCTTTTTGTTTTTGCAACAATTTTTTCTTACGGCTAACGTCCCCACCATAACATTTTGCTAATACGTTTTTACGTAATTGTTTCACCGTAGAACGAGCAATAATATGGTTGCCAATAGCGGCTTGAATAGCAATATCAAATTGTTGGCGTGGAATTAATTCTTTCATTTTTTCCACTAATTCACGCCCACGATACGGCGCATTATCTTTATGCACGATCAACGCCAAGGCATCAACTCGTTCACTATTAATCATAATGTCCACACGCACCATATCGGCAGATTGGAAACGTTTGAAACCATAATCTAACGACGCATAACCACGAGAAGTGGATTTCAAACGGTCGAAGAAATCTAACACCACTTCACCCATTGGAATTTCGTAAGTTAAAGCAATTTGATTGCCGTGATACACCATATTGGTTTGCACGCCACGTTTTTCTACACAAAGGGTAATCACGTTGCCCAAATAATCTTGCGGCACAAGCATATTACATTCTGCAATCGGCTCACGAATATCTGCAATATTGTTTAGTGCAGGCAATTTCGATGGGCTATCAACATAGACAACTTCGCCATTGGTGAGTTCAACTTCATAAACTACGGTTGGAGCAGTAGTAATTAAATCAAGATCATATTCACGCTCTAAACGCTCTTGAATGATCTCCATATGCAGCAGCCCCAAGAAACCACAGCGGAAACCAAAGCCAAGTGCGGTTGAATTTTCTGGCTCATAGAAAAGCGATGCATCGTTTAGGCTTAATTTGCCTAAGGCATCACGAAAGGCTTCATAATCGTCTGAACTAATCGGGAATAAACCTGCATAAACTTGCGGTTTTACCTTTTTAAAACCTGGTAATACTTCGGTTGCGGCATTATGCTGATGAGTTAAGGTATCGCCCACTGGCGCACCTAAAATATCTTTAATCGCACAAACCACCCAACCTACTTCGCCTGTTTTAAGTTCGGTCGTATCGACTTGTTTTGGCGTGAAAATACCAAGACGATCAACGTTATAAGCCTGTCCTGTACTCATCACCTTAATTTTGTCGCCTTTTTTGATTGAACCATTTTTCACACGCACAAGAGAAACAACGCCTAAATAATTATCGAACCAAGAGTCGATAATCAAGGCTTGTAATGGCGCATTTGGATCGCCCTCTGGTGCTGGGATTTTCTTCACGATGTCTTCAAGCACATCTTCAATGCCCACGCCTGTTTTTGCTGAACAACGTACCGCTTCAATCGCATCAATACCCACAATATCTTCAATTTCTTCGGCAACACGCTCAGGCTCTGCTGCTGGCAAGTCGATTTTGTTTAAAATTGGCACGACTTCCAAATTCATTTCAATCGCCGTATAGCAGTTAGCTAAGGTTTGAGCTTCCACGCCTTGACCTGCGTCCACCACCAACAATGCGCCCTCGCAAGCGGCTAATGAACGAGAAACTTCATAAGAAAAGTCAACGTGTCCTGGTGTATCGATAAAATTCAACTGATAAGTTTCGCCATCTTTGGCTTTATAATTTAACGTTACACTTTGTGCTTTAATCGTGATCCCACGTTCACGTTCAAGATCCATAGAATCAAGCACTTGTGCCGCCATTTCACGGTCGGAAAGTCCACCGCAAGTTTGAATTAAACGATCCGAAAGGGTTGATTTCCCGTGGTCAATATGGGCAATAATAGAAAAATTACGAATATTCTGCATAAAATAAAAAATATAACCGTTGTGAGCTAAAAATATAATCGGGGAATTTTACCTGAAATGTGCAACCTACGCCATAAGTGCGGTTAAAAAAGCTGAAGTTTTCGCAAAATAAAACACCCCAATCCAAAGGAATGGGGTGTTCATCATTGTTTAAATCACAACAAATTACATTGACTCAGTGAAAGTACGTGTAATTACATCACGTTGTTGTTCTGGTGTTAATGAGTTAAAACGCACTGCATAACCTGACACACGAATAGTTAATTGCGGATATTTATCTGGATTGTTCACCGCATCTTCTAAAGTTTCACGACGTAAAACATTCACGTTTAAATGCTGACCACCTTCCACTTTCACTGTCGGAGCAACATCAACTGGCAACTCACGATATTCGATTTGACCTAGTTCGCTCACCGCAACCACTTGGTCTTCTGCAAAATCGCCTTTCGCACATAAACAACGTGCTTCACCTTTATCGCTGTCTAATAACCAGAATGAATTTAATAAATTGTCATTCGCTGCTTGAGTAATTTGAATACCTTTAATCATAAAATGCCTCCATTTGGCTGTTTATTTATTTTTAAATCGTTAATTTATGCAAGAAATTTTATCAAAAAATTTGATGATTTCAACTAATTTTGACCCAAATCAAGTCGATTTCATTACAATCTTTAACCAATTTGAGTTAAATCAAATTTATCATTAAAACCAAGCTATTAGATTAACAATGAATTAATTTATACTTAACAAAAAATTAACATTTAAATATTTTTAGCGAAAAAAATCCCTTTAATTTTTCATTAAAGGGATCGTTATTAAATAACATAAGTTTTATTCAAAAGAATCTTTCAAACGCTCATCTGCACGGCGAGCTTCGCCTTTGTGCTGAAGTTTATTTAATTGTTTTTCGAGTTTAACTTCGACCTCATTAATGGCTTTATACATATCATCGGCTTCCGCACTAGCAAATAAATTACCATTTGGCGTGCCGATAGTGGCTTCAACAGAAAATCCCTGAGGAATTTTACTTAGTACAAAATGGGGGTTAATGAGCTGGGTCTGCCATTTTTCTAGCTTGGCTAATCTATCCTCAATGTGAGCACGAATTGCTGGAGTAATGTCCATTTGTTTGCTTGCGATATTAAGTGTCATAGCTGTTACCTCTTTTGCTTGTGAGTAAATTACTCTTGGTTTTACTTTAATTACAAAATATGCCCTTCCCCCCAATTTTTCAAGCACTTTATTGGTAAATTTAATAAAAATTTACAAAACTGTGATCTTCATCGAAAAACCAAGAAAAAAGGCTTTCTTTACCACAGAAATCAGGCATAATGGTGGTTGGAAGAAGAAAAGTGCGGTGAAAATCACCGCACTTTTGCATTTTTAACGTTTTAATTACTGAATTCTAAACTGCACTGGCACGCTAAGCACTGCGTCCATTCCAGTAGGGCGAGCACCGATGGATTTGGCACTTTGCACCGCCAATAATGCCGCATTATCTAAATCTTCAGCACCTGATGAATTCACCACGCTTGCGCCGCTAATTTTGCCGTCAGCCGCTAAATTAAAACGAATGCTAACCACGCCTTGCTTACGCATCATTTTAGCCCGTTGCGGATAACGCTTATGGCGTTCAATTTCACGCCGTAAGGCAGTTTTATAAGCGCTAATTTCTGACGCACTTGCCCCATTGCCCGCCAAATTCGGGTTCGTCGTTGTTACCTTATTCGCAACCGCCGTCGCTTGAGAATTCACTGAAGCCGTTCCAGCCGTGATTTTATCGGCTTTCACCTCGTTTTTTACCGCATTTTTAGCCAAAGCGTCCGTTTTTTTCACCGCACTTTTTTCGATTTTTGCCATTTTTGGCTTTTCTTTTGCGGGTTTAACTTTTTCTACTTTCGGTTTTTCGACGATTTTTTCGGGTTTTACTTTCTCGATTTTCGGTTTTAAGGTCGGATCTGCCACGATTTCTTTTTTCTCAGGTTCAGGCTCAATCGCAGGCGTTGGCTCAGGTGGCGTTTCAGGGGCAGTTTCCACCATCGTGGTTGCCATTAACATCTGCATTGCGATGTGATTGTCTAGCACTTGTGCTTGCTGACCATTCGCACTATCATCATTTTCAAAGGCAAAAATCACCGCACTTGCCACACCGACGTGGAGCAATAATGATCCTACAAAACCCAGCCAAGAATATTTCTTCATTCTACCTGCCTTTTTCTTTCATCGTTACAATCGCGACATTGCTGATCTTATTTTTCGCCATTAAATCAGTGATCGACACAAAATCCTGAAACGACGATTTAGCATCAACTTTAAGCGTAACTTTCTGCGTTTTATCCCAGCTCGCCACTTCTTTTTCTAAGGCTTCTGCTGAAATGGGCTTATCGTTAAAAAACACTTCGCCTTTTTCCGTAACCGTCAATAATTTGGCTAAATCGTCCGACTTAAACGCCACAGTTTGTGACGCTTTCGGCACGTTCACTTGAATTTTTCCTTGTGAAATAAACGATGCCGTGATCAGCACAATCGCCAACAAAACCAGCATAATATCAATGAAAGGAATAATATTAATTTCGTCAAATTTCTTCATTTTTTCACCGCACTTTTGGGTTATTTTTCTTATTGCAGCGGTTATGCACCGACATTTTTCTCGCTATTTAAGGCTTTCCATTTCAAGCGATTGACTTCTACTTTACGCCCAAGTGCACTGTAAAACACCATCGACGGAATAGCGACTAAAATCCCCACCGCCGTTGCTTTCAACGCCAAAGAAAGATGTAACATAATCGCCGCCGCATCAATATCACCAGCGGAATTACCCAAATCATAAAACGTCAACAAAATCCCAATCACCGTGCCCAATAACCCCACATAAGGTGCATTCGCCCCAATGGTTGAGATAATGGTTAAATGACGATTTAAATCAATATCTAAAGAATGAATATTGCTATAACTCGACACTTTCACACGCCCGAGAAAAATATAACGTTCAATCACAAACCAAACCATAATAAAGCTCATTACACAAAGCAAACCAATGATGAGATAGTCACTATAATCCTTCAAAAAATCAAATAACGCTGGCATATTTTTTCCTATTAAACTTCAACTAAAAAAAGTTAATTGAGAATGAATTTCAATTAGGATTGGGATTGTAGCAGAGATTGGGGGAGGGGTAAATATTGAAAATACGAGGGATTAACCAATTCTTAAACAAAACCCACCGCACTTTTCTCAATTTTTCATTAAATTGATACAAAGTGCGGTGGGTTTTTATTGAGTTTTATTCGGCGAGTTTAGTTAATAATTTTTGGTGAATGCCACCGAAGCTGCCGTTGGACATTACCAGAATGTGATCGCTTGGTTGGGCTTCTGCGGTGATGAAATCGACGAGTTTATCTACGTCGGCTGCCCATTTGACAGGTTGGACGCAGTGCGCGGCGATTTCGGCAACTTCCCACGGAATATTGTCGGGTTGGAGCAAAAAGACGTTGTCTGCACGAACGAGAGCAGGGGCGATTTCGTCTTTGTGGTGGCCCATTTTCATTGTGTTGGAGCGTGGTTCTAGCACGGCTAAAATGCGCACGCCGCCGCCGACTTTATCTCGAAGTGCGGTTAATGTGGCTTGAATTTCAGCGGGATGGTGAGCGAAATCGTCGTAAACGGTGATGTTATTCACTTCGCCTTTTACTTCTAAACGGCGTTTGGCGTTAATGAAGCTAGAAAGTGCTTTTGCTGCATTTTCCACTGAAATGCCTGCGTGATGCGCTGCGGCAATCGCCATTAAGGCGTTGTGCATATTGTGTTGTCCGACGATATTCCAACGCACTTCAGCTGCTTTTTCGCCGTGATGATAAACGGCAAAATGCGTACAATCGTGGCTAATGCGCTCGGCGTGCCATTCTTGATCTTTGCCTAAATATTGTTTTTCCGACCAGCAGCCCATTTCTAGGGTTTCTTTCACACTTTGTTCGTTTTCCACTGAAAGCACTAAGCCTGATTGTGGCATTGTACGCACTAAATGGTGGAATTGGCGTTGAATGGCGTGCAGATCGTCGAAGATGTCTGCGTGATCAAAGCCGATGTTGTTAATAATTAATGTTTTTGGGTTGTAATGCACGAATTTTGAGCGTTTATCAAAAAATGCGGTGTCGTATTCGTCCGCTTCAATCACAAAATATTTGCTGTTACCTAGGCGTGAAGATACGCCAAAATTCCCTGAAATTCCGCCAATTAAGAAGCCTGGTTCTAGTCCATTTTGTTCTAAAATCCAAGTGAGCATTCCTGTGGTGGTGGTTTTTCCGTGTGTGCCTGAAACGGCGAAAACCCAGCGTTCACGCAATAAATGATCGTGCAACCATTGTGGCCCTGAAGTGTAAGGTAGTTGATTTTCTAACACATATTCTACACAAGGATTACCACGTTTCATTGCGTTGCCAATGATAACCATATCTGGCGCAGGCTGCAGCTGTGAAACCTCAAAGTGTGGCACAATTTCAATGCCGCTTTGAGCTAAAAATGTGGACATTGGCGGATAAACGTTAGTATCCGAGCCTGTTACGTGATAGCCTAATTGTTTTGCGATGATTGCCACACCGCCCATAAACGTACCGCATACGCCTAAAATATGAATATGTTTTGTTGTCATTATTCGCTCTTAATGTTTGTTTATTTGCGCAAATGTTACGAAAATGTGTGCGCTAGATCACATTATTGAATATTCGCCGTACTGATGAAAAACCAAAGTTGCTATCATAATCTAAGTTGATTGCGTCGTCTAGCAAGAAAGTGCGGTCAAATTTTGCTTATTTTATAACATATTGAATAATACAGGATTTAAAATGAAAACATTAGATGAATTTGTCATTGAGAAACAAGCGGAATACCCCAATGCAAAAGGGGCTTTAACAGGCATTTTGTCTTCAATTCGCTTGGTGGCGAAAGTAATTCACCGAGATATTAATCGGGCGGGTTTAACCAATGATATTTTGGGCGCAGCAGGCAATCAAAATGTGCAAGGCGAAAGCCAAATGAAACTTGATGTGTTCGCCAATAATACCTTTAAACGTGCGTTAATGGCTCGTGAAGAAGTCGCTGGTTTTGCTTCGGAGGAAGAAGATACTTTCGTTGCATTTGACACCGAACGTGGGCGCAATGCACGCTATATTATTTTGACTGATCCTTTAGACGGCTCATCAAATATTGACGTAAACGTGTCTGTGGGAACAATTTTTTCGATTTATCGCCGAGTAACGCCTGTTGGCACGCCTGTTACGTTGGAAGATTTTATGCAAGAGGGGCATAAACAAGTGGCGGCAGGCTACGTGGTTTATGGTTCTTCCACAATGTTGGTTTATACCACAGGCAACGGTGTGAATGGTTTTACTTACGATCCGTCTCTTGGCGTATTTTGTTTATCCCACGAAAACTTGCAAATTCCGCCAAGTGGCAAAATTTATTCCATTAACGAGGGGCAATATTTGAAATTCCCAATGGGCGTGAAAAAATACATTAAATATTGCCAAGAAGAAGATAAAGCCACCCAACGCCCATATACTTCACGTTATATTGGCTCTTTGGTGTCTGATTTTCATCGTAATATGCTCAAAGGCGGGATTTACATTTACCCGAATGCCACCACCTATCCAAATGGCAAATTACGCTTACTTTACGAGGGCAATCCAATGGCATTTTTAGCCGAGCAAGCAGGTGGGTTGGCAAGCGATGGCTATCAGCGCATTTTAGACATTAAACCAACCGAACTGCACCAACGTGTGCCGTTGTTCGCTGGTTCTAAAGAAATGGTAGAAAAAGCACAAGAATTTATGCGAGAATTTAAAGAATAATGAATTAACCACTTCCTAGCGAAGTGGTTTTTTTATGACATAATTTGTGGCATAATTCCGCCATTATTTAGTTATTTTGGAGAAAGAACAATGCGAATTTTACACACGATGTTACGAGTGGGAAACCTTGAACGCTCAATCAAATTCTATCAAGATGTTTTAGAAATGCGTTTATTGCGCACCAGCGAAAATCCTGAATATAAATATTCTCTCGCCTTTTTAGGCTATGCCGACGAAGATGAATCTGCGGTATTAGAATTAACCTATAACTGGGGCGTGGAGCAATATGAGCTTGGCACGGCTTATGGTCATATCGCTATTGGTGTAGACGATATTTATGCCACTTGCGAAGCAGTGAAAAAAGCAGGCGGAAAAGTAACCCGAGAAGCAGGTCCTGTAAAAGGCGGCACAACGGTTATCGCTTTTGTTGAAGATCCCGACGGTTATAAAATCGAGTTTATCGAAAATAAACACGCCAAAGCTGCGCTAGGTAACTAATAACGTACTCAAAGTGCGGTTAAATATTTCTTAATTTTCAGTGCGTTTCGGCGCACTCTTTTATTTTATGACTGAAGAAGCAATAGACTATCATTTATTAAAAAACCGTTTTCGTGGCTATTATCCGGTGATTATTGACGTGGAAACCGCAGGGCTAAATAGCCAAACTGACGGCTTGTTGGAATTGGCGGCGATCACGCTCAAAATGGACGAGCAAGGTTGGCTGATGCCCGATCAAACCTACCATTGCCACATTCAGCCCTTTGAAGGTGCGTTAATCAATCCTGATTCGATGAAAATTAACGGCATTAAATTAGACGATCCTGAACGGAATGCGGTCGCCATTTCTGAACTTGATGCGATTACAGGGCTGTTCCAAATGGTACGCCGTGGGCAAAAAGACGCTGGCTGCCAACGCTCAATTATCGTTGCGCACAATGCCGCATTCGACCAAGGTTTTATTATGGCAGCAGCCGAAAGAACAGGTGTAAAACGCAATCCATTTCACCCTTTCAGTGCGTTCGACACATCAACCTTAAGCGGTTTAATGTTTGGGCAAACGGTGCTGGTGAAAGCCTGCCAAATGGCGAAAATTCCATTTGACGGCAAACAAGCGCACTCGGCACTATACGATACTGAACGCACTGCTGATTTATTTTGTTATATGGTCAATCATCTGAAAAAATTGGGCGGATTTCCGCATTTACCTGTGCTAGAAGATGAAAGCTAAAAACAACGCTATTTTCCACCGCACTTTTTGCATTATCAACGCAACGATCAATCCAAAAGTGCGGTGCATTTTTGCTTAATTTTTAAACTCATTTTGAAAATTAAGCAAAAAATATAGACAAATTTATTTTTTTGAGTAAATTTAAACATTCACTATAAAACCTAAGGAAAATTTATGCTAACCAACCCTGTCGTTATATCGATTGTCGTTTTGCTCGCCCTAAGTTTGCTGCGTGTTAATGTGGTGATTGCGCTTGTGATCTCTGCGCTAACCGCTGGTTTCACAGGCGGTTTAGGTCTGTCTAAAACCATTGAAACCTTTACCAGTGGCTTAGGTGGCGGTGCAGAAGTGGCAATGAACTACGCTATTTTAGGCGCATTTGCCGTTGCGATTTCTAAATCAGGCATCACCGATTTACTGGCTTATAAAGTCATCAAACGCCTCGGCAAAACGCCAACAGGTGGCTCAGTGGCTGGCTTTAAATATTTTATTTTAGCCGTGCTAGTCGCTTTCTCAATTTCATCACAAAACTTATTACCAGTTCATATCGCCTTTATCCCGATTGTCGTGCCACCATTATTAAGCATTTTTAATCGCTTAAAACTCGACCGCCGTGCGGTTGCTTGCGTGCTGACTTTCGGTTTAACCGCAACTTATATGCTATTGCCAGTGGGCTTCGGTAAAATCTTTATCGAAAGCATTTTAGTAAAAAATATCAACGAAGCTGGCGCAAATCTTGGCATTCACACCAACGTGGCTGAAGTGTCGTTAGCAATGTCAATTCCTGTTAGTGGAATGATTTTAGGCTTATTAATCGCTATTTTCTTCAGCTACCGCAAACCACGTGAATATGCAGATGTTGTGGCAGAGCCAAGCACAAGCGACATTGAACAACACATTGCGAATATCAAACCGTTCCACGTTTGGGTTAGCCTTGCAGCGATTGTAATCACCTTTGGTTTACAATTATTCACCAGCTCAACCATCATCGGCGGTTTAGCAGGATTGATTATTTTCGGCGCTTGCGGTATTTTCCGCTTAAAAGAAAGCAACGATATTTTCCAACAAGGCTTACGTTTAATGGCAATGATTGGTTTCGTAATGATTGCCGCATCTGGCTTTGCTAACGTGATTAACGAAACTGGCGGTGTAACGCAATTAGTGGAAACCTTTAGCCAAGGCTTAGGAGAAAATAACAAAGGGCTTGCTGCTTTCTTAATGTTATTAGTTGGGCTATTTATCACAATGGGGATCGGTTCATCATTCTCAACCGTACCAATTATTGCCTCAATTTACGTGCCATTATGTATCGCCGTCGGCTTCTCGCCATTAGCCACAGTTTCTATTGTCGGCGTAGCGGCGGCACTTGGTGATGCAGGCTCTCCAGCATCTGACTCGACACTTGGTCCAACATCAGGCTTGAATATGGACGGCAAGCACGACCACATTTGGGACAGCGTTGTGCCAACATTCTTGCACTACAATATCCCATTAATCATTTTCGGCTGGATTGCCGCAATGACTTTATAATTCAACACTCCCTCCGTTACTGGAGGGAATTTTTTAGTCAAAACTATGAAAAATCACACCGCACTTTTAAATCAGTTGGCACAATACATCGCCCAACTTGAACAAGATTATTCGGCTTTAAAAGAAAAAACGCTCTACACCAAATTCGACCCAATGTTATTTAGCGAAAATTTCCAAGAAGTCAGTTTCTACTTGAACGAAATTCAGCAAACATTCACAATGCTTTCAAGCTATGCACCCGATGACATCTCCCAAATCGCATTTTTCAGTGAAAAGCTACAAACGCAATGTTTAGCCTTGCAAGATGCCGTAGCGATATTAAACACACCAAGAACACCAAGAACACAAAGTGCGCAAGCACCACAATTAACTAAACGCCAACAATTACGCCAAGAGCTTGAAAAACTCCCGCCAAGAGAACGCTTAGCCAAATATTATGAAGCATTACAAGCCCTTAACGAAAAAATAAACGAGCAAAAAGACCAACTGAGCCTAGTACAAACGGCAGAACAAAAACAAACAATCCAAACCTTAATCACCCAAACCAAACAACGCCATCAACGCTGCTTAGATGCCATTGAAAATTTAGAGGAGTATTTGGAGTTTAAGGAAAATAACGGACAGTAAAAATAAAACGGTCATATAGACCGTTTTATTTTTGTAAACAATGGAATAGGGGATTTATTCCATCACCACCCAGCCGTCATCTAGCCAGTTGCAGATTGTGTCGAGAAGTAAGTCCATTTCGATGGAGTCTTGAACTAGTGCTAATATTGTTGGGAGATCTAAGGTTTTGCCGTCGGCGAGGTGTTTTAAAATGGTTTTCTCGGCTTCGTTGAGTTCGTCTAGCCATTCGCCGTTGGCGTAAATTTGGAGTTGAGGCTGTTCTAGGTAGGCGAGTTTGCAGTTGTTATCTTGTGCAAGGGTTGCGCCGTCTTGAAGTGCGGTTAAAATTTCTTCAGGATCTGCCATTTCGTCTGAAAGCAACATTTCATAGCGACGTGATGTTACCGTGGCGGCGAGTGCCTGTTGGAACAGTTGGTCGAATGCTGGAGATTGAGTGAGTTTTTGCAAAAATTGTGCTTTGATCGCTTGAATTTCGGTTTGCCCTAATGCACCCGTTTTTTGTGGCGTTTGTGCTAGGCGTAAAGGCAAGTGGAATTCTGATAAGTCTAGGTCTGGATTTTGTTGGCAGAAACCTTTGCTAACATTGTCTAAAATATCGTTTAAATTTGGGTAACGCAAGCCAAAGGAAAAGGTGAGACAATCACTTTCTGCCACGCCGTAATGTGCCATTCGGGCTGGAATGTAAAGAATATCGCCAGGGTTCATCACTTCGTCGATAACTAATTCGCCCATATCGTCGAAAATGCGGATTGGTTGGTTTGGTTTGAATGCCGTGCTTGGGTCGCACCATTTGCCCACTTGCCAGCGACGTTGTCCATAGCCTTGCACTAAAAATACGTCATATTCGTCATAGTGTTTGCCGACAGAGCCGCCTTGTGGGGCAAAAGACACCATAATGTCATCTCGCTGCCATTGTGGAATGAAGCCGAACGCATTCCAAAGCTCGCCTAATTCAGTGGACCATTGTTCTAAATTTTGCACTAATACCGACCAGCGTTCAGGCAGGTTTTCAAAATCTTCTGCACTTAACGGACTGTGGCTCACTTGCCAATTATCATCAGTGTAGGTTTTTACTAGGCGAGCGGTAGCATCTTCATTTTGTGCCAATTCGATAATATCTTCAGGCTCAAATTGCCCGATAATTTGGGGCAAGCCATTGCGAATAATTAGTGGTTTTTTCTGCCAATAATCACGCAAAAATTCTTCGGGGCTGATGTGCGTCGGCAGACAATAAGTAGTTTGAGATGAGTTAGTCATTTGCTTGTTCCTTTTCAGTTTCTAGCGTGGCATTTTGGCGTTTTTGCGCCTTTTCTTGTTCTGCTTTTTCTTTTTGTTCTTGTGTTTGTTGAGCGGCACGTTTGCGGCGAATTTCTTTCGGATCAGCGAGTAAAGGGCGATAAATTTCAATGCGGTCGCCGTGGTTTAAGCTGTCTGTAAGTTTTACTGGGCGACTGAAAACCCCGACCTTGTTTTCACGCAGATCAATTTCTGTATATTGTTGCAAAATGCCAGATTGCAAAATTGCCGCTTGCACCGTTGTCCCTGCTTCAACCTGCCATTTTTTCAGAAAATAGCCTGTGGGCAGGGCATACGCTAATTCAATTTCGATTGTATCCATAGTTTTCGTAATTAGTTAAAAAGTTGTCGCCAAATCTTGTCAATAAATGACCGCACTTCGTGGTATTCGTCTGCCGAGATGACAGAGCCTAAACCAAGTAAATTCAAATGATGAATTCGGTTGCGCAGTTCGGTATAACAATATTTTAATTGCTCCGCATTATCTAGCGAAATGATATTATTTGCCATCATTAGCTCAAAAATTCGCACATTATCCGACCAATAAGCCAAGTCAGGATTATCAGGCGCATTGGCAAGCACCAAATATTGCGCAATAAATTCAATATCAGTTATGCCGCCGTGATCGGTCTTAATATTGAATTGATCAGGCATTGTCGATGCCAAATGTTGATACATTTTATCACGCATTTCGCTCACGTCAGTTTTTAATTTTTGCTGATCTCGTGGGCTGGCTAAAATACGTTGACGCAGTTGATCGAATTGCTGGCGTAATTTTTCTTCGCCAAACACTGCTCGGGAGCGCACTAGGGCTTGATGTTCCCACGTCCACGCTTCTTGCTGTTGATATTGTTCAAATGCACTAAAAGAGTTGCATAAAAGCCCAGCATCTCCCGATGGGCGTAGGCGAAGATCTACCTCGTATAATACGCCTGCGCTGGTGTTCATACTGAAAATGCTGACGATTTTTTGGGCGAGCTTGAGATAAAATTGGAAATGGTCGATGCTTTTTTTGCCGCCGACAGTTTGCCCTTGCTCGCCGTCATAGAGAAAGACTAAATCTAAATCGGATTTATAACCCAATTCAATGCCACCTAATTTGCCGTAGCCAATTACCACAAAGCCTTTTTCATCAGGACTTAAATGGGCAGGCGTGCCAAAGCGTGCGCTCACTTGTTGCCACGCCAAATTTACCACTTGCTCAATAATGGCTTCGGCTAAATAAGTTAAATGGTCGCTCACTTTCATAATCGGCAATGCACCTAAAATATCCGCTGCAGCTACTCGGAGCAAGGTGGCTTGTTTGAATTGGCGCAAGCCGTCGATAAATTGTTCTTCATCATCAGGCGGTAAGCGTAGTAAATATTGGCGCAATTCCGTTGGATATTGCTCAAAGTGCGGTGGATTTTGCAGGCTTTTTTGATCGAGTAATTCATCAAGCAAAATCGGGTGGTGCGCCACTTGTTCCGCAATCATATTTGACTGCGAGCAAAGGGTGAATAGTTGAGTGAGTACTTGTGGATTTTCTAACAACAATTCTAAATACGTGGTGCGAGTCAGGATTTTTTTCACGATATTTAACATTCGTGGTAGCAACGTTAAATAATCTGGGTGTGCAAAAATTTTGCTAAATAATTGCGGTAAAAGTTGATTTAAGGTGTCTTGCCCACGAGGTCCAATAGCACGATGTGTTAGCTCGTGGCGGAACTGAGCGAGAACGTTGGCAATTTCATTAAAATGCTCATCGGGAATATTATTTTCACGCAATAATGGCGCTAATTCGCTGTCATCAATATCGAGAAAATCTTGCCAATCATTTTCTTGTTGTGGCTCACTTGGATCTTTTTCTGCACCAATTAATTGATCAAAAACACACCGCACTTTTTGCTGATGTTGTTGCAAAATAGCATAAAAATCCGCCCAGTTTTGTATTGGGTAATTTTTATTAACAAGTTGATTTTGTTGATCTAATTGGGTGAAGTTTGTGCAAGCAAAGATTAATCGTTGACGGTCAATTTCTTCTGTAGGTAAAAGTTGGGTTTGCTTGTCGTTAATGGCTTGTAGCACATTTTCCACTCGGCGCAAAAATAAATAGGCTTGGCGTAAATCATCACATTGTGTTGCACTGAGCAAGCCGAGTTTTTCGATTTCAGGCAATAATTTCAGTAATTCAGGTTGTTGCAAACGAATTTCTCGCCCACCACGAATAAGTTGGAAAACTTGCACGATAAACTCAATTTCACGAATACCACCAGCGCCGAGTTTGATGTTATCCAGCAAGCCACGACGACGTACTTCACGTTCGATTTTGCTTTTCATTTCTCGCAAAGATTGAATAACGCTGAAATCAATGTAGCGACGATAGACAAAAGGGCGGAGTAGTTGGCGCAAAATATTTACGTTGGGGTCGTGCGGATCTGCGCCAAGAATGCGCCCTTTAATCATCGCATAACGCTCCCAATCTCGCCCTTGTTCCTGATAATAGCTTTCAATGGCGCTGAAGCTCAATGCCAATGCACCACTGTCGCCAAAAGGGCGTAGGCGCATATCTGTGCGGTAAACAAAACCGTCGGGGGTAAATTGGTCGAGGGCGTTAATCAAACGTTGTCCAAGGCGAATGAAGAATTTTTGATTGTCCACTGAACGGCGAGCGTTCGTGCCTGTAATATCTGTTTCACCGTTGGCTGGGTAGGTGAAAATCAAATCAATGTCGGAGGAAAAATTGAGTTCAAAACCACCCAACTTGCCCATTCCCAAAATATAAAGTTGCTGTGCATTGCCTTGTTCATCGACTGGCACGCCCATTTCAAGGCAAGCTTGCTGATATAGCCAATCACGTGCGCCAATAATCAGGCTTTCGGCTAATTGAGAAAGGCGCACAAAAATTTGCTCCACCGAGCCGATATTCAGGCTTTGGCAAATGCTTAATCTTGCCATTTCACGGTTACGGAATTGGCGCAAAGTGCGGTATAAATTTTCGTCATTTTTCACCGCACTTTGCGCTTTTTCATTCAATTCTGCATTAAGTTGTGCGGAATAATCTTCTCCCTTAGGCAAATCTAGCGTTTGTTGCACACATTGCAATAAAAAGTGCGGTTGTTTTTTAAAGACTTCTAGCACAAAGTCTGACATTGCAACGGCGGTGGCAAGTTGCTCAATTCGTTGCTGCATTTCAGGATTTGATGAATTCAATAATGCGCTATTTTCATTTTGAATTAATTGAATAAGAAGTGATTTGTTTTGTTCAAAAGCTAACATTCGATTGTTCCTAACGGGATTTTGTTTTTATTATCGACGAAATGAACAATATTTTGAAGTGTTTTAGACAAGAAAAAGGCTCAACAAAGGTTGAGCCGAAAGGAATTATTTTATGCGAGGTTATTCTTGTGCGCCCTTATTTAAGGTATTTAACTTCGCTAAACCGTGGTCGCAGCTTTTAATTTGTGTAGCTACTTCCATTTCAAGAATTTGTTTTTTACTTTGGTTGAGTTTGTTTTGAATTTTGTTGAGCTGAGTGTGTGTGCCAGGTTGGCGTTTAGCTTCAGCGAGTAATTTGTCGGTTGCTTGGAATAGTTTTTCGCATTGGGCTGGAATTTTGTTATTGATTGCTTTTTCCGCGGCAAAAGCAGGAAGACTTAATGAAAATGCGATGGTTAAATGTGCCAAAAGTGCGGTTAATTTTTTAATTGTTTTTGTTGTCATTTTAGGAACTCGCCTTTGTAAAATAGTCTAAAAAATAGACGGAAATGCCGTCAATTAATACGTTTTAATACGCTCAAATTTTGAGCCTTTATCATAGTTAAGCGAAACATATCAAAATAATAGGAGGTTGTCTAGCTTTTTTTGCATTTATTATTGGGTTTTATTTCGTGAAAAAACGGCGTTTATGGTTGCAAAAATGTTAATAAAATCTATAATTTGCGTTGGATCAAATTTTTGTAGTATCACAAATTTCATTTATTTTTGATTTAAGTTCGGAAATGTGATCTAGGTAACATTTTTTGCTATTTTTTATCCCTATAAAAAGTAGTAGAATAGTGCCGATCTTGGGTTATTTTGATAATGTCCTCTATTTTGATAGTGAACCTTGTGAAAATAATTTTAAAAAAGGTTACTTGTGATATTGAATGTCAGAAGTGAAATCAGGGTGATTACTTATTTTCCAGATAGTAATCGAAGATAATCTTGTAGCGTATTTACAAGGAGTTGTGAGATGTTAGACGTTGTTGAACTCTCTCGTTTGCAGTTTGCATTAACTGCGTTATATCACTTCTTGTTTGTTCCTTTAACATTAGGTCTTTCTTTTATTCTTGTAATTATGGAAACGACTTATGTGGTAACAGGCAAAGAAGTTTATAAAGATATGACAAAATTCTGGGGTAAGTTATTTGCAATTAACTTTGCTCTTGGTGTAACAACCGGTATCACAATGGAATTCCAATTTGGTACTAACTGGTCATATTATTCTCATTATGTGGGTGATATTTTCGGTGCGCCTTTGGCTATCGAAGCATTATTAGCTTTCTTCCTTGAATCAACTTTCGTTGGTTTATTCTTATTTGGTTGGGATCGTCTATCAAAAGCAAAACATTTACTTGCTACTTACTGTGTCGCATTCGGTTCAAACCTTTCTGCGATGTGGATCTTAGTGGCAAATGGCTGGATGCAATTCCCAGTAGCTTCTGAATTTAATTTTGAAACTATGCGAATGGAAATGACCAGCTTTTTAGATTTATGGTTAAACCCAATCGCACAAAGTAAATTATTACACACATTATCAGCAGGTTATTTATCAGGCACAATGTTTGTGTTAGCGATTAGCTCATTCTATATTTTGAAAGGGCGTGATCTTGGTTTTGCAAGACGTTCATTTGCGATTGCCGCTTCATTCGGTATCGTAGCAACGGCTGGTGTGCTTGTTTCTGGTGATGAAGCCGCTTTTGAAACCGTAACTAAACAGCCGGTGAAATTTGCCGCAATGGAAGCAGAATGGCACACACAAGAAGCACCTGCTTCTTGGAGCTTATTTGCAATTCCAAACGATGCAGAACGTAAAAATGATGTAGCGATTTCTATTCCTTATATGGGGGGGCTTATCGCAACACGTTCACTTGACGGTACTTACCCTGGTTTAGTGGATTTAGAAGCAGTTAATGAACAACGTGTACGTAACGGTATGGTTGCTTATGGTTTGCTTGAAGAATTACGTGCGCAGAAAAAAGCAGGTCAAGTTAGCGAAGAAACTAAAGCAAAATTCTTAGACGTTCGTCAAGATTTAGGCTACGGTCTATTATTAAAACGCTACACTGACAATGTTGTTGACGCAACTGAAACTCAAATTAAAGCGGCAGCAGCAGACACTATTCCAAATGTAGCACCTGTTTACTTCTCTTTCCGTTTAATGGCAGGCATTGCAGGCGCAATCGCCGCTTTAGTCGCTGGTGCATTCTTCTTCGCATTACGTAACACAGCACACAAAATCCCATTATTGCTTAAAGCATTATTATGGGGTATGCCATTACCGTGGATCGCTATTGAGTGCGGTTGGTTCTTAGCTGAATATGGTCGTCAACCTTGGGCAATTCAAGATGTATTACCTGTTGGCGTGGCGAATTCATCATTAACCACTGGAGATCTTTGGTTCTCTATTGGCTTAATTTGTGCGCTTTATACTGTCTTCTTAGTGGCAGAAATGTATTTAATGTTCAAATATGGTCGCTTAGGACCAAGTGCATTAAAAACAGGTCGTTACTATTTTGAGCAATCAACTAAATAAGTAGGAGTTGTACTATGTTTGATTATGAAATTCTACGCTTTATTTGGTGGGTGCTTGTTATCGTCTTAATGATCGGCTTTTCTGTTACAGATGGCTTTGATATGGGCGTATTAACTTTATTACCATTCACCGGTAAAAAAGAAGTTGAAAAACGTATTATGATTAACACCATTGCACCGCACTGGGACGGTAACCAAGTTTGGTTATTAACTGCAGGTGGCGCAATGTTTGCTGCGTGGCCAATCGTCTATGCGGTATCATTCTCTGGTTTTTATATTGCGATGATTTTAGTTTTAGCCGCTTTATTCTTCCGTCCTGTCGGTCTTGAATATCGTGCAAAAATTGAAAATCCAACGTGGCGTAAACTCTGGGATATCGGTTTATTCATTGGTGGCTTCGTACCATCACTTGTGATCGGCGTTGCATTCGGTAACCTTTTACAAGGCGTGCCATTTGAATTCAACGATATTATGCAAGTGAAATATACTGGCACATTCTTTGAATTATTAAATCCATTTGCGTTACTTTGTGGTTTAATTAGCTTGTCTATGCTTACCACACAAGGTGCAGCGTGGTTACAAATGAAAACCACCGCAGATTTACGCAACCGTGCTCGTTCAGCAACACAAGTTGGCGCATTCGCTACTTTAGTCACTTTCGTACTTGCTGGCGTTTGGTTATTATTCAAAGACGGTTTCGTGGTAACCAGCGTAATCGATCACAATGCAGCATCTTCACCACTAGGTAAAACAGTGGCTATTGAAAATGGTGCGTGGTTCAAAAATTACAACGAATTACCAATTTTATACATTTTCCCTGTGTTAGCGGTAGTCGGTGCGTTATTAAATATCGCAGCGTCTAAAGCAAACCGCAGTGGCTTTGCGTTCTTCTTCTCATCAATCACAATGGTTGGTGTGATTGTAACTTGTGGCGTGGCAATGTTCCCATTCGTTATGCCGTCAATCACTCACCCTGATATGAGCTTATTGATGTGGGATTCTACATCTAGCAAAGCAACCCTAGAATTAATGTTCTTCTTAGCATTAGTTTTCGTGGTTATCGCATTGTCTTACACCATTTGGTCATACATCAAAATGTTTGGTCGAATTGATGAAAGCTACATTGAAGAAAACAAAACTTCAGCATACTAAGGTTCAAAAGGAGAAATTCTATGTATTATGTAATCTGGTTAGTAGGTGTTTTGTTTGCTGTTTGGCTTGGTGTCAAAGTAGCTACTACATTAGAAAATAAAGGCAAATTTGACGAATAGTCAATAAGCGTAACATCATAATAAAAGGGGCGTATATCAATGATATATGCCCTTTTTCATCTTATTAAGAAAGTCAGTAATTGTTGTGTAATATGGGGCGTACGCGATATGCTCAAAACCATAACCAAAGCTTGCCAAATTCCGCCCCCCTTCCCCCTTCGGGGACTTCCCCCCGCAAGCAGGGGGAAGGAAAGGATTTAAGGGCAACCAACAAATACGAAAAATAAAGAACATTTCGCTCCCCTGCTTGTAGAGGGAAGGAAAGGATTTAAGGGCAACCAACAAATACGAAAAAATTAAGAACATTTCGCTCCCCTGCTTGTAGAGGGAAGGAAAGGATTTAGGGGCAACCAACAAATACGAAAAAATAAAGAACATTTCGCTCCCCTGCTTGTAGAGGGAAGGACAGGATTTAGGGGCAGCCAATAAATATGAAAAAATAAAGAACATTTCGCTCCCCTGCTTGTAAGGGGAAGGACAGGATTTAAGGGCAACCAACAAATACGAAAAAATAAAGAACATTTTGCTCCCCTGCTTGTAGAAAGAAGGAAAGGATTTAGGGGCAGCCAATAAATATGAAAAAATAAAGAACATTTCGCTCCCCTGCTTGTAAGGGGAAGGAAAGGATTTAGGGGTAGCCAATAAATATGAAAAAATAAAGAACATTTCGCTCCCCTGTTTGTAAGGGGAAGGAAAGGATTTAAGGGCAACCAACAAATACGAAAAAATAAAGAACATTTCGCTCCCACTGCTTGCGGGGGGAGCTGGGCAAAGCCCTGAGGGGGGCTTTTCTTCGCTCTATGCTTTAGGAATTAGGGCGTATCGCATACGCCCCCTTTTTATATTTCCCCATTCTCAAAGCATAAAAAAGTGCGGTGTAAAAACACAAGATTTTTGCACCGCACTTTTGTTAAAGTTTAAGCTAAATTACCATTGGTAACCTACACCAACCGAGCCGCCGATGTCGCCACGGGTGTTGCTATCACCTTGTAATTTCAAGATTAACTTGCCGTTGTCGCTTGCACGAGAATAGCCTACTGCAATAGCGCCCTCACCTTTGAATGTACCTGCTGAAGCAGAAACCATTGATTTGCCTGCAGTGAATACTTGTGGAAGACCTGCTGCAGCACGAGCACCCGCGTGAGCTGCACGGTTTTTCTTATCAAGGCGATTGATTGTGTTATTCACACTACCAATTTCATTTTTAAGTTGTGAAACGTTCACCGCATCGGTGTCTTTCACGCCTTTAGCTACATTTGAAATAACTTTATTGCCAGCGTTAATGCCGTCTTGAGTAATACTTACGCCGCCGACCTTAACTGAATTCACGTCAATATCTTTCGATAAGCCATAGCTTATTGTCGTACCGCTTTGATTCACTTCTAAGTTTTTGCCTGCTACATAAGTTACCGCATCGCCAGCTTTCACTTTCATACCTGTCGCATTTGGACTACTTACTACTTGTGTATCATTTTTCGCTGATTTGACTAAATGACCTGCAGAACTAATCGCTTTCACCACATCACCAGCTGTCGCTAATGCCGATGGGTTGCTTGGAGCTTGAATTTTGCCGTCATCACCAGCTGGAGCAATAGAGGCTGTATTTGCCGTGATCTTACCGTTCTCAATTTTGATTGTGGTATTATCAGTTTTTGCCGCTACGGTGTAAGTGGTGCTACCGTCAGCATTAGTGCTTGGTACAACCGAAACGCCTTGATCGCCCTCAACTTTTGAAGTGGCTTGTTTTAACTGTGAAACATTTACTGCATCGCTGTCTTTCACACCATTTGCCACATTACTGATGGTTTTACCGCCGTTATCTAAGCCATTTTTGCTTACTTTAACGTCGCCTGCTTTAACGCCATCTTTGGTTACGGTAATGTCGCCCACTTTCACGCCGCTTGTGTCTAATGTTGTGTCGCCAGCTTTAACGCTGTTTACAACTAAATCGTCAGCGGTCGCAATAGTGTAAACCATTGTGCCGGTGCTGTCATCGCTAGTTACTTTGATGTTTTTGCCCTCAACAACTGACACTTTTGACGAATTCGCCATTGCAGCTTTCAACTGACCATAGTTAACTGCATCAGTATCTGCTTCGCCTGCTGCTACGTTGGTAATTTTGTTGCCACCGTTATTCAAGCCAGTTGCCGCCAATGTAACGCCGCCGACTTTCACGCCTTCATTGTTCAATTTAGTGTTGCCAGCGATTACGCTGTTTACATTCAAGTCTTTAGACAAGCTGATTTCATAATCAGTATTGTTGCCGGTTGGCGTGCCTTTTACGCTCAAATTAGTATCTTTAGTTGAAACTGAAGAAGTCAATTCGCTGGCTGTAATCGCTGCGGCTACATCAGTTGCTGTTGCGAATGTGTCGCCAGCTTTGTCTGAAGTTACTTTACCGTCTTTTACGGTTAGTTTTGCTTTATCAACATTAATTTTAACCGTTGTGGTTTTGCCGTCGGTATTTTCGCCCTTAACAGTTGTACCTTCGCCATTCGCAAATACAACGGTGTCGTAGGCTTTCACGAAATCTTTCGCATCGCCTGCTTGAATGTTCCAACCTGAATTCAACACGTCGCCCACTGTTGCAGCGTTGTTGTAGATGTCGCCGATGTTGCTTGGTGCGGTTGCTTCTTGAGTTGGGGCAGCGGCAGCAGTGTCGCCTAATTTGCCGTTATCCGCTTGCTCCATATCGCCTGTGTTGTAAGCCGGAGCAAGGCTGCCTTTTACGTTTGCCAAAGTAGTCGGCGTGGTGTTTGTGCCGTCTGCATTTTTCAAGCTGTTAATCACTTCTGCCGGTGCAACCACTGTGCCGTCAGCTTTCACAAATGTGCCGTCCGGTTTTTGATAAAGTGAATTGCCTTCTTTGTCGGTATAAGCCACAGGAATTTGCGCCAATGTGCCTTTGGTTACCATATAAAGTTGCGAACCGTTGATTGCATCAGTTGAATCAGCTGAAACTTTACCCGGAGCAACGTTGATGATTTGGCGTTCTTTTACTTTACCTTCTTTATTACCTACAGACACTACAGCACTTGCCGTACCAGCGAAGCCATCATAAAACACGTTGCTTACAGTCGCATTGTTGATTTGGTTAGGTGCGCCGTTGGTAGTGGTTGCAGAAGATTCGCTGCTCAAACTACCCAAAATCACGTTGTTTGGTGCAGTTGCAGTAATAGCATTGCCCAATGCGTAAGTATTATCACCAGTAACAGTATTTTGCACACCGAATGCACCGCTCCAAGCACCAGTAACATTGTTGCCTTTACCCACAGACGTTGCAAAACGACCACTAGCTTTGCTTTCCATACCTACTACAGTTGACGCTTCACCGCTGGCATTAGCTTTATGACCGACTGCTACTGATTTTGCTCCGCTTGCTTGAACCTCAGCACCCACAGCTACAGCCGTATCTCCCGCATTTGTGTTATAGCCTAAAGCAGTAGCCCAATAATTAGAAGCATTTGCCATATGACCTAATGCAGTCGCATTTGAACCCGTTGCAGTAGATTTTTTACCGATTGCTACAGACTGACGACCAGTTGAGTTTGAATCTGCACCTAAAGCAATCGCGTGTGGACCCGTTGCGACTGAACTTGTACCTATAGCGATTGTTTCAGGGCCAGTACCTGCACGCACATTACGACCAATCGCAACTGCATCGGTTGGTGAAGAGTTGTCGCCAAAAGGTTCGATTACATTACCCCAACCGATTGAAGTAGAGTATTGACCTCTTACCGTGTTGTTTGAACCGAACGAAATACCGTGTCCAGTGGTGATTTGAGAATCTACACCGAACAAGATGTTATCGGTTTCCCATTTTTGAACTACGTTGTTGCCTGCGGTGCTGACGGTACTCAAGTTGATACCGAGCGCAATGGTGTTGTTGGTATGAATGTCAATGTTCGTACCCACGGCAACTGAGTGTGTACCGTATAAGTTAGCTGGTTGGTTATCAGCCGCACCGATGGTAATGTCTGTCCCCACCGCTACCGAATTAGCATCTTTTACGTGGATTGTGTTATTCAAACCTACGGCAACGCCTTTGCTGCCTTGCACGCTGAGATTATCACCGATAGCAACTGAGTCTGTAGCATTTGAGTTATCAATCGTTGCCTGATTACCCAAGATAGTACTCGCTGTTGCCACCGTTGGGGCAAGAGAAATCGTTAAAGCAGCTGTAGCGACAGCGGTGCTTAAAAGGTTGCCTTTATTGGTTGAAGATGTGGTTTTGCCTTTTGCACGGCTAATTTCTGATACGACTGCGAATGATTGCGTGGCGTGATTCCAAATCACTTTGAATACTTTGTTCATAAATCCTCTGATTATTAATATTGAGTTAATTCAATTCCATTTGAGCATAAACACTTTTCAGAACGAAATGTGTTATGAGGCGAGGGATAAATCGCATCACAATGATGTAATAACGACATTTATCGAACGGCTGTTTTCCTAACAGAATTCGATCTATTTTAGCTCAATGAAAAAGCAAAAGGAATATGAAATATACAGAAAAATTGAAAAAATTGCGCTAAATCAAAAAAGCGTAAAATACAATGCCAATGCCAATGCCAATGCCAATGCCAATGCCAATGTCAAGCTATTTTAATGTGAATTTTTTGTGTTTATCTTGTTGAATTGTCAGTGCTTTTTTGAAAGGTGGAGGGCGGATCAGAGAAGCTCATAAAAAAAGTGCGGTGCAAAAAACACAAGAATTTTACACCGCACTTTTATCTGATTTATCGCATTTTCTTATTGTATTATTTTACGGCAAACATCGAGCCAAAATTAAAACATTGAAACCAAAGCTCAACGTGAGAAAATCCCACATTTTTTAACCGCACTTTATGTATTTCTACGCTATCGGTGCGCATTACATTTTCAAGTGCGGTGCGTTTTTGGCTAATTTCTAATTCGCTATAACCGTTGGCACGCTTGAATTGATGATGAAGATCGATTAATAATTCGTTATTGCTTTCATCTTCAAAACGAAATTTTTCCGACAACACCAACACGCCATTAGGGTTTAAACCTTGATAGATTTTTTCTAATAATAGTTGGCGATCTTCTGGCGGCAGAAATTGCAAAGTGAAGTTCAAAATCACCATTGAAGCATTTTTAATTTCAATGTTACGAATGTCATCGCACAAAATTTCTACTGGAATATCACTATGATAAGCGGAAATGTGTTGGCGACAACGTTCCACCATCGCAGGCGAATTGTCCACGCCGATAATTTTTACATTCGGTTGCTGAATATGACGGCGAGCAGACAAGGTTGCCGCTCCACGAGAACAGCCTAAATCATAAACATTGCTATTTGCCGTTACAAAACGATGAGCCAACATTCCGATTGCGGTAATAATATTGGAATAACCTGGCACGGAGCGTTGGATCATATCGGGAAACACTTCTGCCACATTTTCATCGAAAGTAAAATCGCCCAATTTTTCAATGGGCGCAGAATAAATCATATCTTTGTTCATTTTGTTCACGCATTTTGCTAAAAAGTGCGGTTATTTTAGAAGAAGTTTTTTACTTCGACAAATAATAGTTTGTTATTTTAATAAGCCTTTCATTGCGCTTTCTTCTTGTTTAATGCGTACGGCTAAAATAAACGCATAAATCGGCAAGCCAATAATGGCGGTGTAGGCGGCGTGGCAAAATAGGCTTAAGCCAATGAGTTCAGGCAGAATATTCAAAAAATAATTGGGGTGGCGAACATATTTAAACAAAAATGACTGGTTGATTTTGTGTTCAGGCAAAATATAAATTTTCACCGTCCAAATTTCTTTTAATTCATAAATCACATAAAACAACATTGCAATGGCGAAAATTAAAATGGCTAAACCCAGTTGCGATGTGCCGTCGAAGCTGGCTTGGGTGTAATTTGCTTCTGTGATGGCGGCAACATAAAAGAGAATGTGCGCCACCGACAACAACGCCGAATTGCGTTTGCCATATTGCACTGCGCCTTTTTGGATCAGTGCTTTTTCGTGGCGAATAGAAATTGAGAGGCTGTAAAAACGAATGGCTAAAATGAGCGCAAAAACGATGTTGATTAATAACATAAAATTATCCTTATTTTTATTATGGGTTTGAAAAAGTGGCTTAATATAACAAAAGGCGATATGAAATTCACACGAAATCGGCAAAATCTTTACTCATCGTGCCTGTTTCGCAGTAACTTGAATGAAAATTGCGCTGAAATAACCTTTTTCTCTCTTTAGATTTTCGGCTATAATTAGGGCAATTTTTTTCGTAATTTTATAGAACAGTAAAACAAAGGATTTTTAAATGATGCGTACTCACTATTGCGGTGCATTAAACCGTAGCCACGTTGGACAAGAAGTAACATTAAGCGGTTGGGTGAATAAACGCCGTGATTTAGGCGGATTAATTTTTATTGATTTGCGTGATGTGCAAGGCATTGTGCAAGTGTTTTTCGACCCGAAATATCAAGCCGCATTAGAAAAAGCGGCGAGCTTGCGTGGTGAATTTTGTGTACAAATCAAAGGCGAAGTTATCGCTCGCCCTGATAATCAAATCAACAAAAATATGGCAACAGGCGAAGTGGAAGTGTTGGCGAAAGAGCTAAGCATTTACAACACCGCAGACGTATTGCCGTTGGATTTCAACCAAAATAACACTGAAGAACAACGCTTAAAATATCGTTATTTGGATTTGCGTCGCCCAGAAATGGCACAACGCTTAAAAACTCGTGCCAAAATCACCAGTTTCGTACGTCGTTTTATGGACGACAACGGTTTCTTAGACATTGAAACTCCAATGTTGACCAAAGCCACACCAGAGGGCGCACGAGATTATTTAGTGCCGAGCCGTGTGCATAAAGGCAAATTCTATGCCTTGCCACAATCGCCACAATTATTCAAACAATTACTGATGATGTCAGGCTTCGACCGTTATTATCAAATCGTGAAGTGTTTCCGTGATGAAGATTTGCGTGCCGACCGTCAACCTGAATTCACCCAAATCGATGTGGAAACCTCATTCTTAACCGCACCAGAAGTGCGTGCGATTATGGAACAAATGGTACACGGCTTGTGGTTGGATATTATCGGTGTGGATTTAGGCAAATTCCCTGTGATGACGTGGGCAGAAGCAATGGAGCGTTTTGGTTCAGACAAGCCAGATTTACGCAACCCGTTGGAAATTGTAACCATCAGCGATTTAGTCAAAGACGTGGAATTCAGCGTATTCAAAGAACCTGCTAACGACAAAGGCGGTCGAGTAGCCGCTATTCGTGTGCCAAACGGTGCAAGCGTAACTCGTAAGCAAATCGACGATTACACTAAATTTGTCGGCATTTACGGTGCAAAAGGCTTGGCGTGGTTAAAAGTCAACGATTTAACCGCAGGTCTTGACGGCGTGCAAAGCCCGATTGCGAAATTCTTATCAGAAGATGTGTTAAAAGCGATTTTAGAACGTACCCAAGCACAAACAGGCGATATCATTTTCTTCGGTGCAGACAAATGGCAAACCACCACCGATGCACTTGGTGCGCTACGCTTAAAATTAGGACGTGATTTAGAACTCACTCGCTTAAACGAATGGCAACCACTTTGGGTCATCGACTTCCCAATGTTTGAACGTGATGACGAGGGCAACCTCGCCGCAATGCACCATCCATTCACATCACCAAAAGATTTCAGCCCAGAACAGCTTGAAGCCGACCCGACAAGTGCGGTGGCAAATGCCTATGATATGGTGATCAACGGCTACGAAGTAGGCGGTGGCTCAGTGCGAATTTTCGACCCGAAAATGCAACAAACCGTATTCCGCATTTTAGGCATTAACGAACAAGACCAACGTGAAAAATTCGGCTTCTTACTCGACGCCTTAAAATTCGGCACACCACCACACGCAGGTTTAGCATTCGGTTTAGACCGTTTAACAATGCTATTAACAGGCACAGACAACATTCGTGATGTCATCGCATTCCCGAAAACCACCGCCGCCGCGTGTTTAATGACCGACGCCCCGAGCTTCGCAAACCCGCAGGCATTGGCGGAGTTGGCTGTGGAAGTGGTTAAGGTGGAGAAAGAGTAAATTTCAAAGGGGAAACCCTTTAATATGATGCGATATAATCCCGATATCCATAAAAGACGGAGTATTCGTTTAAAAGGGTATAATTATTCTTCGCTAGGTGATTATTTCATCACGATTTGTTGCGTGGATAGAAATCCATTATTTGGTGAAATTGTCGATAACCAGATGTGTTTGAATGAAAATGGTGTTATTGCACGGCGTGAATGGCTCAAAACGCTTAGTTGCCGAAAAGGTGTGGAGTTGGGGGAATTTATTATTATGCCCAACCACATACACGCAATTGTGAGTTTTACCGAAGAATTTCAGCGCATCAATAGTGAAAAGGGCGTATGCCATACGCCCCTACAATCTCCGTCATATACGTTGGGAGCAATTATTCGGGGATATAAAAGTGCAGTTACGAGCCAGTTGAAAGAGCAACTGGGAGAGCGAATTTGGCAACGGAATTACTATGAACATATCATTCGAAATGAAAAGTCTTATGAAATGATCGAAGATTATATAAAGAACAATCCGCTGACTTGGGAAAATGATCGGTTTTTTATTAAGGTGTAAGAAAAACGATAGAATATTGCATTTGTAGGGGCGTATGGCATACGCCCCTACAGAATGAATTTATATTTTGAGAAAATAACAAATTTTGATTGTCTCGTTGGTGTATATGACTTATTCGTACAAATTTTGTATAAAAATTGCGAATTGGGGACACAATATGGGGCGTATGCCATACGCCCCTACAGAATGAATTTATATTTTGAGAAAATAACAAATTTTGATTGTCTCGTTGGTGTATATGACTTATTCGTACAAATTTTGTATAAAAATTGCGAATTTGGGACACAATATGGGGCGTATGCTATACGCCCCTACAGAATGAATTTATATTTTGAGAAAATAACAAATTTTGATTGTCTCGTTGGTGTATATGACTTATTCGTACAAATTTTGTATAAGAATTGTGAATTGGGGACACAATGTAGGGGCGTATGGTATACGCCCTGTCAACGTTAATGATAAATTAGATGAATTACAAAAATCCTAATTCCGTTTTAGTGGTCATTTATGCCAAAAATTCAGGCAAGGTCTTAATGCTCCAACGCCAAGACGATCCTGAATTTTGGCAGTCGGTAACAGGTTCACTTGCTGAAAGTGAAACGCCTTATCAGACTGCCGAGCGAGAAGTGTTAGAAGAAATAGGAATTGACATAAAAGCGGAAAATCTATCTCTTTTCGATTGCCAAGAATGGATAGAATTTGAAATTTTCCCGCATTTTCGGTATAAATACGCACCGAATATTACGCATTGCAAGGAACATTGGTTTTTATTGGCGTTACCCGATGAACGAACGCCACGCTTAAGCGAACATCTCGCTTACCAATGGCTCAATCCACAAAATGCAGCACAACTGACTAAATCACCCAACAACCGAATAGCGATTGAAAAGTATTTAGTCCAAAAGGCTTAAAAAGTGCGGTGAAAAAACACAAACTTTTTTCACCGCACTTTGTAATGTAAACAGGGTTCCCTTCTTTGCCGCCTAAAAATTGTTAAATTTGTAGGAAAACTTGTACTGTCTGAGCGAAGCGAGTTTACAAGTTTTCCGTTAAGCAAATTTAAGGATTTTTAGGAAACAAGGCAAAGCAAGGTCGCCTTTCTTTGGTTACTTTCTTTGGCGAAGCAAAGAAAGTAACAGATCAAACTGAAAAGGAAAAGAGAATGGCAGGACACAGTAAGTGGGCTAACATTAAACACCGCAAAGCAGCACAAGATGCACAACGTGGTAAAATTTTTACAAAATTAATTCGTGAATTAGTTACTGCCGCAAAAATCGGTGGTGGCGATATTGCTTCAAATCCTCGCTTGCGTGCAGCGGTGGATAAAGCACTTTCAAGCAATATGACTCGAGATACCATCAACCGTGCGATTGAGCGTGGTGTGGGTGGTGGCGATGACACCAATATGGAAACTCGTATTTACGAGGGCTACGGACCAGGTGGCACGGCGGTAATGGTAGAGTGTTTGTCAGACAATGCAAACCGCACCATTTCACAAGTTCGCCCAAGTTTCACCAAATGTGGCGGCAACTTAGGTACTGAGGGTTCAGTTGGTTACTTATTCAGCAAAAAGGGCTTAATCTTAATTCTTGAAGCTGATGAAGATGCCTTAACTGAAGCCGCAATCGAAGCGGGTGCAGATGATATTCAACCACAGGACGACGGTTCATTTGAAATCTACACTGCGTGGGAAGATTTAAGTGATGTGCGTGAGGGAATTGAAAAAGCAGGGTTCAAAATTGAAAATGCTGAAGTTACAATGATTCCATCAACCAGCGTTGATCTTGATGCGGAAAATGCACCTAAATTATTGAAATTAATTGATATGCTTGAAGATTGTGATGACGTACAAAACGTGTATCACAATGGTGAAATCAGCGACGAAGTGGCGGCATTACTTTAACTGGGTTCACTTTTGAGATTTTTGTGGTAAGATGAAGTGGTCTTTTAAGGACAATAAATTATAACATTTGAGTAAGGAGATCTTATGAAATTAGTGAAATTTGTTCCTGCAATGATTGCTGCGGTTGTCTTATCCGCTTGTACTGCAAACCAAGCTGCACAAGAAGCAGCGGCTGAAGCAAAAGCAATGGAAGCGCAAGCGATTGAGCAAGCTGCAATGAAAGCTGAAGCGCAAGCGACTGAAATGGCAAAAAACATTGACGGCAAAGCACAAATTACAGTAGAAAAATTAAAAACTACCAATAAATCTGTGGCATATCGTTGTCAATCAGGCAAAACAGTAACTGCAACTTATGCCTTTGAGGGCAATGATGCACGTGCTGTGAATGTTCGCTTAGGCACAGGCAAAAAAGCATTAAAAGCCTCATTATTGCGTGATGATAACAACAAAGATTTCGTTTCATTCACATCTGATCAATATGTTTGGAATGTGGATTCAGCCTTAACACTAGACACTGCAGCAAAAACAGATGCAGTACACTTAGTGAAAAAAGGCGCGCAAAATGATGAAATTTTAGCAAAACTTTGTGATGTTAATAAGTCTGCGACAAAGCGATTAAATAAATAATAGAAATACGCTATGATAAGCGGGCAGGAGTGAAAATTCTTGCCCGTTTAATTTTTTAGGGAATTTATGAGCATTATTTTAGGCATCGACCCAGGTTCAAGGGTTACAGGCTATGGCGTGATTCGCCAAACAGGGCGAGAATTAGTCTATCTTGGCAGTGGTGCAATTCGCACGCAAGCCGAAGATATGCCAACACGTTTAAAACGAATTTATGCGGGCGTTAGCGAAATTATCACCCAGTTTCAGCCTGAAATGTTTGCTATTGAAGAAGTCTTTTTGGCGAAAAACCCCAATTCTGCCTTAAAGCTCGGACAGGCAAGAGGCGTGGCGATTGTAGCGGCGGTAAATCAAGATTTGCCGGTGTTTGAATATGCGGCACGTTTGGTGAAACAAACGGTAACAGGCATTGGCTCTGCTGACAAAGTTCAAGTACAAGAAATGGTAACTCGCATTCTGAAATTATCCGACAAACCGCAAGCCGATGCGGCAGATGCCCTAGCGATTGCGATTACGCACGCTCACACCATTCAACATAGCCTACAAATTTCACGCAGTGCCAAACCTAGCGAAACACAAGAAAAATACACCGCACTTTTACGCACTCGCTACAGCCGTGGGCGGTTTAGATTAAAAATTTAACTGTTTTTTTATTCAGTTTTTAGTATAATAGGGAAAATTTTTTGCAAGGATAAATTATGATTGGTCGTTTACACGGAAAACTTATCGAAAAACAGCCCCCCGAAATTTTGCTTGATGTGCAAGGCGTGGGCTATGAACTCTTATTACCGATGACCAGTTTTTATAATTTGCCTGAAATTGGGCAAGAATGCACCTTATTCACCCATTTTGTTGTGCGTGAAGATGCCCATTTATTATTCGGATTTTCCTATAAACAAGACCGCACTTTATTCCGTGAGTTAATCAAAACCAATGGCGTAGGACCAAAATTGGCACTGGCGATTTTGTCGGCAATGTCGGTGGCAGAATTTGCTTATGCTATCGAACGAGAAGAATTGTCTAAATTAGTGAAAATCCCTGGGGTTGGCAAAAAAACCGCAGAGCGTTTATTGGTGGAATTAAAAGGCAAATTCAAAGGTATTCAACAGCCTGATTTCTTTGTGGAAAGCACTCACTTACCTGTTGCTGAAAAAGCACAATCCAATGAAAATATTCAACTTGATGATGCCGTTGCTGCTTTAATTGCCTTGGGCTATAAAGCCTCTGATGCAGAAAAAATGGTGAAAAAAGTGGCTAAATCAGGCTTGAGTAGCGAACAGTTAATTCGTGAAGCCTTAAAAGCCGCATTATAAATTGCACTAGGATAGAAAATGATTGAAGCAGATCGCATTATTAGTGCCAGTGCTAAACTTGATGATGAAGCCGTTGACCGTGCAATTCGCCCGAAATTACTTGCTGATTATGTGGGGCAGCCACAAGTGCGGTCGCAAATGGAGATTTTTATCCAAGCAGCAAAATTACGCCAAGATGCCTTAGATCATCTATTAGTTTTTGGGCCACCAGGGCTGGGGAAAACCACGCTTGCTAACATTGTTGCTAATGAAATGGGTGTAAATATTCGCACCACGTCAGGTCCTGTATTGGAAAAAGCAGGGGATTTGGCCGCAATGCTGACCAATCTTGAACCGCACGATGTGTTATTTATCGATGAAATTCACCGTTTATCACCTGCGATTGAAGAAGTGTTATACCCAGCAATGGAAGATTATCAGCTGGATATTATGATCGGTGAAGGCCCAGCTGCTCGCTCGATTAAATTAGATCTTCCGCCTTTCACCTTAATTGGGGCGACCACTCGAGCAGGCTCGCTCACCTCGCCATTGCGTGATCGCTTTGGCATTGTGCAACGTCTTGAATTTTATTCGGTGGAAGATTTAACCTTTATTGTCAGTCGTAGTGCTAATTGTCTGAATTTAGATATTTCGCCTGAAGCTGCTCTTGAGATCGCACGCCGTTCACGTGGCACGCCTCGAATAGCCAACCGTTTATTACGCCGAGTGCGAGATTATGCCGACGTAAAAAATCGTGGTGTGATTTCTGCTGAGATTGCTAATGCTGCGCTTTCAATGCTCGACATCGATCCTGCAGGCTTTGATTATCTCGACCGTAAATTATTAAGTTCCATTATTGAACGTTTTGATGGCGGACCTGTGGGCCTAGACAATCTCGCCGCTGCTATTGGCGAAGAACGAGATACCATTGAAGATGTGCTAGAGCCTTATTTAATTCAACAAGGTTTTTTACAACGCACCCCACGAGGGCGTATTGCCACCTCGCAAACCTACCGACATTTTGGCTTGGAAAAATTGACAGAGTAGGGGCTATTTATCATTTTTTAGTTTAAACAAATAAAAAAAGCACCGCACTTTTAATAAAGTGCGGTGCTTTTTCTTATCGTTTTTATCTTAAAAATGCAGGAATTTTGCTTTCGTATTCTGCAATTTTATCTTCGTATTGAAGTGTTAAACCGATGTTGTCCAAGCCGTTTAATAGGCAGTGGCGGCGGAATTCGTCGAGTTCAAAGTGATACACTTTGTCGCCTGTGGTAACGGTCATCGCTTCTAAATCGATTTGGATTTCTTTGCCCTCGTTTGCCCATACCCATTGGAAGATTTCTTCCACTTCTTCTTCGCTTAAACGCACTGGTAACATATGGTTGTTTAAGCTGTTGTTGTAGAAAATATCAGCAAAACTTGGTGCGATCATTGCTTTAAAGCCATAATCCGCCAATGCCCACGGAGCGTGTTCACGAGAAGAGCCGCAGCCTAAATTTTTGCGAGCAAGCAAAATTGTTGCGCCTTGATATTGTGGAAAATTCAGCACGAATTCAGGGTTAGCCTGTGTGCCTGCAGCATCAAGATAACGCCATTCGTGGAATAAATGTTTGCCGAAGCCTACACGTGTGATCGCTTGCAAAAATTGTTTTGGAATAATCGCATCGGTGTCCACATTCGCTGCATCAAGTGGAACGACTAAGCCTGAAAGTTGTTTAAATCCTGCCATTTTTTGTTCCCCTTAGTTTAATTTAACATCACGAATATCAACGAATTTGCCGAACACCGCTGCCGCTGCTGCCATTGCTGGGCTAACTAAGTGTGTGCGACCATTACGACCTTGGCGACCTTCAAAGTTACGGTTTGAGGTGGAAGCACAACGTTCCCATTCGCCTAAGCGGTCATCATTCATACCCAAACACATTGAGCAACCTGGGTTACGCCATTCTGCGCCCGCTTCGATAAAGATTTTATCCAAGCCTTCTTTTTCCGCTTGTTCTTTCACCAAGCCAGAACCTGGAACGACTAACACACGTTTCACGTTATCGGCTTTTTTGCGACCTTTCATTACCGCTGCTGCCGCACGTAAATCTTCAATACGTGAGTTAGTGCAAGAACCGATAAAAACTTGATCTACTGGGATATTTTTCAAATCAGCATTGGGTTCAAGACCAATATAAGCTAAGGCTTTTTCCGCAGAAGCACGAGCCACTGCATCTTGCATTTCTGCAGGATTTGGCACAGTTTGGTCGATACCAATCACTTGACCTGGGTTTGTTCCCCAAGTTACTTGCGGAGCGATGTCTTTGGCTTCCAACACGACTACGGTGTCAAATTGCGCATCATCATCGGTTTTCAAGGTTTTCCAATAGGCAACGGCATCGTCCCAATCTTTGCCTTTTGGTGCGTGAGGGCGATCTTTCAAATAAGCAAAGGTGGTTTCATCTGGGGCAACTAAGCCTGCTTTTGCACCTAATTCAATCGCCATATTACATACGGTCATTCGTCCCTCCATTGAGAGATCACGAATCGCTTCACCGCAGAATTCCACCACGTGTCCAGTACCGCCAGCCATTGTGGTTTTGCCGATAATCGCAAGTACGATGTCTTTCGCGGTGATAC
Organism: Pasteurellaceae bacterium Pebbles2; assembly: GCA_023101505.1. GTDB lineage: Bacteria > Pseudomonadota > Gammaproteobacteria > Enterobacterales > Pasteurellaceae > Lonepinella. Next base: position 1,693,714 of record LVZA01000001.1, read on the forward strand.
CTGGTTTCACTTTGCCGCGCACTTCAATTTTCATACTTTTCGCGCGCGCTTGTTTTAAGGTTTGAGTGGCTAAAACGTGTTCTACTTCAGACGTACCGATACCGAACGCCAATGCACCAAATGCACCGTGAGTTGCGGTGTGCGAGTCGCCACAAACAATGGTCATACCTGGTAAAGTTAAGCCTTGTTCAGGGCCCATTACGTGTACGATCCCTTGTTGCTTGGTGTTCATATCGAACAACTCAATTCCAGTGGCTTTACAGTTTTTGTCTAGCTCAAGCACTTGAATGCGAGCTTGCCCCTCAAGTTGGTTTACATCACGCACTTGAGTTGAAATGCTGTGATCCATTGTGCCAAAGGTTTTACCAATTTGACGAACATTACGCCCAGCCACACGCAAACCATCAAAGGCTTGTGGGCTGGTTACTTCGTGGATCAAATGACGATTAATATAAAGAATTGGCGTTTCGCCTTTTTCTTCGTGCACAATGTGTGCATCGAATAATTTTTGATAAAGGGTTTTACCCATAATAATCACTCCAATAACAAGGTGAATGCACCTTAAAAATCTAAAAGTGCGGTTAAAAATCGCAAAGTTTTCACCGCACTTTTAACAATTAAACAATCGCTTGTGCGATAAATGAGCCCATTTCTGCGGTTGAAATTGGGGCGGTGTCATCGGCTAAATCGCCAGTGCGATGACCGTCAGCTAATACTTTTTGCACCGCTGTTTCAATCGCATCTGCTGCAGCATTTAAGTTGAAACTATAACGTAACATCATTGCGGCTGACAAAATTTGTGCGATTGGGTTTGCAATGCCTTTGCCTGCGATGTCTGGTGCTGAGCCGCCAGCAGGTTCGTATAAACCGAAGCCGTCTTCATTTAGGCTTGCCGACGGCAACATTCCCATTGAACCTGTGATCATAGCGGCTTCATCGGAAATAATATCGCCGAAAATATTTGAGCAGAGTAGCACATCAAAACTTTCAGGGGCTTTGATTAACTGCATTGTCGCATTGTCGATGTAAATGTGGTCAAGGGTTACTTCAGGATAATCTTTCGCCACTTCGCTAACGGTTTCACGCCATAAAATAGAGCTTTGTAGCACGTTTGCTTTATCTACAGAAGTTACGTGCTTGTTGCGTTTCATTGCTGCTTCGAACGCCGCACGTGCGATACGTTCGATTTCAAATTTGTAGTAAACTTCGGTGTCGAATGCTTTGGTTTGTGATCCCTCGCCCTCACGGCCTTTCGGCTGACCAAAATAAATTCCGCCAGTTAATTCACGTACCACAAGCATATCAAAACCTTTGGCTGAAATGTCGGCACGCAATGGGCAGAATTTTTCCAAGCCTTGGTAAAGTGTGGCTGGGCGTAGATTACAGAATAATTTGAAATGTTTGCGTAAAGGCAATAACGCACCACGTTCAGGTTGTTGATCTGGTGGAAGATGAACCCATTTTGGACCGCCCACAGAGCCGAATAATACCGCATCTGCATCTTCACAGCCTTTTAAGGTTGCCGCTGGTAACGGTGTGCCGTGATTATCAATCGCCGCACCGCCCACGTCGAAGTGGTTGTAATTTAAAGTAAAACCGTATTTTTGTTGAACCACGTCCAACACTTTAATGGCTTCCGCCATAATTTCAGGACCGATCCCATCGCCGGCTAAGACGGCTACGTTGTATGATGACATATTGTTTTCCTATTGAATGTAAATCTGTTTTTGTTTGCCCTACGTTTGGGGGATTTCGTTTTGCCCCCCTCAGCCCTTCGGGCAGCTCCCCCGCTAGCAGGGGGAGCGAAGATTTCTTTCTTCGACTTCCTTTCTTATTGTGAAATCGAAGATTGCTATATCTTCGAAGAAAATTTTCCTTCCCCCTGCTGGCGGGGGAAGTGCCTCAAAGGGGCGATGGGGGCTTTCAAACTGCGGTTAAAAAATCACAAATTTTTCCACCGCAGTTTTAAATTAATGTTTCAAATTTTTGGTTAAATCCGCCACTTTTTGTGAGCGGTAAATTGCATTGATAGCGTGAACTAACGCACGAGCGGAAGATTCCACAATATCCGTTGCTAAGCCGACACCGTGGAAACGGCGACCTTGATATTCTACCACAATATCCACTTGTCCCAAGGCTTCTGCGCCCTCGCCTTTGGCGGTGAGATTATAGTGCGACATTTTTAAATCCATATTGACGATTTGTAAAATTGCATTATACACCGCATCAACAGGGCCATTACCGCCGTTTGAGGTTTGGTTCATTCGTTTGCCGTCTAATTCCACTTGCACAAATGCTGCCGCAGGCAATCCACTAATGGATTGTGAAGTAATCACATCTAATTTCAAGCGATCTTCATCGCCTTGTTGCATATCAATAAACGCAAGGGCTTCCAAATCGTAATCGAAGACTTGACCTTTTTTGTCGGCTAATTTCAAAAATTCTTCATACAATTTATCTAAATCGTAATCCGCTTCGGTATAGCCCATATCCGCCATATGCCCTTTCACCGCTGCACGTCCAGAGCGTGCGGTTAAGTTCAATTTTTCTTTCTTCAAACCAATGCTTTCTGGCGACATAATTTCGTAGGTGTTTTTATTTTTCAACATACCGTCTTGGTGAATGCCTGATGAGTGAGCAAACGCATTATCACCCACAATCGCCTTGTTTGGCTGAATTGGCATATTACAAAGTTGGCTCACCATTTGGCTCACACGGTGAATTTCTTGTGTATTAATGCGAGTATCCAAGCCGTTGAACATATCTTGACGAGTTTTAATCGCCATTACCACTTCTTCTAATGCCGTGTTACCAGCACGCTCACCGATACCATTAATCGTACATTCAATTTGGCGCGCACCGTTTAATACGGCAGTTAATGAGTTTGCCGTCGCCATACCTAAATCATTATGGCAGTGCACTGAAATGATCGCTTTGTCAATATTGGGTACACGGTTTACCACATCGGCGATAATGTTGCCGTATTGGGTTGGCAAACAAAAGCCTACGGTGTCAGGAATATTCACCGTCGTCGCCCCAGCGTTAATTGCTGCTTCCACGATACGACAGATATTGTCGATGCCAGTACGCCCTGCATCTTCGCACGAAAATTCCACGTCATCTGTATAGCCACGAGCACGTTTCACCGCTTTTGCTGCCATTTCTACCACATCATCAAACGAGCGTTTTAATTTGGCTTCCACGTGCAATGCCGAGCTGGCGATAAAGGTGTGAATACGGAATGCTTCCGCTACTTTTAAGGCTTCATACGCCGCATCAATATCTTTATCTACCGCACGAGAAAGGGCAGCCACTCGGCTATTTTTAATATTTTCCGCAATGGTGCGAACAGAAAGAAAATCGCCCTCTGAAGACACTGGAAAGCCCACTTCCATTACATCAACGCCTAAACGCTCTAAAGCCAAAGCGATTTGTAATTTCTCTTTTACTGTTAAACTGGCTTTTAAGGCTTGTTCGCCATCACGCAAGGTTGTGTCAAAAATAATGATGTTGTCTGTGGTCATAAAATGTTCCTTTAAAGTGCCAACTTTCGAGAAAGTGCGGTGTAATTTTCTAATGTTTTATAAATAGACAAAAAACCCGACTTTTCTCAAAGTGCGGGTTTCTGATGTTGATTGAATGTTAATTTCTTTCGTCCACAACCTAACCGCACAATGAATGTGATAATCGGAGGTTGAGGAGCAGAGTGAAATTGAACATAAAAAATTCCTAAAACGATTAAGTTATGTGCGTTATATTACCTGTTTAAATGTGGCTGTCAAACCTTTTTTAGTGAGAAATATTAAAGTTTAACGCTTGCGTAAAATCAGATTTATATAAAAAACTAAAAAATAAATATAAAAAAGAATTAAAATCTAAATTGTAGATTTGGCTTGTGTATTTATCCCAAAAATTTAAAAAATTTAGTGAACAATTTTTATTGCCTTATTTTATGCTAAATCTACTGAACAAAAGCACAAAATTAATCTCAATACAGAGACATTTTTCACTTTTGGCAAAGGAAACACAGATATTCATTTACCAAAAAACGATCTAGATCAAGTTTCTACTTCTAAAGAGTTATCTTATCGGGCAGAATTGAAGTATCAGATCTTTTTTCCTTATGATAAAATCCTTGCCTATCTGAATAAATAGGATTTGTTTATGCACAATCATCTTGAAATTGAACAACTTGCCTGCCAACGTGGGGATAAAATGCTGTTTAGCAATTTGAACTTCCGTTTTCAGTCGGGCGATTTTGTGCAAGTTGAGGGGCATAATGGCATTGGCAAAACCAGTTTATTACGAATTTTAACTGGCTTAGCGCAACCGCTTGCAGGTCAAGTGCGTTGGAATGGCGCAGAAATTGCTCGTGTGCGTGAAGATTATCAGCACGATTTGCTTTATCTCGGGCATTTGTCGGGCGTGAAACCTGAGCTAACGGCGTGGGAAAATTTACAATTTTATCAAAAGGTAAGCCATTGCCAACAAGGCACAGATATTTTATGGCAAGCCTTAGAAACCGTGGGGTTGCTGGGGCGTGAAGACATTGTCGCAAGTCAGCTTTCCGCAGGGCAACAAAAGCGTATTGCGTTGGCAAGGCTGTGGATTTCAAACGCACCGTTGTGGATTTTAGACGAGCCTTTTAACGCCATCGATAAAAACGGCGTGCAAGCGTTGACAGCACATTTTGAACGCCACGCAGCGCAAGGGGGCATCGTGATTTTAACGAGCCACCAAGATGTACCGAGCCAAAATTTACAAAAACTGCGGTTAGATTTATACAAGTTTTGAGAGAATGATATTTAGCCAAATTATTATGCGTGAGCTGCGCATTGCGTGGCGTAAACCAGCGGAAATTCTAAATCCTTTGTGGTTTTTCCTCATTGTGATTACGCTGTTTCCGTTGGTTATTGGATCTGACCCGAATTTGTTGGCAAAAATTGCGCCTGGGGTTGCGTGGGTAGCTGCGTTACTGTCGGCATTGTTGTCCTTTGAACGTTTATTTCGAGATGATTTTATCGACGGATCTCTCGAGCAATTAATGCTCACCGCACAGCCCTTGGCACTAACCGCATTGGCAAAAGTGATTGTGCACTGGCTTTTAACTGGCTTGCCATTGATTTTATTATCGCCGATTGCCGCATTATTGCTGTCTTTAGAGCCAAAAATTTGGTGGGCGTTGGTGCTAACCTTATTAGTCGGTACGCCAATTTTGAGCTGCCTTGGCGCAATCGGTGTGGCGTTGACCGTGGGCTTACGCAAAGGTGGCGTGCTGTTAAGTTTAATCGTATTGCCTTTGTTTATTCCCGTGTTAATTTTTTCGGCAGCCGTGCTGGATAGCGCCAGTTTAAATTTACCTTACGGTGGGCAACTGGCAATTTTAGGCGCAATTTTAAGTGCGGCATTAACGCTGTCGCCATTCGCCATTGCTGGCGCATTACGCATTAGTTTAGATCAATAAGAAAAGGAAATTAAAGTATGTGGAAGTGGTTACACCCTTACGCAAAACCTGAAACACAATATCATTTATGCGGAAAAATCATTCCGTTTTTTGCCGTTCTAGCAGTGATTTTACTCGCCGCTGCAATGGTGTGGGGCTTGGCATTTGCACCAGCAGATTACCAACAAGGCAACAGCTTCCGCATTATGTATGTCCACGTTCCCACTGCAATTTGGTCAATGGGCATTTATGTATCAATGGCGGTGGCAGGCATCATCGGCTTGGTTTGGCAAATTAAACAAGCACACTTAACCATTATCGCCAGTGCGCCAATCGGAATGGTGTTCACCTTTTTATCGCTCATTACAGGCGCAATTTGGGGCAAGCCAATGTGGGGAACTTGGTGGGTGTGGGACGCACGCCTAACCTCGTCGCTGATTTTATTCTTCCTTTATTTAGGCGTGATGGCGCTTTATTCCGCTTTTCAAGATCGTAACACAGGAATGAAAGCCGCAGCGATTTTAAGTATCGTCGGCGTGGTGAATATCCCGATTATCCATTTTTCAGTAGAGTGGTGGAACACCTTGCATCAAGGTGCAAGTGTAACGAAATTTGAGAAACCGTCTATTGCCACTCCAATGCTAATTCCGTTAATTTTAAGCATTTTTGGTTTTATGATGCTGACCTTTTGGCTCACGCTGGTGCGCTATCGTAATGCGCTGTTGCGTGAAGATATCAAACGCCCTTGGGTGAAAGCCTTAGCGACGAATACCAAATAATCGTGGCAGAAAACTGCGGTTAAAAAATCACAAGTTTTTGTTTTTGGAGAAAAAAATGTTTTTTCAATCTTGGAATGAATTTTTAGATATGGGCGGCTACGGCTTTTATGTTTGGCTGTCTTATGGATTATCTTTTCTCGCCATTGCCTTATTAGTAGTGCAAAGTTATCGAGAAAAACACGCAATTTTTCAAGAAGTTCGTCGTGAAAACGAACGTTTAGCCCGTGTGCAAGCCAGCCAAAAAAGGAGTGAACTATGAACCCTAGACGTAAATCCCGCTTAACCCTTGTTGTATTAGTGTTGCTCGGCGTGGCGATTGCCACAGGCTTGATTACTTACGCTTTACGTTCGAATATTGATTTATTTTATACGCCGTCAGAAATTGTGTATGGCAAAAATGATAATCCAGATCAGAAACCTGAAGTGGGGCAGCGTATTCGTGTGGGCGGAATGGTGGTTACTGGCACGGTTGAACGTGATGCCAAAAGCCTGAAAGTGAAATTTGACCTAAACGACATCGGGCCGTCAATTAGGGTGGAATATGAGGGCATTTTGCCAGATTTATTCCGTGAGGGGCAGGGTATTGTGGCGCAAGGCGTGTTGACCGCTCCAACGGTGTTACAAGCCACCGAAGTGTTGGCTAAACACGACGAAAATTATGTTCCGCCAGAATTAGGCGACCAAATGAAAAAAGCGCATCAACCAATGGGCATCTCTGATGCAGATTTGAAAGGTGAGAGCGAGCGTGATCGTGTGCAAAAAACTCAACAAAATCACACCGCAGTTCCAGTCGCAGAGGATAAAAAATGATCCCTGAACTTGGAAATTATGCCTTATCCCTAAGTTTAGCCATTGCCATTTTCCTTGCGATTTTCCCACTTTGGGGCGCAGAAAAAGGCAATGCGCAAATGATGTCGTTGGCTCGCCCAATGACTTACGGCTTATTTTTTACGCTCAGCGTATCATTCGGTGCATTGTTTTATGCTTTTGCGGTCAATGATTTCACCGTGCAATATGTGGTTAATAATTCCAACAGCAATTTGCCACTCCAATATCGCCTTTCTGCGGTGTGGGGATCTCACGAGGGTTCATTATTGCTGTGGATTTGGCTGTTGACCTTATGGGGCGCAGCCGTGGCGTTATTTAGCAAAGCGTTACCTCAAGAAGCCGCCGCCCGAGTGCTAGGCATAATGGGGATTATCAGCATTGGTTTTTTAGTTTTTGTGCTATTTACTTCCAACCCATTTAACCGCACATTCCCGAATTTCCCTGTAGATGGACGTGAACTCAATCCTTTATTGCAAGATGTGGGCTTAATTTTTCACCCGCCATTATTGTATATGGGTTACGTCGGTTTTTCCGTCGCTTTTGCTTTTTCTATCGCTTCATTAATGACAGGCAAACTCGACACAGCGTGGGCTCGCTGGTCAAGACCTTGGACAATGGCTGCGTGGGTGTTTTTAACACTCGGCATCGTGTTAGGTTCGTGGTGGGCATATTACGAACTCGGCTGGGGGGCTGGTGGTTCTGGGATCCTGTGGAAAATGCGTCGCTAATGCCGTGGCTCGCAGGCACAGCCTTATTGCATAGCCTTGCCGTTACCGAAAAACGTGGTTCATTTAAAGCGTGGACCGTGTTATTGGCGATTTTGGCTTTCTCACTCTGTTTGCTCGGCACATTCCTTGTGCGTTCGGGAATTTTAGTATCGGTGCACGCCTTTGCTTCCGACCCAACTCGAGGCTTATATATTCTTGCCTATTTAATCGTGGTGATAGGTGGCTCGCTCGCTCTATACGCAGTGAAAGGTGCACAAATTCGCTCTCGTGATAATGCCGAACGTTATTCACGAGAAACAATGTTGTTGCTCAATAATATTTTGTTGATGACAGCGTTGGCGGTGGTTTTTTTAGGCACATTGTTACCGCTTGTTCACAAGCAATTAGGCTTAGGCTCAATTTCTATCGGCGCACCGTTTTTCGATCAAATGTTCCTGATTATTTGCACGCCATTTGCCTTGTTACTCGGCATTGGGCCTTTGGTCAAATGGCGACGAGATCAATTCTCCGCCATTCGTAAGCCTGTGATAAGTGCGGTGTTAATTATGGCAGTTTTAGGCTTTGCCTTGCCGTATTTCTTGCACAATAAACTCACCGTGAGTGCGGTGCTAGGCGTGATGATGTCAGCGATTATCGTATTGTTGAGCTTATATGAATTGCAGCAACGAGCCACTCATCGCACCAATTTTTGGCAAGGTTTAACCAAACTTTCACGCTCTCATTGGGGAATGGTGTTCGCCCATTTAGGCGTAGCGATGACCATTTGGGGGATTGCGTTCAGCCAAAATTATAGCGTAGAACGAGATGTGCGAATGAACGTGGGCGATAGCGTAGAAATCGGTGATTATCGTTTTGAATTTAAAGGTATTTCAGAAGCTAACGGACAAAATTATTCAGGCGGTAAAGCGGAAGTCGCCATTTTCGACGGCGATAAATTAGACGCGACCTTATTCGCCGAAAAACGCTTTTACACAGTGAGCAAAATGACAATGACCGAAGCCGCAATCGACTGGGGCTTCACCCGAGATCTTTATGTGGCACTTGGCGAAAGTTTGGGCGACGGCTCGTGGGCATTGCGTTTATATTACAAACCATTCATTCGCTGGATTTGGCTCGGTGGCGTGTTTATGGCATTAGGTGGCTTGCTCTGCTTATTTGACCGCCGTTATCGTTTTGCAAAAATCATCAATAAAACAAGCAATTAAGTATGAATAAAAAACTTTTTTTACCTTTAATTATTTTTGTGGTTCTCACCGTGGCTTTCTTTGTGCAACTGCAACGCAATTCGCAAGGCGACGATCCAAAAGCACTTGAAAGTGCGTTAATTGGCAAAGTTGTGCCAGCCAAAACGGCGTATGATTTATTTGAAAATAAAGCCGTTGGTGCGGAAATTTTCCAACAAGGCAAACCGATTTTGCTTAATGTGTGGGCAACGTGGTGTCCGACTTGTTATGCGGAACATCAATACCTTAATCAACTGGCAGCACAAGGCATCACGATTATCGGTTTAGATTATAAAGACGACAACGCCAAGGCGATTAAGTGGTTGAAAGATTTAAAAAATCCTTATCAAATCGTGCTAAAAGATGAAAAAGGATCGTTCGGCTTGGATTTGGGTGTTTATGGTGCGCCTGAAACCTTTATCATCGACGGCAAAGGCGTTATTCATTATCGCCACGCAGGCGATGTGAACGACAAAGTGTGGAATGAAAAATTGAAACCGATTTTTGACCGTCTTGCAAACGCTCAAAACGCAGCCAATACGGAGCAAAAATAATGAAAAAATTCACCGCACTTTTGGCATTAGCGAGCTTATTTTTCAGCGTATCAGCTTTTTCAGCCATTGACGCACTGAATTTCCAGTCGCCACGACAAGAGCAAGATTATCACCAACTTACGCAGGAATTACGCTGTCCGCAATGCCAAAATAACAACATCGCCGACAGCAACGCCACCATCGCTGTGGATATGCGTGCGAAAGTATTTGAACTGCTACAAGAGGGCAAAAACAAGCAAGACATCGTGAATTATATGGTGGAGCGTTATGGCAATTTCGTTACTTATAATCCACCGCTCAACCCAGCCACGGTGCTACTTTGGCTTGTGCCAGCGTTGTTAGTGCTATTTGGCGTGATTTTAGTGTTAAAACGCAAATCACCGCAAAAAACTGCGGTGCAAAAAGACGAGGTTTTGAGCGATGCCGAAGCCCAGCGTTTACAAGCGATTTTAAATAATAAGGAAGAATAATGTTTTGGTTTAGTATCGGGTTGCTCACTTTAGTAGTCGCCTTTATTTGTTTTTATCCACTGCTCAAACAGGCGAAGAAAAACAACCAAATGGTGGCTCGAGAAGCATTAAATAAAGCCTTTTATTTTGATCGTTTAAAAGAGCTAGAGCAAGATCAAGCACAAGGCTTAATTGACAACGCAGAACAGCTCAAAACCGAGTTGCAACAGTCGCTTTTGCAAGATATTCCTAGCGAACAAAACGCAAAGGATACCGCCAATCACGAGAGCAAATTACTTGGCAAAATTTGGTTTTTAAGCGGATTTTTAACGCTCGCCGTGTTAGCAGGCGCAAGCTATTTCCATTTGGGCGCGTGGCAGGCGCAAGATATGTTGACAAAAACCTATGATAAATTGCCGTATTTTTATGAGCGACTAAAAGAAGAAGACAGCAAACCGCTCACAGAGCAAGAAATGCAGCAATTTTCCACCGCACTTCGCCTCAAAGTTCAACACGAACCACAAGATGCGGCAAGCTGGTTTATGCTTGGACAGCTAGGAATGGCGATGGATAACGGACAGCTTGCACTCGACAGCTACGCCAAAGCGCACCAATTAGACAGCGCCAATCACCACTATAAACTGGCATACGCTCGCATTTTAATGTTTTCAGAAGATCAACGAGATAAAACACAAGGCGAAGAATTGCTCAAACAAGTTATCCGCCAAGATCACAGCAATATGGAAGCATTGAGCCTATTGGCGTTTAGTTATTTTGAGCGTGAAGATTATAAAATGGCGATAGTCAGTTGGGAAATGATGCTCAAATTAATGGCGGCAGATGATAGCCGTCGTGGGCTTGTTGAAAAATCGATTACTTCCGCTCGAACGGCTTTGGCTGAACAAAATGAAAGCCAAAAGGAAGCGATTGCACCAAAGTAGAAAACGTTAAAACATGACGATTTTTCACCGCAGTTTTTCCCTTGATGGACAAAGAAACAAAAATTTTGTGATCTCTATTCCAAAAAGTGCGGTGAAAATTTGTCTTATTTTTAAAAATTAAATAGATTAACAGGGCGGAAATCGGTAGAATGACGCCCTTTTATTATGCCGTTTAAAATCAGTGAACGGCGGTCGTAAGTGTAGCAACGTGACAAGGGTTGAATATGTCAGAAAAAATTAATTTAATGAACTTAACACGCCAACAAATGCGTGAGTTTTTCCAAGAATTAGGCGAAAAGCCGTTCCGTGCCGATCAATTAGTGAAGTGGATTTATCATTTTGGCGAAGATAACTTCGACAATATGACCAATATTAACAAGAAGTTACGTGAAAAATTAAAAGCGGTTGCGGAAATTAAAGCACCAGAAGTCGCCGTAGAACAACGCTCAAGCGATGGTACGATCAAATGGGCAATGCAAGTGGGGGATCAGCAGGTGGAAACTGTGTATATCCCTGAAGCGGATCGTGCGACTTTATGTGTTTCTTCACAGGTGGGCTGTGCGCTAGCGTGTACCTTCTGTTCAACCGCGCAACAAGGTTTTAACCGAAATTTGACCGTATCGGAAATTATCGGTCAGGTGTGGCGTGCGTCGAAAATTATCGGCAACTTTGGTGTAACTGGCGTGCGACCGATTACCAACGTGGTGATGATGGGAATGGGCGAGCCGTTGTTGAACGTGGCAAACGTTGTACCAGCAATGGAAATTATGTTGGACGATTTTGCTTATGGCTTATCGAAACGCCGCGTAACCCTTTCGACTTCAGGCGTTGTGCCAGCGTTGGACAAATTAAGCGAAATGATCGACGTGGCGTTGGCGATTTCATTACACGCCCCAAACGATGAATTGCGTGATGAGTTAGTGCCAATCAATAAAAAATACAATATTAAAATGTTGATCGACAGCGTAAATCGTTATTTGAGTGTGTCGAACGCAAATCACGGTAAAGTTACGATTGAATATGTGTTGCTTGATCACGTTAACGACGGTACGGAGCACGCTCATCAGCTAGCGGAAGTGTTGAAAAATACGCCGTGCAAAATTAACTTAATTCCGTGGAATCCGTTCCCTGAAGCACCGTATGCGAAAAGTTCTAATACTCGTATTGACCGTTTCCAAAAAACCTTGATGGAATATGGCTTTACGGTGATTGTGCGTAAAACTCGTGGCGATGATATTGATGCTGCCTGTGGGCAACTTGCTGGCGATGTGATTGACCGCACCAAGCGTACAGCGATTAACGCACAGAAAAAACAGTTTGGGCAAGGCATTGCCGTGAATGTTCAATAAGCCGTAAGTCGAAGAATTTTGTGATTGCGGTGATTTATTCTAAGGAAAACTTATGAAATTTAAACCGCACTTTTGGCTTATCTTTTTACTTGCAGGCTGTGTTTCGCAGCCTTCACAAGTGGATTTTGATCGTAAGCAAGCGGCTAAGGCGAGAATTGAACTTGCATTTGGCTATCTTGCGCAGCAAAATCAAGTGCAAGCCAAGCAAAATTTAGACAAAGCCTTGGAACACGCCCCGAATTATTATTTGGTTTACTCCGCCTTAGCGTATTTTTATCAGCAACAAGGCGACCAAGCACAAGCCCGACAAGCCTATTTAAAAGCCTTAGATTTAGATCGTCAGCAGGGTGATGTGTACAATAATTATGGCGTATTTTTGTGTTCTCAAGGTGAGTTTGAAGCGGCTTATCAACAATTTGATCTCGCTTTAGCCAGCCCAAATTATTATCACCAAGCCGATAGTTATGAAAATAAAGCCTTGTGTGCTTTGTCGCAAAATAACCCTGAAATTTATCAACAAAGTCAACAAGCCTTGGCAAAAATCGATCCTGTCCGTGCGCAAAAATTAAGTCAACATTAGTATAAATTTGCTAGATTATTTCTGATTAATCTTATGTTATAATCGGCTCAATTTATGTTAAGGATTAGTTATGGCACTTGATTTAAGCGAAATTCGTCAACAAATTACTCAAATTGACCGCAGTTTGCTGAAACTGCTTTCAGAGCGACATCGCCTTGCGTTTGATGTGGTGCGTAGCAAAGAAATTACGCAAAAACCATTGCGTGATGTGGAGCGTGAGCAAGCCTTGCTACAAGAATTAGTGCAGTTTGCCGAGAATGAAAATTATCAGCTCGAACCGCAATATATCACACAAATTTTCCAACGCATTATTGAAGATTCGGTGGTTACGCAGCAAGTTTATTTGCAGAAAAAACTCAATGAACAGCGAGAGCAAAGTATTCATATTGCTTTTTTAGGCAAACGTGGATCTTATTCTCATTTGGCTTCTCGCAATTATGCCACGCGTTATCAAGAGCAATTAGTAGAATTGAGCTGCGATTCTTTTGAGCAAATTTTCGAGCGAGTGCAATCGGGCGAAGCGGATTTTGGCGTGTTGCCTTTAGAAAACACCACTTCTGGTTCGATTAACGAAGTCTATGATTTGTTGCAACATACGGAATTGTCTTTGGTTGGCGAGTTGGCGTATCCAATCAAACATTGTGTGCTAGTGAATGATCAAGATGATTTAAGCCAAATTGATACGCTTTATAGCCACCCACAAGTAATTCAGCAGTGCAGCCAATTTATCAGTAGCCTTGATCGTGTGCATATTGAATATTGTGAAAGCAGTTCGCACGCAATGCAGTTGGTGTCAAGCCTGAATAAACCGAATATTGCCGCTTTGGGCAATGAAGATGGCGGTAATTTATATGGTTTGCGAGTGTTGAAAACCGACATCGCTAACCAGCCGAATAACATCACTCGTTTTATTGTGATTGCTCGAAATTCCGTAGCGGTTTCTCCGCAAATTGCGAGTAAAACTTTGTTATTAATGACCACGAGCCAACAAGCTGGGGCATTGGTTGATGCGCTTTATGTATTTAAAAAGCATCAAATTAAAATGACTAAATTAGAATCTCGCCCGATTTATGGTAAGCCTTGGGAAGAAATGTTCTATCTTGAAATTGAAGCTAATGTTGACCAACCGAGCACGCAGCAAGCATTGGAAGAATTAAAGGCATATAGCACATTTTTAAAAGTGTTAGGCTGTTATCCTAGTGAGATCGTTAAGCCTGTTGATGTGGATTAATCTTTGTAAAGACCAACATTTGTTGGTCTTTTTTATGGCTTAATTATTTGGCAATTTGCAACGTAAGTAATTCTTCTAAGTCATTAATTTCAAGGGTTGGCACACATCTTGCGTCGTCAAATTCAGCAAAATTTTGTTGAGATAAATTAATCCAAGCCGCCTGACAACCAGCCTGAATTGCGCCTTGTACATCAGTGATGAGATTATCGCCTACGTGTAGAATTTCATTTGGCACAATGTTATATTGGCGCGCGACTTGGTGGAATAAATCCGCATCGGGCTTGGCTCGACCTTGCACGCCACCACAAAAAAGCTGCTCAAATTGAGTTAAACCAATACGTGCAGGATCGACATTACCATTGGTAATGGCAACCAACGGAAAACGTTTTTTTAATTGCTCAAGTACGCTAATGCTCTGCGTCGGTACGTTAATTTTATGCCGCCAATCTAAAAAATGCTGCATTACATCGTGGGAAATCTGCGTAATTTGCACCGCACTTTTGCCATAATGTTGAAGCAAATTTTGAATGGTATTAATGCGCCATTGAGTTACATTTTCACAAACTAGCGGATTTTGCACCGCAGTTTTTTCTTTCCACATTTGCCATTCCGCACGATCTAATTGCGAAATTTGGCTGAGCTGGCGTAAACGCTCAACACATTGTTGCTCGGCGAGGCGAATGACTTGGTGATTATCATAAAGCGTATCATCAAGATCAAAACTGATGAGCTTAAATGTTGAAAAAGTGCGGTAGAATTTCATACGATTTTCCTATTTACTGCGTTTGGCTCTTGGGTGCGCTTGGTCATAAACTTCCGCTAAATGCTGAAAATTCAAGTGAGTATAAATTTGCGTGGTGGACAAATTGCTATGCCCCAATAATTCCTGCACCGCACGCAAATCGGAGCTACTTTCCAACATATGCGTGGCGAAAGAATGGCGCAATTTATGCGGATTGAGATGCGCATTCAAACCTTGTCGCACGCCCCAAGTTTCCATTCGTTTTTGAATAGAACGAGGCGAAATGCGATTGCCTAGCGAACTCACAAACAGCGCATCATCTTTCGGGTTAAATAATAACCGCACTTTTAGCCACGCTTGCACCGCAGCTGATGCGTGGCGACCAAAAGGCAAAATGCGTTCCTTGTTACCTTTCCCCAACACTCGTACTTCTCGGGTGCGGAAATTCAAACTGTTTAAATTCAGCCCTTGCAATTCAGCCAAACGAAGCCCTGAGCTATACATCAATTCCAACATCGCTCGATCTCGAATATCAATGGGTTCTTGGCTTTTGTTGTCGAGTAATTTTTGAATTTGCTCGCCGTCCATATTTTTTGGCAAATGTTTGCCTTGTTTTGGGGCTGAAATTCCTGTGGCAGGGTTGACTTTTAATTCGCCTTGCACCACCAAATAATTCAAAAATTGGCGTAAGGCAGATAAACGTAAGGCAAGGCTTTTTTCGTGCAAGCCTGATTTTTTACTGGTCGCCAACACAAATCGCACCACGCTTGGCGTAAGTTGTTGCCAGCGTTGAATATCTTGTTGCTGTAAAATCTGCAAAACCGCACTGAGTTGGCGTTGATAATTGTTTAACGTGTGGGGGCTGAGCTGGCGTTCAATACGCAAAAAATCATAATATTTTTGTAAACTGGTTTGCATACGGTGTCCTATTTTTCACAAGGCAGAAGCCAGCGGTGCAAGTGCAATTCCACAATATCAACTAAATGGCTCAAAAAGGCGGTGTCTTGCCCCGAATGAAAATGATTGGTGGCTCTTGCACTAAAAAGCAAGATGGCTTTGGCGTGATGTTGATTATTTTTCATTCCAAGCTGACAACAAGCGACCGATCCCACTGGCATTTCATCGGGCAAAAAGAGCAAATGTTTTTCTCGATTGGTGAGTTCGCCCAAATAAAAACGGCGTAAGCCCAGCCGTTCAAGGCGAATTAACTCAAAGGCTTTGCGGTCGAGCCAAATTTCATTAGCTAAATTGGCTTGCCAGCTATCGTGAAATAGCAAAATCTTAACTTGTTGTAATTCAAAACTTTTCGCCCATTTATTCAGCACATTCACACCATCAGCCAGCTGCTGCACGGTGGCTAATTTTTTTTGTAAGGGCATTAATGCAAGGAAAATATCTTGCTCTTGGTGGGCGAGTTGTTGGAATTTTGCCAGCTCGCTTTGCAGTTGTTTAATGTGTTCACGTTGGCGTTCTAGCTGCATTTCGACCAACGAAAGTTGCCCTTTTTGAGCGTGCGGAATAACCAAATTATCCAGCAAATCTAAATGCTGAGCAAAAAAGTGCGGTGTATTTTTGAGATGTTTTACCACAAGGGCGTCGAGTTCAGCTTCACTAAGATTTTTCATCAATACCTCTCAAAATTTCACCGCAGTTTTTGTTACATTATCAGAGCAAAACGGTTAAAGTTTAATGACACCGTCGTAAACGTGAGTAGTATCACCGGTCATATAAAGCGGATTGCCTACGCCAAGCCATTCGATAATCAAGCTACCGCCAGGCAAATCTACTTGCACTTTGTTATCAAGCAAGCCTTGCATAATGCCGACCGCCGCCGCCGCACAAGCACCGCTACCACAGGCTTGCGTTTCGCCAGCACCACGTTCATAAACACGTAATTTAATGTGTCTACGATTAACCACTTGCATAAAACCAGCGTTCACTCGTTCAGGAAAGCGTTCGTGGCTTTCTAATAATGGGCCTAACTGCTCAACATTGGCGAGATTGATGTCGTCAACTTGCACCACGCAATGCGGGTTGCCCATTGATACCGCACCACACAACACGGTTTGAATATCGGTACGCAGAATATAATTTTTTTCAAATTTATTGGCAACGAATGGAATTTTTGCAGGCTCCCAAATTGGCTCGCCCATATTCACTCGAATTTTGCCGTCGTCTTGCACGCTTAAAATCATTTTACCGTTGGCGGTGCTCACGGCAATATCTTTTTTATGAGTTAAACCTTTTAGGGTAACGAAATGTGCAAAACAACGTGCACCATTGCCACATTGCGACACTTCGCTGCCGTCGGCATTAAAAATGCGATAGTGAAAATCCAACTCAGGATCGTAAGGTGGCTCGACGATTAACATTTGATCGAAGCCAATGCCACGATGGCGGTCAGCTAATTTTTTGATCAGATCTTCAGGGAAATAGGCATTTTGCGTAACCGCATCAATTACCACAAAATCATTACCTAAGCCGTGCATTTTGGAAAATTGCATTTTTCCGTCCTTAAAATTCGTTTAAATTGAAGCCATTATAATTGGCATTTGAGATTGAGTAAATAATGACAAAT
Source organism: Pasteurellaceae bacterium Pebbles2 (assembly GCA_023101505.1). Lineage (GTDB taxonomy): Bacteria > Pseudomonadota > Gammaproteobacteria > Enterobacterales > Pasteurellaceae > Lonepinella. Next base: position 1,711,139 of record LVZA01000001.1, read on the forward strand.
TTAATTTAACATAATACTTGAAATTACGATTTTGGGGATTATATAAGGAAACATAATAGCGACAAACTTATTGTCGTGCGATAAGGAGAGCAAAATGAATATCGAAAAATTTACCACCAAATTCCAACAGGCCTTAGGGGAAGCACAATCGTTGGCATTGGGAAAAGACAATCAATTTATTGAACCTGTGCATTTATTGACCGCACTTTTAAACCAGCAAGACGGCTCAATCGCACCAATTTTAACCGCAAGCGGCGTAAATGTTGCTTTATTACGCAACGAATTAAATAACGAACTGAATAAATTACCGCAAGTGTCGGGGAACGGCGGCGATGTGCAAATTTCCCGTCAATTACTCAACATTTTGAATTTATGCGACAAAATTGCACAACGTCAGCAAGATAAATTTATTTCGTCTGAACTCTTTTTATTGGCAGCACTGGAAGAAAAAGGGGCGTTAAGCGAAATCTTACGCAAGTGCGGTGCAAAAAAAGAAAGTTTGGAACAGGCAATTCAACACATTAGAGGAGGGCAAAACGTGAACGAACAAAATGCAGAAGAAAGCCGTCAAGCCTTAGAAAAATATACCATTGACTTAACCGAACGTGCCGAAAGCGGCAAACTCGATCCTGTGATTGGGCGAGATGAAGAAATTCGTCGCGCAATCCAAGTATTGCAACGCCGCACTAAAAATAATCCGGTGTTAATCGGTGAACCTGGTGTGGGTAAAACCGCCATTGTTGAGGGATTGGCTCAACGTATTGTCAACGGCGAAGTGCCTGAGGGCTTGAAAAACAAACGCGTGCTTTCCCTTGATATGGGGGCGTTGATCGCAGGGGCAAAATACCGTGGTGAGTTTGAAGAACGCTTGAAAGCGGTGTTGAAAGAATTGGCACAAGAAGAAGGGCGTGTAATTTTGTTTATCGACGAAATTCACACAATGGTCGGTGCAGGCAAAACCGACGGTGCAATGGACGCAGGCAATTTGCTCAAGCCGTCTTTGGCACGTGGCGAATTGCATTGTGTCGGGGCGACCACCTTAGACGAATATCGCCAATATATCGAAAAAGATGCCGCACTTGAACGCCGTTTCCAAAAAGTATTTGTGGGTGAACCGAGCGTGGAAGATACCATTGCGATTTTGCGTGGCTTGCAGGAACGCTACGAATTGCATCATCACGTTGAAATTACTGATCCTGCCATTGTGGCAGCGGCAACGCTTTCGCATCGTTATATTTCCGACCGGCAATTACCCGACAAAGCCATTGATTTAATTGACGAAGCAGCGAGCTCAATCCGTATGGAAATTGACAGCAAGCCTTTGCCTTTAGACCGTTTGGAACGCCGTATTATCCAATTAAAATTGGAACAGCAAGCGTTGAAAAAAGAAGATGACGAAGCCAGCCGTAAACGTTTGGAAATGTTAGAAAGCGAACTCAACGATAAAGAACGTGAGTTTGCCGAGCTTGAAGAAGTGTGGAAAAGCGAAAAAGCCGCACTTTCTGGCACACAACATATTAAGGAAGAATTGGAAAACACCCGCACCCAAATGGAACAGGCTCGCCGTGCAGGCGATTTGAATAAAATGTCTGAATTGCAATATGGTGTAATTCCGAGCTTGGAAAAGCAATTAGCTCAAGCAGAAACCGCCGATGGTAAAGAAATGACTTTGTTGCGTTATCGAGTAACGGATGAAGAAATCGCCGAAGTGCTTTCTCGTGCGACCGGTATTCCAGTGGCTCGAATGATGGAAGGTGAAAAAGAAAAGCTGTTACGAATGGAAGAAGAATTGCACAAACGTGTGATCGGACAAAGTGAAGCAGTGGAAGCCGTGGCAAATGCGATTCGTCGTAGCCGTGCAGGGCTTTCCGACCCGAATCGCCCGATTGGTTCATTCTTATTTTTAGGGCCGACAGGCGTGGGCAAAACCGAACTTTGTAAAACCTTGGCGAATTTCTTGTTTGACGACGAAGACGCAATGGTACGCATCGATATGTCGGAATTTATGGAAAAACACAGCGTTTCACGCTTAGTCGGTGCACCTCCGGGCTACGTTGGCTACGAAGAAGGCGGTTACTTAACTGAAGCGGTACGCCGCCGCCCTTATTCGGTGATTTTGCTTGATGAAGTGGAAAAAGCCCACCACGATGTGTTCAATATTTTATTGCAGGTACTGGACGACGGACGCTTAACCGACGGGCAAGGCAGAACCGTGGATTTCCGCAATACCGTGGTAATTATGACATCTAATCTTGGCTCAGATCTGATTCAAGAGAACAAAGATTTAGGCTACGACGGAATGAAAGAAATCGTGATGTCGGTGGTTGGGCAACACTTCCGACCAGAGTTCATCAACCGCATTGACGAAACCGTGGTGTTCCACCCATTGGCAAAAGAAAACATCAAAGCCATCGCACAAATTCAGTTGGCTCGCCTGACTAAACGAATGGCACAACACGGCTTTGAGCTTCACTTTAGCGACCACTTGTTAGATTTCATCGGCGAAATCGGTTACGACCCGATTTATGGTGCAAGACCGCTTAAACGTGCGATCCAACAAGAAATCGAAAACCCACTGGCACAGCAAATTTTGTCTGGCAAATTGCTACCAGCCAAAGCAACGACAGTGGACTACGAAAACGAAAAAGTGATTGCAAAACAATAAAATGCAATAAAACTCAATAAAAAACCCACCGCACTTTGTATCAATTTAATGAAAAATTGAGAAAAGTGCGGTGGGTTTTTTTTGTTGGTTTTATCACAAATAAAAATAGCGTCCTATTTTTATAGAACGCTATTTTATGATTATGTCTAATTTATTAATCCAACTTCTCAAACGCCCGTTCAGTATGGCCTGTATAGACTTGGCGTGGGCGGACGATTTTTAGGCCCATTGTGTTGTACATTTCTTTCCAGTGGGAGATCCAGCCGACGGTGCGGGCGAGGGCGAAGATGACGGTGAACATAGACACTGGAATGCCGATGGCTTTTAAGATGATGCCTGAATAGAAATCGACGTTAGGGTAGAGGTTGCGCTCAATGAAATATTGATCGGTGAGTGCGATGCGTTCGAGTTCCATTGCGACTTCAAGTAATGGGTTGTTGATGCCGAGCTCTTGTAGCACTTCGTGGCAGGTTTCACGCATTACTTTGGCTCGTGGGTCGTAGTTTTTATACACACGATGACCAAAGCCCATTAAGCGGAATGGGTCGTTTTTATCTTTCGCACGCTCAATAAATTCAGGAATTCTATCGACAGAGCCAATTTCTTCTAACATTTTAATGCAGGCTTCGTTTGCGCCGCCGTGCGCAGGTCCCCAAAGTGAGGCGATACCTGCTGCGATACAAGCGAATGGGTTTGCGCCTGAAGATGCTGCGGTGCGAACGGTTGAAGTGGACGCATTTTGTTCGTGATCGGCGTGTAAAATAAAGATGCGATTAACCGCTTTTTCTAATACTGGATTTACTTCATAAGGCTCGCACGGTGTAGCGAACATCATATAAAGGAAGTTTCCGGCATAAGATAAGCGATTTTGCGGGAACATAAATGGGTGTCCGATAGAATATTTGTAACACATTGCCGCTAAGGTTGGCATTTTGGCGAGTAAACGAATTGCGGTTAAATCACGGTCTTCTTCGTTATGAATATCGAGTGCTTCGTGATAGAACGCCGCAAGTGCGCCACTGACACCACACATCACTGCCATTGGGTGTGAATCTCGGCGGAAACCGTGGAAGAAGCGAGAAATTTGTTCGTGAACTAAGGTATGGTTGCGCACTTGTTTGTTAAAGGCATCACGTTGTTCTTTGGTTGGGCGTTCGCCGTAGAGTAGTAAGTAAGCAACTTCGAGATAATCGGCATTTTGGGCTAAGTCGTGAATTGGGTAACCACGGTGTAATAACACGCCTTGGTCGCCGTCAATATAAGTGATTTCCGATTTACACATTGCGGTGGACATTAAGCCCGGGTCGTAGGTAAATAGATGATTTTTACTAAGCACTTGAACATCAACGGCATCGTAGCCTAGCGTACCTTTATGAATTTCTAGATCGAATTCACGACCATCACTTAAACTGAGTTTGGCTGTTAAGTCAGACATTGGCAACTCCTTTTTTGTAGCTTGTAGATTGTGTATGCAGTATTTTCTTGTAAACCTATTCGCCCGATTTTGCAAGCGAATTTTCAGGTTGACAAGTGTTGGTTATCTATTGTTCGGTTTTCACTATACTCTCATTTGGTTGTATTTGTCTTTACTTTCTTAGCAAAAATATTGTAAATTTTTTGTTAAATTTTAAAAATGTGAGCTAGATCAACTTTTTCTTTACCAAGTTCAGGTAAAGTGAAAGCGAGTTTGAGGGCGTTCTCAAAATTTAAATTCTATGTATAATAGAGTTTCACTTTTATTTAGGTAGGAATACGATGCAGCATAATTCATTCCAACAATGGTTGACGCAAAGTGCGTTAGCGGGGGCAAATCAGTCATATATCGAAGATCTTTACGAAGATTATTTGCAAGACCCATCTTCCATTGAAGCCAGTTGGCGACAAATTTTTGATTCTTTACAAAAAGACACCGCACTTTCTGCCGTTGCGGCGCAGCAAGATCAGCCACATTCGCCAGTGCGTGAGTATTTTCGTCGTTTAGCTCGTGAAAAATCGCCACACGGTGTAACGGTGGTTGACCCTAAAGTGAGCAAGCGTTTTGTTAATGTGTTGCAATGGGTGAATGGACATCGTAACCGTGGGCATTTACACGCCAATTTAGATCCATTGAAATTGCGCCCTAAAGCGGAATCGCCAACCTTAGATTATCGTTTTTATGGATTTACTGAAAACGATCTTGATGAGGTTTTTGATATTAGCGGCTATGTGTTTAACAAAGACAAAATGAGCCTGCGTGAATTATATAATGCATTGAAGAAAACCTATTGCGACACCATTGGCTTAGAATTTATGTACGTCAATGATTTAGAGGCTCGCACTTGGTTGCAACGCCGTTTAGAAAATTGGCAAAATGCACCGCACTTTTCTCAACAAGAGCAAGAAAGATTATTAAAAGAATTAACTGCAGCTGACGGTTTAGAGCGTTATTTAGGCGCAAAATTCCCAGGGGCGAAACGCTTTTCTTTAGAGGGAAGTGATGCCTTTATTCCATTAATTAAAGAAATCATTCGTCACGGTGCAAAACAGGGCGTAAAAGAAATTGTAATGGGAATGGCGCACCGTGGGCGTTTAAATATGCTGGTGAACGTGCTGGGCAAAAAGCCAGCAGGCTTGTTTGATGAATTTGCTGGCAAACATCACGGCAACGGCACAGGCGATGTGAAATATCACCAAGGTTTTTCCTCTGATTTTATGACCGATGATGGCGTGGTACATTTAGCCTTGGCGTTTAACCCATCACATTTGGAAATTGTGAGCCCTGTAGTAACAGGTTCGGTGCGTGCTCGTCAAAAACGTATTGGCGACACTGAATTTACTCAAGTGCTACCGATTACCGTGCACGGCGACAGTGCCGTTGGTGGTCAAGGCGTGGTGCAAGAAACATTGAATATGTCGGGCGCACGTGGTTATACCGTGGGCGGTACAATTCGAGTGGTAATTAACAACCAAATTGGTTTCACCACCTCTTTCCCGAAAGATATGCGTTCGACGGAATATTGTACTGACATTGCCAAAATGATTGAAGCGCCAGTAATTCACGTGAATGGCGACGATCCTGAAGCGGTGGCGTACGCCGCACGAATGGCGGTGGAATTCCGTTCTTTATTTAAGCGTGATATTTTTATTGATTTAGTTTCTTATCGTCGCCACGGACACAACGAAGCCGACGAGCCATCAGCTACTCAGCCGATGATGTATAGCAAAATCAAAAAACACCCAACGCCACGCCAAGTTTATGCCGACCGTTTGATTGCGCAAGGCGTGATGACTAACGAGCAAGCGACAAATTTCGTCAACGAATATCGTGATGCCTTAGATCGTGGCGATTGCGTGGTGGCAGAATGGCGTGAAGCGGATCATAAAGCACGCCCAGATTGGTCGAATTTCTTAAGCCAAAATTGGGACAACGAATATGAAAGCCGCTTTGATCAAAAACGTTTCAAAGATTTAGCCGCACGAGTGAGTTCTTATCCTGAAACTCACCCATTGCACCCACGTGTAGAAAAAATTTATGCCGACCGTGCATTAATGGCGAAAGGCGAAAAAATGCTCGATTGGGGAATGGCAGAAACAATGGCATATGCCACCTTATTAGATGAGGGACATCACGTTCGTTTATCGGGCGAAGATGCAGGGCGAGGCACATTCTTCCACCGCCATTCCGTATTACACAGCAGCAAAGACGGCACAGGCTACATTCCACTTTGTCATTTGCACAATGCGCAAGGGCGTTTTGAAGTGTGGGATTCAGTGCTTTCCGAAGAAGCTGTGTTAGCCTTTGAATATGGTTATGCCACCGCTGCACCGAAAACCCTCACCATTTGGGAAGCACAATTTGGCGATTTTGCCAACGGTGCACAAGTGGTGATCGACCAATTTATCAGCTCGGGCGAACAAAAATGGGGCAGAATGTGTGGCTTAGTGTTATTGCTCCCACACGGCTATGAAGGTCAAGGCCCTGAACACTCATCAGCACGTTTAGAACGTTATTTGCAACTGTGTGCGCAACAAAATATGCAAGTGTGCGTGCCGTCCACACCTGCGCAAATTTACCATTTATTACGTCGCCAAATGCTACGCACGGTGCGCCGTCCATTAGTGGTGATTGCGCCGAAATCCTTATTGCGCCACCCATTAGCGGTATCTTCTTTAGAAGAATTAACCGAGGGCAGATTTCAAAATGTAATCGGTGAAATTGACCCGCTCGATCCAACGCAAGTGAAACGTGTCGTGCTGTGTTCGGGCAAAGTTTATTATGACTTGCTGGAACAACGTCGCAAAAATAACCAAACCGACGTAGCAATCATTCGTATTGAACAGCTTTATCCTTATCCACTCGACGAAGTGCGGTCTATTTTAGCGCAATATCCGCAAGTAACGGATTACGTGTGGTGTCAGGAAGAACCGCTCAATCAAGGGGCGTGGTATTGCCGTCAGCACCGTTTCTTGCAAAGTATTCCAGAAACAGCCAAATTACGTTATGTAGGTCGCCCAGCTTCGGCATCGCCAGCGGTAGGTTATATGTCTTTACATAATGAACAGCAACAAGCCTTAGTGCGTGATGCGCTAAGTTTAGCCAACAAAGAATAAACACAACGATTAAAAAGGAAATGTTATGAGTGATTTAGAAATTTTAACGCCTGTGCTGCCAGAAAGTGTTGCTGATGCGACTGTGGTGAAATGGCATAAAGCCGCTGGCGATGCGGTGAGCCGTGATGAAATTTTAGTGGAAATTGAAACCGATAAAGTGGTGCTAGAAGTGCCAGCCACTGCCGACGGCGTGCTAGAAAGCATTATTGAAGCCGAGGGCGCAACCGTGGTGAGCAAACAAATTTTAGGCAAATTAAACACCGCACTTGTGGGTTCACAAACCAAAGCTGTGGTGAAAACGCCAGAATTAACCCCATCAGAACGCCACAATGCTGCGTTAACACACGAGCCAGAACAAGATCATCAAGGCGATTTAAGCCCTGCGATTCGTCGCTTAATTGCGGAATATGAGCTAGATCCTGCACAAATTCAAGGTTCAGGCGTGGGCGGAAGAATTACTCGTGAAGACGTGGAAAAAGCAATGGCGAACAAAGCACAAAATACGTCAGAGCAAGATAAAAGTGCGGTGCAAAATTCAGCAGATTTTTCATCTGCTGATTTGCGCAGCGAAAAACGTGTGCCAATGACTCGCTTGCGTAAACGTGTGGCAGAGCGTTTGTTGGAAGTGAAAAACAGCACCGCAATGTTGACCACATTTAACGAAGTGGATATGCAGCCGATTATGCAATTACGCAAAAGCTACGGCGAAAAATTTGAAAAACGCCACGGCGTGCGCTTAGGCTTTATGTCGTTCTATGTGAAAGCTGTGGTGGAAGCGTTAAAACGTTATCCTGAAATCAACGCCTCAATCGACGGCGACGACATTGTTTATCACAACTATTTCGATATTAGTATTGCGGTTTCAACGCCACGTGGCTTAGTTACCCCAGTGTTGAGAAATTGCGATCAATTAAGTATGGCAGAGATCGAAAAAGAAATTAAATCGCTGGCAGAAAAAGGACAAAACGGCAAATTAACCGTGGAAGAATTAACTGGTGGTAATTTCACCATCACCAACGGTGGCGTGTTTGGTTCATTAATGTCAACGCCAATCATCAACCCACCGCAAAGCGCAATTTTGGGTATGCACGCCATTAAAGATCGCCCAATCGCCGTGGACGGTCAAGTGGTTATTCGCCCGATGATGTATTTAGCCTTATCTTACGATCACCGCTTAATCGATGGACGTGAAAGCGTGGGCGCATTAGTAACGATTAAAGAATTATTAGAAGATCCAACTCGTTTATTATTGGATATTTAATGGTCATTGCGCATTGAGCGTAGCGGATACAAAGCGGCGCAGGCAGAAACGCCGCTTTCAGGCATAACGAAAAGGACAACACAATGAACTTACACGAATATCAATCGAAACAACTTTTTGCGCAATATGGTTTGCCTGTGAGTGAGGGCTATGCTTGCCAATCGGTGGAGCAAGCCTTGGAAGCAATGCAAAAATTAGGCGGCTCGCAATGGGTGGCAAAATGCCAAGTTCACGCAGGAGGACGTGGCAAAGCAGGTGGCGTGAAATTGGTCAAATCTGAAGCAGAAGTGCGGTCCTTTTTTCAACAGTTTTTGGGCAAACGTTTGGTAACATTCCAAACTGATGCGAACGGTCAGCCTGTCAACACCATTTATATTGAAGCCTGTTCTGAGTTGAAAAAAGAGCTTTATCTCGGCGCAGTGGTTGACCGCAGCTCGCAGCGCATTGTGTTTATGGCATCAAGTGAGGGTGGCGTAAACATTGAAGAAGTCGCCGAAAAAACACCGCACTTATTGCATAAAGTTGCCATCGATCCGCTGGTGGGCGCACAGGCTTACCAAGGGCGTGAATTAGCTTTTAAATTAGGTTTAAGCGGTAAACAAATACAGCAATTCGCTCACATTTTCACCCAATTAGGCAAACTTTTTATCGATAAAGATTTAAGTTTGTTGGAAATCAATCCCTTAGTGATTTTGCAAAATGACGATTTACACTGCCTCGATGCCAAAATTGTGTTAGACGGCAATGCCTTATATCGTCAGCCTGAAATTAAAGCAATGCAAGATCCAAGCCAAGACGATCCACGAGAAGCCGAAGCAGAAGCCCTAAGCCTTAATTATGTCGCACTCGAGGGCAACATCGGCTGTATGGTAAACGGCGCAGGCTTAGCAATGGGAACGATGGACATCATCAAATTACACGGTGGACAGCCAGCCAACTTCCTTGATGTCGGCGGTGGCGCGACCAAAGAACGAGTCGCAGGTGCATTTAAAATTATCCTTTCCGACAGCAACGTTAAAGCGATTTTAGTCAATATCTTTGGTGGCATTGTGCGTTGCGATTTAATTGCCGAGGGCGTTATCGCAGCTGTTAGCGAAGTGGGTGTAAGCGTGCCTGTGGTGGTGCGTTTAGAGGGAAATAATGCTGAATTAGGGCGTGAAATTCTCGCCAAAAGTGGCCTAAATATTATTGCAGCACAAAGCCTAAAAGAGGCTGCGGCGCAAGTTGTGAATGCAGCGAAGTAAGGAGTTCAAATGTCGATTTTAATTAATAAAGACACCAAAGTGATTTGCCAAGGTTTCACTGGCGGACAAGGGACATTTCACAGCGAGCAAGCCCTTGCTTATGGCACAAAATTAGTCGGTGGCGTGTCGCCAAATAAAGGCGGCACAACCCATTTAGGCTTACCAGTGTTTAACACCGTGCGAGAAGCCGTGCAAGCAACAGGCGCAACCGCCACCGTGATTTATGTGCCAGCACCATTTTGCAAAGATGCCATTTTAGAAGCCATTGATGCAGGCATTGAATTAGTCGTGTGCATCACCGAGGGTATTCCAACCTTAGATATGTTGCTGGTAAAACAAAAATTGCAAGAAACAGGCGTAGTAATGATTGGGCCGAACTGCCCTGGTGTCATCACCCCTGAAGAATGCAAAATCGGCATAATGCCAGGTTACATTCACAAAAAAGGGCGCATCGGCATTGTTTCTCGTTCAGGCACATTAACCTACGAAGCAGTAAAACAAACCACCGACGAGGGCTTCGGACAATCCACCTGCGTCGGCATTGGTGGCGACCCAATCCCAGGCTCGAGCTTTATTGATATTCTGCAACGCTTCCAACAAGACCCTGAAACCGATGCCATCGTAATGATCGGCGAAATCGGTGGCTCAGCTGAAGAAGAAGCCGCCGCATTTATCAAAGCCAACGTAACCAAACCTGTCGTCGGCTACATCGCAGGCATCACCGCCCCAAAAGGCAAACGAATGGGACACGCAGGCGCAATCATCAGCGGCGGCAAAGGCACAGCCGATGAAAAAATCAAAGCCCTACAAGAAGCAGGCGTAACCACGGTTCGTAATCTTGCTGATATTGGTGCGGCGTTGAAAGGATTGTTGAAATAACTTAAATTCACCCTTCCTACATTTTCGTAAATTAGGGCGTATGGAATACGCCCTAATCGATCTTTGCTTTTCCAAAAATAGGGGCAAAACTGCGGTCTATTTTCACAACATTTTTTGCTTTTTCCTCATATTCTGTACATCAGGGCGTATGCCCTACACCCTACATTTTCTTATCTTTGCCGTGGTTTTTACTGAAATCAAAAGCATAAAATGTGATGAATATCTCAAATATGCAACAAAAATGTAATAATCCTTTTACATATGGTTAAAAATCGTCGTAGAATGTGCGCCTTTCAATAATTAATTTATTATTATTTATGAGGTGTTTAAATGGCTCTGTTTTTGAGTGTTTTCCCGATTGTGTTATTGATTTACTTAATGGTAAAACGTAACCCATTACCGTCTTATGTGGCGTTGCCTTGGATTGCTGCGGTGGTGTTGATTATTCAATTTATTTTCTTTAGTACGGATATTTCGATTGTGAGTGCGAATGTAACTAAAGCGATTGTTGATGTGCAAACGCCGATTACGGTAATTTTTGGGGCGATTTTATTTAATCGTTTCTCTGAGCTTTCGGGCGTTACCGATGTGTTGCGTAAGTGGTTGAGTACGATTAATCCAAATCCTGTTGCGCAGATTATGATTATTGGTTGGGCATTTGCCTTTATGATTGAGGGCGCGAGTGGTTTTGGTACACCAGCGGCGATTGCAGCCCCGATTTTGGTCGGCTTGGGCTTTCCTGCATTGCGTGTGGCGATGGTGGCTTTGGTGATGAACTCAGTGCCTGTTTCTTTTGGTGCGGTGGGTACGCCGACGTGGTTTGGTTTTGGGCCTTTGCAATTAAGCGAAGCACAGATTTTGGAAATCGGTTCGATGACGGCGTTAATTCACGCTTTCGCAGCATTAGTTATTCCTGTGCTGGCGTTGCGTTTAATCGTTACTTGGGAAGATATTCGTAAAAACTTAGTCTTTATTTACATCAGTGTGTTTGCTTGTGTTGTGCCTTATTTCTTTATTGCTCAAGTGAACTATGAATTTCCGTCATTAGTGGGCGGTGCGATTGGTTTGTTCATTTCTATTTTTGTGGCAAACAAGGGCATTGGTTTGGCGAAAGTGGAAAATACTTTAGGCGATTCAGCGGTTACTAAAGCGCAAGTGATTAAAGCATTATTCCCAACGGGCTTATTAATTGCAATTTTAATCGTAACACGTTTGCAACAATTACCATTTAAAGCAATGATGAACGATACAACAGCGTGGATCAGCACGCAATTAGGTTCATTAGGTTTATTTGAAATTAGCCAAGGGTTGGTGTTTAGCTTAAAAAGCATTTTCGGCACATCAATTAACGCAAGCTATAAATTGCTTTATGTGCCAGCATTAATTCCATTTGTGGTTACGGTATTGATTGCTGTGCCTGTGTTTGCGTTGTCTGGTAGCAAAGTGAAAGATATTTTTGTCGGCAGTTTTAAACAAAGTCGTAATCCTTTCCTTGCGCTAACTGGTGCGTTAATTATGGTGAATTTGATGTTAGTGGGTGGCGATAACTCAATGGTGAAAATCATTGGTAAAAGTTTTGCTGAAGCCACTGGAGAACATTGGACATACTTCGCTTCATTCTTAGGCGCAGTGGGGGCGTTCTTCTCGGGTTCAAACACAGTGTCGAACTTAACCTTTGGTAGTGTTCAGCTTTCAACCGCAGAAATTACTGGAATTTCCACCGCACTTGTACTTGCGTTGCAGTCTGTCGGTGGCGCAATGGGGAATATGGTGTGTATTAACAACATCGTTGCAGTAAGCTCTGTGTTGAATATGAATAACCAAGAGGGTACAATCATCAAGAAAACCATTATCCCAATGGTGGTGTATGGCGTGATCGCAGCGTTGGTTGCGGTATTAATTATCCCAATGTTCTTTAACGTTTAATAACATTGATGAGTTTAATCAGGTGGAATTTCTGCCTGATTATTTTTTGTAATTAGATTTGGAGTGAGTTATGAACGTAAATTTTTACGTTACTTGTATCGCTGATGTCGTAAAAGCGGGTGTGGCAAAAAACACCGTATTATTACTTGAAAAATTAGGCTGTAACATTACATTTTTGGAAAAGCAAGGTTGCTGTGGACAGCCGGCAATTAATAGTGGTTATGCCAAACAAGCTATTCCAGGAATGAAAAATTTAGTCGAAACCTTTGAAGTGAACGATTATCCTATTGTTGCGCCTGCAGGTTCTTGTATTTCTGCGATTAAAAATTATCCTGAATATTTTGAACGCTTTGGTGAAACCGAATGGGTTGAACGCTCAAGAAAAGTGGCTGCTCGTTTTTATGATTTGACGGATTTTATCGTCAATCAATTAGGCGTAACGAATGTGGGGGCGCAATTAACCGGCAAAGCGGTTTATCACCCATCTTGCAGTCTTTCTCGCAAATTAGGCATTGTTAATGAACCTATCGCTTTATTACAACAGGTGAAAGGTTTGGAATTATTACCTATTCAAAATCAACAAACTTGTTGTGGTTTCGGCGGAACGTTCTCGGTGAAGATGGCAGAAATTTCAGGTGAAATGGTGAGCGAGAAAGTGGAACACATTGATGAAGTGAAACCAGATTATTTGATTGGTGCTGATGTGAGCTGTTTGATGAATATTGGCGGACGTTTAAGCCGTGAGGGTAAGCCTGTTAAAGTGATGCATATCGCCGAAGTATTGATGCAGGAGGGCAATTAAAATGACCTTAAAAACCAGTAATCTTGCATTTAAAAAACGTGTTGATGAGCAAATTCATAACGATATTATGCGCAAAGCCATTGTGATGGCGCAAGAACGTATCGGGACAAATCGCCAAAAAATGGTTGATGAGCTAGGGCATTGGGAAGAATGGCGTGATTTATCTAAGCAAATTCGTAATCACGTTTTAGCCAATCTTGACGCTTATTTATATCAATTAAGTGAAAAAGTTATCGAAAATGGCGGTAAAGTCTATTTTGCCGAAACTGCAGAAGAGGCAACCAATTATATTCGCCAAGTTGCGTTAGAAAAAAATGCCAAGAAAATTGTTAAATCTAAATCAATGGTTACTGAAGAAATCGGAATGAACCACGTTTTAGAAGCTGAGGGCATTAAGGTTGTTGAAACCGATCTTGGTGAATATATTTTGCAAGTGGCAGGTGATAAACCTTCGCACATTGTTGTGCCAGCGATTCATAAAGATCGCCAGCAAATTCGCAAAGATTTACACGAAAAATTAGGTTATGAGGGGTCAGATACTCCTGAAGCGATGACCTTATTTATTCGTGAGAAAATTCGTCAAGATTTCCTCGAAGCAGACATTGGGATCAGCGGTTGTAACTTTGCTGTGCCTGAAACAGGAAGTGTGTGTTTAGTTACCAATGAGGGGAATTTACGCCTTGCGACGACTGTGCCGAAAACGCATATTGCGGTAATGGGAATGGAGCGTATTGCACCGACATTTGAAGAAGTTGACGTGTTAATCACAATGTTGGCTCGCAGTGCGGTGGGGGCGAAATTAACCGGTTATAACACTTGGTTGACAGGCCCTCGTACTGAGGGTGAAACAGACGGTCCTGAAGAATTTCATTTAGTGATTGTCGATAATGGTCGTTCAGAAATTCTTGAAAGCGAATTTAAAGAAGTTTTACGTTGTATCCGTTGTGGTGCGTGTTTAAACACTTGCCCAGCCTATCGCCAAATCGGCGGACACGGTTATGGTTCGATTTACCCAGGTCCAATCGGTGCGGTGATTTCGCCATTGCTCGGTGGCTATGACGAATTTAAAGAATTGCCGTATGCGTGTTCATTGTGTAATGCTTGTAATAGCGTATGCCCAGTGAAAATTCCATTGGCGCAATTAATCTTAAAACACCGTGAGCATATCGCTCAAAATAATATGACGCCAGCAATGGAACGTTTATCTATTTTTGGTTTTAATTTTGCAAACTCTCACCCAAATGTGTGGAAAGTCGGGGTGAATTTAGGGGCTAAATTAGCAGGTAAATTCATCAAAAATGGCAAAGCACCAATTCAAGTTGGCGCATTGGCAGAATGGACAAAAGCACGAGATTTACCAACACCAGACGGCGAAAGTTTCCGTGATTGGTTCAACAATAGAGGGGCGAAATAATGGACTTACAAAATAGAGAAGATTTTTTAAATAAATTAGCGGCGAAAATGGGACGACCACGTCAAAATGTGCCAGAGCCAATGCCTGCACGTTTGAATGATTACCCAACCACGCGTTTAACCGATTTAAACAAAGCGCAACTTTGCCAAGAGTTTATTGATTTTGCCAAAGTAATGATGGTGAATGTGGTGGAAACCACAGAAGCGGACGTTCAAACTGTACTTCTTGATATTTGCGAAAAATATGGCGGCGGCAAAATTGTGTTAAACAAAGATGAACGCTTAGATTTATTGGGTTTAACTCAAGCTATTCAGCAAAAATATGACAGCTATGTTTGGGATTTCGAGAAAGGCGATGAAAATATTGCACAAGCCGAAAAAGCCAATATTGGTATCGTCTATGCGGAATATGCACTGGCGGAATCGGGCGGTATCGTTTTATTTTCGGATAAAGATAAAGGACGATCGGTGAGTTTGTTGCCTGAAAAATCGGTGGTGGTGGTACGTAAAAGCAGCGTACTTCCTCGTGTCGCTCAATTAGCCACTATTTTGCGCCAAAAAGCGCAGCAAGGCGAGCGTACGCCGTCGTGCATTAATATTATTTCAGGTCCGAGTTCTACTGCGGACATTGAATTAGTGAAAGTGGTCGGCGTACACGGTCCAACCACCAAAGTGTATCTTGTGATTGATGATTTGGCTTAATTTTAGCTAATCAGTAAAAAGGCTTAATCCCAGTGATTAAGCCTTTTGTTTTAATTGATGTGAAAAAACTTGCTGATTTTACACCGCACTTCCTTTCAATAATTTTCTGATCCAACTTCGGTTTGCGCTTAAATTGTGCAAAATATCTTCGCTTAATGGCAACGGCTCGCCATAAATTAATGATGCCAGCGTTTCCCCCAATAATGGCGCAGAGGTAAGCCCTCGAGATCCTAGGGCGGCGACTAAATACAGGTTGTTATAATTAGCAGCTGGCACAATGGCTTGTTTGCGACGGCGCAGGTTGTAGAGATTTTGATAATCAGCCACTTGTTGCTGAAAATTTGGCACGTTACCGAGCATTGGTACACGATCTCGCACGGAGCAGCGAATACCAACTCGAGCTTGATTGCTCGACGTATCAATGTCGTTTAGCCAGTGATTTTCAGGCGAAAGTGCGGTTAAATTTTGTTGAATTTTTTGCTGATTTTGCGCCTGTTCTTCTGCACTAAAATGTCGTTCGGCATTGTTCCGCAAATGGCTTGCACCAATGCAATGGCTGGTTTTGCTTTGATCCGATGGGGTGAGATAACCGTCGTAACACAGCACGGTTTTGAGCTTGAGCAAATTCGGCGTGGTGGCAATTTGGCTCACTTGACCACGCACAGGGTAAAGCGGCAGATCTTGAGTTTGAGCGAAGTCCGTAATTTTATGCCCGTTAGCTAATACCACGATTGTGTGAGAAAAATTTTCGCCTTGCGCATTGGTTAATTGCCACTGATTTTCTTGGCTTGTTTGGCAAAGTGCGGTGATTTTTTGCGATGTTTTGATTTTGACCCCGAGCTTAGCTAAATAAGCAAAACTATTTTGCACAAATTGGCGTGGTGCAAGCCAAGCACCTTGTGGGATAAAACCACCTCCGCAAGGCAAAGGCAAACCCACCGCCTCGGAAAGTTGTTGCTGATCTAAGGGCTGATATAAACTGCTGTGCCATTGATATTGCGAAATTTTGTCTAATTTCACCGCACTTTTTTGATCGTAAGCACAAAGCGCAACGCCACAAAATTCGTGTTCAAATTCAATGCCTTGCTGAATTGCCCAGCCTAATTGCTGTAATCCATAGGCGAAAGCGTGAATATAAAAACGAATATTGCACAGATCATCGTCGCTTAATTGCGGATAAAATGCGCCCTGTTTATTGCCCGAAGCGTTGAGTGCAGTGTGTTCATCTTCGCAATAAAGTGTGATTTTTGCCCCACGTTTTAGCAGCGAAAGTGCGGTGAAAAGTGAGGCAATTCCGCCGCCAATAATGGCGACATCGGCTTGTTGCTCAAATTGAGCGGCTTGCGCCAAATACCACGGCTGTTGCGGAGCTAAAAACTGCGGTGCATTTTCTGCCAGTTTTGTACCGTTTAAACATTCTCTTTTTTTGCCAAAGCCTTTGCGTTTTTGCACTTGGAAACCAGCATTTTCTAAGCCTTTTCGCACCGCACTTGCGGCAGTAAAGGTGGCAAATGTGCCGTTGGTTTTGCTGTAGCGGTACATATTGCTGTAAAGTGCATCGTTCCACATTTCGGGATTTTTGCTTGGTGCAAAGCCGTCTAAAAACCAAGCGTCAATGCGGTTTTGCATATAATCGCCGAGCATTGGAAGTTGCTGATTAATATCGCCAAACCATAAATCTAGCGCGGTTTCATCAAAATGAAAGCGGTAGCAACCTGCAATGGGTTCAAGCCAGTGTTGCTGTAATTGCTGACTGAGTTCGGCAAATTCGGGGTAACTTTGGTGCGCAATTTTAAGCTGCTCAAGAGGAATAGGGTGTTTTTCAAAAGAAATAAAAAACAGGCGTTGCAAGGGCGATTGTGGAAATTGCTGACGAAATTGGCGAAATAGGGTGGTCGCCATAAAAAAATTCAGCCCTGTGCCAAAGCCTGTTTCTGCAATCACAAAATGGGCGTTTGGGTGTTGTTGCCAACGTTGCCACAGTTGATTGCCCTCTTGAAAAACATAACGGCTTTCGGCTAAACCGTCTTGGTTAGAAAAATAAACATCATCAAATTGTGTCGAAACAGGTGTATGCTCTTGATTAAAATGAATTTTTGCTGGTTGAACCTGTAACATTATTTTTTTATTCCTTTTTTACACAGTGTTGTTTTGTTATAATAACCAAAATTTATATACTGGTCTAACAAATCAAATTTTTGCTTGAAATATTTTTTATTCGTAGTAAGTTAGCCAGCAATTTATTGTAATCAGTTTCTCACCCATTAAGGAAAAAAATATGAAGAGAGTGGTCATTACTGGATTTGGTATTATTTCTAGTATCGGTAATAACAAAGAAGAAGTATTAGCTTCATTAAAAGCAGGTAAATCAGGGATCGAATATGTGCCTGAATTTGCGGAAGTGGGTATGCGTAGCCAAGTGGCTGGGACGATTAAGTTAAATCCAGCGGAATTAATTGATCGTAAAGTTTATCGTTTTATGGGTGATGCGGCGGCTTATGCATATTTATCGATGAAAGAAGCTATTGAAGATTCAGGCTTAACTGAAGACCAAGTTTCAAATGACCGCACAGGTTTGGTAATTGGTGCTGGTACAGGTTCTGCTCACAGCCAATTAGTCGCTTGTGATGCGGTGCGTGGACCTCGTGGCGTAAAAGCGGTTGGACCTTATGCCGTAACCAAAACAATGGCATCAAGCGTTTCAGCTTGTTTAGCAACACCTTATAAAATTCGTGGCGTAAACTATTCAATTAGTTCAGCTTGTGCAACTTCGGCACACTGTATCGGACACGCAATGGAATTAATTCAATTAGGCAAACAAGACGTTGTTTTTGCTGGTGGTGCAGAAGAACTTTCTTGGGAATGTGCGACTGAATTCGATGCAATGGGCGCAGTGTCAACCAAATATAACGACACACCAACTAAAGCCTCTCGTGCTTATGATGCTAATCGTGATGGTTTTGTTATCGCTGGTGGCGGTGCTGTTGTGGTGGTAGAAGAATTAGAACACGCTTTAGCGCGTGGTGCGAAAATCTACGCTGAAATCGTAGGCTATGGCGCAACTTCTGATGGCTACGATATGGTTGCACCAAGTGGTGAGGGCGCAGAGCGTTGTATGAAACAAGCAATGGCAACTATTGACAGCCCAATCGACTACATCAACGTACACGGCACTTCAACGCCTGTGGGCGATGTGAAAGAGTTAGGCGCAATTCGCAATGTGTTCAGCGGACAAAGCCCAGCGATTTCATCAACCAAATCAATGACTGGACACTCATTAGGAGCAGCAGGTGCGCACGAAGCGATTTACACCTTGTTAATGTTAGACAATGATTTTATCGCACCAAGCATTAATATCGAAACATTAGATGAGCAAGCGCAAGATTTAAATATCATCACAGAAACCAAAGAAAACGCTGGCTTACAAACTGTAATGTCAAACAGCTTCGGTTTTGGTGGCACAAATGCAACCTTGATCTTCAAGCGTTATAGCAAGTAATTTTTGATTATTTGATTAAAACAAAAAAGTGCGGTATTTTTTACCGCACTTTTGTTTTTTACCACGCTTTTATTTTTGCGCTTTATTTATTCGCAATAATCACCGCACGTTTAGGCGCAGGGTAGCCCTCAATGGTTTTGCTGTGATCGGCAGGATCGAGAAAATCAATTAAACTTTCATTTTCCAACCAATCAGTTTTACGCTGTTCTTCAAGGCTCGTAACCGCTTCATCAACACAGCGTACGTTTTGGAAGCCGCATTTTTCCAACCAATTAATCAAACACGGCACAGAGGGAATGAAATACACATTTTTCATTTTGGCATAGCGTTCCGCTGGCACTAGCACAGTGTTGACATCGCCATCGATCACTAAGGTTTCTAGCACCAATTCTCCGCCTTTGCGTAGCTGATTTTTGAGTTGAGTTAAGTGATCCAATGGGGATTTTCGGTGATATAACACGCCCATTGAAAACACGGTGTCGAATACGCCAAGGGGTTGCATTTCTTCAATGCCAAGGGGAATTAAATTGGCACGGCGGTCATTATTTAATAATTTGCGCACCGCTTCAAATTGGCATAAAAAAAGCTCTGTTGGATCGATGCCAACTACCATTTTTGCACCCTCGCCCACCATTCGCCACATATGATAACCGCTGCCACAACCGACGTCTAAAATCGTGCGATCTTGTAACGGTGCAAGATGAGGGAGTACCCGATCCCATTTGAAATCAGAACGCCATTCGCAGTCGATATGTACACCGTGCAGGTGATAAGGGCCTTTGCGCCACGGCATTAGCTGCTTGAGATGATAAACTAAGCGTTGTTGTTCGCCAGCAGACAGTGGCGAAACTGTGTCAGATTTCACCGCACTTTTTAAATCAATTTGCGTTGCTTCTAAGTGCGGTAGAAAATCGACGATTTTTGCCCATTTGGCATAATCACCGTGAGTTTGTTTTTCCCATTGCTTAAGTTGTAAAGGTAGGGTTTCAAGCCAAGCCGAAAGCGGACTGGTTGCAATTTGTTGATAAAAAGGGCGAAAGTCGATCATAGCAATAATTTATGTGGGCGCAGTGGTTGCGCCCCTGAGTTATAAGATTAATTAGCGTTTTTATACGCTTGTTCTGCGTTGTCAAAAGTTTCGACAATTTGCGTTTCAGGCTTAGCGGAAAGTAATGAGCCGATAATCACTGCTAGAGTAGCTAAGCCAAAGGCAGGGATCATTTCATATACGCCATTCCACACGCTATCGACTGGTGTTAATTTTTTCCAACTAAAGACCACGATTGCCCCAGTGAGCATTCCTGCCATTGCGCCTGTTGAATTCATTCGTTTCCAAAATAACGACAACAAAACAACTGGTCCAAATGCGCTACCAAAGCCAGCCCAAGCAAATTCTACTAATTTTAATACTTTGTTATTTTCATCTTGAGCGATGAAAATTGCCAAGCCTGCGATGACAAGCACCATTAAACGCCCGAGCCATACTAATTCTCTTTCACTTGCTTTCGGGCGAATGTAGCCTTTGTAGAAATCTTCGGTGATTGCACTGGAAGAAATTAATAATTGGCAGCTTAAGGTACTCATTACGGCGGCTAAAATCGCAGAAAGTAAGATGCCTGAAATCCACGGATTAAATAATAATTTCGCTAATTCAATGAACACTTGTTCGTGTTCGGCGTTGACAATATTGGCGATGCTTGGATTTGCTTGGAAAAACGCAATACCAAAGAAACCGATGCCAATCGCACCTGCTAAACATAAGATCATCCACGTCATACTAATGCGGCGAGCCTTGTTCAGCGATTTCACTGAATCTGCCGCCATAAAACGTGCCAAAATATGTGGTTGACCAAAATAGCCCAAGCCCCACGCCGCAAGGCTTAATAAGCCTAAGGGCGATGTGCCTGTGAATAAATCGGTGAAATCTTTGCTTGCGACTTGTTCAGCTTGTGCAAGTGCAGCTGAAACTTCTTCCGTACCTCCAAGGCTTGCTACCACAAAAATTGGGGTTAAGATAAGCGCAAAAATCATTAAGGTGGCTTGAATAGTGTCTGTCCAGCTCACCGCTAAAAAGCCACCGATAAAGGTGTAGGCGATTGTTGCTAATGCGCCGAGCCAAAGTGCGGTGGAATAAGGCACAGAAAATAAGTTTTGGAATAATTTTGCCCCAGCTACCACGCCAGAAGAACAATAAATGGTGAAAAATACTAAAATAATCGTCGCTGAAACAATTTTCAATGCGTTGTGTGATGCGCCAAAGCGATGATGGAAATATTCGGGTAAGGTTAAGGCATTTTGGTTAAATTCAGTATAAATACGCAAACGACCCGCCACTAATAGCCAGTTGAAATACGCCCCAATAGTTAAGCCAATGGCAATCCAACCCTCGACTAAGCCAGCCGCGTAGACTGCACCGGGCAAGCCCATTAAGAGCCAGCCTGACATATCTGATGCGCCAGCAGACATTGCGGTAACAAAGCTACCCAAGCGGCGACCGCCAAGGATATAATCGGATAAACTTTGCGTATAACGGTACGCCAGCAAGCCGATGAGCAGCATACCGACGATGTAAATCGTAAAGGTAATAATCGTTGGGTTCCAACCAGACATAAATATTCTCCAAAGGTAATTTCGTGGCAATCAGCCAAAAAATTGGTCAAGAAATAACAATAAATTTGAGAAAGCTCACATTTTACATTATTTATGCTTGTTTTTCTATTTTGCTTTTCGTTATCCTACTATAGTGAGGAAGATTTAATAAAAAATTTAGGAATTAAAATGGATTCTGTTGAATTAATCGTCAATGTTACGCCAAATGAAACTCGAATTGCCTTAATGGACACAGGCATTTTGAAAGAAGTGCATATTGAGCGTCAGGCGAAGCGTGGTATTGTGGGCAATATTTATAAAGGGCGAGTTACTCGTGTATTGCCGGGTATGCAATCGGCATTTGTAGATATTGGTTTAGAAAAAGCCGCTTTTTTGCACGCTTCGGATATTGTGTCGCACACCGAATGTGTTGATGAAAATGAGAAAAAGCAATTCGTGGTGAAAGACATTGCGCAACTGGTTCACGAGGGGCAAGATATTGTGGTGCAAGTGGTGAAAGATCCCCTTGGCACAAAGGGCGCACGCTTGACCACCGATATCACCCTGCCATCGCGCTATTTAGTGTTTATGCCCGAAAATAGCCACGTTGGTGTGTCGCAACGCATTGAAAGCGAAACCGAACGAGCTCGTTTAAAAGCACTTGCAGAGCCTTATTGCGATGAACTCGGCGGCTACATTATTCGCACTGCTGCAGAGGGCGTATCGGAAAGCGAACTTGAGCAAGATGCGGATTTTCTTAAACGAGTATGGCGTAAAGTGTTAGAACGCCGAGCTAAATATCCTACACGTTCAAAAATTTATGGTGAACTCGCCTTAACACAGCGTGTATTAAGAGATTTTATTGGGCAAGGGATCGAAAAAATTCGTATCGATTCTAAATTATGCTTTGCTGAAGTAAAAGAATTTACC
Source organism: Pasteurellaceae bacterium Pebbles2 (assembly GCA_023101505.1). GTDB lineage: Bacteria > Pseudomonadota > Gammaproteobacteria > Enterobacterales > Pasteurellaceae > Lonepinella. The sequence continues at coordinate 1,733,639 of LVZA01000001.1, forward strand.
GAAGAATTTATGCCAGAATTAACCGATAAATTAGTGCTTTATTCTGGAAATCAGCCACTTTTTGATGTGTATGGCATCGAAACAGCAATTAATACCGCATTAAATAAACGTGTCAATTTAAAATCGGGCGGTTATTTAATCATCGAACAAACCGAAGCAATGACCACGATTGACATCAACACCGGTGCATTTGTGGGGCATCGAAATCTCGAAGAAACCATTTTCAACACCAATATTGAAGCCACTCAAGCTATTGCGCAACAGCTACAACTGCGCAATTTAGGCGGCATTATCATTATTGATTTTATTGATATGCAAACTGAAGAACACCGTCAACGTGTGTTGCAATCTTTGCAAGAAGCCCTTGCTAAAGATCCGGTAAAAACCAATGTGAATGGCTTTACCCAACTTGGCTTAGTGGAAATGACACGCAAACGCACTCGAGAAAGTTTAGAACATATTTTGTGTGATGATTGCCCGAGTTGCCAAGGTCGTGGACATTTAAAAACCGTAGAAACCGTTTGTTACGAAATTATGCGTGAAATTATTCGTGTTCATCATTTATTTTCCAGCGAACAATTCACCGTTTACGCCTCACCTGCGGTTGCTGATTATTTAATCAAAGAAGAAAGCCACGGTTTACTGGCTGAAGTGGAAGTATTCATCGGCAAACAAGTGCAAGTGCGCCCTGAAACTTTCTATAATCAAGATCAATTTGATGTTGTGGTAATGTAATTTAAGCAATTCCCCTTTTGTACGCCATTGTCTTTCTTTACTGGCGTTTAAAAGGGGGAAAATAAGAAAAAGTGCGGTGTATTTTTAACGAGTTTTCTTATTTTATGTTAAACTCCCTCCAAATTTAATCAATCCAACAGATAAAATGCTAAAAAACGTTCAACAATCTCTTTTAACGCAAAGCGGTTTGGCTTTGCCTGATTTACAGAATATTTTCGATTTAATGTCGCACCGTCAAATTGATTATGCGGATCTTTATTTCCAGTTAAGCCAAGATGAAAATTGGGTGCTTGAAGACGGTATTATCAAAGAGGGTGGTTTTCATATTGACCGTGGTGTGGGCGTGCGTGCGGTGAGTGGCGAAAAAACAGGTTTTGCCTATTCCGACCAAATTAGCCTTGCCAATTTGCAGCAGTGTGCCAATGCGGTAAAAGGCATCGCCAGCCCAAGCGCAGGCAATATTCTCAAGCCCTTGCGTTTTAATGAAGTGAGCGCAGTGCAACGCTATGCGGCGGTCAATCCACTATTAAGCTGGGAACAGGCGCAGAAAATTGAGTTGCTGCATTTAGTAGATCGCACGGCTCGAGCCGAAAGCCCGTACGTTACTAAAGTTAGCGCAAATTTAACCGCGCTTTACGAAGAAATGTTAGTGGCAGCAACCGACGGCACTTTAGCTGCCGACATTCGCCCTTTAATTCGCTTATCGATTTCGGTAATGGTGGAAAAAGACGGTAAACGTGAGCGTGGCGGTAGCGGTTTTGGCGCACGTGTGTCGCTTGATTGGTTCTTTGAAGATTTTCAAGGTGAACAGCGAGTCGTTTATTTTGCCAAAGAAGCCGTTCGACAAGCCTTGGTGAATTTAAGTGCGGTGGCAGCGCCTGCAGGTTTAATGCCTGTGGTGCTAGGTGCAGGCTGGCCTGGTGTTTTACTGCACGAAGCGGTCGGACACGGTTTAGAGGGCGACTTTAATCGTAAAGAAAGCTCATTATTCACTGGCAAAATCGGTGAATTGGTTACATCGCCATTGTGTACCATTGTGGACGACGGCACTTTGCAAGATCGCCGTGGTTCATTAACCGTGGACGACGAGGGCGTGCCAAGCCAACGTAATGTGTTGATTGAAAACGGTATTTTGCAAGGCTATATGCAAGACAAAATGAACGCTCGCTTAATGGGCGTAGCCCCGACAGGCAATGGTCGCCGTGAAAGCTATGCGCATTTACCAATGCCGCGAATGACTAATACTTATATGCTCGCTGGCGAAAGCAAATTTGATGATCTTATTGCATCAGTAGAACAGGGTATTTTTGCACCGCACTTTGGTGGTGGACAAGTGGACATCACCTCGGGCAAATTCACCTTCTCAATGTCGGAAGCCTACTTAATCGAAAAGGGCAAAATCACCAAGCCAGTTAAAGGCGCAACGATGATCGGCAACGGCATTGAAGTAATGCAACAAATCTCAATGGTGGCAGATAATCTCGAAATCGACCACGGCATTGGCGTATGCGGCAAAGACGGACAAAGCGTCCCTGTCGGCGTAGGGCAGCCAGCGTGTAAAATTGAAAAAATCACCGTCGGCGGCACGAACTAAATAAACTCAATAAAAGTGCGGTGCAAAATTTAATGATTTTGCACCGCACTTTTTTAGCTTTTGGGGAATTCTTGCATTTCCTTTTACTTACGTCTATGATGTCGTAAATAAAGAGTAAGGAGCATACTATGTTTGTGAAAGAAAAAGGCTATGATGAATTTTTAGCTCAGAAAATTGCTAAAGGTCTTGCTCAACTTGAAGCAGGACAAGGCATTCCCCTTGAGCAAGCGAAAGCTTTAGTTCAAGCAACAATCGAAGAAACGGCTAAAGATTTAGCTGATTTTGAGCGTGAAGTTGCATATGCCTAAAACCGTTATTTTATCACTTGAAGCGCTTGGCGATATTCGTTCTTGTGTGCGTCAAGTGATGGTATTTACTGGCTTTGAAAATAGCGGAATTAAATTGCAATATGATCTATTTGCTAAAATTGAAGCTATTGGTTTTATGCCATCGGCAATGGGGCGAATACGTGAAGATGGAACAAGAGAAGCATTTGCCCGTGGTTATCGAATTGTTTATAAAGAAAATACAGATCACGTTTTAATTGTTGCCGTTATTCACTCAAGTAGGATTTATCCAAGACCTTAAAAATGTAAACCTATCTATTTTAGTATTGCAGAATATTTAGTGAATAGGTCGAAAAAATCACCGTTGGTGGCACGAACTAAATAAACTCAATAAAAGTGCGGTGCAAAATTTAATGATTTTGCACCGCATTTTTTTGTTCATCTTTTCTCCATTATTTGCTATAAATGACAGCTGAAATAATTTCATCTCAAGTTTTTGTTTTCTTTAATCAAAATAGGATTTTCTTATGTTCAAAAAATTGTTCATCACCACGTTATTTGGCTTATCGGCATTTTCTGCGCAAGCGGATAATTTGAGTAGTTTGACGGCACAAGCCAATAACGGCGATATGCTGGCAATGGCAAAGCTCGCTAAGGCTTATAGTAATCAAAAAAATTATGCGGAAGAAGCCAAATGGCTAACTCGTTTGGCTGAAAAAGATTCTTCGGCTGGGCAATTAAATCTTGCTTTGATGTACATTAATGGACGTGGTGTTAAACAGGATTATAAACAAGCAGTTTATTGGTTGCAGAAAGCGGCGGATAAAGGCTATGCGCCTGCGCAACATAATCTTGCTGTGGCGTATGACGAAGGGCACGGTGTAAAACAGGATTATCAAAAAGCGGCGTATTGGTATCAACAATCGGCAAAACAAGGCTTTGCTGAAGCGGAATTTAATCTTGGTGTGTCGTATGATAAAGGACAAGGGCTAAAACAAGATTATAAACAAGCCGTTTATTGGTATCAAAAGGCAGCGAAGCAAGGATATGCTAAAGCGCAACTGAATTTAGCGTTGATGTATGCTGATGGATTGGGCGTGCCAAAAGATGAGAAACAAGCAGTTTCTTGGTATCAAAAAGCTGCTGAACAGGGTTCGGTTCAGGCGCAATATAATCTTGCCGTGATGTATGTTCAGGGGCAAGGCGTTAAACAAAATTATCAACAAGCCGCTTATTGGAATCAAAAAGCGGCGGAGCAAGGTTTTGCTCAGGCGCAATTTAATCTTGCCTTGATGTATGATTATGGCGAGGGCGTAAAACAAGATAAACATCTTGCCAAAGATTGGTTTGGCAAAGCGTGTAAGAACGGCGCTCAAAAAGGCTGCGAGAAATATCGAGCATTGAATGAGCAAGGCTATTAATTGATCGTTTATTAACAAAATAGAATTTTCTTATGTTTAAAAAATTATTGCTGACCGTTTTATTTGGTTTATCGACATTTTCTGCGCAAGCGGATAATCTGGCAGCGTTGATTGCTCAGGCGGAAAAAAGCGATCTGCAGGCAATGGCAACGCTGGCGAATATTTATAATGAGCAGAAAAATTATGTTGAAGAAGTCAAATGGCTAAAACCTTTGGCGATGCAAGGTCTTGCAGTAAGTCAATATAATCTTGCTTTGAATTATAGTAGCGGAAAAGGGGTTGAAAAAGATGATCAAGAAGCCGCTTTTTGGTATGAAAAGGCGGCTGAACAAGGACACCCACAGGCGCAATATAATCTTGGCGTGATGTTTGAGAATGGGCAAGGTGTTGCCCAAGATTATACACGGGCGGCTTATTGGTATCAACAATCAGCACAGCAGGGATACGCTAAGGCTCAAGCTACGCTTGGTGTGAAGTATGAGTATGGGCTGGGCGTAACACAAGATTTTAAACAAGCCGTGAATTGGTATCAAACCGCTGCCGATCAAGGGGAAGCCAATGCGCAATTCAATCTTGGTTTTCTATATTATAACGGACAAGGCGTCAAACAAAGCTATAAACAGGCGCTTTTTTGGTTCGCACAAGCGGCAAAGCGAGGAAATGCACAAGCTCAATATAATTTGGGTTTAATGTATGACCTTGGACAAGGTGTAAAACAAGATTATAAACAGGCAGTTTATTGGTATCAAAAATCGGTGGCTCAAGGAAACAAAGACGCTCAATTTAATCTTGGTTTAATGTATTTTGAGGGGCGTGGGTTAAGACAAGATTATAAGCAAGCATTTGATTTATTCCAAAAAACAGCAGAACAGGGCGATGCTCAGGCGCAATATAATCTTGCTGTGATGTATTGGAATGGAGATGGAGTCAAACAAGATAAACGCGCCGCCAAAAAATGGTATGGAAAATCTTGTGATAACGGCAACCAGAAAGGTTGTGAGAAGTATCGTGCTTTGAGTGAGTAGGGTTATTAATACAAATTTTATGCGATAAATTGAATTTTTATTCTGATTATTTGCATTTTTAAGCATTAAGACGTATGCTAACAAAAAATTGAAGCACAAATTTAAGGAAAGCAAAATGACATACACTCGCCAAACTTTCGATGAAGTGATGATCCAAAATTATAACCCTGCGAATTTTATTCCTGTAAAAGGCAAAGGTAGTCGAGTTTGGGATCAAGATGGTCGTGAATATATTGATTTCACCAGTGGTATTGCAGTGAATTCGCTAGGACATTGCCCTGATGAGCTCGTTGATGTGTTAAAAAGCCAAGGCGAAAAATTGTGGCATTCGAGTAACTGGTTTACCAGCGAGCCGACTTTAGCGTTGGCAAGTAAACTCGTGCAACATACATTTGCTGAACGAGTGATGTTCGCCAATTCAGGCGCGGAAGCCAATGAAGCGGCGTTGAAACTAGCTCGTCGCTATGCGGTGGATCATTTTGGCTATCAAAAATCGAAAATTATTTCCTTTAAACAAAGTTTCCACGGGCGCACCTTATTTACCGTGAGCGTGGCTGGGCAACCGAAATATTCTGATGGCTTTGGGCCGAAACCAGCGGACATTGTGCACGTGCCGTTTAATGATTTAGATGCGGTAAAAGCGGTGATCGATGACCACACTTGCGCCGTGATCCTTGAGCCAATTCAAGGTGAAAGTGGTATTATTCCAGCCAAGCAAGAATTTTTGCAAGGCGTACGTGAATTATGTAATCAATTCAATGCATTATTGATTTTCGATGAAGTGCAAACTGGCGTAGGGCGCACAGGCTATTTATATGCGTATCAAAAATACGGCGTAATCCCTGATATTTTGACCACCGCCAAAGCACTTGGCAACGGCTTCCCTATTAGCGCAATGTTGACCACCGACAAAATCTCAAAAAGTTTCGCCCCAGGTGTACACGGCACGACTTTTGGCGGCAATCCGCTGGCGTGTGCCATTGGTGAGAAAGTCATCGACATCATCGCTCAACCTGAATTCTTAGCAAAAATCAACCGCACTTCTGCCTTATTCAAAGCGGAATTAGCTAAATTAAATGAGAAATATCATTTATTTACCGAAATTCGTGGCGAGGGTTTATTAATCGGCGCAGAATTGATCGAAAAATTCCACAGCAAAGCTGGCGATTTCGTCAGCCAATGCGCTAAAGATGGCTTAATGATCTTAGTCGCAGGTCCAAACGTGTTACGCTTCGCTCCAGCGTTGAATATCAGTGAAGAAGAACTTAAGCAAGGTTTTGAAAAATTAGACAATGCCTTAGCGAAGTTTAGTTAGAACTGAGCAAGGAGAGCTAAATGTGCGGTGTAAAAAATGTGAGTTTTTGTACCGCACTTTTTTTGCATTTTATTTTTTGAAGCCAATTATACGAGTGAGCTTCAGAAAGCAAAAAAGCGTTAATCTTTATTCAGATTAACGCTTTTTCTTGGAATTTGGAAAATTGGTTGCGGGGGCCGGATTTGAACCGACGGCCTTCGGGTTATGAGCCCGACGAGCTACCAAGCTGCTCCACCCCGCGTCCGATGTGGCGTAATATACTCGTTTAAATTTTTATTGCAAGGAAAAATGTACGAAAGTGGTTTGTTTGTTGTAAAAGTAAACGAAAAGCACAAAAAAGATTAGGGAAGATGCTCAATTTTTGATAGCATAATGCACTTTCATTTTCGGATTTATTTTTAGGATTTTTTATGAAATTAATGCAAAAACACCTTGCAGCAAAAGCGTTGACGGTCGCAGCCGCCTTATTATTAGCCGCTTGTTCTTCTAACTCGGGCAATAATCAAAAAGTAAAAGCCAGCGTTGGCAACTCAGAAATGCAAAAACTTGGGGCGAAATATGCTGGACGTACTTATAGCTCCGCATTATTTACTAACGTGCCAAAAGTGGACAATAAAAGTGCGGTGGTAAATCAGGGAAATTTCTTGACCCAACTTTCTAACGTGCGCAATTATTCTAGCCGAATTAACAACACTTTTGCGGCTAACTACAGCAAAATTCAACAGTGGGTTGCGGCTGGCGCTGATGTGAGCGAATTATCTCGTTTTGGCATTCGACCGCAAGTAATGTCTGGAACGGACGGCTATCAAAATGTGTTGATGACAGGCTATTATTCGCCTGTAATTCACGCTCGTCGCTCGCCACAAGGCAATTACAATAACCCAATTTATGCAATGCCAAGCCAAAAACGTTTTTCTCGTGCGCAAATTTATGCCGGCGCATTAGAGGGTAAAGGTTTGGAGCTGGCTTATAGTGATTCAATGTTAGACAATTTCTTGCTCGGCGTGCAGGGTAGTGGCTATGTTGATTTTGGCGATGGCAATTTAAATTATTTTGCTTATGCTGGACAAAACGGCTTCCCTTATACCGCAGTAGGGCGTTTGCTGGTGGAAGATGGCGAAATTCCTAAAGAAAAAATGTCAATTCAAGCGATTCGTGATTGGGGTAAACGCAATCCATCACGTTTAAGAGGCTTGTTAGAGCGTAATTCATCTTATGTTTTCTTTAAAAATGATCCAACAGGCAAAGTAAAAGGTTCAGCTGGCGTGCCTTTAGTGCCAATGGCAGCCGTGGCTTCTGATCGCAGCCTTGTTCCGTCGGGAACGGTATTATTAGTGGAAGTGCCGCAAATGGATAACGCTGGTAACTGGACTGGCGAGCATCAATTACATTTGATGGTTGCGCTTGATGTAGGCGGCGCGGTGAAAGGTAATCACTTCGATTTATATCGTGGCATTGGCGACCAAGCAGGACATATTTCAGGCTTGTCTAAACATTATGGACGAGTTTGGGTACTTCGTTAATTATTTGAAAATTATCAAAAAATGACAGAGAGAGTGGATAATTACCAACAACGTTTTGGTGGCATCGGGCGTTTATATACACCCGAGGGTTTGGCTCGTTTGCAACAAGCTCACGTCTGCGTTGTGGGAATTGGCGGTGTGGGATCGTGGTGTGTGGAAGCCTTGGCTCGTTCGGGCGTAGGCAACATCACGATGATTGATATGGACGACATTTGTGTAACCAATATCAACCGCCAAATCCACGCTTTAACTGGCAATGTGGGCAAACTCAAAACCGACGTGATGAAAGAGCGTGTGGCGTTGATTAACCCTGAATGCCAAGTGAACATTATTGATGACTTTCTTTCCAGCGAAAATTTAGCGGAATATTTAGACCGCAGTTTTGATTATGTAATTGATGCGATTGATAGCGTAAAAACTAAAGCCGCATTAATTGCCTATTGTAAACGCAATAAAATCAAGGTGATCACCGTTGGTGGAGCGGGTGGACAAACCGATCCAACTCAAATTCAAATCGCAGATTTAAGCAAAACAATTCAAGATCCACTGCTTGCCAAAGTGCGTTCAACTCTACGAAAAGACTATAATTTCAGCCAAAATCCAAAACGTAAATTTGGCATTGATAGTGTTTTTTCCACTCAACCGTTAATTTTCCCTAAGATAAGTGAAAATTGCGATATTTCTGCCACAATGAATTGTGCCAATGGTTTTGGTGCAGCCACAATGGTTACAGCCACTTTCGGCTTTTTCGCCGTCGCTCGGGTGATTGAAAAATTATTGAAATAAATTAATTTTCTCTTTAGTTAGATTAATGATTTTTATTTTCTTATTTTTCATCAAAAAAAAAGATGGATTTTTGGTAAAAATAAGCGTAATCTAACCGAACTTTTTATGATTACATTTTATTTTTGGAGAAATGTTATGGCAAAATTAATTAAAACTGCGGTCGCAACAGCGGTATTAAGCGTAGCGTTTACGGCACAGGCGGATATTATCACTTCAGTAAAACCCTTGGGTTTTATCGCTTCAAGCATTGCCGACGGTATCACTAATACGCAGGTGATTGTGCCAGCTGGCGCTTCACCACACGATTACAATTTAAAACCCTCTGATGTGCAAAAAATGAAATCAGCAGAATTGTTGTTTTGGATCGGCAAAGATGTGGACGGCTTTTTAAGTAAAAGCGTGGCACAAGTTGATGAAAATAAACGAGTTACCATTGCTGAAATTGCTGGTGTAAAAGAATTATTGGGTAAATCAGCACATCATCATCACGATGAAGATGATCACGACGGACACGACCACGACGGACACGACCACGACGGACACGACCACGATGGACACGATCACGATAAACACGACCACGATAAACACGACCACGACAAGCGCGATCACGACAAACACGATCACGATGACCACGATCACGAGCATCATCACGGACACGAGCACGAAGTGGACGAAAATGGTTTAACGGTGAATTGGCACGTATGGTATTCACCCGAAATCAGTCAGCTAGCCGCTGCCCAAATCGCACAAAAATTAAGCGAGCAATATCCTGATAAAAAAGCACAAATTGCGGAAAACTTAGCGAATTTTAACCGCACTTTAAGCGAGAAAAATGCACAAATTAAAACCCAATTAGCCCAACTTAAAGACAAAGGTTTTTATGTGTTCCACGATGCTTATGGCTATTTCAACGATGCCTACGGCTTAAAACAAACAGGTGCGTTCACCATCAATCCGTTAGTTGCGCCAGGGGCGAAAACCTTAGCGACGATTAAAGAAGAAATCGCCGAACATAAAGTGAGCTGCTTATTTGCTGAGCCGCAATTTACGCCGAAAGTGATTAGCACGCTTGCCAAAGGCACAGGCGTGAAAATCGGGCGTTTAGATCCAATGGGCGAGGGCATTAAATTAGGCAAAAATGCCTACACTAACTATCTACAATTCACCGCAGACAGCTATGCCAGTTGCTTAAAATAAGCTAGGAAAGTTGCTTAAAATAAGCCAAACTATCAGCCTAATTTAACCAAAGTGCGGTGCAAACAACCGCACTTTTTTGTGTTATAATCCCCCCAATTTCCCTCATTACAGAGAATTTCAATGAAACAACTTTTCGCAACCACAGCCCGTGGTTTTGAAGAATTATTAAAAGTCGAACTCACCCAACTTGGTGCAACAGAATGTCAAGTCAGCCAAGGTGGCGTGCATTTTATGGCGGACGACGAAACCCAATACAAAGCCTTGCTTTGGAGCCGATTGGCTTCTCGCATTTTATTGCCTATTGCACAAGGCAAAATTTACAGCGATTTGGATTTGTATTCCACTGTGGTTGCCCAAGATTGGTTGTCGTACTTTGATGAAAGATGTCGCTTTTTAGTGGATTTTAACGGCACAAACCAAGAAATTCGCCATACGCAATTCGGTGCGATGCGTGTTAAAGACGGCATTGTGGACTATTTTGAACGCCAAGGCAAAGCGCGTCCGACAGTAGATAAAGACCACCCCGACATTCGCATTCACGCCTATTTAAACCGCGAAGAGTTGATTTTATCCCTTGATTTAAGTGGAGATGCTTTACATTTGCGTGGCTATCGCGAAGAAACAGGACAAGCTCCATTGCGTGAAACTTTGGCAGCTGCAATCGTGTTACGTTCAGGCTGGCAAGTTGGCACGCCGTTGGTTGATCCGATGTGCGGTTCAGGCACGTTATTGATTGAAGCGGCACAAATCGAAGCGAAAATTGCACCGCAGTTGCACCGTATGCACTGGGGTTTTGATTTCTGGAAAGGACATAATCAAGACGCGTGGGAAGCGGTGAAAGCCGATGCGGTAGCGCAGGCGGAAGCTGAATTCAATAAAAATCCGAAACCGCATTTTTACGGCATCGATCTTGATCATCGCGTTATTCAAAAAGCACAACGCAATGCGCAAAATGCAGGTGTAGCTCATTTGATTTCATTTAAGCAGGCGGACGTGGCAGCATTGAAAAATCCAGTGGAAACTGGCGAAAAAGGCACGCTGATTTGTAACCCTCCGTATGGTGAGCGTTTAGGTACAACGCCTGCGTTGATCGCGCTTTATTCGGTATTTGGTCAGCGTTTGAAGCAGCAATTTGGCGGTTGGAATGCGTCGATTTTCAGCTCGGAAGAAGGCTTGTTGGATTGCTTGCGTATGCGCTCGCATCGTCAATTCAAAGCGAAAAATGGGCCGTTGGATTGTATTCAAAAAAATTATCAAATTTCAGACCGCGGTTCAGTGGTTGAAGATGTGGCAACGTCAACTTTTGACGCATCAGCCAATGCCAATGTGGCGGTAGATTTCGCAAATCGCTTGCAGAAAAATATCAAAAAAATTGAAAAATGGGCGAAGCAACAAGGCTTGCAGGCGTATCGTTTGTATGATGCGGATTTACCTGAATATAATTTGGCGGTGGATCGTTATGCCGATCATATCGTGGTGCAAGAATATGCTGCGCCGAAAAATATCGACGAAAACAAAGCGCGCCAACGCTTGCTTGATGCGGTTACGGCAACCCTTTCGGTTACGGGCGTAGAAACCAATAAACTGATTTTGAAAGTACGCCAAAAGCAAAAAGGCACGAACCAATATGAGAAGTTAGCCAACAAAGGCGAGTATTTTTATGTGGAAGAATACAGTGCGAAATTGTGGGTGAATTTAACCGATTATTTGGACACGGGCTTGTTCTTGGATCATCGCTTAACGCGCAAAATGGTGGGCGAAATGGCGAAAGGCAAAGATTTCTTAAATCTCTTTGCTTACACAGGTTCAGCCACGGTTCACGCCGCACTTGGTGGTGCGAAATCGACCACAACAGTCGATATGTCAAACACTTATCTCAACTGGGCAGAGCAAAATCTGATCTTAAATGACGTGGACGGCAAACAGCACAAACTCATTCAAGCGGATTGCTTGCAATGGTTGGAAAAACGCGACCGTCAATTTGATTTGATTTTTGTTGATCCGCCAACATTTTCTAACTCAAAACGAATGGAAGACAGTTGGGACGTGCAACGTGATCATATCAAGTTAATGCAAAACCTAAAACGCATCTTACGCCAAAACGGCACAATTATTTTCTCGAATAATAAACGAGGATTTAAGATGGACTTTGAGCGATTAGCGGAGCTTGGCTTAAGTGCGGTGGAAATTTCACACAAAACTTTACCGCTAGACTTTGAACGCAATAAGCAAATTCATAATTGTTGGCTGGTTACGGTAGCGTAAATTCATTGCATAATAAAACGGCATCGTGTAAATCGATGCCGTTAAACTATTCTCTAGCTAATCTTATTCTTCGTCTATTTCAATAGGCGTGCCATTTGATTTGAACTCACCTTGATTAGCTTCAAAATTAAGCTGATACTGCTCATTATTTTCAGTAAAATAATTCATTAGTATTTCTTTTAAAGCGATCCAAATTTCGGTTGTCGGTTTTTCTTCTTTCAATAATGCACTAGGCACAACGGCATTAAGTTGTATATTAGCTTGGGCAAAATGCTCTGGTATTTGTTCAAAAATACCGAAACCGTTGCTTTTTTCTGCGCTGTTATGTGGCATTTTTAGATTTAAATCGATGCGCACAGGCAGAGCCGTTTGTTCTTTAGGATAGGTATTTAACTCAGCGTTAAATTGCGCCTGATTAATGGCGAGATCGCTGTACAAATATCGCTGCGCCATTAATTCAAAATATTTTTCTGCAGGCACATTATTGGCGCAAACAAATTTATACAAAAATTGTTGGCACTGTAATGATTGCGCTAGTTTTGGATTTAGCGGTAAGTTGAGTGGCAGCGTTAGCTTCGCTTGGTTTAACTGCATTTGTTGGGCTGGAATGGTCAATTTCTCTGCTGAAAATATGTTTTGAATAGCAAGATTATCTGCGCTAGGCAGTTCACTATAATTTAATTCAAGATTTTCACCAGTGCCAATATCTTTCAATGAAACTTGCTTAATTTTCACCGCAGTTTTAAAACGAGTTTGCGCATTTTCTGCTAAATGTTGCAGATCGTTTAAGAAAAGTGCGGTACTTTTTTCGCTAGTTTCTTGATTTTTTTGTAGTGCTTTGGGTAAATATTTGTGTAAAAATGCCAAACTTTGCTCAAGATTAAATTGGCTGAATTCACTTTCAGCACTTAATCCATTGATTTTCATATCGTTTTGCAAACCTAATTTTGCAGTTTCGTCCGTTGCATTGGCTTGCAGAGATTGCGCACTGAAAGTAAATTTTTCGTTTGCATTGTGGCGATCTTGATGATTTAGTTGAACATTAAATTGTGCATTTTTCGCTTCAAGTATGGCTTTTTCATTTTGTGGAATAATTACACTTTCAGCTTGAATTTCACTTTTAAAGTGTTGATTATTAAATAAATAATCTGATACTAATTGCACCAATTTTTCCACATCTAATGGCGTGTTTGCAGTTGGTTGTAATTGCTTCATTTGCTCAAAAAAAGTAACGTGCGACGGCACGCCCATTTGCTGAATTACCCAGCTTACATTGGTCGCACGGATTTTATCTTCATCAGATTTTGTTTTGTTGTTAGAGAAATAAATCCCTTCATTTTCAAATCGTTGGCTTAAATCATAGCCTTGATTGCTTGGTTTTTTGTCGATGACATAATGCCCTTTCACCAAGCCTAAATGGCTGTTGTCGCCATCAAGGAAGTTAATGTCAATTTTTTTAGTTTTGACATCAGCACGGCTGATATCGTATAGGCTATCGCCCATTGGCAACAACAAAAAATCGCCTGTTAAGTCTTTAATTTCTAACAGTTTATCGTAATTAAAACCTGAAAGTTGGGTTTGTAAAGCCAAAGATTTGTTATCGTTTGAATAGGAAAGTTGGCTTTCAAGGGTTTGTGCTTTGTTGGTGCTATCCCGAAATTCAGTTTGCAAGCGTGAACTTAAACCGTCGCTAAAAACGGAAAACTGGCTGGTGATCGTGTTTTTGTCGATAGTGATATTCAGTTGCTCGTTGAGCCGTTTGATGAGCGCAGGATTAATCTCACTTTCAGCGCTGATTAACAGCGGAAGTGCGGTTAATTTTGTGTGCAAAAAATCGGTTTTTTGCCCATTTTGCTCAAGGCTAAAAGTAAGATCGCGAGTAATGAAATCACGATTACTTTCACTAACATTGATGATGAATTGATCTTTTAATTGGTAAGGAAATTGCGCCAAACTCTGATCGATTTGGTAATTCGTATAAAACTGCGTGCCCACGCCAACCGCTAAAGCCAGCGCAGAAAATTTAAGTAACACATTGATTTTTTTGTTCATTTTTTATTCCAATGAAAAGGCGAGAACTAACGCAAAGTATAGCGAATTTCAGGCTTTATCACAAAAATATTATTCTTTATAGAGGTATGAATTTAATTCATTTTTAATTTGAATTTTTTGAAATTGAATAATGCATAAAATTGGCGTACTTTAAATATCACAAGATATTTACTGAATTATGCGAGGAATTGATTATGAGTTATGCCAAAGAAATTGACACCCTAAACCAACATATTGCAGATTTAAATGGAAATATTAATGTGTCTTTTGAATTTTTTCCGCCGAAAACCGAAAAAATGGAAGAGACTTTTTGGTCGTCAGTTCAACGCTTAAAAAGTTTGCAGCCGAAATTTGTGTCAGTAACTTATGGGGCAAATTCGGGTGAACGAGATCGCACTCACAGCATTGTGAAAAGTATCAAACAGCAAACTGGTTTAGATGCCGCACCGCATTTAACGGGGATTGATGCTTCACCTGAGCAACTACGCCAAATTGCTAAAGATTACTGGGACAGTGGCATTCGTCGTATTGTGGCATTGCGTGGCGATGAGCCGAAAGGTTATGCCAAAAAGCCATTTTATGCGGCAGATTTGGTAGCATTATTGCGTGATGTGGCAGATTTTGAGATTTCTGTGGCGGCGTATCCTGAAGTGCACCCTGAAGCCAAATCGGCGCAGGCAGATTTAATCAACTTAAAACGTAAAATTGATGCTGGCGCAAACCACGTGATTACTCAATTCTTCTTCGATGTAGAAAGTTATTTGCGTTTTCGAGATCGTTGCGCTTCGGTTGGGATCGATGCGGAAATTGTGCCAGGCATCTTACCTGTAACCAATTTCAAACAATTACAAAAAATGGCGACAGTAACCAATGTAAAAATTCCTAGCTGGCTGGCGAAAATGTATGAGGGATTGGACGACGACCAAACCACACGTAACCTTGTGGCATCAAGCGTAGCGATTGATATGGTGCGAGTATTGGCGAGAGAGGGCGTGAGCGATTTTCACTTTTACACCTTAAATCGCAGCGAATTAACCTATGCGCTATGCCACACTTTAGGCGTGCGTGCCCATTAATTTTTTGCCATTAAATAAAAACTGCGGTGTAAAAAATTTTACTTTTTTGCACCGCAGTTTTTTAGTTTTTATGCGAGAAAGATTAAAGCACTAAATTACCAATTAGGCTACGAGTTTCTTCTTTCACTTCCGTGAGTTGAAGTTGAACAATGTCGCCAATTTTGTAGCGGCGTTCGCCTTGAATATAAAGGGCGAGTTCATCAGAATTCACTTCCATTTCTTCCTTATTAGGGTGAATGGTTGACGCTGGCACGAATACGCTCGCCCCATTTTCGAGTAATTGCACTCGCATTCCGCCACGCATAACATCTTGAACTTCGGCTGCAAATTCAGGTTTTTCCGCCACTTTTTCTGTAAGATAGCGACAATATAACCAATCGGCAATATCGCGTTCCACTAAGCGATTTTGGCGGCGCGCTTCTTGTAAACGTGCCAAGACTTCATCGGTTGGACGTTCGCAAGGTTGATTGTTCAAGGTCGCTTTGATTAAGCGGTGGTTGACCATATCGGAATATTTACGAATTGGTGATGTCCACGTCGCATAACCAGTCAAGCCTAAGCCAAAGTGCGGTGCTAAATCTGCTTTAAATTCTGCAAAAGTTAAGAAACGACGCAGGCGGAACTCGTAATAATCGCCATCAAAAGGCTCGATGTCGTGGCGCATTTGGCAGTAGCCAGACAAGGTTGCCAAGTTTTCTACTGAATAACGTTGCTCAAATTCACCGCGGTTTTCGTCGGTCGCTACATTCGCCATTAAGAAATTATGTGCGTTTGGCAAGAATTTTGGATCGAAGCCTTTGTGCGTATTGAAAATCCCTGTTTTAGCTTGCTCGTCCAAATAATGCGCGCAGCAAATATTGGCGATAATCATCGATTCTTCTACGATTTGATTTGCAATGTGGCGATGTTCCGCTTTGATTTCTTGCACGTGTCCGTTTTCCGC
The DNA here is from genome assembly GCA_023101505.1 of Pasteurellaceae bacterium Pebbles2. Lineage (GTDB taxonomy): Bacteria > Pseudomonadota > Gammaproteobacteria > Enterobacterales > Pasteurellaceae > Lonepinella. Next base: position 1,749,858 of record LVZA01000001.1, read on the forward strand.
TAACACAAAGCTATAGTCAGGTTTTTCTTTAAATAACAATGAATTAGATTTGCGCCACTGAATACGAGCTAACGCAAATTGGTGTAAACCGTGAACTTGCTCCGCGATTTCAGGCGTTTCAGGTTGCCACGCATTTTCCACGTTGTCTAAATAGTCCGACACTTTGTTATACGCCAATTTCGCGCGCGATTGCACAGTGGCTGATACAAAATGCGGTTTGTTGGTGATGTTGCCAGTTAAATCTGTTTCAATGTAGCACACCAAAGCAGGGCGGCTTTCATTCGGCATAAGCGAGCAGAGATCGTCCGACAATTCGCGTGGCAACATTGGAATGTTGAAACCTGGCAAATAGTTGGTGAAACAACGTTGTTTCGCATCTTTTTCAATTTGTGAATTGATGTCGATATATGCCGTCGGATCGGCAATCGCCACCACTAAACGCCAGCCAGTTTGCGCGCCATTTTGCTCGATTTTTTCGATATAAAGCGCATCGTCCATATCTTGTGTGCTTTCGCTATCAATGGTAACGAAATGAACCGCGGTTAAATCTTCGCGAGTTTGCGTGTCCAACATTGGATAGCTTTCTTGCCCTTGCACAGGGTAGCGCGATTGCTGATGGCGCGCGAGCGTAACCCACCACGGCGCGAATTCATCTGCTTTGCGACAAATAAATTCATTGACTTGAGCAAACAAAAAGCGATCATCACGCAAAGGGTGCGTTTTCAATGTCGCAACCACCCAATCGCCCTCTTGCAATTCTTCTTTGACAGATTTGAGCTGCGTAGCCCCAATGGCTTGATTAATACTTGGGTGATCGACTAAAACTTGCAATTTACCATCTTTGTTAAAACGCACTTTAGCAATAAAACGAGTGAGCTGGGTTTCAATCAATTCTTCGGGAACAGCTTGTTTTTTGTCGCCAACTTCTTCGATCACGGCTTTAATTTTATCACCGTGTACCACTTTTTTCATATCAGGTGGCGCGATGAAAAAGGTTTCTTTTTCAGTTTCAAGGAAGCCATAAGCCTTGTCAGTGCCTTTAACTGTGCCTTCAACGTGCTGTTTGCTGTCGCGAATTTGTTGTTTTAATTGGGAAAGGAGTGGGTTGTCTTGGAACATTTTCGTTTTCTTTAAAGTAACTCAGGCATTTTCACGCTCAATATAAATTAAGCGCAAAAATGCCTGTAAAAAATCAATTTGGAAAAATCAGGGGATTACTCTTCGCCTAATTCGCCCATTGCGGTGATGCTGAAACCTGCGTCAACGTGTAAGATTTCGCCTGTAACGCCAGAAGCTAAATCAGATACTAAGAATGCGGCTGAGTTACCTACATCGTCGATAGTAACGGTGCGACGAAGCGCGGCAGTTTTCTCAAATGCAGAAAGCATTTTCTTGAAGTTTTTGATGCCTGATGCCGCTAAAGTGCGGATTGGTCCTGCTGAAATCGCGTTCACACGAATGCCGTCTTTACCTAAATCCGCTGCCATTACGCGAGTTGCTGCTTCTAATGACGCTTTCGCTAAACACATTACGTTGTAGTTAGGAATTGCGCGCTCTGCACCTAAGTAAGAAAGGGTTAAAAGTGAAGCATTTTCGTTTAAGAATGGGCGTGCTGCTTGTGCCATTGCCACGAAGCTGTATGCGCTGATGTCGTGCGCTATGCGGTAGCCTTCGCGCGTTGCTGCGTTTACGTAGTCGCCGTCTAATTGATCGCCTGGCGCAAACGCGATGGCGTGAACGAAACCGTCGAATTTATCCCAGCGTTTGCTTAAATCCGCGAAGCAGTTTTGAATGCTTTCGTCCGTTGCAACGTCTAATGGCAACACGATGTCTGAGCCGAATTCTTTCGCGAATTCTTCTACGCGCGGTTGTAATTTATCGTTTAAATATGTGAATGCTAATTCTGCGCCTTGTGCTTTTAAGGCTTTTGCGATCCCGTAAGCGATTGAACGATTGCTTGCAAGACCTGTTACTAAAATACGTTTACCTGTTAAGAAACCCATTTTTTTGTCCTATTTTGTGATTGATTAAATGTTTGTGTCAAAAAATTCGCCATAGTATAACGAAATTTTGCCGAAATTACAAAGCGGAGCAGTGAAGTAACCGCGGTTAAAATTTCGTGAATTTAGGCAGGGTTATCAATATCCACAAATTCTACGTCGAAGCCGTATTCGTTTGCTAACCATTCGCCGAGTGCTTTTACGCCGTAGCGTTCAGTGGCGTGGTGTCCGCAAGCGAAGTAGTGAATTCCTTGCTCGCGCGCGCTGTGAGTGGTTTGTTCGGAAATTTCACCGCTGATAAATGCGTCGCAACCTTGGCTGGCAGCAAGATCAATGTAGCCTTGTCCGCCGCCTGTACAAATGCCAATTTTTCGGATTAACCGCGGTGTATTTTGGTTGAATTTTTCTACGTCGCAAGTAATTGGTGCTTTGCCAAGTGCTTGGGCAATGCGTTCCGCTAAATCTTGCGCAGAAATTGGCGTGCGGAATTCGCCCCACATTGGAATGCTGTTCGCGCCTTGTTCTAAGGGCTGAAGATTTTCAATGCCGAGCAAATTTGCCAGTTGCGCATTGTTGCCAAGTTCGGCGTGAACATCGAGCGGTAAATGGTAGCCGTATAAATTGATGTTGTTGACCAGTAAAGCTTTGATTCGATTGGCTTTCATTCCACGAATACACGGATTTTCGCTTTTCCAAAAATAGCCGTGATGCACTAAAATCGCATCAGCTTTTTGCGCACCGGCGTAGTCGATCAACGCTTGCGTTGCGGTAACGCCTGTGATGATTTTCTGCACTTCTACCTTGCCTTCCACTTGCAAGCCGTTCGGCGCGTAGTCCGCAATAGCAGCAGAATTAAGTTTTTGGTTGATGAGTTGTTCGAGTTGTAAATTATTCATTTTTTTAACCGCGGTTGAAATTATAAACATTTTGCAGGCTTCGGCAGCCCAGCTAATTTAGTGGCTTGCTTGGCAGGCCCATCGGGGAACAGGCGTTGCAAATAGCGGCTGTTGCCTTTGTCCGCGCCCAATTTTTCCGCCATTGCTTTCACTAACATACGAATGGCTGGCGACGTTTTGTATTCCTGATAAAAATCGCGCACAAAATAAATCACTTCCCAATGAGCGTCAGTGAGTTCCAAATTTTCTTTCGCTGCAATAGCAAGGGCGACATCTTTATCCCATTGATTTAAATCCAATAAATAGCCCGACGAGTCGGTTTCGATTTGAATATTATTGACTTCAAGCATAAATTTTCCTTTTTTTGACCGCACTATTATAGCAAAAAATGGCAATAAAAAACGCTCTAAACTGAGCTTAGAGCGTTCAAAATGTTATCCGCGTGGATTAGTCATCGCCACGGAAAATACCTAATAAATTCAATAGGCTGATGAATAAGTTGTAGATTGAAACGAACAGGCTCACTGTAGCACGAATGTAGTTTGTTTCACCACCGTGAACGATGTTGCTGGTTTCAAATAAAATCCCTGCAGCTGAGAACAGCACGAAAAGTGCGCTCATTGCTACTTGTAATGCAGGCATTTGTAAGAAAATATTGGCGATCATACCAACTAAAAGCACGATGAATAGCGCAAACATCATTCCCGATAAGAATGACATATCTTTTTTAGTGGTTAATACATAAGCTGAACAGGCAAAGAATGTTGCCGCAGTACCGCCTAAAGCAAGCACGATGGCATCACCTAAACCTGCGCCCACATAAGCGTTTAAAATTGGACCAACGGTGTAGCCTAAAAAGCCTGTGAAGGCAAAAACCGCAAGCAAACCAGCGGCGCTATTCGCAAGGGAATTAGTTAAAAATAGTAAACCATAAAAGCCGACTAGCATCACGATAATGCCTGGGCGTGGCAAATTCATCGCCATTGAAATATAAGCGACCACAGCAGAGAATGCTAAGGTTAAGCCTAATAAGAAGTAAGTGTTGCGTAACACTTTATTTGTTTGAAGCACGGAAGCTGATTGTTCACGAGCATCAAAAACAATGCGAGATTGCTGTTGCATAGTTTTTCCTTTTAATGAATTAAAGACTAGGGTTAAATTAATGTTAAATGAATGAAAAGTCAAAATATTTTTGCCTTTTCTGCTTTGAATATGAGCAAAGTGAACAAAATAACACCTTTTAGATAAAAAAATAAAAATTCTAGTTTACTCAACGCAAAAACTATATTATATTTGACCGCACTTCAACACGGAGGAATGGTCGAGCGGTTGAAGGCACCGGTCTTGAAAACCGGCGAGGGTTTACGCCCTCCGTGAGTTCGAATCTCACTTCCTCCGCCATATTCTGAAAAGCCGTTATGTGAATAACGGCTTTTTGCATTTTGAAATAATCCATAAGAGAATATTTCAGGGGGATTTATGTTCAAACGTTTACGCAATCTTATCAATAAGCCTTTCCGTAAAATTATTAATCGGCAGAATCAAGTGCGGTTGAAAAATCACGAGTTTTCAGTTATTTCTAGTAATTGCGTTGGGGCGTTGATGTTGCACGATTTGAATGTGCGTTTTAATTCGCCGTTTGTGAATTTGTATCTTGAGCCTACGGATTTTATTCGTTATTTAGAAAATATTGAATATTATCAATCGCTTAATCTTGAATTTATTCACTCGGATAAAAGCTATCCTGTGGCGATGTTAGGTGATGTGAAAATTCATTTTGTGCATTATCATTCGCAAGATGAAGCACGGGCGAAGTGGGTTGAGCGTTCCTCAAGGCTGAAATTGGATAAATTATTTATTGTAATGACGGATCGTGATGGTTGTACCGAAGCGGATTTGCGGGCGTTTGATCAGTTACCGTTTAAGCATAAAGTGGTGTTTACTCATCAGCCACAGCCTGAAATTGCTTCAGCGGTGTATATTCAAGGATTTGAGCAACAAAATGAAGTGGGCGATCTTTTTGATTATGAAGGCTTTTTCGGCAAGAAATTTTATGATCAGTTTGATTATGTGGGCTGGTTTAATCAAGGAAAATAAAAAAATAAGCTACCTGTTTGGTAGCTTTTTTGTGGCATTAAATTAGTTCTCGGCGACCTAAAAAAGAGTGGGTGAGTGTTGTGCCGTCCACCATTTCTAATTCACCGCCGACTGGAATACCGTGCGCAATTCGGCTTACTTTGATGCCTTGCTGTAAGCAAAGCTCGGCAATATAATTCGCAGTAGCATCGCCCTCGACGGTTGGGTTTGTGGCTAAAATCACTTCGTTAAAGGCTTCATTTTGTAGGCGTTTTTGTAATAAATCTAAGCCGATTTCACGAGGCCCAATGCCGTCAAGTGGGGATAAATGCCCCATTAACACGAAATAACGCCCTGAAAATTGCCCTGTTTGTTCAATGGCTTGAATGTCAGCTGGCATTTCGACTACGCATAATAAGCCTGAATTTTGACGACGTGGATTGTCGCAAATTCGGCAGGTTTCTTCTTCGGTAAAATCTCGGCATTGCGAGCAGTGTCCGATTTTTGACATCGCTTCCGTTAAGGCTCGAGCTAAATTCATTCCACCGCTACGATCACGTTGTAGCAAGTGATATGCCATTCGTTGTGCCGATTTTGGGCCAACACCGGGCAGACAGCGTAAATGTTCGATCAAATTTTCTAATAAGGGGCTGCTTTGCATAAAAATTCCTTAAAAACAAACCGCACTTTTGCGAAATTAGGCGAAAAGTGCGGTGTAAAAAATGAAAGTTTTGCTTAGAAAGGCATTTTGAAGCCTGGCGGTAACGACATTCCTGCGGTTACTGATGCCATTTTTTCTTTTTGCAGTTCTTCCGCACGACGAACGGCATCGTTGAATGCGGCAGCAATTAAATCTTCTAACATTTCTTTGTCGTCTTCCATTAATGATGGATCGATTTCAATGCGACGGCAGTTGTGAGCCCCATTGACGGTAATTTTCACCAAACCCGCACCAGATTCACCAGTAACCTCAAGTTGCGCCACTTCTTCTTGCATTTTCTGCATACGTTCTTGCATTTGTTGCGCTTGTTTCATCAAGCCGCCAATGCCACCTTTTCCAAACATATTGTCTTCCTTAATAAATAAAAATTTGGGCGTATTTTAGCGGATTTACGCCCATTCGACAAGCTCGCTAATTTAGGCTTTTGGTGTAGTAATTGCCAAAAATTCATCGAAAAATGTCGGGAATGTTTTCGCCGTACATTTCGGATCAAGAATGGTTACTGGCGTGTTTGAAAATGCGATTAAGGCAAAACACATCGCCATTCGGTGATCGTTATAGGTTTCGATTTCAGCGTGTTTGAAATTTTCCAATGCAAGTGGCTGAATGCGAATAAAATCTTCGCCTTCTTCCACTGTTGCGCCGACTTTTCTTAATTCTGTCGCCATTGCAGTTAGGCGGTCGGTTTCTTTCACTCGCCAGTTGTAAATGTTACGAATGCAGGTTTCGCCTTGGGCAAAAAGTGCCGTGGTAGCAATGGTCATCGCAGCATCTGGAATGTGGTTCATATCCATATCGACGCCAACCAATTCGCCTTGTTCAGCTTGAATAAAATCATCGCCCCAAGTGATTTTTGCACCCATTTTTTCTAACACATCGGCGAATAAACGGTCGCCTTGAATGCTATTTTTGCCTACGCCAGTAACTTTGACTTTGCCTTTAATTGCCCCTGCGGCTAGGAAATAAGATGCCGAAGAAGCATCACCCTCGACTAAGAATGTATTTGGTGATTGATATTGTTGATTACCTTTGACTACAAAGCGTTGGTAGTTTTGGTTTTCCACATTCACACCGAAAATTTTCATCATATTAAGTGTGATGTCGATATATGGTTTTGACACTAAATCGCCGATAATTTCGATTTCTGTATCTGCTGTTGCCATTGGGGTAGCCATTAAAAGTGCGGTTAAAAATTGCGAAGAAACTGAACCGTCAATTTTCACTTTGCCGCCGTGCAAACCTGCATTGCGGATTGCCAAAGGAGGATAGCCGTCTTGCTCCAAATATTCAACCTGTGCCCCTGCTTGTAAAAGTGCATCGACCAAATGTTTAATTGGGCGTTCTTTCATTCGTGGTTCGCCAGTCAAAATAATTTCACTTTCCTTAGCGTTTGGATTAGCTAAGCACAGTGCGGCAGTGAGCGGACGCATTGCCGTGCCAGCGTTGCCGAGAAATAACGACAAACCACTTTGCCACTCAAAAGCACGCCCTAAGCCTTCCACTTCGCATACCGATTTGTCTTCTGAGAGCTGATAATTCACCCCAAGTTGTTTGAGTGCGTTAAGCATATGTCGCACGTCGTCGCTGTCGAGCAAGTTGGTTACTTTGGTCGTGCCTTTGGCAAGTGCCGCTAATAATAATGCACGGTTAGATAGACTTTTTGAGCCAGGCAGATTAATCGTGCCCTCAATATGAGAAATTGGGTTAAGAGTGATTTTTTCCATTTAATAATCCGAAAATTAAAGGCACAAAGCGTTTTGTGCCAACAAAAATAAGTTAAAAGTGCGGTGCGATTTAAGCCAGTTTTAATACTTTTTTCAATGCAGTGAAAAAACGTTGATTTTCTTCTGGTAAACCAATGCTAATGCGTAAATGATTTGGCATTCCATAACCTGCAATCGGGCGAACGATCACACCCTCACGCAAAAGTGCATCATAAATTGGGGCGGCTGGCTGTTTGAAATCAATGGTGATGAAATTGCCTTTTGATGGAATATATTCCAAGCTGTGTTGTTGGCAAAAGGCTTCGTATTTCGCCATTTCATTGCGGTTATTTTCAGCAACTTTGGCGACAAAATCATCGTCATTCATCACGGCGATGGCTGATGTCAAAGCAAGGCTGTTGCAGTTAAATGGCTGGCGAACACGGTTTAATAAATCCGCAATTTCAGGATTTGAAACCGCATAGCCGATACGCAAACCCGCCAAGCCGTAGGCTTTAGAGAGCGATCGAGAAACAATTAAATTTGGGTATTTAGCCAATAAGCCGAATGAATTTACTCGTTCATTTGCTGCGGTAAATTCAGTGTAAGCCTCATCAAGCACCACAATGACATTCGCTGGCACTTTAGCCAAAAAGGCATCAATTTCTGCTTCGGTCAAAAAATTCCCTGTTGGATTGTTCGGGTTGGCGATGAAAATGAGTTTGGTCTTAGCTGTAATTGCCGCTAAAAAACCGTCTAAATCGTGTCCCCAATTTTTGGCAGGAATTTCTTTCGCTATTGCGTTAATCGCTTTGCTGACCAAGGGATAAACGATAAAAGCATATTGTGAATAAATGACTTCATCGTGTTCGCTGGCGAAAGTGTGGGCAAATAATTCAAGCAAATCATTTGAGCCATTACCCAGTGTAATTTGATTTGGGTTGACGCCAAATTTTTTCGACACTGCCATTTTAAGCTCAAAGCCGTTGGCATCTGGGTAGCGAGTGAGTTCGTCAAGCTGGTTGATAATCGCTTGTTTTGCACTTTCAGGAAAACCAAATGGGTTTTCATTTGATGCTAGTTTGATGATGTTGCTAATGCCTAATTCACGTTCTAATTCTTCGATAGGCTTGCCAGCTTGGTAAGGCGAAAGCGATTGCACGCCGATGTTTGCTTGTTGTAAAAAACTCATAAATTTTTAACCGCAGTTTTGTTTCTAAATTGTCTCTCCCCATAAGTCGGGGAGCGAATTTGGATTGGATTAAGCGTTTTCCGCTTCAAATTTTTTCATAAATTCAATTAACGCTTCCACACCTTCAATCGGCATTGCGTTGTAAATTGAAGCACGCATTCCGCCGAGAACTTTGTGTCCTTTCAAGGCTTGCAAGCCAGCCGCCGTTGCTTCAGCGACAAATTTTGCATTGAGTTCATCGTTGTCGATGGTGAATGTAATGTTCATAATTGAACGATTTTCTGCGGCAACATAGTTTTTATAGAAACTGTTTTGATCTAAGAATGCGTATAACAATTCTGCTTTGGCTAAATTACGTTTTTCAACCGCCGCTAATCCACCATTTTCTAATAAGTATTTGAAAACTAAAGAGCAAAGATACCAAGCAAAGGTTGGTGGCGTGTTGATCATTGAGTCTGATTTTGCTTGCACTTCATAATTCCAAATTGATGGTGTTTCTTGGCGTGCATTGCCTAATAAATCTTCACGTACAATCACAATAGTGATACCTGACGGGCCCATATTTTTCTGTGCACCAGCATAAATCACGCCGAATTTGCTGATGTCAATTTGACGAGAAAGAATATCGGAAGACATATCCGCCACTAATACCGCATTGCCCACGTTAGGCACATCAAAAATCTCCACGCCACTAATGGTTTCATTGGTGCAGTAGTGAACATAGTCATATTGCTCGGCAATGTCGCTAAAATCCATTTTTTCCACACGCAAAGTGCGGTCAGAATTTAAGATGTTTACTTCATCAACTTGGGTAAAATTGCGTGCTTCTTTAATAGCTGTGGACGACCAGTGTCCGCTGTTGAGATAAAGTGCTTTGCCTTTTTTATTGGCTAAATTCATAGGAATTGCAGCAAATTGACCACGTGCGCCGCCTTGTAAGAATAAGACTTTATAATTTGCTGGCACGTTGAATAATTTACGGAAATCTTGTTCGCATTCCGCAATCATTTCCATAAAATATTTGCCACGATGGCTCACTTCCATAACCGATGTGCCAAGCCCTTGCCAGTTTAATAATTCGGCTTGTGCTTTCTCCAATACGGCTGGTGGCATCATCGCAGGGCCTGCACTGAAATTAAAAACCTTAGACATAAATGATTTCCTTATAAATTTAAATAATATTATGTTGTGTAAATTTGTAAAAAATTGTTGTTAGTTTTACCACCTCAAAGGCTTCTAAGCAATGAATTTTTAACAGAAATACGAGGAAAAATTGATCTAGCACGCAAATTTATGATTAACACTTTGACGAAACTAGGAAAAAAGGATAAATTAACGCAATATTTTATCTTTAAGAGAGTGTAATTATGGAAAACGTAAACAAGCAATGCTTCCAAGATGTTTTAGAATACGTGCGTTTATATCGCCAACGTAATAAATTATTGCGTGAAATTGGCGACAACGACCGCAAAATTCGTGATAACCAAAAACGAGTGTTATTGCTCGACAACTTAAACGAATATATCCGTGATGATATGACAATCGCTGATGTGCGTGCGATTATCGAAAATATGCACGATGACTATGAAAGCCGTGTCGATGATTATATGATCAAAAATGCGGAATTATCAAAACAACGCCGTGATATTAAATCTCGAATGAAAGAACAAAACAAAGCACACGCCGTTTTGTTAGGCAAATTAGCAAAAGACGATTAAGTTTGGATTAACATAAAGAAAACCGCAGAAAAGTGCGGTTTTTTTGTGAGTGTTTTTTTGCTTAAAAAATATCTAAAAAGGAAACCAAAAATAAAGCCTTTCGATAAGTTACGAAAGGCTTTATTTAGTATTTTGGTGCTCTGAGCGAGACTTGAACTCGCACGGCCTACGGCCACTACCCCCTCAAGATAGCGTGTCTACCAATTCCACCACCAGAGCGTTTTGATTTAATTCTGTATTAGTTTTGAGGAATATCTGCGTTTTTGTTTTCTACTGGTGCAGCTTGTTTTTGTTGTTCAACTTGCTGTGCTGCGTGTGATAAATCATCAAATTTACCTTGTTCTACATTGTTGCGGTGAGAGTTTAAGTTACCGATGACAATGCTAATAACGAAAAACGCAACAGCAAGAATACCAGTTAAACGAGAAAGAAAATTGCCTGAACCTGCCGAACCGAAAACTGTACCCGAAGCACCGCCACCAAATGATGCACCAGCATCAGCACCTTTTCCTTGTTGGATAAGGATAAGTCCGATCATAATGATAGAAACAATAAGGTAAATAAATAATAATGCGTTATACATTCTAAAGTCTTCTTAGTTACAAGTTCATAATTTATAAAACGGGTGAATGGTACAGAATATTAAGTGTTTAATCAAGGGGTTTTTGTTTAGTTGTTGAAAATCTAGGCGGAATTCACCGCACTTTTTTCCTTGCTAGTGGATTTTGTTCGTCCTTTTGATTTTACGGCATTATTTTTAGGTTGATTGGCAACACGGCTTAATTGACGTAGTGCGGTAAAATTCACAAAACGAACTAAATCGGGCAGCATTTGGCTGAGTTGCCACATAAATTGTTGATAACTTGTTTCTTTTTTACTGATGCCGTTTAATTGTGCTTCCCATTGTGCGGTCATATCGGGCAATGTGGCAATGTCAGGTAGGGCTTGAATAAGAATTCTGCCGGTTTCTGAGCTGTGAATATTACGCCCTTTTTTATATAAAAAGCCACGCTTGAACAGCAGTTCAATAATGCCAGCTCGAGTGGCTTCTGTGCCAAGCCCATCGGTTTCTCGTAAGATTTTTTTCAGTTCTTTATCTTGCACAAATCGGGCAATTCCTGTCATTGCAGAAAGCAATGTGGCATCGCTAAATGGCTTTGGTGGTTGCGTTTTTTTACTCACAATTTCGCCGTGGTGGCAAAATAATAGTTGCCCTTTTTTGACGACTGGCAATGGTGGTTCAAGTTGTTCGTCATCGTCTTCTTTGCCCAACAGTTCTTTCCAGCCTGCGATTTGTAAATTGCGTGCTTGGGCGATAAATGTACCGCCTGCAATATTCAAGGTGATTTTGCTTTTACGATATTCTGCATCAGGACAAAATTGCATTAAATATTGGCGAGCAATAAGTTCATAAACTTGCTGTTCCCAAGTGGTTAAATTGGTTGGGCGAGCTTTTGCTGTGGGAATAATGGCGTGATGAGCCTCGACTTTTTTGTCATTCCAACAACGATTTTTTTGCTCAGAATTCACCGCACTAGGCAAGGTTTGGTAGCTGGCACAATGGGTGGAAATCGCCTGCATTACGGCTAAGCGGTCGGCAAAATGTTCGTTAGGCAAGTAACGACAATCCGAACGTGGATAGGTGATTAATTTGTGCTTTTCATACAGACTTTGACAGGTGTCTAGCACATCTTGTGCCGACATCGCAAAGCGTTTTGCCGCATCAATTTGTAATGCAGAAAGCGAATAGGGGAGCGGAGCGGTTTCTTTTTCTCGCTTATCTTCGTAGGCACTGACCTCCGCAGGCTGTTGTTGAATGCGTTTTTGCACATTTTCAGCTAATCCACGAGAAAGTACTCGACCGTCATCATCTTGATAATCTTCGCAGGCTTTGCTTGGCTGCCAAAGTGCGGTGAAATTTGCCTGAGTTTTTTCATCAGGGGCGATATGAGCCAGCACTTCAAAAAAATCTTTGGGCTGAAAATTCTCAATTTCTAAATCTCGACGCACGATTAAACCTAACACTGGCGTTTGTACTCGCCCAACAGAAAGTACTCCGTTGTAGCCAGCTTGTCGCCCACGAATGGTGTAGGCTCGGGTCATATTAATGCCATAAAGCCAGTCGGCTCTAGCTCGAGCCAGTGCAGATGTCGCTAGTGGAATAAAATTGCGATTGGGCTGCAGTTTTTTTACTGCTTTTTCCACCGCACTTGGGTTTAAATCGCTGATCAGACAGCGTTGAATTTGATCTCGCTTTTCAGCTGAAAGATCGGCGTAGCTAAATACTTCATCAACTAACAGTTGTCCCTCACGATCGGGGTCGCCTGCGTTAATTAAAATGTCCGCTTGATGAATTAATTTTTCTACAATTTTGAGCTGTTTCGCCACTTCTTTACGAGGAATAAGCTGCCATTTTTCAGGCATAATCGGCAAATGCTCCAATCTCCATTGCTTGAAGTTCGGATTATAAGCATCGGGTTCGGCTTGTTCTAATAAATGTCCAACGCACCAAGTTACGTAGTCGTGTTCACCACAGCGAATAAAGCCGTCGCCACGTTGATGGGGCTTTGGCAATACATCGGCAATGGCTCGAGCAAGGCTTGGTTTTTCGGCTATAAATAATCGCATAATAAAAGCAAAACAGCGTGATAAACGAAAAAATAACAGGATCTTCACATAATGAAAATCCTGTTATTCATCAAGTGTTAATTAAAAAACTTTTTTAAATGGCTTGATAATCACATCGCCATAAACGCCAGCATCAACATAAGGATCTTGCTGTGCCCATTGTTGTGCCTCTTCAAAAGAAGCGAATTGAGCAATCACTGTTGAGCCTGTAACACTTGCACCGTCTAAACTCGGGTTTGGGCCTGCGGTTAATAGGCGATTTTCAGCTTGCAGTTGTTCCAAACGTGCTAAATGTTGCGGACGAACGGCAAGGCGTTGTTCTAGCGTGCCTGGGTTATCTTGGGCAAAAATAACAAAATATTCCATTAAATAAGTTCCTCTTATATTGATTTAATTTTGATTAAGCAAGGCTAATGCTTGTTCTAATTCGGGGTTGTCTTCTCGTGGCACGGCTCTTGGTTTACCATTTTCATCAATGGCGACATAAGTGAATAGTGCTTCGGTAACACAGTAGCGATCACGCAAGCCTTGATAGACTTTTTTGATCCACACTTCGACTTTAACTTGCATTGAAGTGCGTCCAACGTTGACTAATTGCCCGTAGCAGCAAACCACATCGCCCACAGAAATAGGGCGTAAAAATGCCATTTTATCTACACAAACAGTAACCACTCGTCCTTTGGCTATTTCTTTGGCTAAAATCGCACCACCCATATCCATTTGCGACATAATCCAACCTCCGAAAATATCGCCGTTAGCGTTGGTGTCAGAAGGCATCGCTAAGGTACGCAAAAGCAATGAGCCTTTGGATTGGCGATTTTCGCTTTGTTCTATTTTTGTTGTATTCATTAATCAATCCTTTTCTTTCGGTAGATAACGATAAATATAAACGCCAGTGCAAATGGTGGCAACAAAGGTCATAGCTAAAATGCCAAAAGATTTAAAATCGACCCAAATTTCTTCCGAAAATGCTTGGCTAATATAAATATTTACCAGCATACAGATTAAGAAAAATATTGCCCAGCCAAGATTTAAATTATTCCACACTTTGTTGGGCAGCTCAATTTCTTTACCTAATAACTTTTTGATTAATGGCGTTTTAAAGCCGAATTGTGCGACTAGCAAGATCAAGGCAAATAGAGCATAAACAATGGTTACTTTCCATTGTAGATATTTGATTTCATTGAAATAAGCGGTTAAAAGTCCGAAAAAAACAACCGCACTTCCCATTATGATTTGCTGCTTTTCAATTTTGCCATATTTCCATTTTAAAATAATCATTTGCAAAATGGTGGCGATCACTAAGGTTACTGCGGCTTCTCGCACGCCTGCCAGTTTATATACCGCAAAAAATAAAATCAGCGGAATAAATTCTAAAATTTGTTTCATAATGCCGATGCCTTTTGGTTAAAAATAACGTAAAAACGATAAGTAAATACAATAGAAAAAACGTTGATTAGCGACATTACTAACAACGCCACGGCACTTAATATGATATTTTGTGCTAATACCGCTAGCTGAAAAGCCACTAATGGGAAGAATAAGTAACTAATAACGCAATAGAAAAATAAGGTTGAAGTGCGTTTATTGCTGAATTTTAATGTATTTTGCACCGCACTTTTAATGCTTTCTTGTTCATCAATGAGATAGCGAATTGGCGATAAACAAAGGCGAATAAGGGTTAAGACACCAATAATAATCAAAAATAAACCAATGATTGATGAAAAGCCTGATGCTTGTCCGCCTGCAACTGTTTGTAAGAATGTGCTAAGTACGCTGATGATCCCAACGAAAAAAGGGAAAAAGCAAATGATCGTCAACAACAATGCGCCGAATAAACGCGTGAATGTGCGACCTGCACTTTGCCCTAAGCCTTGATATTGGCGTTGGCTGATTTGGTGTACGGCGGTCGTTCCCCAAAAAGTTAAAAAGAGCATTAAAAACATTTTGAGCAAAGTAAACCAAAATATATCCGTGCTGTTGCTTTGTTGTAATAATACTTCTAAGCGTTGTTCATCGCTCATTGCGTCGGCATTTTCAATCGCTGGCAGCATTGCTTGTTGGATTAACCCTACCGCTGCGGAAAGTAGCATAAAAATCCCCACGAATGAGAATGTGAATTTACGTTGATTTTGCAAAAAGTTCCAACTGTCTTTAAAGAGTTGGGTGAAATTAATTGGCATCTTTTTCCCTTTTAAAACATCACAAAATTTGACCGCACATTATACCTGCTTTGTTGCTAAATGTATAAAAAAGTTAAAAATTGATTTACATCAAAATGATTTTTTCACGTAAGAAATTTAAATTTGTTTAAAAGCAATAAAAAATTTTTGAACAATTTCTTTTTTTATGATCTTGATCACAGTTTTAATACCTAAAAAGAAGTATATTTAGCGCGTGGTTAAACACATATATTTCTTGTGGGTATAGTTAAGAATAAACTTAAGGAGAACAAAATGAAAAAATCAATTTTAGCCGCTGGCTTAGCGGTTGCATTAGCTAGTGGTATGGCTTCAGCACATCAAGCTGGCGATGTATTACTTCGTGCTGGTGGCGCATTAGTTGTGCCAAGTGTATCAAATAGCTCAAATGATACAAATCCAGCATTAAACTTAGACGTGAATTCAAACGCACAATTAGGTTTAACAGCAACATATATGCTTACTGATAATTTTGGTGTTGAATTACTTGCTGCAACACCATTTAGCCACGAAATTAAATTAGGCAAAACGTTAGTTGGTAAAACCAAACACTTACCACCAAGCCTATATGCACAATATTATTTCTTAGACAAAGATGCTGCGGCTCGTCCTTATATCGGTGCTGGCGTTAATTACACAACATTCTTTAATGAAAAAGAAAAATTAGCAGGCGTAACAGATCTTAAATTGAAAGATTCTTGGGGCGTAATGGCAAATGCTGGTGTAGATATTAAAGTTAGCGACAATTTATTTTTAAATGCCGCAGTTTATTATGCAAAAATCAAAACTAAAGCAACATTTAAATTAGCTGGTGCAGCACATTCTCAAGATGTTACATTAGATCCAACGGTATTCTTCCTTGGTGTAGGTTATCGTTTCTAAATTTTACATTGCTCATTTTTTAATATTCCGAACAGCAAATAAATAAAACTTGTTGCTGTTCGGTTTTTTTATGTACTTAACTGGCTAAATCTAACATTTCTTGTGCATTTGCCAGTGCGTTATCGGTGATTTTGCTACCACCGAGCAGACGAGCCAGTGCTTTTACTCGTTGTTGCGCCGAAAGTGCGGTCATTTTTGTTTCAGTTTTTTCATCTACAGTAAATTTCTCTACCACAAAATGATGATTACCATAACTTGCCACTTGCGGCAGGTGAGTAACACATAATACTTGGCATTTTGTCCCTAAACGGCGTAATAATTTGCCGACCACACTCGCAGTCGCTCCGCTAATTCCCACATCAATTTCATCAAAAATTAAGGTTGGAATGGCACTTTTATCTGAAGTAAGCACTTGAATTGCCAATGCAATACGAGATAATTCGCCGCCTGATGCTGTTTTTGCCAAGGATTGTGCCGATTGCCCCAAGTTACTTTGCAAATTAAATTGCACATTATCTGCACCATTGCTGCCAATTTTGCCGTAATCAGTATTTAATTGGATAAAAAATTCGGCATTTTCCATTGCTAACTGTTTAATAGATTTAGTTACTTGCTCGGCGAGTTTTTTAGCTCCCTGTGCACGGCTTTGATTTAGTGCTTTTGCGGTTGCCTGCATTCTTTCTAAGGCTTGCTTTTCTTGTTCAATTAGTTCTTCTTCACTTTCAGAAAAATCAATAAGTTGTGTTAATTCTTGCTGTAAAGTGCGGTGGAAATCCACTAAGTTTTCAGGCGATACATAATGTTTTTTCGCTAAGTGAATAGCTTGGCTCATTCGGCCCTCAATTTCTTCAAGTAAATAAGGATCTTGGTCAATATCGGAAGATAAACTTTGCACTTCGCTTGCCGCTTCTTGCACTTGAATTAAGGCTTCTTGTAACATCGCTTGTACATCGCTATAACGTGGGTCAAGTTCGGCTAATTCGTCAATATATTGTGTAGCACGATAGAGCAAACTATCTGCGCTAACTGCTTCATTTTCGCTTAGCAAACCGAGCACAGATTGGGATAATGACGTTAATTCTTCGCTATTAGAAAGACGTTTATGATCTTCTTCTAATTGAGTAAATTCATCAGGCTGTAAATTAAATTCGTTTAATTCTTCGACTTGATATTGCAATAATTGGCGTTTGGCTTCGTTTTCTGCACATTTTTGTTTAAATTGTGCCACTTGTTGCTGTAAAGATTTCCACTGGTGATAATCCTGTTTCATTTGTGTCAGCAAAGAGGCGTGAGCACAGAAATTATCAAGTGTTTGTAGTTGAAAATCGGGTTTAAGCAATAATTGTGAAGCGTGCTGTCCATTTACGTGAATTAAGTGTGTACCTAATTCTTTGAGTAATGCAGCAGACACTGGTGTGCCGTTGATAAAGGCTTTGGAACGCCCATCTTGATTAATAATACGACGTAAAATACAACTTTCAGGATTATCTTGATCTTCTAACTCATTGTTTTTTAACCATTCGCTAGCAGGGCTTTGCTTGGCAAGTTGGAATGTGGCACAAACATCTGCACGATCTTGTCCCTCTCTCAGCATTGAAAGTTCAGTGCGTTGCCCAAGGCACAACCCTAGAGCGTCAATCGCAATGGATTTCCCCGCGCCAGTTTCGCCTGTAATAACAGACATACCTTGCGATAATTCAATATCTAAATGGCGAACAATAGCAAAATTATTAATCGTGAGTTGTGTCAACATAAAAATCCCCTTTACTGTATAACATACAGTTTAAATCATAATTTATATACAGTAAAGGTTTTTTTACATATTTTAGAAAAGTTTTTTTAACCAGCCAAGTTTTGAGCTTAACACATTGTAATAATTATAATTATGCAAGTGAAGCAGGCGCAATTTATGTGGGCTTTTTTGTACTGTAATAATATCATCACTTGAAAATGAAAGGGGTAATTGACTGTCGCAATTAGCTTCCAGTTGTGGCACGGTGTAATCAGCAAAGCGCATCGAAATTTTGCTGTTGCCATCAATTACTAATGGGCGCGAAGAAAGCGTATGCGGAAACATTGATACAAGTGTGATTGCATTTAATTGTGGCGTTAAAATAGGGCCGCCAGCGGAAAGAGAGTAGGCGGTTGAACCTGTTGGTGTAGCGATAATCAAACCGT
Source organism: Pasteurellaceae bacterium Pebbles2 (assembly GCA_023101505.1). GTDB lineage: Bacteria > Pseudomonadota > Gammaproteobacteria > Enterobacterales > Pasteurellaceae > Lonepinella. The sequence continues at coordinate 1,768,053 of LVZA01000001.1, forward strand.
CAGAACGTTGTGAAAAGGCGAATTTATCGTTAATGTACACGTGGAAATCGATCATATGCGCCACTTTAGCAGGGTGGATCACCACTTCATTAATCGCATTGCCTGCGCTGATAATTTTGCCCTCGTTTTCAATATTCACATCAAGCAAAAAGCGTTCTTCGACAAAAAACTCACCGTTCAAACAGGCTTGTAATTGAGTATAAGCATTTTTAGGGTCAATATCGGTTAAAAATCCTAAGTTGCCACGGTTAATGCCAATTAAAACAATGTCATATTTAGCCAAAATACGAGCGCGCCCCAGCATATTACCATCGCCACCAATCACAATAGCCAACTGTGCTTGTTGACCAATTTGCTCAAGGCTTGCAATGTGTTCAGCAGGCAAATGCAAGGCTTGCCCCACTTCTTCTTCCACCAAAACCTGATAGCCACGCTCTAATAGCCACGCAAAAATATTTTTGTGCATTTGTAGCGTAATATCGTTGCGAGGTCGCCCCACCACACCAATCGTCTTGAAGTTAAGATGTAAGGGATTGATTTTATTCAGCTCTAATTCGGTTAATTCCATTATTAATTGACTTGAATTATTCAAAAACATCACTATATTACATCTAAATCATCTCAGCGCAAAGATTAACATTCAATAATTCCTTTGCTACAATAAGTTTTAAGCTATTTTTGAACGGAGAAAACAATGTCAGAACAAGAGAAGCAAAACCCAACAGATATCGAACAAGAAACTCAAAGCACGGAAATTGAACAAGAAGAAGTGCAGGCAGAGCAAGTTGATGAAGAAGCCGTTGTGGTCGAACCATTAGAAGAAGCCATTTTGCGTGTGCAAGAATTGGAGCAACAACTTGTCGAAGCGAGCAAAAAAGAGCAAGAAATTCAACTGCGTGCCAGAGCCGAAATCGACAACATTCGTCGCCGAGCAGAGCAAGATGTTGAAAAAGCACATAAATTTGCGTTGGAAAAATTCTCAAAAGAATTGTTAAATGTGGTGGACAACCTGGAGCGCGGCTTAGCCGCATTAGATAGCGCTGTTACCGATGAAAAAACGCAAGCCTTAGTGGACGGCGTGGAAATGACACACAAAGAATTAATTTCTACATTGGCAAAATTCGGCGTGGAAGCCGTTGGCAACGTGGGCGAAACCTTTAATCCAGAATTGCACCAAGCCATTTCAATGCAACCAGCCGAGGGCTTTGAAAGCAATCAAATCACCGTGGTATTACAAAAAGGCTATTTATTAAACAGCCGTGTAATCCGCCCTGCAATGGTAATGGTTGCAGCATAATTTATTAATTTAAAAGAAAAACTGCGGTGTAAAAATGTTGAGTTTTTGCACCGCAGTTTATCTTCACTTCACAAACTTCCGTTTGTATTTAATATGGCTTTGAATATTCTTCTCGGCATCTTTAAAATCCCAAACCTGTAATTCCCACGGATAATAGAAATTACTCGAATTTTTGAAATAAATATGAATACCAATATATTCATCTTTATCTTGTAAGTACCAGTTTTTTAAGCCATATTTTTCCTGCCAGCTATCGAGATTTTCCATAATCTGTTCAACTACTTCGCTAGACACAATAATTCGAGCGCCGAAAATATCATTTAAAATACTATTAACAGGATAACCTTCGCTACGTTGTTTGAAGCGTTCAATTTTATCCAAAATGGACTCAGATGTTTTTACTCGATAGAAATAAGGAATATCGTATAAATCTGCACGGAATAAATAATCATTAATCGCTTCGTGTAAATTTAAACGATAGGATAAAATGTGATCGGTAGGTACTTTTGAAAATGTATGTTTTAAATTTACTTTCGGTACTTTTCCTGTTTCAAAATAATCTTGCGAAAAAGCAAGGTGCAATTTATTTATTTCATCAATTAAACGTTCGACTTTTTCTAGCATTGTTAGCTTCTCAGTTATTATTTCACAGAAATATAACAAAAAACGAGTGATTAAGCACTCGTTTTTGTTCGTAATTACTTCACCTGATTAATCAAAAATTGCGTCAACAATCCAACAGGTCGTCCTGTTGCGCCTTTGTTTACACCTTGTAGCCACGCTGTGCCTGCGATGTCTAAATGTGCCCAGCGGTATTTTTTGGTGAAATTTGCTAAAAATGCACCCGCAGTGATTGCACCGCCCCAGCGTCCGCCGATGTTGGCAAGATCGGCGAAGTTTGATTTTAATTGCTCTTGATATTCCTCGCTTAACGGTAAACGCCACGCTTTGTCTTGGGTTTCAACAGATGCGTTGAACAAGGCTTCGGCTAATTCGTCGTCGGTGGAAACTAAACCGCTGTTGTGTTGCCCTAACGCCACCACGCAAGCGCCTGTTAGCGTGGCAACGTCGATAACACATTCAGGCTCGAAACGTTCCACGTAAGTGAGCGTGTCGCATAACACCAATCGTCCCTCTGCATCGGTGTTTAAGACTTCAACGGTTAAGCCGTTCATTGTGTCTAAAATATCACCCGGGCGGTAAGCATTGCCGTCGGGTAAATTTTCGCAACCTGCCAAAACGCCGATGACGTTCAATGGCAATTCCAGTTCAGCGAGGGCATTCATTACGCCGTAAACTGTGGCTGCACCGCACATATCATATTTCATTTCGTCCATTTCAGCCGCAGGTTTTAATGAAATACCGCCAGCATCAAAGGTTAAGCCTTTGCCCACTAATACAATCGGCTTGGCGTTCGGGTTTGGGTAATTTTTATATTCTAAAATCGACAATTTGGCTTCATTTTGTGAGCCACGAGAAACCGCTAAGTAGGCGTTCATTCCTAATTCTGCCATTTCCTTTTCACCCAAAACGGTTGTGGTTAAAAGTGCGGTGCGTTTTTCTAAACTTTTTGCTTGCTCGCTTAAATAGGCTGGTGTGCAAATATTTGGTGGGCAATTTGCCACATCTTTGGCGAATTTTACCCCTAAAGCAATGGCACTTGCGTGTTGAACAGCACGTTCAGCTTGTGCGTCTTGGGCGTGGAAAATAACTTCTTGCAGCGGATTTGCATCGGCTTTTTGGCTTTTGAATTGGTCGAACACATAGGCATCGGCAGCAATGGTTTCCAAGCCAAAGCGAATATTCCAATAAAGATCACGCTCTTTGATGTTTACTTCAGTCAAAGCATTAACCACGATTTTTGCTTGGCTTTCTTTGGCTCGCTGAATGGCTTTTTGGGTGAGTTGTTTAAATTGGCGTTCGCTCATTTCGCCTTGTTTGCCTGCACCTAATAAAACTAAACGCTGATTATTTTGTCGAAGAAAGGCGATTTCGCCAAATTTGCCTGAAATTTCACCGCACTTGATTAAGGCGGTGATCTCGCCTGCGTGGTCGAATTGTTGGGCGGTGGCAGAGAGTTCGCCGCCGTCAAAAATAACGGATAAAATCGTATCGGCACGAGAAAGTGCGGTGGGATTTGCTGAATATTTCATTGTGTTTCCTACTGTCTTTATGATGAAAAATACGTTATTATATGCGACCAAATTTAAGTCGCACAAATTACCAAAAGTGCGGTCTAACTTAACGAATTTTTAAGAAATTGCAAGTGAAATCTTGCGGTGTAAATATAGGCATATTGTGATTTTAACTCGATATTTAACGAAAGAAGTGTTTAAAAGTCAGCTGGCGATTTTATTTATTTTGCTACTGATTTTCTTTTCTCAACAGCTTGTGCGTGTGCTTGGTTCTGCGGCAAACGGCAAAGTGCCAGCGGATTTAGTGTTGTCTTTATTAGGCTTGGGAATGCCTGCAATGGCGCAATTAATGTTGCCATTATGTTTGTTTATCGCCATTTTGCTTACTTTTGGGCGACTTTATGCCGAAAGCGAAATTACGGTGATGCGAGCTGTGGGCGTGGGTTCTGGTCTGTTAGTGAAAGTAGTGTTATTGCTTTCGGTACTAACCGCAGGGCTGGCGGCTTATAACGCAATGTGGCTGTCGCCTTGGTCGATTAAGAAACAGACGGAAATTGTGGAAGATGCCAAAGCAAACCCACGAATGGCGGCGTTGAGTTCAGGACAATTTATTTCATCGGCGAATAATGATTTTGTTTTGTTTATCAATGAGATAAAAGATAATAAAATCAATGATGTATATATTTTCCAAATGAAGCCAACAAAGAATTTCAAGCCAGCAGTGATCACGGCAGAAACAGGCGAATTGAAGTCGTTACCAAATGGCGATCAAATTTTGAGTTTAGCGCAGAGCCAACGAGTTGAGGGAACAGCAGCATTGCCTGATTTTAAAATCACAAATTTTGATGAATATCAGGCTTATCTAGGTTATCAAATGGCAGATTCCAAAGCCGCAGAAGCAGAAATGTTGACCTTTGCTGAATTGATGAATGCCAAATCCAAGCCTGCAAAAGCCGAATTCCATTGGCGTATAACCTTAGTTTTAGCTGTGCCATTAATGGCGTTGTTGGCTGTGCCGTTAAGCCGTGTAAATCCTCGTCAAGGCAGATTTGCCAAAATTTTACCCGCACTTTTACTCTATTTAATTTACTTTTTGGCACAAAGTTCACTTAAATCCGCAGGTGGTTCAGGCAAATTAGATGCAGGTTTGTGGATTTCATTGGTGAATGTGTTCTTTCTCGTGTTAGGCATTGTGTTGAATATTTGGGAAAGCCGTTTTATGCATCAAATTCGTTATGCGTTTAGCAAGTCAAAGGTGGCATAAATGAAGTTAATGAACACCTTAGATCGTTACATTGGCAAAAGTATTTTAGGCGCAATTTTTGCCACTTTGCTCACGTTGGTTGGCTTGTCGGCAATTATCAAATTTGTCGAGCAATTTCGTTTGGTCGGCAAGGGCACTTATGATGTGTCTCAAGCGGTGATGTACACCTTGTTGACCGTGCCGAAAGATTTAGAAACCTTTTTCCCGATGGCGGCGTTGCTTGGTGCATTAATTGCGTTAGGGAATTTAGCCAGCCGTAGTGAATTGGTGGTGATGCAATCTGCAGGATTTTCTCGTCTGAAAATTGGACTTGCAGTAATGAAAACCGCCTTGCCTTTAGTTGTTCTCACGATGATTATTGGCGAATGGGGCATTCCGCAAACCGAACAATATGCGAGAGATATGCGAGCAAAAGCGATGTCGGGCGGTTCGATTGCTTCGGTAATGAACGGCGTTTGGGCAAAAGACGGCAATGATTTTATCTTTGTTCGTCGTATTACTGATGAAGCAAAACTCAACGATATTTATATTTATCGCTTTAATGACGAGCGGAAATTAACCCAAGTGAGCCACGCTAATCAAGGCTTTTTTGCCAATGATGAATGGACGCTAAATAATTTGAATACGTCGGTGATTAGCGCAGAAAAAATTATCACCAGTAATAAATTAACTGAAAAATGGAAAACAAATCTCACTCCCGATAAGTTAGGTATTGTGGCATTACGCCCAACGTCGTTATCAATTTCAGGTTTGTCGGATTATATTTATTTCTTAAAACAAACAGGGCAAGATAGCAAAAAATTTGAATTAACTTATTGGCGAAAATTATTCCAACCGATTTCTGTTGGAGTAATGATGATGTTGGCACTGTCATTTATTTTCGGGCCTTTACGCAGTGTAACTGCAGGTGCACGAATTGTTACGGGGATTTGTTTCGGTTTCTTATTCTATGTGGTCAACGAAATTTTTGGACCGCTCAGCTTGGTTTATAGCGTGCCACCGCTGGCTGGCGCATTAATGCCAAGTGTAATGTTTTTGCTGATTACTTGGTGGCTATTAAGCCGTAAACGTGATTAATTTTAGTCAAGAAAAATGACTAGAAAAGAAAGAAAAAGCAAAGAAAAAAGCGGATAGAAATATCCGCTTTTTTTATGATTAAGAGCGCACGGTATAATCGCCAGTCGCTACCCATTTATACGTGGTTAAGGCTTCTAAACCCATAGGGCCACGAGCGTGCAGTTTTTGCGTACTCACCGCCACTTCTGCGCCTAAACCGAATTGCGCACCGTCAGTAAATCGAGTGCTGGCATTCACATAAACCGCTGCTGCATCAACTTGCGCCACAAATAATTGCGCCAGTTTTTGTGAAGAAGTCAAAATCGCTTCTGAATGTTGGCTGCCATATTCTTGAATATGTTCAATCGCTTGCACCAAATCTTTCACCACAATCACATTCAAATCTTTAGCAAGCCATTCTTGGCGTAATTGCTCGTCTTCGACTAAACTTACATCTGCACCAGCTTGTTGCAAAATCTCAAGTGCGCTGTGATCGGCGTGAAATTTCACTTGCTTCGCTTGCAAATGCTGCGCCAATTTTGGTAAAAATTCCGCTGCAATGCTTTCTTGCACAAGCAAAGTTTCTAGCGTGTTACAGGTGCTAGGGCGTTGAGTTTTAGCATTCTCGATAACAAAAAGCGCCTTATTTTGATCCGCACTTTCTTCCACAAAAGTATGACAAACCCCGATACCACCGACGATCACTGGAATAGTCGAATGTTGCTTACACAAATTATGCAAGCCAGCCCCGCCGCGTGGAATAATCATATCCACATAGCGATCCAACTTCAGCAATTCCATTACTAAAGCACGGTCAGGATCGGTAATCGCCTGCACAGCCGCTTTTGGCAAGCCTGCTTGCGCCAATGCCGATTGCACCACTTCCACTAAAATTTGGTTAGAAAATTGCGTTTCTTTGCCACCACGCAAAATCACCGCATTGCCTGTTTTCAAACAAAGGCTGGCGACATCAATGGTAACATTTGGGCGAGCTTCATAAATCGTACCGATAACACCCAACGGCACTCGCACACGTTCCAACTTCAAACCGCTATCAAGCACGCCACCGTCAATTAATTTCCCCACAGGATCTGCAAGAGAAATCACGTGGCGCACATCATTGGCGATAGCTTTCAAACGGTCGGCAGTTAATAATAAACGGTCGATAATCGCTTCACTTAAGCCTGCTTGTTGAGCTATTTCAATGTCTTTTGCATTTGCCGCTAAAATGCGTTCTTGTTGCTGCTCTAATTGCTTGGCAATCGCTTGCAAAGCACGATTTTTTTCTTGTTGAGAAAGCTGAGAAAGCGCAAAAGCAGCTTGTTTAGCAGCTTTTCCCATTTCAATTAAATTTGTCATATTTCCCTCGTTTGCATTTATTGTTATTTATTGATGATAGGGTTAATCTTGTTTCAACGCCCCTTGAATGGCTTGCCATAACGAGCGTTTAGCGCTGGGATCTTGTTTTAATGTGGTCAAATCAGGGCTTTGCCACAAGCTAATGGGTCGCAAACAAAGCGGTAAAGTGCGGTCAATTTCTGACTGATTTTGCGATAGCAACCAATAATGACTATCTTGATTTACACGCAAATGCGCCGCTTGGTTAAAGTCGAGAAACAAACTGTCTTCAGGCGAAATTTCTGCACTACGTAACACATCTCGAACAAAAGGATCTTGCGCCAGCAATGGCGTTTCCGCCAACACAATCAAACGCACATTATCGCCCACAACAACATTCACCGCCCCTTTCAACGCATCAGGACGACGCAACCGCCATTGGCTAATACCCATTTGATTTAAGAGAAGATCCTGTCTGTTCAAACTAAACTCTCATTTTTTATAAAAAGTGCGGTCATTTTAAGCGAGATTTTGGGTTTCGTAAATAGCTAAGGAATTTTCTGTTAGCTTAACGTTATTGATTAAAATTATAACGAATTGCTCAAAAAAAAAACAATGATAAAATGAAGCCCTTTATTATATTATTTATGGAGAAAATATGAATAAAATCGTTGAAGCCCTAATGGTAATGGTATCTGGGTTTGTTATGATAGTTACACCTGTTTTAATTCTTTATGCTATCTATAGAGATTTTGAAGCAGATAAATTTCTATGGGCTGTATTTGATTTATTTACTGTAATCGTAGGTGTTTTTCGTGGTGTTGGTTATTTATTTGGGTGGTTATAATGAAAAAAATTATTTTTTGTCTAGTATCAGTTTTCGCATTAACAGCTTGCGATCAAAAAACACGAGAGTTAACGGCAGAAGAAGTCAAGGTTATGTATGATAAAATGTCAGATGAACAAATTCGTCATCGTTGGTATGATTTTACTTTAGCGCAATGTAAGCAACAAGTTGCTACTCATCAAACATCAAAATCAAATCCTATTAAGGATACACAGGGGTTTTGTAAGTGTACTTCAGAGAAATTTATAAATAAAATTGATATTCGAGTATTAAGATTGGCACTGTTACCTGAAACAGCATTGACTGCTGAACAAAAATTGCAAATTCAGCGCCAAATGGGAAATCCAGAACTGTTTAACAAAGCTATGGCGATGTGCTTATAATTTGTGTAAATAATGGATAACAATTAGGGGAAATAAGGTAACTTATTTTCCCTTTAATTTTTACTACGTTATAATAAGCAAAATTTATTAGCATAGGATTAACAACGTGATTTCACTCGAAAGCCAAGTTTTAGAACGTCATTTGCATTTTTTTGCCGATAAATCGGTGTTATTTGCTGGGGGAATTAGTGATGATTTTCCTACGCAAATCCGTTCGCAAGCCAAGTCGGTGGCGGTTTGGTCGTGGTATTTTGATTATGTGAATGCGTTGGCGGATAAAAGTGTGGTGGATTTTTCACCAGTTTGTGAGCTCCGGGCGGATTTGATCGTTTATTATTGGACGAAGAATAAGCAAGAAGTTCAGTTCCAATTAATGCAGTTGCTGGCGAATGCTCAAGCTAATCAAGAAATTTTGATTGTGGGCGAAAATCGGAGTGGGGTGCGTTCAGCGGAGAAAATGCTGGCGGAATTTGGTGAAATTGGCAAGATTGACAGTGCTCGTCGTTGCGGTTTGTATCATTTTCAATTACAAAAACAAGCGGAAAATGCACCGCACTTTTGTGCTGAATTTGATTTAAATCGTTATTGGAAAAGCTATCAAAATCCGAAATTGGGTGAGCTGAAAATTTATAGTTTGCCTGGGGTATTTAGTGCTGCGGAACTTGATCAAGGCACGGATTTATTGCTTTCAACGATTGATGATAATATTCGGGGGCGAGTGCTTGATCTTGGCTGTGGTGCTGGGGTGATTGGGGCGTTTATTCAGCAGAAAAATCCAACGACTACTTTATTAATGTGCGATATTCACGCAATGGCGATTGCTTCGGCACAGCGTACATTAAGCGAAAATAAGTTGGCTGGAACGGTGGTGGCGAGCGATGTTTTTTCGCATATTGACGGAAAATTTGATTTAATTATTTCTAATCCGCCTTTTCACGATGGGATTGACACTGCCTATCGTGCGGTTACGCAACTGATTGAACAAGCGAAAAGCAAGCTCAATAAGGGTGGTGAGTTACGCATTGTGGCAAATCGTTTTCTGCCTTATCCTGATTTGCTTGATGTGCATTTTAATCAGCATCAAGTACTGGCGCAGACAGGAAAATTTAGCGTATATTCGGTACGAGCTTAAAATTCAAAAGCCATTTGGGGAACGATCAAATGGCTTTTTTGTGGCTTAAATTCGTTTAATGGCATCAATCACCAAATCCCAAAATCGTTCACGTTCGAGCTTGGTTGCCACTTGCGTATTGCACTTTTTCGGTGGGTAGCGGAAATCGGCAACGGTCATTCCGAGCGTGTGAGTGCCAGTGAGTTCAATGTTGACTGGCACTTGTTTCACTTCAATTAAACTTGGGTCGATGACATAAGCCACGGCGCAAGGATCGTGGACTGGCGGTGCATCAAAGCCTTGTGCTTGTTTATACATTTTGCCGAAAAATTCGAGCAATTCCACCACGAAAGTTGATGCTGGCGTGTTGATTTCTTTAATGCGTTCAACGATTTCAGGCGTGGCAAGGGCTTGATGAGTGAGATCTAAGCCGACCATTGTTACTTTCCAGCCTGCGTTAAACACAATGTGCGCCGCTTCGGGATCGATTTTAATGTTAAATTCCGCCACGGCACTCCAGTTGCCAGTGTGATAGCCTCCGCCCATTAGCACCACTTCTTTAACTCGGTTGATAATGCGAGGTTCAAGTCGAGCGGCCAGTGCAATATTGGTTAATCCACCCGTTGGCACTAGAGTGATGGTTTTTTCGGGGTGCGACATAATTAAGTCGATAATCAAATTGACGGCGTGTTGTTCGCTCAATGCACGTTTCGGTTCGGGCAAAGTTGGTCCGTCCATACCTGAATTGCCGTGAATGTCTGGTGCATTTTCAACTTCACGCACCAATGGACGCTCAGCCCCTTTGGCAATAGGAATGTTGTTAATTTTGGCAATTTCCGCCACGGCGAGGGCATTGCGTGTTACTTTATCGAGCGTTTGATTGCCGACGACGGTGGTAATCGCTAATAATTCAATGTTGGGATTGCCTTGAGCAAGCAAAATCGCAATGGCATCATCGTGTCCAGGATCGCAATCTAAAATAATCTTCTTTGGCATAGTTTCTCCTTGTACTTTTACCCATTATGCAAGGACGTTTAGGGAAAAAGTGCGGTGTAAAATTTCCTTTTTTTGCACCGCACTTTTATTGGTTTTTGGCTTTATTCTTTGGCTAACAAGAACACGCCTTGTTCTGAGAGATGCACATAAGCCTGCTGTGCGTTCGGGTCAAAATCTTCTGGTTTGCCGTTGACCAGCAAGTCTTTTCCGCCCCATTCTGCAACAATTTCCCAATGATTTCCCATATAAACCGCACTTTTAATTTGGCATTGCTGGCTGGCTTCACCTGTATTTTTTAAGCTCACCGCTTCAGGGCGAATGCCGACTAAACATTCGCCGTCAGCCAAGCCAAATTGTTCCGCATTGGCAAGTGGGAATTGATAGCCGTTGACATTCACATTACCTTGCGAAAGTGTGCCAGCGAAAATGCTGCTTTCTCCCATAAAATTCGCCAAAAATAGCGAATTTGGACGCAGATAAAGCTCTTTGGCAGGGGCTTTTTGCATAATTTTGCCTTTGTGCATTACGATCACTTCATCAGAAACCGCAAAGGCTTCGGTTTGATCGTGGGTAACATAAAGGGAAGTGATGCCCAAACGTTGTTGTAACTCACGGATTTTTTCACGCATTGAACGGCGTAAATTCGCATCAAGGTTACTCAACGGCTCATCAAATAACAACACTTTTGGCTTTAATACTAAGGCACGAGCCAATGCCACACGCTGTTGTTGACCGCCTGAAATTTGATCCACAAAGCGATCTTCAAACCCTGCTAAATCCACTAATTCCAAGGCTTCTTTCACACGTTGTTTGCGTTCTTCTGCATTCACGCCTTGCATACGCAAACCATAGCCCACGTTGTCGCCAATGGACATATGCGGGAAAAGGGCGTAGGACTGGAACACGATACAAATATCACGGTTTTGAATGGACGATTTAGTTACGTCTTCACCGTCGATGAAAATTTGCCCTGAAGTCGGGCTTTCAAGCCCCGCCACCAAACGCAACACCGTGGTTTTACCGCAACCAGACGGTCCAAGCAAAGTAACCATTGTGCCACGTTTAATGGTTAAATCTAAATTGTCGATCACCACTGATTTACCAAAGGCTTTGGTGATGTTTTTTAATACTAAGAAATCGTTACTACTCATAATTTACAACCTTTAATTAATTCATTTTTTTCGCTTTGGAACGTGAGATGCGAGTGTCGCCAACGATCCAGTCAAAGAATAAGATAATCGCCATCATCACCACGATTAAAATTGAGCCATAGGCAATCGCCACACCGTATTCGCCGTCTTCTACACGGTTAAGAATGTAAGATGTTGCAACACGAGTATCAGCCGTTACTAAGAATACGATTGCACTGACGGTTGTCATGGCTCGTACAAAACTTGTTACCAAGGCTGAAAGTAGAGCTGGTTTTAATAATGGGAATACAATGTACCAAATGGTCTTGAAAGAGCTACCTTTTAAAGATAAAGAAGCTTCATCAAGGGATTTATCTAATTGTCCTAATCCTGCTACAGCTGCCCGCATACCGACAGGCATATTACGCATAACCATTGATAGAATAATAATTAAGCCAGTTCCTGTGATATAAATTGGTGCGTCGTTAAAGGCAAGAATATAAGATACACCTGCGACAGTGCCTGGTACAGCAAAGCAAAGCAAGGTGAGAAATTCCAAAGTTTTCTTTCCTTTAAAATCACGGCGGACAGTAATATATGCTATTAGTAGACCAAAAACAGCAGTAATTGGTGCTGCAGTTGCAGCAAATAGAACAGTTTGAATTAATGATGGCCATGCACCATCGCTAAAGCCTTGACCAAAGAGAGTAATATAGTGTTTTAAGGTTAAAGTATAATCTACGCCCCAGTTCATGGTGAAGCTACCATAGAAAATACTGCCATATAGCACTGCATTAAAAATTACCCAAAATGCTAAGGTAAACATAATTAAATACTTCATTAGTGTTGGTAATTCTTGCACGTCACCACGATATGATTTACCAGAAACCGTGACATAGGAACGATTACCAATCCACAGATATTGGATAACAAAAATACCTAAAGAAAAAATGAGTAATAAACTTCCCAAAGTACTTGCTGATGCATAATCTAATTGAGATCCCGCAATGTAGAAATAAATTTGTGAAGATATTACATCAAAACTACCACCTAAAACTAATGGGGTACTAAAATCTGCTAAGGATTGGATTGCAACAACCAAAAATGAGTTTGCTAAAGCTGGTTTTAATAATGGAAAAATAATATTAAAAAAAGCTTGGTAGCGGTTAGAGCGTAAAGTGTAGGCTGCTTCTTCAATTGATGGGTGAATAGATTTTAATGCACCTTCCAAAATCATAAAAGACATTGGTGTTAAAGCTAGAGTATGGGCAATTACAATACCAGTGAACCCATATAGCCAGTTGCTATTAAAGCCTAAATATTCCACTAAAAATTCAGTAACATAACCTGAGCGCCCTAACATTAATGTTACCCCTAGTCCAACAACAAATGGCGGTGTAACAATCGGTAAAATTGAGAAAATTTTACCAATAACTGCTGTACGTTTGGCAATGCGTGTAGTATAGAGTGCAAAAATTAAGCCAAATAATGTGGCTAAAATCCCGATAGTAATTGCTACACTCAAAGAATTACCAATAATCCGCAGAATATAAGGGCGACCTAAAATTTCAAATACTTGACTTGGTACAAATTGACTACCGTCATAGAGCATTGAAATAAAAATCGCAAAAGTAGGGTAAACAATAAAGAAGAAAATTAACAAAATAATGCTAATCAGCGAGGCGATAATAAATTTATCGCCCTGCATGATTTTTTGTTTTGCGAGAGCATTTGTTGCAAGCGCAATTAATGAAACAACAATTACAAAAATGGAATAACCTAAATTAAACTTTAGGATAATCGCAGACACAAATATAAATAAGAATATACTAACAACAGCGACAAACTCTAGTAAGCCTTGTTGCTTTTCTTCCTTGTGTTTAGTTAATGTTGAAATAATTGGAATAGCCAAGAGCGATGCAAACCAAAACCAACTGATGTTAAAGTTTGCCCACCCCATGGCTTCTAAAATTTCATCTGTAGTAGATTCTTTAAGCCCATAATAAAGTGCTGAAGTTGGAAAACAAAAAAATGCTAACCATGCTAATGCAATCCAAAATAGGCTTTGATTAAATATTTGCGTGTGTTTTTTCATACAACCTCCTTGAAAAAACTATTTTGCGAGTTTTACTTCTGTAACCCATTTATCAATTAAGCCGCGACGTATGCTATTAGAGCCAAATTTATTAAAATCATAATCTATTAATTTTAATTCACTTGGTTTTAATGCATAAGGTGATTGCTCTGCAGTCATATTAGTCATTACATGGTGAGATTGTGCTTCTTTCCATGAAAGCTCTTGTGCTTCTTTTGACATTACCCAATCAACAAATAATTTAGCATTTTCGAGATTACGAGCTTTATTAATTACACTAATACCACCTAGCTCATAACCTGTGCCTTCACATGGCACAACCATTTCAACTGGTGCTCCATTAGCTTTTTCAAAAGAATAATTTTGTAAAAAACCAATACCAATTGCCGTTTCACCGCGTGCGGTATTACGTGATGGAGCTGTTCCAGCTTTTGGATATTGCGAAATATTTTGATGTAATTCTTTTAGATATTCAAATGCTTTCTCTTCACCCCATAATTGAACAAATGTAGAAATTGCAGTGTAAGCAGTTCCAGAGCTTTGTGGATCGGCTATTTGAATTTCTCCTTTTAAGCGTGGGTCACTTAAATCTTTCCAGCATTTTGGCACTTCTTGAATGCCAAGCTTTTTCAAACGCTCTGTATTAACACCAAAACCAAGTACGCCCATATAAACAATTGAACTACTTCCGTTCCCTAATTTTTGGAATTGTGGAATGACTTCAGCAATTTTAGGTGATTTATATGGAGCTAGTAACCCTAGCTCTATCGCTTGTAAGTGAGTATCAAATGGCCCACCATACCACACATCTGCTTGTGGATTATTTTTTTCAGCTTCCATTTTAGCGAGTGTGCTTCCTGAGCTGTTGCGAATAAAAGATGTTTTTACGTCATATTTTTTCTCAAAGCTTTGTACTGCTTTTTCACACACACTATTCTGTGCGCTACAATAAACAACTAATCGTCCTTCGGCTTTCGCTAAGCTAGATGATGTTAAACCTGCAAGTAATAAACCTGCGAGAGTTAATGTGAAACTTGTTTTTTTCATACTATATTCCCTTATTATTTTGATAATTTGACTTCATTGACCCATTTATTAATTAGGTGTTTACGCTCATCAGCGGCACCATATTTTTCAAAATCATAATTGATTAAATTCAATTTATTTGGATCAAATGCTGTTGGGGATTGTTCTGCGGTAGTATTAGTCAAAATTTGTAAGCTATTACCTTTTTTCCATGCTAATTCCTGTCCTTCCTTAGATAACGCCCAGTCAACAAACAATTTAGCATTTTCAAGATTACGAGCACCTTTCAAGATACTTACACCACCTAATTCATAACCTGTACCTTCACAAGGCACGACCATTTGGATTTTTGCTCCTTGTTGAACTTGAAGCGCATAGTCGTGTAAGAAGCCAATACCAATAGTGGTTTCGCCACGAGCAGTATTGTTTGATGGAGTAATACCTGATTTTGTATATTGTGAAATATTTGGGTGTAATTGTTTGAAGTAATCAAATGCACCTTGTTCACCCCAAAGTTGTACGAATGTGGCGATTGCTGTGTAGGCGGTACCTGAACTTTGTGGATCTGCAATTTGAATTTCGCCTTTTAGGCGTGGGTCAGTTAAATCCTTCCAGCATTTTGGTACTTCTGTAATACCTAATTTAGCTAAACGATCAGTATTAACACCAAAACCTAAAATGCCCATATAAATAGCAGATGATAGATTGCCTTTTATTTTTCCAGGATCTTGGAATCGCTCTACAATTTGATCTACATTTGGTGAGCGGTAAGCTTCTAGTAAGCCCAACTCTCCAGCTTGAGATTGCGGATCAAAAGTACCGCCATACCACACATCAGCTTGTGGATTGTTTTTTTCCGCTTCAATTTTTGCAAAAGTACTACCTGAGCCATTGCGGATAAAAGACGTTTTAACATCATATTTTTCACCAAAAGCTTGTGTTTCTGTTTCACACATTTCGTTTGTGGCACTACAATAAACTACAAGGCGTCCTTTAGCTTGTGCCGCTGTTGAAACCATTAAGCCAGCACCTAAAAGTGCGGTGGAAATGATGAGAGAAAGTTTTTTCAATTTCATAGTATTACCTCAGTTTGATTGAAAACGAAATTTTGAAAAATCGGTGCTCACAATAACGCATTTTTGAACAAAATACCGTGAGGTATATCACAAAATTAAAATTTATTACGATTAAATCGAAACGTTTTGACTTGTATAATATGAATTTAGTGATATGATTACATCACAATTTTAAGAGAGAACATTGCTAATGATAAAAAGTTTTAAGCATAAAGGACTAAAGCAATATTTTGAAAAAGGAATAACAAAAGGTATTCAAATTGCTCATAAGCGTAAATTAGACGGTATTTTAGATTTGATTGATTGTGCCGAAAGTATTGATGAATTTTTACCATTTTATCAATGCCACGAATTGAAAGGTGATCGTAAAGGTATATATTCGATGGCAGTGAACGGCAATTGGCGAATTACCTTTGAATTTATGAATGGCGACGCTTATATTTTGAATTATGAAGATTATCATTAAGGAGAGCATTATGCGTAAACCAACACACCCAGGATATGTTTTATTAGATGGTTTTATTGAACCGAATAATATTAAAATCAAAGAATTAGCGGAGCATTTGGGATTTTCTCGTGAAACACTTTCAAGAGTGTTGCACGGCAAAACACCGATGACGGCAAATTTAGCTCTAAGTTTAGAAGAAGCGGGAATTAGCACGGCGAAGTTATGGCTCAACCTGCAAACAAAATATGATTTATGGGAGTTAAAGCAGCAGCGCACAAAAACGGTGAAGCCGTTTTATTTTGATGATATTGCTTATGCATAAAGAAAGCGGTTATTGAGGAGAGATCTTCTACATTTGATTGGAAATCCCCTTGTTTTTCTTTATAATTAAACAAAAAATTTCTTCATTTGGAATAATTATGTCTGAAAATTCAAATTGTATTATTATCGCTATTGCAGGCGCTTCTGCGTCGGGTAAAAGTTTAATTGCTTCAACGGTTCATCAAGAATTATGCGCAAAATTGGGGTGCGATGATATTGGCATTATCGCTGAAGACAGTTATTACAAAGATCAAAGTCATTTAGATTTTGAAACTCGCATTAAAACCAATTATGACCACCCAAATTCGATGGACAGAGATTTATTAGTGAGCCATTTGAAAGCGTTAAAAGCTGGGCAGGCGGTGGACGTGCCAGTGTATAGCTATGTTGAACATACTAGAATGAATGAAGTTACTCATTTTAAGCCACGTAAAATTATTATTTTAGAGGGAATTTTGTTGCTGACTGATGAGCGAGTGCGCAAAGAATTGTCGATGTCGGTATTTGTGGATACGCCGTTAGATATTTGTTTTATTCGTCGTTTGCAGCGAGATATGGTGGAGCGTGGGCGTTCAATGGAATCAGTAATTGAGCAATATCGTGCTACGGTGCGACCGATGTTCTTGCAATTTATTGAGCCGTCGAAACAATATGCGGACGTGGTGATCCCTCGTGGTGGCAAAAATCGTGTAGCGATCAATATGTTAAAAGCGCAAATCCTCAATTTGTTAGGCAAGTAGGAGATTAAGATGAGATTATGTGATACGGATATTGAAAAATATTTAGACGAGGGGATTATTTCTCTCACGCCTCGCCCTGAAAACAGCAAAATTAATGGTGCTACCATTGATGTGCGTTTGGGCAATTCATTTCGAGTTTTCCGTGAACATAGTGCACCTTTTATTGATGTGAGTGGGCCGAAAGAAGAAGTGGCTGCGCAACTGGATTTGGTGATGAGCGATGAAATTATTATTGATGATAATGACGCATTTTATCTACACCCAGGTGTGTTGGCGTTGGCGACGACACTTGAAAGCGTGAAATTGCCGTCGAATGTGATCGGCTGGCTTGATGGGCGTTCATCATTGGCTCGTTTGGGCTTAATGGTGCACGTTACTGCTCACCGAATCGACCCAGGTTGGGAGGGTAAAATTGTGTTGGAATTTTATAATTCAGGCAAATTGCCATTGGCTTTACGCCCAAATATGATCATCGGTGCATTGAGTTTTGAGATTTTAAGCGGACACGCCGCCCGACCTTATACCAGCCGTTCTGATGCGAAATATAAACATCAGCAAAGTGCGGTGGCAAGTCGAATTAATCAGGATAAATAGAATGCTCAAAAAAATAGGCACAGGGTTACTGTTTGTTATTCTTGCCTTTTTTGCTTTCATTTATGTGCAAAAGGGCAAAATTGAAGAAAATATCACCGCACTTTTAAAGGAAAACGCTGAACATTTGCAAGTGAAGCAAGTTGCGTTACATTTCTTTCCTACGCCAGCGGTTGAATTGCAAGATTTTGCTTATAACGTCGTCGAAAATCAATTAAATCAAGGGCAATTTCGTGCTAATTTCATTTTAGCTAAATTAAATTTATTACCTTTGCTTACGGGTAATGTTGAATTTAATGGCGTGGAAGTGGTGCAAGGGTCGTTGTATTATAAGGCGAAAGATCTTGCTCCAAATGGACAAAAACACGCCCAAAATACACCGCACTTTCAGCATATTCAACTCAATTTAAGCCTTAAATCTAGTTTTTCATTACATAGTTTAGGTGATGCATTGGCTAAATTTAGCACATCGCCAAAAGCAGAAAAGCTCAGCTTACCTGAAATGAGCTTGAGTTTGTCGGTGCAAAATGCCCAAAATGATCAGTTTGATTTGCAAGGTGTTTTTCATTTTGTCGATTCACCGACATCATCTTCGGCATCGCTTTTAAGGCAGCTGAACTTTTCGCAGCTACAAAGCCAAATTTTGCTCAAAAATCAACCTTTGTTTAACACTCATAAAATCAACCTTTCAGCCCAAAATGGTCGTTTAAGTTGGGTGGGAAATGATCGCTATCAGCTTGAATTAGAAAATATTTCATTCAATCAATTAGCATTGAATTCAATGACACTACAAGTGCAAGAAAGCCCCGTGTTATCTGCCACAATGCAGGCTCGCCAAAGTGATAACGCAGGGATTTCCCTGTCTTTACGACAGCAAAAAGAAAGTTATATGGCAGGGTATCATTGGGAAATTCAAGGTGAACAACTATCTTTAGCCGATTGGTTGGCGGCGTTTAACGTGCCGCAAATGGTGTCGGGCAAAACGAATGTCAAAGTGCGGTTATTTTCGCAAGACTTTTTACCACGAGTGGGCGATTTTTCTTTCAACATCAAAGATGGCAAAGTGAGTGGCATTAATTTGCTGCAATTAATCAGCCAATATGCACCGATTAACGTTGACCCTGCGAGTGTAAATGAAAAAGCGATTGAAACCAGTTTTGATGTGGCACAGGCACAATTTCAGTGGCAGCCTGATTTGCTGAAAGTAACGCAAGCAAAAATGTTACATCAATATTTTGTAATGGAGGGGCAAGGCGTGGCAGATTTGACCCAAGGCACTTGTGATTTTCGTTCGCAAATTGCGCTGAATAATCCGAATTATCGGGCTTTAGCCTTGCCAGTGCATTTCTTCGGCGATTGCCAGTCGCCTGAATATAAGCTCGAAATCAACCGTGATTTTCGCCAGCAATTAAAAGATTTTATTAAAGAGAAATTGAGATAATGTTAAACGCACAAAAAGTCGATAGAATTGGCTATTATCGTGTGGCGGCAATGGCATTTGCCGCTTTTATTTTTAACACCACCGAATTTGTGCCAGTGGCATTGCTATCGGATATTGCACAGGGCTTCGATATGTCCGTGGCACAAACAGGGCTGATGATCACCGTTTATGCGTGGATTGTGTCTTTAGCTTCCTTGCCGTTAATGCTTGCCACGGCAAAATTGGAACGTCGCAGCTTATTGTTGAAGTTATTTGTGCTATTTGTCGCAAGCCATATCTTGTCTATTTTTGCGTGGAATTATTGGGTTTTACTCATTTCCAGAATGGGCATTGCTTTTGCTCACGCCATTTTTTGGTCGATAACCGCTTCTTTGGCAATGCGAGTTGCACCGAAAGGCAAGCAAACACAAGCCTTAGGAATGATTGCAATGGGCTCAGCAATGGCAATGGTGTTGGGCTTACCGATAGGGCGAATTATCGGGCAATGGCTTGGCTGGCGTGCCACTTTTGCGGTGATTGGCGGAGCAGCATTTGTGGTTATGCTGATTTTAGCCAATTTATTACCACACTTACCGAGCCGCAACGCAGGCTCTCTAGCGAGCTTGCCATTATTGGCGAAACGTCCGTTGTTAATTGGGGCTTATATGGTAACAATGTTAATGGTATCAGCGCATTTTACCGCCTATAGTTATATTGAGCCTTTTGTTAAAAATATCAGCCACTTAAGTGAAAATATTGCCACCGTGATTTTATTAGTTTTCGGTTTGGCAGGCTTCGCAGCCAGTTTCTTATTTAGCCGAATTTACCGTTTTTTCCCTGCTAAATTTATCACTACTGCACTTGGCATTATCACCGCATCTTTGTTAGCTCTATACCTTGTGCACGATTATTTAATATTGATGTTTGTGTTGGTATTTATTTGGGGAATTGGCATTTCCGCAATGACCTTGGGTTTACAAATGCGAATTCTGCAACTTTCCCCTGATGCCACCGACGTAGCAACCGCCATTTTCTCTGGCATTTATAATATCGGGATCGGCGCTGGTGCGTTAATTGGTAATCAAGTAATGCAACATTTCGGCTTGGAAAATATTGGCTTTATTGGGGCTATTTTAGGTGTGATGGCAATGTTGTTGTTTATTGGCACACATTTAATGTATCGGAAATAGTATAGTTATTAATCCCAAATAATGATACAATATCTAGACTTGTGGGCAGAATAAAATGCCCACAAATTCTAAATTTTAAAGGAAAATAATATGAATAATTACTCGACATTCTTATCGGTTATTGTTAATTTTAGAAATCAATCAATCAATCAATCAATCAATCAATCAATCAATCAATCAATCAATCAATCAATCAATCAATCAATCAATCAATCAATCAATCAGCTTGAATTATATCTAAAAAATTTAACT
Organism: Pasteurellaceae bacterium Pebbles2; assembly: GCA_023101505.1. Classification (GTDB taxonomy): domain Bacteria; phylum Pseudomonadota; class Gammaproteobacteria; order Enterobacterales; family Pasteurellaceae; genus Lonepinella. The sequence goes on from LVZA01000001.1 coordinate 1,788,769, forward strand.
GATTATTTAACGACATTAGTCAGTGATTATGAATTAATTGTTATTGATAATGCTTCAACTGACAACACTCTTGATACTCTTCAATCTTTAACCAGCCTAGATGGTCTACCTAATTTACAAATTTATAGCTTAGCTAAAGAAGTTGATGAAGATACTTTAGCGTGGATTGGTCTTGAAAATGCTTTGGGCGATTTTGCGGTTGTTCTTAACCCTGAAACCGATGATTTTACCCAAATTTCGCCAATGCTTGATAAAGCGTTAGCAGGTAATGATGCGGTATTTGCCGAAAATACCAATAAACCTAGCGAGCCTTTAAGTTATAAATTAGCTAATAGTACTTTCCAACTTTTATATAAATGGTTCAGTCGAGGCACACATCTTTCTAAAGAAGCACCGAAATATCGATTGCTCAGTAAGCGAATGATCAATTTTATTATGCAACATAATAATCCGATTATTGGCTATCGTTACTTGCCTGCGACCAGCGGATTTAAAAAATCTTATCTTACTTACAATTCAAGTATTAGCGAGAATTATTCTAACAAAAAACTCGGGCGGAGTATTGAAAAAGGCATTAAATTAATAATTAACAGTACGCATATTCCTATGCGATTAGTAACCTTATTATCCTTATTTGGTGCTTTTAGTAATGTAATTTATTCCATTTATATTCTGTTTCAATATTTCTTTAATAAAAATGTTGAAGCAGGCTGGACAAGTATGTCTTTGCAGATCTCTGGAATGTTCTTTTTAATTTCATTAGTGTTATTTATTCTTGGTGAATATATTTTATATATTATTGATCAGCGTAATGAAAAGCCTAGGTATTATATTACCCAAGAATTTACCAGTGCAAAAATTACTCGTTATGAAAAACTCAATATTGAAGAAGAGCGTAAATAATGGATAACAATGTTCAAGCGATCATTATTGGTGGTGGATTTTACGGCGTTAATATTGCTTTATATTTAGTGGAGAAAAAAGGTTTTACGGACGTTGTTTTAATTGAAAGAGAAAATCGATTACTTTCAAGGGCATCTTATGTTAATCAAGCAAGGGTGCATAATGGCTATCATTATCCAAGAAGTTTTACCACAGCATATCGAAGTCGAATTAATTTCCCACGTTTCGTGAATGATTGGGAAAGTGCTGTGAAATCCGATTTTACTAAACTTTATGCGATAGCAAGAAATAATTCTAAAGTCACCGCAAAACAATTTTCGTTATTTTGTAAAGAAATTGGGGCTGAAATAGAAAAAGTGCCGAGCAATTATCAAGGTTTATTTAATCAACGATTAATAGAGCAAGCATTTTTAGTTAAAGAATATGCATTTGATTCTTCAATTTTAGAAAAGTGGGCGTTGGAAAAACTTAATCATTCTCCAATTACCGTGCTTTATGATACCGAAGTTAAAGAAATTAATTATCACGATGGTTTAGAAATTGTCTATAAAACTAAAAATAGTGGGATGCAAGATAAAATAAAAGCTAAATTTGTTTTTAATTGCACTTATAGTGGCTTAAATCAATATCAAGGTGATTTTAAAAAGTTTGGTTTGCAAGCAAAATTAAAACACGAAATTACCGAAATGGGCTTAGTGGAAATGCCAGAAACATTGAAAAATGTTGGTATTACTTTAATGGACGGTGCTTTTTTCTCAATGATGCCTTTTCCTGCGAGAAAACTGCACACTTTATCTCACGTAAGATATACACCGCACTTTAATTGGTTAGATGAAAATGGCAAACAAGGTTATCAAGTTTTGCAGGAATATCACAAACAATCACGAGTGAATCGAATGATTCGAGATGTAGCTCGTTATATTCCTGCTATTGCAGATGCTCAACATCGAGATTCTTTATTTGAAGTGAAAACCGTGCTGATGAAAAATGAAGGTGATGATGGACGACCAATATTATTTGAGAAAAGTGAAACTATGCCAGGGTTATATTCTGTGCTAGGTGGGAAGATTGATAATATTTATGATATTTTTGAGAGATTAGAAAATGAAATTTAAAATGAATAAGAAGTTATTTTTAATTTTTAGCTTTGTTGTTTTTGTATTAGCTTTTCAGTTTAATGCGTTTAATACGGTGTCTGATAAGTGGTTTGCCAATCATCAACGAGATTCAGAGGGTTTAGTTTTAGGTAGATTAATTGAAACCAGTCAGAACGGTTTCAACTCAAAGGGTGGTTTTTTATTACGCCAGCTTGAAAATGTCAAAGATGTTGGTTATACCTCTAATTATCCTTATATGATAAATACAGAAAAATCAGGCGGTGGCTATATACAATCCTTTGGTTTTCAGGGCTATTTTTATGGCGTGATTGATAAGTTTTTAGTCTCTAATGAGATAACATCTTTATCTACTCGTATCTTCGTATTGAAATTTATTACTTCTGTTTTAGTAGCTTCTTCATTATTAATTTTATTAAATTTCTTTATTGCTTATTATGGATACGTAGCTGCTTCTGCAGCTGTTCTGCTGACGTTATTTTCTCCGTGGTGGATAGTTTTTTCAAATAATCTGTATTGGATGTTATTTCTGATAGTTCTTCCATTTTTACTAAATTTATATTTTCTACAAAAATATGAAAGTAAACAAGAGAAAGATAAAGCATATAAATACATTTATATCTCATCCTTTATTACCATTTTATTAAAATCGCTTGCTGGCTATGAATATATCTCAACCATTCTTATCTCGATGGTAATACCGTTGGTTTTCTTTGCGATAAAAAATAGTTGGGAATATAAATTATTTTTTAAAAGATTTATTTTTACATCAGTAGCAGGTTTACTAGGGTTTGTATCAGCAATAGTTATTCACCTACAGCAATTAAAGAGTTTTTTAGGTAGCTATGATAAGGCGGTTGATCTTTTATTATTTACCATTCTAAAAAGAACGCACGGTAATCCAGAAACAATGAAAGATCCTTTAATGATTGCTTCATTAAAAGCAAATGTTTTTGATGTTTTAGCTAAGTATTTCAATGGCGATATGTTTGGTGGCGTTAAGTTTTGGTATGTCATCGTTTTATTAGTGTTGCTATCAATTTTAGTTGGAACAATTATTAAGAAAAGACAATTAATTGCTTATCAATCTATCCATAAAGCTATTCAAGTAAGTTTATGGTTGTCTATTTTTGCCCCAATATCGTGGCATATTCTTGCGAAAGGACACTCATATGTTCACGGGCATATGAATCATCTTCTTTGGTATGTTCCATTCCTATTATTGGGATTTGGCTATATCGGTTTTGCTACTCGAGTGATTTACGAGAATTTCGGTAAACTATTCAAAATAGTCTTATTATCAATAATTATTTTATCAGCAGGGATTGTTTCCGCTGTGCAATATTATAACGGCTCTAAAATTGAGAAAGCTCCCTTGATATTTAGCAACGATAAATTCAGATTAAATGTTAAGGGAAATTATATGTATGTGACTTTATTAAATTGTCGAGATTTTAATTTAGATACAAGATTTTTCTTACATCTTTACCCCGTTGATAATGCAAATTTGAATGCTAAAACGGATTTCAATAATGCCGATTTCAATTGGAGTGATAGCAAAAAATACGCAATTTACAATATGCTTTCTTCAAATTGTATTCGACAAATTAGATTACCAAATTATGCGATTAAAAGTCTTAATATGGGACAGTTTAATGCAAAAGGTCGAGTATGGCAGCAACGAGTAAATATGCAAAATGAGAAAATGGTTAAAGAAGTTGTGCCATTTAACTTATCGGATAAGAATTGGACGAATGGAATTCGTCATTCTCAAGCGATGTTCTTTATTGAAAATACTTTTGAGAATCGACAATCTATTAAAGTCGGTGATCTTTTGAAATTCTCCCATTCAGGAGAAAGAACAGTTTCAAATATTACCTACAGCGAGAAATATATTAATATTTCGCTTCACGGAGAAAAATTATCTCCTGAATTAGATGGTTATCCAAAACCAGTTCTGTTAGAAAATATGGAGAAAAATAATGAATAATGCATTAATTGGATATACAGGTTTTGTTGGGCAAACATTGTTAAAACAAACCAAATTTGAACATCTTTTCCGCTCAACGAATATTGGTGAATTGGATCATCAAAGTTTTGATACCGTTGTTTGTTCTGCCGCACCTGCTAAAAAATGGATTGCGAATAAAGAACCAGAGCAAGATTTAGCGAATATTAATCAATTAATTGATCATTTAAAAACCATTAAATGTAAGCTGTTTATTTTAATCAGTACGGTAGATGTATTTAAAAAGCCTATTGATGTTGATGAGAAGACTAAAATTGACAAGGAAAATTTACATCCTTATGGTTTACATCGTTATTATTTAGAAGAATTTGTTGCATCACATTTTGAAAATTATTTAATCGTGCGATTACCTGGTCTTGTCGGTCCAGGTTTACAAAAAAATGTGATTTTTGATTTTTTGAATAACAATAATTTAAATATGATCGATAGTCGGGGTACTTTCCAATTTTATCCGATGGTTAATCTTTGGTCTGATATTCAAATTGCATTAAAAAATCAATTAAAGTTAGTGCATTTAACGACTGAGCAGATTAGCGTACAAGAAATTGCAGAACAAGGATTTAATTTTAACTTTGAACAAAAATTAGATAATCCTGTGGCAAGCTATAATATGAAAAGTTGTTATGATCTTTTATTTAATGGTAATAATGGATATCAATATAGTAAAAAAGAAGTTTTATTGGCAATTCGTGCTTTCGCACAGTCAGAACCAATAACATTAAAATAGGATTTAAAATGAATATATCTATTTCAAATATCGCTTGGAATACCGATCAAGATAACGACATTCAAGCAATGTTAAAAGATTTTGGCTTTTCGTTTATTGATATTGCCCCAGCTAAATATTTTCCAAATCCGCTTCAAGCCACAGAAAAAGAGATTAAAGCGGTGCGAGATTTTTGGTTAAATAAGGATGTTAACATTATCGGAATGCAATCTCTTTTATTTGGCACAAAAGGCTTTAATTTATTTGCGGAAACTAATGTGCAAAATGAAATGCTGGATTATTTGGAAGCGATTTGTCGATTAGCGTCATATTTAGGAATTTCAAAATTAGTTTTTGGCTCGCCAAAAAATCGAGATTGCACAGGTTTAACCAAAAAAGAAACCGAAAAAACTGCGGTGTTATTTTTTAGAAATTTAGGCGATAAAGCCTTGAAATATGGCGTTGATATTTGTTTAGAGCCTAATCCAACTTGTTATGGTGCAAATTTTATGACCAGCAGTATGGAAACATTAAATATCGTGAAGTTGGTGAATCACCCAGCGATTAAAATGCAGTTGGATACGGGGGCAACTTTAATTAACCAAGAAAATATTGCAGATGTTTTGGTGAATAGTTATCCATATATTGGTCATATTCATTTAAGCGAACCTAATTTGGATATTTTAGGCGTTTCAGGTCAAGAGCATTTAATACTAGCAAAAGAAATAAAACATTATTTTCCGCAAAGTGTAGCAACCATTGAAATGCTAACGAAGTCAGAAAATAATTTAGCTGATATTTACACCGCACTTCAATTTGCGAAGGAGTATTATCAATAATGAAATGGCTTATTCTTTTATTAGGTATTGCGACAAATGCATTTGCGAGTGTGTTAATTAAAGTGGCAGTCACTCCGCCGAGAAAATTCCCGAGTTTAACCGAGCCATTGCAGGCATTAACGAATATTCCTTTTTGGTTAGGATTATTTTGTTATGGGTTAGCATTTTTACTTTATACCGCTGCATTAGCAAAATTTCCAATGAATGTGGCTCACCCAATTTTAACAACGGGGGCAATTGCGTTAGTGGCATTATTATCGGTGATTATATTTAAAGAGCCGATGTATTGGACGACAATTTGTGGCATAGGATTAATTATGCTAGGTGTGATATTTTTAACGATCAAAGTAGGTTAAGAGAAATGAGTAATCAAAAATGGCAAGTGCCAACATATAAAATTAATTTAGAATTGCCAAAGCAAAATGATTATTGCGTGGTGATTCCCGTGATAAATGAAGGTAATCGAATTATTAATTTATTATCTAAAATGCAAAAGGAAAATATTGCGAATATCGCCGATATCATTATTATTGATGGCGGTAGTACCGATGGTTCTTTAGAAATTGAACGTTTAAAAACTTTTAAAGTAAATACTTTATTAGAAAAAACCGAAGCAGGAAAACTGAGTTCGCAATTACGCTGTGCTTATGCCTTTGCATTGGAGCGAAATTATAAAGGCATTGTGACGATTGATGGCAACGATAAAGACGACCCAAAAGATATTCCAGCTTTTATTGAATCGTTAAAAAATGGCGTAGATTTTGTGCAAGCCTCTCGATATATTTCAGGCGGAGTTGCGGAAAATACGCCACAATCTCGTGATTTTGCCATTCGTTTTATTCACGCCCCAATGTTAAGTTTATTTTCTGGCTTTAAATGGACGGATACCACACAAGGATTTAGAGCATACAGTGCCAAGATGTTATTAGATGAAAATATCGCAATTTTCCGCTCGGTATTTAGCTCTTACGAATTATTAGCCTATTTATCTTATATCGCTCCACGTTTGGGCTATAAATGTTTAGAACTACCAACCGTTCGAGTTTATCCAAAAGGCGAAGTACCAACGAAAATCAGTGCATTTAGCGGAAATTGGCAAGTATTAAAAACCTTATTTAAGGCGTGTTTTGGTGGGTATAATTTAAAGTGAAGTGAAAGATTGGAGTGATGAATAGGAGTGTGAGTATTTTTAAAATTAAGTATTCTAATTTTTATACTTTCCAATAAAAAGTGCGGTGTAAAATAATGAAATTTTACACCGCACTTTTTTACGTTTAATTTTTAATCTTCAGCTTGATAAACCAAGCCATTCTCTAATAAGAACCACGCTTTTACACCGTTACTGCGGCTGCTGATAATTCTAGCTGGCAGATTGATTTGGCTATGTTTTACGCCTTGTGAATTCACGACAGCGAGATGCTGATAGCTAATATCAGGTAGCCAAGCAGAATTGGCGGTGTTGGCAGCAAGATTCATTTCACGTGTACCGATGGCGTGATTGCTAAAGCCCGTGCCGAGCGATTTTGATTGCCCTACATTTGGATAGCTGTGCTGCAATAATTCCCCACGTAAATGTGGCATTTGCACCGTATAAATTTGATTATTCAATACAAAAGGCGAGAGCCAACGGTGGTCGGGTAGGCGTTCGCTTTCATATTTGATTGTAAATTTGCCATTTTCAACGGCAAGCACGGCAAGGCGTGCACCTGTACCTGAAATCACCGTAACTAATTGTTGTTTACCATTCACACCCACACTTTGGAGTTCATTGGCTTCAAATACATTATCGCCAGATAAAATCATTGGCTCAGCAAGATCTTGCAAATTATGGCGTTCAACATAATAAATGGCTTTGGCTTCCAAACTATCGCCTAAAATGCCGTGAGCATAGCTGCTATCAGGGCTGGCAAGTACGGCAATATGATCTTGATTTTGCAAATTAACCAATAGTGGGCGACTGTCGGGAAGTAATTGCACATCATCACGTTGTGCTGAAATTTGAGTGCCTTCAATGCGAATCAGTTTTTGTTGCTTGTTCACTGCGATGGTAGCAAAAGCAAGTTGTACCATTCCAGCCGATGGCGAAAGTGCAATATTCGTGTTTGTTAATTGCTGATTTTTGTTATTCCATTCGATGAAATGACCTTGTGGATCAACACCAGCAATTCGCCCAAAACCGACTGAAATCAAGCTATTTGGTGAAAAGCCAGAGGTCAGTTTTTGCCAGTTTTGCTGATATTGCCACAATTCACCTTGCTTATTCACTGCAACTAAGCCAAGTTCTACGTCGGCGGCGATTTGTTTAATTTGTCCTACGGGATTTTGTGGCAAGGCGATAGGGGAGGCGACTTTGATTTCAGCCAATGAAAATGTGCTAAAGAAAAAAATCGCACAAAAAATACCGCACTTTGACAATGCTTTTTTTAACGAATGCAACATAATAATTTCTCAGTGTTATAATGTGAATATGTGGCAAAAACTAGAATTGTTTTTACCACATATTTTACTTAACGTTTTGATTTCTTAATGAATTTCATTAAACGCTTACGTTTACGCAACTGGCTTGGTGTTAGCGTGTTACGTTTGCCAGCAAATGGATTATTGCCCTCTTGGAACAGCAAGCGAATTGGCGAGCCGATAATTTTTAAGCTACGACGATAATAGTTAGAAAGATAACGTTTGTAGCTGTCGGCGAGCTTGTCCATTTGGTTGCCGTGAATTACGATAATCGGCGGATTGTAGCCGCCTGGGTGAGCATATTTTAATTTAATACGACGACCATTCGCCAACGGTGGTTGGTGTTCATCGGTTGCCATTTGTAAAATGCGAGTGAGTAGAGAAGTCGTCATTTTCTGCGTCGCACAAGCATAGGCTTCTTGCACCGATTCAAATAAATTGCCCACGCCGCTGCCGTGCAAGGCTGAAATAAAATGCACACGAGCGAAATCAATAAAATCTAAACGGCGATCTAATTCTGATTTCACCCGATCTTTGATTTCTTGATTTAAGCCGTCCCATTTGTTGACCACTATCACCAAAGAACGCCCAGCATTTAAAATAAAGCCAAGCAAGGATAAATCTTGATCGGAAATTCCTTCTCGAGCATCAATAGTGAGCAACACTACATTAGCATCTTGAATCGCTTGTAAGGTCTTGATTACAGAGAATTTTTCAACTGTTAAATGCACTTTACCACGCTTACGTACGCCAGCGGTGTCGATGATAGTATAGTGCTGACCATCACGTTCCATTGGAATATAAATGCTATCTCGAGTTGTGCCAGGTAAGTCATAAACCACCACACGATCTTCGCCTAAAATGCGGTTCGTCAAGGTCGATTTACCCACATTTGGGCGGCCCACGATAGCGATTTTAATATTTTTATCTTCGGGCTTTTGATCTTCTTCTAGTGCTTCATCTAAAAGTGTGGTGTCATTTTCATCAGAAAAATCAAAGTCTTGCTCCCACTCATCGTGTTCATCAGAAACTTCGTTATTTTCCACCGCACTTTCATCTTGAGTAAATTGCTCAGCTAATGGGGCTAACACATCTTCCATTAATTGCGTTACGCCACGCCCTTGCGATGCAGCGATTTGAGCAATTTCGCCCAAGCCAAGTTGATAGAATTCAGCACAGTGTGAATCGGCATCAATACCGTCGGTTTTGTTGGCAACGACCACAGTCGTTTTGTTTTGACGTTGGCGCAAATAGTGGGCAATACCAATATCGGCCGGGGTTAAGCCTGCTCGAGCATCAACTAAAAATAACACTACATCGGCTTCTTCAATGGCGAGTAGCGATTGTTCCGCCATTTTTTCTTCCACGCCTTCTTCTGTGCCGTCGATACCGCCTGTATCGATCACTATAAAATCATAGCCTGAAATATTGGCTTGACCGTATTTGCGATCACGAGTTAAGCCTGGGAAGTCCGCCACTAACGCATCTCGAGTGCGAGTTAAGCGGTTGAATAGGGTTGATTTACCCACATTTGGGCGACCAACAAGGGCAACTACTGGTGTTGTCATAAAAACCTCGAAATTCACTGATGATATTTATGGGCGAAATTTATCGAGCTAAAATTCATCAAAAGAGTGCGTTTTTCCACGCACGAAATAATCGCATATTATAGCCGATTTTCTGTCAGATGAGAAATTGAAAGATTAGGTCGGGGCTGTGAATACACAGAAAATATAGCGAAGAAAAAAGGACGCTATAAAGCGTCCTTAAAGAATTTGGAGCGGGAAACGAGGCTCGAACTCGCGACCCCGACCTTGGCAAGGTCGTGCTCTACCAACTGAGCTATTCCCGCAGATCGACATTGTGTCGAAAACAGGGCTTATTATAAGAAGATTTTTGGCTTTAGCAAGTAGAAATTTAAATAAATTTTTTGATTGCCGAAAAAATATTCGTAAATAGCTGAATTTTAATCTAATTGAATAAAATGCTCACGATAATAAGCTAATTCCTTAATGCTTTCACGAATATCATCAAGGGCTAAATGCGTATTTTGCTTTTCAAAGCCTGCCAAAATTTCAGGTTTCCAGCGGCGAGCCAATTCTTTCAGCGTGCTCACATCTAAATGGCGATAGTGAAAATAGTCGGCTAAATCAGGCATATATTTGAATAAAAAGCGTTTATCTTGCGCAATGCTATTGCCACAAATCGGCGATTGCCCTTTACCAACCCATTTTTTGATGAAATCAATGGTTTGCAATTCTGCGGCACGTTCGGTTAATTTACTGGCTTTTACTCGTTCCACCAAGCCGTTTGCGGTATGCGTTTTTATGCACCAATCGCTCATTTTGCTTAATAATTCATCAGATTGATGTACGGCAAGCACAGGACCTTCCGCTAAAATATTGAGATTTTTATCGGTAATAATCGTCGCAATTTCAATAATACGTTCTTTTTCAGGATCTAAACCTGTCATTTCTAGGTCGATCCAAATCAGATTTTCTTTATCTTGAGCCATATTTTCAGTATCCTATATATAATTTGTTTTATTGTAACGAAAAATGCGGTGAAAAACGACCGCACTTTAAGGAAATTCTGTTGGCAAAACAAAAATTAACTCAAAATCAGAAACGTCGCATTCATTCCAACAATGCCAAAGCCTTAGATCGTCATCGTCGTCAGGCGAGAAAAGACATTGATTGGCAAGAAGATATGTTGGGCGACACGCAAGATGGCGTAGTGGTTACTCGTTATTCAATGCACGCCGATGTGGAAAGTACCCAAGGCGAAATTTTTCGTTGTAATTTACGCCGCACGCTAAGTAGCGTGGTGGTGGGCGATCAGGTGGTTTGGCGAGCTGGACAAGAACAGTTGCAAGGGATTAGCGGCGTGATTGAAGCGGTGAAACCACGCAAAAATTCGTTGGCACGCCCTGATTATTACGACGGTTTAAAAGTGATGGCATCGAATATTGACCGCATTATCATTGTGTCTGCCGTGTTGCCAACTTTGTCGCTAAACATTATCGACCGCTATTTAGTGATTTGCGAAACGGCGAATATTCCAGCGGTGATTGTGTTAAATAAGGTGGATTTGTTAAGTGATGAAGAACTTGCCAATGCCGAAGCGCAGCTGAAAATTTATCAAGATATTGGCTACGAAACCTTAATGATTTCGGCGCAAACGGGTAAAAATATGGAAAAATTAACCGCACTTTTGTCGCACGGGACATCAATTTTTGTGGGGCAATCTGGCGTGGGGAAATCCAGTTTAGTCAATCAAATTATGCCTGAAGTGAATGCGCAAATTGGTGCAGTGAGCGAAAACTCAGGCCTAGGGCAGCACACCACGACATCTTCTCGTTTATATCATTTGCCACAAGGCGGCGAATTAATCGACAGCCCTGGCATTCGTGAATTTGGTCTATGGCATTTGGAAGCCGATCAAATCACCAAAGGTTATCGAGAATTTCAATATTTTTTAGGCACTTGCAAATTCCGTGATTGCAAACATTTGAACGATCCTGAATGTGCATTGCGAGAAGCCGTTGAGCAAGGCAAAATTCACCCTGTGCGTTTTGAAAATTATCATCGCTTAATTTTAAGCCGTGAAGAAAATAAATCGCAACGGCACTTTGTCGAATAATGGGTATAAATAAAGGCTGTGAAAACAGCCTTTTTTATTGAAAAATGTAGAAAAGTGCGGTGAAAAATTTAACTATTTTCTGCGTTTAAATCTTGAATAAGAATTTTTGAACGGCGTTGATAGTTATAATGTTCACGTTTTTCTTGTGGCAGATCTTCGACATTTGCCATTTTAAAACCACGCTCTTGAAACCAATGCACGGTTCTGGTGGTGAGCACGAATAATTTTTCGATGTTTAGATTTTTGGCTCGTTTTTGAATTTCTTCCAGCAAAATATCGCCACGAGAAGAACTGCGATAATCTGGGTGAACCGCCACGCAAGCCATTTCTGCCATTTTCTCATCAGCATACACATTCAACGCTGCGCAAGCGATAATCACGCCATCACGGTCGATAATGGTGTATTTTTCAATGTCCATTTCCAACTGTTCTCTTGAGCGTTTAACCAAAATACCTTGTTGTTCAAGTGGTTGAATTAATTCTAATAAACCTGGAATATCACGTACATTCGCCACACGAATATCTTCGGAATTATCCATTGAAAGCTGCGTACCCACACCATCACGCGTAAATAATTCTTGCAATAACGAGCCGTCTTCTTCATAACTGAGCAAATGCGAACGTTTCACGCCAGCACGGCACACATCAATAGCCGCCTGTAAAAATCTTGCTTGCGAGCTGTGATATTGGTTTTGTTCAATGCATTGTTCTAAATAAACGGCAGCTTGTTGCGGTTGTAAGTCGGAAACAGTTTGTCCATCTTGGTCTAAAATCCCTTGAGTGGCACTGAAACCAATGAGTTTTTCCACTTTTAATTTGATTGCAATTTGTGTTGCAATTTCTTCAAAAGGCAAGTTAAAACTTTCGCCCGTTACCGACGGCGCAATAGGGCCAATCAGCACAATCGCATCTCGGTCTAACTGCTGTTGAATATTTTCCACTTCCACACGGCGTAATTTTCCGCTCAGGAGATAATCTACGCCATCGTCCACACCAATGGGCTGTGCCAAAATAAAGTTGCTGCTCACCACGTTGAGCAGAGGCGAGTGGGGCAGGCGCATTGACAAGCGTGAAGTAATATCGTAATTGAGCTTACCGACAGCTTGTTTAACTAAATCAAGGGTTTGCAGATCGGTAATGCGAATATTTTTGTGATATTGGGGGCTAATATTGTGCAGCTGCAGGAGTTCATTAATTTGTACACGTGCGCCAAACACAATAATCAGCTTAATACCTAAACTGTGTAATAATCTTATATCACTGATTATATTGATAAAATTTTGGCTTGCGATGGTGTCGCCATCAAGCATAATAACAAAGGTTTTGCCACGGTGCATATTCACATAAGGCGTGGATTGTCTAAACCATTGAACTAATTCTGAACTCCGCATAAACACTCTTCTCGAACTGTTGGTTGAATATTTATTTAATAAAAATGAATTTATATTCATTCAACTAAATATGCAAGAAATATTTGTAAATTAACAAAATATTAACATTTTTAACCGCGCTTTTGTTCAAATTTTTAGCAGATTTTTATGCAAAGATAAATTTTTTTTGAGCTTGCTCACAAATTTAAAAAAAATCCCTTTTCATCAAGTTTTCTTTTTCATACATTAACCCCACGGTTCGTGATTGTTTTCGCACCTTAAAAATTTCTTAAACGAAAATAAAATGATAAAAAAGGAGCATATTATGGCTTTGGATAAATCACTTAAAGCGGCTTGTATCGGTGAATTTATTGGTACGGCATTGATTATCTTTTTTGGTGTGGGCTGTGTGGCTGCACTCAAAGTGGCTGGCGCAAATTTTGGTCAGTGGGAAATTAGTATTATGTGGGGAATGGGGGTTGCCTTGGCGGTTTATGCGACGGCTGGCGTATCGGGTGCACATTTAAATCCTGCAGTAACCATTGCGCTGTGGAAATTTGCTTGTTTTGATGGCAAGCGTGTAATGCCTTATATCGTAGCACAAATGGCAGGTGCATTTTGTGCTGCTGCGTTGGTCTATTTCTTATATATGAATTTATTCATTGATGTTGAAACTACCAATAACATCGTGCGTGGTACGCCTGAAAGCCTTTCTCTCGCAGGGACTTTCTCAACTTACCCAAATCCACATATTGGCATCGCACAAGCCTTTATGGTGGAATTAGTGATCACCGCAGTATTAATGGCATTAATTATGGCGTTGACCGACGACGGTAACGGCGTGCCAAGAGGTCCGCTTGCACCATTATTAATCGGGGTATTAATTGCGACTATCGGTGGAGCAATGGGGCCTTTAACAGGATTTGCGATGAACCCTGCTCGTGATTTCGGTCCAAAATTATTCGCAAGCCTTGCTGGTTGGGGAGAAATTGCTTTAACTGGTGGCTTGGCTGTGCCTTATGCCATTGTGCCAATCGTTGCGCCAATCGTAGGAGCATTAATCGGCGCTTGGATTTATAAACATTTTATTGGGCTAAACTTGCCTTGTAATTGCAAAGAGTAATCTCAAAACTTACGGAAAAAACACCGCACTTTTCATACAAGAAGGAATTTATTATGACAGATAAAAAATACATCATTGCATTAGATCAAGGCACAACCAGCTCTCGTGCCGTGTTGTTAGACCACAATGCGAATATCGTTGAAATTGCACAGCGTGAATTTACTCAAATCTATCCGCAAGCTGGCTGGGTAGAACATAATCCAATGGAAATTTGGGCAACCCAAAGCTCAACCTTAAATGAAGTAGTGGCAAAAGCAGGGATTACCTCTGATGAAATCGCCGCAATCGGGATTACCAACCAACGTGAAACTACCATCGTGTGGGAAAAAGAAACGGGCAAACCTGTTTACAATGCCATCGTTTGGCAATGTCGCCGTACTTCGCACATTACCGATCAATTAAAAGCTGACGGACACGAAGATTATATTCGCAAAACTACTGGCTTGGTGGTTGACCCTTATTTCTCAGGGACTAAAGTTAAATGGATTTTAGACAATGTTGAGGGGGCTAGAGAACAGGCAGAGCGTGGTGAATTGTTGTTCGGTACGGTGGACACTTGGTTGATCTGGAAATTAACTCAAGGACGTGTGCACGTTACCGATTACACCAACGCATCTCGCACAATGTTGTTCAACATTCACACCAAACAGTGGGACGACAAAATGTTGGAATTGCTTGATATTCCTCGCTCAATGTTGCCTGAAGTGAAAAATTCTTCCGAGGTTTATGGACAAACCAACATCGGCGGTAAAGGTGGCGTGCGTATTCCAATCGCAGGGATCGCAGGCGACCAACAAGCGGCACTTTATGGACATTTATGCGTCAACGCAGGACAAGCGAAAAACACCTACGGCACAGGTTGCTTTATGTTAATGCACACAGGCGACACCGCAGTGCAATCGCAAAATGGCTTGTTGACCACCATTGCGTGTAATGCCAAAGGTGAACCTGAATATGCACTTGAGGGCTCGATTTTCATTGCTGGCGCATCAATTCAATGGTTGCGTGATGAATTAAAAATCGTTCACGACAGCACCGACAGTGAATATTTTGCGACAAAAGCCTCAAGTTCTAACGGTGTTTATGTCGTGCCAGCATTTGCAGGACTTGGCGCACCGTATTGGGATCCGTATGCTCGTGGCGCAATTTTCGGCTTAACACGTGGTGCAAACCGTAATCATATTGTGCGTGCAACTTTAGAATCTATTGCATATCAAACTCGTGATGTGTTAGAAGCAATGCAATCTGATTCAGGAGCAAAATTAAAAGCCTTACGTGTGGACGGTGGTGCAACCGCTAACAACTTCTTAATGCAATTCCAAGCAGATATTTTGGATACCTCTGTTGAGCGTCCAAAAGTGAAAGAAGTAACGGCATTAGGTGCGGCTTACTTAGCAGGTCTTGCGGTAGGTTTCTGGAAAAACTTAGATGAACTTAAAGACAAAGCTGAAGTTGAGCAAACCTTTATTCCAGATGGCGACCAAGAAAAACGTGAAAAACGTTATAAGGGTTGGAAAAAAGCAGTTCGTCGTGCGCTTGAATGGGCGAAAGAAGACGCAGAAGACTAATCACTTTAACCCTAGTTTAACTAGATAAATAAGACAAAAAGTGCGGTGTAAAAATCTTGTGTTTTTTCACCGCACTTTTACTTTCTTTGAGTGGCAATAGTCAGTATTAGTCAGTCAATCGGGCAAATAAAAAAGGCTTTCCGAAGAAAGCCTTTATGGTGAATTAGAAACTATGCGATTATTTCGCTGCTTTTAACTCTTGATAATATTTTTCATATAATTCAACAGCTTCACCTACATCATCTTGCCAGTGTGCTTTTTGTAACACTTCTGCTGGTGGATAGATTGCAGGGTCGCTCGTGATTTCAGTTGGTAATTTTGCTTTCGCTTTAACGTTAGATGTTGGGTAGCCAATTTCTAAGGTTAATTTTTCTGCAACTTGTTCACTTAATAAGTAGTTAATTAATTTGTGCGCTGCTTCAGGGTGTTTAGCATTTGCTGGAATGGCTAAAGTATCAACCCATAATACTGGGCCTTCTTTAGGGAATACCATATCGATTGTACCTGGAGCTTCTTTTTTCGCAATACGCACAGAACCATTCCATAATTGACCTAATTCAACTTCGCCTGAAATGAATGAGTTCGCTGGATTGTCTGAGTTGAATGAAAGTACGTTTGGACGTAATTTCAACAATTCTTCGTAAGCTGCTTTGATTTCAGCAGGATCTTTAGTGTTTGGGTTTTTACCTAATTTCACTAATGCAATGTTGAATACCTCACGAGCATCGTCTAATAATTGCACTTTGTTAGCAAATTCAGGTTTCCATAAATCACCCCAAGAAGTGAAATCTGAACCTTTGTAGCTGTTTACATTGAAAGCAATACCTGGTGCGCCCAATAATTGTGGTAAAGAGTATTTGTTACCTTTGTCATAGTCTTTGTTTAACCAATCTGGGTCAAGTTCAGCAATAACAGGTAATTGGCTGTGATCTAACTCTTTCAACATACCTTCACGTGCCATTTTTGACACGAAGTAGTTTGATGGAGCGATAACATCATAACCGTCGTCCCCTGCGCCTTGTAATTTTACTTTGGCGTACATTGTTTCGTTTGACTCAAGGCTTGATACGTTGACTTTAATGCCCGTTTCTTTGGTGAATTCGTCTAATAAACCATCTGGAACATATTCTGTCCAAGTATAAAGATTTACAACTTTATCACCACTGGCGGCTGGTGCTTTGGCAGCTTCAGTTTTGTTTTCTTTGTCATTACAACCAGTCAAAGCAACAGCAACTAGGCTAGCTGCGAAAAGACCTGCTAATTTTTTCATTTAGATTTTCTCCGTTGAGAATAGTTAAGAGTATCGATCTTTGTTGGGAAATGATTTCAGGAGCAAAGTCAAGAAAGCATTTCTTAATTAAAGACATAAAAAAACGCCTGACTTTGGGCTAGTAACTTAGCTTAAGGTCGGGCGTTATTTTATGTTTATTTATTCTTCTTGTCTAGGATTTATCTGTTAAGTGCGGTCTTTTTTCCCGATAATTTGTCCTAAAATCACCAAGGCTAAAGACAATACGATCATTATAGTTGCGAGCGCATTAACCTCTGGCGTAACCCCTGTTTTCACCAAAGAATAAATCTTCAATGGTAAAATTTCATAGCTTGCGCCACTCACGAAAGAAGAAACCACCACATCATCAAGTGAAATAGTGAAACTCAATAACCAGCCTGAAATAATCGCAGGTAGGGCAAGTGGTAACACAATTTTACGTAAGATCGTAACTTCGCTTGCGCCAAGATCTCGTGCGGCTTCAAGCATTCGTAAATCGAAGCCTTTCAAGCGAGAGAAAACGCTTACCACCACATAAGGCAAGCAGAATGTAATGTGCGCTAATAATAATGACCAAAAGCCTAAAGACACACCAACAATCATAAACAATGCCAATAATGACACCGCCATTACAATATCAGGCGACATCATTACCACAAATAGCATTCCGCTCACTGCTTGTTTACCACGGAATTTGTAGCGATACAAAGCGATAGCGGTTAATGTGCCGATAATCGTAGCAAGTGTTGCGCCGACAAAAGCGATAACCACCGAGTGAATTGCCGCTTGAATTAAGGTGTCGTTATTAAATAAACGCTCATACCAATTCCAAGTGAACCCTTTCCAGCTTAAGCCGTAGCGGTCGCCGTTAAAAGAGTTACCTACTAAAATCACAATGGGGATATACAAATAAGCGTACACCACCAACATAAAGAAACTACGTAGTACACGACCCATTATTCTAACTCCACTTTCTTATTCAGTAATTTATTCGCTTTGTAGTAAACGAAAATTAATAATGCCATTAAGATTGTTAAGCCAATACTAATTGCCGAGCCGAAAGGCCAGTTGCGAGAAATTAAGAATTCGCTCTTAATCACGTTACCCACTAATAATACTTTCGCACCGCCCAATAAGTCTGCCACATAGAACATACCCATTGCAGGCAATAGCACCAACAAGCAACCCGATACAATTCCTGGCATTGTGAGTGGAATAATCACTTTAATAAAGCGTTGGAATGCGTTTGCACCTAAGTCTTTTGCGGCTTCTAATAAGCGATGATCTAATTTTTCAATCGCTGAATAAAGTGGCAAAATCATAAATGGTAATAGCAAATAAACTAAACCGATAATCACTGCAATTTCTGTATTTAAAATACGAATAGGCTCACTAATCAAGCCGATAGACAGCAAAAATTCGTTTAAAATCCCTTTTACGCCAAGAAACACTTTCATTCCATAAATACGAATGAGCGAGTTTGTCCAAAATGGCAGCACCAACAAGAAAAGCAAAAACGGACGATATTTTGCATTAATTTTGGTCATAATAAAGGCGAAAGGGTAGCCAATGAGCAAACACAAAATCGTGGCAATGCCCGACATATACAATGAGTTCCACACCACCGTGCCATAAAGCGGCTCAAATAGGCGAGCGTAGTTCTCAAAGGTGAAAGGTAAGGCATAAAAATCGCTTGCATCTTTGCTTAAAAAGCTGACGATAAACACCAATAAGTTTGGTGCGAAAACAAAGAAAATCAGCCAAGCAAAAATGATGCCAACGGTTACCTTTTGGAACTTATTGGTTGTCATTTTCATCGTTTAGCACCACTTCCCATTTTTCAATCCAAGTTACAGCCACTTTTTGATCTAACGAGTGATCGATATTCGGATCGTCTTCATTAAAGAATTCGCTTACCAAGACCATTTTGCCGTTATGTTCAAGCTCAACGGTAGATTCAAGCGTCATACCTTTATAGTTACGCTCACGAATATAACCAATGATCGCACTTGATTGCTCATTTTCATCAAGTTCTTCTAACAACACGTCTTCAGGGCGCAATAACACTTTTAATTTCTGCCCTTCGGTTACTTCTTGGTCAACGTAAATATCACAAATACGACCTTCAACGTTTGCTTTCACACGTTGCTCATCAACACGATGTAATACTGTTGCATCGAAAATATTGATTTCGCCAATGAATTTCGCTACAAATAAATTACGTGGTTCTTCATAAATTTCACGAGGTGAACCGTCTTGTTCGATATTCCCTTTTTTCAACACAATAATGCGGTCAGACATCGTCAAGGCTTCTTCCTGATCGTGGGTAACGAAGATAAAAGTAATGCCTAATTGACGTTGTAGGGATTTCAATTCATTCTGCATTTTTTTACGTAATTTATAATCCAATGCAGACAAAGATTCATCAAGTAATAAGACTTTCGGTTTATTCACCACGGCACGAGCAATCGCAATACGTTGCTGTTGACCACCAGAAAGTTGGCTTGGTTTGCGATCTGCCATTTCCTCTAATTGCACCATACGCAATGCTTCAAGCACACGAGATTTAATTTCACTTTCAGGCACTTTTTGCATACGCAAGCCGAACGCCACATTGTCGAAAATCGTCATATGCGGGAACAGGGCATAACTTTGGAAAACCGTATTAACGTGGCGATGTTCTGCTGGAATATTGGTTACATCTTCACCGTCAATAATAATTTGACCGCCGTTTGCCTCCTCAAAACCTGCGATTAAGCGCAATACTGTGGTTTTACCACAGCCAGAAGGCCCAAGAATGGTAATAAATTCACCATTATTAATGGTTAAGTTGAAATCATTGATAATGGTGTTATCACCATAGGATTTTTGAACAGAGCGTAGCTCAACGATAGGTTTAGTCGTCTTTTCCACTAGCTTTGGTTTTCTCCCTGAAAAACTAAGGTTGGTTAGTTAAATCGAAGCAAAACGCTTACTTTTTTATCGCAAAATAATCAAGTAAGCACCGAATTTTTGATAAGACGATATGATATAGCGATTATGCTTCAATGAAAAGGAAATAATGCCTTTTTCGCCAAATTTTTCACCTAAAAAAATATTCAGCCAATAAAACAAAAGTTAAAAAATTGATTTAGATAAAGATTTAGTTGAATTTTTCTTAAAAAAATTGCACCGCACTTTTTGTTTTTGCATAATCAAAATGACATACAAGGAGAAGATTATGCTCGCCGCAGAACGTCAATATTTGCTAGAACGCTTTTTAAATTATGTTTCTTTTGATACACAAGCCAAATTAGGCGCAAAAAATTCCCCCAGTTCCTCGGGGCAAATGAAGTTGGCTAAACAGCTCGAACGTGAATTACAGTCGCTCGGTTTAAGCGAAATTCACCTGTCTAAACACGGCGTACTCACCGCCTATTTGCCAAGCAATGTAGCAAATGCGCCGACGATTGGGCTAATTGCGCATTTAGACACCTCGCCCGATTGCAGCGGCAAACACGTGAAACCTGAAGTCATCAATAATTATCGTGGCGGCGACATTGCTTTAGGCATTGGTGAAGAATTTATCAGTCCAGTCTTTTTCCCTTTTATGCACCAATTAATCGGCAAAACCTTAATTGTTACTGACGGTTCAACCTTGCTCGGCGCAGATAATAAAGCTGGAATTGCCGAAATTATGACCGCACTTTCCATACTAAGCCAAAGTGCACAACCCCGTTGCAACCTGCGCATCGCCTTTACCCCAGATGAAGAAATTGGTTTAGGAATGCAATTTTTTGACTTAAGCAAATTCCAATGCGACTGGGCTTATACCATCGACGGCGGCGCAGTAGGCGAGTTGGAATACGAAAATTTTAATGCAGCGAGTGCCGTTGTAAACATCACAGGACGCAATATTCACCCGGGTTATGCCAAAGATAAAATGGTAAATGCATTGACCTTAGCTTGTGAATTTCAACAACGGTTTCCAGCTGATGAAACTCCTGAAAAAACCTCGGGCAAAGAGGGCTTTTTCCATTTACATCGCTTGCTTGGCGATGTGCAAAATGTGGAATTGCATTACCTTATTCGAGATTTCGATAGCGAGAAATTTGAACAACGCAAAGCCTTTTTAGCGCAATTAGTGGAACAATTTAATCAACAAAAATCACTACGCCACGGGCTCACGCTAGAAATTAAAGACAGCTACCGCAATATGTACGACACCGTCAGCCAAGTGCCACAAGCCATTCAATTAGCCGACCGAGCAATGCGAGAATGCGGCATAGAACCAAACCACAAACCAATTCGTGGCGGCACAGACGGCGCGTGGCTGGCAGAAAAAGGCTTAGCCTGCCCAAATATCTTTACCGGTGGCTACAACTTTCACAGCAAACACGAACTCATCAGCCTTGAGGGAATGGAAAGTGCGGTGAAAGTTATCGTAAAAATGGCGGAATTGGCGGTTTAGGGGGGATAGAGGGGGGTATGGTATACGCCCTAACCAATTTTGCTTTTCAACAAATAAGAGAACAACAAAAGATCCTTTCGCTCCCCCTGCTTGCGGGGGGAGCTGGGCGAAGCTCTGAGGGGGGCAAAAGTGCGGTGTGTTTTCGTAACATTTTTTTAAATCTCATAATTCAGCCCCCCATCGCCCTTTGGGCACTTCCTCCCGCTAGCTGGGGGAAGGAAATGATCTTTCTTTGCTCAAACGATTTAACTTCGCCCTCTAAACCCTTTTGCGCCCTCAGCAAGCAGTGGGAGTGAAATTTACCTAGGCATATGCATACCCCCAATGATTTCAATTATATCGGTAAATAAAAGAGAAAACGTAAACGATGTCTTTAGAGAAAATGTAAAAAAGGGAGGGTGATGATTTTTAATCAATAGACGTGTTAATTTTGCTCAAAAATAAATCAAAACTTCATCATTTGTTAATTAAATGTTAAATTTCACAGAGGAATGTAAAGTTTTGTAAAGATTGTGGCAAAAATAATCGTTTTGATTATAATGCGGCGAATTTGGTGAAATTGTGATCTAGATCACTAAAATTAAGATTTTCAGCAAAATGTTCGTTGTTGGAATATTTTGCTAAGGAGCTTGTTTTGCTGATTTTTAGCAAGCCAGCGTTTTAAGCAGTTACATTTTTTTTGTAAGTAAAGTTAAACATCATCATATAGGGAAACTCGATGAATCAAGTCTTTAAAGTAGTCTATAATGCCACACTTGGCGTGTGGGTAGCGGTGTCTGAATTGTCTAAGGCACATAAAAAACAATCAAGCTCGGTTAAGAAAACTGCAGTTTCACTAGCTGTTGGTGGTGCTTTAGTTGTTGCAACTGGTTCGGTTCACGCAGCTAGTGTTGCAGCGCTGGGAGCTGTTAATGCTCAGACATTCGATGTTGTTGCCGCTCAAGGTTTAGTACCAGCAGGTGCTGGAGATCAATTAGCTGTAGCAATTGGTAAAGATGCTTCTGCTGTTTATGAAAATGAGGCTAATCAAAATGCAAATAAAGCAGCCGCTATGGGCGTAGCAATTGGTTACAATTCAACTGTATCTCGTGCAAACTCAGACGGTGTTTCGATTGGTGCTAACAGTGTTGCAGGTGGTCAGCATTCTTCTGCGATTGGTCCAGGTGCGACAGCTACAGGTACATCATCAACAGCAATTGGTTGGAATTCGACGGCAAGTTCAGATAATACGTTAGCATTCGGTACTCAAGCTGTTGCAAATTCTCGTGAAGCTATGGCGTTGGGTTACAGTGCTGATGCAACAGGTAACCGTTCAACAGCGTTGGGTGCGTCAGCAACTGCAACTGGTCATTTTTCAACTGCAACTGGTAATAATGCACAAGCAACAGGTAACCAAGCTGTAGCGACTGGTATAAATGCAGTTTCAAGTGCACTTTCTACGATTGCTGTGGGGGATCGTGCTCAAGCGACTGGTGGTCAAGCGATTGCGACAGGTCGTCAATCAGTAGCATCGGGCGGTTCAAGCTCTGCATATGGTTATTTAGCTCAGTCAACTGGTCAAGAATCTATTGCGACTGGTCATAGTGCGAATGCATCAGGTTATGACTCAATCGCAACAGGTCATAATGCGGCAGCTTCTGGTATTGGTGCAATTTCAACAGGTGCTGAGTCAAAAGCTACTGGTGCAAATGCAACATCAACTGGTTTTGGTTCACAAGCAACTGGTGATGGTGCTTCAGCTTATGGTGCGAATGCGATTGCTTCAGGCGATGGGGCGATTGCGACAGGTAATGGCGCACAAGCTGCTGGCGAAAATGCTCAAGCCAGCGGTGTTGGTGCTCAAGCAACGCAAATCAACTCTATTGCAACTGGTACTGCAGCACAAGCTACTCAAGTGAATGCGAATGCGTTAGGTACAAATGCACTTGCTAGCAAAGAAAATGCGACGGCAATCGGTACTGGCGCAACAGCGGCTGGTGAAAATGCGTTGGCAATGGGTACTGGTGCAACGGTTAATCACGCAAATGGCGTGGCAATCGGTGCAAATTCTACAGGTACAAATGCTCACTTAGGCGCAGAAAAACCATTTACCATTGGTGGAATGACATACGGTGAAACTGCCGGTGCAATCAAATCTGTGGGCGACTACTTCAGCGTAGGCTCAGCTGACTCTCCACGTCAATTACAAAATGTTGCTGCCGGTTTGGTTTCTGCAACATCAACCGACGGTGTGAACGGTTCACAGCTTTATGCAGTAGCTGATGTGTTAGGTAAAGGCATTAACTTATTAACTGATGCTGTGGACGGCGGTGTTTCAGACGGCGATAACTCAAACGTTCAATTAGGCGACAGCTTAAAACACATCGCCGGTAAAAATATGAAGATTACCCAAGAGGGTTCAAACTTCACATTTGCCACTAAAGACGATGTGGTATTCGATAGCGTGGACACAGGCGATTTGACTGTGGGCGGTGCAGGCAAAAACTTAACTGTAAAACCAGGCACAACCGTGAATATGGGCGGCAACGTAGTTAAAGGCGTTGCTCCGGGTGTGGACGGCACAGATGCGGTGAACGTGAACCAGTTGAAAGCAAACAGCTCAACTGTGGTTGCCGGCACAAATGCGGTGGTTGACACTGTAGCAACGGCTGAGGGCAAAACATTTACGGTAAACGCTTGGAACACCACTGCTAAAGCAGGTTCTGATGCGGTAACTGTTACGCCAACTGTTGATAATGAAAAACGTGTGTTGGATTACACCGTTGATCTTTCTGCTGACACTAAAGGCAAAATTCAAGATGGCGTGAACGCTAACAATACTGTAACCAACAAAGGCATTACATTTGCAGGCGACAACGCAGACGCTGCGACTGTTACTAAGAAATTAGGCGAACAGCTTGACATCATTGGTGGCGCAGCGGACAAAACTAAAGCGAAAAACATCAAAGTTGAAGCAATGAACGGCAAGTTGGAATTGAGCTTGGCGAATAACGTTGTATTAGACAAAGACGGTTCATTGAAGATTGGCGACAGCACATTAGACGATAAAGGTTTAACCATTACAGACCCAAGCCGTCCAGATGCGCCAGCAGTTAAAGTGAACAAAGACGGTATCAGCGCAGGCGACAACAAAGTTACAAACGTAGCGAACGGTACACTTAGTCCAACTTCAACAGACGCTGTGAACGGTTCACAACTTTATGCAGAAGCTGCTAAAGCGAAAACTGAAGTTAAACAAGGCGAAAACATTGTTGTTACTAAAACACAAGCTACTGACGGACACGATATTTACACCGTTGCAACCGCTCGTGATGTGAACTTTGACAACGTAACTGTTGGTGGCGTGAACATCAATAAAGATACTGGTATCAAAGCTGGCGACAAACAAATCACTAACGTAGCTTCAGGCTTAGGCGATACGCTGATTGACAATGCTTCTGGCGACACGCTGAAAAATGCAGTAAACGTGGGCGATTTAAAAAATGTTGCTAAAGATTTGAGCAACAAAGGCTTCGGCTTAAAAGACGGTTCAAATCGCGAAGTGAAAGAAACTTTGGGCAACACAGTTAAAGTGGTTGGCAAAGACGGTATCACTACCACTGCAAACGCAACCTCTAACGAATTTGAAATCGGCTTAGGCAATGAAATCTCAATCGGTAAAGACGGCGCACCAGGTAAAGTGGGTGTTAAAGGCGAAAACGGTAAAGATGGCGTGGCACTTGATGGTGCAAACGGTACAATCGGCTTGACTGGCCCTGCTGGTGCAAACGGTCAAGACGGCGCAAGCGCAACAATCGGTGTTCGTGATGGTGCGAAAGGTATCGACGGCAACAACGGTGCAGACGGCGAAAGCAAAACGCGTATCGTTTATGAAACTAAATACCCGAACGGCACAATCTCAACTGAAGAAGTTGCAACCTTGAACGACGGTTTGTACTTCGCTGGTAATGCTGGTAACAACATTTCGAAAAAGTTAAATGAGCAATTAAACGTATTAGGTGGTATTACTGATACGACAACACTAGCGTTAACATCAAGTGCTGTAAGCAACCGTAACGTAGGCACACGCAACAACAACGGCGACCTAGAAATCGTATTGAGTGAACGTCCAACATTCTCAGGCTTAACTGTTGACGGTAAAGACGGCAACTCACCAGACGTGAAATTCGGTAAAGATGGTATGTCTATCTCTGGTACTGGTGCGAACGGAAAAGACGGCTTAACGATTAAAGGTGCTGATGGTTCAGACGGCGTATCATTCCGTCCAGACGGCACAATCGGCAACGTAACCGCTGGTAAAGACGGCAAAGATGCAGTAAACGTAGATCAGTTAGACGAAGTGCGTGATATTGCAAATATGGGCTGGAACATCAAAGCAAACGGTACAAACAGCTCTAATGTTGCTCCGGGTGACACTGTTGACTTGAAAAATACTGACGGCAACATCTTGATCACCAAAGCTGCTGACAGCGATGACGTTACATTCAACTTAAACCCAGAAACTACTGTGGGCGGAGCAGGTAAAGACGGTCAACCAGGTAAAGACGGTAAAGTTGGCGTGAAAGGCGCAGACGGCAAAGCTGGCGTTGAAATCAACGGTAAAGACGGTTCTATCGGTTTAACTGGCCCTGCTGGTGCAGACGGTAAATCGCCTGAAGCGACTATCCGTGTTGTGAACGGTGTTAAAGGTTTAGACGGTAATGACGGTGCGGCTGGCGAAAGCAAAACTCGTATCGAATACACCAAACCAGACGGTACTAAAGAGCAAATCGCTACAATGAACGACGGTTTGTACTTCGGTGGCGACGTGAACACAGGCGATGTGCCAGTGGCTCGTAAATTAACTCAACAGTTAGATATTACTGGTGGCGATGCAGTTAAAGACAAAGAAGTTGCGACAAACAACATCAAAGTAACTGCAAACAACGCAACGAACAGCTTATTAGTTCAATTAGCTAAAGATATTAACTTAACTGACAAAGGTAGCTTGACTATCGGTGATTCTGTGTTGAATAACGGTGGCTTATCAATTACTGGTGGTCCATCTGTATTAAAAGATGGTATCAACGCAGGCGATAAGAAAATCACTAACGTAGCGGCAGGTGATGTAAACGCAACTTCTACTGATGCAGTAAACGGTTCACAACTTTACACAGAAGCAGCGAAAGCGAAAACTGAAGTTAAAGCTGGCGAAAACATCGTTGTTGATAAATCACAAGCTGCTGACGGCCACGACATTTACACAGTGAAAACAGCTCGTGATGTTGACTTCGATAACGTAACTGTTGGCGATGTAACGATCAACAAAGACAACGGTATTAATGCAGGTGATCACAAAATTACTAATGTTGAGTCAGGTTTAAGCGATGGTCAAGGTTCTAAAGTTCGTTTAGAAGATGCTAAAGGCGACACATTGAACAATGCAGTAAACGTGGGCGACTTGAAAGATGCAGTAACTAAAGTAACGACTGACGGTTTTGGCTTGAAAGACAGCACTGGTGCAACGTTGAAAGAATCTTTAGGCAACGCAATTAAAGTGGTTGGTAAAGACGGTATCACAGCAACAGTAAATGCTGATGACAAACAATTTGAAATCGGCTTAGGCAACGAACTTGAAATCGGCGGTAAAGACGGCGAACCAGGTAAAGTTGGCGTGAAAGGCGAAGACGGCAAAGAGCGTATTGGCTTAAACGGTAAAGACGGTTCAATCGGCTTAACCGGCGAACCAGGTGCAGACGGCAAATCGCCTACAGCGACTATCCGTGTTATTGACGGTCAACCAGGTCTTGCAAGTAACGACGGTAAAGACGGCGAAAGCAAAACGCGTATCGAATACACGAAAGCAGACGGTACTAAAGAAGAACTTGCAACACTTAACGACGGCTTAAAATTCGTTGGTAACGACGGTAAAGTGGTTGAGAAAAAACTTAACGAAACTTTAGACATCGTTGGTGGCTTGCCAAAAGACAACTTGGCGCTTGATAACAACGCAGTATCTAACCGTAACGTTGGTGTTCGTAGCAACGACGGCAAGTTAGAAATCGTATTAAGCGACCGCCCAACATTCTCTGGTTTAACTGTTGACGGTAAAGACGGCAAATCACCAGAAGTGAAATTCGGCACAGACGGTATGTCTATTGCTGGTAAAGGCACAAACGGTGCAGACGGCTTAACCATTAAAGGTGTTGACGGCAAAGATGGCGTAAACTTTACTCCAGATGGTCGTATCGGTAACGTAACCGCTGGTGTTGATGGTAAAGATGCAGTAAACGTTGAACAGTTGAAAGATGCTATCGGTAAATCAACTTATAGCTTAAATGTTCAAGCGAATGGCGACACTGCAACTGCGGTTAAATCTGGCGATACTTTACAAATCAGCCACGGCGACAATATGAACGTAGCTCGTAATGGTAACAACTTTGTTATCTCTACGAAGAAAGACGTTAAATTTGACGACGTGAAAGTGGGGGATATTGTTATCAACAAAGATGACGGTATCAACGCAGGTGATATGAAAATTACTGGCGTAGCTGATGGTGATATTTCTGCGACTTCGACAGATGCAGTAAACGGTTCGCAACTTTATAATGCATTACAAAATGCAACAAATACAGGTTGGAACTTAACTGCTAACGGCGCAGACAGCTCTAAAGTTGGTCCTAACGCAACAGTTGATTTAAACAACACTGACGGCAATATCCAAATTGCTAAAGACGGCAACAACGTTACATTTAACTTGAACCCAACAACTAAAGTTGGTGGCCCAGGTAAAGATGGTAAAGACGGCGTTGATGGTCAAGTGGCTGTAAACGGTAAAGACGGCAAAGCTGGCGTTCAAATCAACGGTAAAGACGGTTCAATCGGCTTAACTGGCCCTGCTGGTGCAGACGGTAAAGACGGTGCAAGCGCAACATTAGCGGTTGTAAACGGTGAGAAAGGTCTTGACGGCAACGACGGTAAAGATGGCGAAAGCAAAACTCGTATCGAATACACCAAACCAAACGGTGAGAAAGAGCAAGTTGCAACGCTTAACGACGGCACGAAATACGTTGGCGACGACGGTGTTGTTGTGAGCCGTAAGTTGAACAAAGAGCTGCAAGTTAAAGGCGGCGCTGCGGATAAAACAACTGCGAAAAACATTCGTGTAACAGGCACACAAGACGGTGGCTTACAAGTTGATTTAGCGAACAATATCAAATTAGATGGTAATGGTTCGTTGACTATCGGCGGTACACGTGTTGACGGTAAAGGCTTAAGCATTGCAAACGGCCCAAGCGTAACTGAAAACGGTATCAGCGCTGGTGGTAAACAAATCACTAACGTTGCTGCAGGTAAAGCACCAACTGATGCTGTGAACGTATCACAACTTAACAAAGGCATTGGCGATGTGAACAACCGCATCAACAAAGTTGATAAGAAATTACGTGCTGGTATCGCTGGCGCAACTGCAATCGCATTCTTACAACGTCCAAACGAAGCTGGTAAGAGCATCGTTTCTGTAGGTGCTGGTGGTTATAGCGGTGAGTCTGCAGTTGCTGTGGGTTATGCTCGTAACTCAGACAACAACAAAATCTCAATCAAACTCGGTGTGGGTATGAACTCTCGCAGCGATATGAACTGGGGTGGTAGCGTGGGTTACCAATGGTAATCGCCTTGCTTAACTAAGCATTAACAAAAAAGCTAAGTAGAAATACTTAGCTTTTTTTATGGGTTGAAAACAGCGGAAAAATAGCAAAAAAATACACCGCACTTTTCGCTGTTTAGAGAAAAAGTGCGGTGTGTTTTTGTTTAGTTTTTTCGTATTTGGACTTAGTGAGAATAGCCCAAAGTGATAGCTGCGATTAAAGCAAATACCGCAATTAATAAGAATAATGCATTAGGCTTAACTGCTTTTTTGCTAAAGAATTTCGCACTAAAAATCACATAAAGCACGAAGCAAGCAATTTTTGCGCCTAACCACAGGCTAAAGCCGAAATAATAGGCAAGCACAACGGCGGTGGTGAGTAGGATTGTATCCGATAAGTGCGGTAGAATTTTTAACAGTTTTACCGCTCGCCAATCTTTACCCGATAATTGCATTGCACCACGGCTGGCTAATAAGGCTAAACTTAAAAATGCGCCGACAATGTGCAACAACACAAGATTTGTAATCATTTGTTACTCCAATAATGAAAAATGGCATTATAGAGAAAGCATAAAAAATGGTCAAACACAAAAAAGAGAAAATAAGCGTGATGTTTTTCGCTAGAAAATTAGAATAAAATAGTTCTAATTGTTATCTTTTAATGTATTTTTCACGATTTACTGATATATTATGAAAATCAGGTGTGAATTTACAGTATTTTATTCTTTTTGAGGTTGAACTTTTATGGAAAAGAAATTGCCTAAGAGCCTAGACGCAATGGATTTGAGTATTCTTGATGAATTGCAACGTAATGGAAAAATTTCCAATATTGATTTGTCGAAGAAAGTCGGGCTGTCGCCAACACCTTGTTTAGAGCGTGTAAAACGTTTGGAAAAGCAAGGCGTGATTATGGGATACCGTGCTTTGTTAAACCCTGAATTACTGAATGCCCCTTTGCTTGTGATTGTGGAAATTACTTTAACTCGTGGCAAGCCCGATGTGTTTGAAGAATTTAATGCCGCCGTGCAAGAGCTTGATGAAATTCAAGAATGTCATTTGGTTTCAGGGGATTTTGATTATTTATTAAAAACTCGTGTGGCAGATATGGCGGCTTATCGTAAGTTGCTCGGCACGACGTTGTTACGATTACCTGGTGTGAACGACACTCGCACTTATGTGGTAATGGAAGAAGTGAAACAAACGAATTTTTTGCAATTAAAATAAGATGATTAGAAAGATAACAGACGGCTTTACACCAAAGCATTACTTGGTGGAATTTTTATTCGGTTTAACCGCACTTTGGGGCTTTTATTTAATTATCGCTTGGTCGAGTTATAGTCCTTTTGATACGACGTGGTCGGTATCGAGCTATCAAACCGAGGTGATCAATAAAGCTGGCTGGCTCGGTGCGTGGACAGTTGATTTATTTTTTGTGCTATTCGGTTATGTGGGGCATTTATTACCCTTTTTATTATTAATCGCACCTATTTATTTTATTCGTACTAAACGTGTAGATAGCCTAACGTGGACACGTTTTGGCTTAAGAATGTTTGGTTTTAGTATGTTGATGATCGGCTTAACAACTTTGTCGGCATTATTACTTGAAAACACGAACACCTATTTATCGGGTGGCGTATTGGGCGCAAGCCTCGCCAAAGCCTTAGCGCCAGTATTAGGCAAATTTGGTTTGTTGATTTTGGGCTTGATTGGTGCGGTCGTCGGCTTTGTTTTCTGTTCTGGTGCATCGCTTATTCGTTTATTAGTGAGATTTTATAACTGGCTCACGGTGAAAAATGAAGAAGATGAAATCACAGAACAACGAGCAGATGGTGCTGATAACGAAGCCCAGCTAAGCGAAAATGCGGAAAATGAAAGCGATGAATTTGCTTATGAGGAAAATCCACAAAACCTAGCGCAGGCGAGCGATTTTTCAGCTGAAGATTTGGCTGAGCCATCGCCGATTAAAATTATTGGCTTAGACGGTGTAAACGAGCCAAATGCAGAGCAATTTGAAGCGCAAAGCGAAGCGGAATATGCTTCGCATAATAGCGAATTTAATCAGGCTGAAGTGCCATTTTCGCCACTTGAAATTGAGCAACCTGTGTTGCCTGTGGTGAAAATTGCAGATGAATATTCAGCGGAAAATGAAAAATATGCTGACGAAAACGACACATTAACGCCGTGGCAACAAGCAAAACCAGTTGAACCGCTTGATCCTTTTGCGCCAAAAACGCTTGAGCCTGAATTGGCGAAGCCTGCGTTTATGTCGCCAAATCAGCCTGAACAAAATGCAATGCCTGAAGTGCGTTTAACACCAAACAGCGGATTTAATGCTCCATTTGTGGCTGATGAAATAGCGGACAGTGATGATCTTAATGAATTATCGGCAACGCTTGCCGCACAATTTAGTCAGCAAGAAGCCGATCGTGAACGCCAGCGTTTACAACAAGCTGAACAATTAGGTGTGAATACTAATCCGTATGAACCGCCGAAAGTGGCATTGGCGCAAGCGGATTATGACGACGAAAATGAGGAAGATGAAGCTGCCGAAGCAGCACAAAACGGTTTACGCACTATTCCAGTGGATAAATTAGCGGATTTGTTTGGTGAACATAAATCTAAAGAGAAGCCAACCACGGAATTGCCGACCTTAGAATTGCTGGATAAGCGAGTGGTGCAATCGCAGAATATCACTGAAGAACAAATCCGTGAAACGTCGAAACGCATTGAACATCAGCTACAAAATTTCAAAATTAAAGCCTTAGTGAAAGATGTGTTAATCGGCCCTGTGGTAACTCGTTATGAACTTGAATTGCAACCCGGTGTCAAAGCCTCATCAGTAAGCCGAATTGACACGGATCTTGCTCGTGCGTTGACCTTTAAAGCCATTCGTGTAACGGAAACGATCCCAGGTAAACCTTATATCGGTATTGAAACGCCGAACAAAGAACGCCAAATCGTGCCGTTGCGAGATGTGTTAGACAGCGAAGAATTCCGTCAAAGCAAAGCTCGCTTACCGATGGCATTAGGCAAGGATATTAGCGGCACGCCGATTGTGATCGATTTAGCCAAAACGCCGCATTTATTGGTGGCGGGTTCGACAGGTTCAGGAAAATCGGTGGGAATTAACACGATGATTTTAAGCCTGTTATTCCGTGTGAAACCTGAAGAAGTGAAGTTCATTATGATCGACCCGAAAGTGGTGGAGTTATCGATTTATAACGATATTCCGCACTTGCTAACGGAAGTGGTTACGGATATGAAAAAAGCTGCCAATGCCTTGCGTTGGTGTGTGGACGAAATGGAACGCCGCTATCAGCTGTTATCGCAATTACGCGTGCGTAATATCGAGGGCTTTAATGAGCGAATTGAGAATTATCGTAACGATGGCATTGGCATTCCTGATCCTTTATGGAAACAGGGCGACACCCTTGATAAAACCGCACCGCATTTAGGGCAAATGAGTTATATCGTGGTGATCGTCGATGAATTTGCCGACTTGATGATGCAAGTAGGTAAACAAATTGAAGAATTAATCGCACGCTTAACCCAAAAAGCACGAGCAGTGGGCATTCACGTGATTTTAGCCACGCAACGTCCGTCGGTTGATGTGATAACTGGCTTGATTAAATCGAATATTCCGAGCCGAATTGCCTTTACCGTGGTGCAACGCAACGACTCTCGCACGATCTTAGACCAAAACGGTGCAGAAGCCTTGTTGGGAATGGGTGATATGCTTTATCTTGGCAACGGCACGACAGATTTAGTGCGTGTACACGGTGCTTATATGTCTGATGACGAAGTGGCTCGAGTGGCTGATGATTGGCGAGCGAGAGGTAAACCGAATTATATTTCGTCTATTTTAGAAAGTGCCGACGATAACGATTTAGACGATGGCGATGATTTTGGCGGCAGCACTGAAGATCTCGATCCGCTGTTTGATAAAGCGGTGGATATTGTGGTGAACACAGGCTCAACCTCAACCTCATTTATTCAACGTCGCTTGAAAATTGGTTTTAACCGAGCGGCAAATATTATGGATCAATTAGAAGAACAGGGCATTGTGTCTGAAATGCGTAACGGCAAGCGAGAATTGCTTTCTCGTAGCCCTGATTTTTAACGATGACTTAAACATAGGAAAGCAAAATGAAAAAAATTTCGCAAAAATTAACCGCACTTTTCGCCTTAGCACTCGCCACGCCATTGGCTTTTGCCGATGCCGCGAGCGAATTGCAGGCTCGTTTACAAAAAGTGCAAATGTTTAGTGCTGATTTTAATCAAAATGTGAGTTCAGCCAACGGTAAACAAGTGCAACAAGGCACAGGGAAATTACAAATTAAACGCCCAAATTTATTCCGAATGGATAACAAAACGCCACAAGAAACCCAAATTATTTCCGATGGCAAAACTTTGTGGTTCTACGATCCTTTTGTGGAACAAGTTACCGCAAATTGGGTGAAAGATGCCGTGAACAACACGCCATTTGTGTTATTAACCAGCAACGAAAATAGCCACTGGAATCAATACACCGTGGCACAAAACGCCGATACTTTTGTGTTAAAACCAAAAGCGAAAAACAGCAATATCCGTCAATTTGATGTGCGTATTGATGAGAACGGCGTACTCAAAGGTTTCAGCACCATTGAGAAAGACGGTCAGTCTAATCTTTACATTTTACGCAATATCCGCAACGACGGATTAAACGACAGCTTGTTCCAATTCAGCGTACCAAAAGGCGCAGAATTAGACGATCAACGTAAAAAGAAAAAATAAGGAAAAACACACCGCAGTTTGAATGAAAACTGCGGTGGTTTTTTGTGTAGTTTTTGATTTGTAGGGTTTGCCCCCCTCCGCCTTTCAGGCACCTCCCCCGCAAGCAGGGGGAGGGAACATTTTTTCTCCGTTAATTACAAAGCTGTAAATTAACAAAGAAAGTTATAAAACTTTCGCTCCCCCAGTAAGCAGAGAGAGGGAAGATTTTTTCTCCATTAATTACAAAGAAGTAAATTAACGAAGAAAGTTATAAAACTTTCGCTCCCCCAGCAAGCAGAGAGAGGAAAGATTTTTTCTCCGCTACTTACAAAGGAGTAAATTAACGAAGAAAGTTATAAAACTTTCGCTCCCCCAGCAAGCAGATAGAGGGAAGATTTTTTCTCTGCTACTTACAAAGGAGTAAATTAACGAAGAAAGTTATAAAACTTTCGCTCCCCCAGCAAGCAGATAGAGGGAAGATTTTTTCTCTGCTACTTACAAAGGAGTAAATTAACGAAGAAAGTTATAAAACTTTCGCTCCCCTTGCAAGCAGAGAGAGGAAAGATTTTTTTTTCGTTAGTTACAAAGGAGTAAATTAACGAAGACATTTATCTTCCTTCCCCCTGCTTGCGGGGGGAAGTACCCGAAGGGGGAAGGGGGGCAAAAACACACAAGAACCAAACCCAAGGATCTCCAAATGCCAAACCTCAATCTTGATTTTGCCGAAAGCGACTTTCGTCCACTTGCCGCTCGTATGCGACCACGCACCTTAGAGGAATATTGCGGTCAGCAGCATTTAATCGGGCAAGGCAAACCGTTACGAAAATCCATTGAAGCTGGACATATTCATTCGATGATCTTTTGGGGGCCACCTGGCACAGGGAAAACCACGCTGGCGGAAATCATCGCCCAGCGGATTAATGCCGATGTAGAACGAATTTCTGCGGTAACAGGTGGGATTAAAGAAATTCGAGAAGCCATTGAGCGAGCCAAGCAAAATCAGCAAAATGACCGTCGCACGATTTTGTTTGTCGATGAAGTTCATCGTTTCAACAAAAGCCAGCAAGACGCTTTTTTACCGCATATTGAAGACGGCACAATCGTGTTTATTGGTGCAACCACTGAAAATCCGTCCTTTGAATTGAACAGTGCCTTGCTATCGAGAGCGAGAGTTTATGTGCTGAAATCTTTAACGGCACAAGATATTCAACGTGTTTTGCAACAAGCCATTGATGATCAACAACGAGGCTTAGGCGAAGTGCGGTTAGAAATTGAACAGAATTTACTCGAAATGCTGGCGGAATATGTCAACGGCGATGCACGCCTTGCCTTGAATTGCCTTGAGTTAATGGTGGATATGGCGGACGAAAATGCACAAAACGTGAAGATTTTAAACCGCACTTTATTAACCGAAGTACTGGGCGAACGCCAAGCTCGTTTCGACAAACAGGGCGACCGTTTCTACGATTTAATTTCTGCCTTGCACAAATCGGTACGAGGCTCTGCAGCGGATGCCGCATTGTATTGGTATGCCCGAATTATCACCGCTGGTGGCGATCCCCTTTATGTGGCACGCCGCCTGCTTGCCATCGCCTCGGAAGATGTGGGCAACGCCGATCCTCGAGCAATGCAAGTGGCATTAAGTGCGTGGGATTGCTTCACCCGAGTGGGCGCAGCCGAGGGCGAACGAGCCATCGCACAAGCCATTGTTTACCTCGCCGTCGCCCCAAAAAGCAATGCTGTTTACAACGCTTTCAACGCCGCCAAAAAACTGGCAAAAGAAAGCCCAGATTTCGACGTGCCTGAACACTTACGCAACGCCCCAACCAACTTAATGAAAGATCTCGGCTTTGGTGCAGAATATCGCTACGCCCACGACGAACCCAACGCCTTTGCCGCTGGCGAAAACTACTTCCCCGAACCACTCAAAGACACCCAACTTTACTTCCCAACCAACCGTGGTATGGAAATTAAAATCAAAGAAAAATTGGATTGGTTGAGTGCGGAGAACCAAAAGAGTAGTAAAAAGCGGTGGAAGTAACTCGAGCATTGTATGTCGTATGCCGAGGGTAACAAGTTACCCACGGTTAAGCATAATTCAACCCCTTTGGGGTTGGGAGTTAGTCTGAATTTTTAACGGAGCTATAAAATGAGCCTTAATTTCAAAGAGTTAATAAATAAACTCCCAGCTGAACAGCAAGCAAAAATCAAAGCTATGGCAGACGATATGCGTATGGAGTTGCAATTTTATCGTACTCAAAAAAGCAGTAAAAAACACTGAAAGTAATCGATCAAAACATCGATCTTTTCTGTAAAAATCCCTCCCTCTAGGCTGGCATTCCCCGGCCTATTTTTTTATTTTCCTTTTCTTATAAATAAAGCCAAATTGCTTACTTTTTAAATGGTTATTGTGCAAAAAAAAAACAATGATAAACTGTGTGGGATTATTGTTCACAAGAGGAAAATACAATGAAAAAACGCTTATTTCTTGTTATTAGTTTAGGTGTAATGCTTTCAGCTTGCTCAATGAATAAGGATACACCACTGATGGAAGCAATAAAGAAATCTGAAGCAGGAACAAAACAGCTTCAAGCTGCTTATAAAGATTTCTTGACGCTAGAAAATTTTCAAACCGATCCAAATATTGCCAGAACGGCTAAATATCACCTTTATCAAATAGAATTAGGTAAATCAACAGGCAATTATAATCCTCAAAAAGCAAGTCAAACACTTAAGGAACTATGTCAAATTCCAACAAGCAAACCTGATACTTTTAACCAGCTGTGCAACCAAAATGGTTTTACTAACTAATTATTTATTAACCAAAGGAAATTAAAAATGAAAAAACTACTTTTAGCCGCCGCACTTTTAGCCGTTTCGACAGCGAGTTTGGCTGTTGATCCTAGAATGGTTGCAGAAGCGAATGAAGGTTCTGTTTTTTATCAGCTTATTGTTGGAGTACAGTACAAGACAGAGGGGAATTTAGCTAAATCTATACAATATATGGAAAAGGCACTATCCAACCCTAAAAAATTAAAAAAAGAGTATAAGAAATATGAAGAAAAAGAGATGACTAATGAACTCCTTGCTATGTTATATATACGTTTAGGTGATAGTTATATGCAGACTGGTAATAATAAAAAAGGGGGAGCGATGATGAAAAAAGGATGTAAATTAGCTCCATACGTTGACGAAGTTTGTTCGACGATTAAATAGTAGAGTGTATTAGCGAAACAATAATTGTTGTTTTAAGTATAAAGTGCGGTAAAAAGTTCCAAAGTTTTTACCGCTCCTCACTCTAAAATTGAACGTTTCTCACCACAATTAGCTACCACTAGATTATTCTAATAGGAGAATTAAAATGAAAAAACTACTTTTAGCCACCGCACTTTTAGCTGCTTCAACAACGAGTTTGGCTGTTAATCAAGATTATCTTGCAAAAGCAAATAAAGGCTCTGCCCTAGGCCAGATAGCTGTTGGTATGGAATACTCAAAAGAGGGTAACTATGCTAAAGCTATATACTATCAAGAAAAAGGACTTTCTAACATCAAAAAATTAAAAAAAGAGTTTAAAAAAGAAGGCGGTAAAGAAATGGATAATATGCTTCTTGCCCTCATATATGAGGGATTATCCCTCGACTATTACCGCGTTGGTAATAAGGAAAAAAGTGGGAATATGGTGGAAAAAGCGTGTAAAGCAGAGCCAAGTATTAATCCACGCTGTCCTGAATTATTAAAGCTGGAGCAAGATATCAATAACGCTAGAGCAAGATATAAATAACATACAAGAACTACTGTTTTTTTAGCATAAACCGCGGTTAAAAATCCCCAAAATTTTACCGCACTTCTAACCCAAAGCCCTTTGCAAAACACAAAATCGCAAAGGGCTTTTTCATTCCCCGTCTTGCCGCCTAAAAATTTCTTAATTTGTAGGAAAATGCGTACTGTTTGAGCGTAGCGAGTTTACGCATTTTACGTGAAGCAAATTAAGGGATTTTTAGGAAACAAGGCAAAATCGGGGTGTGTTTCTTTGCTACTTTCTTTGCACAGGCAAAGAAAGTAGAGAACTGCGTGCTTTGCACGCAATAAGAAAGTGGAAATAAAACCCAATCTATATTAAACTACCCCATATTTCCCCTCAAAAACGAAAACCTTAAGGACAAACTATGATCGATCCAAATTTATTGCGGACAAATCTGGAAGAAGTTGCGGCACAGCTAAAATTAAAACGCAATTTCGATTTAGATATGATAAAAGTAATGGAATTAGAAGAGCTGCGTAAAAATTTGCAGGTGAAAACAGAAACCTTGCAAGCGGAACGTAATGCTCGCTCGAAAGCGATTGGGGCGGCAAAAGCTCGTGGCGAAGATATTGAGGCTTTGCTGGAAGATGTGGATAGTATGGCGATTGAGCTTGCTCAGGCGAAAGGCTTGCTTGACAATGTTCAAGGTGAGTTAAATCAGCTTTTATTGTCAATTCCAAACTTACCTGCAGCTGAAGTGCCTTTGGGTAAAGATGATACTGAAAACAAAGAAATTTTACGTTGGGGTACGCCACGTCAATTTGATTTTGAAGTGCAAGATCACGTTACTTTAGGTGAAAATTTAGCTGGCGGTTTAGACTTTGCGGCTGGTGTGAAATTAAGTGGTGCTCGTTTTGTGGTGATGAAAGGGCAGATTGCTAAAATGCACCGTGCACTTTCTCAATTTATGTTGGATTTACACACCGAGCAACACGGTTATTTGGAAACCTATGTGCCTTATTTAGTTAATCATTCTACCTTATTTGGTACGGGTCAGTTGCCGAAATTTGGCGAAGATTTGTTCCACACCAATCCGCTTGAGGGTGAAGTGCCTTATGCGTTAATTCCAACGGCGGAAGTGCCTGTAACTAACTTGGTGCGTGATGAGATTTTAGACGCAGATGTGTTACCAATTAAAATGACGGCACATACACCGTGTTTCCGTTCAGAAGCAGGTTCTTATGGGCGTGATACTCGAGGCTTAATTCGTATGCACCAATTTGATAAAGTGGAAATGGTGCAGATTGTTGATCCTGATACCTCTATGGACGCTTTGGAAGAATTAACAGGGCACGCAGAGAAAGTGTTGCAGTTGCTCAATTTGCCATATCGTAAAGTGTTGCTTTGCACAGGTGATATGGGCTTTGGATCGTGCAAAACCTACGATTTAGAAGTGTGGGTGCCAGCACAAAATACTTATCGTGAAATTTCTTCTTGCTCGAATATGTGGGATTTCCAAGCTCGCCGTATGCAGGCTCGTTTCCGTGCCAAAACCGACAAGAAAACACGTTTAGTGCATACTTTAAACGGCTCAGGTTTAGCGGTGGGGCGTACTTTGGTGGCAGTAATGGAAAATTACCAAAATGCCGACGGCTCAATTACCGTGCCTGAAGTTTTACGTCCTTATATGGGCGGCTTAGAAGTGATTGGTAAATAATCCATTCGGTTATTGCTAGGGGCGTATGAGAAATGCCCCCATTTGAATAATTTTCTGAGGGCGAATACAATTCGCCCCTACATTTTTTGAGAGAATATTATGTCATCACAATTTGTTTTTACAATGCACCGAGTAGGTAAGGTTGTTCCGCCGAAACGTCATATTTTGAAAGATATTTCCTTGAGCTTTTTCCCAGGTGCGAAAATCGGGGTTTTGGGTTTAAATGGTGCGGGTAAATCGACACTATTACGCATTATGGCTGGCGTGGATAAAGAATTTGAAGGCGAAGCTCGCCCACAACCAGGGATTAAAATTGGTTATCTTCCGCAAGAGCCAAAATTAGATCCGCAACAAACCGTGCGTGAAGCGATTGAAGAAGCAGTTTCTGAAGTGAAAAATGCTTTAACTCGCTTAGATGAAGTTTATGCACTTTATGCCGATCCTGATGCAGATTTTGATAAATTAGCAGCAGAACAGGCAAATTTGGAAGCGATTATTCAAGCACACGACGGACACAATTTAGACAACCAACTTGAGCGTGCTGCCGATGCGTTACGTTTGCCTGAATGGGAAGCAAAAATCGAACATTTATCGGGTGGTGAACGTCGTCGTGTGGCACTGTGCCGTTTATTGCTCGAAAAACCAGATATGTTGTTATTGGACGAACCAACCAACCACTTAGATGCAGAATCGGTGGCGTGGTTAGAACGTTTCCTACACGACTACGAGGGCACTGTGGTGGCGATTACCCACGACCGTTACTTCTTAGACAACGTGGCAGGCTGGATCTTAGAACTTGACCGTGGTGAGGGTATTCCTTGGGAGGGTAACTATTCTTCTTGGTTAGAACAAAAAGAAAAACGTTTAGCCCAAGAGCAAGCGGCGGAATCTGCTCGTCAAAAATCTATTGAAAAAGAATTGGAATGGGTTCGCCAAAATCCGAAAGGTCGTCAAGCAAAAAGCAAGGCTCGTATGGCTCGCTTTGATGAATTGAATTCAGGTGAATATCAAAAACGTAATGAAACCAATGAGTTATTTATTCCACCTGGTCCACGCTTAGGCGATAAAGTTATTGAGGTAGCGAATTTAACCAAATCTTACGGCGACCGCACCTTGATTGATGATTTAACATTCAGCATTCCGAAAGGGGCGATTGTTGGGATTATCGGGGCGAATGGTGCTGGTAAATCAACACTTTTCCGTATGCTTTCAGGGCAAGAACAACCTGATAGCGGTTCGATTGTAATGGGTGAAACCGTAACGCTGGCTTCGGTAGATCAGTTCCGTGATTCAATGGACGACAAGAAAACCGTGTGGGAAGAAGTGTCAAATGGACAAGATATTTTGACTATCGGCAACTTTGAAATCCCAAGCCGTGCTTATGTTGGACGCTTTAACTTCAAAGGCGTTGACCAACAAAAACGTGTAGGCGAACTTTCGGGCGGTGAGCGTGGTCGTTTACATTTAGCCAAACTCTTGCAACGTGGCGGCAACGTGTTGTTATTGGACGAACCGACCAATGACTTAGACGTGGAAACCTTGCGTGCCTTGGAAAATGCGATCTTAGAATTCCCAGGTTGTGCAATGGTGATTTCCCACGACCGTTGGTTCTTAGACCGTATCGCCACCCATATTTTGGACTACGGCGATGAAGGCAAAGTAACCTTCTATGAAGGTAACTTCACCGACTACGAAGAGTGGAAGAAGAAAACCTTAGGTGAAGCTGCTATTCAACCACATCGCATTAAATATAAACGTATTGCGAAGTAATTGAAAACATTGAAAAAATAGACCGCACTTTAAAGTGCGGTTTTTTATTTTGAATTTTTTGAAAAAAGCCTGTAAGGATTTCTTGCTCCGTACGACTAATTAAATGAAAGGCAGTTCTTTCATTGAAATTAACAAATAAGGAGAAAAAATGAAATACAATAAATTGCTTTTATTATTGATTTCTGCCATAACATTAAATTCAACGGCAGTGGCAAATGCGACAAGTAAAGGATTAACAGAGGTAAACAATATGAATAAAACAGAAAATGTGCAAAGCAAAGAAGATCTTCGTGAAATTTATCTTGCAGGCGGTTGTTTCTGGGGTATTGAAGCCTATATGGAACGAATTTATGGCGTGAAAAATGCCACATCAGGTTATGCAAATGGCAAAACAGAGCAAACCAGCTATCAAATGATTGGCGGTACTGATCACGCAGAAACGGTGCATATTACTTATGATGCGAATAAAATTTCGTTAGATAAATTATTAAAATATTATTTTAAGGTGATCGATCCGACAAGCGTGAATAAACAAGGTAATGACCGTGGCAGACAATATCGCACAGGAATTTATTACCAAAATGCGCAGGATAAAGAAATTATTTTAAAAGAAATTCAATTACAACAGGCAAAACATAAAGACAAAATTCAAGTCGAAGTTGAGCCGTTAAAACATTATATTTTAGCGGAAGAATATCATCAGGATTATTTAAAGAAAAATCTGAATGGGTATTGCCATATTGATTTGGAGCAAGCAAACCATATTATTATTGATCCAAAAGATTATCCAAAACCAAGCGATGAAGTATTAAAAGCAAAATTAACGCCATTGCAATATAGCGTTACACAAAATAAAAATACTGAACATTCATTTAGTAATGAATATTGGGATAATAAAAAAGCAGGTATTTATGTTGATATTACCACAGGTGAGCCGTTGTTTTCTTCAGCGGATAAATATGATTCAGGTTGTGGCTGGCCGAGTTTCACCAAACCGATTGAAAAAGAAGTGGTGAATTATGAAAAAGATACTAGCTTCAATATGGTGAGAACCGAAGTATTGAGCCGCAGTGGTAAAGCACATTTAGGACACGTTTTTGATGATGGCCCAAAAGATAAAGGTGGTTTACGTTATTGCATTAATAGTGCTTCGATTAAATTTATTCCATTAGAGCAAATGGAAAAAGAGGGATACGGCTATTTAGTTGATCTAGTGAAAGGAAAATAATATGTTAGATCAAAATTTATTAATTAGCAGTGTTTTCTTTGCAGGATTAGCCTCTTTTTTGTCGCCTTGTATTTTTCCCATAGTACCGATTTATTTTGGCATTTTGAGTAAAGGTGGACGAAAAATATTAAATACATTTTTATTTATTTTAGGCTTATCTTTAACCTTTATCGGATTAGGGTTTAGTTTTGGTTTTTTAGGCGATATTTTATTTAATGATACTACTCGAATTATTGCTGGGATTATTGTGATTATTCTTGGGATACATCAGTTAGGTATTGTTAAAATAAATGCCTTAGAAAAAACGAAATTAGTTGAAATTAAAACAAATGGCAAAAGTTCTTCTGTTGAAGCCTTTGTGTTAGGTTTAACATTTAGTTTAGGTTGGACACCTTGTATCGGACCTATTCTAGCATCAGTGTTAGCCTTATCAGGTGATGAGGGATCGGCATTATACGGCGCTGCAATGATGTCAGTTTATGTATTAGGTTTAGCCACGCCATTTATTATTTTCTCGTTCTTTTCTGATGCGTTATTGAAAAAAACGAAATCATTAAACAAACATTTAACCAAATTTAAAATTATTGGTGGATTGTTAATTATTTTGATGGGTATTTTATTAATTACTAATAATCTGCATACGTTTATGTAATATAAGGAGTTTGAAAGATGAAAAAGCTATTAAGTTTATTGATATTGTGCTTAAGTTTTAATGCTTTTGCACAAGGAGGAAATACATTGAAAGATGTAAAATTTAAAGATTTAAATAATAATACCGTAACGTTAGAGCAATATAAAGGCAAAAATGTTTATGTGAAAATGTGGGCGTCTTGGTGTCCTAT
This sequence comes from Pasteurellaceae bacterium Pebbles2, assembly GCA_023101505.1. Taxonomy (GTDB): domain Bacteria; phylum Pseudomonadota; class Gammaproteobacteria; order Enterobacterales; family Pasteurellaceae; genus Lonepinella. The sequence continues at coordinate 1,831,916 of LVZA01000001.1, forward strand.
TTGCTTGGCTGGATTGGCAGAAATTGATGAATTAAGTGCGCAACCAAATAAGAATTTTGAAATTGTTACGATTGTTTCGCCAGATAATAAAGGTGAAAAATCTACTGAGAAATTTATTGAATGGTATAAAGGCTTAGAATATAAAAACATCGTGGTGCTTTTAGATGAACAAGGCGAAGTGCTAAAACGCACGAAAGTGAGAGGTTATCCGTCAAATGTTATTTTAGACGGTGATCTCAATGTGTTAAAAGTACAAGCAGGTCATTTAACCGCAGAACAAATCAAACAAGTTTTTGCAGCGAAGTAGTTGATATTTAACTCATATTAAAAAAGCGGATTAGTCAATCCGCTTTTCTTTTTAGTGAGTTAGACAATAATTAGTTAGATAATTGCGCAAAGGCTTTATCCGCTGCTGCTAAAGTGCGGTCAATATCTTCATCAGAATGGGCAAGCGACATAAAGCCAGCTTCATAGGCTGATGGGGCAAGATAAATCCCTTGTTCTAGCATTAAGTGGAAAAAGCGATTGAATTTTGCAGCATCACATTTCATCACTTCGCTGAAGTTGGTAATTTTGCTTTGCTCCGTGAAGAATAAACCGAACATTCCGCCCACATATTGTACTTGAAATGGTACGCCGTGTTTATCAGCTAAGGTTTTGAAACCATTGGCTAATTTCTTGGTTTGTGCCGCTAATTTTTCTTCATTGCCAGCTTTGGCAAGCTCCGTTAAGCAGGCTAAGCCAGCCGCCATTGCAATCGGGTTGCCTGAGAGTGTGCCGGCTTGATACACAGGACCTGTCGGGGCAATATATTCCATTATTTCACGTTTACCACCGAATGCACCCACAGGCATTCCGCCGCCGATAATTTTGCCTAAACAAGTTAAATCAGGGGTTACACCGTAGTAAGATTGTGCGCCACCAAGTGCCACACGAAAGCCAGTCATTACTTCATCAATAATAAACACTGTGCCGTATTGATCGCAAAGTGAGCGAAGTCCTTGGAGGAAATCAGCGGTTGGCGGAATACAGTTCATATTGCCAGCCACAGGTTCAATGATTAAACAGGCGATCTGATCAGGGAATTGCTCAAAGGCTTGTTTGACTGAATTGAGATCGTTATAAGTGCAAGTTAAGGTGTGTTTGGCGAAATCTTCAGGCACGCCTGGTGAGCTTGGTTGACCTAAGGTCAATGCCCCCGATCCTGCTTTGACTAATAATGAGTCGGAATGACCGTGGTAACAGCCCTCGAATTTAATGATTTTATCTCGCTTGGTATAGCCTCGAGCCAAGCGAATGGCAGACATTGTGGCTTCTGTGCCAGAACTCACCATTCGCACCAATTCGATTGACGGAATGAGCTTGCACACTAATTCTGCTAGGGTGATTTCGCTTTCCGTTGGTGCGCCGAAGCTCAAGCCATTAGGTACGGCTTTTAAGACCGCATCAATAATCGCAGGGTGATTATGCCCTAGCACCATTGGCCCCCAAGAGCCCACATAATCAATATATTGCTTGCCGTCAGTGTCTGTAATATAAGCACCAGCCGCTTTTTGAATGAAAACAGGCGTACCGCCTACACCTTTAAATGCACGCACAGGCGAGTTTACACCACCGGGGATTACTTGTTGCGCTCGAGAAAAAAGTGCGGTTGAATTTGACATAATTTTTCCTTTTTTATTGTAAACGTCATTTTTGCGAACTATTGTACTGTAATTTTGTCAAAAAATCGGATTTTTTTATGAAAAAACTTGCGATTAATGCTATTCTTGGCAGAGTTTTTTTCAACGATTTTTAGATTAATTTTTAAGGCGTAACATCAGCTATGTGGTTTGATTTAGTATTAACATTTTTAGCGTCTTTTCTTACGATTATTATCGCTCGCCCCATTGCGATTGCCGTGGGTTTAGTGGATAAACCGAATTATCGTAAACGTCATCAGGGAGCGATTCCATTAATTGGTGGTATTTCCTTGTTTGTGGGAAATTTGTGTTTTTACCTATTACAATGGGATCAAACCAAATTGCCACAGCTTTATTTATTTAGCGTGTTTGTGCTGTTGGCGATTGGTATTTTAGATGACCGCTTTGACATCAGCCCCTTTATTCGAGCCGCAATACAAGCTGTGTTGGCAATGCTGATGATTTATTATGGGCGTTTATCGCTCGATCATTTGGGGCAAATTGTTGGTCCGTTTAAATTTACGCTAGGTTCAATCGGCGTATTTATCACCGTGTTTGCAACTATTGCGATTATCAATGCGTTTAATATGATCGACGGAATTGACGGCTTACTGGGCGGATTGTCGAGCGTGGCATTTGCTGGCGTGGGGATTTTGATGTATATGGATAATCAAATCGATCTTGCGTTGTGGTGCTTAGCGTTAATTCTAGCGATAATCCCTTATGCGATGTTTAATTTGTGTATTCCTTTTGGTAAAAAATATAAAATTTTTATGGGCGATAGTGGCAGTACACTTATTGGTTTTACTATCATTTGGATCTTATTATTAAGCACACAAGGCAAAGGACACCCAATGAATCCTGTAACAGCGTTATGGATTATTGCCATTCCCTTGGTGGATATGGTGGCAATTATTTATCGCCGAGTGCGCAAAGGGAAAAGCCCATTCCGTCCCGATCGTTTACACGTTCATCACTTAATGGTTCGTGCAGGATTAACACATCGCCAAGCCTTTATGCTAATTACTTTTGTGGCAGCACTTTGTGCAGGCTTTGGGATCTTAGGCGAAATTTATTACATAAATGAATGGTTAATGTTCATTTTGTTTATCGGTTTATTTTTCTTATATTCTTATTCGATTACACGAGCGTGGCGCATTACACGCTGGGTTCGTCGTCATCGCCGTCGTTCATTGCGTAAAGCAAACGCCAATTAGGTATTAGGAAAAATAGGAAGTAAGACACGAAAATTGTCTATTGATTTAATTTAGGGAGATTTATGAAAGGTCTATTTAAAGGCACAATTATTGTGATTTTTTTCACCGCACTTTTTGCTGCAGCGGGATTTGGTGGTAGCTATGCAATGAAAGAGCAGTGGCGCGTAGAAGTTGAGCTGAAAAAGCCCACATTTGAACAACTAGGGAATTACTTTGAATTGTACGCAATGCACAAGCTGATTAGCGAAAACAAAACTAGCCTAGAGATCGCTGAGGGGCAGCAAGATGCGACAGATTTGGTGTATGACCAATTCAAACAACAGATTAACTCTTATGATCGAGTTGATTTTTTCTGGCGTAATAATAATTTTTATGCTCAACGTCAAACTGGTTTAATGGACCGAGATAGTGAATTTTTACATCAATTAATTGAGCAAACCAAATTTGTTGAAGGTAATCCAGCAAAAAATGTGCCTGATCGTCTGCAAATGACTTTGGATAATCCAAAGCAAGCCGCTGAATTATTAGACAACTTTATGAATTACACCAATTTAGTAACTAAAACAATGTTATATAATGATTTAGTGGCGAAATGGAAAACCTTATTTAATCAAGTAAACTTAGCTGCCAAAGAAAGCTCAGGCAACAAAGCGCAAGGCGAATTAACGTGGAAAGGCAAGTTAAACATAATGAAATCAGTATCACCATTAGATGATAAATTAGTGGCGTTTAGCTATGTGAAAGCCGTTAGCCAACCAACCGTGGCATCGCCTGATCGTCTGTTATGGGCGGCAATCGGTGGGGCAATAGGCTTCTTATTTGGCTTGTTACTTTCATTGTGGCTCGCTGGTCGTCAGCAAAAAAAATTGGGCAATGGCGAAATTTAAAGTCTTAACAGTTTTTGGCACTCGACCCGAAGCCATTAAACTTGCGCCTTTAGTACATTTATTGGCGCAAGAACCCACCATTGAATCTCGGTTTTGTGTTACTGGGCAGCATCGAGAGATCTTAGATCAGGTGCTGTCTTTGTTTGCGTTAAAGCCAGATATTGATCTGAATTTAATGCAGCCAAATCAGGATTTGACCAGCTTGACCGTGCTGATTTTACAAAAACTGCGGTCAATTTTAACCGAGTTTCAACCCGATTTAGTGCTGGTGCAAGGCGATACAACCACCGCATTTGCCACCAGTCTTGCCTGTTATTATCAACAAATTCCCGTTGGGCATATCGAAGCAGGTCTGCGAACACATCATCGTTATTCGCCTTTTCCTGAAGAAGGAAATCGCCGTTTAACTTCCGTGTTAGCCGATTGGCATTTTGCCCCGACAGAAAGTGCTAAACAAAATTTATTAGCAGAAAATCACCCAGCTGAACGTATTATCGTTACAGGCAACACTGTTATTGATGCGCTCCATTGGGTGCAACAACATAACGAAAAAAATCCGCCAAAACACACCGCACTTTTGCCGTTTTCGTCCCTAATAAAAAAGGAACAAAAGACGCAAGATAAAAAAATGATTTTAGTTACCTTGCACCGTAGGGAAAATTTTGGCGAAGTCATTGAACAAGTGTGCCACGCCTTAATCCAATTAGCTCAACAGCCTGATTTACATATTATTTTTCCGCTACACCCCAATCCGCAGGTGCAGCAAACGGTGCGATCCTTATTGGTTGGAAAAGAAAATATTGACTTAATTGAGCCGCAGCCTTATTTTTCATTTATTGCATTAATGCAAAATGCGTATTTGATTTTAACGGATTCGGGCGGCATTCAAGAAGAAGCCCCTGCATTGGCTAAGCCTGTGTTATTATTAAGAAATTTCACTGAACGACCTGAAGCCGTGGCGCTGGGCGCAGTGCAAGTTATTGGCACAGAGCAGCAACAAATTATTGAAGCGGTAAATCGTTTGTGCCAAAATCCAACAGAATATGCACAAATGGCGCAAGCACATCACCCTTATGGAGATGGCAATGCTTCTGCAAGAATTCTTGATGTTATCAAACAGTTAGCAAAAAATGTTTAAACAAATTTCGATTATTGGATTAGGCTATATCGGCTTACCCACGGCAGCAATTTTAGCTCAGCAGGGCAAAATGGTGTATGGAATGGATATTAATGCGCACTGGATTGAGCGCATTCAACAAGGCGACATTCCAAACATTGAGCCTGATTTGGCTGAAATGGTAAAAAGTGCGGTGCAATCGGGCAGACTTTTGACCAGCACGCAAGCCCAGCCAGCCGACGCATTTGTTATTGCTGTGCCCACGCCTATTAATACAGATTTAAGCCCTGATTTATCTTATCTTGAACAAGCGGTGAAGTACATCGCGCCTTTATTGCAAGTGGGAAATTTGGTTCTAGTCGAATCTACCGTGCCAGTGGGAACGACGGAAAAAGTCGCCGAATGGCTGAAAATGGAACGCCCAGACTTAGTTTTTCCTGATTTATTAAATCCGCAAACCGTAGCAGATATACACATTGCCTATTGCCCCGAGCGAGTGTTGCCAAGCCAAATGTTACGAGAATTAGTACAAAATGATCGAATTATCGGCGGATTAACCCCCGCTTGCGCAAAAAGTGCGGTGGATTTTTATCGAATTTTTGTGCAAGGGCAGTGCATTGCGACGCAGGCACGCCTAGCGGAAATGTGCAAATTAACCGAAAACAGCTTTCGTGATGTCAATATTGCCTTTGCCAATGAATTGTCTTTGATTTGCGATCAATTAGATCTTGATGTATGGGAGCTAATTCGTTTGGCAAATCATCACCCGAGAGTGAATATTTTGCAACCGAGCGCAGGCGTTGGCGGGCATTGTATTGCGGTCGACCCGTGGTTTATTGTGGCACAATCGCCTGCGCAGGCAAAATTAATTCGTTGCGCACGAGAAGTGAATGATCATAAGCCTGAGTGGGTGATCGAAAAAGCGAAAAGCACCATTGCCGAGGCGATAATGGCAAAAAATTGTCGCCCCGATGAAATTTCGGTGGCTTGTTTAGGGTTGGCGTTTAAGCCTGATGTTGATGATTTGCGAGAAAGTCCTGCGTTGAAAATTGTGAGCACTTTATCACAATGGCATCAGGGCGAATTTTTGCTGGTAGAACCGCATATTCAGCACTTGCCGTCAGACTTGGCTAAAAGGGCAAAATTAGTGGATTTTCACACCGCACTTCAAGCTGATGTGCTGATTTTATTAGTCGGACACAAACTATTCCGTGATTTTACCGACACGGCAGCATTTTCCTTATTATCGCAAAAAAGCTGCTTTGATGCCTGCGGTATTTGGACGACAAAATGGCAATCTCACTAACGCAATCCGCCTTTTGGACAGCTTTTTCGACCGCGGTAAAATTGCTGGTCGGGCTGGCATTAATCAAATTAATCGCTATCTCATTCGGTGCTGATGGATTGGGGCAAGCAGCGAATTATATGACGTTGCTCACCGTGCTTAGCGTGTTATCGGGAGCGGGCTTGCTCAACGGCATAACCAAATTTGTAGCAGAATATGCTGAACAGCCACAAAAATTAGCCACTCTTTTAGGCACATCAAGCCTGATTATTCTTATTTTTTCGCTTTTTTTAACCGCACTTGGCTGGTTTTTGGCTGAGCCTATCAGCATTTTTTTATTCCAAACATCGGGCTTTGAAAACATCATTCGCTACACCGCAATCCTGCAACTCGGCATTGCTATTAGTTATTATTTTTTAGCAGTAATAAAAGGGCAGCGAGATGCCAAAGGCTATGCGCTAGTTAATATTGGCGGAATTTTGCTTGGCGCAATGAGTTTTTTATTGCTATTGTGGCAATTTGATTATTCAGGTGCATTAATTGGGCTTGCGTTAATGCCTGTGTGGACTTACTTGCCTGCTTATGTTCGCTTGAAAATGTACGCAACGCAAAAGTGCGGTGTAAAATCGACGAGTTTTTTTCATTTTTCACTATTAAAACCAAAATGGGATCACCAAAGTGCGCAAAAATTAAGCCAATTTAGCTTGATGACATTCGCCACCGCTTGCACCATTCCAGTCATTTACATTTTGTTACGCAATCAATTAGCCCAATTAGAAAATATGCAGCAAGTCGGCTTGTGGCAAGCGATGGGCAAAATTTCAGATGCCTATTTACAACTAATTACCGCGGCATTTTCCGTATATTTATTGCCTACTTTTGCTAAATTACATTCATCTGTTGCGCTAAAAAAAGAAGTGGGCAAAGCCTTATCTTTTGTTTTTCCAGTGGCATTTTTATTGAGTGCTTTCATTTATTTATGGCAAGATACGGTGATTTTGTGGCTATTCAACGCAGAATTTTTAGCAATGAAACCGCTGTTTTTATGGCAATTAATTGGCGATATTTTTAAAGTCGCCAGCTATGTTTTTGGTTATTTATGGTTAGCCAAAGCGAGAGTTAAGCGTTATATTATGGCTGAATTATTGCAAGCATTGTTGTTGTGGGGAATGTCGAGTTTCTTAATTCAACAAAGTGGCGCAGTTGGTGCGGTGCAAGGCTATATGTGGTGCTATATTGTGTATTTTTTTGCCTGTTTATCGGCTTTTTTCTATGATCAAAAGAGAATGCAATGACGAAAATTTATCATATTCTGGGCGCAAATATTCCACATCATAATCGCACCATATTGCAATTTTTTAGCGAAAGATTGCAGCCGTTATTGCCTGATGTGGCGATGGTGAAGTTTTTGCTGGTGGGCGAGAGCTTGGAGGCGGAATATCCATCATTACAGATTGAAGAATATGCGAGTAAAAGCCAAATTGCAAAAGCGGTGGTCGCCATTGCTCAACAGCAAACTGATGTGCATTTTTATTTTCACGGACAATATAATTTCCCCATTTGGTTGGCGATTTTAATGGGCAAATTGCCTGTTGAGCGTCTAACTTGGCATATTTGGGGAGCGGATTTGCATCAAGATAGCACTCAATGGAAATTTAAATTAGCTTATCCTTTGCGCCGTTTTATTCAAAAAAAATTAAAATTTATTGTAGGTTATCAAGGCGATTTGCACTATTTCCGTCAATATATTAATCCGAATGTGAATGCGGAACGAGTGTATTTCCCGAGTAAAATGGATCGACATTTTCAGCCTGTGAGCAAGAATACAGCACAGCCATTGACCGTATTAGTGGGGAATTCTGGGGATTTATCAAATCGCCATCAAGATGCCTTGCATTATATTCGCCAACAGCTAGGCGAGAATGTTCGGATTATTATACCAATGGGTTATCCTGAAAATAATGCACATTATATTGCGCAAGTTAAAGCCGCTGCAAAGGCATTATTTGCTGAAAGTGCGGTGCAAATTTTAACAGAAAAAATGCCATTTAATGATTACTTAGCCTTGCTTAATCAATGTGATGTGGCTTATTTTATTTTTCATCGCCAGCAAGGGGTTGGTTCGCTTTGCATATTGACGCAATTAAATATTCCAGTGGTGTTGCACCCCAAAAATACGTTTATTGATGATATGAATTTATATCAAGTGCCTTTTTTATGCTTGGATAACGTTAATGCGCAAGAAATTGAAAAAACTCAGCAAAAATTAACCGCACTTGATAAAGAAAGTATTGAATTTTTTGATCCTTATTTTATTCAAGGCTGGCAAAAAGTCTTACAACAAATTTTAGTACGCTAGGTGAGTAATGCTTGAATTTTATGAATTAACGATATTATCCATAGTTTACATTTTATCGCTATTAATTATTTTTACTTTAATGTGGCGAGAATTTAAAAAGCATCGCTTTTCTTTCTATTTGTTATTTAGCTTAGTTTATGTGCTTGTATTTTATTTGGGCTTTCCTTTTTCTATGGGCTTAATGTACAAATATCACATTCAGCTTCAATCTTTTTCAATTTTATTTTTAACTCAACTTACGTCCATTGGATTTTATTTAATTTATCATTTTTTCTATCAATGCAATTTTTATCCAAGGTTGCCAACCGTATCTAAGATAGTGAGCCTATCTCAACAAAATTCAACTTTAAGTGCAAAGGCGACGGCATATACTTTATTAATAGTAAGTTTAATTTCAATGTTGGTTTTTTATTCATTAAATGGTCTATTATTATTTAAATTAACGGCCTATAACCAAATTTTTTCAGCCCAAGTAAATTGGGTTGCGCTAAAACGCTTCTTTTATTTCTTTTTACCTGCGTTGCTTATTTTTTATTTTTTACAACAAACTAAACAGGCGTGGTGGCGTTTCTTATTTTTTTCGCTTGGCTTTGGATTATTTAGTTATTTAGTGATTGGCGGCACTCGAGCAAACCTTGCATTAGCGGCAGCGTTGTTTTTATTTATTGGCATTGTGCAAGGTTATATTTCAGTTTTTTCATTAATCATCATCGGTGTGTTTAGTATTTTCGCAATGTTTAGCTTAGCCTTATATCGCTATGGCTTAAGTTTTGCTGATGAAGATATTTTATTTCGATTTCTACATTTAACTCGAGATACTTTTTCACCGTGGGAAAATGTGGCTCGTTTATTAAATGAAAAAAGTATTGATTTTCAAGGCTTAATGCCAATCGTGCGTGATTTTTATGTTTATATTCCAAAAACATTATGGGCGGAACGACCTGATTTAGTATGGAATACTGCCAATTATTTTACTTGGGAGGTATTACATTATTATGCTGGTTTGGCAATTTCCCCTACTTTAATTGGCTCATTCTATATTATGGGCGGTTATCCAATGATTATTGCAGGGGCAATTTTTAGTGCATTAATCATAAAAGGATTTGATGGTTTATATTTTTACGCCAAACAATGTACGTTTCACAGCCAAAGTGCGGTGTTAAAATCCTATTGTTTTGCCCATATATTTACGCTCACTGTATTAGTAAGAGAGGGTATTGATGCCTTTATTTCACGCTTTGTTTTTTTGAGTGTGATTTTTATTTTGTGTTATGTTATTGGGCAAGGAATAATGGGGCTATACCTAAAATTAAAGCGTAAAAATGCGTTCAAGGAATAATAATGCAAAAATTAATTATTAGAGATATTGAGCTGTTAGCTGTGCCTAATCGGCAAGTGTTTGCTGATTTTTTGATGAATGAAAATGAAATTAAAACGGGGTTGTTGATCGCTATAAATGCTGAAAAAGTGGTGCTGTGTGATAAGGATAAGGAATTAAAGGCGCTGATTTCACAAGCAGACTATAAATATGCCGATGGGATTAGCCTAATATTTTCGCTCAGGAAAAAATTTCCGCATTATCAATCTTTAGAACGAATTGCAGGGGCGGATTTATGGTTGGAATTAATGGGGCGAGCGAGCGAGTTGAAAGTGCCAACATTTTTAGTCGGGGGGCGAGAAGATGTTGTCGCTGAAACATCTAAGCGTTTGATGGCACAGGGTGTGAATGTGGTTGGGGTGCATAATGGCTATTTTTCTACGCAACAAGAAAAGGCATTAATTGAAGAAATTAAGCAATCTGGTGCAAAATTTGTCAGTGTGGCGATGGGATCACCGAAGCAGGAAACATTTATGCAAAAAGCTAAAGAAGTTTATCCAGATTGTCTTTATATGGGCGTTGGTGGCACTTATGATGTTTTTGTTGGGCGAGTGAAACGTGCGCCTTTATTATGGCGAAAAATGAATTTGGAATGGCTTTATCGTTTATTGAGCCAGCCAACACGTTGGCAGCGTCAAGTGAATTTATTGAGATATGCTTACTATTATTTTACGAATAAGCTATAAAATAATCGAATGATAAATAAATTCTAATCAAATCGAACAAATTAACAGCTAATAACAAAAAAACTAAAAATTTTTGCAAAAAGTGCTAGACAAGGTTAAGCGAAATCATTAATATACGCCCCGCAACGACGCAATGTGCGCTCGTAGCTCAGTTGGATAGAGCGTTGGCCTCCGGAGCCAAAGGTCGCAAGTTCGAATCTTGTCGAGCGCGCCAGGGGTTAAATGCAAAATCTTAATTGAAAATATGGTGGCTATAGCTCAGTTGGTAGAGCCCTGGATTGTGATTCCAGTTGTCGTGGGTTCGAATCCCATTAGCCACCCCATCTTCACTTATGAAGATAAGTCGGCGAGTAGCGCAGCTTGGTAGCGCAACTGGTTTGGGACCAGTGGGTCGTAGGTTCAAATCCTATCTCGCCGACCACTTTTTTTTGTTCTTTAATAATTTATCAGACAATCTGTGTGGGCACTTGTTGATTGACTTGATTTTAAAAATATTATTTAAAACTTGAAGTCTTAATAGGTGCTTAAACTAGAAATTCATTTTTACTTTTGAAGTAATATGTAAACTTTAGCTAAGCAGTATATTGAGCGATTAAACTTTTTGAATTGAAGAGTTTGATCATGGCTCAGATTGAACGCTGGCGGCAGGCTTAACACATGCAAGTCGAACGGTAACAGGAAGTGCTTGCACTTTGCTGACGAGTGGCGGACGGGTGAGTAATGCTTGGGAATCTGGCTTATGGAGGGGGATAACTACGGGAAACTGTAGCTAATACCGCGTAGAATCGGAAGATTAAAGGGTGGGATCGTAAGACCATCTGCCATAAGATGAGCCCAAGTGGGATTAGGTAGTTGGTGGGGTAAAGGCCTACCAAGCCGACGATCTCTAGCTGGTCTGAGAGGATGACCAGCCACACTGGAACTGAGACACGGTCCAGACTCCTACGGGAGGCAGCAGTGGGGAATATTGCGCAATGGGGGGAACCCTGACGCAGCCATGCCGCGTGAATGAAGAAGGCCTTCGGGTTGTAAAGTTCTTTCGGTAGCGAGGAAGGTATCAATTTTAATAGAGTTGGTAATTGACGTTAACTACAGAAGAAGCACCGGCTAACTCCGTGCCAGCAGCCGCGGTAATACGGAGGGTGCGAGCGTTAATCGGAATAACTGGGCGTAAAGGGCACGCAGGCGGTGACTTAAGTGAGATGTGAAATCCCCGAGCTTAACTTGGGAATTGCATTTCATACTGGGTCGCTAGAGTACTTTAGGGAGGGGTAGAATTCCACGTGTAGCGGTGAAATGCGTAGAGATGTGGAGGAATACCGAAGGCGAAGGCAGCCCCTTGGGAATGTACTGACGCTCATGTGCGAAAGCGTGGGGAGCAAACAGGATTAGATACCCTGGTAGTCCACGCTGTAAACGCTGTCGATTTGGGGATTGGGGTATAACTCTGGTGCCCGTAGCTAACGTGATAAATCGACCGCCTGGGGAGTACGGCCGCAAGGTTAAAACTCAAATGAATTGACGGGGGCCCGCACAAGCGGTGGAGCATGTGGTTTAATTCGATGCAACGCGAAGAACCTTACCTACTCTTGACATCCAGAGAAGGAGATGGAGACATCTCTGTGCCTTCGGGAACTCTGAGACAGGTGCTGCATGGCTGTCGTCAGCTCGTGTTGTGAAATGTTGGGTTAAGTCCCGCAACGAGCGCAACCCTTATCCTTTGTTGCCAGCGATTTGGTCGGGAACTCAAAGGAGACTGCCAGTGATAAACTGGAGGAAGGTGGGGATGACGTCAAGTCATCATGGCCCTTACGAGTAGGGCTACACACGTGCTACAATGGTGCATACAGAGGGCGGCGAAAGGGCGACCTGGAGCGAATCTCAGAAAGTGCATCGTAGTCCGGATTGGAGTCTGCAACTCGACTCCATGAAGTCGGAATCGCTAGTAATCGCAAATCAGAATGTTGCGGTGAATACGTTCCCGGGCCTTGTACACACCGCCCGTCACACCATGGGAGTGGGTTGTACCAGAAGTAGATAGCTTAACTGCAAGGGGGGCGTTTACCACGGTATGATTCATGACTGGGGTGAAGTCGTAACAAGGTAACCGTAGGGGAACCTGCGGTTGGATCACCTCCTTACCAAAAATTAGGCGACGACAAGCGCTCACACAGATTGACTGATAATTATAGACAAGTTAAGAACAAGATAAACCGAAATCCTTTTGGGTCTGTAGCTCAGGTGGTTAGAGCGCACCCCTGATAAGGGTGAGGTCGGTGGTTCAAGTCCACTCAGACCCACCACTCAAGTGAAGCAAATGAGAAAATCAGATGCGAATGAGTGAAAATCAAAAGGCATTATGATGGGGATATAGCTCAGCTGGGAGAGCGCCTGCCTTGCACGCAGGAGGTCAGCGGTTCGATCCCGCTTATCTCCACCAATCATAATTAGTGAGTATTTTGAATGACATCAGCAGATGAAATTAACGATTAAATCTGAAGATAACATCAAAAACACAGAATATTCACTAATGATGATATGAAAATGTTATCGACTGTTCTTTAAAAAATTGGAAACAAGCTGAAAAACTGAAGAGACTTTCAAGTTCAGAACGAGAAGCGAAAGCAACTTTAGTAAGAATACGAAAAAGTCTGAGTAAGAAAGGCAAACTAACCATTTGTCGAAAAAAATCTTAGCTGAACAAAAGCAGCTAAGTGTTTAGTTTAATTTAATTCGCTTTGAGTGTGAGATTGTCTAATTGAATAATTAAATAGTGAAAACATTTGAGGTTGTATAGTTAAGTGACTAAGCGCACAGGGTGGATGCCTTGGCAATCAGAGGCGAAGAAGGACGTGCTAATCTGCGAAAAGCTTGGGTGAGTTGATAAGAAGCGTTTAACCCAAGATATCCGAATGGGGAAACCCAGTGGGTGAAGAACCCACTATTGTTAAGTGAATACATAGCTTAACAAGGCAAACCGGGAGAACTGAAACATCTAAGTACCCCGAGGAAAAGAAATCAACCGAGATTCTGTGAGTAGCGGCGAGCGAAAGCGGAGGAGCCGTTAGTGATAACCATTTAGTTAGGAGAATGAGCTGGGAAGCTCAACCATAGCAGGTGATAGTCCTGTATCCGAAAACATAATGGTGGTACTAAGCTAACAATAAGTAGGGCGGGACACGAGAAATCCTGTTTGAAGATGGGGGGACCATCCTCCAAGGCTAAATACTCCTGATTGACCGATAGTGAACCAGTACTGTGAAGGAAAGGCGAAAAGAACCCCGGTGAGGGGAGTGAAATAGAACCTGAAACCCTGTGCGTACAAGCAGTGGGAGCCCGCAAGGGTGACTGCGTACCTTTTGTATAATGGGTCAGCGACTTATATTTTGTAGCGAGGTTAACCTCATGGGGGAGCCGAAGGGAAACCGAGTCTTAACTGGGCGTTTGAGTTGCAAGGTATAGACCCGAAACCCGGTGATCTAGCCATGGGCAGGTTGAAGATTGGGTAACACTAATTGGAGGACCGAACCGACTAATGTTGAAAAATTAGCGGATGACTTGTGGCTGGGGGTGAAAGGCCAATCAAACCGGGAGATAGCTGGTTCTCCCCGAAATCTATTTAGGTAGAGCCTTGAGCGGACACCTTCGGGGTAGAGCACTGTTTCGGCTAGGGGTCCATCCCGGATTACCAACCCGATGCAAACTGCGAATACCGAAGAGTGATACTCAGGAGACACACGGTGGGTGCTAACGTCCATCGTGAAGAGGGAAACAACCCAGACCGCCAGCTAAGGTCCCAAAGTACTAGTTAAGTGGGAAACGAAGTGGGAAGGCTTAGACAGCTAGGATGTTGGCTTAGAAGCAGCCACCATTTAAAGAAAGCGTAATAGCTCACTAGTCGAGTCGGCCTGCGCGGAAGATGTAACGGGGCTAAAACTAGTCACCGAAGCTGCGGCATCAGTCGAAAGACTGTTGGGTAGGGGAGCGTTCTGTAAGCGGATGAAGGTGAGTCGAGAGGCTTGCTGGACGTATCAGAAGTGCGAATGCTGACATAAGTAACGATAAAACGAGTGAAAAACTCGTTCGCCGGAAGACCAAGGGTTCCTGTCCAACGTTAATCGGGGCAGGGTGAGTCGGCCCCTAAGGCGAGGCTGAAAAGCGTAGTCGATGGGAAACGGGTTAATATTCCCGTACTTGGTAAAGCTGCGATGTGGGGACGGAGAAGGTTAGGTTAGCAGACTGTTGGATGTCTGTTTAAGCCGGTAGGCGGGAAGTTTAGGCAAATCCGGACTTCCATTAACGCCGAGAAGTGATGACGAGGTGCTACGGCACTGAAGTAACTGATACCACGCTTCCAGGAAAAGCCACTAAGCGAAAGGCTTTACTAAACCGTACTGAAAACCGACACAGGTGGTCAGGTAGAGAATACTCAGGCGCTTGAGAGAACTCGGGTGAAGGAACTAGGCAAAATAGCACCGTAACTTCGGGAGAAGGTGCGCCGGCGTAGATTGTAAGCGTTTACCGCTGAAGGTTGAACCGGTCGAAGATACCAGCTGGCTGCAACTGTTTATTAAAAACACAGCACTCTGCAAACACGAAAGTGGACGTATAGGGTGTGATGCCTGCCCGGTGCTGGAAGGTTAATTGATGGTGTTATCGCAAGAGAAGCTCCTGATCGAAGCCCCAGTAAACGGCGGCCGTAACTATAACGGTCCTAAGGTAGCGAAATTCCTTGTCGGGTAAGTTCCGACCTGCACGAATGGCATAATGATGGCCAGGCTGTCTCCACCCGAGACTCAGTGAAATTGAAATCGCCGTGAAGATGCGGTGTACCCGCGGCTAGACGGAAAGACCCCGTGAACCTTTACTATAGCTTGACACTGAACATTGAATTTTGATGTGTAGGATAGGTGGGAGCCTTTGAAGATGACACGCCAGTGTTGTTGGAGGCGTCCTTGAAATACCACCCTTTAACGTTTGATGTTCTAACGAAGATTACGAAACGTGGTCTCGGACAGTGTCTGGTGGGTAGTTTGACTGGGGCGGTCTCCTCCCAAAGAGTAACGGAGGAGCACGAAGGTTTGCTAATCACGGTCGGACATCGTGAGGTTAGTGCAATGGTATAAGCAAGCTTAA
Source organism: Pasteurellaceae bacterium Pebbles2 (assembly GCA_023101505.1). Lineage (GTDB taxonomy): Bacteria > Pseudomonadota > Gammaproteobacteria > Enterobacterales > Pasteurellaceae > Lonepinella. The sequence goes on from LVZA01000001.1 coordinate 1,847,663, forward strand.
CTGCGAGACAGACAAGTCGAGCAGGTACGAAAGTAGGTCATAGTGATCCGGTGGTTCTGAATGGAAGGGCCATCGCTCAACGGATAAAAGGTACTCCGGGGATAACAGGCTGATACCGCCCAAGAGTTCATATCGACGGCGGTGTTTGGCACCTCGATGTCGGCTCATCACATCCTGGGGCTGAAGTAGGTCCCAAGGGTATGGCTGTTCGCCATTTAAAGTGGTACGCGAGCTGGGTTTAGAACGTCGTGAGACAGTTCGGTCCCTATCTGCCGTGGGCGTTGGAGAATTGAAAGGGGCTGCTCCTAGTACGAGAGGACCGGAGTGGACGCATCCCTGGTGTTCCAGTTGTTTCGCCAGAAGCATTGCTGGGTAGCTACATGCGGAAGAGATAAGTGCTGAAAGCATCTAAGCACGAAACTTGCCTTGAGATGAGTTCTCCCACACTATAAGTGTGTAAGGGTTGTTGAAGACTACGACGTAGATAGGTCTGGTGTGTAAGTGGTGTGAGCCATTGAGCTAACGGATACTAATTGCCCGAGCGGCTTAACTATACAACGCTCAAGTGTTTTTGAAAGCGGACGCAGGAAAGAGAAAGCAAACAAAAATACAAAGCAAAGTTAAACTAAAAAACAAAAAATAAATAAAACAAAGACAAAAACTTCAGAACAGCTTGTTTCGAATTTAAAGAACAAAGACGAAAGAATAACGCAAAAGTCATCACCGAATAATCTTGGCGGCGATAATGCGGTGGTCCCACCTGACTCCATACCGAACTCAGAAGTGAAACGCCGTAATGCCGATGGTAGTGTTGGGTATCCCAATGTGAGAGTAGGTCACCGCCAGGTTTCAAACATATAAAATCAAAGTAAAACAAGAATTAAAGAAAAGAAAACAAAATAAACCCCAGTCGATTGGCTGGGGTTTTTGTTTATTTGCAATAAAGTCAATAATTTAAAACTCTACAAATACCCACCGCACTTTTAACTTACTATGTGAAGATTTTTATTATTCTCACATATTAATTATAATGGTTTATCTAACCGAATTGATCAATTTCAAAAGCATACTAAAATGACCACAAGCGAAATGGAAAAGTTTTTTAAGTCCACTGTAGAACGGATTAGCCGTAAATTTCGCTAAAAATAATTATGAGAAGTAATTAATATTTTTACAACTTATTTCCCTAAAAGCAAGCCTAGGCTTGCTTTTTTATTTCAAAACCAACCAAATCACCAAAAACTCCACAAAATCTCACCGCACTTTTAAATCCCCCCTTGTCTCATTTTTAAAACAGATCTAAAATCATAAAAAGTCTTATCCTTAACGTAGGTGCTTATGGATAGCCAATTTCTTTCTTCTTTTCTTTTTTCATTGAGCGTAACATTGCCTGCAATTTTGCTGGTATTGCTTGGTATGTTGCTGATGAAACGTGGCGTTATTAATGATCGTTTTTGCGATCAAGCTACTCAGGTGATTTTTAATGTAACTTTGCCACTAATGTTATTTTTCAGTGTTTATGGGCGAGAAGTGGATTATGGTTCGCAAGTTAAACTTATCAGTGTAGGCTTAGTCGGGACATTGATTTTATATGGCTTGGGAGAATTTCTTGCGGCTAAATTAATTAAAGAACGCCGTGAACGTTGCACTGTTGTGCAATCTTTTTACCGTAGCAATGCCAGTATTTTAGGGCTTGCGTTGTGTTTAAACGCCTATGGCGACATCGTGCTTGCTCCAGCTTCGATTTATTCAGCATCGGTTATTTTGCTTTACAACACCCTAGCGGTAATCACGCTGACACGTTCGTTGTCAGAAGAAAGAACCAATACTTTCATTATCGCCAAAAAATTACTGAAAAATCCAATTATTATCGGCTTGTGCTTAGGTTTATTGGTAAATGCGTTGCACATTGAACTCCCTAAACCTTTAGTTACTACAGGGCATTATTTAGGGGATATTACTTTGCCTTTGGCGTTAATTTGTATTGGCGCGTCCATAGATTGCCGCAAATTTACCAAAATATCTTTTATAGGCAAAGGAAGTCTTTCCAATGTGGAGCTGCTGAGTAGTATTGGGCGACTATTTATCGCCCCAATTTTGATGATTATACTTGCTAAAGCCGTAGGCATTGAAGGTATGAGTTTGGGGATTATCTTCCTTACCACAACCACGCCGCTCGCTTCCGCAACCTATGCGATGACGAGAGCGATGGGTGGCAATTCTACGGCGGTCGCCAATATTATCGGTGTTACCACCCTTGGTTCAATGCTGGTGTCTTCCATTGGGCTTGTAGTACTGACTCAATTAGGCTGGATTTAAGCCTAAAGTGCGGTCTATTTTACACGAATTTTTACACGCACAGGTTGATCATCTAAAAATTGATTAATCCGCCCTGTTTCGACACAAACCATTGTTTTGTAAGCTGTTTCTGTCATACTTCCTGTCGGTTTATGCCACGGGTTCCACACCACAATATCTGAAGCATTAATATGCTCAATCTCAATGGTTCGTTGATTTGCCTGATCTTCAATTAATGTCGGGCTTTTCTCGGCAGAATAAATACAGTCCACATTTTCACGAATAATGCGTGGGCTAGGCACGGTTTCATATTGATTAGTCAGTTTATCAAAGGTTTTTGTTGGTAAATTATGTAAGACTGTTTGCTCAATATCGCCAATATTAAAATAACTATGCAAGGCTAATTGAGCGTTTTCTTGATGATAATTAGTGAAAATTAATTCGCATTCTTTGCTGAATAGCATCTCTATTTTGGCGATTTTGATGTCATTTTCTTGTAACAAAAATGTCAATGCCACTTGCTCATCGGTGATTTGATATTCAGCCAAGTCCCATAATTTAATGCGAGCGAAACCGTGCATTGGTTCTTTTACATTAGCAAACCACGGAAAACAAATTGGCACACCACCACGAATTGCTGAGCCTTGTTTAAAAGGTTCAATTTCACTTAACCAAAACACATCTTGGTTTGTATTTTGGGGCTTCCAACTTAATAATTGTGCGCCTTGCAAAGCGATTTTGGCAGATCCCACCGCGTGGGTGAGTTCTACTACGGGGATTTCGTTATAGTGATACAAAGCCAATCCATTGCTAATTTGTTTAATCAATTCAATGTTCATAAATTTTCCTTTTTCTTGTGTTGCTCTGTTACAATATAACGCAAAATTGACGATGAAATAAATCATAATGTTTGAACAATCCAAAATTCTTCACGTTTTTGCTGAAACAGGCGAGTTAAGCCAACATATTAAAGGCTTTCGTCCACGCCAAGCCCAATTAGAAATGGCAAGTGCGGTGGAAAAATCTATCGAAAATAAGACCGCACTTGTAGTTGAAGCTGGCACAGGCACAGGCAAAACCTTTGCTTATCTTGCCCCTGCCTTGTTGGCAAAAAAGAAAACTATTATCTCCACAGGCTCAAAAAACTTACAAGATCAACTTTTTAAGCGAGATCTGCCCGCGATTAAAAAAGCCTTAAGTTATTCAGGAAAAATTGCCTTACTCAAAGGGCGAGCCAATTATTTGTGCTTAGAGCGTTTGGAACAAGTGAAATATGTCGGGTTGGCTGGTGATAAATCCATTTTAGTGGATTTAAGCAAAGTACAAAAATGGCACACCGCAACGAAAACAGGCGATTTATCGGAATGTGCAGAATTAGCCGAAGACAGCCCGATTTTGCCCCAGTTGGTCAGCACAGCAGAGAGTTGCCTTGGTTCAGATTGCCCGCATTATGCCGATTGCTACGTGGCATTGGCTCGCAAAAAAGCCTTGGCAGCAGATTTGGTGGTAGTCAATCATCATTTATTTTGTGCGGATATGGCGGTGAAAGAAAATGGTTTTGGTGAGTTAATTCCCAATGCAGAAGTGATCATTTTTGATGAAGCCCATCAGCTTCCAGATATTGCCAGCCAATATTTCGGGCAATCGCTAACTTCACGCCAACTCTTTGATATTTGTAAAGATTTACAAATTGTTTATCGCACGGAAGTGAAAGATATGCAACAACTTGGTGCCGCTTCCGATCATCTACTAAAAATGGTGCAAGATTTTCGTTTATTACTGGGCGAGGGCAATCAGCGTGGCAACTGGCGGGAGTTATTTAACCAAAGTGCGGTGCAAAAAGGCTTTGAAATTTTGCAAGAAAAATTGGAATTTACCAGTGAAGTAATTAAACTTGCCCTTGGTCGTTCGCAAACCTTAGATAGCATTTATGAACGCATTGCCACGGTAAAAAATCAGTTAAAACGCCTAGCCGACACGAGCATAATGGGCTATTGTTATTGGTTTGAAACTTTTAACCGCCAATTTGGTCTGCACATCACGCCATTGACTGTTTCCGATAAATTTGGTGAGCAAATTGCCAATAAAGAGCGTGCGTGGATTTTCACCTCGGCGACCTTAGAAGTTGGTGGTACATTTGAGCATTTCTGCCAACGTTTAGGCATTCAAAATGCCGAGCAGCAAGTGTTGCAAAGCCCGTTTAATTATCCTGAGCAGGCAATGTTTTGCGTGCCAAGATTTCTGCCAAGTAGTAATCAACAAAACACCTTGAGCAAATTAGCCGAAATGTTATTGCCTGTGATTGAAGCGAATAAAGGACGTTGTTTCGTGCTTTGCACGTCTTATTTTATGATGCGTGGTTTGGCGGAATATTTTCGTGAACACAGCCAGCTGTCGATCTTGCTGCAAGGCGAAAGTGCGAAAGCGAAGTTGCTCGATCAATTTCTGAAAGAAAAACATAGCGTGCTAGTCGCCACCAGTAGTTTTTGGGAAGGGGTGGACGTGCGAGGCGATGCCCTTTCATTGGTGATTATCGACAAATTACCTTTCACATCGCCAGATGAGCCTTTACTGAAAGCTCGCATTGAAGATTGTAAATTACAAGGCGGCGAACCCTTTAACGATATTCAAATTCCCGAAGCGGTAATTGCGTTAAAACAAGGGGTAGGGCGGTTAATTCGTGATGTGAGCGACAAGGGCGTTGTGATCGTGTGCGATAGCCGTTTAGTCAATCGAGCTTATGGCGAAACCTTTTTAAAAAGCCTGCCCAATGCAAAACGCACGAGAGATTTGAATAAAGTCATCAATTTTTTAACAGAATTACAAAGCTAATTGATGCGCCGTTGTACGAATAGCCTTGCGAAATAGGGCTGAAATAGTGCATAACGCAGTAAAATTGCGTAAAATAAGCAAAATTTAATGTAGGTTGAATAATGAATAATATAACATTTCTTGCTCTTGATACTTCCACCGAAGCCTGTTCGGTGGCGTTGTTGCACAAGGGCGAAATCACGCATTTTGATGAAATGGCGCAGCGCACGCATACTAAGCGAATTTTGCCAATGGTGGACGAAATTTTGGCTCAGTCAGCTATTGGATTAAATCAAGTTGATGCTTTGGTTTTCGGTCGTGGACCAGGGAGTTTCACTGGTGTGAGAGTGGGAGCTGGCATCGCTCAAGGTTTGGCATTTGGTGCCGATTTGCCGGTGATTGCCGTATCGAATTTAACCGCAATGGCACAAGCCGCTTATGAGCAATATCAGGCTGAACAAGTACTTTGCGCGATTGATGCTCGAATGAACGAAGTATATTTTTCGCAGTTAAAAGCAGAAAAAGTGCGGTCAGAATTTGGTGAGTTTTTGCAATGGAATGAAATGATTGCCGAGCAAGTTTGTTCGCCTGAAAAATTAACTGAGCAATTAGCCAATCTTCAAGGCGATTGGTTGACGGTTGGTACTGGCTGGCAGGCATATCCGCAATTAGCCGATTTGGGGCAAGCAAGCCAAATTCATTTGCCATCAGCTAAACATATGTTGACACTGGCATTGCCAATGTGGGCGCAGAAGCAAGTGATAAGTGCGGTGGAAATTGAGCCTGTTTATTTACGTAATGAAGTTACTTGGAAAAAATTGCCAGGTCGAGAATAATTTAAGTTGAATAGGAGCGCATTATGAAAAAAAGTGTCTTTTTTATCACCGCACTTTTCAGTATTTTGGGCTTGAGTGGCTGTGTTAATCCGCCACAGGGGCTGGAGCGAGATGAATTTACCATTCAATCCTTGCAAAAAATTGAAGAAGATCATTATGCTTGCCAGTGTAAAACGGTGCGTTTAGCAGGCAAAGTCTTGAACGCCACCGCCTTGAAAAATCAAACTCGAATTGAAGTTATCAGCTTGCCTGTGTCTTATTATTCTGCCAAACCAGTATTAGATAGTAGCACCGACGGGCGTTTCATTGCTTATTTAAATGGGTTTGTCGATCCTGAAAGTTTGAAAGAGCAATATATTACCGTAAAAGGCACGCTCACAGGCAAAGAACAAGGCAAGATCGACCAAGCGGATTACCAATATCCTGTGGTAAATGCACAAAATTTTAAGCAATGGCGATTAACGCAAGAATATTATTATGATCCAGATGACTTTGACGATAGCCGTTTTGGTTACGGTTTCGGTGCAGGTTTTGGCTGGGGGCGTTTTGGCGGTTTTTGGCACGTCGAACCTAAATTGCGTTATGTGCTACATTAATGATATATTTAACAAATTTGAATGCCTGTTGGCGAAAATGTAAGGAATAATAATGGAAAAGTTATGGTTTCAGAATTATCCACAAGGATCTGAGCAAGAAATTGATACGTCAAAATATCGCAATTTATTAGAAATGTTTGAAAATGCGGTACGAGAACACCCAGACCGTCCAGCTTACATCAATATGGGGCAAGTGCTGACTTTCCGCAAATTAGAAGAACGTAGCCGAGCATTTGCCGCTTATTTGCAAAATGAATTGAAGTTGCAACGTGGCGATGGCGTGGCGTTAATGATGCCGAATTTGTTACAATATCCTATCGCTTTATTTGGTGTGCTTCGAGCAGGAATGGTGGTGGTCAACGTCAATCCGCTCTACACGCCACGTGAACTTGAACATCAATTACAAGATAGCGGTGCAAAAGCGATTGTCGTGGTATCAAATTTTGCTTCAACGCTCGAAAAAGTGGTTTTTAACACCGCAGTTAAGCACGTGATTTTAACTCGAATGGGTGATCAGCTGTCATTTGGTAAGCGTACTTTGGTTAATTTTGTGGTGAAATACGTTAAAAAATTAGTGCCGAAATACAAATTGCCACACGCTGTTACATTCCGTGAAGTGCTAAATGTGGGAAAAATGCGTCAATATGTTCGCCCTGAATTAGAGCCGCAAGATTTGGCATTTTTGCAATATACTGGCGGCACAACAGGTGTCGCAAAAGGGGCGATGTTATCGCACGGCAATATGGTGGCGAATGTGATGCAAGCACGTTGGATTGCTGAGCCATTTGTGGGCGATAATCGTCGTCAACGCAAAGCGATTTTACCGTTACCGTTGTATCACGTTTTCGCTTTGAGTGCTAACTGCCTTTTATTCGTAGAATTGGGGATTACAGCGGTACTTATCACCAATCCGAGAGATATTGACGGCTTTGTGAAAGAGCTGAAAAAACATCAATTTGTTGCAATTACAGGTGTGAATACCTTATTTAATGCCTTGTTAAATAACGAAAATTTCAAGGAAGTTGATTTCTCTGCCTTAAAATTAAGCGTTGGTGGCGGAATGGCAGTGCAACAAGCTGTTGCAACACGCTGGCACGAATTAACGGGTTGTAATATTATTGAGGGCTACGGCTTAACCGAATGTTCACCGCTGGTGGCGGCTTCTACAGTAGATTGCTTAGTGCACGACGGTAGTATCGGCGTGCCTGTGCCAAACACCGATATTAAAATTATCAAAGATGATGGTTCAGAAGCTCCGTTGGGTGAAGCAGGCGAGTTGTGGGTGAAAGGCCCACAAGTGATGCAAGGTTATTGGCAACGCCCTGAAGCCACTGCAGAAATTTTGCACGACGGTTGGGTTGCCACAGGTGATATTGTGGTGATGTCGGAAACGGGCATTTTACGCATTGTGGATCGCAAAAAAGATATGATTTTGGTCTCAGGTTTTAATGTTTATCCAAATGAAATCGAAGATGTGGTAATGTTGAATTATAAAGTGTCTGAAGTGGTCGCTATTGGTGTGCCGAATGAAGTTTCGGGCGAAACGATTAAAATTTTCGTGGTGAAAAAAGATGATAGCTTAACTCGAGATGAATTGCGCCAACATTGTCGCCAACATTTAACCGGTTATAAAATTCCAAAAGATATTGAATTTCGTGATGAATTGCCTAAAACCAATGTGGGCAAAATTTTACGCCGAGTGTTGCGTGAAGAAGAATTGGCAAAACGAACCGAAAATTAAGATTAACCATTTGATTTTAATGCACGTTTTAAGCGTGCATTATTTTATTAGTAACACAGAAAAATGATCAAAGAAATTCAAAATAAACCGCAGTTTGTGCTGATTACCGATAATCAAGGTTTAGCACAAGCCTGTGAACAAGCACAACAAAAGACGGTGGTGGCATTAGATACAGAATTTGTACGAGTGCGTAGCTATTACCCTAAATTGGGCTTAATCCAACTTTATGATGGCGAGCAGGTGAGTCTAATTGACCCGACTGAAATCAGCGATTTTTCGCCTTTTATCACCTTGCTTGCTAATCAAAATGTAATTAAAGCATTACACGCTTGTTATGAAGATTTAGAAGTTTTTCTACATTATTTCAAACAGTTACCGCAACCAATGTGGGATACACAAGTGATGGCAAATTTTCTAAATTTCCCCAATTCAACAGGATTAGCCACATTAATTAATCATTATTTTGCGTTAGAAATTGACAAAGGGGCATCTCGCACCGACTGGCTGGCTCGTCCGCTTTCTGCCAAACAATTAGAATATGCGGCAGCTGATGTGTGGTATTTATTGCCACTTTATCACAAAATGGCACAAGCCTTAGCGCAAACGCCGTGGCAAAGTGCGGTGCAATTTGATTGCGAATTATTGTTGGAAAAACAGAGCAAGACGAAGTCTGCCGAACAGGCTTATTACACCATTCCAAACGCAGCAAAGTTATCGTCAGAAGAATTAATGTGTTTAAAATTATTAGCAAAATGGCGACAAGAAGAAGCGGTTAAGCGAGATCTTGCGTTAAATTTCGTGGTGCGTGGCGAAAATCTGTGGCTGGTGGCAAAAAATAATCCGAAGCATACGTCAGAATTATTGACGATGGGACTAAACCCACACGAAGTACGTATTCACGGCAAAAAAATGTTGCAATTAGTCGAGCAAGCCAAACGCTTTGATGAAAGCGAATATCCTGCACCGATTGTGCGATTAAGCGACGATCCTCGCTATAAAAAAGCGTTGAAAGCAATCCAACAAAAATTGCGAGAAATCGCCCCAGAAAACCTTGCCCCAGAAGTGATTGCCAGCAAACGTAGCCTAGAAAGCTTGATGACGTGGCTTTGGTTAAAACAAAAAAATCCTGAAAAATTACCTGATCTGATGCGAAATTGGCGAGAGCCTTTTGGTTCAGCTTTGCTGGCTGTTTTAGAAGCTGAATAGCGGGTGAAGTAGGCAAAAGCCTAGCAAAAAATAGTCAAAAAAATACCGCACTTTAAGTCATTTTTAGCCAGGATTTCGGTAATAATAGCTTAAAGTGCGGTGTATTTTTATGTCGTTTTTATTCCCACCACATATAGTTTGGGGTAACAATATTTTTCACTTCATCCCAATTTACGGTTAACGTAATTTCTCCCTCAGCATAAGTGCCGATGGCGTAAGGTGGGTAAACGAAAGAAATTCCGTCTGAAGTGAAATAAAATTGTTCGGAAATGGTGAGATCGTCGAATTGGGTATCATATTCCGCTTCATCTTCAATGCCTTGCTCACGTTTGCGATCAACATAATGAGCCCATAGCAACGATTTTAACACATCTTGTTTTTTGGGCTCGACCAAATCATTTAAACGAATAATGCTTTTTTTCTCGGCATCAATATTAATATAGTTTGTCCAGTTCATACCGTGCGCACCGCCAGAGAAAATATAAGCGCTGTGTGCAAAGCTAAGAATATAGTTGCGTTGCCCACTATAGCTCATCGACTCATAATATTCATAACCAAAGGTTTCAAAATTTTTGGTCTGATCTAAGGCATATTCATAGTGATCTTTCACCTGTGCGATAAATTGCTCTTTCGGTGAGGCATTAGGATCTTTGGCTTTTTGAGCTTTTTTCGTTTCCGCTCCATCAACTGCATCGCCATCTTCTTCAATATCATCAATCATTTCGCCATAAAGCAAATCATTGATCCAAGGATAATCAGTTTCAACGGCATTGACATTAAACTCTAAGCTACTTTCGAGTAAGAAATAGTCATCTTCTTTAGCATCAGCAGGTTTTTCACGAGTGAACTCTTCCTTTTCTTCAAGAATTTCCACTTCTTTCACGATTAAACTCGGAATGCCAGATTGTGCTTTTTCAAGTTTTTGCTGAGTTTCTTTCAGCTCCGCTTGTGCTTTTTCCAAATCAGCTTTTAGCTGTGCAACATTTTGCTCAGCTGGGGCGGCTTTGCTGGCATTCGCTTTATTTTTTTCATCTTCCTGGCAAGCTGAAAGAGCAAGTGTAGAAGCCAAAATCATTGAAAGTGCGGTGCGTTTAATCATAATTTTTCCTTATTAAAAAAGATGAAACGAAAACATTCAGTGAAAAATTGTAAGCGAGAAATTACATTTTTTCTACTGTTTTAATGCCGAGTAAATCCAAACCTTGTTTTAAGGTTTTTTCGGCTAATTTGGCTAATTTTAAGCGGCTGAGTTTAACATCATTTTCCGCATTTAAAATTGGACAATGTTCATAGAAGCTAGAGAATACGCCAGCCAATTCATATAAATAAGCACATAAAACGTGTGGTGTGCCGTCTTTAACCACGGTTTGTACTGCTTCTTCAAATTGCAATAATTTCAACGCTAGCGCACGTTCTTTATCATCAGTTAATTGCATTTTTGCCGCCGAAAGTGCGGTGAAATCTACCGCAGTTTTGCTGAAAATCGAGCGAATTCGAGTATAAGCATATTGCATATAAGGTGCGGTGTTGCCCTCGAAGCTCAGCATATTATCCCAGTCGAAAACATAATCTGTCGTGCGATTTTTAGACAAATCTGCATATTTCACCGAGCCAATCGCTACCGCTTCAATCACCGCTGCTTTTTCTTCATCGGAAAGTGCGGTAGATTTTTGTGCAATTAATTGAGTGGCACGCTCAACCGCTTCATCAAGCAAATCAGCCAGTTTTACTGTATCGCCTGAACGAGTTTTAAACGGTTTACCATCTTTGCCCAGCATCATACCGAAGTTCTGATGTTCAAGGCTGAAACTCTCTGGCACATAACCTGCTTTGCGGGTAATTAACCACGCTTGTTGCATATGTTGGCTTTGGCGAGTGTCCGAAAAGACCAAGGCACGATCAGCGTGTAAGGTTTCGTAGCGGTATTTCGCCGCCGCAATATCGGTGGTGGTATAAAGGAAACCACCGTCTTTTTTCTGCACGATCACGCCCATCGGATCGCCATCTTTATTTTTAAATTCGTCTAAATAAACCACTAAAGCACCATCGTCTTCCACTGCCAAACCTTTAGCTTTCAAGTCAGCGACGATCCCAGGTAACATTGGATTATACAGGCTTTCACCCATTACATCTTTTTCGGTTAAGGTAACGTTTAAGCGATTATAATTTAACTGGTTTTGCGACATTGTCATATCCACCAATTTTTTCCACATCGTTAAACAATATTCATCGCCACCTTGCAATTTCACCACATAGCCGCGGGCTTTTTCAGCAAATGCTTCATCGCTGTCATAATGTGCTTTTGCCGCACGATAAAAGGCTTCAAGGTCGCTTAATTCCATTTCGCTGGCGTGTTCATTTTCCATTTTTTCCAAATAAGCGATCAACATACCAAATTGCGTACCCCAATCCCCAACGTGGTTGGCACGAATGGCTTTATGCCCCATAAATTCTAAGGCACGAGTTACCGCATCGCCGATAATCGTAGAACGCAAATGCCCAACGTGCATTTCTTTAGCCACATTTGGCGAAGAATAATCCAGCACTACGGTTTGTGCTTTTTCGGTTTTAATGCCTAAATTCACTGCAGTTAAGGCTTCAGACGCATTTTCGGCAAGCCATTGTTTATCAAGGAAAATATTAATAAAACCAGGGCCGGCGATTTCTAATTTTTCTACCACGCCAGCCAATTCAACCTGATCTAACACTTTTTGAGCGAATTCTCTTGGGTTTAAACCGAGTTTTTTAGCTGCCCCCATAATGCCATTGGCTTGATAATCGCCGAATTGTGGCTTGCCTGATTGACGAACCGCAGGCTCGACATTTTGTTCCGCACCAGCGGCGATCATTGCTTGTTGAATTTTATCGGATAAAAGAGTTTGAATATTCACGTTTTTACCTATTATGTTTTCCGTTTTAACGGGAATTTAATCAAAAATAATCCCTTATTTTAGCCTTATTTACGCATTTCTCAAAGATATTTAGGCGACTTCCTGTGAGTTAATATATTGCTTGAAAAAATCGCCTGTTTTTTTATGCATTAGACGAAACTAATCGCACGACTTTTTGTTCTTTAATCGGTAAACATAATAAAGCGGCAAGTGCGGCTAAAATCATATCTGCATACCACATAAAGCTGTAATCCCCGAAATTATTTACCGCCCAACCGCCGAGATATGCACCGAAAAATCCGCCAATTTGATGGCTTAATAGGGTTAAGCCGAATAGCGTGGCAAGATAACGCACGCCGAATAATTTGCTTACGGTTGCTGCTGTGGGCGGCACGGTGGCAAGCCAAGTTAAGCCTAAACCAACGGCGAAAATATAGTAGGTGAGTTCGGTTGGTGGCATTAGTAAAAAGACGCCAATCATTAAGGCTCGAGAGCTGTACATATAAAACAAAATATATTTGCTACGCCAACGGCTGACGCACCAGCCAATAAATAGACTGCCGAAAATGTTAGAAATGCCGATGAGAGCAAGTGCCCACGAAGCTACTTGGGCTTTTAAGCCAAATAATGCGATTTCCGATGGCAAATGGGTAACCAAAAAGGCGATGTGAAAACCACAGGTGAAAAAGCCCAAATGCACTAAAATGTAGCTTTTATCTTTGAATGCTTGCCATACCGCTTGTTTTAGACTTTGCTCGTCAGCTGTCGCAGAAACTTGCGAATTTTTCACCGCACTTTGAGGTGTATTTTGATCTTTAGACAGCCAGTAAGACAGCGGTAGCACCAGCAAACTTACGCCAGCAAGTACATACATTGCACCTTCCCAACCTATAGCTGGAATTAAAATTAACCCTTGCACTAAAGGGGCAAAAATAAATTGACCAAATGAACTGCCTGCATTGACAATGCCAGAGGACATTCCGTGCATTGCTGGCGGCAAGCGATTGCTGATTAAGCTAATTAAAATCGAAAAACTACCAGCCCCCGAACCAAACGCAATTAGTACGCCAATCGTCAGCATAATGCCCCATTCACTTGGCAATAATGGCGTTAAAGCACAGCCCAAAGCCAGCAATAATGTGCCCCACATTAGCACAGGATATGCCCCGAAGCGATCCGCGAGTGCACCTGTAACAGGTTGCGACACGCCCCACATTAATTGCAAAATCGCCATTGCAAGGCTGATGGTGGTAATTGTCAACGGCGTGCTATGTAACAACGGCTGCACGAATAATCCCATCGACAAGCGCAAACCGCCCGTAATCATTAAAATTGCGGCGGCGGCGAAAGTAATCAGCCAAAGTAAGTTGCGATTTGTATTCATCTTTTCCACCATGAAGAGAAAGCACATAAATTCTTTTTATCATAGATAATAAGATCTTGATAGTGTTATTTTTATTTGGTTAAGAACGATACTAAAATTTATTCAACTCGGGTAAAAAGAAAAAAGCACTTAAGTGCTTTTTTCTTAGTATAATTTTCTTCTTTGTTTACAACTCTTTCGCCACATTCAACGGCGCAAAACTCTGCGAAACTGGCATTATTTCGATGCGGTTGATGTTGACGTGTTTTGGTTGTTGGTAGATCCAAAGCACGGCGTTGGCGATGTCTTCGGGTTGAATTGCGTTTGCGCCTTTGTATAAATTGGCGGCTTTTTCGTCGTCGCCTTTGAAGCGGACGTTAGAAAATTCCGTGCCACCGCAAAGCCCAGGTTCGACATTGGTTACTCGCACTGCCGTGCCAGCGAGATCGGCACGCAAGTTTAGACTAAATTGTTTCACGAATGCTTTGGTTGCACCATAAACATTGCCACCTGGATAAGCGTAAGTGCCTGCGATTGAGCCAAGGTTGATGATGTGTCCTTGATTGCGTTCCACCATTTTTGGCAAGATTTGACGAGTGAGATAAGTTAGCCCGATCACGTTGGTGTTGATCATTGTCAGCCAATCATCGAAATGGGCTTTTTGCGCACTTTCTAAGCCTAAAGCCAGTCCAGCGTTGTTGACGAGCAAATCAATCTTCGCCCATTCCGTAGGCAGGCTGGAAAGTGCGGTGTCAATTTCATTGGTTTTTGATACGTCCATTTGTAGTGGATAGAAATTCTCTCCTAACTTAGCTTTTAAGGCTTCTAATTTGTCTAAACGGCGAGCTGCGCCAATGACTTTGTAGCCAGCATTCACTAAAGCAGCGCAAATTGCTTTGCCGAAACCAGCCGACGCACCAGTTACTAAAATGCTCATAAAAACTCCTTATTTGTATGATTGATTGAAATAAAAAGGCGAGCAATAACTTGCTCACCCTGTAAATTATTAGGCTTGAATGCCTTTATGGCGGAGTAACGCATCAAGCGTTGGTTTGCGGCCACGGAAGCGTTCAAACAACACCATCGGTTCTTCTGAACCGCCTTTAGTTAAGATTTCATCAAGGAAAGATAGCCCTGTTTCTGCATTAAAAATGCCTTCTTCCTCAAAGCGAGAATAAGCATCAGCCGAAAGCACTTCAGCCCACAAATAGCTGTAATAACCTGCTGCGTAGCCGCCTGCGAAAATGTGGCTGAAACTGTGCGGCGCACGAGCCCAATCAACGCCTTTAATCACTGAAACTTGTTTTTTCACCGCATTTAAGGTGTCTAAAATTTGGTTGGCTTTGCCTGCTTGGTAGTTGTGGTGCAAGCGGAAATCGAACAAACCAAATTCTAATTGGCGCAATACAAACATTGCCGCTTGGAAATTTTTCGCTTTAATTAATTGGCTTAATTTTTCTTTTGGTAGCGGTTCGCCTGTTTCAAAATGTCCTGAAATAAAGGCAAGGGCTTCTTCTTCCCAGCACCAGTTTTCCATAAATTGGCTTGGCAATTCCACTGCGTCCCACGGCACACCGTTGATGCCCGACACATCGCCCACGTCGATTTGAGTGAGCATATGATGAATACCGTGTCCGAATTCGTGGAATAGGGTAGTTACTTCATCGTGGGTGAACAGCGCAGGTTTGTCGCCTACAGGCGCATTGAAGTTACAAGTTAAATACGCCACTGGTTTTTGAATTGAACCGTCGGTTTTGCGTTTGCGCCCGATACAATCGTCCATCCACGCGCCACCACGTTTGTGTTCTCGTGCATATAAATCAAGGTAAAAACTGCCTCGCAGGTTGTCGTTGTGGTCGATTAAATCAAAGAAACGCACGTCTTTGTGATAGGTTTCTATGTCAAAACGTTCCACTGCGCGAATGTTGAAAATGCGACGAATAAGCTCGAATAAACCTGAAAGTACGCGATCTTCAGGGAAATAAGGGCGAAGTTCTTCATCGTTGATGGCATACAACGCTTGTTTTTGCTTTTCGCTGTAGAATGAAATATCCCACGGATTTAAATTTTCCACGCCGAAATTTTCTTTGGTGAATGCTTGTAATTCGCTTAATTCTTTTTCGCCTTGTGCTTTTGAGCGGTTGGCTAAATTTTCAAGGAAATCTAATACTTGCTGCGGATTTTCTGCCATTTTGGTGGCAAGCGATAAATCGGTATAATGCTCAAAACCGAGTAATTGCGCCAATTCCACTCGTAAGCGCAAAATTTCTTCCATTACGTCAGAGTTATCCCATTTACCAGCATTCACGCCTTGATCGGAAGCTCGAGTAACAAAAGCACGATACATTTCTTCACGCAAGTCTGCATTTTCGCAATAAGTCATTACAGGCAAATAGCTTGGAAATTCAAGGGTAAAGCGGAAACCGTCCACATTTTTGCTCTGCGCCGATTGTTTCGCCGCTTGTAATGCACTTTCAGGCAAGCCTGCAAGCTCGGCTTCGTCAGTAATCACTTTTTCCCAGCCCATTGTGGCATCAAGCACATTATTGCTAAATTGCGAATTAAGCTCCGACAAACGAGCCACGATTTCGCCATAGCGTTTTTGTTGCTCGGCTGGCAGAGAAATGCCCGATAATTCAAAATCACGCAAGCTGTTTTCAATCGCTTTTTTCTGCGCCACGCTGTAGGTGGCAAATTCTGCGCTGTTTTTCAAGCTCAAATAGGCTTGATACAACCCCTGATGTTGCCCCACCCAAGTGCCATATTCCGACAACATCGGCAAGCACGCTTGATAGGCTTCACGCAATTCTGCGCTATTTTTCACCGCATTTAAATGTCCCACAGGCGACCACGCCTTGCTCAAACGGTCGTTTACAGCAGAAAGTGGCTCGCAGAAATTTTCCCACGTAAAGTGCGGTTGTTTTAACACTTGTTCTGTAACTGCACGGCAATCTTGAATTAATTGCTCAATGGCAGGTTGAATATGTTGCGGCTCAATGCGTGAAAAAGGCGGGAGAAAGTTGTTTTCTAGTAAGGGATTTGTCATAATTTTTCCTTTAAAAAGGGATTGTTCGTTTTGTTGATATTGGGACGGATTTTAGCAAATCAAGTCGAAAAATGCAGTAAAAGCGCAATCTTAAGCATTAATTAAGGAAAAAAATGAAACCAATTTATATTTTGCTCGGCTTTTTATGTGTCGCTTTAGGGCTGGTCGGAGCAGTGCTGCCGCTGTTGCCCACCACACCTTTTTTACTGTGCGCACTTTACTGCTTTGCCAAAGGCTCGCCCAAGCTGCACCAATGGTTTATGCAAACCCAGCTTTATCAAAAACATCTCAAATCTTTTGATGAACAACGAGCTTTAAGTATGAAAGCGAAAATCTCTATTTTAACGCTCTCAACCACGATGTTGCTGATTGGCTTTTACTTCACCCCAGTGATTTATGCTAAAGTATTGATTATTCTTTTATTAATCGTGAAATATTGGTTCTTCTTCTTTTGGATTAAAACCGTAGAAAATTAATGAAAATCGTTAAAAATGATGAAATTTTGCACCGCACTTTGGGCTTTAAAATAGGTGTGCTGTTTATTTTTTAAGCTAATTCTCGTAAAAAATGTGATCTCCGTCATCATTTGAAAAAATCTTCTGATTTAGAGTTGACGGAAAAAAGTTTCTTTGGCAATATGAGCTTGCTTTTCAAGAAGCGGATTTGACATTTTTTGATTGAAAAAGTTCAAATCTTGGTTGTTATAACAATAAATTCTGATAAGGAATGACATTATGAAAAAGACATTAGTAGCATTAACAGTAGCGGCAGCAGCAGCTACAGCAGTAAGCACAGCAAACGCAGCCGTAGTTTATGAACAAGATGGTGCAAAAGTAGAATTAAGCGGTTCTTTCCGTGCATTTTTAGGCCGTGTTGCTAACGATCAACGTGGCGACTTAATCAATGACGGTTCTCGTGTAGAAATTAAAGCAAGCCAAGATTTAGGCAACGGTTTAGGCGCATTCTTAGGCTACCGTGTTGATTTAGCGAGCAGCGATTTCGACACTTCATTAAAAACTAAACGTTTATACGCTGGTTTCCAACACGCTGACGTGGGTGCGTTAAGTTTCGGTCGTCAAACAACTGGTGCTGATGATGTTGTTCAAGATAACGGTTATTACAACAGTGGTGAATTAAACCCATTAACAACAGGTGCGGATAAATCAATCAAATTCCGTTCTAAAGAATTCAACGGTTTAAGCTTTGGTTTAGACTATTTATTTGGTGATGCAAGCAAAGATCGCAAAGCTGGTCGTGAAGATACATTGAAAAATGGTTATGCCGCGTCAGTATTCTATAACTACGCATTAGACGATCTTCAAGCATTAGATTTCGCGGCAGTTTATAGCCAAGATAACTATGATATCGATGCAACTCGTACAGCTACTAAAAACAAACAGTGGGCTGTTCACGCAGGTTATACTTATGGTCCAGCTAACGTAAACTTCACTTACGGTCAACGTAAAGATGAGCGTGATGTACCTAACACTAATCCAGCAAAAGAACTTACACCTCACAAAGGTCGTTACACAATTCTTCAAGCAAGCTATCAAGTAACTGAACCATCTCGTGTATATGCACAATGGGAACGTGATCAAGTTAAAGATATTGACAGTGGTGAAACTGGCGAAATTATAAATAAATACTTAGTTGGCGTTGATTATAAATTACACAAAAACGTAGTAACTTATGTTCAATATGCTCACAAACGTACTAAAACTGCGAATGAAGGTGCAGAGCCAACATATACAAAAGACAATGAATATGGTGTAGGTTTACGCGTATTCTTCTAATCCTCCGATTAGAACCAAAAACAAAACCCGAACAAATGTTCGGGTTTTTTATTTTATAGAGAAATAACAACACTCATCTAAATCCACAAAGGGCATATGCGATATGCCCTAATCAATCTTTGCTTTTCTTCGCCCCACAGCTTGCGGGGGGAGCTGTCGCAAAGCGACTGAGGGAGGCAAAAGTGCGGTGTGTTTTCGCAATATTTTTTAAAATCTCGTTATTAGCCCCCATCGCCCTTCGGGCACTTCCCCCCGTAAACAGGGGGAAGGAAATGCTTTTCTTCGCTCTCCACGCAAGCAGTGGGAGCGAAATTTACCTAGGCATATGCCACGCTCCCATAAAATTCGATGAATTAACCTACATCATCTTCGCTTCAACCAACTTCGCCAGCATCGCAATATGCGCTGGGGTGGCGTTGAGGGCGGGGATATATTGATAGCTTTTTCCGCCATTTTGTAAAAAATAATGGCGATTTTCCTGATCAATTTCTTCAATGGTTTCAAGGCAATCTGTCGCAAAACCTGGACAGATGACAGCCAATTTCTCAATACCATTTTGTGCGGCATTTTGCATAAATTCATCAGTATAAGGCTGCAGCCATTCTTCTTTACCGAAACGAGATTGAAAGCTCATCGACCATTGGGTTTCCAACAAACCAAGCTTGTCCACCACCGCCAATGTTGTTTGACGGCAATGCTCTCGATAATAATCGCCCTCGTCTTCATAGCGCAATGGAATACCGTGATAAGAAAAGAGCAAAAATTCATCGTCTTGCATTTGTTGGCGCACGGAATTTGCCAACGCATTAATATAATCTTCATTCAAATGATAAGAATGAATAAATTCAAAAGGTACAATGTGGCGAGTATTTTTCAACGCTGCAGCAAATGCATCGAACACCGATGCGGTGGTGGTGCTACTATATTGCGGATATAAAGGCAACACGATGATTTTTGCCACATCAGAATTTAGCAAATTTTGCACCGCACTTTCAAGGCTTGGATTGCCATAAGTCATTCCTAATTCAACAATAACATCTTGATTTTGCTGATTAAAATAATTTTGCAATGCGGCTTGCTGTTGGCGACTAATGGCTAACAAAGGCGAGCCTTGTGCTGTCCACACGGCTTGATAATTTTCTGCCACACGCTTTGAACGTTGGGGCAAAATAATGCCGTTTAGAATTGGCAACCAACGCCATTTGGGCAAATCCACCACTCGGGGATCGCTCAAAAATTGGCGTAAATAAGGTTTAATCGCCTGCGCTGTGGGCGCATCTGGCGTGCCAAGATTGGCAAGCAAAACACCGATTTTGTTATTCATTAGGGTTAATCACCGAAGTTGTTAAACGTGAAACGCAGCAAAGTTTTCCCTCTGCGTTATAAATATCAATTTGCCAAATTTGCAAGGTGCGCCCGAGTTTAACCGCGGTGGCTCGAGCGGTAACTTGCGAGCCTTTAAATGCTGGGCGCAAATGGCTGGCGTTAATTTCTGCCCCGACGATTTGTTGTACGCCAGTGGTGCACATATAACCTGCCGCCGAGCCGACCGTTTCTGCTAATGCCGCCGATACGCCACCGTGCAAAATGCCGACAGGTTGCATTGTTTTTTCATTCACTTTCATTGTGGCTTCAAGCCAATCATCGCCAAATGCGCTGAATTGAATGCCTAAATGTGCCACCGCCGAACCAAGGCAAGCCTCGTTGAGTTCATCTAAAGTAAATGGTCTTGTCCAAATTGCGGTCATTGTTGCTTTCCTTTTAATTTCAATAAGTTAATTTGTAAATAATGTGAGTAATGCTTGCACTGGGTGCTTCGGCTGAAATTGTTCAAACCGTTTTACTTGGCTGCGGCAAGAGTAGCCAGTGGCTAAACAACGCTCAGGTGTTTTGCCTTGCAATTTTGCACCCCAAGATTGCGCATAAATGCCGTGCGACATTTGCTGATTTGCCATATCGTGTCCGAACACGCCAGCCATTCCGCAACAGCCCACTGACTGAACTTGCAAGTTTTCGCCAAAAGCAGCGAAAATGTGTTGCCATTCTTTGCCACTGGTTGGCATAAATGTGGTTTCGGTGCAGTGAGAGAATAAATGCCACGGCGTTTTTTCGGCGGTGTCGCTATTTTCTGGCGCAGAAGTGCGGTCAAAAACTGTCGAGTTTTGCACCGCAGTTTTGAAGCGATTTTTCAACTCATCGTCTTGCAGTTGTGCGCCGAGCCATTCGTGCGCACAAAGTACGCTGAAATCGCCCCGATTTTCGCCCAACACTTCTTTATATTCATCACGATAAGAAAGCACAATCGCAGGATCAACGCCCACCATCGGCACAGCTAATTTCGCCATTCGATTTAATAATTCCGCCTGATTTTTTGCGGTGCGAGTAAATTGGCGCAAAAAGCCTTTAATGTGTTGCGCTTTACCGTTCGGCTTGAATGGCAATAATTGCGCCTGAAAGCCCAAATGTTGGCACAGAGCAACAAAATCTCGCACCACGCTGGCATCATAATAGGAAGTGAACGGATCTTGCACCACCAGCACCAATTTGCTTTTTTCTGCAGGCGATAAGGCTTCAAGCTGTTCAAGGCTTTTGCCTTGATAGCCAATTTCCACTAATTGCTGTTGCAAATTCGGCTGTGAAAGTAGCGGTAAATCCGTCATTCCTAAGGTTTTTTCCACCGCACTTTGCACTGGCTTTAATTTGGTAAAAAAGTTGAAAAACGCAGGGGCTTTCGCCATAAATGGCGCAGCCAATTCAAGATTTGCCACCACATAATCTTTTGCTGGACGCAGATAACGTTGATGATAAAAATAGAAAAATTTGGCACGGAAACTCGCCACATCAATTTTAATCGGGCATTGGCTGGCGCAGGCTTTGCACGCAAGACAGGTGTCCATTGCGCTTTTCACTTCGTGAGAAAAATCGTATTCCTTGTTTTTATTCAAGCTGTTTTTGATTTTTTGCACAAATTCGGTCAGCTTCATTTCCGATTTTTTGAATTCCAACTGGTCAGGCGACACATTTTCATTCGCCATTAAACGCAACCATTCACGCACCATCGCCGCACGCCCTTTCGGCGAAAATACTCGATTTTTGCTAATTTTCATCGATGGACACATAATGCTGTGTTCATCAAAATTAAAGCAAAGCCCATTGCCGTTGCAGTTCATTGCGCCCGAAAATTCTTCACGCATTTGAATTGGAATTTGACGATCTTGATCGGCTCGCATTGGCGAAAGCAAAGGATAAAGCTCGGCATCGCTTGCTAATGGCGTACAAATTTTGCCTGGATTAAGGCGATTTTGTGGATCGAAAAGCGATTTGACATAGCGTAGTTCTTGCCAAAGTTCTGGCGTGAAGAATTTTTCGCCATAGTAGGAACGAATGCCTTTGCCGTGCTCTCCCCAAATTAAACCGCCATATTTTTGCGTGAGTTCTGCCACTTGATCGGAAATTTGTTTGAATAATTTCACTTGCTCAACATCGGTTAAATCAAGAGCTGGGCGAACGTGCAACACGCCTGCGTCCACGTGTCCGAACATTCCATATTGCAAATTATGGCGGTCGAGTAGCGCACGGAATTCTAAAATATAATCCGCCAAATTCTCAGGCGGCACGCAAGTGTCTTCCACAAATGGAATTGGTTTTGCCCAGCCTTTTGCGTTGCCGAGCAAGCCGACGGCTTTTTTGCGCATTGCGTAAATACGTTCGATGGACGGCAAGTCGGACGTGAGCTGATAGCCGATAATGCTATCTTGTTTTTGCGCAATTTTGCTATCAAGTTGCTGGCAAAGTGCGCTAACTTGTGCGTGAATTTTTTGCGGATCATTGCCTGCATATTCCACAATATTTAAGCCCAAAATTGGGTTTTGCTCATCTTCGCTCAATAAGTCGCTCACCGAGTGCCAAATAATGTCTTCTTTCGCCAAACCCAGCACTTTGCTGTCCACAGTTTCCACCGAAAGCGCATTGGCTTTCACCATAAACGGCGCATTGCGCAAAGCCGCATTGAAACTGTCATATTTTACGTTAATCAGCGTGCGATATTTCGGAATTGGCGTGAGATCGAGAACGGCTTCGCAAATAAACGCCAACGAGCCCTCAGAGCCTGTGAGTATGCGAGTTAAGTTGAATTCAGTTTGCTCATCGTTAAACACATTTTTCAGATCGTAGCCTGTGAGAAAACGGTTAAGCTGCGGTAAATCTTGAATGATTTGGCTGCGTTTTTCCGCACAGCGAGTAAAGATTTCTTGATGTAATGTGCGCCCAACTGCGGTTAAATTTTGCAGATTTTCTGAAAATCCGTCTGTTTTCACCGCACTTGTGTCTAAAATTTCACCGTTCATCAACACCGAACGCAAGGCTAAAACGTGATCTGATGTTTTGCCATATTGCAAAGAACCTTGTCCTGAAGCATCGGTGTTAATCATTCCGCCTAAGGTCGCACGGTTGCTGGTGGACAGCTCGGGGGCAAAAAATAAGCCGTGCGGTTTTAAAAATTGGTTTAATTGATCTTTCACCACGCCAGCTTGCACACGCACCCAACGCTGTTCCACGTTCAATTCCAAAATGCCCGTCATATGGCGCGACATATCAACAATGATGTTGTGATTTAAGGCTTGCCCATTGGTGCCAGTGCCACCGCCACGTGGCGTGAAAGTGAGCGATTGATAGCATTTTTTTTGCGCTAATTTGGTTAAACGCACCACATCAGCCACAGATTTTGGAAATAAAATCGCTTGCGGCAACATTTGATAAACGCTGTTATCGGTAGCAAGGCTTAAGCGGTCGGCATAATTGGAGGCGATGTCGCCCTCAAAAGATTGTGCTTTTAAATCGCTTAAATAATCAGCCACAAGCGGATTGAGCAGGGGGATATTTTTCAAACGGGGCAACATAAATCACTCGAGCAGTAAAAGTAAAAAAGTGCTTAGATTTTACCACAACAGATAAAAAAATGACGAAATAATCATAGTTTTACAAAATTTTGTGGTCTAAGTATTGAATTTTGTTAAGATGAACCACATTTTAACAACAAATTTACATTTGCGTAGAAATAGGAGAACGCTTTTTATGATGAAACGAATTGGTTTATTTTTAATAATGAACTTAGCTATTACCTTTGTTTTAGGTATTGTGCTGAATTTAGTTTTTCAGTTCACAGGCATTGAACGTCAAGGCATCGCAGGGATTTTGGTGCTATCCATTGTGTTTGGTTTCGCAGGTTCATTAATTTCGTTGTTTATGTCGAAATCAATGGCATTGCGTTCGGTGGGCGCAGAAGTGATTAAACAACCACGCAATCAAGCGGAACAATGGCTGTTTAACACCGTACAACGTCAAGCGCAACAAGCAGGCATTCCTATGCCAGATGTGGCGATTTATCATTCTTCTGATGTAAACGCTTTTGCCACAGGTGCGACCAAAAGTAATTCTTTAGTCGCTGTGAGTACGGGTTTGTTAAATAATATGAGCGATGATGAAGCCGAAGCGGTCATTGCGCACGAAATTTCGCATATTGCCAACGGTGATATGGTAACAATGACTTTATTGCAAGGCGTGTTGAATACCTTTGTGATTTTCCTTTCTCGCTTAATTTCCACCGCAGTTTCGAGCAGCCGTGATTCCAATGGCAACAGCTCACAAAATACGCTGGTGTTTTGGGTGGTCGATATTGCCTTGCAAATGATTTTCGGTGTGTTGGCAACGATGATTGCAATGTGGTTCTCACGTCAACGTGAATATCGTGCTGATGCAGGTTCTGCTGAATTAGTGGGTAAACAAAAAATGATCGCTGCGCTTGAACGCTTGCAAAAAGTCCACGAGCCACAACAATTAGAGGGTTCACTTGCGGCAATGATGATCAACGGCGCACGCTCAAAAGAACTCTTTATGAGCCACCCACCGCTAGAAAAACGTATTGAAGCCTTGCGTAATTTATAATTGAAAAAAGAAAAAACGGCGTAATTTGGGTTACGCCGTTTTTGTTTGGATTGAATAAAAAATTATTTTCCGTCCCACGCTTTGATAGCGTTGTGGCGAATATCTACACGGCTTTTTGCATCGCCTTTGTAGTAATTTTTATCAAGACCGCCTTCCCAGTCGCCGTAGTTCGGGTTTGGTAATACGATAAAGGTTTTACCGAATTTTTTGCTATTTTCTTGCACGAAAGCACGGCGTTCTTCGTTTGATTTATGATAAGTTGCATCGCCAAAATCGTTTAAGTTATCGCCAATGTAAAGCACGATTTCATAACCTTGTTTTTCAATTTCAGCAAAACGAGCAGATTTGTTTGATTTATCTTTTTTCAATAATAAAGTGGCTTCGCTTGCACCAGTGAAACCTAAGGTCTTCATATCATCAAGTGTCGCTGCTTTTTCGCCCTCATCTTTACGGTTTGACACATAGAACATTGTGCCTTTGTGCGCATTCACATAATTGTTAAATTCTACTGCACCAGCAATCGCTTGGGTTTGACGAGCGTTGACCCATTGTGTCCACGTTTTGCCATCGAAAGGTTGATGATTTTTTACTTGCCAACCAGCATAAGCACTGTTATCGAGCATTGTTTCATCTAAGTCAACCACCACGGCTTTTTTCTTGCCTTTTTTCACTTTGGCTTGATCAAACGCCACTTTAGCACTGTTAAAGGCTTGGTAGGCTAAGGCTTGATATTCGCCTGATTGTTGCACCCAGTTTAATCCTAAAGTAGCTTGCTCTTGTAAGATCATTTGGTCGTGATTGTTGGCTGAGTGCTGCTGTGCGCAACCTGCTAACACGAACATTGATGTTGCCGCTAAGGCGAAAAGTTTCAACTGCTTCATATTTTCCTCTCTTGGTTAGTGGTAAATTTAGTATTGAAATTGCAATGATTTTACGTCAATTAAATTAAACGAGCCAGCGTTTCTGCGATGCCATCGCTGTTGTTATCGCTAGTAACAAATTTCGCCTGCGCTTTTACTTCCGCTTCGGCATTGCCCATTGCCACGCCATAGCCCACCGCAGTCAGCATACTGCTGTCATTATGATTATCGCCAAAGGCAATCACCTCTTGTGGCGAAATTTGCCACTGCGCTAATAATTGAATTAATTTATCGCCTTTGCTATTGCCGTTGTTGGCAATATCCACACGGTCGATCCACGACCATTCACAGCTAAATTCAGAAACAGGCAAATTTTGCACCGCACTTTCCATATCTTGACGATTGGGCGAGCTGATCACAAATTTCCAAATGGGCGTTTTAGGATCTTGATAAATAGAATGGAAGTCTGCAATTTGACGAATATTCGGACGGACATTTTCAGGGCAACTGTTCGCCCATTGAATAAATTTTTCCATATGCGGATTGAGCTGCTGGAAATTCATCGCATCACGGCTATACATCAACAAATGCAAATTATAGCGTTGCGCCATCTCGATAACTTTATCGCAATGCGCCTGCGTAAGCGGATTTGCCAGCTCCACACGATCATCTTCAGGGTGATAAATATAAGTGCCGTTGCAACAAACAATCGGCGTGTCGAGTTGCAATTCGTGATAATAAGGCTTCACCGCCGTATGATGACGACCAGTTACCAACACCACTTTCACCCCTTTCGTACGAACTTGCGCAATCGCTTGCTTACTGCTGGCTAAAATCTGCCCCTGCGAGTTTAACAGCGTGCCATCTAAATCAAAGGCAACAACCTTAAATGCCATAAAATATCCTTAATGTTTTTAGTCAATTCCCCTAAGCATAAAGCCAACAGCGCAAGGGATCAAGCAATTTATCAACAAAAGTGCGGTGGTTTTTTGGTGAGTTTTTATTTAATGTTTTTTGGGCAATTTTATTTTATAATCAAACAAATAATTATTGCATTCTCAACAAGGAACATTACAATGCCAAACAGCACAGCACAGCACAGCACAGCACAGCACAGCACAGCACAGCACAGCACAGCACAGCACAGCACAGCACAGCACAGCACAGCACAGCACAGCACAGCACAGCACAGCACAGCACAGCACAGCACAGCACAGCACAGCACAGCACAGCACAGCACAGCACAGCACAGCACAGCACAGCACAGCACAGCACAGCACGCCTGCCAATAATCCCACTTCTGATGATCTAAAATTTCAACACGCATTTTTGGCGGAGCTGGACGACAAGCTCTGGCAAAGTGCGGAGAAACTGCGTAGCAAACTTAGCCCAGCCGATTACAAATTTGTCGTGTTGGGTTTGGTGTTTTTGAAATACGCTTCCGACAGCTTCAACGCCCACAAACACACGCTTCAAGCCCAATTTACCGATCCAAATAACGATTTTTATCTCGATCCTGAGATTTTCACTCCCGAAGAAATTGCCGCTGAACTGGGCGAAAAAGATCACTATTTGCGCGCCAACGTCTTTTATCTTCCGCAAGCCGCCCGTTGGGACGAGTTGAAAAACGTGATTACGCTCAACGCTGGCACGGAATTGCCGTGGGGCGGTAAGTTTAACGGCGTGTCGAATTTAATCGACAGTGCCTTTGACGCTATCGAGCAGGAAAACAAAAAGCTCAAATTTGAACGCATTGCACGCTTTGAATTGGAAGATAAATATTTGGTGCAGCTGATTCAGCTTTTTTCTAGCACCGATTTCAGCCAGCCGAAATTTAACGGCGTGCCTGTCAAAATGGCGGCGAAAGATATTTTGGGGCACGTTTATGAATATTTTTTAGGCAAATTTGCTCGAGAAGAGGGCAAACTCGGTGGCGAATTCTTTACGCCAAAATCCATCGTCAGCCTAATTGTGGAAATGCTCGAGCCATATCGTGGGCGAATTTACGACCCTGCAATGGGATCGGGCGGCTTTTTCGTGCAAGCCGATCGCTTTATTCGTGAACATCAGGGCTTAGATCCCCGTGGCAAAAAAGCCGACATTTCCATTTTTGGGCAAGAATTGAACAAAACTACGTGGCAGTTGGCGGCGATGAATATGGCGATTCACGGCTTGGATTTTGACTTTGGGCGTGGGGCGGCGAACACCTTCACCGCACCGCAACACCTTGATAAGAAAATGGATTTTATTATGGCAAATCCGCCGTTTAACATCAAAGAATGGTGGGACAAAAGCCTGAAAGGCGATGTGCGTTGGCAATTTGGCGAACCACCTGCGGGTAACGCCAACTTTGCGTGGCTGCAACATATGATCCACCACCTTTCCGACAACGGCAAAATCGCAATGGTGATGGCGAACGGCTCGATGAGTGCCAACACCAGCAGCGAAGCGGCAATCCGCCAAGCCATTTTGCAAGCCGATCTTGTGGAAGCGATGGTCGCCTTGCCAGCCCAACTTTTCACCAACGTGTCGATTCCTGCCTGCATTTGGATTTTGAACAAAGCCAAGCCACGCCGTGGCGAAGTGCTGTTTTTAGACGCGCGCAATCTCGGCTTTATGAAAGACCGCCGTCAGCGTGATTTTGACCCTGCCGATATTCAAAAAATAGCCCAAACCTACCACCGCTGGCAACAGCAAAACGGCTACGTAAACGTGCCTGCTTTTTGCTATTCGGCGGAGCTTTCTGAAATCGCCGCCAATGATTTCGTGTTAACCCCTGGGCGTTATGTTGGGGCGGAAGAGCTGGACGACAACGGGGGTAACTTTGCCGAAACAATGCAAAATTTAACCGCGGTTTTAAAACAACAATTCGCCCAAAGTGCTGAATTGGAAGCGAAAATTAAAGCGAATTTGGGGGAGTTGGGGTATGAGTAGTTGGAATAAAGCTAAGTTTTCTGACGTTGTAGATATTATTGGTGGTGGAACACCGAAACGTTCTAAAGATGAATATTGGAATGGCGATATTCCTTGGTTATCTGTTGCTGATTTTAATAATGATCAACGCTTTGTAAATGATACCAGTGAATATATTACAGAATTAGGATTGGATAATAGTAGTACAAAGATCTTAGATAAAGGGCAACTTATAATTTCAGCTCGTGGAACAGTTGGGTGTTTATCTCAATTAGCTAGACCTATGGCATTTAATCAATCTTGTTATGGATTAGCAGCTAAACCCGATATTTTAGATAATAATTTTTTATATTATTGTTTGAAAAATATTATTGTCGAATTGAAGAGTAAGGCTCACGGTTCAGTATTTGATACTATAACGAGAAATACATTTGACCTGATTGAAATTTTATTTCCTGATTTAAATGAACAGAAGAAAATAGCTGAAATATTAGGGGCTTTTGATGACAAAATCCAACTCAACACCCAAATCAACCAAACCCTAGAACAACTCGCCCAAGCGATTTTCAAAAGTTGGTTTATTGATTTCGCCCCAACCAAAGCGAAAGCCGAAGCCAAAGCACAGGGCAAATCGGAAGCCGAAATCCTACAAGCCGCTTGTGATGCCATCGCAGGCATAGGCGTAAGCTCGGCGAAATTAGCGGAAATTGCCAAAGCGTTTCCTGATGAAGTTGGGGGAAATGGCGTGCCGTGTGGGTGGGGGGATGCTGAGTTATCAACTATCATTCAAAGCAGAAGAGAAAAAGTAAAAACAGAGCAAGCAACAGTATTGTCAGCTGTTTCCATTGGCGAATTGGTTCGCTCTGATGAATATTTTAATAAACAAGTTTATAGTAAAAGTATTGAGAAATATTTAAAAGTTTATAAGTGGGATTTTGCTTATAACCCTGCTCGAGTAAATATTGGTTCTCTTGGATTGCATAAAGAAAATTACTTAGGTGCAGTCAGCCCAGTTTATGAAGTGTTTCATACAAAAGAACATTATCATTGGTTTTTAGAACGGTTATTAAAGACAGAAAATATCAAGAACCAAATTATTTCTTTATGTAGTGGCAGTGTTCGCCAAACTTTAAAACTAGCAGATTTACAAACAATCAAATGTGTAATTCCTAGTTTGGAAATGATTAAAACATTTAACGAGATTTGGTTGAGTTTTTATGAGCAGATAAATTCATTGAAAAGAGAAAATGAAATTTTAACTGAAATTAGAGATGGTTTGTTGCCGAGATTGTTGAATGGAGAGGTAAACTTATGACTTTAAATGATAAGTTATATTTTATAGATAAGCTTAGGGATAAAATTTTATCGCTAGATTTAGCTGACAGAAATGAAGTAGATAAGAAGATAATGTATGCTGCGTTAGATGTAGTCAGCGATACTGATAGTGGAATAAATGCTTATCTAAATTTAGAAAATACCGAAGAACGTGGAATGAATTATATCTACATCTATGGTTTGATAAATATATTGCAATCTCAAGTTTCTGCTATTCAAACTATTTATAAATTCTTTTTAAATGAGAATTTAGATATTTCAAAGAATGACATATTGAACGGTTTGAGAGTGTTAAGGAATAAAATTTTTGCCCATTCAGTGGAAATTATAGATGAAAAGAAAAATAAAGGAAGAGTGGAGAACAAAAATATAAAAGAAGAAAGTGGCTTTGGCATTGTTTCCGATACAATGAAAACTTTTTATTTTGACTTTTATAAAGTAGGTATTGAAGAAATAGATGATTTTAAGGTTTATAAAGAAATATGTCCCATAGCAAGCAACAAGTTTGAAAATTACTCTATGGGGATAAATATTAATTATCTGATTAGATTATATAGTAAAGAAGTGATAAAGATTTTAGAGAATATTGCTGAACATTTAGAAAGTAAATCGTAAAGGGCGTATGCCATACGTCCCTACAAATGCAAAAAATTGGTAAAATTTGAATGGATTACGTTGCTGTTTTTGGGGATAGTTGGGGAAAGCCCCCCTCAGTCGCTTCGCGACAGCTCCCCCCGCAAGCAGT
Source organism: Pasteurellaceae bacterium Pebbles2 (assembly GCA_023101505.1). Lineage (GTDB taxonomy): Bacteria > Pseudomonadota > Gammaproteobacteria > Enterobacterales > Pasteurellaceae > Lonepinella. The sequence goes on from LVZA01000001.1 coordinate 1,878,040, forward strand.
GGGAGCGAAGAATTGTTCCTTTCTCCGAAAATAAGGGGGAGCGAAGAATTGTTCCTTTCTCCGAGAATAAGGGGGAATGAAGAATTGTTCCTTTCTCCGAGAATAAGGGGGATGAAGAATTGTTCCTTTCTCCGAAAATAAGGGGGAATGAAGAATTGTTCCTTTCTTCGAAAATGAAAGGGGAGCGAAAAGGTTTGAGGGCAAAGTGAGATCTTGTAAGCGAAGAAAAGATCATTTCCTTCCCCCTGCTTGCGGGGGGAAGTCCCCGAAGGGGGAAGGGGGGCGAAAACCCAAATGTAAACGATGTCCTTAGGGAAAACGTAAATGATGTTTAGGTCGTACACTTGAAAGGCGGAGGAGGGCTGACGGCGAAGCCGTGCAACGGGGGTAACTTTTGTGGTAATCTGCATTTGCCCCCCTCAGGGCTTCGCCCAGCTCCCCCGCAAGCAGTGGGAGCGAAGAATTGTTCTTTTCTCCGAAAATAAGGGGGAGCGAAGAATTGTTCCTTTCTCCGAAAATAAGGGGGAGCGAAGAATTGTTCCTTTCTCCGAGAATAAGGGAGAATGAAGAATTGTTCCTTTCTCCAAAAATGAAAGGAGAGCGAAAAGGTTTTGAGGGCGAAGTGAGATCTTGTAAGCGAAGAAAAGATCATTTCCTTCCCCCTGCTTGCGGGGGAAGTCCCCGAAGGGGGGCGAAAACCCCAAAAATAAGCAATGTTTGATTTATATAATAAACCGAGGTTTTTATGAAAAACATCAGACCTTACAAAACCGACAGACTGATTGAAAATCGCAAAAAGCTCAACCGAAATTTAACTGAAGAAGAACAAATATTGTGGTATCACTTACGCAAACGCCAAACAAAACATCGTTTTAGAAAACAAGTGATTATCGGTAATTATATTGTGGATTTTATTTCTTATTCCGCCAAGTTAATTATTGAATTAGATGGTGAGCAACATTACGAAGAACAAGCACAAATTTACGATCAAAAACGCACCGAATTTTTAAACAGCCAAGGTTTTAATGTTTTACGATTTGATAACAGCGATGTGAAAACTAAATTAGATAACGTATTAGAAGAAATTTATTTATATTTAAATCACGAACATTCGGAATTGGATTTTGAAGAAAGTTAAATAAAGATTGCAAGGGCGTATGGCATACACCCCAAAGAGAAACTAGAAATTTATTTAAATAACTCAGCGTGCGTGCCTAAACGTAAGAAAATAATTAGATTTTGCGGTTCATCGATAAGATAAATCAACAAAAAATCGCCGCCGATATGGCATTCACGAGTATCCGAATATTCGCCTTTTAAGGCGTGATCGAGATATTCGCTTGGTAATGGCTCATCGTTAGCAATAAGCAATGCCATTACTTTTTTGACTTCAAGCATATTGTAACGCCCTGATTGATTAAGGCGTTTCCAATCTTTAACAAAGGTTTTGTGAAATTGGGATTGCCGTGGCAAATTTGCTCGTTTAGTTGATTTTTTCATCATTATCAAGGGCATTAAAAAGGGCTTCCGCATTTTGGAATGTTGGTGCGTGAATTTCATTGCGAACCATTGCCCGAGCGTCTTGAATGGCTTGTGCCGTTTCAGCGTTAGGGACTTTTAGCTCAAAGGGAATCGCTTTTTCTTTGGCGAGCTTGGTAATCGCAATACGAATAAAATCAGACATATTCAGCCCCATTGCTTGTAATGCAAGAATAGCTTCTTGTTTAACTTGGTTGTCAATGCGTGCTCTAACATAGCTTTCTGTTGCCATAAAATTTTCCTTTTGTGGTATGAATGTAGTCCTATTGTAGTGCTAACATTGATTGGGTGCAAATTTTTTGGTGAATATATCTTCTTTTTGAAGATTGTTGCTTATTGCGAGTGAGATGAAAAGTATGAAAATTAAATTTTGCGATCCCCATTCCAAAAATCGCAAAAACAAACACAAAAACAGCACGATTATAGCAAATAATCGTGTATTCGATAAATTTTAAACAACACAAGGACACCTTATGCTCCCGAAATTATTTGATGAAAATATGATTGAAATGCTTTGCTTGGAGAAAATGCAGGAGCAGGGTTGGGCTTATACGGACGGTCGAGCGATTGTCAAAGATGGCGATTTTCCGTGGCGGGAGCGGTTGGATGAAGTGATTTTTAAGCCGTTGTTGCGTGAAGCTATTGTGAAGCTCAATCCGCAGTTGCCTGAAACCGCGGTTGATGATGTGGTGGCGAAAGTGTGTCGGGCGGAGGCGGCAACGCTCACGGAACGCAATCAGCAGGCGTATCAGTGGCTGAAAAATGGCGTGCCTGTGCGGTATAAAATTTGGCGAAATGGCGTGGAAGAATATCGGGACGATTTTGCGCAACTGATTGATTTTGTGGACGTTTCAGCGAATCGCTTTGATGTGGTTAATCAGCTGACGATTAAAGGCACAAAAGGCAATCGCCGCCCTGATGTGATTGGTTATGTGAACGGTTTGCCGTTGATTGTGTTTGAGCTGAAAAATCCGATGGCGGAAAATGTGTCCATTGAAGACGCTTATCATCAGTTGCAAACTTACAAAGACGAAATCAGCGATCTGTTTGTGTTTAATCAGGCGTTGGTGATTTCGGACGGAATGTTGGCACGCCTTGGCTCGCTCACTGCCAATTTTGAGCGTTTTACGCCGTGGCGTGTGGTGGACGAAAAGCGCGGTTCAAAACGAGTGGATTTTGACACGGAAATGTTGGCGTTAATTTCGGGGCTGTTCAACGGGGGTAACTTCCTGAATTATGTGCAAAATTTTATTTTGTTTGAAAATCTCGGCAAAAGTGCGGTGAAAAAAATTGCCGCTTATCATCAATTTTACGGCGTGAACGAAGCGGTGGATTGTACGCTGTTGGCGGCAAGCAAGCAGGGCAACGGCAAAATTGGCGTAATGTGGCACACCCAAGGTTCGGGCAAATCGCTGTCGATGTTGTTTTACGCTGGCTTGGTGCAGGCTCAGCCTGAGCTGAAAAATCCGACCATTGTGGTGGTTACCGATCGCAACGATTTAGACGGTCAGTTGTTCAAAACCTTTTCCGATGGCGAAGCGATTATCCGCCAAACGCCAAAGCAAGCGGACAGTCGTGAAGCTTTGCGTCAGGCGTTAGCAGCTCGAGAAGCGGGTGGCGTGATTTTTACTACGATCCAAAAATTTGGCTTAATGGACGGCGAGCGAGCCTTTCCAATGCTGAACGAGCGCCACAATATTATTGTGATCAGCGATGAAGCTCATCGCTCCCAATATGGTTTTCAGCAAAAACTCACGGAAAAAGGCGAATATCGGGTTGGTTATGCTAAACATTTGCGTTCTGCTTTGCCGAATGCGTCTTTTATTGGTTTTACAGGAACACCGATTTCACAGGAAGATCGTGATACGCAGGACGTATTTGGGCGTTATGTATCGACTTATGATTGGCAAGATGCGGTAATTGATGGTGCAACTGTACCGTTGTCTTATCAAAAAATTAATATTGGGTTAAATGAAAGTCTTCAATTTAACACCGCAGTTCAAGAAGCTGATGCAATTTATGCCAGTAGCGATGATGAGTTGAAGCTCAAAATACGTGAGGAATTGATTGGTTCGGACGCTCGATTGAATTATTTGGCGCAACATTTTGTGGAGCATTTTGAGCTACGTGAAGCGACCATTGAAAGCAAGGCGATGTTTGTGTCGATTAGCCGCCGAGTTGCGGTAAAACTCTATCAAAAAATCATTGCGTTACGCCCAGAATGGCATTCTGATGATATTAAAAAAGGCAAAATTAAAGTGATAATGACAGGTTCGGCAAGTGATCCTGAGCCGTTACGCAAATTTGTGCCAAGCAAAGAAGAGCGCCGTGAGCTGGAAGTGCGGTTTAAAGATCCTGACGATGAATTGCGTATAGTGATTGTGGTGGATATGTGGCTGACAGGCTTTGATGTACCGTGCTGTAATACGCTTTATATTGATAAGCCGATGAAAGAGCATAATTTAATGCAGGCGATTGCCCGGGTAAATCGTGTGTTTCGCAATAAATCATTGGAAAATGGTGGGCTACTTGTGGACTATATCGGCTTAGCCGACGATTTGAAATATGCACTAACTATGTACACTGGCGCTGGTGGTAAGGGCAATTTAGCTACAGATATTGAGAGCGTGGTGGGCAAGGTGTTGGAAAAAATTTCGGTAATACGTGGAATGTTTGCAACTCAAATTGATGGTGAGCTTTTTGATTTAGATGGAACATTGTTGTTGCGTCAACCTGAACCTTTAATAGCTGCGATTGAACAGGCGGCAAACCACATTTTAGCGTTGGATTTTACGCCGTTGGCGAAAAATAGTTACGATGAAAAGAACCCAACGCCACGCCGTAAAGCCTTTATGCAAGCTGTACAAGATGCGAAAAAAGGGTATTCTTTGGCAGGCTCTGACGAACGCTTGAAGCCTTATGAAACAGAATTAGCCTTTTTCGATGCCGTTCGCCAAAGCATCACCAAAGCAACTGCGGTGCAAAATCCGAAAGTTTCGCCAAAAGAAAAATTATTGAAGCTAGGCGTGTTACTTAATCAGGCGGTGTCATCAAATGGCGTGGTAGATTTATTCCAAAATTTAGGCGAAGAAAAACCAAATCTTTCGCTGCTTTCTGATGATTTTTTAGGCAAAATTAACAATAAAAATAAACATTTATTGGCACTTTCTGTGGAAAAATTTCTGAAAGAACAAATTAAACAGCAAACCGCCAGAAATATCAGTGTGCGAAAAGACTTTGAAACTAAACTCAAAGAAGCGATGAATAAATATCACAATCAAAACCTGACAGCTGCAGAAATTATTCGTGCCTTAATTGAAATGGCGAAAGATCTTAACGACCGTTTGCAACGTGGGGAAAAATTAGGTTTATCTGCTACTGAAATGGCCTTTTATGATGCGTTAATTCGCAATGAAAGTGCGGTGAGAGAAATGCAAGATGAAACTTTGCAAGCGCTAGCGAAAACTATCACAGACGTATTGCGGAAAAATATTACCCTCGATTGGGCAATGAAAGAAGCGGTGCGAGCAAGATTGCGAACATTGGTTCGGATCAATTTAAAACGCTTTAAATATCCGCCCGATGCTGCCGAAGAAGCCATTGATTTTGTGATTGAACAGGCGGAGGTGATTGCTATTGAGTTAGTGGAGCAATTCTAAAAATTATTTTCTTTTCAAAAAAATAGCCCCTGAATAGGGGCGATTATTTTTTATTCCGTTGGGAACATAAAAGGGTTTAATCCGCTGCGGGAGAAGCCTTTTTCTTCCATTTCAATATCAAGGAAGATGCTGGCGAGATCGTCGGCGACGGCTTCGACGTGAGGATCTTTTTCTTGATAGAGAATTTTTAAGTGGCTGTGGCAGTCGCCGCAGCTTTCGGTTTTGACCGCAGCGGCTTCGCTGTCGATTGACCAGTAATTAATTTCTCGAGCTTGTTCGCAGTTGGAACATTTGGCTCGCACCATATTCCATTCGCTTTCGCATAATGAACAATGCAGGTAGCGTAAGCCTTGGGCAAGCCCGAAGTGGATTACACTGGCTACTGGCGTGGATTGGCAAACAGGGCAGTGGTGTAAGCCCTCGCCGCTTTCCATATTGGCGTTGTGTGGGAGATATTGGGTGAGCTGTTGCCAATATAAGGACAAGGCTGACCAAATAAAGACCGCTTTATCGCTGCTGCAGTTGGCGTAATTTTGTGCTAGAAGTTCGTCGGCAAGCTGTTCTAATTCCTCGTTGGAGGCTTTTTCGAGCCAGTCGATTGTGCCGAGCATTTGTTCGGTTGCGTTGGGTTTGAGTTCCGCTAAAAGTGCGGTTAAATATTCACGCCATTTTGCATCTCGCTGTAAGGTTTTGACGTTAAGCGGTAATACGTCGGCGAAAGCGGTTTGTGGCTTTTCAACAGGATTTTCTTGCAAGATTAAGCCTTGTGCGTCTGCAATTTTGGCAGCAAATTCAAGGTAATCTGCAAAGGGGTGATTTTCGGCGAGCGAACGTAGGCGTTTGGCTCGGCGTTCGTATAAATTTTTCGCATTAGCGAATAACAATGGCGGTTGTTGAAAGGAATCTGCCGCCTTTTGGATTTCATTTTCTGGAAGAATTCGGATTGCCATAATATGCCTAATTTTGGTTGATGTGATCAAAAAGTGCGGTAGATTTTACCGCACTTTTTATGTTTAGATGAAACTATTTTGCGTTTCTGTTAGCTTCAACTTCTTTTTCAAGTTTTGGTAACACTTCATCACGATACCATTTTGGGTGATGTTTTTTCGCCCAACGTACGCTAACCCAACCCTCGATCATTCCACGAATTGAGCCTTTTACCCAGAATGCCATATACATATGCACCATTATCCCTGTGAATAAGGCGAAAGCACTGGCAGAGTGAAGTAAAATCGCAATGCGTAATACTGGAATGGAGAAATGATGACTGAAGTATTGTCGCCACATAATTAACCCAGTGAATAATAGGGTGAACATTGCGAGGATTAACGTCCAGAACAACAATTTTTGTCCAAGGTTGTATTTGCCGTTGTAAGCCACTTCGTGTTCGTTACCTTTGAGCACTTCACCGACATTTTTTAACCAGCGTAAGTCATTCTTTTCAGGAATGTTGTGTCGCCAGTAGGTGAAGACCAAGATTAAGAATGAAACGAACATTACTAACCCTGTGAACGGGTGAACCGCTCGTGCGATGGCTGGCGTACCTAAAATGGTCGCAAGCCACGCAAAGTCAGGGAAGAAGAACGCTACGCCAGAAAGTGCGGTGGTAAAAAAGCAAATTACCAGCAACCAGTGGCTTAAGCGTGCAGGGGTTTTATGACGAATGATTCTGGTGTCATTCGTGATTTCGGTCAATTTTTCTTGACGGCTCATTCTTTGCCCCCTTGCTTATCTTCTAGTTCAAATTTCTCAGAATGATCTTCTACGTCTTCTTCAACGTTTGGACCAACGGTTAAGTAGTGTCCGATTTCAGCAAGGGCTAAACCACCCATTGCGACCGCAGCCACTGGTTTTAACACGTCTTTCCAAAGGGTTACAGACATATCAATTTGTGGATCTTTTGGTAAACCTGAGTAGATTTCAGGTTTATCTGCGTGATGTAACACGTAAATAACGTGCGTTCCGCCTACACCCTCAGGATCGTAGATCCCTGCGTTTTCATAGCCACGAGCTTTAAGGTCGGCAACACGCTGTTCACCATAGTGCAACATTTCTTCTTTTGAACCGAAGCGAATTGCACCTGTTGGACAGGTTTTCACACACGCAGGTTCTTGACCCACGTTGACACGATCTACGCAAAGAGTACATTTGTACACACGGTTGTCTTTTTCATTCATTCGTGGAATGTTGAATGGACAGCCTGCGATACAATAACCACAACCGATACAGTTGTCAGATTGGAAATCGACAATACCGTTAGCGTATTTGATGATTGCGCCTGGTGATGGACAGGCTTTTAAACAACCTGGTTCAGCACAGTGCATACAGCCATCTTTGCGGATTAACCATTCTAAGCGGTCGTTTTCTTCCACTTCGTTGAATTTCATTACCGTCCATTGCTGAGCATTTAGATCACGTGGGTTGTCATAAACCCCCACGCAAGCCTCAGGTTCGGTACGTAAATCATTCCACTCCGAGCAGCCCACCTGACAGGCTTTACAGCCGATACAGGTGGTTACGTCGATCAGTTTTGCTACTTCAACCACGTGATCACGAGATTGTGGCGGTGGCGTAACAAATGACGTTGCCGAGATTTTTACAATGTTTTGCTCTTGAACACCAGACATTATGCCGCCTCCGTTACTTTCTCAATGTTCACAAGGAACGATTTAAATTCAGGGGTAAGCGTATTGCCATCACCGACACGAGGGGTGAGGTTATTGGCGAAATAGCCTTTTTTACCTACGCCTGCAAAGCCCCAGTGAATTGGGATACCGACGGTATGAATTGGCTGTCCGTTGGCTTTTAATGCACGGATACGTTTGGTAACCACCGCAACCGCTTTGATAAAGCCACGTTGTGAAGTTACTTTGACATAATCACCGTGTTTAATGCCTTTTTCTTCCGCCAAGGTTTCGCTAATTTCCACAAATTGCTCTGGTTGAGAAATTACGTTTAATAACGAGTTTTTCGTCCAGAAGTGGAAATGTTCAGTTAAACGATAAGTTGTGCCCACATAAGGGAAGTCTTTCGACACGCCTAGGGCTTCTTTATCGTGATCCAATACTCGAGCCACTGGGTTTGACACTACATTCGGGTGAAGTGGGTTCGTGCCGATTGGCGTTTCGATTGGTTCATAATGCTCAGGGAATGGACCTTCCGCCATTTTATCAAGGGCGAATAAGCGGCTCACACCGTCGTTTTGCATAATGAATGGGGTAACATCGCTACCTGGAGGTGCAGTGCCGTAGTCGGCAATGTCCACGAAGTTCCAGTTTTTACCGTTCCATTTCACTAATTGACGTTTAGCATTCCACGGTTTACCGTTGATGTCCGCACTTGCACGGTTGTAAATAATACGGCGGTTTAGTGGCCACGCAAATGCCCAACCGAGTGTATTACCTAAACCTGATGGGTCGGAGTTATCACGATTTGCCATTTGGTTACCTTTCGGTGTCCATTGGCCTGTGTAAATCCAGTTGCCAGATGAAGTTGTACCGTCATCACGTAATTGAGCGAAACTTGACAATAATTCGCCTTTTTTCACAATCACGTTGCCGTTGGCATCGAGTATATCTTCAAGGGCATAACCATTGTTTTCTTTGGCAATTTCGTCCGCTTTTGGCTCAAGTGGGTTAGTATAATTCCACGTTGTCGCTTCAAAGGATTCTAAGCCACGGCCGCCCTCTTTGTGGTAAAGATGTAATAATTCTTCACGAATTTCAGACAAAATATCCACATCTGGTTTCGCTTCTGCTGGTGGTTCAGCCCCTTTCCAGTGCCATTGTAACCAACGTCCAGAGTTAGCGATTGAGCCATCTTCTTCAGCGAAACAAGTAGTCGGCAAGCGGAAGACTTCGGTTTGAATTTCTTCTGGTTTTACATCGTTAAATTCGCCGAAGTTTTTCCAGAATTCAGAAGTATCAGTAATTAACGGATCGAAAATAACTAAATATTTTAATTTCGTTAAAGCACTGATGATCTTGCCTGTATTTGGATAAGAAGCAATCGGGTTAAATCCTTGACAGAAATAACCATTTACTTTGCCGTGATACATCGCATCAATAAAACGGAAGTGGTCGAAACGTACCGCTTCTTGTTTTGGCAAGAAATGATAGCCAAATTCATTGTCTTTAGTTGCTTTATCGCCATAGAACGTTTTGAGCAAGCTCACAAAGAATTTCGGGGTATTTTGCCAATAATTGACCTGATTTTTCACCGCAGTTTTTGGCGTAATACGCTCCAAAAATGCTTCTAAAGTGGTGTCTTTCTCACTTGGTAACGGCATATAGCCTGTCAACATATGTGGGAATAAACCTAAGTCGGTGATACCTTGTACGTTTGAGTGTCCACGCAACGCATTCACACCACCGCCAGACACACCGATGTTGCCCAATAATAATTGGATCATCGCCATTGTACGGATATTTTGCGAACCGATTGTGTGTTGCGTCCAACCTAAAGCATACAAGAATGTTGCGGCTTTAGCAGGATCAGAGGTTTTAGCAATTTCTTCACAGAACGCTTGGAAATCTTTTTGTGAAGTACCACAAATATTTTCCACGGTTTCAGGTGTATAACGTTCAACGTGCGCTTTAAGCATATTGAACACACAGCGTGGATCTTGCAAGCTCATATCACGTTTCGGCTGACCTTCGCCATCTAACTGATATGCCCAAGTAGATTTATCATAGCTGCGTTTTGCTTCATCATAACCTGTGAACAAACCGTCCTCGAATTTAAAGCCTTCGTGAACTAAGAATGACGCATTGGTATAATGTTTAACGTATTCGTGTTGAATTTTGTCGTTTTGTAATAGATAGCGAATTACGCCAGATAAGAACGCAATGTCTGTACCTGAACGAATTGGCATATAGATGTCCGCTACCGCTGCTGTACGATGAAAACGAGGATCGACCACAATAATTTTTGCGCCGTTATTTTTCTTCGCTTCAACCGCCCAACGGAAGCCAACAGGGTGAGCTTCTGCAGCGTTACCGCCCATAACAATCACGAGATCAGAGTTTTTAATATCAACCCAGTGGTTGGTCATCGCACCGCGACCAAATGATGGAGCAAGACTTGCTACCGTTGGTCCGTGTCAGATACTCGCTTGGTTATCGGTAAAAATCATACCGAGAGAGCGAACCCATTTTTGGGTGATTAAACCAGTTTCATTACTACAAGCTGAGCCTGCTAAGAAACCTGCTGTCATCCAGCGATTAACCGTTGTTCCTTGTTCATTTTTTTCAATGAAATTCGCATCACGGTCGGTTTTAATGTGTTTGGCAATACGCTCAATGGCTTCGTGCCAAGAAATACGTTTCCATTCATTTGTGCCTGGTTCTCGTACTTCAGGGTATTGCACACGGCGAGAGCTATTGACATAATCCAATGCACCTGCCCCTTTAGGACATAATGCCCCACGGCTTACTGGGTGATCAGGGTCGCCCTCAATGTGGACTAATTTGCCTTTGCTATTCATTGAGCCATCGCCCAAACTATAAAGCAACATACCGCAGCCAACGGCGCAATAAGTACAGGTGTTGCGTGTTTCTTTTGTACGCAATAATTTATATTCACGAGGTGCAGCCAATGCTGTCGCAGGCATCAAACCTAACGCAGCGACTGACGTTCCCGCCATACCACCTGCACAGACCTTAAAGAATTTACGTCTTGTGATCTGCATAGATAATCCTTATCCAAATATTGGAAGTAGGTAGAGAATTCGTTAATTCAAGTAAAATGTTAAATCGTTTGATTAATTAATTTCTAATCTCTAAAATATGAGAGAATTAAAAACTGTATATAATATACGCTTGTTAGCTGATGAAATCTATCACTATTTTATTGAAAATGAGGTAAAAAAGTTGACACAGATCACAAAAAAAGAAATTAAATTTTTCAAAAAATTAACAAATCAGCAACAAAATGAGAACGCTTTTCAATACGCCGATTTTACACAAAAAGAAGAAAATTTAGCTGTCGAAATGCCTGTAGCATTAGTTTATAACGGTATTTCTCACACCGTAATGATGTGTAGCCCCAGCGACCTAGAAGATTTTGCCTATGGTTTTTCATTAACGGAGGGGATTATTGATAAACCGAGCGACATTTATGGCATCGATCTTGTGGAAAGTTGCAAGGGAATTGAAGTGCATATTGAACTCGCCACACGCTGTTTCGTGCGCTTAAAAGAATTGCGCCGCACACTGACGGGCAGAACAGGCTGCGGCATTTGTGGTTCTGAACAATTAGACCAAGTTACCAAAAAATTACCCAAATTAGACCGCACTTTTTGCTTTAATCTTAATTTATTAGACGATTGTTTAAACAAAATTCAACAGGCGCAAGTGTTGGGCGCACAAACTGGCTCAACGCACGCCGCCGCTTTTTTTGATCAACACGGTAATTTATTAGCCATTCGAGAAGATGTTGGACGACACGTCGCCATCGACAAATTACTCGGCTGGCACGCCAACGCCAAAAAGCCACAAGGCTTTGTGTTAGTTACCAGCCGAGCCAGTTATGAAATGGTGCAAAAAACTGCAACTTGTGGCATTGAAATGCTTGCCGCTATTTCTGCCAGCACCGAACTCGCCGTAAAAATGGCGGAAGACACCGATCTCACTTTAATTGGCTTCGCAAGATCGGGCAGAGCCACCATTTACCACGGTGAAACACGGTTAAAAATAGAAAAGTGCGGTTAAAACTTAAATCGTTTTTACAACAATTTTCTCGCCGCTTCCACTACAACTGAAATCGCACGGTGTTCTGTGTCGTGAATTGTTGCTTCGTTTGGAATTTCTTGTTGTGTACGATTTACGATTACGCCAGACACCATTCCTGCACGCAAGCCCAATGCAGAACACATTGTGAATAAAGTTGCAGATTCCATTTCAAAATTCATCACATTCAGATCTTGCCATTGTTTTAATGATCCTTGGAAATGGCGATAAATTTTGCCAGTGAACGTATCGTAGCGTTCTTGTCCTGGATAGAATGTATCAGAAGAGGCGGTGATGCCCACATAAGGTGTAATATCCGCTTCTTTCGCTGCGTTATAAAGTGCTGTGGTGCAATCGAAATTTGCTACAGCAGGGTATTCCATTGGTGCAAAATGACCGCTTGCGCCGTCTAAACGCACCGCCCCTGTAGTTACTAAAATATCGCCCACGTTAATATGTGGTTGAATTGCGCCAGTCGTGCCGATACGCAAGAATGTACGCACGCCTAATTGTGCCAATTCTTCTACGCAAATTGAAACTGATGGGCCACCGATCCCTGTGGAACAAACAACCACCGCTTCACCATTTAAATAGCCGAGCCACGATGTAAATTCACGGGTTGAAACTAAAAATTCGGGATTATCCATTTTTCGTGCAATACGCTCACTGCGAGCAGGATCGCCAGGAACGATAGCTACTTTCGCTCCTTTTAACATTGCTTTAGTTAAACCTAAATGAAAGACTTCAGACATTTTGTTCTCCTTGTTCTTCGTTAAAATCGGCATTATTCTACCCCTCAACTGACTAAATAAGCGATTGTTTTTGTCAAGTAAATGACAAATTTGTGAGCTAGATCACTGGAAAACGTTTGCGTAATTTCAGCAAATTTATGACGAAACGGTAACTTTTTGCTTAATCCTCGCAAATGGGTAATTTTTTATTGCTCACCTCTTATCATTTAGTTAAAAGTGCGGTTGAAAATTGAATAGTTTTAGCCAATAAAAAGCCTGTCAAAGATAGGCTTATAATGACATAGTTTATTCAGATTTTGTGATCTCAACCCATTTTTCCAGCAAATGTTTGCTTTCAGTAGGTGAGCCAAAACGAGCGAAATCCATATCCAACAATTTTAATTTTGACGATTCTATAACTTTTGGCGATGGTTTGGCATAAATATTAGTAGGTAATTGATATGACTGGGTGTTACGCCAAGCAATTTCTTGTGCCTCTTTACTTAATGCCCAGTCCATAAATAGCTTGGCATTGTCTAAATTGCGAGTGTCTTTGATAATACTGCTTGCACCTAATGCATAGCCCGAACCTTCGCAAGTGCTAATCCCTAGAATGGGTGCTCCCTTTTCTTGTTCTTTCACATACATATTCATAAAGCCAATATCTATAGGGCTTTCACCAGTAGTAAGCTTGCTGGTTGCAGCACCACTTTTGGTGTATTGTGCGACATTAGCGTGCAGTTTTTTTAGATAATCAAAGGCTTTTTCTTCACCCCAAAGTTGCACTAGGGTGCTGATAATGGAATAGCCTGTGCCTGATACTCGTGGATCTGGATAGATCACTAAATCTTTGTATTCAGGTTTCAGTAAATCATTAAAACAATGTGGTGGGTTTACCCCGAGCTTTTCGAGTTTTGCCGTGTTTACGCCAATGCCTAATTCCATTAAGTAGATAACGGAAGTAAATTCACCGTATTGATCGGTGAGTTTTTTAAATTTTGGCATAATCTCTTTTTGTCTTGGAGAGCGATAAGAGGCGAGCAAGCCTTCTCTTGCCGCTTGTAAGTGTGGCTCAAGCGTCCCTCCATACCACACATCCGCTTGTGGATTGCTTTTTTCTGCTTTAATTTTACCGAGAGCCGTTCCTGTGCTATGGCGTACGAATTTGGTTTCGATATCGTATTTTTGAGAAAACTGTTTTAGCACTTCTTCACAGGTTTCATTTAACATACTGCAATAGACCGTCAGTTTACCTTCAGCTTGAGCATTAGGAACAAAGAAAGGTGTAGAAATAGCTAAAAGTGCGGTGAGTTTTAGCCGCACTTTTTTATTGAAAGATTTCAAGAGAATAGGCATTAATTTGTTCCTAAATAATAATTAATAGATGAAAAAACAAGCCAATAACTAAACGAAATTATCATAGACCAATCTAGATTTATTTCTATGTCAGCATTGACTATATCTGGTCATAAGAATTTTCTCTGCAGACAATGCCCAGACCAAAGGCCGCCACTATAATATCTCCTTTTAGATTTGTAAATACTGACAAATATTTTCATTGTTTTCATCATTAAATCCCACTATACTAACCTGTAAATAAAAACAGATATTAATAATGGGATAGTTAGATTACGATGGATATTTCTGAATTACTTGACGGTTTAAATGATAAGCAACGTGAAGCGGTGGCAGCCAAGTTAGGCAATTATTTAGTATTGGCTGGCGCAGGGAGTGGTAAAACTCGTGTGCTGACTCATCGCATTGCGTGGCTGGTGGCGGTTGAGGGTGTATCAGAGGGGCATATTATGGCGGTAACCTTTACCAACAAAGCCGCCGCAGAAATGCGCCATCGTATTCAAGCAACGCTAAGTCAACACAGTAATCAAAGCCTTTTTGGAATGTGGATTGGCACATTCCACAGTATTGCCCATCGTTTGTTGCGTTCCCATTATGCTGATGCTAATTTACCGCAAGATTTCCAAATTTTAGACAGCGAAGATCAACTTCGTTTGATTAAACGCTTGCTGAAATTGCACCATTATGACGAAAAAATGTATCCAGCCAAGCAAGCCTGTTGGTATATCAATCATCAAAAAGACGAGGGTTTACGCCCACACCAAATTGATGATATGAATGATCGTCAACAAAAAGAATGGATTAAAATTTACCAAATTTATCAAGAAGCCTGTGATCGCTCAGGATTAGTTGATTTTGCTGAAATTCTCTTGCGAGCCTATGAATTATTCGCTAAAAAGCCACTAATTTTGCAAAGTTACCAACGCCGTTTTAGCCAAATTTTGGTGGACGAATTTCAAGATACCAACAAAATTCAATATGCGTGGATTAAACTTTTAGCAGGTAAAACGGGCAATGTAATGATCGTGGGTGATGATGATCAATCCATTTACGGCTGGCGTGGGGCGCAAATTGAAAATATCCAAAATTTCCTCAATGATTTCCATCAAGCAAAAACCATTCGCTTGGAACAAAATTATCGTTCCACAAGCAATATTTTGCAGTCAGCGAATGCGTTAATTGCCAACAATAGCAACCGCTTAGGCAAAGATTTATGGACAGACGGCGAGGCAGGTGAACCTGTAGGGATTTATGCTGCGTTTAATGAATTAGATGAAGCCTTATTTGTGTCATCGCAAATCAAAATGTGGCTTGAAGATGGCGGAAAGCTAGATGATTGTGCGGTGCTTTATCGTAATAACAGCCTCTCTCGTGTATTGGAAGAAGCCTTGATCCGAGCGCAAATTCCGTACCGTATTTATGGTGGAATGCGATTTTTTGAACGCCAAGAAATTAAAGATGCGCTGGCATATTTGCGTTTAGTGAATAATCGCCACGACGACCCTGCATTTGAGCGAGTAATTAATACGCCAGCTCGAGGTATTGGTGAACGCACATTGGAATTATTGCGTAACTTAACTCGTGAACGCCAAATCACTTTGTGGCAAGCAATGCAAGTGGCGATTAATGATAATTTATTAGGCGCGCGTGCAGCTACCGCATTACAACGTTTTGTGGAATTAATTCATTCATTAGCGGAAGAAACCAGTGAAATGCCTTTATTTGCACAGACCGATTTTGTGATTAAACATTCAGGTTTATATCGAATGTATGAGCAAGAAAAGGGCGAAAAAGGCGAAGTGCGGATCGAAAACTTAGAGGAATTAGTTTCAGCGACCCGAGAATTTATTAAGCCAGCAGATGCCGAAGAAATGTCGGATTTAACTGCCTTTTTAACTCACGCTTCTCTTGAAGCAGGTGAAGAACAAGCCAGTCCGCACCAATCTTGCGTGCAAATGATGACTCTGCATTCTGCCAAAGGATTGGAATTTCCTCGTGTCTTTATGGTTGGCGTAGAGGAGGGGCTTTTCCCGAGTTTTAGAGCATTGGAAGAACCAGGGCGTTTAGAAGAAGAACGTCGCTTGGCTTATGTGGGAATTACTCGAGCAAAACAAAAATTAACCATTAGTTATGCGGAAAGCCGTCGCCTTTACACGCAAGAAGAACGCCATATTCCCTCTCGATTTATTAGCGAATTGCCTGAAGAATGTATTCAAGCTGTACGCTTGCGTGGCACGGTAACTCGGGCTTATAATCAAAGTGCGGTGCAAAATTCAAAGGTTTTTGCGGATAACGACAGTCAATGGAAAACAGGGCAAAAAGTTCGCCACGAAAAATTTGGACAAGGCACGATTATTAATGTCGAGGGTGCAGACAACAATACTCGTCTGCAAATTGCATTTCAAGGACAGGGCATTAAATGGTTGATTGCGCATTTAGCTAAATTAGAACGTGTTTAAATGCAAAATAAAAGGCAAATTTTATGATTAAAGGCGTTATTTTCTCGCTTGCCGCATCGTTGCTGTTCGGCGTGGTGTATTTTCTGACTATCGTGCTACAACCTGTAACTGGCGATGTGTTGTTCGGTTGGCGTACCATTGTTACCTTGCCTTTTTTATTTGTGCTACTGTATTTACTCAAGCAACAGCGTGGCATTTTAACGCTATTGCAGCGGATTAAAAAACAACCTTATTTATTGCTAGTGTTGCTGTTTACCAGTTCCAATATGGCAATTCAAATGTGGCTATTCCTGTGGGCACCCGTCAACGGCAAAGCGATTGAAGTTTCAATCGGTTATTTATTAATGCCGTTAATGATGGTGCTAATTGGGCGATTTTTTTATCGAGAGCCAATGTCGAAAGTCAAAAGTTATGCGGTGTTATTTGCCGCCGCTGGCGTGTTAAGCAAAGTGATTGCTACAGGCGTATTTTCGTGGGAAACGGCATTGGTCATTTTTGGCTACCCATTCTATTTTTGTTTTCGTAAATCTTTTGATTTATTGCAACTTTCCACCTTTGTGTTTGAAATGATTTTGCTCTTGCCTGTGTCGATTTATCTTGCCAGCCAAATTGATATGAATTGGGCGCAAACACAAAATCCACATATTTATCTTTGGTTAGCCACGCTAGGTTTGGTGGGGGGCATTGCTTTTGGGCTTTATGTTTTTGCCAGCCAAATTTTACCGATGAATATGCTCGGTTTGCTGGGGTATGCCGAGCCGTTTTTTATGCTTTTTGTGTCTTTTTTCATCGGCGAACGCCTGAACAGCGATTCTTATATCTTAATGGCGTGCTTGTTAATTGCCGTGGCATTATTAGCTTTGGACGGTTGGGCACAAGTTGCACGAAAAAAGAATGGGTTAAACTTGCCAAACGGATAGAAAAAAGATTAAACTAAATCGTTCTCATCGGGGTGCTAACAATGTTGGCTGAGAAAATACCCGTAGAACCTGAACCGATTAATATCAGCGTAGGGATTTGAGAAGCGTAAAAGAGCCAAAACTCTGTCAATATTGACCGCACTTAAATTCCTTTAATTCAATTAAAGGATTTTTTATGTCTAAATTTAAAACTTTCAGTTTTTTCACCGCACTTTCTGCCATATCAACTAGCCTATGGGCAGCACCGCAAGCCGTAAATATTTATACCGAAGAATTCTTTGGCTCAGATTGGGGGCCGGGGGCAGAAGTTAAACAGCTATTTGAACAAGCACATTCACAATGCCAAGTGAATTATAAAGTTTTCGACAACCGCAATACGATGTTTAATCGCCTACGTTTAGAGGGAAAAAAATCGACTGCGGATTTAGTCATCGGCTTAGATAATTTCCAATTAGAAACGGCACATAAAAGTGGTTTGTTCCAAAAAAGTGCGGTGGATTTAACCGCACTTTCGTTGCCTTTTGAATGGAAAGATCAAACCTTTATCCCTTATGAATTCGGACAATTTGCCTTTATTTATGATAAAAACAAGCTCAAAAATCCGCCGAAAAATTTCAAAGAATTAGTCGAACGCCAAGATTTACGCGTGATTTATCAAGATCCCCGTACCAGCAGTATGGGGCGTGGTTTATTGATTTGGTTAAATCAAATTTATCACGAAAAACAAGCTGCACAAGCGTGGCAAACCTTGGCGAAACATACGGTTACTGTAGGCAAAGGCTGGACGGAAACTTATGGGGCATTTTTGAAAGGCGAAGCCGATTTAGTGTTTAGCCATAACACATCGCCGATTTATCATTTATTACACGATAAAACCGATCAATATGCGGCGACGAATTTTGCCGAGGGGGCGTTATATCAAATTGATACTATTGCCAAAACGGCGAATACGCAGAACGCTTGTGCTGATCAGTTTATACAATTTGTGCTAACGCCGGAAGCACAACGAGTGATTACGCCGAAAAATGTAATGCTTTCGCCAATTTCTGCTCAAATTGAACCGCACTTTGATGCTTTAAAAGAGCAGCAATTTCAGGTTAAGTCTATTGATAATGGCAATATTAACGAAGAAAATATCAAAAAATGGACTGCTGAGTGGCAACAAGTGCTAAGCCAATAGTGTCAACTTCGCCTTTTAAGGTGCAACTTAAGCAAGGTTTTTATCAATTACGCTGGCGATATTGCATTGGTGCAGTGAGTGTGTTGACCTTGCTTTTGTTGTTTTATTTCAATAGCTTGAATGCCGTATGGACGGAAAGTCGTGAAAATTCCACCGCACTTTGGTGGCACGATCCTTATATGCGGCAAGTCATCGCCTTTAGTTTTAGCCAAGCCAGCCTTTCAGCATTACTTTCTATCGTGATTGGCGGATTATTCGCTCGAGCTTTTTTTTACCAACAATTCTGTGGCAAAATTTGGTTAATGCGGCTATTCTCGCTAACCTTTGTTTTGCCCTCGTTAGTTGCGGTGTTTGGCATTTTGGGCGTTTATGGTGCATCGGGTTGGCTGGCACAACTTAGTGCCAAACTGGGTTGGCAATGGCAGTCGAATATTTATGGATTAACGGGTATTTTGATCGCCCACCTTTTTTTCAATATTCCACTGGCGACAAAAATGTTCCTACAAAGTTACCAAGCTATTCCCATTCAACAGCATCAATTAGCGGCACAGCTGGGCTTGCGGAGCTGGCATTTTGTGCGTTGGGTGGAGTTGCCGTATTTGCGACAACAAATTTTGCCGACGTTTATCCTGATTTTTATGTTGTGTTTCACCAGCTTCGCCATTGTCTTAGTATTGGGGGGCGGACCGAAATTTACCACGCTGGAAGTGGCAATATATCAAGCGATTATTTTCGATTTTGATTTACCCAAAGCTGCCCAATTTGCCCTGTTGCAATGCGTTTGCTGCATCGCTTTGTTTTTATTCAGTAGCTTATTTGCTCGCACGCCAGAAACCGCACTGAGCCAACGCTATTTTTGGCTTGCCAAGCCCACAACTGCGGTGAAATATTGGCATATTTTTGTGCTGTCTGCCGTGAGCTTGTTTTTGCTATTGCCTCTATTCAACACCTTATTAAGTGCGGTATTTTCTCAAGCGATTTTTTCCATTTGGCAACAATCTGCTCTGTGGCGTGCTGCGGCTTATTCCTTTAGCCTTGCACCTTTATCCGCTTTATTGGCGTTAGCAATGGCGGTGGGTTTGTTGCTGACGGCAAGACGATTTAATTGGCTAGGTTGGCAGGCAATGTCGAATGCATTAATGAATGTAACGATGTTAATTCTCGCCGTACCAATGTTGCTGTTGGCGACCGGGCTATTTTTGTGGTTGCGAGATTGGACATTTGACCGAGTACAACTATTTGGCTTGATTGTTTTTTGTAACGCCGTAATGGCATTGCCTTTTGTGATTCGTATTTTAGCCGTGCCGATGAATAACAATATGATTTATTACGAGAAATTATGTCAATCTTTAGGCATCACAGGCTGGGATCGCTTTAAATTAATCGAATGGCAATCGCTGTCTGCCTCAACCAAATACGCCTTTGCCTTGGCTTGTTGCTTGTCGCTCGGGGATTTCACCGCCATTGCATTATTCGGTCAACAAGATTTCACTTCCTTACCTTATTTACTCTATCAACAACTCGGCAGCTACCGAAGCGACGAGGGCGCAGTTACAGCATTGATTTTGTTATTAAGCTGTTTTGCTTTGTTTTCGATGGTGGAAAAAGGTCAGCATTCAGCCACAGAAATGGATACTTAGTTCACAAAAGTGCGGTGTATTTTTGGATAAAAAAATAGGGCTTTGTTAAGCCCTATTTGTCATTATTGGGTTAAAAACCTTCTTCAAAATCTTCTTTTTCAGCTACTTTAATTTGCATATGCTCACGGCTTAAACCTAAATCGAAAGCGACGGCGATTGCCACGAAGATTGAGGAGTAAGTACCGAATGCGATACCGATTAATAATGCAAGCGAGAAGCTGTAGATCGTTGCTCCACCAAAGAACAATAATGCGAATACCACGAATAGAGTGGTTACCGAGGTCATCATTGTTCTTGATAGTGTTTGTGTCAATGAAATATCAATGACTTCTTGGCTGCTCATTCGGCGGACTTTGCGGAAGTTTTCACGCACACGGTCGAATACCACGATACTGTCGTTGAGAGAGTAGCCGACTACGGTTAAAATTGCCGCGACGAAACTTAAATCCATTTCAATTTGTAAGAATGAAAATACGCCTAAAGTAACGATCACGTCGTGTGCTAATGCTAATACACCGCCCGTGCCTAAACGCCATTCAAAACGCATTCCTACATAAGCTAAAAGCAAAGCAAGGGTAGCGAGTGTGGCATAAATTGCGCCTTGTGTTAGTTCTTCACCTACGTTAGGACCAACGAATTCAACTGATTTAACTTGAATATTGGCATCAAGTGCGGTCATCATTTCTTTGATTTTGTTACCAATTTGTGCATCACTTGATGCAGCTGGTAAACGAATGATGACATCGCTAGTTGAACCTGAAGTTTGCACTAAGGCACTGTGAATGCCGTTCTGCTCTAATGTAGAACGCACTTGTTCTAAATTAGCTGGCTGTGAAAATTGGGTATCAATTACCACACCGCCAGTAAAGTCTAAGCCCCAGTTAAAGCCTTTGGTAAAAATACTGAAAAAGCATAATCCAGTTAAAATCAGGGAGAACATATAGCCGAATTTACGATATTTCATAAAGTGGATTAAGCTGAAAGGCAACCCAACCCCTTTATATTCGTGCTTTTGTTTAATTGAACTCACAATAATTTCTCCGCACTAAATAGATAATTTTTCAACACGTTTGCCGCCATATAGTAGGTTGACAAGCATACGTGTGCCAGTAATTGCGGTAAACATTGATACCGCAACCCCTAACGAAAGGGTGATTGCAAAGCCTTTAACAGGGCCTGTTCCCACTGCATATAGCACGATAGAGGTTAAAATTGTGGTTAAGTTGGCATCGAAAATTGATGTCCACGCACCATTATAACCCTCGTGAATGGCTTGCTGAATTGGGCGACCATTACGCAATTCTTCTTTGATACGTTCGAAGATAAGCACGTTTGCATCAACAGACATACCTACCGAGAGAATAATCCCTGCAATCCCAGGCATTGTTAGCGTCGCCCCTGGAAGCAATGACATCAAGCCAACCACAAGAACCATATTTGCCGTTAATGCAATGCTGGCAACAACACCGAAGACTTTATAGTAAACTAAGCAGAATAAAATAACGATAGCTAATCCCCACAGACCTGCAGTTAAACCTTGTTCTACATTTTTAGCCCCTAAAGATGGGCCAACGGTGCGTTCTTCTACAATTTGAATTGGGGCAGTTAATGCGCCAGAGCGAAGAAGAACGGCAAGATTTTGTGCTTCAGCTGGGCTGTCAATGCCGGTTATTTGGAATTGGCTACCGAAGCGACCTTGAATAGTTGCCACGTTGATCACTTCTTCGTGTTTTTCCAATACCACTTTGCCATCGGCGTCTTTTTTGCCACTATCTTTATATTCGACATACAGCGTTGCCATTGGTTTTTTTAGGTTTAAGCGAGTGGTGTTCGACATAATTTCGCCACCTTCGCTGTCTAAATTCACGTTAACCTGCGGTGATGCGGTATTATGATCTAAACCTGATGTGGCGTCGTTAATATGCTCACCACCTAATACGGCTTTGCGATATAACGCTACTGGCTGACCTTGTCGGTTCATCTTGATTTCAGTATCCGACGGCACAATGCCACGAGCAAGGGCTTCAGGCGTAACATTATCGTTCACCATACGGAATTCAAGCGTCGCTGTTGCACCGAGCAATTCTTTGGCTCGAGCGGTGTCTTGAATACCTGGTAATTCGACTACGATACGCTCAGCACCTTGACGCTGAATAACCGCTTCGGCTACACCTAATTCTTCCACACGTTTACGCAAAATGCCTAAGTTCTGCTCAATCGCACTATCACGAGATTGATTTAATGCGGTTTCAGATAAACCAAGTGAAAGAGAATTATCGCCTGTTTGATTAATGGTTAAATCTGGGTGTAATCTGCGCAATAATTGTTGCGCTTCAAATAGTTGTTCAGGCTTAGTTAAGCTAACTACAGTACCGAAGTTTTCACCATTTTTAATGCCAGTATATTGAATTTTTTCTTTACGTAATTCAGTGCGCAAGCTGTCTTGCAACTGTTCTTGACGTTTGCCTAATGCCGTGTTCATATCCACTTCCATTAAGAAACGCACACCACCACGCAAATCCAAACCCCATTTCATTGGGCTACCGCCAATGCTGCTTAGCCATTCAGGCGTAGATGGAGCAAGGTTTAGCGCAGTAGAGAAATTATTACCTAATTTTTCTGCGATTTTATCTTTTGCCAACAGTTGATCGTTGGTATCTTTAAAACGAGCAAGAATAGAACCTTGATCTAATAAAATTGATTTCGGTTGAATTTGATTGTTGGTGAGTAAGGTTTGCACATCAGCTAAAGTCGCTTCTGTTGCTTGTTGACCACGAGTACCTGAAATCTGCACCGCTGGGTCTTCACCATAAATATTTGGAAGTGCGTATAAAGCACCAATGGCGACCACAAGGATCACCATTAGATTCTTCCATAAAGGGAAACGGTTTAACATAAGTTAATAACCTTTTATGAAATTAAAGAGATTTGATTGAGCCTTTTGGCAATACAGCAACGATAAAGTTACGTTTGATAGTGACTTCGTTGGTTGGGTTTAAGGCGATAACGACTTCATCAGAACCTTCGGTCAATTTAGTAATTTTGCCGATTAAGCCACCAGAAGTTAAAACTTCAGAACCTTTGCCTAATGAATCCATTAATGCTTTATGTTCTTTATTACGTTTTGCTTGTGGACGGTAAATCATAAAATAGAAGATTAAACCAAATAAAGCAAAGATAAATAACATCGACATTGGGCTGCCTTGCTGTTCCATTGTGTTTTCCTTTTTTGTTGATATTAAAAAATAAAAATAGGTTGTTAAAATAACATAAAATCGTGCTAAACGCTAAATTTTTTGTATGCTGATTTTTGTTTCAAGTGCGGTTAATTTTTGCTGAGAAATAAAGCGATAACCTTTTTCTTGGCACAAAACAATAAAATCTTGCACCGCACTTTGTTCATTTAAAACCAACTCTAATATTGCGCCTGTTGGCAAATTATCAAGGGCTTTTTTCGCCATTAATAAAGGCAAAGGGCAGCGATATTGGCGTAAGTCTAATTGATAATTCATTTAAACTTTGCGACGATCCGCCATTATTTTGCCGATTGCTTGTAATTCAGTGGGTAGAATGCAATCCTTACCGAGAGCAAATAACGGTTCTTCTAAGGCAATATGCACATCATAACCAGCAATAAATTGAGCGATTAATTCGGCATCAACGTTATCACGTTCACCTTGAATAAGCTGAGTTAATTGTGCCGAAAGTTTATCCCAATTACTATGTAAAACAATGTGTTGGCGTTCAAGTTCGGCAATATCTTCCAATACTTTTGTTTTTTGCGTAGCGGATACAAATTTCAATAAAGCAGGGAAAAAATCTTTTTCTTCATCATCGTGATGCAATGGTGCAGCTAAATTGAAATAATTCAAAATTTGCTGGACATCATTTTTTACGGGTTGATTAACGCCATTTTTGCTCAAATAATCAGGCAAAATGCTTAATTGGCGACAGAAATTCTTGACTCGCCCGTGGCAGGCATAAAGCATATCCACTGGCTGATCCCAAGTGACGAATTCTTGTGGCGCTAAGTTGATCATTTATTCTCTCCTTGATTTTGCAAAGATCGTTGTAATGGTGGAACAGGCTTGCCGATTTTAGCATAAAATTCCACCACAAAATCATCAAAACGATCTTGCTCAATAGCGGTGCGAATTTGTTCCATTAAACGCTGATAATAACGCAAATTATGGATTGTATTTAAGCGAGCACCTAAAATTTCACCGCACTTATCTAAAT
The DNA here is from genome assembly GCA_023101505.1 of Pasteurellaceae bacterium Pebbles2. GTDB lineage: Bacteria > Pseudomonadota > Gammaproteobacteria > Enterobacterales > Pasteurellaceae > Lonepinella. Next base: position 1,902,491 of record LVZA01000001.1, read on the forward strand.
GATATAAATAAGATTTTGTATAATGTTTACAAGTATAGCAATCGCATTCAGGGTCAAGTGCGGTGGTATCATCACGATATTTTGCATTACGAATTTTCACGATGCCGTCGCTGACAAATAAGTGTCCGTTACGTGCATTACGTGTTGGCATCACGCAATCGAACATATCCACCCCACGACGCACGCCCTCAACCAAATCTTCAGGCTTACCCACGCCCATTAAATAACGAGGTTTGTCCACTGGCAACAACGGCGTAGTGAATTCCAAAATACGGTGCATTTCTTCTTTCGGTTCACCCACCGCTAAACCGCCCACGGCATAACCGTCAAAGCCAATGTTCACCAAACCATCAACAGAAATTTTACGCAATTCTTCATAAGTACCGCCTTGCACGATACCAAACAGAGCGTTTTGATTACCCAATTCATCAAAGCGATCACGGCTACGTTTCGCCCAACGCAACGACATTTTCATTGAGTTTTTGGCATAATCAAACGTAGCAGGATATGGCGTACATTCATCAAAAATCATCACAATATCAGAGCCGAGATCGTATTGAATTTCCATTGATTTTTCAGGCGAAAGAAAAATTTTCTCACCATTAATCGGATTTTGGAAATGCACGCCTTCTTCTTTAATTTTGCGTAATTTACCCAAGCTAAACACTTGGAAACCGCCTGAATCAGTCAAAATCGGACGATGCCATTGCATAAAATCGTGCAAATCGCCGTGCTTACGCATCACTTCCTGCCCAGGGCGAAGCCACAAGTGGAACGTGTTACCAAGCAAAATCTCCGCCCCAGTCGCACGCACTTCTTCAGGTGTCATACCTTTTACAGTGCCGTAAGTGCCGACAGGCATAAAGGCAGGGGTTTGCACGCTAAATTCGCCTTGCGGACGATTAAAAATCATTTCACCACGGCGAGCAGTGCCGTTGGTTTTTTTTAGGTTGAATTTCATAAGTTTCCTTTTCGAATAAACAGTTCGAGGGTTAGTGTAAAACTAGGTTTTATTTAAATTGGGTTTTGTTATTAAAATCGGGTTTCGCCCGATGGGCGACTTACTTTTCTTTGCTCGTGCAAAGCAAAGTAAGCAAAAGAAACACGCCCCCGAGATTTGCCGCTTTTCTTCGCTTAGTTGGAATTTGCTTAACGGAAAACTTGTAAACTCGCTTCGCTCAAACAGTACAAGTTTCCCTACAAATTTCCAACACGCTCAGGCGTCAAAGACGGGGGATTTAAACAACCCATTACAATCCTTTATTTTATTTTGGTCAAAAGTGCGGTTAAAAACTTCAATTTTTTACACCGCACTTTGAACAACGCTCCACGGGGTCCCCGTCTGAACCGCCTTTGCGACTTGGTATTTTTAGCTAAATTTTGCCTGTTTGAGCGAAGCGAGTTCAAAATTTAGCGTTAAGAAAATACCAAACGAGCAAAGAAAAGCGGTGAAGTCGGGGTACACTTTTCTTTGCCTACTTTCTTTTGTGCAAGCAAAAGAAAGTATGGTCGCCATCGGCGAAACCCGATATTAATTAAAATAAAAAATCTTATTTACTTGCCTTAACATCATTATTTTTAGTAATAAACATCGCATCACCATAACTAAAAAAACGATACTTATTTTCCACCGCACTTTGATACGCATTCATCACATTCTCATACCCAGCAAACGCCGAAACCAACATAATCAGCGTGCTTTCAGGTAAATGGAAATTGGTGAGCAAACAATCAATCACTCGGAATTTTTTCCCTGGGTAAATAAAAATCGACGTATCCGAGAAAAACGGTTCAATCAACTGCGAGCTATTATTTTCTTCCGCTTTTAACGCCGCACTTTCAACAGAACGTACTGACGTTGTTCCCACGGCAATAACACGTTTTCCAGCGGCTTTGGTAGCCAAAATCGCATTGACCACATCTTGTGGCACTTCGGCATATTCGGCGTGCATAATGTGTTCTTCGATTTTTTCTACTCGTACAGGTTGGAACGTACCTGCGCCAACGTGTAAGGTTACAAAAGCAAAATTTACGCCTTTGGCTTTGAGTTTGGCTAAGATTTCATCATCAAAATGTAGCCCAGCTGTTGGTGCGGCAACTGCCCCAGGGACTTTGTTATACACCGTTTGATAACGCTCTTGATCCGAATCTTCATCAGGACGATCAATATAAGGCGGTAGCGGAATGTGTCCGATTTGTTGCAAAACATCTAAAAGTGCGGTGTTTTTTTCCGCAATTTCTAGCTCAAATAATGCCCCTTGGCGACCGAGCATAGTGGCTTTTACGCCCTTGCCATCGCCTAATTTATCTTCGCCTAACCATAATTCTGCCCCAGTTTTGGGTGCTTTGCTAGAGCGAACGTGAGCGAGAAAAGTATGCTCACCCAGCACACGTTCAACCAACACTTCAATTTTACCGCCACTGGCTTTGCGACCGAACATTCGCGCAGGAATAACACGAGTATTATTGAAAATCAGCAAATCGCCCTCGTGGATTAAATCCAAAATATCAGCAAAAGTGCGGTGGAAAATTTCACCGTTTTCGCCGTTAAGTTGCAATAAACGGCTGGCGGTGCGGTCTGTTTTGGGGTAACGAGCGATTAACTCGTCGGGTAAATCAAAATAAAAATCTGAAACTAACATAATCTTTCAATAAATACGGGCGATTTTGGGGATTTCGCCGAATGATAAATGTGCGATAGTCTATTGTGATTTGCGCGAGAGTACAAGCAAAAACCTTTATTTTTCACCAATTTTTGAGTAAAATTGTTCGCTTAATTTTGGTGAGAAAATAATTATGGCGAAGTTAGCACAATTTTATTTGATGGCAGCAACGGAAGCACAATCTGAGCTTTCCGCGGAAGAAAATTTAGCCTGCGATTTGTCGGCAAACGCGTGGCGTTCGGGCAAGCGCGTGTTGGTTGTGTGCGAATCGGAAGAGCAGGCGTTACGCTTGGACGAGGCCTTATGGGCGCGCGATGCTGAGCAATTTGTGCCGCATAATCTTTCAGGCGAAGCCACTAACTATGCCACGCCAATCGAAATTTCGTGGAAAGGAAAACGCAACGCCCAACGCCGCGATTTGCTGATCAATCTGCAAACTGAATTGCCTGATTTTACTGCAAGTTTTAACCAAATCATCGACTTCGTTCCCGTTGACGAAACCCAAAAAGCCCAAGCGCGCGAGCGGTATAAAATTTTACGCCAGCAAGGGTGGCAGATGGAGATGGTGAATAGGTAGGAAATCTTATGGGAGAATTAAAATGACCAAAGAAGAAATTCTCAAAAAACACAATGAAATGCTGATTTTGTGGAATGCGTGGATGGCGGAGAAGAAAAAGCACGAAATTCATACATTTGAAAACGAGCAAGGCAATATTGTTCGTCATTATCCTGACGGCAGAGAAGTTGTGATTTAATATGCAAAATAATTTATTGAATACAAAGAAATTAATTAATAATGAGTAAATTTACATTTATCGACTTATTCGCAGGTATCGGCGGATTTCATTTGGCGATGGAAAGTATTGGGGGGAAATGTGTATTTGCTTCTGAAATTGATGAATATGCTAGAAAAACCTATGAGCATAATTTTAAAAAGACAAATCCTGAATTATTTGAAAATGGTTCATTTAATGATGACATTCGTAAAATAAGCCCTTTTGATTTACCAGATTTTGATGTGCTTTGCGCAGGTTTTCCTTGTCAACCATTTAGCCAAGCAGGCTATAAACGTGGGTTTAATGATACACATAATTCAGAACGTGGTAATTTATTTTTTAATATTGTTGAAATTTTAGAAGTGAAAAGACCAAAGGCGTTTTTTTTAGAAAATGTAAGGGGTATTGTTAATCACGATAATGGCAAAACATTCAAAATTATTCGTAATATCTTAGAGAATGAATTAGGATATAGCTTTTACTTTCAAATCATTAAAGCTTGTGATTTTGGGTTACCGCAGTTAAGACCTAGAGTTTTTATGATTGGATTTAGAGATGAAGAAGTTTTGAGAAACTTCTCTTTTCCACAACCTATACCCCTTAAATTTACGATGTCTGATGTTTGGCAGGGACAGTGTGACCGAGATATAGGTTATACCTTACGAGTAGGAGGGCGCGGTTCTAAAATTGGCGATAGGCGAAATTGGGATCATTATTGGGTTGATGGAGAAGTAAGGCAGATAATGCCTGAACAAGCTAGAAAAATGCAAGGTTTTCCTGATGACTTTGAATTTCCAGTGCCTAAATCACAGGCAATGAAACAATTGGGTAATAGTGTAGCAGTTGATGCTGTGCGTGCGTGTAGTGAGCGTCTAATTGAGTATATGAATTTTTTATCTAGAGTAAATGGGGATGTTGATATGGCAAAGCAGACAAAAAATAAAGGCGAATGGGCAGAGATTTATTCTTTTTTGAAATTATTAAATGATAAAAAAGTTTATTTGGCTGATAAAGACCTTAATTCTAAAACAGAGTTTTTTACAGTTAATAAAGTTACAACACTTAATATTAAACAATCTTGTTATTTAAGTGAAAATGATATTGTTGAAGTGGAAAATAAAGAAACAGGTGAAAAACAGCAAGTAAATGTATCTAATTTCCTTAATGCGAACACTTTAAGAGAGCTTGCTGATTTAATTAAGAATGGTAAGGGGCGAACTTTTGATATTCCAGAGTTTCATATTATTAGCAATAAATTAAGTGTAGTATTAGTGAAAGGTGGAAATTCAAGTCAAAAAGCAGATATAGTACTCAATGTAGAGCGTGGTGACATTCAATTTTTTGATGAAGGATTTGGTATTAAATCTTATCTAGGTAATCCACCTACATTACTAAACGCGTCAGGTAGTACCAATTTTATTTATAAAATTAAAGGTTTATCTGAAAGTAGTTTAGATATTATCAATGCTATTGAAACGAAATACAAAGTTAAAGACCGTATTACAGCCATTTATGAGAGAGGAGGCTCTCTGTGTTTTGATAAAGTAGAGCAACCCACTATGAGTTATAACCTTAATCTGGTGGATAGCATAATGCCAAAGCTAGTAGCTTTGATGTTGATTGAGTTTCATAAAAATAGACACAATAATCTTGATGATAATATTAATAAAATTTTTACCCAATATGGTGAAAAATTTGGTACAGATTTAGATGGCTTAAAAATCAAAGTAAAACGCTTACTCGTAGCAATTTTATTAGGCTTTTTTGCAGGCGAAAAATGGGATGGAAATTATTTAGCCAACGGTACAATAGTTGTAAAAAATAATGGTGAACAGGTGGCATACCACATTACTGATTTAGTAACATTAGAGCATTATCTCTATGAAAATATTCGTTTTGATACACCGTCAACAACACGCCATCGTTACGGTTCAATCTTCGTAGAAAATGGTGAATTATTTTTCAAATTAAATTTACAACTTCGTTTTTAAAACTGATCAAAAACAGAGAATTAAAATGACAAAAACCATCAATATGGCAGATCGCTTTGACGCTTCTGCAGTAGAACAAGCCCTGTATAAACACTGGGAAGAGCAAGGCTATTTTAAGCCGTCTGAAAATCCGAATGCGAATAGCTATTGCATTGCCATTCCGCCGCCGAATGTAACGGGTTCGTTGCATATGGGACACGCATTCCAGCAAACCTTAATGGATACGCTGATCCGTTTTAACCGAATGGAGGGGAATAATACCCTTTGGCAGGCGGGGACGGACCACGCAGGGATCGCCACCCAAATGGTGGTGGAGCGTAAAATTGCTGCGGAAGAGGGCAAAACTCGCCACGATTATGGGCGTGAAGCGTTCATCAATAAAATCTGGGATTGGAAAGCCTATTCGGGCGGCACAATCAGCCAGCAAATGCGTCGTTTAGGGAACTCCATCGATTGGGATCGTGAGCGTTTTACAATGGACGATGGCTTGTCGAATGCGGTGAAAGAAGTGTTCGTTCGCTTGCACGAAGAGGGCTTAATTTACCGTGGCAAACGCCTTGTGAACTGGGATCCAAAACTTCACACAGCCATTTCCGATCTGGAAGTGGAAAACAAAGAGAGCAAAGGCTCGTTGTGGCATTTCCGCTATCCGTTGGCGAATGGGGCGAAAACCGCAGACGGCAAAGATTACTTGGTGGTGGCGACCACTCGCCCTGAAACAGTGCTAGGCGATACCGCGGTTGCCGTTCACCCTGAAGATGAGCGTTATCAATCGCTTATCGGTAAAACGGTAGTGTTGCCATTGGCGAACCGTGAAATCCCGATTATTGCCGATGATTATGTGGATCGTGAATTTGGAACGGGCGTGGTGAAAATTACCCCAGCCCACGATTTCAACGACTACGAAGTGGGCAAACGCCATCAGTTGCCGATGGTTAACGTGATGACGATGAACGCCGATATTCGCGCGGAAGCGGAAATTATTGGCACGGACGGTAAAACGCTTGAAAATTACACCGCAGTTATCCCCGTTGCATATCAAGGTTTAGAGCGTTTTGTGGCACGTAAAAAAGTGGTAGCGGATTTTGAAGCTTTAGGCTTGTTAGACGAAATCAAACCCCACGATTTGAAAGTGCCTTATGGCGACCGTGGTGGTGTGCCGATTGAGCCAATGTTGACCGACCAATGGTATGTGAGCGTGAAGCCGTTAGCGGAAGTGGCAACCAAAGCGGTGGAAGACGGCGAAATCCAATTCGTGCCGAAGCAATATGAAAACCTTTATTTCTCTTGGATGCGTGATATTCAAGACTGGTGTATTTCTCGCCAACTTTGGTGGGGACACCGCATTCCAGCGTGGTATGACGAAGCGGGCAATGTTTACGTGGCACGTAGCGAAGAAGAAGTGCGCACGAAGCACAATTTACCAGCGGATCTTGCTTTAAAACAAGATGAAGACGTGTTGGATACGTGGTTCTCGTCAGGCTTGTGGACGTTCTCAACGCTAGGCTGGCCAGAGCAAACCAAAGAGCTGAAAATGTTCCACCCAACGGACGTGTTGATCACAGGGTTCGACATTATTTTCTTCTGGGTTGCCCGAATGATTATGTTCACAATGCACTTTGTGAAAGACGAAAACGGCAAACCGCAAGTGCCATTTAAAACCGTGTACGTTACAGGCTTGATCCGTGATGAGCAAGGTCAAAAAATGTCGAAATCAAAAGGTAACGTCCTTGACCCAATCGATATGATTGACGGTATTTCGCTGGAAGATTTACTCGAAAAACGCACGGGCAATATGATGCAACCGCAGTTGGCGGAGAAAATCGCCAAAGCCACACGCAAAGAATTTGCCGACGGCATTGCCCCACACGGCACAGACGCATTGCGTTTCACCTTGGCAGCGTTGGCGAGCAACGGTCGTGATATTAACTGGGATATGAAGCGCCTTGAGGGCTACCGCAATTTCTGCAATAAACTGTGGAATGCGAGCCGTTTCGTGTTAACCAACGACAAATTGGATTTGAGTGCCGAAACCCGTGAATTTTCCACCGCAGATCGTTGGATTCAATCGGAATTTAACCGCACGGTGGAAACCTTCCGTTCATCGCTCGCCCAATATCGTTTCGATTTGGCAGCCAATGCGATTTACGAATTTACCTGGAATCAATTCTGCGACTGGTATTTGGAATTAACCAAATCAGTATTCGCCAACGGTACAGACGCACAAAAACGTGGGGCGAGCTTTACGCTTGTGAGCGTGTTAGAAAAATTATTGCGTTTGGCACACCCAGTGATTCCGTTCATTACCGAAGAAATTTGGCAAAAAGTGAAAGATTTCGCAGGGGACGTGCTAGCAATGAATGGCGACACTATTATGTTGCAGCCGTTCCCGAAAGCAGACGAAGACGCCCTTGACGCTCAAGCGGAAGCGGAAATTAACTGGCTGAAAGACGTAGTGATTGCGGTGCGTAACATTCGTGCGGAAAGCAACATTGCTCCAAGCAAAGGGCTAGATTTGTTGTTACGCAACTTGTCTTCCGAGCATTGCACATTTTTAGCGAAGTTGACCCCGTTGTTAAAAGCGATGGCGAAGCTCGGCAATGTGAGCGTGCTAAACCCAGACGAAAAAGCCCCATTAGCGGTGGCGAAATTAGTCGGCAATGCGGAATTGCTTGTGCCAATGGCAGGTTTTATCAACAAAGAAGCGGAGCTTGCCCGCTTAACCAAAGAGATTGAAAAACTCAAAGGGGAAGTGGCAAGAATTGAGTCCAAACTCAGCAACGACGCCTTTGTCGCCAAAGCCCCCGAGCAAGTGATTGCAAAAGAGAAAGAAAAAATGAGCGGCTATCAAGAGGGCGTTGCGAAGTTAGTGGCGCAGTTTAAGGAGATTGAAGTGTTGTAGTTAGGTAAAGGTGCGGTCGGTTGATCGCATTTTTATGTTTGCTGGAGAATAAAAGCCCTTATTCCCAAGGGCTTTTCCCAATCCTACTTATGCGGATTTCTCGTATCCGTTCCTTTTAAATTACGCATTAATAACGCATAATTTAAATTAATGTCTTCTGGGACGTTTAAGAACACGAAATGTCCGTCGCCTAAGCCTGCATCGACGTTTTCGTCTTTGCGGTTTAGCATTTGTTCGATTTTGAAAATGATGTTGCCTTTTGGCGTCATCATTTCTACTTCGTCGCCGACTAAGAATTTGTTCTTCACTGCGACTTCTGCCATTCCTTGTTCGTTGCGTTTGCCGGTGAATTCACCGACGAATTGTTGGCGGTCGGAAATCGAGTAGCCGTAGTCGTAGTTTTGGTATTCGTCGTGAGTGTGGCGACGTAAGAAACCTTCAGTATAACCACGGTGGGCTAGGCTTTCGAGTGTGCCGAGTAGGCTTTCGTCGAAAGGTTTGCCTGCGGCTGCATCGTCGATTGCTTTACGATAAACTTGAGCGGTGCGAGCACAGTAATAGAATGATTTGGTGCGACCTTCAATTTTTAACGAATGCACGCCCATTTGAGTGAGTTTTTCCACGTGTTGCACTGCTCGCAAGTCTTTGGAGTTCATAAAATAGGTGCCGTGTTCGTCTTCAAACGCGGTCATTTGCTCGTCTGGGCGGTTTGGTTCGGTGTAAAGGAACACTTTATCTGTTGTTGTTCCCTCGCCTAAGGTCGGTGCAACATTTTTCACGTCGATTTCAGGCTGATATTTTTGTACGTCTTCTTTTGGTACGATATTGCCTACTTCGTCGGTCGTGCCTTCTTCCATTTTGTATTCCCAACGGCAAGCATTAGTGCAAGTGCCTTGGTTTGGATCACGTTTATTGATGTAACCCGAAAGCAAGCAACGCCCTGAATACGCCATACACAACGCACCGTGAACGAAAATTTCCAGTTCCATATCAGGTACTTGTTCACGAATTTCAGCAATTTCATCAATCGACAGCTCACGAGATAAAATCACACGAGTTAAACCCATTTGCTTCCAGAACTTCACCGTCGCCCAGTTCACCGCATTGGCTTGCACGGAAAGGTGAATATCCATTTGTGGAAAATGTTCTCGAACGAGCATAATTAAGCCTGGATCAGACATAATTAATGCGTCGGGCTGCATTTCAACCACAGCTTCTAAGTCTTTGATAAACGTCTTTAATTTAGAATTATGCGGCGCAATATTAACCACCACATAGAATTTTTTGCCTAAAGAATGTGCTTCATCAATGGCGATTTTCAAATTAGCGTGGTTGAATTCGTTGTTGCGGACACGCAAGCTGTAACGTGGTTGCCCAGCGTAAACGGCATCAGCCCCATAAGCAAAGGCATAACGCATATTTTTCAGCGTGCCAGCAGGGGAAAGAAGTTCGGGTTTAAAAGTCATAAATTTTCTCTCTGAGTACAAATCAGTAGTTTACCCAAGGTAAACCGTTAAAAAGGGCGACATTTTAACAGAAATTATGATAAAGTGCGGTGTGTTTTTTATTAATTTTTTGGAAATTTTATGTCAGCAGAAAATATTAATAATTTTTCATTAATCAGCCGTTTATTCGGCAATTTATTTTACCGCTCCCCAAATGATCCTGTGTTAGCTGGCGTTTTTAGTTGGCTACAACAAAAAGGTTTGCAAAGCGTTTGGGCGTTGGAAGTCGATAAGGACACGCAAGCGGCGATTGACAGTTTGCAAATGCCGTTAAATCTTGAATTGTTGGCACAAGAATATCAAAAATTATTTACCGAAAATGGCGTGCCAACGGCGATTTCTGCTTATGATGTGAATGTGCAGGAATTTGTGGATTTTCGTGCGGAACGAGCGATGCCAGCGGTGGAAAGTGCGGATCATTTTGGCTTAGTTTTTTTAACCGCTTCTTGGATTGAAGATAATCTTTCGTCAACGGCAGCACAGCGTGAATTATTTGAGCGATTTTTACTGCCTTGTGCCAACCGATTTTTGAGCCGAGTAGAAATGCAGGCGAGTTTGCCTTTTTATAAAGCCCTTGCGGTATTATCTCGTGAAATTCTGGCGGCAATGGCTGATGAATTAGACGAAGAAAGCGTCAGCGAATAAGGCAAAAAACAAGGAAGAAAGCCAAAATGATCAAATTAACGCAAGTCCAATTTCAATATAAAAATATGGCAATGCAATTTGATTTGCAGGTCGAAAAAGGACAAAAAGTTGCTGTAATCGGTGCAAGTGGGGCTGGCAAAAGCACCTTGCTGAATTTAATTGCGGGCTTTGAATTGGCACATTCGGGCGAAATTTGCTTGAACGGTGAACTGCATAATCGCACAGAGCCACACCAACGCCCCGTGTCGATGTTATTTCAAGAAAATAATTTGTTTCCGCATTTAAGCGTGCAACAAAATATTGCCTTGGGTTTAAAACCGAATTTACGCCTAAGCCCAGCGGAAATGCAGCAAGTGGAACAGGTGGCAAGTGCGGTGGGATTAAGCGAATTTTTAGCCCGAAAACCCACCGAACTTTCAGGCGGACAAAAGCAAAGAGTGGCGTTGGCTCGTTGTTTGTTGCGTGATAAACCAATTTTGTTGCTTGATGAGCCTTTTTCTGCACTCGATCCTACTTTACGCCAAGAAATGTTAGCCTTGTTGCTCCAATTATGCGAGCAAAAAGCCTTAACCCTACTGATAGTAACCCATCAGCCCAATGAATTAATGGGTAAAATTGACCGAGTTATTCAAATAGAAAATGGAATGATCTTATGAAACAACCTGTACAAATTTATTCAATTACCCCACATAAACAAGTTGAGTATTGGTCGGTGTGCAAAGTCGAAGCCTTATTTGAAACCCCGTTCCTTGAATTAGTTTTCCGTGCGGCACAAGTGCATCGCCAGCATTTTAATCCGCAGGCGATTCAACTTTCGACCTTAATGTCAATTAAAACAGGCGGTTGCCCTGAAGATTGTCATTATTGTCCGCAATCGGCTCGCTACCAAACTGGCGTGCAAAAAGAAGCGTTGCTTGATGTAGAAGAAATTCTTGCGAAAGCGAAAATTGCCAAAGCTCGGGGGGCAAGCCGTTTTTGTATGGGGGCCGCGTGGCGTGGTCCGAAGCCAAAAGATATTGCAAAAGTGAGCGAAATTATTAAAGCGGTCAAAGGTTTAGGCTTAGAAACTTGTGGCACATTTGGTTTGTTGGAAGATGGAATGGCGGAAGATCTTAAAGACGCTGGTTTAGATTATTATAACCACAATTTAGACACCGCTCCTGAGCATTATAGTGAAGTGATCGGCACTCGACATTTTGATGACCGTCTAAGCACTTTAGGCAAGGTGCGAAATGCTGGGCTGAAAGTGTGTTGCGGTGGTATTGTGGGAATGAATGAAACTCGTAAAGAGCGAGCAGGGTTAATTGCCAGCTTAGCCAATTTAGATCCACAACCTGAATCTGTGCCGATTAATCAGTTAGTTAAAGTGGAAGGCACACCTTTAGAAAATGCACAGGAATTGGATTGGACTGAGTTCGTGCGAACCATTGCCGTGGCTCGTATCACAATGCCACAAAGTTATGTTCGCTTATCGGCTGGTCGTCAAGGAATGACGGAAGAAATGCAAGCAATGTGTTTTATGGCTGGGGCAAACTCCATTTTCTACGGCGATAAATTGCTGGTTACGGGCAATCCTGAAGAAGATGGCGACCAGATTTTAATGGCTAAATTAGATTTAGAGCCTGAAACGGCAGAAAATCGCTTGAATAAATAAAATAAGCAAAAAAGTGCGGTGCGTTTTAACAAAATTAATGAAAAACGCACCGCACTTTTATTTGGTTAAGGATTACCAATTAAGCAAGGCTGGCAACCATCACCGCTTTGATCGTGTGCATACGGTTTTCCGCTTGTTCAAATGCAATATTGGCTGGCGACTCGAAAACTTCTTCAGTAACTTCAATACCGTTAGAAAGCGCAGGGTATTTTGCGGCAATTTCTTGTCCAACTTTGGTTTCACAATTATGGAATGCAGGCAAACAGTGCATAAATTTTGCTCGTGGATTTGCGGTGCGTTGCATTAATTTTGGTGTAACACGATATGGCATTAACAAATCAATACGTTCACCCCAACTTTCCACTGGCTCGCCCATTGATACCCAAATATCGGTGTGTACAAAATCAACGCCTTTAACCGCAGTATCAATGTCTTCTGTTACGGTGATTCGTGCGCCACTTTGTTGGGCAAAACCACGACACATTTCAACCAATTTATCTTCAGGCAACAAGGCTTTAGGCGCACAAATACGCACGTCCATACCTAATTTCGCCCCAATTAATAATAGGGAATTGCCCATATTATTACGAGCATCGCCAATATAAACATAGCTAATTTGGTTCAATGGTTTGTCGCAATTTTCCAACATTGTCAACACGTCGGCTAACATTTGGGTCGGGTGGAATTCATCGGTTAACCCGTTAAAGACTGGCACGCCAGCATATTGCGCCAATTCTTCAACCACCGATTGACTAAAGCCACGATATTCAATGGCATCAAACAAACGCCCTAACACTCGAGCCGTGTCTTTAATGCTTTCTTTATGCCCCATTTGCGAAGAAATTGGATCAAGATAGGTTACGTGCGCCCCTTGATCGTGCGCTGCCACTTCAAAAGCACAACGTGTACGAGTAGATGTTTTTTCAAAAATCAATGCAATATTTTTGCCAGTTAAACGTGGTTGCTCAACGCCAGCATATTTTGCTCGTTTCAAATCACGCGCAAGATCCAACAAATATTTTATTTCACGTTCGGTATGATTCACTAAACTTAACAAATGACGATTTTTAAGGTTAAAGCCCATTTTTTACTCCTGAGTTGAATGATTGGCAAACGATTGCATTGGGCGTTATTGTACTTGAATTTTGACGAAACATAAACTAAGAAGTGAGATGAAAACTTGATCAAAATGCACCGCACTTTTATTGAAATTTGTCTGAAAATATTCAGGCTTTGGGGGAAATGTGCTATGCTTTGGCATATTTTTAATTGAATAGAGAAACAAGAATGCAGAAAAATATTGTGATTACCGTTGACGGCCCGAGCGGCGCAGGTAAAGGGACGTTATGTTATGCCTTGGCTGAAAAACTGGGCTTTGCGCTGTTAGACAGTGGGGCGATTTATCGTGTTACGGCGTTGGCGGCGTTAAAAAGTGCGGTCAAATTAGACGATGAATTGGCGTTGGCGGAACTTGCTCGTGGTTTAGATGTGCAATTTGTGCCTGATAATGGCGAAGTGAGTATTTTATTGCAAGGCGAGAATGTGAGCGGACAAATTCGCACACAGGAAGTGGCTGATGCAGCGTCTAAAGTTGCGGTTTTTTCTGACGTGCGTGCAGCACTTTTACAATTACAAAAAGACTTTGCTAATCAAGGCAATGGATTGATTGCCGATGGGCGTGATATGGGGACGGTGGTGTTTCCAGATGCGCAAGTGAAGTTGTTTTTAGACGCAAGTGCAGAAGAAAGAGCAAAAAGACGCTTTAAACAGTTGCAAAGTAAGGGAATTAATGGTAACTTTGACCAGATTTTAGCCGAGATTAAAGATCGTGATTTTCGGGATAGAAATCGAGCAGTTGCGCCGTTAAAACCTGCGCTTGATGCCTTGCTGTTAGACAGCACGGAATTAAGCATTGATGAGGTGATTGCGCAAGCATTGGATTATATTCATCAGACGGTCAAAATTTAAGGCGAAATTAGCACTCTGCTTATTCAAGGACGGATAGGCTTTATTATCAACCCCACTTGTGATGGATTTATAAGTGGACGTTATTAACTAACTTAAGAAGATTAATTATGTCAGAATCTTTTGCTCAACTATTTGAAGAATCATTAAACAACCTTGAAACTCGTTTGGGTTCAATCGTAAACGGTACCGTTGTCGCTATCGAAAAAGGCTTCGTATATGTCGATGCTGGTTTAAAATCTGAAGCTCGTATTCCTGCTGAAGAATTTACTAATGCACAAGGTGAAGTTGACGTTAAAGTTGGCGACGTGGTAAACGTTGCATTAGATGCAGTTGAAGATGGTTTCGGTGAAACTAAACTTTCTCGTGAAAAAGCTGTACGTCACGAATCTTGGATTGACTTAGAAAAAGCATTTGAAGCGCAAGCAAGCGTTATCGGTTTGATCAACGGTAAAGTGAAAGGTGGTTTCACAGTTGAGTTAAACGGTGTTCGTGCATTCTTACCAGGTTCATTAGTTGACACTCGTCCAACTCGTGAAGCAGACCATTTATTAGGTCAAAGCGTTGAATTTAAAGTAATTAAATTAGACCAAAAACGTAATAACGTGGTTGTTTCTCGTCGTGCAGTATTAGAATCAGTAAGCAATCAAGATCGTGATGAAGTATTAGCGAACTTGGCTGAAGGTTCAGAAGTTAAAGGTGTTGTTAAAAACTTAACTGAATACGGTGCATTCGTTGATTTAGGCGGTGTTGACGGTTTATTACACATCACTGATATGGCTTGGAAACGTGTTAAACACCCAAGCGAAATCGTGAATGTGGGTGATGAAATCACTGTTAAAGTATTAAAATTCGATAAAGATCGTACTCGTGTATCTTTAGGCTTAAAACAATTAGGTCAAGATCCTTGGGTTGCTATCGCTCAAAATCACCCTGTAAACAGCAAATTAACAGGTAAAGTAACTAACTTAACAGACTACGGTTGCTTCGTTGAAATCTTAGACGGTGTTGAAGGTTTAGTTCACGTTTCAGAAATGGATTGGACAAACAAAAATATCCACCCATCTAAAGTAGTAAGTTTAGGCGATACTGTTGAAGTAATGGTATTAGAAATTGATGAAGAACGTCGTCGCATTTCTTTAGGCTTAAAACAATGCAAAGCGAACCCTTGGTTACAATTTGCTGATACTCACAACAAAGGCGACAAAGTTGTTGGTAAAATCAAATCTATCACAGATTTCGGTATCTTCATCGGTCTTGAAGGTGGTATCGACGGTTTAGTTCACTTATCTGACATTTCTTGGAATGTTCAAGGTGAAGAAGCAGTTCGTAACTACAAAAAAGGCGACGAAGTTGCTGCAGTAGTATTACAAGTGGATTCAGCGAAAGAGCGTATCTCTTTAGGTATCAAGCAATTAGAAGAAGATCCATTTAACAACTTCGTTGCAATCAACAAAAAAGGTGCAGTATTATCTGCAACTGTAGTTGAAGCAGATGCGAAAGGTGCAAAAGTTGAATTAGCGGGTGGCGTTGAAGGTTATATCCGTGCTGCTGATTTAACAAACGAAGTTGCAGCTGGCGACGTTGTTGAAGCAAAATACACAGGTGTTGATCGTAAAGCTCGTATCGTTCACTTGTCTGTTAAAGCAAAAGACCAAGCTGAAGAAGCAGCGGCAGTTGCAAACGTAAATAGCAAACAAGAAGAAGTTGCTATTCCAAATGCAATGGCAGCAGCTTTCCAAGCAGCAAAAGGTGAATAATTTTTAATTCACTTTAAGCATAAACTAGCGTGTTTCGGCACGCTAGTTTAAAAACAGCGATAATTTTAACCGCACTTTTATTGAGTTAAATAACCTAATTGTTTTATTTAGGGAAAATCATTAGGTTGTTTTACTGTTAAAAACAAGGAATATACTATGACGAAGTCAGAGCTTATTGAAGCGTTAATTCAAAAAAATCCAACGATTGGTGTTAAAGCCGTTGAAAATTCAGTGAAAGAAATTTTAGAACTTCTTTCACAAACCTTAGAGCGTGGTGATCGTATCGAAATTCGTGGTTTTGGTAGCTTTTCTTTACATTGCCGCCAGCCAAGAACAGGACGCAATCCGAAAACAGGCGAAAGCGTGAAACTGGAAGCAAAATGCGTGCCACATTTCAAGGCAGGTAAAGAATTGAAAGAGCGTGTAGATTATTAATTGGTCTATGTAACGCAAAATATCTTTTAACGACACTATTTAGGTGTCGTTTTTTATGTTTATTTTTGGCATAATGAACCATATTTAACAAACTAGGGGAAGACTATGTTTAAATATCTTTTAGGGTTGGTGGTAACGATTGCGGTCATTTTGGTTGCCATTACGGTCGGCGCAAATAACGATCAAGTGATTACTTTTAATTATATCGTTGCAGAAAGCCAATTTAAACTGTCCACATTAGTTGCTATTTTATTTGGTATTGGCTTAATCTTGGGCTGGTTAATCACTGGAATTTTCTATCTTCGCCTTAAAGTCAGAAATATGGTGCTGGCTCGCCAAGTTAAACGCCAAACGCAACAAATCAACGAATTAACTACAAGTCTGAATAAGGCTGCTTAAGAATGATTGAATTACTCTTTCTGCTCTTGCCGATTGCCGCCGCCTATGGTTGGTATATGGGGCATCGTAGTGCGAAAAAAGATCAGGAAGACGTAAGCAATAAATTATCCCGTGATTATGTAACAGGGGTAAACTTTCTTTTATCTAATCAAACCGAAAAAGCGGTGGATTTATTTTTGGATATGCTACAAAAGCAAGAAACCGAAAATGAAATTGAACACCGCTCTCAATTTGAAGCGGAATTAACGCTAGGAAATTTATTCCGTTCTCGTGGTGAAGTGGATCGTGCTTTACGCATACACCAAGCCTTAGACAACAGCCCTAATTATTCTTTTGAACAAAAATTACTAGCTAAACAACAACTTGCGAAAGATTTTATGTCGGTAGGTTTTTTTGATCGTGCCGAAAGTTTATATATTATGCTGGTTGATGAACCTGAATTTGCCGAAGGGGCGTTGCAACAGTTGGCGGTGATTTATCAAAAAACCAAAGAATGGAAAAAGGCGATTAACGTAGCAGAAAAATTAGCCAAAATTTCTACGAAAGCCGATAACATAGAATTAGCGCAATTTTATTGTGAATATGCTCGAATTTTGCCAGCCGATAGCAAAGAAAATCCGCAAACCTTGCTCACTCAAGCATTAAAAGTGTCGCCAACTTGCGTGAGAGCGTCCATAATGTTGGGTGAGCTTTCAATGCAACAAAAAGACTACCAAACTGCGGTGAAAATTTTAGAAAATGTGTTGGTGCAAAATTCGGACTATGTGGGCGAAATTCTACCGCAGTTGCAGGAATGCTATCAACATTTAGGGCAATTAGACAATTTTGAATTATTTTTAATTCGAGCCAGCCAAGCCAGTGGCAACGCCAGTGTGGATTTGGCATTGGCTGATGTTATTGAACAAAAAGATAGCCGTGCGGTGGCACAAAGCAAAATTTATCAAAAAATGGGTTCAAACCCAAATATGTTTTTATTTCATCGGTTTATTCAATACCAAATGGACGATGCAGAGCAGGGGCGTGGTAAAGAAAGCCTGACTTTGTTACACAAAATGGTGGGCGAGCATATCAAACAAGGCTTTGATTATCGTTGCACTAATTGCGGTTATCAAAGCCACAAATTAATGTGGTGCTGCCCATCTTGTCGCCAGTGGGAAAAAATAAAACCAATTCGTGGAATTGACAATCCAAATTAAATAAATTCAAACAAAAAAGGAAGTTAAATATGGATAACAAAATCATTGTTGCGCTTGATTATGAAACCGAAGCTGAAGCCCTTAGCTTAGTAGATCAAATCGATCCGAGCTTATGCCGCTTAAAAGTGGGAAAAGAAATGTTTACCACCTTAGGCACTAATTTTGTCAAACAGCTTCACGACCGCAAATTTGATGTTTTTCTTGATTTAAAATTTCACGATATTCCAAACACCGTTGCTCGAGCAGTGCGCTCAGCCGCAGATTTAGGGGTGTGGATGGTGGATTTGCACGCCAGCGGCGGTTTGCGAATGATGGAAGAAGCCAAGAATATTCTTGAGCCTTATGGCAAAGATGCGCCCTTATTAATTGGCGTTACCGTGTTGACCAGTATGGAAGATCTCGATTTATTGCAAATCGGCATCAATGCTTCACCAATGGAACAAGTAATTCGTTTGGCGCATTTAACTCAACGTGCAGGCTTAGACGGCGTAGTTTGTTCACCACAAGAAGTAGAAATTTTACGTAAAAACTGCGGTGAAAATTTCAAACTTATCACCCCAGGTATTCGTCCAGTCGGATCTGAATTTGGTGATCAACGCCGAGTGATGACTCCTGCAGCAGCTATTCGTTCAGGTTCTGATTATTTGGTTATCGGTCGCCCAATTACGCAAGCGGAAAACCCTGCCGAAGTGCTGCGCAGCATTAACGCTTCTTTAGCAACTAATTAATTTTTTCATCATCTCAATACTGGCGCATTAAGCCAGTATTTTCTTTTTAGGAAAAAATATGAGTACCTTGGTTTATTCAACGGAACTGGGCAAAATTAAAGCCGAAAAAGTCAAAGTAGAACGCCCAAAAGGCGATGGCATTGTGCGCATTCAACGTCAAACTAGCGGTCGTAAAGGCGCAGGCGTTTGCGTGATAACAGGCTTAGATCTTAACGATGATGAATTGAAAAAGCTCGCTGCAGATTTAAAAAAACGCTGTGGCTGTGGTGGTTCAGTCAAAGATGGCAATATTGAAATTCAAGGTGAAAAGAGAGATCTACTCAAACAACTTTTAGAGCAAAAAGGCTATCAAGTAAAATTAGCTGGTGGCTGATTTTTGTAAAAGTCATAAAAAATACACCGCACTTTTAGCCATAATCACCCAAAGTGCAGTGTCTTTTTTCCGTGTTTTGTTAGCTTATTTTGGGTTGGCTTATTTCTTCTTCGCCAACATCGTAACAAATTTCATTTTAATCCGATTGCCGTTGGCATCGGTTTTGTGCAATTCACCCAATTCTTCGTTATATTTCACCAATTCCCAATCGGCGTAATAATTTTTCAATTCATTTTCTTTAAAGGTGAATGAAAACGGCATCGGGCAAGGGTAGTCTGCGGTATCCATTGCGGCGACGATTAAATTATAACCGCCTGCATTGGTGTGTTGCTGCATATTTTCAATGATCTTCGGCACAGCTTGGCGATCAAGGAACATAAACACCACGGTGGAAAGAATAAAATCGTAATTTTCTTGAATGTTGGCGCTGTTGATGTCGTAAACCGCGGTTGAAATATTGAGATTTTCTTTGGCTTTGGTTTCATTTAAGAACGCAAGGCTATTTTCATTGTGATCCCACGACGTAACATCATAGCCGAGCAGGCTTAAAAAGAGTGAATTGCGCCCTTGTCCGCAGCCAAGATCTAATACTTTGCACGGCTTAATAATCTCTACCGCCGCTTTCACTTCCGAATGGGTTGGCGTCATATTGTATTTTTTGCTGAAGTAATCCGCTTTGGTACACAAAAATTCAAGCTTACATTCTAAATCATCAGACAAGGCTTCCACACGATGCCACGCTTGCGGTTCAACTAAAGGAATGTTGCTGTCAGGCGTGAAAATATGTTCGCCCAATACATCGCCATTTTCATTCAATGCATAAAATTTCAACTGACCTTTTAGCACGCTTAATTTTCCCCACGTGCCAACTTTGGTGTTGTGCTTTTCTTGAAACATTTGCGGCAAGCTGTTGGCTGTCCAAACAGGCATTTTTTTGTAGCTAATCAATTCATTTTTCATTGTGAATTCCTTTAAAAGTAAATTAAAACTTGAGTTTAATACTAGGGTATTTGTAAATTTCAGGCAATAAAAAACGGCTCAAAACTTGAGCCGTATCAATTAAATTACCTAAAAAGGATTATTTTAGTGAACCCACCATATCTTCAGGGCGTACCCATTCATCGAATTGCTCAGCGGTTACTAAACCAAGATTGATTGCCTCTTGTTTCAATGTTGTGCCATTTTTATGTGCAGTTTTGGCAATTTTCGCCGCATTTTCGTAGCCGATGTGGGTATTTAACGCCGTTACCAACATTAAAGATTGCTCTAATTGTTGTTTAATGCGTGGGTGATTTGGCTCAATGCCCGTTGCGCAATGTTCGTCGAAAGACAAGCACGCATCAGCCAAAAGTTGAGCAGATTGTAAGAAATTCGCCGCCATTACAGGTTTGAACACGTTTAATTGGAAATGACCTTGTGAACCTGCGAATGAAATTGTGGTGTCGTTACCAAGCACTTGCGCACAAACCATTGTCATTGCTTCACATTGAGTTGGGTTCACTTTGCCTGGCATAATTGAAGAACCGGGCTCATTTTCAGGGATTAAAATTTCGCCGATACCAGAGCGTGGGCCTGAGGCTAATAAGCGAATGTCGTTGGCGATTTTGAATAAAGACATCGCTAATTGTTTCAATGCACCGTGAGTTTCAACCACTGCATCGTGCGTTGCCAAGGCTTCAAATTTATTTTCTGCGGTAATGAACGGAAGTGCGGTGAATTTTGCGATATATTCAGCTACTTTCACATCATAACCTTTTGGCGTATTCAAGCCCGTACCAACCGCGGTGCCGCCTAAGGCAAGCTGACCTAAATGCGGAAGCGTGTTTTTCAATGCACGCAAACCGAAGTCAAGTTGCGCTGCATAAGCCGAGAATTCTTGACCTAATGTTAATGGCGTGGCGTCCATCAAGTGAGTACGACCAATTTTCACCACATCTTTAAAGGCTGCAGATTTTGCCGCAAAGGTTTTTTGTAATTGTTCCACTGCAGGAATGGTAACTTCAACCACTTTTTTATACGCCGCAATGTGCATCGCCGTTGGGTAAGTATCGTTTGAAGATTGTGATTTGTTCACGTCATCGTTCGGGTGAATCACAGATTTCTCGCCCAATTTGCCGCCTTGAATTACGTGCGCACGGTTGGCAATCACTTCGTTTAAGTTCATATTTGATTGTGTGCCTGAACCTGTTTGCCAAATCACTAATGGAAATTGATCGTCTAATTTACGCGCTAAAATTTCATCGCAAGCCTGTGCGATTAAATCACGTTTTTCCGACGGCAACACGCCTAAATCGGTATTAGCAAAAGCCGCTGCTTTTTTCAAATAACCAAATGCTTCAATAATTTCGTGTGGCATTGAGGCTTCAGGGCCGATTTTAAAGTTATTGCGTGAACGCTCAGTTTGTGCCGCCCAATATTTATCCGCTGGCACTTGCACTTCGCCCATTGTGTCTTTTTCGATACGATAAGTTGTCATAAAAATCACCTTATTAATTGAATTAAAAATAAACTATGTTGAGTGTAACACTTGCGAGGTAGAAATGGAATGAAACCGCGGTGCTAAATTCCGAGTTTGTGATCTAGATCATGTTTAGCTATTGCACTGTAATGGTTTACTTTTTTGCAACACTCAAAAGATAGAATTAAGTCATTAATCGACATTGCCCTAACTCAAGCCTTATCGGTGAGCGATAATCTAAAGTTGAATGAAGTCGTTTAGGGGCAAAATTCTTAATATATTCCGTAATGTCTAGCATTACTTTTGTTTGCATACAGCGTTAAATTACATAAATAAAAACCGCTTAAAGTGAGAAAAAGCCCTCAATCAGCATTTCCTATTTTAAGTGTTTTTTTCTCAAATTCGGCGAACGGCTACACCTTATTTATGTTATATCGATTAATTTATAATCAGAAGTTTGACTTAAGGTGTAAGTTTACTTATATTTAGAGTAAATGAACTAAAAAAGCTTTTATTACAAGTAAGGAAAGAATTCAATTAGCTAAGGAGAATAGCCTCAATTTTTAATAAAATTTTTGTCATGCCTTTTAAGTTTACTGATTCTTTACCAGCCACGCCGTGAGTTCCGCCATTTTGGCGTTAGCATCTTGTACGCCGAGGTCGTACATTGCTTGGATCTTGGCGAAATCTTTTTCTACTCGACTGATGGTTAATTTTTGAGTAGGGCGAATGACAAAAAGACGATTTTCTTGTTCTAACTGTTGAATTTTTTCGACGGTTTGGTTGTAGGTCGCATAACGTTTCGCCCAACATTCAACGAATTTAGGGTAGCGATGATAGGCGAGTTTGAACGGTAATACCGCACTCGGCGATTTACGGTAATTTTCTGGCTGAGTGAGTACGGCAATTACTTTATCGTAGCCAAGATCAAAACATTTTTGGATTGGAATGCTATCGGCAATGCCGCCGTCTAAGTATTTTTTGCCGTTAATTTCTACTATTTTTGATACCAAAGGCATTGCTGAGCTGGCTCGAAAATATTCCATTTGCTCAAAAACGTTATCAATTTTTACATATTCGGCTTCACCAGTTTCGACATTGGTGAGCGTTAGCCAAAAATCAATGTGTGCTTGCACAAAAGCGGCTTGATCGAACGGATCAAGTTTCATCGGCATTTCATAAAAAGCAAAATCTTTGTTGACGATATTACCTGTGGTGAGCAAGCTATGCCAGCCCATATAACGTTTGTCGTGCAAATATTTTTGGTTATAGCGTAACACGCGTCCTTTTTGTTTTGAGGGCAAATTTACGCCAAATAACGCCCCAGCAGATACGCTGACAATGCCGTTAACCGCCAGTTGTTGTTCAATTAATACGTCCAGCACCCCAGCACTGAACATTGCACGCATTCCGCCACCTTCTAATACTAAGCCGATTTTCATTTTATGCCTTTTGTTCTTTAGTTGATTGATTTTCGTTCCAAGGGGCGATCCAGAAAAGGCAGATCATTCCCGGAATGGCGAGATAAAAACAGAACCAAAAGTAATCATAATAGCCGAAATAATTAATCAGATTGCCTGCTTGTGTGTTGATTGTGGCGCGTGGGAGAGCGGATAAACTGGTGAATAATGCCAGTTGAGTAGCGGTGTAAAGCGGATTGGTTTCTCTTGCCATAAAGGCGACAAAGGCGGCAGTGCCTAAGCCGACACCGATATATTCGGCGGCGATGACTAAACTTAAGGCAAATAATTCATAAGTGCCGATTTGTTCAAAACGTCCGTGATTTGCCAACCAAGCGAAGCCTAAAATGGTAATAATTTGTACCACACCAAAGATCCAAAGGGCACGATTAATGCCGATTTTTAGCATAATTATGCCGCCCACGATGCTAGCAACCACCATCGGCCACAAGGAGGCATTTTTTGCCACAATGCCGATTTGGCTGTTGCTAAAGCCCATATCTAAATAAAAGGGCGAGATTAATGCCGTTGCCATACTGTCGCCGAGTTTATAGAGAAAAATAAACGCCAAAATTGCCAGTGCGGATAAGATCCCTTTGCGAGAGAAAAATTCTTTGAATGGCTCAATCACATTTTCTTTCAAAGTGCGGTGTGAATTGAGAGAGATTTTCGGCTCTTTGCTTAAAAATAAGGTCATAAAAATGCCGGGGAGCATAAAAAGTGCGGTGATAATAAACACTGTTTGCCAGCTGAAATGATCCGATAAAATTAACGACAGCGACCCTGGAATTAAGCCCGAAATTCGATATGCATTAACGTGAATTGAATTGCCTAAGCCCAATTCTTCGTCAGATAAAATTTCACGGCGATAAGCATCTAGCACCACATCTTGATTGGCAGAGAAAAAAGAGCAGAGAGTGGCGAGTGCGGCAATGAGCGTGAGATTTTGGTTGCTGGTGGGCGAAATGAAGCCAAATAATGCCAGCGAAATAATCAGTAACACTTGTGAGATTAAAATCCAGCCACGGCGACGACCTAAAAAAGGTGGCGTGTAGCGATCTAACAGCGGTGCCCACAGGAATTTCCACGTGAACGGTAGGGTAACTGCGGTGAAATATCCCAAAGTTTCAAGATCGACTTTTTCTGAACGCAACCAAATTGGGAGTAAAGAAACGATGATGTATAAGGGCAGTCCCGAACTAAAGCCAGTAAAAATGCAGATCAGCATATTGCGGCTAAAAATTTGAGCAAGTAGCGAGGGTTTATTTTTGGTCATAATGGGCTTCGTTGAGATATAAAAGTGCGGTTAATTTCACCGCACTTTTTGTGAGATAATCATAGAAAATGAGGCTAGACGGCTTAGTCTTTATAACCTTTCGGATTATTTTTTTGCCAGTTCCAAGTGTCTTTCATCATTGTTTCTAAGCCACGTTCCGCTTTCCAGCCCAATTCTTTTGCCGCACGGCTTGCATCTGCGTAGTTTACAGCAATATCGCCAGCTCGGCGTGGAGCGAATTGGTACGGCACTTCAATATTATTTGCTTTTTCAAAGGCTTTCACCATATCTAACACAGAATAGCCAACGCCTGTGCCGAGATTGTAAATGTGCAAACCACGATCATCGGTGTGGCGAGCAAGTGCTTTTACGTGTCCAATAGCGAGATCGACGACGTGAATATAATCACGTACACCAGTGCCGTCGGCGGTGTCATAATCGTTACCGAAGATCGACAACTGTTTTAATTTACCCACTGCGACTTGTGCAATATAAGGCATTAAGTTGTTTGGAATGCCGTTTGGATCTTCGCCGATCAAGCCACTTTCGTGTGCACCCACAGGGTTGAAATAACGAAGTAGCGTGATGCTAAATTCTGGCACGGCTTTGGCGATATCGGTTAAGATTTGCTCGACCATCAATTTTGATGTGCCATATGGATTGGTTGTGCCGCCCACTTTGCAATCTTCCGTTACAGGAATAACTTCAGGATCGCCATAAACCGTTGAAGATGAGCTAAATACAAAATTCCACACGCCCGCTTTACGCATTTCTTCGATTAAGTTTAACGAGCCAGTTACGTTATTATGATAGTATTCAATCGGCTTTTGCACGCTTTCGCCCACGGCTTTTAAGCCAGCAAAATGAATAACTGATTTGATTTGATTTTCGGCAAAGATTTTTTGTAGTAAAGCACTATCTAAAATATCGCCTTGATAAAATTTTGCTTGTTTTCCCGTAATTTGCTGAACTCGTTCAAGGGATTTCGCTGATGAATTGCATAAATTATCTAACACGACAACGTCTTGATTTGCGTTTAATAATTCCACAACCGTGTGTGAACCGATATAGCCTGCGCCGCCAGTAACTAAAATAGCCATAATGTTTTCCTATTCGTGAACTGTGTAATGAATGATTTGTATCATTTGATGAAATTTATAACCGCACTTAGTATAAATCCTTTGTGCTTTTTGGCAAAGGAATAATCAAAGTGCGGTGTAAAAAAGCCGAGTTTTTGATTATGAATTATTGGCAAAGTTTTTCATTAATTTACTCATTTGCTCACAATGTAATTTAAAATTTCGGCAGTGTGGACAAAACATTAAATGCGTTTTCACGCCGACCTTTTCAGTGAAATTGAGCTTTCGCTCTTGTGATTCAGAGATTAATTTAGTAGCTTGTAAACATTTCATTTTTCATTCTCTAACATTAATTTGGTGGAAAGACAATGCTGTAATTGTAATCTGGCACGATAAAGAAGAATATGTAAATTTCCTCTGCTAATGTTGACATTTTGGCAGATTTCATCAGAGGGTAATTCTAAATATTCTCGCATCATAAATACACGGCTTTGTTTGGCTGGCAACTGGGTTAAACAGGCTTCAAATAAAAGCCAAAATTGCTCAGAATACACCGCATTTTCCTGCCATTCTGATGGGGTATATTCCGTTTTCCAATGACCATTTTGGTCGAAAAAACTGTTATTATCTTCATCAGAAAGCAGATCAGATTCCACTACGAAGCGATCTTTTTGTCGTAAATAATCAATAATTTTATTTTTGAGAATGGCAAAAACCCAAGTTTTTAACGCTGCCTTGCGCTTAAAACTATCAATATTTTTCACCGCACTTAATAGTGCTTCCTGCACCATATCTTCGGCAATATTCAGATCTCGTAGTTGAAGTTGGGCAAATTTAAGCATTTGTTCCCGAATTTCAACCAGTTGCTCTGAGCTAATGTCGGAATTAATTTCGTTCATTATCATAGATTTATAATTTTTATTAAAATATTTTAAATTTTTTTGTAAGGATTTTGCCACTTTCACGACTAACAAAAGTGAAAGGGTTCCTTTCATTGAAAACTTAATCATCTTAACAAAAAGGAAAACATTATGAAATCAATTCGTACAATTTTAAAAACAGCAAGTATTGTTTCTTTATTTTCATTATTTGCAATGAATGCGACAGCCGCAGATATGTCGAAAGAAATGTCTTCTGACACAATGCAAAAAGCCGATACGATGAAAGACGATATGATGAAAAAAGGCGATATGATGAAAGATGAAATGAAGTCTGATATGAAATCAGATGATATGAAATCAGATGAGATGAAAAAGAAAAAAATGAAAAAAGCAGAAATGATGAAAGACGATATGAAAAAAGAGGAAATGAAGAAAGACAAAATGTAACCTTAACGATACAGAATGAATACTAGATTGAACTTATTGACGAAAACAGCTGTCATATTAAACGACATTTGTAAATGAGCAAATGGATTGTTATGTTAAAAAAATTATGGAGATTTATTTTATGAATACAATCATAAAAGTCGTTGCAGTTGCTACAATCGCCATTTCTGTGAGTGCGTGTAGCAATATGTCGAAAACTCAACGCAATACTGCTATTGGTGCAGTCGCTGGTGGTGTAGTTGGACAAGCAATAGGCGCATCAACTGGTGCAACGCTTGGTGGCGCAGCATTAGGTGGTTTGATTGGTAGCCAAGTTAAATAAGTTCAATCTATTATTTTTTGTAAAAAGATCCGCATTGGTCGGATCTTTTTTTATGCCTAAATGCGCACGCAAACGTTTACTAATTCATACATTCAGGTAAAATACAGCCCTTTTTATATCACCAACAAGGATTTTTATGTCTTTAGAAAAGAAATTTGAGCTTTCTGCAAGAGGGTCAAATGTACGTCAGGAAATTATTGCAGGTTTAACCACATTTCTTGCAATGGTTTATTCCGTTATTGTTGTGCCAAATATGCTAAGTGGCGCAGGTTTTCCTGCTGAAAGTGTGTTTGTTGCTACCTGTTTAGTCGCAGGTTTAGGCTCAATTTTAATTGGTTTTTGGGCAAACACGCCAATGGCGATTGGTTGTGCGATTTCGCTTACCGCATTTACCGCATTTAGCTTGGTCATCGGGCAAAAAGTCAGCATTCCTATTGCATTAGGTGCGGTGTTCTTAATGGGGCTTGTGTTTACCTTAATTTCCGCAACAGGTATTCGTGCGTGGATTTTACGCAATTTACCTGCCAGCATTGCACACGGCGCAGGCATTGGTATCGGTTTATTCTTGCTACTTATTGCAAGCAACGGCGTTGGCGTTGTGGTCGCTAATCAAGCTGGCTTACCTGTAAAATTGGGCGAATTTACTTCTTTCCCAGTGTTAATGTCATTGCTAGGGCTTGCATTTATTATCGGTTTAGAAAAAATGCAAGTGAAAGGCGGCATTCTGTGGGTAATTATTGCCATTACTATCGTTGGAATGATCTTCGATCCGAATGTGAAATTCTCGGGCGAAGTGTTTAAAATGCCAAGTTTTGGTGAGCAATCTTTATTCTTATCATTAGATTTGCCAGGCGCATTACAACCAGCGATTTTACCTGTTGTTTTTGCTTTAGTAATGACGGCGGTATTTGATGCCACAGGCACAATTCGTGCGGTTGCAGGTCAAGCAAATTTATTAGACAAAGATGGACAAATTATCAACGGCGGCAAAGCGTTGACTGCGGACTCTGTAAGTAGCTTATTCTCAGGTATTTTCGGTACAGCACCAGCAGCGGTATATATTGAATCTGCAGCAGGCACAGCCGCAGGCGGAAAAACGGGCTTAACTGCGATTGTGGTCGGCGTATTATTTTTATTAATGCTATTCTTCCAACCATTAGCATTCTTAGTGCCAAGCTACGCAACTGCACCAGCCTTGATGTACGTTGGTTTATTGATGCTAAGCAACGTATCAAAATTAGACTTCAGTGATTTTGTTGGTGCGATGAGCGGTTTAGTTTGTGCGGTGTTTATCGTACTGACAGCAAACATCGTAACAGGAATTATGCTTGGTTTCGCTGCTTTAGTCATCGGACGCATTGTGTCTGGCGAAGTGAAAAAATTGAACATCGGCACAGTTGTCATTGCCATCGTGTTAGTCGCATTTTATGCTGGCGGTTGGGCGATTTAATATTAGAAGACAAAAGGATTATGGTTAGGCTTAATAAACCAAATGGTTGTTATTAACTTTTTAATAAATTTTTAGTAACACTTTTATTAAGATAACTTTAAATTAATAATTTTTTAATTTTTCTTGCAAGGATATGCTTAGCTCGAAAATCACATTGAAAGAATCTTAACAAAAGACAAGCTCATTAATATCAAGCTTTTTCAATAAGGCTTCCTGTAAGGTTTCAGTATCTGAATTAGAGCAGGTGGAAATTTAGAGCATTTTTTTATCTTTGTATACAAATTATTGTTATATACGTATTAATGTTTCTAGCATCTAAATGAAGTGTAGAAGTATTTTTTAATGAGGCATGATTTACCCATTGGCTAAGCTAAAAAGATCATTAATGGATTATTTAGAATAATTTTTACGTCATTGAAATTTTAATCGACTAGTTTGG
This sequence comes from Pasteurellaceae bacterium Pebbles2, assembly GCA_023101505.1. Lineage (GTDB taxonomy): Bacteria > Pseudomonadota > Gammaproteobacteria > Enterobacterales > Pasteurellaceae > Lonepinella. Next base: position 1,931,295 of record LVZA01000001.1, read on the forward strand.
TGTTATAAGTAAAATGGTTATTCTTCATTTAGTAATTTTTCATTTTTATTATAAATCCAATAATCAATATCGCTTATATCGTCTACTTTAATGTGATTTAATTATAAGTAAGCTCTAGCTATCATTGCTATCTTAAAATTACTAGGGTATTGTATAGTGGTAAATCACTTTCTTCGTGAGCGAATTGATGAACATAAGTACACCCAATTTACACTCAGGAATGTCATGTCCGTGACGAGATTAATGGGCGTAAATTCAGAACCAATAAGAGGCGGTTTTGTTTTTTTTAAAGATGTCGTTGGATAGTTCTGATAGAATAACGATATTGTTCTACAATCTCTTTTAAAATCTGGTCTTTGACGGGATAATCGTGCCAAATATGGTTCGAATTTAGTATGAAATTATTGTTGAAGAGTTTGTTGAAGAGTTTGTTGTAAGAGTTACATTCGAATCGCCAAATTTGACTTTTAGTATCAAAACTTTGGTTTTAGTTTTGGCAATGGACAAATTTTTTTCATAATTTTGAAAGTGGGTTAAAACCCTATATTATAAGGATTTAACTCATTTATTAGCAACCATTCTATCTATTAAGCTCAATCCAACAGGCATAGTAAGCAAAAAAGTGCGGTGAGAAATCTTATTATTTTTCACCGCACTTTTATTTTAAATTTATTTATTGCCAGTTTGCTTTTTTGGCTTTTTGCAATTTAGCATAGGCAGCTAATAGTTTTTGGTGAGCTTCAAATTTTTGTAAATGCTCATCATCAGCCAGTAAATCATAGAATGGGTTTCCGCCTTGCACGGCGTTCCAAGCGAAATCGACAGCTGTTTTGCCATACATTTTCTCGAATACCATTCGATATTGTTCTGCTGTGCGATTCTCATCAAGGAATAACTCAATGCTTTGGATAAGGCAACGATAGTAATTGGCACGTTCTGTGGTAAATACCGAGCTGTTCATATTATATGCCCAGTTTGCCCAATCTAATGCAGCTTCTAAATTGCCTAAGGCTAAATGCAACATTGATTTTAATTCGCCCACACGTAAGGTTGTCCAGCCTGATTTTGGTGGTGGCACGATGCCGATAAATTCACGTACTCGAGTAGCATCGTCAATGGCTTGATCATCTAATTCATCAAGTAGTTCTTGATAGGTTTCGTGATCGTGGTGGAAATGTGGTAAATCGAGCAAAATTTCACGCCAGTCCATTCCCATATTATTATTGGCATAAACCAAATCATCTGCAGGATAAATATCGGACATTGTTGGCACGATAATACGGCAAGCATACACATCTAAGTGATTGTAATCCATAATATAAACTTCTTTTTTGTCAGCATTAAAGATGTTCATTAGATTGTCGTATTCTTGTTGTGTTGTGCCTGAAAAATCCCAACGCACAAAAGGGTAGTCCGCTTGTTCTTTGAATAAATCCCACGAAATTAAACCGCTTGAGTCAATAAAGTGCGTTTCTAAATTAGCGTGTTCTGCCACATCTTCATTATTAAATGATGGTGGAGTGAATACATCTAAATCTTTTAAGCTACGACCTTGCAAAAGCTCGGTTACGGTGCGTTCAAATGCCACTTGGAAATTCGGGTGTGCACCAAAAGAAGCAAAGCAAGTGCCGTTGTTTGGATTTAACAAAATCACGCAAATCACAGGGTATTTTCCGCCCAATGATGCGTCATAAGATAAAATTGGGAAACCCTCAGCTTCTAATTTGTCGATTGAGGCTTGAATACTTGGATATTGTGCAATCACTTCATCGGGAATACGAGGTAAGCTAATGGCTTCGGCGATAATTTTATTTTTGACATAACGCTCAAATACCTCGGAAAGTCCTTGTACTCGAGCTTCGTTTTGTGTATTGCCTGCCGACATTCCGTTCGACACATATAAATTGGCAATAATGCTTTGTGGAATATAAACCGCGTGCTGATCCGATTGGCGTACATAAGGCATTGCTACGATCCCACGATCGATATTGCCTGATTGTAAATCAACTAATAAATCAGGCGTTAATTCACCCTCGGGATCGAAATAGCCGAGCAAATAATCGTCTAAAATGCCCTCTGGCAGCATATCTTCATCTTCAATGGCAAACCATTTTTCCGACGGATAATGTACAAAATCACCGTGAGCAATATCTTGCCCTAAATAGTAATCGGCGAAGAAATAGTTGGTGGAAAGACGTTCAAAATATTCGCCTAAGGCTGATGCCAAAGCCGCTTTTTGGCTTGCACCCTTGCCGTTTGAGAAGCATTGTGGGCAGTCTTTGTCGCGAATATGCACAGACCACACATTTGGCACAGGGTTGAGCCAAGATGCTTCTTCAATGTTGAAGCCAAGCGCGGTTAATTTTTGCTGAAATTTTGCGATACTGTCTTCCAGTGCCGCATCTTTACCCAGAATAAAAGTTTGTTCTGTCATTGAAATGTCCTGCTATTGGGGGCGGTTTGACAGCCGCCTAAATCAAATACTTTGTTATGAAACTGGCGTAGTGTACCACGATGTCCCACACTTAACACGATCATATTTGGCAATTTTGTGCGAATTTTGCTGTATAGGAAATGTTCCATCGGCTCATCAAGTGCTGAGGTCGTTTCGTCTAAAAAGACAATATCGGGCTTGGTTAAGAAAATACGGATAAACGCCACTCGTTGCAATTCCCCAGGGGAAAGAATGGCCTGCCAGTCATTTTCGTAATCCAATGCGTGTAAATAATGCTCAAGGCGACATTTCTGCATATAGTATTCCAGATCTTCGTGATCGGCATTAATATTCGGGTAGCAAATGGCTTGGCGTAGCGTGCCTTGTGGCATATAAGGGCGTTGTGGCAAAAATAAAATATTCGCCCAACACGGACGCTGGCAATATCCCATTGTTTCAAAAGGATAAATTCCTGCAATCGCTTTTAGTAAAGTGGTTTTCCCCGTGCCTGATGGACCTTGAATTAGCAACGCATCGCCACGATTGAGTTCTAAATTGATATGCTTTAACAGCGTGCCACCGTAATCATCTTTTAAACCAAAATCAATTAACTGAATGCCAGAACCACATTCCACAGGTTGCGAAATTTGCGTTTGATCGAGAAAATCTAAGCGTGCCATAAAGCCGTGCAAACGATTTAAGCGTGCTTGATAGAGTGTAAATTGTTCATAAAATAAGCGAAAGAATGATAGTGCTCGCATCAAACGGTTAAAGGCTTGTACGGTTTGGTGCATATCGCCAAGGGTGGCTTGCCCCGCAAAAAAGCGTGGTGCTTGCAACATTAAAGGGAGGATCATCGCAAATTGGGTAATCCCTGTGTTAAAACCGTCTAGTCCAAGCATTCGACGCACGATGACCCAGCGATTTTGGATCATTGCGTTAAATTTGGCTTTTAAATGCAAGCGTTCTTGTTTTTCGCCGTCATAAAAAGCGATACTTTCCGCATTGTCGCGCACACGAATCAGCGAATAACGATAATCGCCCGAGAGCTTTTCTTTGGCATAATTCAGCTTTACTAAAGGGTGTCCAATCCACACTGAAAGTGCGGTGGCTAAAATGATAAAAATATAGATAAAAAACACCGCACCTTTTGGTACTTCAACGCCGAAGAAAGAGAGTAGCCCCGACAATCCCCACAAAATAACCGTAAATTCAATGATCGACACCAATGCACCAATCACGCCGTCAAACAATTCCACCGTACCAGTTACAAATTCACGAGCGTCTTGTTCAATACGCTGATCGATATTATCGGGCAAATCTTTTTCGTATTTTAGGCGATAGTAATTTTTATTTTGTAGCCAGCGGTCGAGCATTTGGTGGTTCATTTTTTCAAGCCAACGAATTTCAAATACCTGACGTACCAAATAATTCAAAATGGAATGAATTATTTTAAAGCCGACCAGCATTGCATTCAGCAAAGCAAAGAACCAAAAAGCATCAATGCTTTTGTTTTGTAGTGAACTGTATAATCCGTTATAAAAGAAGGTATTAAGCACGCTAATGCGTACTTCTAGCAAAATGAAAATTTCCAGTAAAAAAATTAGCGATAGGGTGCTGGCAATATGGCTATTTTTTAGGCAAGGTTGGGTGATCAGCCAAAATTTTCGCCCAAAATCTGTTCGGCGGAGCAAAAGTGCGGTGAAAAAAAGCCCTAAATTTAACCAAAAAAGTGCGGTTAAAAGCCAAGTGAAACTGCTATTTAATTCTGTTTGCCAGTTCATAAAGATTTCCAAAAACGACAAAAGGGCAGCCAGCAGCCCTTGATGTTAGTGAGCTAATTAGAATGAGTATTCTGCTTTTAGCCAATAAGTGCGTGGCATTCCAACCACGGCAAAACTGCGGTCAAATCGACCACGTTGAACTTGCCAATAGCTTTTGTTAAATAAATTTTCAACCCCAGCACGGAAAACAATATTTTGTTTTTCTGCTACTTTTAATTGATATTTCGCCCCTAAATCAACCGTGGTATAAGACGGAAACGCATATTTTTTGCTGTAATCTTGATAAGATTTTCCGTAATGTTGCACCGCCGCATTCAAGGTTAAATTGGGTATAAATGGTGTGTCCCATTCGATAGCCGCTTTAGCGATCACTCGAGGGCTTGCCACTTGCGTGCCAGAGATAATTTCACCCGCATAGCTTGCGTAATCAATTAAATCCGCTTTATTGTAGCTCACACCTAAACTTGGGCGTAAACTGCCGTTTAACAACTTGGCATAAGCATTTAGCTCGATCCCACGATTACGCTCTTTGCCTTGCTCTGTTCCCACTTTGCCATAACCATTTTTCGTTGCGGCAGCAGTAAGCGTGCCAGGGCGAGAAATTTGGTATGCACTTAATGTAGTGGTGAACCATTCATTCCAGTTATTACGCATTCCCATTTCTAATTGACGGCTAACAATAGGCTTCGCCATATTGCCGTCGTCATCAACTGAACCCGGCTCAAGATCTTCTAAATAATTGCCATAGAATACTAAATCAGGATTAGGAATATAGCTCAAAGTTAGCATTGGGCTAAAGCGATTTTCTTTCGCATCAGTTTTCACCGATTTATGATTATTTTTAGTTTGATAATCCGTTTGCTCAACCCATTGGAAACGTCCGCCTAAAGTTAAGCGGATTTTTTCTTCCATAAAGCCAAGGGTGTCGGCTAGAGCCAAACTATAAGATTTGATCTTTTGATCGGTATTCCCTTGTGCCAAGGTCGAGAATGTCGGTGAAGTTACGGCAAAATTCGGCGAATAGATATTACCTGCATCAAATTTCTTCATTACATCGCCTTGATCGAAATCTCGCTCACGCTTGACAGCATCAAAAGCGATGTTCCAGTTGTGGCTAATATCTCCAGTTGTGCCGAAACCTTGTAATTTCAAGTTACTGCTCGTGGTGCGGTTGATGTAATCAATCGGACGCATTTGGCTAATTTTATAATCGCCATTGGCTTTGAGATCTTTGGCGGTAATTTGCCCGAATGAACCGTAATATTTTGATACCATTTGCCCAAGTCCGCCAGAAAGCATCATATCGTGTGGCAAATCATATTCAAAGGTTGTCATAATGGTTTGATCTTCTGTCGTTTGACCTGACCAACGAGGAATTAAATTGATGTCGCCTTTTGGTGCGGCTGGCAGTTGATAGTCAAGGGCTTGAATATCTTGTACACGAGCACGTCCGCCGTGAGTGGTACGTTTTGCATACATATAATCTACGCCAAGGCGGAATTTGTCGCCACGGTAATCTGTGCCGATAGAAAATTCTTTATTACTCTCATCATAACCTGTACGAGCGGTGTTACCATCACGGTATAATCCATTAACACGCACGCCCCATTGTTTGTTTTCACCAAAACGGTGACCAAAATCAACGCTTTCTTGCAAGCGATTGTTGCTAAACCAACCCAAACCGATCTTGTTAATATCTTCATCAGTAGCTCGTTTAGTTTCAATGTTCATTGATGCGCCCGTAGAACCCTCAGGATCCATTCCTGTCGTCGCTGTTGATGCCCCTTTAATTAATTGAGCAGAAGACACCGCTGAAGCAGGCGAGTTATAAGTAGAATATAAACCCGCTAAACCATTTACGCTGACTTGGCGAGCGTCTAATTGCAGGTTGCGAACATAAACGCCCGAGAGAGTGTTAGTTTCGCCGCCAAAATTCATTACGGAAGCATCAGTTTTCGCAATAGGATCGAATAAATTACGAGGGTTTTTATCTTCAAAGGCTTGTTCTGCATAATTGACCACGCTGATAGCAGAAGTGAACGCAGGTTGGCGACCTAATAAACTTAAATTAACAATTTCCTTTTGTTTATCGCCCACGGCTTTGGCTTTTTCCAGTTCCGTTACCACATCAATCTGATCTAAGTTAGAATCTTGTGGCTGGCTCGTTTCAGCGGAAAGATTAAAAGAAATACCAGCAAAAAGTGCGGTGTAAATTATGCTTAATTTGTAATTCATTGTTTGCCTTAATTTGAATAAGAATAAAATTTCCGCAAGTATAACCAAAAGCCTTACTCAAGACAATAGGAATTATTCTCATTTTTGAAAAGCGAAGATAGAATAGATAAAAGTGCGGTGAAAAATTCACAAGTTTTAGCCAAACAGCAAAATTTTCCGTGCAAATATTTGCAATCAATTCGGCTTTATTGCATAATGCACCACCTAAGCTAATTGGAAACAATTAGCTTATTCAATGGAAACCTTCTCGGTCTCTCGCAATGGTGTCTGGTTTACTCGGTCAGGTTCGGAAGAAAGCAGCCAAAGTCAGAATTTCTGTGTGCCGAGAAGTCGCTGGGGAGGTTTCCGCCCAACAGCACTTCTCTTTTTTCTATTTTATTTTCTCTAATAAATCGAGTAATTCCTGATCGGGGCGAGATTGGATTTGACGCATTCGATAAAGTAATAAAATTGCTGCCGCAGTTAATGCCGTGATGAAACCAATCCAAAAGCCTTTTGCTCCTAAGTGTGGCACGATCAAATCAGTCATCGCCAGTGAATAACCCACCGTCATTCCTAAGCCCCAATAGCAGAAAAGCGTGATGTACAAAATCGCTTTGGTGTCTTTATAGCCACGCAATACGCCACTTGCCACCACTTGCACTGTATCAGAAAATTGATAAAGTGCCGCAATAATCAGCAAGGACATTGCAAGGTCAATGACTTGTGGATCGTTTACGAAAAGCAAAGCAATTTCTTCACGGAAGAAAATAGTGATAAAGGCAGTAATAATCGCAATATTCAAGCCTACGGCGAATGCCACATAAGACAAGGTTTTTGCCTGTTGCGGCGAGCCTTCGCCCAAACGTTGTCCCACTAAAATAGTTGCCGCCATTGCTAAAGACATCGGGAACATAAAAATAAATGAGCTGGTATTTAAGGCGATTTGATGGCTCGCTACGACTTCTGTGCCGAGTGGCGATAAAAATAGGGAAGTTAGTGCAAAGAGTGCCACTTCAGCCCATAAAGCAAGGGCAATAGGAAAGCCTAGTCGCAATAATTTTTTTAGCGTAGCAGCGTTAGGTTTTTCGATAATTTGTTCAAAAACTTTCAGATCTCGCTGATTTTGAGCGGAGTGAGAATAGGCAATCATCATTATGCACATCGCCCAGTTGACGATTGCCGTCGCAATGCCACAACCCACTGCCCCAAAAGCTGGCACGCCGAATTTGCCATAAATAAAAATATAATTTAGCGGAATATTCAGCAACAGCCCGATGACAGTAATAATCATCGCAGGTTTGGTTTTGGCAATGCCGTCGTTTAAGCAACGGAAGTTAATCATCAACAAATAAGCAGGCAGTCCAAACAGCATTGCGTGCAGATAATCTTGAGTAATTTCGGCTAAATGAGCGTCCATATTCATTGCTTGAATAACAATGTCGCTATGATAAATAATCAGCCCCAACGGAATACAGCTACCTAACACAATCCATAAGCCTTGACGTACTTGATGTGCAATTTGCGATCGTTTGCCCGAACCGTTGAAATAAGAAATGGTCGGCGGCAGTGCTAGCAATAAGCCTTGCCCGAATAGTACTAATGGAAACCAAATCGACGCACCCACTGAAATTGCCGCCATATCTGCCGCACTCACTCGCCCCGCCATAATGGTATCGACTAAGCCCATCGAATTTTGTGCAATTTGTGCTAATAAAATCGGAATTGCAATTTGAATTAATTTTTTTGCTTGTTCGTGGTATGCTTGCCAGCGTATTGATTTCATCATAAAAATCTTTTAATTTTTAACCGCACTTTTTCAATCATAAATAATGATTTAAGAGGATTATATGTTTACAGGTATCGTGCAAGGCATTGCACAACTTCATTCAATTATCGAAAAAACAAATTTTAGAACACATATCATTAAAATGCCACAGGAATTGCTGGCAGATTTAGAATTAGGGGCATCGGTTGCCCATAATGGCGTTTGTTTAACTGTAACCAACATTGATGGCGATTTAATTAGCTTCGATTTAATGACCGAAACTTTACGCATCACCAATCTTGGGGCGTTAAAGGTGGGCGACCGTGTTAATATTGAGCGTGCAATGCGTTTCGGTTCAGAAGTCGGCGGACATTTATTATCAGGCCACGTTTATTGCACCGCCAAAATTAGCCAGCGTTTAGCCAGTGAAAATAATTTGCAAATTTGGATTGAGTTGCCCGATGCAGAATTAATGAAATATGTGCTAACTAAAGGTTTTATCGCCGTGGACGGCATCAGCTTGACCATTGGCGAAGTGCGTGGCAATCAATTTTGCGTCAACCTCATTCCAGAAACCATCGACCGCACCTTAATGGGCAAAAAGATCGTTGGTGATTTAGTCAATATTGAAATCGATCCACAAACACAGGCGATTGTGGACACCGTAGAACGTTACTTATCGGCGAAATTGGCGGCGAAAAAATAATGAAAAAAACAGGATTATTTTTCACCGCACTTTTAGCCTTTTGCCAGTCTGTTTGGGCACACCCACACGCTTTTATCGGAATGAAAACCACGCCATTAGTGGAAAATGAACAGCTGAAAGGCTTTGCGGTGCAATGGCTACTCGACGAAGCCAGCTCAGCAGAAATGTTATACGATCTGAAAGTGGCAGAAAACGATGCCAAAACCAAGCAAGCAATGTTAGATGAAATGGTGAAAAACACCGTCGCCGAGCATTATTTTAGCTATCTTTATGATAAAAAAGGCAATAAAGTAAAATATTCAAGCAAGCCAGCCAATTTTGGAATGAAAGCGGTAGGCAATCAGATCTTGTATTATTTTGAGTTCTTTTTGGCTAAGCCACAACCGTTGGCGGATAATCAATTAACTTTGATGATTTACGACCCGACTTATTATGTGTCGATGTATTATGACGACCAAAGTGCGGTGGATTTTCGCCAACTTCCAGCCGCTTGCCAAGGTTTATTGCAAGATCAGCAAGTTGATGATAAAACTCGCCAATACGCAGCCAGCCTCGATCGCAGCCAGCGTGAGGCGGATTTCTCGCTCGGTGCACAATTTGCACAAAAAGTGGTTTTACAATGCAAGTAAAGCAGTTCCGTTTGATTTTATTACTATGCCTGTTGCTTGCAGGCATTGGCTTTTTATTCCCGTGGCTGTTTCAACAAGTGGCACAGTGGCAACGTGAATTTAATCAACTGCTGTCGGAAAATTTACATAAAATCAAACAAGCCCCCATTTATGCAGGTTCTAGCCTGATTTTAATCAGCTTTTTATACGGCATTTTTCACGCTCTCGGGCCTGGACACGGCAAATTTATCATCACCAGTTATCTCTCTACCCATCAATCCAAGCTGTCAGCAAGTATGCGTTTGACCTTGCTTTCTTCTTTAATGCAAGGCGTGGTGGCGATTGTGGCGACATCTATCGTGGTGGTTGCGTTGAATTTATCGTCGGCATATTTCAAAGCCAGTCAATTATGGCTTGAGCGAGCCGCTTATGGTTTGATCTTTTTATTGGGCTTGCAATGGCTTGTTCAAAGTGGCAAAAAGTTGTGGAAAATTCACCGCACTTCTTTTGTTCCGCCACATATTCATTCGATTAAACCATTGAATAACCAAGCAACTTCGACACAAAATTTGCTATTTTCAGCCCAAAGTGCGGTGCAAAATCAGCAAGAAAATCACATTCATCACGAACACTGCGGCTGCGGACATCAACACGTTCCCGACCAACAGCAACTGGCACAAGCCACCAGTATTAAATCGCAATTATTGATTATTTTCAGCATCGGAATGCGTCCTTGCACGGGGGCAATTTTTATTTTGTTTCTGTCTTATATGCTCGATCTTTATGTGTGGGGAATGGCGGCAACAATGGCAATGGCGATTGGCACAGGGCTAACTTTGTCTAGCTTCGCTTTGCTGGTAATGTACGCTCGTCAAACGGCGGTTAAATTAGGAAAATGGTATCTTTCACCCACGTTGAAACTACAAATTTCATCATTAATAAAATTGGTTTTCGCGGTGCTATTAATGGGCTTAGCTGTGAGCTTAATTTCAGCAACATTTGCAGTAAGCAGCGGTGGGGCAGTGTTGTTTGGGCGTTGATTAAGGTTTTATGGCAAAAGTGCGGTGAAAAAAGTTGAAATTTTTCACCGCACTTTTAATGTGATTAAGCAAACTAAATCTCAGTTTTATCTTTAAATTCGCATAAATCTTCAATGATGCAAGAACCGCATTTAGGTTTTCTCGCTACGCAAGTATAGCGTCCCAATAAAATCAGCCAATGATGCACGTCAACTTTAAATTCGGCTGGCACAACTTTGTTGAGCTTTTCTTCCACTTTAACCACATCTTTCCCTGGGGCAAAGCCGATGCGGTTGGATACTCGGAAAATATGGGTGTCCACGGCGATGGTGGGGTGTCCGAAAGCGGTATTGAGCACCACGTTGGCGGTTTTACGCCCAACGCCAGCTAAGGCTTCCAGAGCAGCACGATCTTCAGGCACTTGGCTGCCGTGTTTTTCGATCAATTCTTTGCAGGTTTTGATGATGTTTTCAGCTTTGCTATTAAACAAACCAATGGTTTTGATGTATTCTTTCAAACCGTCCACGCCCAAAGCGTAAATGGCTTCTGGCGTATTCGCTACAGGGAAAAGTTTATCGGTCGCTTTGTTTACGCCTTTGTCGGTGGCTTGTGCCGATAAAATCACCGCAATGAGCAATTCAAAAGGCGAACTGAAATTCAATTCGGTGGTGGGGTGCGGATTGTTATCACGCAAGCGAGTTAATATTTCAACACGTTTTTGTTTGTTCATTTTCCGTAGTCTGCTTATTTTTTGTTATCTAAAATATTTTTTAACGCAAGAATCAAGCCCAAGCCCAGAAATGCACCTGGGGGCAAAATAGCGAGTAACAAATTGCTATCGCTGTGGAAAAATTCAATTCGCAAGGCTTTTGCCCAGTCGCCGAGTAATAAATGCAAGCCGTCGAATAATGTGCCATTGCCTAAAATTTCACGTAATGCCCCTAACATAAATAGGCTTAAAGTCATTCCTAGCCCCATTGCGAAACCGTCGAAAGCGGAGTGCAGCACGTTATTTTTTGATGCAAAGGCTTCCGCTCGCCCAATTACGATACAGTTAGTTACGATAAGCGGAATAAAAATGCCGAGAGATTGGTACAGGCTGTAGGTATAAGCGTTCATCAATAATTGCACCGCCGTTACGGTGGTGGCGATGATCATCACATAAATTGGAATACGAATTTCGTGCGGAATGCGTTTGCGAAATAACGAAATAACCGTATTTGTGCAAGTTAAAACCAATAGGGTAGCAAGCCCCAAGCCCAATGCATTGGTGGCAGAATTCGACACCGCCAACAAAGGGCAAAGCCCAAGTAATTGCACAATCGCAGGGTTATTACGCCATAATCCTTGACTAAATAAGGTTGCCCAAATGCCTTTTTCTGCAGGCTTGTTTAGGTTATTTTCTGCCTCTATTAAGGGGCTTGTGTCGGGCTGTTCCGCCGTCAACGTTTGTTGTTCATTCATAAAAAACTCGTCTAATTTTCACCGCACTTATGGCGTTGTTGCTTCTGTTGTGTGAGACTGTGTTGCCTGAGATTGTGCTAAAACCGCAAGGGCAGAGCGTTTAACTTGATTAACGATAGCACGTGGCGTGATCGTCGCACCAGCAAATTGATCGAATTTACCGCCGTCTTTTTTAACCGCCCAATCAGCCAAATTGTCTGCATTAACTTTTTGTTGATTAAAACTTAAAATCCAATCGGAAATTTTTAACTCAATTTTATCACCAAGCCCCGGGGTTTCTTTGTGTTCCAACACACGCACGCCAAGAATTTCGCCAGTGGGGGTCATTCCGATTAATAGACGAATGTTGCCTGAATAGCCATCGGGTGCTGTCGCCTGAATAGCGTAAGCAGTGGTTTTTCCGTCTAAAAGTGCGGTGCAAAGTTGGTCAATTTCACGGCTTTCAACTGTTTGGCAATGTTGTAAAACATCATTGTCAAAATAAGATTGCGGAATTACTTGTAGCAACAAATCACGCTGTTGAGCGGCGATTTCAGCATCAATTTTATCTTTGGTGAGCAAATAAATACTGCCAGAAATTAAGGTGCAAAGAAAGGCAACTACGCCGAGTAATGCGCCGTATTTTGCGGAAATTTTACTGATATTCATTATTTCGCTCCTGCTTTCTTGCTGTGTCCAATCACTCGTGGGCGGCTGTAGTGATCGATTAATGGCACGCAAATATTCGCCAATAACACCGCAAAAGCGACACCGTCTGGATAATTGCCATAAAAACGAATTAGCCCCACAAGCAAGCCTGTGAGTGCGCCGAAAATTAATTTGCCACGCGGCGTGATTGAAGCGGTAACAGGATCGGTGGCGATGAAAAATGCACCGAACATTGTAGCACCACTAAATAATTGCCAAATTGGGTTTGCAGACACTGGTGAAAGCGCACAATTTAAGCTGCTTATCAGCAAAAGTGCGGTTAAAAAAGCCACAGGAATGTGCCAATGAATGGCTTTTTTCCAGATTAAAAATAAACCACCGAATAAAAATGCTAAGTTCACTTCTGCCCAGCCGATGCCTACGCCTAATTCGCCTAAAGGCATAAATGTGCCAAAAATAGGCGAAGAACTCACCGCACTTAAGCTGAAATTCGCCATTTTGCTGGCAGTTTTTAGGCTGTCGAGTGGGGTCGCTGAGCTAATTCCATCAATAGAAGAATGCAGTTGTTGCAAGCTAAAACCGTCGCTACTAAAGCCTGAAAAGATCAAACTCCAACTGTCGGCAAAGGTCGGTGGTTCGCTCAATAATGAAATAGGCGCGATCCACGCAGTCATTTGCACGGGGAACGAAATCAGCAATATCACATAGCCGACCATTGCAGGGTTAAATAAGTTTTGCCCTAAACCGCCATAAACGTGTTTGGCTAAAATGACGGCACAAAATGTACCGATTAACACCACCCAATAAGGCGCATAAGGCGGAATTGCCATTGCCAAAATGAGCGCAGTTAAGGTTACGCTGAAATCTGCCACATAAAATAACGATGGTTTTTTACGCAAATAGGTAACCATATATTCCAATATCAACGCAAAGCTAACTGCAAGGAAGATTTGAATTAATACGCCAAAGCCAAAAAAGTAAATTTGCGTGGCTAAGGCGGGCAACATTGCAAAAATCACCCACAACATAATGCGAGCCGTGAGCTTGCTTGAATGTGTGTGTGGTGAACTGTTAATTTTAAACATAAAAAGTATTCCTTAATTTTAGCTTGGCGCAATTTAATTTTGTGTAGTTTTATTTTGCGCTTGTTGCTGCGCTAATTTTTTCGCTTTAGCTCGAGCAATAGCCGCAGCTACTGCCGCTTTTTTCGGATCGACTGCTTCACTGCTTTCCGTTTGATCGGTTGGCGCAGGTTCAGCTTCAGTTTGTGATTGCGCTAATTTTTTCGCTTTAGCTCGAGCAATCGCTGCCGCCACAGCCGCTTTTTTCGGATCGACAGCTTCGCTGCTTTCCGTTTGTTCGGTTGGCGCGGGTTCAGCTTCAGTTTGTGATTGCGCTAATTTCTTTGCTTTAGCCCGAGCAATAGCTGCTGCTACAGCCGCTTTTTTCGGGTCGGCAACTTCACTGTTTTCCGTTTGTTCGGTTGGCGCAGGTTCAGCTTCTGTTTGAGTTTGCGCTAATTTTTTCGCTTTGGCTCGTGCAAGTGCGGCGGCTACAGCGGCTTTTTTGCTATCAACGGCATTATCTTCTTGCGGAACTGCGGTGTGTTTTTCTGTTGTTTTTTGCACCGCACTTTTTGCTGTTTCGGTGTTGTTATCTTCGATAATTTCCTTAGCTTCTGCTTGTTGCGCTTGTTGCTGACGTGCTAATCGGCGAGCTTTGCGTTCAGCCATCATTTCAGCATTGTCAGGCAACACTTCGCCTTTTTCTGTAACAATGGCGTGCGTTTCAGCGGTGCTTTCGCTCTGTGCTTTTTTCGCTTTTAAGCGTTCAAGAGCGGCTTGAACTGGGTCAACGCCATCGCTAGCAGCAACTTCAGCTCGGCGAGCTGCGGCAGCTCGTTCCGTACGGGCTTTGCGAGCTTGTTCTTCTTTTTCTAAACGTGCTTGGCGAGCTTCAAAGCGAATTTTGGCTTCTTCGGCTTTTTTGGCTTTTTCTTCAATATCCCAAATTTTGGCTTTTTCTTGACGGAAATATTGAATTAGCGGAATGTGGCTTGGGCAAACATAGGCACACACACCACACTCAATGCAATCCATTAATTGATATTGTTGAGATTTTTCGTGATCTTCAGCTCGTGCGAACCAATAAAGCTGTTGTGGCATCAAATGTACGGGGCAGGCATCGGAGCAAGCAGAGCAGCGGATACAAGGCTGTTCTGCAGGCGGTGGCGCATATTCAAAATGATCGGGTGCAAGTATGCAGTTAGCTAGTTTGGTTACTGGCGCATCAAGATTAGGTAATGCTAAGCCCATCATCGGGCCGCCGAGATAAACGGGCAAACGTTCATCTTGCTGATAGCCAACTTGTTGTAATAAAAAGGAAATTGGTGTACCAAAACGCACCCATTGATTGCCTTTTTGTGGAATTTTATCGCCAGTGAGCGTAACGACACGTTCAATCAATGGTTCGTCATTGATAATCGCACGTTTGATTGCCAACGCTGTGCCGACGTTTTGCATTAACACGCCAATACTGGAAGAACGTTTACCTTGTGGCACTTCCATTCCTGTAAGCACTTGAATGAGCTGATGCGATGCACCCGACGGATATTTGGTTGGGATTACTCGAATATCAATGTCATTCGCGCCTTGCAAGGCGTGTTCTAATGCTGAAACTGCTTCGGGCTTGTTATCTTCAATGGCGATAACCGCTTTTTCGGGGCGTAAAATATAGCGCAAAATACGCACGCCCTCGATGATTTCTTCGGCATAATCACGCATTAAGCGGTCATCGCAGGTGATGTAGGGTTCACATTCTGCGCCGTTGATAATCAACAATTTCGCCATATTTTGTGCGGAACTGACTTTCGCCGCAGTGGGGAAAACCGCACCGCCTAAGCCTGCAATGCCAGCCTGATAGATTTTTTCGATCAGTTGTTCGGGCGTTTGATGCAGAAAATCGTCCATTGGCTGCTGTTCTCGCCATTGATCTTTGCCGTCGGCTTCAATGTGAATCGCCAGCTCGCTTAAGCCTGATGGGTGAGCAGCAACATAAGGCGCAATATCGGTTACAACGCCTGAAGTTGGGGCGTGAACAGGGAGCGCACGCAAGCCGTCGCCTTGCGTTAAGGCTTGTCCTTTGAGAACTTTGTCGCCCACTTTGACTAAAATATTGCCTGCTGTGCCCAAATGTTGTTTCACAGGAATATAGAATTTGGGTGCTAAAACTGCGGTGGAAATTGGCTGAGAATTTGATTGCGATTTCATTTCCATTGGGTGAATGCCACCGTCGAAATCCCACAGTTTGCCTGAATTATAGCGAGTTAAAATATCTGTCATTTATGTTTACCGTATTCGCCTATTTATTCACCAACCACTAGCTTCGCTTTGCCGTCGCTTGTGTTTAACACAGGAATAACCAATTTCGGGTCGATTTTCCAATCCCAATGTTCAATATCTTTTTCCACTTTTTCCATCGTGATACAGTCTGTCGGGCAAGGCGCAACGCAGAGTTCGCAACCTGTGCAAAGATCGGGAATCACCGTGTGTAAGGCTTTATTTGTGCCGATAATGGCATCGACAGGGCAGGCTTGAATGCATTTTGTGCAACCAATACACATATCTTCGTGGATATAGGCAATTTTCACTTCAGGCTCTGCCACGCCGTCCATTGTTGGCACGTCAACGCCTAATAATTCGGCGATTTTCACCACGGTTGTTTGCCCACCAGGGATACATTTGATGATTTCATCGCCGTTGGCAATAGCTTCGGCATAAGGTTTACAGCCAGGATAACCACATTGCCCACATTGGCTTTGTGGCAAAAGTGCATCAATTTTTTCTACGATGGGATCGGCTTCCACCTTAAGTTTTACTGACGCAAAACCTAAAATGACACCAAAAATTAAAGCCAAAACGACAACGGCGATTAAAATGAAATAAAAAGTGGTCATTCAATTAATCCTTTACGCTCTGACTAAGCCTGCAAAGCCCATAAAAGCAAGCGACATTAAGCCTGCCGTAATCAGCGCAATAGATGCACCACGAAATGGCAATGGCACATCGGCATTGGCAAGGCGTTCACGTAAGGCAGCAAACAGCACTAAAACCAACGAAAAACCCAGTGAAGCGGCAAAGCCATACACCACCGATTGCACCAAATTATGCGAAAGGTTGATATTCAACAACGCCACACCAAGCACGGCGCAGTTGGTGGTAATCAAAGGCAAGAAAATGCCGAGTAAACGATAGAGCGTTGGGCTGGTTTTGTTAATCACCATTTCGGTAAATTGCACCACCACAGCGATCACTAAAATAAAGGTCAGCGTGCGCAAAAATTCAGCATTGAGCGGTTTTAGAATGTAACTATCTAATAAATAAGAGCAAAGGGAAGCCACCGTCAACACAAACATTGTTGCCAGTCCCATTCCAATGGCGGTTTCCACCTTTTTGGATACGCCCATAAAAGGGCAAAGTCCTAAGAATTTCACCAGCACGAAATTGTTGATAAGTGCGGTGGAAATAATGAGTAAAATATATTCCATATTAAATACAAGCCGACAAGCGACCCAGTTGCCTTAATAAATTGCGCTAAAATAACGCTATATTATCCTTGTTTTACGCCCTAAGAACAATAAAAAATTATAGGTAGAAAATTGGCGAATTTTACACCGCACTTTTGCCCTATTCATCAAGGCTAAAATTGTGCTAGAATACGCCGTTTTTTATTAGTTTGAAAGGTTAAAAATGAAAGCTAGTATTATTAGCAAATTAGAAAGTTTAAATGAACGACACGAAGAACTTGAAGCATTGCTAGGCGATGCCAGCGTGATTAGTGATCAAGACAAATTTCGTGCTTATTCAAAAGAATATGCGCAGCTTGAAGATGTGGTGAAAACTTTTGCTCGTTGGAAGCAGTTGAACTCAAATATCGAAGAAGCGCAATTATTGCTCGACGATCCTGATATGAAAGAAATGGCTGAGCTTGAAATTGAAGAAAGCAAAGACGAGCTTGAACAAGTTGAACAGCAGTTACAAATTTTATTATTACCAAAAGATCCGAACGACGAATATAACGCTTATTTAGAAATTCGTGCGGGCGCAGGCGGTGATGAAGCGGGGATTTTTGCGGGCGACTTATTCCGTATGTACAGCCGCTATGCAGAAAGCCAACGCTGGCGCATTGAAACCTTAAGCGAGAATGAAAGCGAACAGGGCGGATATAAAGAAATCATTGTGAAAGTATCGGGCGAGGGCGTTTATGGTCGCTTGAAATTTGAATCGGGCGGTCATCGTGTGCAACGTGTGCCGAAAACCGAAAGCCAAGGGCGTATTCACACCTCAGCTTGTACCGTGGCGGTAATGCCTGAATTGCCTGAAAGCGAAATGCCTGAAATTAACCCAGCAGATTTACGAATTGATACTTATCGTTCATCAGGCGCAGGTGGTCAGCACGTTAATACCACCGATTCTGCGGTGCGAATTACCCACATTCCAACGGGGATCGTGGTGGAATGTCAAGACGAACGTTCACAACACAAAAACAAAGCGAAAGCAATGTCGGTGTTGGCTTCACGCATTGTGCAAGTGGAACAAGAACGCCAAGCCGCTGAACAAGCGGACACTCGTCGTAACTTATTAGGTTCGGGCGACCGTTCAGACAAAATCCGCACTTATAACTACAAAGAAAATCGTGTTACCGATCACCGTATCAACTTGACGATTTATAGCTTGCCTGCGGTAATGGACGGCAATATGGACGAATTAATTCAGCCGATTATCACTGAATATCAGGCGGATCAATTAGCAGCGTTATCAGAAGGAAACTAAGATGCAACAAATTGAAAATCAACAAGATGCAACTTTCGGTGAAATTCATCAGCCAGTATTAGCAAGCCGCCTACGTCGCTTTGCAGCAGCACTGATCAATATTGTGATGTTTAATGCGTTATTAATCATTTTAGGTTTTATTTTGGGACTAAGTGGTAGTAATGAAAATGGTATCGATGAAGATGGCATAGCAAGTATTGCAGCTCTTTTTGGGATTGCTGTTTATGTCGCAATTCAGTTGTATTTTATGGCAAAACACCAACAAACTTTGGGTAAATATTGGCTAAAAGTGAAATTGGTGAACTATAAAACTCGCCAACCCTTAAGTTTTGGACGTTATTTGGGACGTGAAGTTTTAGATATGATTTTTGGTGCGCTTGGTTTGCCAATGTTAATCAGCTACGGAATGATTTTGTTTTCTAAAGAAAGACGTTCGTTATCAGATTTAATTGTGAGTTCTCTTTTAGTTAGCGCAAAATAATGACGTACCAACAATGGCTAAAATTTGCGCAAGAAACGCTGGCAAAAGGCGTGGAAAAAGATCCGTATTTAGATCCCAAATTTGATGCAAATTTATTATTGCAATGGGTAACGAAAAAATCCAAAGCGCAGATTTTAGCTTTTATTGACACCGAGTTAGACCAAAAAACACAGCAAAAAATCACCGCACTTTTACAGCAAAGAGCGGCAGGTGAGCCAATGGCGTATGTGTTAGGCGAAGCGGAATTTTGGTCGCTGAATTTGGAAGTGTCGAAAGATACGCTAATCCCGCGTCCTGACACTGAAATCCTGGTCGAGCAAGCATTATCTATTAGCAAGCAAATTCTTAAGCAGCAAAATCAAATTGCCATTTTGGATCTTGGCACTGGCACTGGTGCGATTGCGCTTTCTTTGGCTGATGAGCTTAAAAAGTGCGGTGCAAAATGGCGCATTTTAGGCGTAGATTTGCTGGAAAATGCCGTTGCTTTGGCTACTCGAAATGGGCTTAGAAATCATCTGCCTGATGTGGAATTTCGCCAAAGTTCGTGGTTTGATAATGTGTTGGAACGCTTTGATTTGATTGTGAGCAATCCGCCTTATATTGATCAGCACGATGAAAATTTAAACTGTGGCGATGTGCGATTTGAGCCGCTTTCTGCCTTAGTCGCCGATGAACAAGGTTATGCCGATTTACGAAAAATCATTGAAAATGCACCGCAGTTTTTAAATGAACAAGGCTGGCTGGTGTTGGAACACGGCTGGCAGCAAGGTGAAAAAGTGCGTGCGATGTTATCGCAACAAGGTTGGCAAGACATTGAAAGCCTTAGAGATTACGGCGGTAATGAACGAATAACATTGGCAAAATGGAAATAATGGAAAAATATAATCGACAAGCCCTGTATTTAGCGATGGAGCAGTTTTATTTAATCACCACGGAAGACGGTGGCGAAGATCTGCAAACGATTCGTGCGATGATGGGCGGTTTGGTGCGCAAAGCTCGCCGAGCCATTCCAGCAGAAGCAGATGTTAAAACTAAAATTCATCAGCTATTGCAGTTAGTTTATGGCGAATGGGGCTTTGCTTGCGATCCAGACACTTATTTTAAAGCCGAAAATTTATATTTGAGTTATGTGCTACGAGCGAAGCGTGGAATGCCTGTGAGCTTAGGGTGCATTTTGCTCTATTTAGCCGATAAATTAACCTTGCCATTGTTCCCTGTGCTATTTCCAACTCAGCTAATGTTGCGTGCAGATGTGGACGATAGCGTGGCTTTTATTGACCCGTGGAATGGTCAATATTTAATGCAAGAAGATTTGCAGAAATTATATGAGGGTGCTTTTGGCTTTGGGGCGACAATGGCACAAGAAGATTTGGCAATCGCCACACCTGAAGCCTTAAGAGAACGTTTTGCCCAGCTGGCGAAAAATACCTTAATTCGAGAAGATCTTAACGATGCGGCACTAAAATATATTGATAGTCGCCTGTTCTTTATCGAACAATCTCGCCCTAAAGATTATGCTTATGAACTACGAGATCGTGGGCTGGTGTTAGCGCAAATGGGGGCGTATCACGCAGCGGTGGAAGATTTGCAATATTTTATTGATCATTGCCCTGAAGATCCCACAGCGTATATGCTAATGGCGCAATTACCTGAAATGAGAAAAGAAATTAAAAACGAGTTATTAAATTAAAAAGGACAAAATATGAACAACAAGATTGTAAAAATTGGCAATATTGATGTAGCCAACGACAAACCTTTTGTATTATTTGGTGGAATGAATGTGCTTGAAAGCCAAGATATGGCATTGCGAGTGTGCGAAAAATATGTGCAAGTTACCCAAAAATTAGGTGTACCTTATGTATTTAAAGCCTCATTCGACAAAGCAAATCGCTCATCAATCCATTCTTACCGTGGACCGGGTATGGAAGAAGGATTGAAAATTTTCCAAGCCTTAAAACAAGAATTCGGTGTGAAGATCATCACCGACGTACACGAAATCTATCAATGTCAGCCTGTGGCAGAAGTAGTGGACGTTATTCAATTACCCGCCTTTTTGGCTCGCCAAACAGATTTAGTCGAAGCAATGGCTCGCACTGGTGCGGTGATTAATGTGAAAAAACCACAATTCTTAAGCCCAGGTCAAATGGGCAATATTGTGGAAAAAATTGAAGAATGCGGCAACGACAAAGTAATTTTATGTGACCGTGGCACAAACTTTGGCTATGACAATTTAATCGTTGATATGCTCGGTTTTGGTGTAATGAAAAAAGCATCAAAAGGTAGCCCAGTGATTTTTGACGTAACCCATTCTTTACAATGCCGTGATCCATTTGGCGCAGCTTCAGGCGGCCGTCGTGAACAAGTTACTGAATTAGCTCGCTCAGGTTTAGCTGTGGGTATCGCAGGCTTATTCTTAGAAGCTCACCCAGAACCAAATAAAGCAAAATGCGACGGCCCATCAGCCTTACCATTATCTGCTTTAGAGGGCTTTGTTAGCCAAATGAAAGCCATTGATGATTTGGTGAAATCATTCCCTGAATTAGACACATCAAACTAAGCAACAAATAAAAAAACACCGCTCATTGTGGGGGAGAGCGGTGTCAAGTTGGAGTGATTGTCTATTATTATTGGAATGAGTTAATGATATTTATTCTCAATAATAAAGTCAAGTGATAAATGCGAATAATTATCAAATAAAATTTGGCTATTTTGAAAAACTAATTTTTGACAAAGTTATAGCCAAATTCTCAGTAAAAAATAACCGCACTTTTGCGTTTTCACCAAAAGTGCGGTTTGTTTTTATTCAGTTTTTAAAGGTTTTTTATAACACTTTTACAATGCTTTCGCATAAGTAACGGATATTATCTTCGGTAATGCCTGCGACGTTGATGCGTCCTGAACGCACGGCGTAAATTGCGAATTCATCTTTCAAGCGATCTACTTGAGCAGCGGTTAAGCCACTGAATGAGAACATACCGTTTTGTTCTGTGATGAAACCAAAGTCTTGCTGTGCGCCGAATTCTTTTAATAATGCCACGAATTTGGTACGCATTGCTTTGATACGATCACGCATTTCGCCTAATTCTTCTTCCCATAATTTGCGTAATTCTGGGTCAGCTAACACGATAGCTACCGTTGCTGCACCGTGTGAAGCTGGGTTAGAGTAGAGCGTGCGAACGATTGATTTCACTTGAGTTAATGCGGTTGCCGCAATTTCTTCGGTTTCCGCCACTAAAGTAAATGCGCCAACACGTTCGTTGTATAAGCCGAAGTTTTTAGAATATGAGCTAGAAACTAAAAGTTCTTTGTGGTTCGCTGCGAATGTGCGTAAGCCCACCGCATCTTCATTTAAGCCATTACCTAAGCCTTGATAAGCGAAGTCAAATAATGGCAACCAACCATTTTTTGCTGACATTTCAGCCAATGTTTTCCATTGCTCTGGTGTTGGGTCAATCCCTGTTGGGTTGTGGCAACAACCGTGTAATAACACCACATCGCCCTCGCCTGCGTTGCTTAAGTCGGCGATTAAATTATCCCAATCTAAGGCTTTGCGTTCTGCATCATAATAACGATATTCACGAATAGTAATGCCAACTGCATTGAAAATAGCATTGTGATTTGGCCAAGTTGGTGTACTGATCCATACATTTTGTGCTTTGGTTTGGCGTTTAATGAATTCCGCTGCAATGCGTAATGCCCCTGTACCGCCAAGGCTCTGCACGGTTTTAGCACGGCGATTTTTTACGATGTCAGAACCTTCACCGAATAATAAGGCTTTAGTGCGTTCATTAAAATCAGCCACGCCATCAATCGCCAAATAGTTTTTGGTGGTTTCAAGTTCAAATAAACGTTTTTCCGCTTCTTTAACCGCTTTCATAATCGGCGTTGAACCGTGAGCGTCTTTATAAACCCCGATCCCTAAATTGATTTTGTTTTCACGAGTTTCAGATTTAAATGCTTCGCCTAAACCTAAAATCGGGTCGGCTGGAGCTGCGTGGATATGTTCAAACATAGTGGTTGTCCTTATAAGTCAATGTTGTGTTAATAACTTATTTTATACTCACAAGCGTCAAAAACCGCAAGCATTTTTTAGAAAAAATTATGCACTTTTTGTATTTTGTTAGATAGAACACAAAAAGTGCGGTGAAAAATAAGATTATTTTAATTTTGCCATCGCCCAATCTAAGCCTGATTGATAATCAGCTGGCAATTCTTGGCTGAGCTTTTGTAATTGCTCAATTAATACGTTTTTATCCACGTGGGTTAAATTAATATGCCCCACTTTTCGCCCATCTCGCACTTCTTTGCCATACCAATGCAGTTGGCTAAATGGCGTGTTGAGCCACTGTGGATTGTGTGCCGTGCCGATTAAATTCACCATCACGCTTGGGGCGAAAGTGCGTAATTCAGGGGTAGGTAAATCGAGCAACGCACGCAGATGCAATTCAAATTGGCTAATAGAGCAACCGAGCTGTGTCCAGTGTCCGCTATTGTGTACTCGTGGAGCTAATTCATTGATTAATAACTGATTTCCAACCACGAAACATTCCATAGCCATTACACCAACATAATCTAATTTGTGCATTACTTTGCCCAGCATTGCTTCGGCTTGTGCTTGCAAATGTGCATTTGAGCCGTCAGCGACGCTGTAACGCAAAATGCCATTTTGTTGTAAATTGTGGGTAACAGGGTAGAAGCGAGCTTCGCCGTTACGGAAACGTGCCCCGACGATTGAGACTTCGCCATCGAAAGGAATGAATTTTTCCACAATAACTTCACCGAATAAATCAGGCGTAATCACGCCTTTATTTTCAGCGTTGACAATCCACTGACCACGACCGTCGTAGCCGCCAGTGCGACGTTTTATCACCACTTTTTCACCAATCTCGGCAAAAACTTGCGAAAATTGATCCGCACTTTTTAGCAAAGCCCAAGGTGAAGTGGGTAAATTTAATTCATCAAGCAAGGATTTTTGGCTGAAGCGATCTGCAGTTGTGCCGAACACATTTTTATTAACGAATTTGTCGTGATTGCCCAACATTTCGGTGAGCGGTGTTTCCGCCCAGCGTTCGATTTCAGCGGTGATAACGCTGTCCGCTGGCAGATCAAATAGGGGAGCATCGAAAGCCAAAGGCTCGACATTAATATCCAAAGGTGCGCCTGCATAGCGTAGCATTCGCCCGAGTTGTCCATTGCCTAAAACATAAACCGTTGGGTATAAAGCACTTTTTTGCATTGTAAAACCTTTAAAAAAGCACCGCACTTTTCAGTTAAAGTGCGGTGTAAAATAATTAACTTCTTGGATCGGGATTGTCTAACACGACATTGGTTTGATTTTCACGGAACGCCGTTAAACGTGCCAATAGCTCATTGTCCCACGCCGCTAAAATTTGTGCCGCTAATAAGCCCGCATTCGCCGCACCAGCAGGACCAATCGCCAACGTGCCAACAGGAATACCTTTCGGCATTTGCACGATAGAATACAAGCTATCCACGCCATTTAACATTGAGCTTTTCACCGGCACGCCAAGCACTGGCACAAGGGTTTTGGCTGCGATCATACCGGGTAAATGTGCTGCACCGCCTGCACCTGCAATAATCACTTTATAGCCATTTTGTGCCGCACTTTCAGCAAAACTAAATAGCTTGTCAGGCGTACGATGAGCCGACACGACTTCAACGTGATAAGAAACTTGTAATTCGTCTAAAATTTGCGTGGCTTCTTGCATTGTCGCCCAGTCGCTTTTAGAGCCCATAACGATGGCGATTTGAGGTGTATTTTTTGTTGATGTCATTGAAGAAATTTCCGTTAAAAATATAGCGTGGAATGGGGCGTAGGATAGCAGAAATTATATGTTTAAGCAATCGGTTGCGGTTGTTTGAAATCGGGTTTCGCCAATTTCCTACTTTCTTTGCTTGTGCAAAGAAAGTAGCAAAGAAACACGCCCCGATTTTGCCTTGTTTCCTAAAAATGGCTTAATTTGCTTCACGCAAAATGCGTAAACTCGCTACGCTCAAACAGTACGCATTTTCCTACAAATTAAGCCATTTTTAGGCGGCAAAGACGGGGACCCCGTGGAGCGTTGATCAAAGTGCGGTGTAAAAAATTAAAATTTTTAACCGCACTTTTGACTAAATAAAAAATAAAACAAAAGATCGTAATGGGTTGTTTAAATCCCCCGTCTTTGACGCCTGAGCGTGTTGGAAATTTGTAGGGAAACTTGTACTGTTTGAGCGAAGCGAGTTTACAAGTTTTCCGTTAAGCAAATTCCAACTAAGCGAAGAAAAGTGGCAAATCTCGGGGGCGCATTTTCTTTGCCTACTTTCTTTTGTGCGAACAAAAGAAAGTATGGTCGCCATCGGCGAAACCCGATCTCAGTAATTATAATGTCGCAGCTTTCATTGCCTTAACAAACTTCGCCAACTCCACAAGACATTTTTGATGATCATTCAAATTCGCTTCAATAATCTTCACCGTCGCCGATCCCGAAATCGCCCCTGCAACGCCCATTCCTAACGCTTCTTTCACTTGCTGTGGCTGTGCAATACCAAAGCCTTGTAAAATCGGTGGGGCGTTGTGTGCTTTTAGCTGTTCAACTAAGGTGTCTAAATTTGCGGCGTGGCTTTGGTTTTCGGCACTGGTTACGCCAGCTCGAGAAACCAAATAAGTATAACCCTCTGAACGTTCAGCGACACCACGAATTGTGGCTTCGTCGGCATTAGGTGGGCAGATGAATACAGGCTGAATGCCGTGTTTTTTAGCGGTTTGTACATAAGGCTCAGCGGCGAGCAAAGGAATGTCTGCCACAAGCACTGCGTCCACGCCGACTTCCGCACAGCGTTGGTAAAATCCGTCTAAAGTTTGTGCGTAAATTAAGTTGGCACACAGCAATAGGCTGATTGGAATTTTAGGATATTTTGACCGCACTTTTTGCAGTAATTGGAAACTTTCTTCGGTGCTGCAACCTGCGTTTAGCGCACGATTGTTAGCGGCTTGAATGACTGGGCCGTCTAATAATGGGTCAGAAAATGGAAAGCCTAATTCTAATGCATCCGCACCGTTATCGACTAAGGTGCAGATAATGTCAAAAGAGCGGTCGAAATCAGGATCGCATAAGGTTACAAAGGGAACAAATCCGCCTTGTTTTTTTGCGTTTAATTGAGCAAATGTAGTTTCAAAACGGGACATTAGAGCATACCTCTTTCGCTAAAAATTTTATCTACGGTGAAAATATCTTTGTCGCCACGACCCGACAAATTCACCACTAATAATTGTTCTTTTTCTGGATTTTGCTGAATCATTTTTAAAGCGTGAGCAAGGGCGTGCGAGCTTTCTAAAGCTGGAATAATTCCCTCGTGCTGTGCCAATTCTTTAAAGGCATTTAAGGCTTCATCGTCGGTTACGCTTGGGTATTCCGCACGTCCAATCGCACTCAAATGAGCGTGTTGTGGGCCAACTGACGGGAAGTCAAGCCCCGCTGAAATGCTGTAAGATTCTTCAATTTGTCCATCTGCCGTTTGCATAATCGGTGATTTCATACCGAAGTAAATTCCTGGTTTGCCGTGTGCTAATGGTGCACCGTGTTCGCCAGTTTCAATGCCTTTGCCCGCAGGCTCTACACCGATTAAGCGAACATTTTCTTCTTGAATAAAATCAGCAAACATACCAATGGCGTTAGAGCCACCGCCAACAGCAGCAATCACCGCATCGGGTAAACGTCCTTCTTTTTCTAAAATTTGACGCTTGGTTTCTTCGCCGATCATTTTTTGGAATTCACGCACCATCGTTGGGAATGGGTGTGGGCCTGCGGCTGTGCCGATTAAATAATGGGTGTTCTCATAGTTCGCTGCCCAATCACGCATCGCTTCACAGCACGCATCTTTTAATGAGCAAGAACCTTTTTGCACTGGCACAACTTCTGCCCCCATTAAACGCATACGAAACACGTTTGGCGATTGGCGTTCCACATCTTTTGCCCCCATATAAACACGGCAAGGCATTCCGAGCATTGCACAGGCTAGAGCTGTTGCCACACCGTGTTGCCCTGCCCCAGTTTCAGCAATAATGCGAGTTTTGCCCATTCGTTTCGCCAGCAAAATTTGCCCTAACACTTGGTTGGTTTTGTGTGCACCACCGTGCAATAAATCTTCACGTTTTAAATAAAGTTTGGTTTTCGTGCCTTTGGTTAAGTTGCGGCACAAAGTCAATGCAGTCGGGCGACCCGCATAGTTTTTCAGTAAATCTTGGAATTCGGCTTGAAATTCTGCGTCGTCTTTGGCTTCCACAAACGCTTGTTCCAACTGTTTTAACACAGGGACGAGAATTTCGGGAACGTACATTCCACCAAATTCACCAAAATAAGGATCGAGAATAGTGTCTGTCATATTATTTCCTTGCTAAGATATTTGAAATTGGTTTTATACTATTAAACTAGTACAAGAAAGTAAAGTGTTTTTGCCGCTTTTTTAAAGAAATTTCTTCGGCGGCAAAATGGCGTGAAATTAAGATGAAGAATTAATGGGCTAAACTTTCTAAATAATGGGCGATGTTTGACATATCTTTGTCGCTCAAACGTGCTTTTACATTATTGCCAGCCCCTGCGATTTCGCCTGCTTTGCGAGCTTGAAGTGCGGTGATAATTTCAGCAGATTTTAAATTGCGGATAATCGCTGATTGCCCTAAGGCAGATTTTTCCCCTTGTTTGCCGTGGCAGGTGGCACAGGATTGCTTGAATAGGCGTTCACCTTTCGACAAATCAACTGCATCATTGGCTTGTGCGGTGAATGCTACAGCAAAAAGTGCGGTGAAAAATAACGAAGTTTTGTTCATAAATTAGCTTTCCGTAAAAATATGTTGAAGTTGCTCGGGGGAAATTAATCCCTCGAATTTATAACGGATTTTTCCGTTTTGATCAATCAAAAATGACGTCGGAGAACCGATCACTTGATAGCGTTCGCCAGTAATTTTTAGCTGATCTTTGGCGACGGCTAAAGCGATCTTGTGTTTTGCTATCACTGCTTGCGTATTGGCTTTTTCACCGTCAATATTAATCGCCAGTATATTGATTTTATTGGGGAATTTTTCCGCCATTTGTTGAAAGGTTTTTAATTCCATAATGCACACGCCACAGCTTTCCGACCAAAAAGTCATTAAGGTTGGCTTGTCTTGAAATTGTGCTAACGCCACGGGGTTGCCTTGCAAATCAAAGGCAGCAAGATCTGGGGCGTGCTGTCCAATTTCGGCACGTTGTTCATTGCAAGAAACCACGCCAAAACACACCGCAGTTATAAGTAAAATTGTGCGAAAAAAGTTAGATTTCATTGCGTGTTTCTCGTAAAAATTTGCCGTGTTGTAGGAAAATTGTGCGATCTGTTAATTGGCTCAATTCGGGATTGTGCGTTACCATTACGATCGTTCTGCCTTGCTGATTGAGATCTTTCAGTAATTCTAACACTAACTGTTCATTTTTTTCATCAAGATTACCTGTCGGTTCATCGGCAAAAATGACTGGCGGTTGATTAACTAAGGCTCGGGCGATGCAAACTCGTTGTTGCTCACCGCCTGAAAGTTGATTGGGGCGATGATGAATTCGATGTGCTAAGCCCACTTGCTCTAACACGGCTTTGGCTGCTTGTTCGTCAGTGATGCTGTGATAATGTTGTGCCAGCATTACATTTTCTAGGGCGGTTAAGTAGGGGATTAGGTGAAATTGTTGGAAAACCAAGCCAATTTTTTCTGCTCTAAATCGTTGACGACCGACTTCGTCAAGCTGTGCTGCGTCCACGCCGTCGAGAATAACATTGCCTGCAGTGGCGGTGTCTAAGCCTGTGAGAATGTTCATTAACGTGGTTTTGCCTGAGCCAGATGCCCCCATTATGGCAACAAATTCGCCTTGATGAATTTGAATATTTATGTCATCAAGTGCGGTGATTTGTCCAAATTTTTTGCATAAATGCTGAGTTTCAATCACAATATTTTGCATAGTGTTCCTTTCAAATAATCGGTTGATTTTATTCGCCTTTTAGCACATTTGCCATTTCGACATTTAATGCTCGTCGAGTAGGCACGATAACGGCGATAATGGTTACGGCTAAAGATAAAATCAAGGTAATTGGAATAACTGGCAGGCGAATATCAATGCTGGCTTTGAATACGGTTAAGCCTAAAATTTGAGCAAGGAAATAGCCAATAACAAGCCCTGTAACAATAGCGGCAAAGGCGATAATCAGGGTTTCCGTACCAATTTGTGTGATGATGTCTTTTGGTGTTGCGCCTAATGCTTTTTGCAGGGCAAATTCTTTGGCTCGCTCGCCGACGATAGCGATAAGCGTGGTGTTCACACATAAGGTTGCCAAGATCAGAATAACCGCTGAGATCAATCCCATTAAGCCTTTAATTTTTTCGAGCACTTGCCCTTCAGAGCTGGATACTTTGCGAATTGGGCGAATGTCTAAATCGGGATATTTTTGCTGTAAATCTTGTGCGAAATGTTCCACTTGCCCTTGATCGTTTTTTACGATAAGCAAGGCGTTGCTCGCCTGTTCATCTTTTTCTAGCCATTGTTGGGCAAAGTCGAAGTTGACAATCAACATACTGTCGGTGGCTTCGCCGCTTTCCACAATGCCTTTGATGCGAAATTTGTGTTTTTCCACCGCAGTTTTACTTAAAATTATCTCATCGCCTACCTTTAAATTTAAGCGGTCGGCAAGATTTTTTCCGATCATCGCATTGCGATCATCAAAGCTCACATTAATAGCTGACCCCGTGATTTGCCAGTAGGGAACTAAAGCTTGCAGCGCTTCAAATTGCACGCCCATAATGACGATTTTTTCTAATTCGCTGCGAGTAACGCCATATAAATATTTGCTACTGGCGGTGATGAGATCGGGCGGTGCGTGGCGGATAATATCATCAATTTTAGTTGATGAAATAAGATTTGAGCCGTTTGCACCCAGATAGAAATTTGCTCCGAATGTACGCAATTCTTTGGACATTTTGGTGTTAATATCAAAATAAACTGCCGCCATTGCGGTAACAATGCTTGCCCCCACCGTTAAGGCTGCGAAAATAATAAATACACGTTGTAGGCGTAATTTGAGTGCTTGAAAAATTAAACGCCAAAACATAGAACGACTTTTTTTAGCGACCATATAACACTTCCACAGGATAAAGTTTTGCGATGCGATGGGCTGGAAACCACGTACCGATTAAGGCGATCAACACAGCGAGTAACAGCACGCAAGGCACAACAATCCACGCAAAATCAAGTGGTGCACCGAACAGGGCGGCCCCGATAAATTTTGCCAACGCCCAACCTGCGATACAGCCCGTGATGCCGCCGAGCAAGCCGCTGATAATCGCTTCGCAATAGAATAATAAGGTAATTTGCCATTGATATGCCCCTAAGGCTTTCATTAAGCCAATTTCTCTGCTGCGTTCAATAATGGAACTGGTCATTAAGGAAGCGATGCCCATTGCTGCAGCGATTAAAGCGGCGATAGTAACCACGCCTAGCAGTAATTGGATTTTCTCAATTACCACACCCTCGGAGGCGGCAACTTGCCAAATGGGGCGAACCACCGCTCCCGAAATGGCTTCTTCTAATTGATGTGAAATTGAAGACACGTAGGCGGTGCAATACCATAAATCGTATTCTTCTTGATTGAGTGTGTCGGCATTTTTGCGTGCTTTGCGAGATAAATCATTTTCAGGCACGGTGAGAGCAGACACTTTGACCGCTTGCACTTTGCCCGCTAAATCTAACAAATTTTGCACCGCACTTAATGGCATTACTAGCTGATGTTCTTCTGTTCCGCCAGTGGAAAGTATGCCTTTAATTTCTACTTCAAGTTGATTTTGGCGAGTTTCGTCTTGCTCTTGATATTGATAGCTTAATTGCACTCGATCACCAATTTTCCAGCCCAAATTTTTGGCTAATTGTTCACCTGCTAAGGTAGGGATTAGCTCAGGAAGATCGTCATTTTGATCTTCAACCCATTCGCCTTTTACTTGCCAAAATGGACTGATAATTTTCTGCCCTGTGCGATAATCATCTTCATCAGGCACGGCAATGTTGTGGTCAAAAAACGTGCCGAGAATTTGCACGTTTTGTGAACCTTGTGCGGTTTTTGCTTGCACTTCTGCGGTTAATAAAGGGGCAAAACCGACGATATTATTACGCCAAAAAATATCTTTAATATTCGGCAATTCTTTTTCATCGAGAAAATCTTGCGTAGCTAAGTTGTTGTGATTTAAATTGTTTTGGCTCAAACTCATTTCTGGCAAAATGGCACTGGTGGCAGGCTCAATTAAAATATTTGCACCATAAGATTTCAATTCTTTCGCCATTTTATCGCCAATGTCAATGGATACAGCCAGCAATGCTGACACTAATCCTGATGCCAGAAAAATAGTGATGATCGCCAGTAATTTCCGCTTTAGTCCGTGCTTCCACGATTTAAACAACATTCGAGCCAGCATTATTTTGTCTCCTCGGGTTGATATTTTTCAGGATTATCACGGAATAAATTCAAGTTTTTTTCATTGGCAAAGAAATAGGTTTTGCCGTCGAGATTATATTTAAATTCGGTTTTGGTGTTGATTAATTTACTGCCGTCCACTGGGTCAATGACTTCAATTTCCACGATCGTACTGAATAAATTCAGCCCCATTTCCAATGAACTGCGGTGAATAATGACTTCGTTTTCTGTTTGTTGCCAATCTTCAATCGGCACAGGATTACAGCCACCAGGTTTGCCGATAGATGGTTTGAACATTCGTACGCCACAGCCCACGCAAACCACTTGTCCGTCTTGCATTACATAGCCTTGATCGCCACATAAAAGGCAAGCATCAAAAACCACCGCAAGGCTAAGGCGATCTTCTAAGCGATTGATAATAAAGAAACGCACCGCTTTGCCGTCATCGGCGATCCAACGGAAACGATGTAAATTTCCATCTTTTACTTTCTCAATGGGAATATGCACTTGCTGCTGGGCATCAAGTTTTACTGTAGTGGCTTCAGATAATTGCAAGGGTTGAGAAGCGACGGTGTCCCAATAATATTGGCTAATCCCCAGCAAGGAAAAGGCAGCAACGCCCCACGTAATTAAGCGACGAGCAGTGCGAAATAAAGCAATTTTCTTGCGTTTCTCAATCGGCTCAATTTCTGCTTGCACTGCTTTTTTGTGTGGAGAGAGAATGTTAATGTGGAATAATGCTAATAAAATCAATCCAATAGCAAGGGATAAATAATTAATATAAGCCGAAATATTATTGGCTTTTGCCACAAAGCTAAGGCGTGTTTTGGTTAATTCGATGACTTGTAATTTCATTAGCCCAAGCAAAATTTCGCCAATTAATGGCGTGATGATGACCAAACTGAAAGCGATTAACAGCCCCCAGCGTAGGCGTGATGCAGAAAGTGCGGTGTGTTTTTGATGAGTTTTGTATTGTGCCAATAATAACACTAGCCACGAAGCGAGAAATAAACAAAAAACAACGCCAAAAAGCACCGCACTTAGGTGCAAAATAAAATCGGTGTTGATGACATCGGTGTTGGTAATTGCCGCAATATTCGGGTTTCTCGCCCATTGCAATGCAGCAAGTGTAAGCAAGATAAATTGCCAAAAATAAGTGAGCCGTGTTGATTGTGTAAATTGGCTGGCTAAAAAGCCAATGACTGCAGTAAAAATAAAAATGTTTAAGCTAAGGACAGCAACTTGCCCTTTAGGGAATAGGCTGGTAATCGCAATGCCCACGCCGAACGCAACGAAGCTAACAAAAAGAATTTTTTTCAGCTTTAAATGATGAAATAGCGACCAAGCACAAGCAAGAAGCAATGTGCTTGGTAGCAAAGTTTGCAGTAGAGTAGTAAAGAAATACGTCATAATATAAAAGGATCATCGCAGGTAATTCGCCCACGCTGAAAAATTATTTTTCTAAGCCAGTGAATTTAAATTCATAGCTGACATCAAACGGTTTCCACCAGCGACCAACGCCTGTTTCGTTGTCGGTGTGGCGGTGCATACCTGCTTTTGATGGCGGTTCAATGTGGTAAGTTAATTTATAATTACCTACGCCCATCATTTTTACATTTGCCCCATAATGCGGTCCGTCGCCTGCCACCATCGGCATAAAGCTGCCCTCTTGTTTTTCGTTGGTATCGGTGTTTACCAAGGTGTACGAAATGGTTAAATAAGGCACCCATTCGCCCTCGCCAAAGCCGTTTTTGTTGCCTTTGGTGGTGTGAATATCGGCTTCCAAATGAATGTCCGCTTTTGCCGCTGACAAGCCCATTCCACGGGGTTCCATATCCACAGGTTGTAAATAAACGGCAGCGATTTCCATTTCGTTCATCGTTTGTGCTTCGCCGATAGGATATTCTTTGAATGCCTGTGCGGAAGTGGTGGCAAAAATACCTGTAAGTGCGGTTAAAAGTAAGGTTTTTTTCATTGCTTATCTCCTTTAGATAGTTGAAAAAAGTGTTGGTTGAAAAAATCAGTTAGCTTTATGGCTATGTTTCATATAAATCAAGGCAAATAGGGCAGCAAGAATGAGTACGCCTTGCGGAATTAGCGTTTCTGCATAAGGGTAAATGCCGAGCCAGCTAATTTCTGGCACGCCTTGAATTAAGGTTGGCTCAAATAATTTGCCTTCAATAAGTTCTAGCACGGATTTCCCCGCAAAGACAAATGCCATTACATACATAAAGCTGCCAGTGAACATAAAAAATGGTTTAAGCGGTAACTTGACGATAGAGTAACGCATAATGAAATAGCAGATGAGCAAGATAACTGCCCCGACGATAATGCCAGCAAAAAGATAAAAATAACTCACCGCACTTTGTGCGTCGCCAGCTAAAGCGTAGTAAAACAGCACGGTTTCCGCTCCCTCACGATATACCGCAAGGAAGCTGGTGAGCCATAAACCGATTAAGGAACTGGTGGTGAGTGCGGTAGAAAGTTTGCCCTCTATATAACGTTTCCAGTTTTTGGCTTCGACTTTAGACAGCAACCAATAACTCATCATAAACAGCATTACCACCGCAGTCATCATCGTAAATCCCTCTAATAATTCACGATTTTGCCCTGAATTTTCAAAGATTAATTGAAAAATTGCCGCCGTGATCACGCTAGCGACCAAGGCAACATAAACAGAATTACGAATGGTCGGCAATTTATCTTGGTGATTATTTTTGACTAAATATGCCACAATGGCAGCCACGATCAACAGGGCTTCCAATCCCTCACGGAGCATAATTAATAAGCTATAAATAAACATTGACCAATCACTTTGTTTTTCGCCCTGTAACATTGTAACGGCTTTGTTTAAATCTTGCGTTAATCCTTGAAGTTGTTGATGTAACTTTTCGTCGCTTTCATTGGCTTTCATTAAACTGACAATGCGAGTGAAATAGCCCTCAATTTGCATTTTGAAATTTACATCTCGTGAACCGATTTTACTTTCCATTCCGCTGGCTTCAAAAATATCAAAGTAAGTATTTTGTACCGATAAAATAGCTTTTTTGCTTTCACCGACGTGATAAATTTGTACTGCTTGATTAAGATGTTGAAGCACGTCCTTGCTGACGCTTGCCCAGTCAGAAACTTGCTCATTTTGCACCGCACTTTGTGGCTGAACTGGCGTGCTTTGTTCATCTCGAGTGGTTGGGAGATTGGGTAATTGTTCTTCAATGCTTTGTAATAATTGCGTGGTTTGGTAGCCAAAGGCATTTAATTGATCGCTTTGATCGGTGAGTTTAATTAAATCATAAAATTGCTGATTGATATTTGATGCAATATCCGCACCACGATTGTTTCGCACCGACATTTCCATTTCAGAATTTTTAAAGCCATCATATTGTGCCTGTTGTACTAATTTTTTGGCGTTGGCGAAATCCTTTTCCTGATATGCCGTAATGGCTTGAGCCAACAAATCGTCAAGAACTTGGAAACTTTTTTGCCAATAAGGGGCAATGTCTTGGTTATTATAAGCATTGTGTTGTGCTTCGGCATTGAGTTGATGACCGTCAAGCAAGGCAGGAAGTACGGCATTTAATTCTGATTTAAGCCAATCAATACGAGCTTGCACCGCTTCTTTGGGCTGATTTTCAGCGATCATTTTACGAATTTCGCCAAAAGTCGATTCCATTTGGTAGCTTTTTTGTGCGGAAAAATTAATACGAATTGGGCCTTCTAAATTTTCAAACACTTCAAAATACGCCATTTGAACTTCTGTTCTGGCTTCATCATTTTGACCTTGTTGATAAAGTTGAGCGGTTTTATCAAGACGAATGTTTATCTCATTCGCCCAATCTTGATAGCTTTCAGCATTCGCTGTGTGGGTTAAGAAAAGTAAAGCAAGGCATAAAAAACGGGTTAAAAAACGCATAATTCACCAAAATACAAATACAATTAATTCTTATTTGTATGAATTATGCGCTTATTTTGAATAAGATCAAGAGCAAAAATGTGATTTTGTGATGAA
Source organism: Pasteurellaceae bacterium Pebbles2 (assembly GCA_023101505.1). GTDB lineage: Bacteria > Pseudomonadota > Gammaproteobacteria > Enterobacterales > Pasteurellaceae > Lonepinella. Next base: position 1,966,741 of record LVZA01000001.1, read on the forward strand.
TATCAATAAAGCGTTGCTAAAATAATTTGCTCTGGATTGATTTTTAACCAAATGGCTTGCCCGATTTCAGTGTGTTGATCAGAAGATAAAACCGCACAAAGCTCAAGATGATCATTTAAGGCTAATAATGCTTCTTTGGTATCGCCTTTGTTTTCAATCGCTTTCACCGTGGCGGAAAACACATTTTTTTCCTCAGTTGGTGAAAATTGCAGTTTCACCCACGGTGCTTTGATCATCAACATCACTTCTCTGCCCCAAGAAAGTTGTAATTGTTCAGCACTTTTTTTAGTAATTGAAGCATAAATTGGTTGTGGAAAGTCTGCTAATTCGATTTCTACTGTGGCATTGAGTTGATGAATAATACATTGTTTCACTTTACCAAATAGTTGATTTCTAGCACTGCTTTGCAAGGAAAAATGGGCGGTAGCAGTGAGTAAACTATTGAGTGGAATATTCTCATCTTGCAAAATATGAAAGGCTTTTTCTTGCGTTTGTTCAAGCAAATCATAGAGTTGTAGCAAGCGGTCGGCATAAGTCGTAAGAAGCGTACCGCCACCGTTTTTCCCACCTGTGCTACGTTCTAATAAAGGAAGCGGGCTAATTTCATTCATCGCCGCTAAATTGTCCCAAGCACACTTGTAACTCACTTTGGCATTTTTTGCCGCCTGATTGATCGAGCCTGATTTTTTTATTTCTTTCAGTAGGCGAACTCGTTTAGGGTCAACAAAGAGTTGCTGTTGTAGTTTTATCGTGAGCAGAATTTCAGTATTCATCATTTCTCCTTATCGTGTTGCTCATTTTAAAACAAATCCCTTTATTTCAGTAGCTTTTCTTTTTTAAATCATTATATAATTTAATATATAATGAATTTAACCCACAACCATAAAGGAGAAAATATGAAATTAAGTATTGGTAAACTTGCATTAGCAATGAGTGTTGGCTTAGTTTTAAGCCAAAGTGCGGTGGCAAAAATCACCATTTTTGCCGCAGCATCAATGACAAATGCACTTCAACAAGTGGCTGAAGAATACAAAAAAGAGAAGCCAAATGAAGAAATTGTTTTTTCTTTTGCGTCATCTTCGGTGCTTGCCAAACAAATTGAACAGGGTGCACCTGCGGATATGTTTGTATCCGCCGATTTAAAATGGTTAGATTATTTGATTGAGAAAAAAGCCATCGCAGAAAATAGCCGACGAATTTTGGTGGGCAATAATTTAGTGATGATAGCCCCAAAAAATAGCAAAATCACCCAGTTAGATCTTAGCAACAGTCAGTGGCAAGCACATCTGCAAGGGAGTTATTTAGCCGTGGGCGATCCCGACCACGTTCCAGCAGGACTTTATGCTAAAGCGGCTTTAACTCATTTAGGACAGTGGAAAGACGTTGAGCCAAAATTGGCAAGAGCGAATAACGTACGAGCCGCATTAGCATTGGTTGAACAAAGCGAAAGCCCTTTAGGCATTGTTTATGGCACTGATGCTGCTGCCAGCAAAAAAGTCAACGTTGTAGCTACATTTCCTGAAGAAGCCTATCCACCAGTGGAATATCCTGTCGCCATCACAAAAGGAAACGAACGCCCCGACACTAATGACTTTTTAAATTATTTAACTTCAGGCAAGGCAAAAAAAGTCTTTATTCAGTATGGATTTGTAGCAAAATAAGCAAAAAATAGGCAAAAATGAAGTTTTACTGTGAGCCAGCTCACAAAAATGAACATTGCCATTTGCCATAGTTTTAATTATCCGCTATCCTAGCGCCAATTAGAACAAGTGCTATTGTAAATAGCCAGACATATTTTGCTTTCCGAGTAGTGCCTTTTTATAAAGGCACTTTTTTTTGGAAAAAATTTCGTTGATGGTGTGGGAAATGTATTAGTTAATTCTGTTGAGCACTTAGTAGGTGATCAGGCTTCAACTACTAATCATAGATGGTGGGGCTTATTCCTTTTGGTATTTTATTAGGCTCTCTCTACCCGATCATAAATGATCACCCTGAATTTCAGGTACAAAAAAAGCGTTGTATCGGAGCAAAAATAACCGACTATGTTTGTTAGTGCAGTTATCTTAATTCGAAAGGGCGGTGGGGGCCAATTAGATTTTATTCATAGTGTTATTTAATTTCAGAATTTTATAAATAACAGGTTCTTCATCAATATACTCAATTAATACGTCAACAAGAAAGATTTTATGGTATGGAAACTCTTCATTTAAAATCATTTTATCTTTAAGTGTCTTGTCTTCAAATTTTACTCTTATAGGTTTTGATGATACGGCTGGAATAATCGCTCTATCGTGTGCTTTACTTTGTGCGTCAGCGGTAGATGACCAGTAAAGTGCTGTGTTAGGGATAGTGTTGCCATCACGTTCTTTGAGAAGTTTTAATTCTCGGCTAATGTTATTTTGAGCTAGTCCTGCCATAGCATTGTCAGCGTGTAGATGAATATGTACATCCCCCTGATTATTAGAAACTTGGAGATTAAATTGTGCTTTAGGATCGATAGCGATAGGTTCAAGAATATTATTGGCATTTTTCAGCATATTTGCGGTAAGATGTTCAGGTTTTTCGCCTTTATTCATAGCCCAATCAAAAATCATTTTGAGATGACCACCAAATTCAAGAATAGCATTAGCCTGTTCAATAATGGGGAAAGTACTTGAAACGAGAGCAGCGAGCTCAACAATAAAACAACCTTGTGTTATTTTTTCTACATAGATATGCTGTTCGCAAGGTTCTATTTCAATTTTGTTATCTTGGATAAATTGGCGATATTCAGCAGCAATGCCTTCCATGCTTTGACAAAAGACAGCTAGCTGTAATGGTTTGCTATTATCAATTTCAATGAGTAATTTCATATCTTTGTCCATTACATAATGAATATCTGCTACCATTTACCTTCTCCAAATTTTTGAGATACAAAAAAAACCACTGACTGAATGTGGCTTGTGGACTTTCTGTTGAAACTAGGTATATCCTAAATTAAAAGAGAGAGGTTTGTCAAATAAAAAAGCCGCTATTCAGCGACGTTGATGAGTTTTAAAATTTGTTCTGGAGTTTTGCTAAATAATTTCCGCTTTCTGCGAAGCCACCCTTATGTATCAAATTGATGAATTATTTACGTCGGTTTGGTGTATTTGGGGCGTATGGCATACGCCCTTAATTTGCCCCAAGGTAGGGCAGAGAAAAGAATTCCTTTCCCTATTTGTAGAGAAAGGAAGATAGTAGTTGATTATGAATTTTTAAATAAACCCGATGAGCCTTCGGTATAATCTTTCGGTGGATTATCTTTATTTTCATCATCTACCGCAGTGGATTTGTCTGAGTTAATAAAACTTTGTAAAAACAAACTTTTATCTTTGGAATCAGGCAACAGTTGCTCTGATGATTTGGCTAAATGACGATAGATTTTTTGATAATCTTGCGCCAAGGTTTTGAATAAATCTGCGCTTTCAGCAAAGTGTTTTTCTAATAATTGTTTTTGTCTGCCTAGTTCTTCTTTGGCTTTATGTAATTCATTTTGCGTTGCCGTTTGTTTTTTCACTGAGCCTTTGGTCAAGCTAATCAACACATAAGCCAATACAAAACCAACCGCAAGCCCAATGCCTGCCGCTTGCCACATTTCATTTGTCCAATTTTGCATAAATTACTCCTATTTATAAATGCCAAATAAAATAAATCTTATCATAACGTTAAAATTCGTATTTGTCTTGCTTGAAATTTTCATATTTTGAACTTGGTCACAAAAAGTGCGGTGTTTTTTTCATCTTTTTTCGACAAAAACTAGCGTTGTGTGCTTAAACAATGTATAATCGCACGACCCTGTAAATGTGGCGGTTTTCCCACCGCACATTATTTGTCGAGATCACACTCGAAGGGGTGTTGATTAAGATCAATGGTTGTACTCGAAAGAGTACTGGGTATTAATATTTATATTGGTAATTTAAATAAATGAAAACTTTTGTAGCAAAACCAGAAACAGTTAAACGTGACTGGTATGTAGTAGATGCGACAGGTAAAACTTTGGGTCGTTTAGCGACTGAATTAGCTCGTCGCCTTCGTGGTAAACATAAAGCTGAGTACACTCCGCACGTTGATACAGGCGATTACATCGTTGTTATCAATGCAGAGAAAGTAGCAGTAACTGGTCGTAAAGAAGACGACAAAATTTACTACTGGCACACTGGCTATGTAGGTGGTATCAAACAAGCTACCTTCAAAGAAATGATTGCTCGCCGTCCAGAAGCAGTGATTGAAATCGCGGTTAAAGGTATGTTGCCAAAAGGTCCATTAGGCCGTGCAATGTTCCGTAAATTAAAAGTGTATGCAGGTTCACAACACGAACACGCTGCGCAACAACCACAAGTTTTAGATATCTAATCACGGAGCAGAAAAATGACAGCAGCAAATCAAAACTACGGCACAGGTCGCCGCAAAAGCTCTTCAGCTCGTGTATTTATCAAACCGGGCAATGGTAACATCACCATTAACCAACGTTCTTTAGAAGTGTACTTCGGTCGTGAAACTTCACGTATGATCGTTCGTCAACCTTTAGAATTAGTTGAATTAACTGATAAATTAGACCTTTACATCACTGTAACTGGTGGTGGTATTTCTGGTCAAGCGGGTGCAATCCGTCACGGTATCACTCGTGCATTGATGGCATACGACGAATCATTACGTCCAGCATTACGCGCTGCGGGCTTTGTTACCCGTGATGCACGTCGTGTTGAACGTAAAAAAGTGGGTTTACACAAAGCACGTCGTCGTCCACAATACTCAAAACGTTAATTTTTTATACACGTTTTTGTATTACAAGAATTGCAAGTCGAAAGGCTTGCAATTTTTTTATGTCATAAAATTAAAGTAAAAAAATTTTTAGAAAAAAGTGATTAAAAACATTGATATAAATCAATAAACCGTTTAATTGAACTTTGCAAAATGAATACTTTTTTGTAATATACACACATCAAGTCAAGTGCTTGGTAATTCATAAAGTTCCTAAATAATATAATCTATATAATAGCTAAACTACTTTCCTACCACCCTATATTAGGGTGGTTTTTTTTATTTATAAGGTGGCTATTAATAAAATGATAAAAAATAATAGCGAGATAAGCATTTCAAATAAACCTATTTGCTTGGTTGATAATTTTTTACTAGGTAAATAAATGGCTCTTACAAGTGGAAAGGCAAAGGCTAATGCTAAAAGATATTGTTGGAAAGGCAGAAATATTACCACGCATAAACAATGATATAATATAGAAGCTATTAAATAATAAGGATTTTTTCGTTCACGCAAAACGGATTTTACGTATAGCGTTACCCCGACGAAAAAAGCCGACGGCAATGTGGCAGCCCACCAAATTTTTTCATCAAACTGATTTTCAGTAAAATAATAAGCCGCCATTCCAGCGACAGCAAAAATAACAATGCCATTTAAATCATTTAACAAGGCACGTTCATTTTTTTGTTTAACAAAATAAATGCTAATGCAACTTAAGGGAATAAGTGCGGTGCAAAAATAAATAATTTTCCAATTATAGATAAAAGCAGGCAAGGAAAAAATAGCACAAGCCACGCCATAAATCATTGTCCATTTTCGATAAAGCTCAATATTTCTGCCTTTAAATAAATTTAAAAAAGGGTAGCTCATCAAATAAAGCGAAAACCACGCCAATAATAAAAAAATATGCTGCCAAATAGGGTGAGAAAGTAACATTCCATATAAAAAAGGCATTAACGCCATTACTATTGCGCCGTGTTGATTAGAAATTAGTAGCTTCATTTTGTGTCCGATGAATTTATTTTAGTAAATTTTAGTTTGTTTTTTTGAAAATTGGTATAAACTTTTTGGGTGATTTGACATAGTTAAGGAGCAAATAATGTCTATTCAACGTTTTCATTTAAGCCAGCGTTTTTCTGAAATTGCCGTTCACAATGGTGTTGCATATCTTGCAGGGCAAGTGCCAGAAAATACTACCGATCAACCTGTTTATGAACAGACAAAAGACGTTTTAAATTTAATTGATAAATTATTAAATGAAGTTCATAGCGACAAAAGCCGTATTTTAATGTGCCAAATTTTTCTTAGCGATATGAAAAACTACGCCGAAATGAACCGAGCTTGGGACGAATGGGTTACCCCTAATAATGCCCCACCACGCGCCTGCGTGGAAGCAAAACTGGCTGATGAGAGTTGGTTGGTGGAGATTGTGGTAACTGCGGCGGTTAGTTAGTTTTGGCTACAAAAGCGCGGTGCAAAAATCATTAATTTTGCACCGCACTTTTATCCACTCACTGCACCATATTCTGCACAGACTTCAAAAAGCCTTGTGCGCTGTTGTAAACGTCGGCTTTGTCCTGTGCTTTTAAAATCATATCAGACATTTCACGGAATGCGCCTTTGCCACCTGCGAGAGTGAGGACGTGATCGGCGGCGGTTTTTACATATTCTGCGGCATCGGCGACGGCAAAAGATAATCCGCATACGGCGAAAGCAGGAAGATCTACGCTGTCGTCGCCGATGTAGGCGGTTTGGTCGGAGGTTACGCCAGCTTGTTTCATCAGTTCAAAACAGGCGGTTTCTTTTTCTAATTTGCCCAGAATAGCCAATTTAATACCGAGATCTGTGATGCGTTTTTGTAAGATAGGGGAGCTTCGACCAGATAATACGGCGACTTGAATACCTTGTTCCATTAACATTTTAATGCCTAAACCATCACGAACGTGGAAACTTTTAATCGCTTCTCCGTTGGCATCGTAATGCAATAAACCGTCAGTAAGTACGCCGTCCACATCGGTAATGACGAATTTAATTTGTTTTAATTTATCAAGCATTTATAGTCCTTTTAACTCGAGAATTCCACTAAGCCAACCACTTGATTTTCATCATTAACGGCAATTAAAGAGTGAATTTTTTTCTCTTTCATAAAGCTTTCCGCCGCCGATAAAAATTCATTTTGGTTAATTGTTTTTGGATTTTTAGTCATCAATTCTTGTGCCGTTTTTTGTAAGGTGGCGACGCCATTCGCTGTTAAGGCTCGACGAATGTCGCCGTCGGTAATAATGCCGAGCAAGTGATTGTTTTCCATTACTAAAGCCACGCCCATTCTGCCCTCGTTCATTATGCTTAAACAATCAGTGAAACTGGTTGACGGCAAGGCTGTTGGCAGGCGAGTTTGCATTTGGTCTTTCACGCGACAAAGCAAGCGGCGACCGAGTGATCCTCCTGGGTGGAATTTTGCAAAATCAATCGCTTTGAAGTGGCGAGCGTGGATTAAGGCAACCGTTAGTGCATCACCTAATGCCAGCGTTACTAATGCTGATGTGGTGGGAGCAAGGTTATTCGGGCAGGCTTCGCGTTCAATGCTGATGTTCAGCACGTAGTCTGCGTGTTTGCCGAGCGTGGAATTTGGGTTGCTGGTGAATGCCACGATTTTATTGCCGAAATTTTTCAGGCTTGGAATGATTTTGTTCACTTCATCACTTTCGCCGCTGTAGGAAATTAAAATCACTACGTCGATAGGTTTGAGCATTCCCAAGTCGCCGTGAAAGGCTTCGGCTGGGTGTAAGAAAAAGCTTGGAGTGCCAGTTGAAGCAAGGCTTGCGACGATTTTTTTGCCGATCAAACCTGATTTGCCGACGCCGCTGATGGCAATGCGTCCATCGCATTTTAAAATCAGTTCGACCACATCGTTGAAAGATTGATTTAGGGATTGGCTAAGTTTGTGTAATGCTTGTTCAGCAACGGCGATGGTTTCGCGCGCGTGGGATAAATGATCCATTTTTTGTCCTTATTTGAACGAAAACTGCGGTTATTTTAACGTAAGTTTTCAATTAGCTCTAGGAAAAAATCCGCACTTCCGCTATACTAGCGCGCGAGTTGATCAGACAATCGCTGGTTTATTGAAGCCCTTAACAGCCGCAAGGCGAACAAGTGGGACAAGTAAACGAGAGGAAAGTCCGAGCTACACAGGGCAGAGTGCCAGGTAACGCCTGGGGGGCGCGAGCCTACGACAAGTGCAACAGAGAGCAGACCGCCAGCTTCGGCTGGTAAGGGTGAAAGGGTGCGGTAAGAGCGCACCGTGCCGCTGGCAACAGCGTGCAGCAGGGTAAACTCCACTCGTAGCAAGACCAAATAGGAACTCAATGGGTGTGCCCGCTCAGAGTTCGGGTAGGTTGCTGGAGCGCACGAGCGATTGTGCGCCTAGAGGAATGATTGTCCGCGACAGAACTCGGCTTATCGATCAACTCACCAAATTCCAACCGCTGAAGTGTTTGCTTCAGCGGTTTTTTTTCCTGTAGAAAATTAAACTGAACGCACTTTCGCCAAACAAACCGCGGTGATAATTAGCGTGAAAACTGCTACATAAAACACCGCACTATAATGCCAAATTTCTGCGCTCCAGCCTGCTAACAAGCCTGCCACAACCCAGCTTAATTTTGCCGCGTTGCTGAAAAGCGTGGTGGCTGCGCCTGCTTGGCGTGGCATTAAATCTTGGAAATAGACCATTCCAATGGTAGCGACAATGCCAATAAAGACCGCATTAAAAAATTGCAATAAAACCAACTGCCACGTGGTGTGGAAAAATAATAAGCCGATATAAAACAGTAAACCAGCAAAAAGTGCGGTGAAAATTAAGGCTTTTTTGCTGAAATAGCGGTTTAAATAGCCTGCAAATAACATTATTGGAATTTCTAAACCTGCCGCTGTTCCCATTAACGTGCCTGCCAGTTCGGGAGCTAGCCGCAATTCGTGAATCACGTATAATGGCATATTAATCAAATACATACTATTACAAATAAACATCAGAAAAACCATTGCAAATAAATAGCTCACACTTTTGCGATGTGTGGTCGGTGCTTGTAATGAGGGAGTGGTACTTGCCGATTTGGGTTGAATTTTTGGCAACAAGGTTACCGCAATCACCGCACAAAATAAAAACGCAAATGCCGCTACACCATACATAAAATCAAAGCCCCAATTTAGTGCAATGCTAAATGACAGCGGAGGACCGACAATCCACGCCAATGAAATTTGGGTTCGCATAATGGTAGAAAACATCACCGTTTCACGCCCTGTGCTGTCGGCGTATTCTCGGGCAAGGGCAAAAGATTGCGGATTTGCCGATGAACCCAGTCCTAGTAAAGTTGTGCCGAATAAAACCAGTACATAATAATTGCGGCTAAAGGCAAAAATTAAACAGCCTAGCACGGCAATCAAACAACAGAACATCATCACTCGACGGCGGTCGGGCATTTTGTCTGAAAATTTGGCTAATAGCTGGCTTAAAATAATGCCGACAATGGCGTTAATTGCATAAAAATAGCCCATCATCGTTGGCGACACAGCGATTTCTTGACTTAAAAATAAGCTCAAGGTTGGAAGCTGAAAAGAGGAGGCGATACCAGTTAAAAATGCAATTAATAAAAAGGCAAATGCCACCACGTTAACAGGTTTTTCAGGGGGATTATTTGGATTAAACATAACGGATCTCACAAAAAAGTGCGGTTAATTCTACCGCACTTTTGCCTGTTTCGTCAGTGGGTTTTATTATTGTTTTTGATTTGTGTTTCGCATTTGTAATCACGATGTAGAAATAGCGTTGTGAATATGAAAATTTGCATAAAAATTCGCCAAAAACAACGGATTGTTGACAATTTCTCTGGCTAATGCAGAATAAAAATATGCTAGAATGAAAACAAAAACGCTAGGAGGCAATAATGACAATAACAAAACAAGAACTAATGCAACAAGCAAGAGAGGTTTTGCAACACTCTTACAGCCCATATTCAAAATTTCCTGTCGGCTGTGCGTTGTTAATGAATGACGGGCGTGTTTTCACTGGGGTAAATGTGGAAAATGCGTCCTTTGGTTTAACGAATTGTGCGGAACGCACCGCAATTTTCACCGCAGCCACCGCAGGCTATAAGCCGAAATCTATTCAAGCGATTGCCATTTCAGGCGACACCGATACATTCCTCTCACCGTGCGGTGCTTGTCGCCAAGTGTTAGTGGAATTCTGTACCGCCGAAACGCCAGTGTATCTAACTCGTCGAGATGGCGAAATTTACGAAACTACGGTTGGCAAACTCGTACCATTGGCATTTGAACAGCTAGATATGTAAATGTTATAAAAAAACTGCGGTGTAAAAAGATGAAATTTTACACCGCAGTTTTGTTTTTGGGGTTCAATTAGTTTGAATTATTATCTGTAGCTTGTTGCTGTTCCATTTCTGCCAAAGCTAATTTTTCTTGCTTGCTGTGATAGAAGTAAAGGTAAATTAAGCCGAGTGGGGCAATTAAAATAGCAAAGAAATAGCAAAATGCCATTGTAAAAAACTTGGTGCTGAGCATAAAAAGAGAACTAACATAGAAAACATTGTTGCCCATAATATACTCTACGATACTTTCATAAACAAAGCGTGAATAAGGATAAAGGAATAGATTAATTGTGAAAAAAATAATAGCGAGTATCTCACCACTTTTTAAATGTGTTACAGCTAAGAATATGTAAAAAGCATAGAGCATCAGCCCAAATAGAAATTGGCGGATATAATAACTTGAAGACAAACCACCAAAGGTTTTACTAATGACTGGGTGCATAGGATTTCCTTAATAGGTTGAATGGATCAAAAAAATGATTTTGATAAATCTTCCCTATTGTAAAAAAAAAAAATTTAAAGTCAATCCTGCAAATAAAAAAGTGCGGTCAAAAAATTTCATATTTTTAACCGCACTTATGCGTTGATTTTATGGCTTATTTGCCGAGGTTATCAAAGAATTTTTTCACGCCATTAAAGAAACTAGAATGTTTCGGGCGTTGGCTTTCTTGACCTTCTAGGCTTTCCTCCAATTTACGCAGCAATTCTTTTTGTTCTTCGGTGAGAGAAACAGGGGTTTCTACGGTAATTTTACAGATTAAATCTCCTGCATAACCTGAACGCATTGCTGCGATGCCTTTGCCTCTTAAGCGGAACATTTTGCCCGTTTGCGTACCTTCAGGGACTTTGAGTTTGGCTCGACCGTCGAGTGTAGGCACTTCAATTTCGCCACCGAGTGCAGCTTGGGTGAAGCTAATCGGCACTTCGCAATATAAATTATTGCCATCTCGCTCGAAAATAGGGTGATCTTGTACGTGAATAACCACATATAAATCGCCTGCTGGTGCACCGTTTTCGCCAGCCGCACCTTTGCCGCTTAAGCGTAATTGGTTGCCTGTGTCTACGCCAGCTGGGATTTTAACTGAAAGGCTTTCAGTTTTGTGTACTCGACCGTCGCCGTGGCATTTTTTACACGGTTTTTCGATTTTTTTCCCTGTGCCGTGGCAGTGTGGACAGTCGGTTTCGGTCATAAAGAAACCTTGCTGACGGCGTACTCGTCCACGTCCGTGGCAAGTTGAACAAGTTTCTACTTTTGAACCTTTTTCAGCCCCAGTGCCATTACATTCATCACAGTGAACAAGGGTGCGAATTTGAATGTCTTTGCTTACACCTCGCACCGCTTCTTCAAGGGTGATTTCAATGTCATAGCGTAAGTCATCGCCGCGCACCACACGTTGACGGCTTGAGCCACCGCCGAACATTTCGCTGAAAATGTCTTCAAATCCACCGAAACCGCCGAAGCCACCGCCAAATCCGCCAGCACCGCCACCGAAACCGCCTTGCTCGAAAGCTGCGTGTCCGTATTGGTCGTAAGCCGCACGTTTTTCTTTATCGTTTAAGATTTCGTAGGCTTCGTTAATTTCTTTGAATTTTTCTTCGCTTTCTTTATCCCCTTTGGTTCTGTCGGGGTGATATTTCATCGCAAGGCGTTTATAGGCACGTTTGATTTCTTTTTCATCTGCACCTTTTTGAATGCCAAGGACTTCGTAGTAGTCTTTTTTTGCCATTTTCTTTCTCTGTTAGCCCCCCTCAGTCCTTCGGACAGCTCCCCCTGCTAGCAGGGGGAGCGAATTTTTTCTTCTTTCACAGTAGGAAAGCGAATTCCTTATTTTCCCTCCCCTTGTTTACGGGGGAGGTGCCTGAAAGGCGGAGGGGGGCAAAATTAAACTAACAATGCGGCATTATCGAAATAAAAATCTCAATTTTGCCATCAGAATGATGTTTTTCAAAATCTAACCAAAAACCACGTTTTAATAAGCCTTGTTGTGAGCGTTGACGGATATATTTTAGCGTATCCGCACGCAAGGCTTTAGTCGTTTCAAAACACTCATAAAAGCGTGGGTCATCGATTACAATCGCCGTATTTTCATTCTCAACTTCGCTGGCAATACTCACATCATAAGTCCCTGTTAACCCATTTGCGTAGTTTTGATAAACTAAGTAAATAGGGGATTGTGAATATTCCGCTAATTCATCAGCTAAATCTTGTTCAAATTGCTGAGTGCGAATGGTTTTAATCGGGTAGAGTTTGAGTTCCATTTTGAACGCCTTTTTATACACCAAAAGGGCGTATCGCTACGCCCTTATTATTAAGGTTTAAGATAATTATTTATTATCTTTCACTTCTTCAAATTCAGCGTCAACTACATCGTCATTGCCGTTGTTGTTTTGCGTTTGTTGACCTGCTTCCGCTTGTGCCTGTGCTTGACCAGCTTGGATCAATTTTTCAGATGCTTGGATTAAGGCTTGGACTTTCGCATCGATTTCTTCTTTGCTTTCGCCTTTTGCTGCAGTTTCAAGTTCGCTTACCGCTTTTTCGATTGGTGCTTTGTCGTCTGCTGAAAGTTTGTCGCCCACTTCTTCAAGTTGTTTGCGAGTAGAGTGTACAAGGTGATCCGCTTGGTTGCGAGCTTGTACTAATTCTTCAAATTTGCGGTCTGCTTCAGCGTTTGCTTCTGCGTCGCGTACCATTTGTTGAATTTCTTCATCGCTTAAGCCTGAAGAGGCTTTGATAGTGATTTTTTGTTCTTTATTTGTGCCTTTATCTTTCGCTGACACGTGAATGATACCGTCCGCGTCGATGTCGAATGTAACTTCAATTTGTGGCATACCGCGTGGAGCTGGGTTGATGCCTTCTAAATTGAATTGACCCAACGATTTGTTCGCAGACGCTTGTTTACGTTCACCTTGTAATACGTGAATAGTTACCGCGCTTTGGTTATCTTCCGCTGTTGAGAACACTTGCGATTTTTTGGTTGGAATCGTGGTGTTTTTCTCAATTAAGGTGGTCATCACGCCGCCCATTGTTTCGATACCTAATGATAATGGGGTAACGTCTAACAATAATACGTCGGTTACGTTGCCTGATAACACGCCGCCTTGAACCGCTGCGCCCACAGCCACTGCTTCGTCTGGGTTCACGTCTTTACGTGGTTCTTTGCCGAAGAATTCAGCTACTTTTTGTTGCACTAATGGCATACGAGTTTGACCACCCACCAAAATCACGTCATCAATTTGTGATACGCTTAAGCCAGCATCGTTTAACGCCACTTTCACAGGTTCGATTGAACGAGCCACTAAATCTTCTACTAATGCTTCTAATTTTGCACGAGTTAATTTAATGTTTAAGTGTTTTGGACCTGTTGCATCAGCCGTGATATACGGAAGATTCACATCAGTTTGTTGTGCAGAAGAAAGTTCGATTTTCGCTTTTTCGCCTGCTTCTTTCAAACGTTGCATTGCTAACGGATCGTTGCGTAAATCCACGCCTTGTTCTTTTTTAAACTCGTCCACTAAATAGTTGATTACACGGTTATCGAAGTCTTCACCACCTAAGTGAGTATCACCGTTAGTTGCTAATACTTCAAAAGTTTTTTCGCCACCCACTTCATCAATTTCGATGATTGATAGGTCGAATGTACCACCACCTAAGTCGTAAACCGCAATAGTTTGGTTGCCTTTACCTTTGTCTAAGCCGTAAGCCAATGCCGCCGCTGTTGGTTCGTTGATGATACGTTTAACATCTAAACCTGCGATACGACCTGCGTCTTTCGTTGCTTGACGTTGTGCATCGTTGAAGTATGCTGGCACGGTGATTACTGCTTCAGTTACTGGCTCGCCTAAGAAATCTTCGGCAGTTTTTTTCATTTTTTTCAACACTTCCGCAGAGATTTGTGGTGGTGCTAATTTATCACCTTTCACATCAACCCACGCATCGCCGTTGTCTGCTTTCACGATTTGGAATGGCATAATGTTTACATCACGTTGCACTTCCTGATCTTCAAAACGACGACCAATTAAACGTTTGATTGCGAATAAGGTATTTTTCGGATTGGTAACCGCTTGGCGTTTTGCAGGTTGACCGACTAAAGTTTCGTTGTCATTAGTATAAGCAATGATCGATGGTGTTGTACGATCACCTTCTGCATTTTCGATAACGCGCGGTTTGTCGCCGTCCATTACGGCTACACAAGAGTTGGTTGTACCTAAGTCAATACCAATGATTTTTCCCATAATTTGTTTTCTCCTAGTTTAAATCTGTGTTGCAACTTTTCAGTTGCGTTCTAACTTGTTACATAAAATGTGGATTGCATTTTCTTTTTCAAGTGCTATTTTAAAAAATTTTTGAAAATTTATTTAATCAAGCATAAAACGGCTTAAATTCACGAAAAAGTGCGGTGCAATTTTCAATGGTTTTATAAATAAGGCTAGATTTTTGAATTTCAAGGGGGTAAATTGAACGTAATTTAACCCTTGTTTAAAGGAAAGCATTATGGCATTGACGCAATATTTCCAAGATCCTACTCAACTTCATATTAACACCACGCCGCATCACGCTTATTTTACTCCGCATTCCAACCAACAAAGTGCATTAACGGGCGAGCGTGAGCAATCGGATTATTTCACTTTGCTTAATGGCGAATGGGATTTTAATTTTTATCCGAGCTATTTAGATTTGCCCGAAAATTTCTGGGCTGAGCCATTTAAACATAAAATGCCAGTGCCAGCGAATTGGCAAAATCACGGTTTTGACTCACATCAATACACCAATATTAATTACCCATTTCCATTCGATCCGCCTTTAGTGCCTGCTGAAAATCCTTGTGGCGTGTATCAACGTTCGTTTGAATTAAAACTGCGGTCAAAAAAACGCTACTTTTTGAATTTCGAGGGCGTAGATTCTTGTCTTTATGTTTATCTCAACGGCAAATTTGTGGGCTACAGCCAAATTAGCCACAGCACTTCGGAATTTGAGCTGACCGATCACCTTATTTCAGGTGAAAATCAATTATGCGTTGTGGTGCTGAAATGGTGCGACGGCAGTTATTTGGAAGATCAGGATAAATTCCGAATGTCGGGTATTTTTCGTGATGTGTATGTGCTGGAGCGTGAGCAAAATTATCTGCACGATTTTTTTATTCAATATGAATTAGATAGCGAACTCAAAAATGCGAAACTTAGCGTCGAAACGCACTTTAAGCACCAACCGCAGCCGATTGAATTTCAATTATTAGATGCCAAAAGTGCGGTGATTTTTTCGCAAATTTCCACCGCACTTGAGATCAACGTAGAAAATGTTCAGCTTTGGAATGCAGAAAATCCGCAGCTTTACACGCTTATTTTGCGTTATGGCGAAGAAATCATCGTGCAACCTTTTGGCTTCCGCAAAATTGAAGTGAAAAATGGGGTATTATTATTTAATCATCAACCGATTAAATTTAAAGGCGTGAACCGCCACGACAGCGACCCCAAAACAGGTTATGCGATTAGCTATGCACAGGCAAAGAAAGACTTGCAATTAATGAAGCAGCATAATATCAATGCCATTCGCACTGCACATTATCCAAACGCACCTTGGTTTGCGGAATTGTGCGACCGCTTTGGCTTTTATTTAATTGCCGAAGCCGATGTGGAAACGCACGGCGCTTCAATGTTGGCAGTGAAACAGCCTGAACCGAGCATTTTGCTTAATCACTTAAACGATCCCGAAACGGCTCGTATTCGCCAGCAAATGATCGATAACTTCTGCTATTTTGCTCGCAATCCACAATTTAAACAGGCGATTTTAGATCGCCAACAAGCCAATGTGGAAAGAGATAAAAATCGCACGGCAGTTTTGATTTGGTCGTTGGGAAATGAAGCGGGCTTTGGTGAGAATTTTGAAGCCGCTGCATCGTGGATTAAGCAACGAGATAAATCTCGCTTAGTGCATTATGAAAGTGCGATTTATCAACATTCTGAACATCAAAATGATTGGTCGAATTTGGATTTTTATAGTGAAATGTATGGCTCTACAGAAGACATCGACCGCTATTGTCGCCAAGCTCAGCCACGTCCTTTCGTGCTGTGTGAATATAGCCACGCAATGGGCAATTCCAACGGTGATTTAGAAGATTATTGGCAAACTTTCCAACGCCACCCACAATCTTGTGGCGGTTTTGTGTGGGAGTGGTGCGATCACGCTCCTTATTTACCGAATGGCGAAATGGGCTACGGCGGTGATTTTGGCGAAACGCTGCACGACGGCAATTTTTGTATCGACGGTTTAGTGTCGCCTGAACGCTGTGTTCACACTAATTTATTGGAGCTAAAAAATGTCAATCGCCCTGTGCGTGCCAAAATAAATAATGGCAAGGTTGAAGTGCATAATTATTTAGATTTCAGTAACTTAAAGGAATGTGTACGCATTGAATATTGCTTGATGGAAAATAATCAGCCACGAAACTGCGGTGAATTTTTAGTGGATTGTGCACCACATTCAAGCCAAATCCTGCCGATTGAATTACCTGAAAATAACGACAATGTGTGGTGGTTGAATTTACGTTATTTTTCCACGCAAAGCACCGAACTTGTGGCTGAAAATTATTGCCTTGGCTTTGATCAAATTAATTTATTTAGCCAAAATAAAATGCCATTGCCGACGGTTCAAACCGTTCCGCAATCTACGGAAGCGCAGTTTGTTATTCAGCAAACGCCACGAGAGATTTGCATTCAGAATGGGGAATTTGCCTATGTTTTAGATAAGCAAAAAGGCATTTTTAGTCAAATTATTCACGCAGGAAAGGCGGTTATTCAGCAACCTTTAGCATTTAATATTTGGCGTGCACCCACAGATAACGACCGTTTAATTCGAGCTGCTTGGCAAAATGCAGGTTACGATAATGCTGATAGCCGAGCTTATGATATTCAGTTGCAACAAAGCGAAAGTGCGGTGGAAATTTCATTAAAATCTGCATTGGTGGCAGTGGCTCGTGGGCGAATTATGGAGCTAGATTTACGTTATCGCATTGAACCACAAGGCAAATTGTCGCTTGAAATTCACGGCAAGCGCCCAGCGGAATTACCTTATTTACCACGTTTTGGCTTGCGTTTTTTCTTGACGAAAAATGATAATGCGGTGGAATATTTAGGCTATGGCGAAACGGAAAGTTATTGCGATAAGCATCATTCAACGCAGTTAGGTGTTTATCAAAAAACAATTTCACAGGCACAGCAACATCAGCAAAATTACTTAAAACCACAAGAAGCAGGCAGTCATTTTGGCTGTAAATATGTTAAAACAACGACACTTTTAATCAGTGCAGATCGTACTTTTAGCTTTAATTTCTCGCCTTATACGCAAGAAGAATTAACGCAAAAACGCCACAATTATGAGCTGAATGAAAGCGAGCATAATGTGTTGTGCGTCGATTACAAAATGAGTGGCATTGGTTCAAATTCTTGTGGTCCGAATTTGAAAGAACAATATCGTTTACTGGAGCAAAATTTCTCCATTAAATTCGATATTCAGCTTTGTTAAGCGCATTTTAACTGAAAACTGCGGTGTATTTTTTGTGTGTATTCGGCTAAAAAAACGCCATAAAAAGCAAGAAATGATACCGCAGTTTATGTTATTATCCTGTTTTGAATTTATTTCATTTATGTAAAATCTAGTTTGGGGGTCAAATTTATGAAAAAATCCACTTTAGCTCTTGGGGTTATTGTCGCACTAGGCGCTGCTTGGACTGGCGGAGCGTGGTACACTGGTAAAACTATCGAAGCTGAAAATTTACAACTATTTGAACAAATTAATCAGCAACACGCTGGTGTCGTGCAAATTAAAAATATGCAATTTGAGCGTGGTGTGTTTAGCTCCCAATATCATTACGATTTAATTATTGGCGATGATGAAACTGGGTTAGTTGTGCCATTAGAGGGAACAATGTATCACGGGCCGTTGCCGTTAAATCAAGTGGCTAAATTTAATTTAGCACCTGCGGCATTATCTGCGACCGTGCAATTAACACAAAATGATAAAACCGCTGATTTATTTGCTTTGACTAATGGTAAAAATCCGCTGGATCTGACTAGCACCGTATCTTATTCGCAACAAATTACTGCCGACGGAAAAATTGCAGCAGGCAAATTTAAAACTGATGAAGTTGAAGCAAATTGGAGTGATGTATCGGTTAGTTTAGATACGAATAAAGGGGGGATTGGCGAAATTAAATTTGATACGGACCAATTAAATTATTTGCTATCAGGCAAAGCATTGCAAACCGTCGGAAAAAACGAAGATCCTGATTTAAAATCAATGTGGATTGAATTGAGCAAATTAAAATTCCATTCTGATTTAGCGACCACTGAGCTTGAAAATATTTTTACAGGATTTATCAAACTTGGTGCAGACAAATTAAATTATCGCTATGACTATTCGAATAACAATGGCTTATCAAATCTTGAATTTAAAGATGTGATGTTTGATTACCAAGCTAAAAAAGAAAATAATTGGTTAAATTACACACTAAATGCGAATGCCGTTTCAGCGGTAAATCAGAAACCTTTAGGTGATCTGAAATTAGCCTTGCAAGCAAATCATTTAAATGCACAACAAGTGAACAATTTAGTCGCAGCATCAAAAGCTGGACGACACGCAGAATTTGACCATTTAATGGCAGAATTGTTAAAAAATCAACCGCACTTTGTGGTTAATCCGTTAAGTTTTAGCAATGAAAAAGGCAAAGCCACAGCAGATTTGAACATTGAATTGTTAGACTACGATATAGAAAAACTCACTAAAGGCAAAGTTTCAGATGTATTTAAGCAATTCAACCTTAATGTTTCAGCAGATAAAGCGGCTTTAACAGAATCACTTTCTGTTATTACTCAAGCCGTCGCCAAAACCACAAAAGAAGTTGCTGATCAAGGCGCAGAACATCAAGTTGAAAGTTGGACGAAAGATTTGAAACAACAAGGCATTACCACCGAAAAAGACGGCGTGCTTTCATTAAATCTCTCCCTCGCCGAAAAAAATATCAACTTCAACGGCAACACAATCCCCGAAGAATACATCGGAATGCTTCTTCTTGGCGTAATGATGCAGGGTGTGGGGCAGTAAATCCTACCTATAAACGAAAAAGTGCGGTAAAAATACCGCACTTTTTTGTGTGTTTGACAAATCTTATTGCAATTTATCTCGCCAATACCCAATCCATTCTTTCAATAATTGCATATTAACGTTGAGTGCGCCTGCTTGTGGGATAAAGTGCATATAAGTTAAATTGTAGCTATCTGGCGTAACGCCGTTGCCTACGCTGGCTGGGAGCACTTGGAAGCCTATGCGTTCAAATAATAATTTTGCACGTTGCATATGCCATTGATTAGTAACTAAAATAATTTTTTTTATGCCATCACGTTCTAGCATTTCATAGCTAAATTGTGCATTTTCTCGAGTATTTAGTGATTTTTCTTCTAACCATTTGGCTTTAATACCAAAAAATGTAAAAAGTTCTTCATTCATTATTTTGGCTTCTGAATTACCGTTTGGGCTTGCGCCACTGAGTAAAATGGGCAATTCGGTTTCTTTGTGTAAATATGCTGCATAGCGCATTCGTTCTAACACCAAACCTGGTACGCTCAGGTTGTTGTATAGTTCTTTGCTATCTCGTAAGCCGCCGCCGAGAACGACAATAGCTTGGGCGTGGCGATAATCTTCAATACTTAAATTATCTTCGACGGTTAAGCTGTCATTGAGTTTTTGGGCGGTGTAGGGGAGGCTAAAAAGATATAAGATGCCAATCGCTAAAAATGCGGATAAAAATGCGATTTTTTTACAACCAAATAACCAGAAAAGTGGAGCGAATATCAACAAGATAATCACATTAAATGGGGGTAGGATAATGGCTGAAATTAATTTTACCAGTTCAAACATAGTTTTTCCTTATTAGAATGTGCTGCTATTATTCCTGAAATATGCGCTGAACTCAATCATTAAAACGCTGTCAAAGAGCTGGAAAAGTGCTATTATAGACCAATTTTTTAGCAGAACAAGCTACAACTCGATAGATTATAGGAAAGCCGTTTAAAATGAATGATGTATTAATTTCGTTAAAACAAAAGTTACAGCAGATTGAAAGTTTAATAATAGATAAAAATGATGTGGTTTATTTTGATTATCCGCTGCATTTAAATGTGGGGGATTTATTAATTTATGCTGGAACGGAGCAATTTTTTAAAGATTATCAAATTAATATTCGTTTAAGACGTGCTTGGCAAGCCTTTAATATTAATGAAGCAAAAAAATATATTAAACCTAATACCACCATTTTATGCCACGGTGGCGGTAACTTTGGTAATTTATATCCTGCAATACAAAAAATGCGTGAAGATATTGTGCAAACATTTCCAAATAATCGAGTGATTTTATTACCACAAACAGCACATTTTTCTGATGAACAAGCAATGCTGAAATCAGCGAAACTATTTTCTATGCACCCAGATTTACATTTATTTTCTCGTGATATTAAAACTTTTGAATTAATGCATGCACATTTTTCTAAAAATACTTATTTATCACCGGATATGGCTCATCAATTATATGGCATTTTGCCACAAAAAGATCTTTCTGAACAAAGTGCGGTGAAAAAAGTATTATATTTTTTACGTAAAGATATTGAGAAAAGCCATATTGAAAGCGAAATTCAGTCGGGGTTATCTAATCAAGATTCAGTGAAAGACTGGGGAGATATTTTATTAGCAAAAGATATGAAGTTTGAATTATGGTTAAGTCGTTTATCTAAAGTGGCAAATATTCTTAATTTAGCTTTTGTTAAAAATAAAATTAATGATATTTGGTATGAATATTCATTAAATGTAATTAAACGCTGTCAAGATGTCTTTATGAGCTATGATGAAATCATTACTAGCCGATTACACGGACATATTTTCTCTTGTTTATTAGGTTTACCTAATCAAGTTTGCGATAATTCCTATGGCAAAAATTCAGGTTATTATCAACAATGGACAAAAGAAATCGATTATACAAAGTTGTATAAATAATATGAAAGGTCAGCTTCATTTTATTAAATTAATTTTTGTTACCTTATTAAGTATGGTACTAACAATGGTGAGCTCTTTTATTTTAGCTCGCTTGTTGTCTGTGCAAGATCGAGGACTACATCAATTATTTGTTACTACGGTATCTTATGTGGTTACGCTTTCTACGGGCGGTGCAGGCTTTGCTTTAGCGTTAAGTATGCGCAATAGAAAATATTATTACTGGAAAAGTTATCTTATTCTATTTTTAATTTTTTCTTTGATTTTGGCAGTTATTAGTTTAATTCTATTCGATTTTACCGATCATCATTTATTATTTATTGTTAATGTTGGGCTAACAGCGATTTTAACAATGAGTCTAGAAAAAAGTAAAATTGATCCTAAATTAACAGTTTATCGTAAGTTGACATTGCAACAACCCATTTTGTTGGTGTTAATTTATGGAGTAGCTTATTTTTATTTAAATGAACAACCGCTCAAGATTGCTCTTAATTTATTGACTTTATACAGCCTAATTCAAGCCATCTCTTGTTTGTTTTATTTATATAAAATTGAGCAAAAATTTACCGAAAAAATAAATGAAAATGAAGAAAAGTTGGAAAAAATTGACCGCACTTTTTTCTTCAAAACGTGGTTTAAACAAAATTTATTACAAAGTTTTGGAGCGACCACAACCAGTCTTGATAAGTTTTTGATTGTTTCTTTTTTGGGAAATTATGCACTTGGGTTATATACCGTTTGCATTGCCTTTGATAGCTTATTAACAAAATTTATTAATATGTTGGCAGATTATTATTATTCAGGCTTACTGAATCGAATTAATCGCATAAAATCGGTATTAGTTGTTGTTGCTTTGATTAGTTTGTCAGCATTAATTCTAGTGCCAATATTAGCTGAAAAAGTCATTGTGTTTTTCTTTAGTGAAAAATATGCAGAAGTTGCGCCAATGTTAATTTGGTTTATTGTAAATTCAATTCTTGCTGGGTTGTCTTGGGTGTTATCACAAAATATGTTGATTTTGGGTAAACAAATTTTATTATTTGCTCGTCAATTAATTTCTATTGTTGTATTTGTTGTGTTGTTTTATATGTTAAAAGAACAACAACTTTACGGCTTAGCTTATGCGTTAATTGGGGCGAGTTTAACTCGATTATTAATTTCAGTGATTTATTATTTTAAATTCCCTGTTAAAGATCTCGCAAAAAGTGCGGTGTAAAATGAGAAAATTTTTAATTTCCTTAGAAAAAGATGTAGTACGCAGAGAATTATTTTTCTCGCAAGCGGATACAGCTGACTTTGAAGTATTTAACGCTATCAATACGATGAATTTGGCTCAAGAAGAATTAGCAAATCATTTTAATTTTTCAGCTTTTAAACAAGCCTATGGGCGAGATGTAACTAAAGGTGAAATTGGGTGTACCTTAAGTCATTTGTCGGTTTATGAATTAATCGTCAATGATCAAACTATTGCGGAAAATGATTATGCCTTAGTTTGTGAAGATGATGCCTTATTCGCTGAAAATTTTCAGCAAAATTTAACCGCACTTTTAGCACAAAATTTAACATCAGATATTATTTTAGTTGGACAATCTAAGATTGAAACTTTTAATGATCAAGAATTAAATTTAACTTATCCTAGCACCTTTAAATTCTGGCAAAAAAATATTGAAAACACGCCATATTATTACTCTTATCCTTATAAGAATTATTTTGCAGGTACGGTCGCATATTTAATTAAAAAATCGGCTTGTCGCCAATTTTTGAACCAAATGCAACAAAAGCAAGCGACTTTTTGGTTGGCAGATGATTTTATTTTATTTGGACAATGGGGATTAGATATTTTAATTGTACGTCCGTTAATGGTTATTGAAAATCCGAAGTTGGGGAGTAATTTGGCTGATGTCAGAAAAGCCTTGCAACATAATTTTTGGCAAAAATGTTTAAAATTTCCATTAAAAAAATTACTAGCAATTAAGAGAAATTTATAATGTCGGCAATATTTAATTTATTTTATATTTACGATCCTTGGCTTTGGCATTTTGTCAGAATGAGCTTAGTTGCTGGTGTGGCTGCAGTGTTATGGTTGGCATATAAATGGTATAAAAAGCAAATCAATGAATTTGTGCTCCCAAAAGATAGCCTTATTGCGATTGGGGCGTTGCTTGTACTTTCTGTTATTCCGATGTTAATAAATCAAACATCGGAATTTGGTGTGTTGGCGATGTATGTTAAGTCTTTGGTTTTATTCGTTTTTGGTATCGTGATTTACAATTTATTTTACCAACACAATCAAGGCAAAACACAGCTTGTGCGTGATTTGAAAATGGGTGTTGTCGTGCAATTTTCGCTAGGTTTGTTGGCATTAATTGGTATTCCTCTTGCCATCAGTGTTGCCACAGGCACGAATGCCGAGGTGATCTTGCCACGTTTTTTAGGTTCTGAGCAGGAATATCGCCTGTATAATTTCACTTCGTCTGCCTTTTTCCAACTTAGCGCATTTTATTTAATGTTGTTGCATTTTTTGTTGGCGACAGGGGAGAAAAATAACAACCTAAATCCGATCTTTGTATTCTTAATTTTGTGTATTGGCGTGGTTTCGGGGCGTACATTTTTTTTGTTGTCGGGATTGAGTTTGTTGGTGTATTTCAAACTGCGGTATCTTTTGCCGATATTTGCTTTTGCGGCTTTGGTAGTGCTGTTGGCGTTAAATTATCAATCCAGTCTGTTTATTGAGCACGCCCTTGAGCCTGTGGTGAACTTGATTTTTGGTGCAAACAGAGAAGCGTCGGTGCTAATCGGCTCATCGGGTTTCACCTCATCGTCAGATACTTTAGTACAAAAACATTTATTTATGCCTGAAATTAAGCAATTAATAATGGGCGATGGAATGTATTTTGTGAACGGCAAAAGTTATTACGGAGGCTCTGATTCAGGTTTTGTTCGTCAAGCCTTATACGGTGGCGTGGGCTATATTGCGTTGTGCTTTGCATTCACCGCCTATTTTGTAAAACGCATTGCCGACAACTGGTTTGCTGGCAGCCCGAAATTTATCTTATCTACATTATTCTTATTAAGTGTTTTAAATGTAAAATCAGATACTTACGCTTTCCCAGCGATTATGTTTTTATTTTTGATGTTCCTTTCTTTATTTGGTAATAAAGGAACACAAATTATTTTATCGAGAAAAAATAATGTTTAGTATTATTGTACCGTCTTATCATCGTAATGCAGAAGTCAATTCTTTGTTGCTTAGTTTAGAGCAACAAACAATGAAAAATTTTGATGTAATTATCATTGATGATTGTTCACCAAATCCGATAAAAATTGACCGCACTTTTTCTTTTCCTGTGCAAGTTTTGCGTAATGAAAATAATTTAGGTGCGGCACAAAGTCGGAATAATGGGGCAAAAGTGGCGACTGGAGAGTGGCTGTTATTCCTCGATGATGATGATCGTTTTGCAGATAATAAATGTGAATTAATTACACAAACTATTGCACAAAACCCAGCTATAAATTTTATTTATCACCCAGCGAAATGTGAAATGGTGAATGAAAAGTTTAGCTATGTTACGCACCCATTTTCTAACGAAAAAGATCTGACTTTAGATAATATTTTATTAGCAAATAAAATTGGTGGAATGCCAATGTTGGCGGTAAAAAAAGATTTCTTTTGGCAATTAAATGGATTTTCTACACAATTAAAATCCTTAGAAGATTATGAATTTGTGTTAAATGCAGTTAGTCAATCTAATTTGTCTGCTAAATATATTGATGAGCCATTAAGCCTTTGTACTTTTCATACTAAACGTTCAAGTGTTTCAACAAACACTGAAAATACGGAAAAGGCCATTGAGAAAATCGCACAGCAATATGTTAAAACAGCACAGCAACAATATAATTTTTCGATAAATTCACTTTATATGTTGGCTTTTCCGAATGCAATGAATTTATCACGCAAAGCCGC
Source organism: Pasteurellaceae bacterium Pebbles2 (assembly GCA_023101505.1). GTDB lineage: Bacteria > Pseudomonadota > Gammaproteobacteria > Enterobacterales > Pasteurellaceae > Lonepinella. The sequence goes on from LVZA01000001.1 coordinate 1,991,900, forward strand.
AATGTATTATTTTAAAATATTTAAATTAAGCAAAAATTTAAAACATTTAATTATTGCAATAGTTACTTTTATTTCGCCGCGTTTGGCAATTAATTTAAAACGGTTTATATAATGAAATTTTCAGTTTTAATGTCCTTATATATTAAGGAAAATCCTATTTTCTTACGAGAAAGTTTACAAAGTTTAGTCGAGCAAACCGTGCAAGCTGATGAAATTGTATTGGTATTAGACGGTGCAATTACTACAGAATTAGAGCAAGTATTAAATGAATTTAGCGACAAATTGCCGTTAAAGTTAGTGCCATTGCCACAAAATGTCGGCTTAGGAAAAGCCTTAAATGAGGGGATTAAAGCCGCTAATAATGAATGGTTGTTCCGAATGGACACCGATGACATTTGTTATCCTAAACGTTTTGAAAAACAAGTGGAATTTATTGAGCAAAATCCCGATGTGGTACTATTTAGCACGCAAATTTCGGAATTTGATACTGATCCAAAGCAAGTATTAGCGATTCGTCGTGTGCCTGTTTCTTATGAAGATATTGTTAAATTTAATCGAATTCGTTCGCCGTTTAATCATATGACCGTCGCATATAAGAAATCTGTGCTAGAAGAAGTTGGCGGTTATCAGCACCATTTATTTTTGGAAGATTATAATTTATGGAATCGAATTATTGCCAAAGGTTATAAAGTTGGCAATTTACCTGAGATTTTACTTTATGCTCGCACGGCTGGGAACGCAATGTTTAATCGTCGTCGTGGTTGGATTTATGCCAAAAGCGAATGGAAACTTTATCAATTAAAACGTGAATTAAATATTCAAACTGCATTTGCAGGCTTGAATACTTTTTTATTACGCACAGTTCCTCGCTTAATGCCTGTTTGGCTTGTTAAAGCATTATATAAACTTGTTAGAAAATAACTATTTAGGAAAGTAATTTATGAAAACTGTATTAAAACTCACCGCACTTTGTGGCTGTTTAATTTTGGCTGGCTGTTCTTCAAGTTCATCACAGCACATTTCAGCGTTAAGTGATGGAGCAAGCTACAATAAAGCTCGCACCTTGGATAATTTCAACGATTACGTGCAATTTTTAAAACGCAAAGCCGCAGGGCAGGGCGTGTCGGAACGTACCTTAAATGCACAAAATAACATTCGTTACATCGAAAGTGCTGTGCGTTTAGACCAAAAACAAGCGGGCAATGCGGCTCGTCGCAAAAATCAACCGCCATTGCCACCAAATCCAAATGGGGCAACTAATTACATCAACAAGCACTTAACCCAAGCCAAAGTCAACAAAGCGGAAGACAATTATTGGGACGTTCGCACCCAGCTACAAAAAGCCAGCAAAGCCTATGGCGTACAACAGGAATTTATCTTAGCGTTGTGGGGAATGGAGAGTAGTTTTGGTTATTATCAAGGCAATTATGACGTGCTTTCGGTATTAGCCACCCTTGCTTTTGATGGTCGTCGTGAAAAATTATTCAGCAAAGAATTTATTAATGCGATGAAGATGTTGGATAAAGGTCATTTAGATCGTGCCAAAATGCTAGGCTCTTGGGCTGGGGCAATGGGGCAAACGCAATTTATGCCAAGCTCTTATTTAAGCTACGCCGCAGACGGTGATAAAGACGGCCGTGCCGATATTTGGACGAACGAATACGACGTGTTTGCTTCTATCGCCAACTATTTACACACTGTCGGCTGGGACAATAAATTGCCGTGGGGCGTGGAAGTAGTATTAACACAGCCAATGGATTTAAGCCTTTCAGGCACAGAAAAAGGCAAAGCTCGCTCTCTTTCTAGCTGGCAAGCGCAGGGGGTAATGCTGAAAAATGGGACTGAAATGCAGAAATTGAATGCCTTATCTTCGGCACAATTATGGTTAGTTCGCCCAGATAAAAATGTGGGGAGAGCATTTTTAGTATCAAATAATTTCCGCACGATTTTAGACTGGAACAGATCGAATTATTACGCCTTAAGCGTGGGAATGTTTGCAGATCGCATTAAATCGGCAACAGGTTTATAAAAGTGAAAAAGGTCAGTTTGAACTGACCTTTTTTGTTTTCGGCGACAATTAAGCTAATATTTTATGAAAAACTGCGGTTAATTTCTCCGCACTTTTTACGCCTTTGGCACTTTCAACGCCTGAATTTAGATCTACACCTAAACAGCCTTGAGCAAGGGCTTGTTCGATATTTTCAGGGGAAATTCCGCCAGCCAACAAGATGCGATTTTTTTGTTCGTCAGGAATTTTAGACCAATCAAACGTTTTGCCAGTGCCACCTTGCTGGTTGCCGATTTTGCTGTCGAGTACATAGCGATCTACACCTGAAATATCAGGCATTTCAACCACGCTTTGGCTTTCAACATCGACTGAAATCGCTTTCCAAATTTGAGTTTGGGCAGGCAGTTGCTGGCGAAGTGCGGTGATAAATTCAGCCGTTTCTGCGCCGTGTAATTGCACGGCAAATAGACTGAGCTGAGAAGCGATTTTCACAATAAAATCAATCTGTTGATTTTGGAATACACCGACAAAACGAAGTGGCGCAGTGGTTACTAATTCTTGCGCTTGACGCAGTGATACCTGGCGTGGCGAGCCTTCGGCAAAAATTAAGCCACCATAAAGTGCACCAAGTTGATAGACGGCTTGCACATCTTGATTTCGGGTTAAACCGCACACTTTGTTTTCGCCATAAATGACCGCACGCACGGCGTTATTTAAATCAGGGCTGCCCATTAAACTGCTGCCAATCAAAAAGCCGTGTGAAACAGGTTTTAGATCTTTAACTTGTTGATGGCTATAAATGCCTGATTCACTGATAATTCGAGCATCGGCAGGAATTTGTACGGCATATTTTTCCACTAAATGTTTTACACGGTTAAGATCCACGCTTAAGTCGTGTAAATTGCGGTTATTCACACCAATAATTTTTGCGCCCAAAGCTAAGGCACGCTCAAATTCTTCTTCGTTGCTCGTTTCGGTCAACACGCCCATTCCTAATTGGTGGGCAAGTGCGGCTAATTTTTGGTAAGTTTCATCATCAACCACGGAAAGCATCAGCAAAATTCCATCGGCATTATGAAAGCGAGCCAAATAAACCTGATATTCATCGATCATAAAGTCTTTGCAAAGCACTGGTTGTGTTACAATGTCACGAACTTGTTGGATGTAGGCAAAATCCCCTTGGAAGTATTTTTCATCGGTAAGCACGGAAATGACCGAAGCATAATTTTTATACACTTGAGCAATATCGGCTAAATTAAATTCCGCACGAATTAAGCCTTTTGACGGCGACGCTTTTTTGCATTCTAAAATAAACGCAGGGGATTGGTGCGTGCCTTGTTGTAAGGCTTGGTAAAAACTGCGGTCAGATTTTTCAATCTTTTGTTGAAATTCTGCGAGCGGAAATGCCGCTTTTTTTTGTTTTACCCATTCAATTTTATCAAGCACAATTTTTTGTAAGATCGTTGGGGCATTTTGATTAATTTGCATTTTCTTTATTTAACCATTGTTGTAATGTTGCTGAATGTTGAATTTTTTGCTGATAGCGCAAGGTGGCATCGCTTAAATAGCCGTGTAATCCGTAGATTTCAATGCGACCGACCACGGGGGCGAAAAAGGCATCAACGGCGGTAAATTTGTCGCCAGCTAAATAGTCGCCACCAAAACGGCTTAAACCTTGCGACCAAATTTGGTCAATGCGTTGTAATTCTTGCAGCACTTTTTGCTGCTCAACTGCGGTGCAAATTTCGCTGAAATTAAAGCGTTTAAGGGGATCGTAATTGCAGAATGTACGTAACTGTTCAAAGCCCGAGTGCATTTCTGCGCACACACTGCGAGACCACGCTCGCGCATCTTTATCTTGTGCCCAAACTTGTGGGTATTCTTCCGCCAAATATTCCACAATGGCAAGGCTGTCCCAAATAACTGTGTCGCCGTCTGTTAGCAAGGGGATTTTTGCCGTCGGCGAAATTTGCGCTAATAATTGGCGTAGGGCGGTTTTGTCTTGCAAGTAGGGAATTTGCTTTTCTTCAAACGGAATGTTTAATTCTTTCAGCAAAATCCACGGGCGCAAAGACCACGAAGAATAAGGCGCATAAAAGTGTAGTTGGTACATTTCTCCCCCTTTATTGCGATTTAATATTGGCAAAGTTTTTGTAAGGTTTCGTATGCTTTGCCTGTGGCGATGTGATCCAAAACTTGCTGAGCATTTTGTTTTAAATCAGCCTTACCAAATAATTTGAGTAACATTGCCATGTTCATTGCCACGGCTTGAGCGTGTTCAGCTTTGCCCTTACCTTGTAAAAGTGCGGTCAACATTTGCGCATTTTCTTGCGGTTCGCCGCCTTTTAGGCTTTCGAGAGGTTGTGGCTCGAAACCAAAATCATAAGGCGAAACGCTGTAATATTCAATATTGCCGTTACGAATTTCTGCCACTTCAGTTTTGCCGTGAATTGCCACTTCATCTAAGCCTGAGCCGTGTACAACGATGCTATTTTTTCCGCCGAGTTTCACCACGGTTTCTGCATAAGGGCGGACTAAATCAGGTGAATATACGCCGAGTAGTTGATGGGTTGGGCGAGCAGGGTTGCAAAGTGGACCGAGAATATTAAAAATCGTGCGTGTTTTTAAGGCTTGTCGCACCGGGGCGGCGTGTTTAAAACCTGGGTGATATTGCTGTGCCCACAAAAAGCATAAATTGCTCTCATCAAGTGCCGTGCGAGCTTGTTCGGCAGTCATATCAATGCGCACACCGAGAGCGCTCAACACATCGCTTGCGCCTGTTTTACTCGACACGCTGCGGTTGCCGTGTTTAGCGATTTTAACGCCTAAACTTGCGGCAACAATCGCAGATGCGGTGGAAATGTTAATCGTATTCGCACCGTCGCCGCCAGTGCCAACAATGTCCGCAAAAGGGTAGTCTGGCGTTGGAAAGGATTGGGCATTTGCCACAATCGCATTCACTGCACCGCAGATTTCTTCAGGCGTTTCACCACGCATTTTGAGTGCAATAAGCGCACCTGCTAATTGTTCGCCAGAGAGTTCACCTTGCATTACGGCATTGAAAAGTTGCTCAGCTTGAGTTTGATTAAGTGTTTGTTTATCAAAGAGTTGTGCGAGTAAATCAGCGTTTTGCATAATATATCCTTTTATTTTGTCGTTTATTGCTATAAAAGTGCGGTTAAATTTTCGCAAGTTTTAACGATAAATACTGTAAGTTAAATCGTTAGCTTCGTCGCCTGTCATTCCACGAAATCCCCAACAATGAGCTGGTTGTTCATTTATGGTGATTTCAATGTCGATAGCTGAAATGCCAAGTCGTTGTTCTAATTCACAAAACAGCATTTTGATTAAACGTTTTTTGGTTTCTTCCGTGCGCCCTTTCATTAAGTTAATTTCAATTACGGTAAAATCTTCGCTACGCCCTTCGGGATAGAAAAAGTCTTCTGTATCCAAACCAATAAAGCGCAAAGCGTGTTTACGATGAGGAATATCAAGCTGCATTTCAAGGCAATCAAAAATGGCTTGCATTAAGGCGTGTTTGCGTGGTGCAAGCGTGTGTTTTAATCCATAAACAATGATCATAATAATGTCCTTATGCGAGCAACCAGTTCACCGATTGCTCCAGTAATTGCGAGCCTTGCACGGTTAAAATGCTTTCAGGGTGAAATTGAAATGCGCAAATAGGCAAACTGCGATGGCGAATTGCCATAATAATACCGTTGACGGTGGCGTTAACCACTAATTCTTCAGGCAAATTATTACCTTTGAGCGAGTGGTAGCGTGCAACAGGCATTGGGTTTTGTAGCCCTTTGAACATTGCTTGTTCGTCGTGTTCGATTTTCGATACTTTACCGTGTAACACTTCGCCAGCGTGAATCACTTCGCCGCCAAAGGCTTGAATTAAGGCTTGATGACCAAGACAAATGCCAATAATTGGCACGTCCTTTTTCACTCGTTCAATAAGTGCCAGCATATTGCCCGCTTCCGCTGGCGTACCAGGGCCAGGGCTTAAGGCTAAAATAGTATTCGGCTCACGGCAGATTTTTTCTAATAAATCTAAATCGCAGTCGTTGCGGTAAATTTTTACTTGATGCCCAAGCGTGCGGAATTGATCCACAAGGTTGTAGGTAAAGGAGTCAAAATTGTCTAAAAATACGATAGTTGCCATTTTTTGCTCCTTAGGCTTTGTGGGCTTGGTTGGTTTGAATAATGGTGTTTAACACCGCACGAGCTTTGTGGCGAGTTTCGTCAGCTTCCATTTGCGGATCAGAATCTAACACTTCGCCGCAGCCAGCTTGAACGTGTGCAATGCCGTTTTGCACAAACGCAGAACGAATCACGATGCAGGTATCAAAATTGCCGTCAGACGTGAGATAGCCCACCGCACCGCCGTAACTGTGGCGTTTTTGTTGCTCGAATTGGTAAATGAGCTGCATTGCTTTAATTTTTGGCGCACCTGTGAGCGTGCCCATATTCATACAGGCTTGGTAGGCGTGTAGCGCATCAAGCTCAGGGCGAAGTTTGCCAACAACACGAGAAACAAGGTGCATAATGTGCGAATAGCGATCTACTTGCATTAATTCTTTCACGTGGCGAGTGCCGCTTTGGCAAACTCGAGCAATGTCGTTACGAGCCAAATCCACGAGCATTAAATGCTCCGCTAACTCTTTGTGATCTAAGCGTAATTCCAATTCTAAGCGAGCATCAAGTTCAGGATCAATATTGCCGTTGGCATCAAAACCACGAGGACGAGATCCGGCAATCGGATAAATCTCAAGCTGGCGATTATCCGCCGAATATTTCAACGCACTTTCAGGCGACGCACCGAATAGGGTGAAATCTTCATCTTGCATATAGAACATATAAGGGCTTGGGTTATTTTCCTTGAGCTGGCGATAAGTCGCAAGGCTATTTGGACAAGGAAGTGAAAAGCGACGAGATGGCACGATTTGGAACACATCACCCATATAAATATGTTGCTTAAGTGCGGTGATAATTTGCTTAAATTTATCATCGTCGTGATTGATTTGCACTTCGGTTGAAGCTGGAATAATCTCGGCTAACGGTTTAAGTTGTTGTAAATCTTGCGAAATTTGCACCGCACTTTGTTGGGCTTTAGCTAATTCGTGTGAATTAAAGCAAAAACTTTGTAAGGTTGCTTGTTGGCTTTGATGATCGAAACGTAATAAATTTTCAGCAAGATAAAAAACATAATCAGGGCAAGTTAAGCCGTCATCTTGCAAGTTGATGCCGTTCATTGGAATAAAGTTCGCCACTAAATCATAAGCAAATAAACCACCTAAAAACACAGGCGTTTGGCTATGCGCATAAAGTTGATTGATTTGGCGCAAGCCGTCGAAAATAGTTGCCGATTGCAATTTGCTGTCTTCATCAAGATTATGATCAAGGAGAGAAAATGTGGCTAATAATGTATTTTGGTCTTTTTCTGTTAATGTTGCTAAACCCTGTAACTTTTCTTTTAAGTGGATAAGTACAGCTTTTCCGTTATTATTTAAGGCTTTAAAAGTTACATTATTGCCAAGGCAAGATATTTTTACTGCAGCGTTAATGAGTAACAAACTTTGCAAGCTATTTTTACTCGAAATTTCAGCGCTTTCGAGCAATAAACTATTATTTTTTTCTGCGCAAAGCGTGGTAAACACAGCCGCTAAATCGCTGTGATATTGCACCTTTTGGCTTAATACTTGAATATAAGGTTGAAACATTTTGCATTCCTTTTGATTACTTTTGCACTATTAAACTAGTACGTGATTATTTTGTCAAGTGCAGGAGTAAGATTTTATCTTTTTTCTTTATCAATCGTGTTTATTTATCGCAGTTTGCTCACCTAATCGTTTACTTAAGGTGAAAGAGCGCAGAGTAGCAGAAAAAGTGCGGTTATTTTTGCGCAAGTTTCTGAAAGCTGTTATTATAACCAGTTTTCGGCGTTCGTAAATGATAATTTATAAGGTAAGCAAAAATGTTTGCATTAGAAATCAAAGGATTAACTAAAGCCTACAAAAACGGAGTTAAAGCATTAAATGGCATTGACTTAACCGTTGACGAGGGCGATTTTTATGCCTTGCTTGGGCATAATGGCGCAGGTAAATCCACCACTATTGGCATTCTTAGCTCATTGGTGAATAAAACCAGTGGGGAAGTGAAAGTGTTTGGCTATGATCTCACACAGCAGCCCAACCAAGTTAAACAGCATATTGGTTTAGTGCCACAAGAATTTAATTTTAATCAATTTGAAAAAGTGATTGATATTTTGCTCAATCAAGCAGGCTATTACGGCATTCCACACCAAGAAGCCTTGCCACGAGCGGAGATCTGGTTAAAAAAATTAGATTTATGGGAAAAACGTGAGCAGCAAGCGATGCGTTTATCAGGCGGTATGAAACGTCGATTAATGATTGCCCGAGCGTTAATGCACAATCCAAAATTATTAATTTTAGACGAGCCGACAGCGGGCGTAGATATTGAATTACGCCGCAGTTTATGGGCATTTTTAGCTGAATTAAATGCACAAGGCACGACGATTATTTTAACCACGCATTATTTAGAAGAAGCTGAAATGTTGTGTCGCCATATTGGTATTATTCAGCAAGGTAAATTAGTGTTAAATATGCCGATGAAAGCGCTTTTAGCAAAATTAGAAACAGAAACATTTGTGTTAGATTTAGCCCAAAATGCGACGTTGTCACAAATTACCGATTATCATATTAAGCAACTAGAACAACATTCTATTGAAGTAGAAGTGCATCGTGAACAGGGTTTAAATGCTTTATTTTCCCAACTCTCAGCGCAGGGCGTGCAGGTGTTGAGTATGCGCAACAAAGCGAATCGTTTAGAAGAATTATTTGTTCGAATGGCATTAAATAAGCCTGAAGAAAGCCAAACGGGAGTGGTGAAATGAAATTAGCTTGGGTCGCATTTAATACGATTTTGCATAAAGAAATCCGCCGATTTACTCGAATTTGGGTGCAAACACTTGTACCACCAGTGATTACAATGACCTTGTATTTCGTGATTTTTGGGCAATTAATCGGCAGCCGCATTGGCGAAATGGGCGGTTTTAGCTATATGCAATTTATCGTGCCAGGGCTGATTATGATGTCGGCATTAACCAATTCTTTTAGTAATGTGGCTTCGTCTTTTTATAGCACGAAGTTTGCTCGCAACGTGGAAGAATTGCTGATTTCCCCAACCTCATCTCATATCATTATTTTAGGTTATATGGCAGGCGGAATGGCGAGAGGCTTGTGCGTAGGCGTGTTGGTTACGGCAATTTCACTCTTTTTTGTATCGTTCGACGTACATTCGTGGTGGATTGTGGGGCTGACTTTATTATTTACCACCGCAGCTTTTGCGCTAGGGGGATTAATTAACGCTATTTTTGCGCAATCTTTTGACGATATTAGCATTATTCCCACATTCATTTTAACGCCATTAACTTATTTGGGCGGAGTATTTTATTCCATTTCATTGTTGCCGCCATTTTGGCAAGCTGTGTCGAAATTAAACCCTATTGTGTATATGATTAACGGCTTCCGTTATGGCTTTTTAGGCATTAGCGATGTGCCATTGGTCTATACTTTTGCGGTGTTGATGTTATTTATCTTCGCCCTATATAGCTTTGCTTATTATCTAATTAGTCGTGGCATTGGCTTGCGCCATTAATTTGATAAAGAAATCATTCACGCACCGATAAAAGTGCGGTGAAATTTTGATGAGTTTTTAAGGAGAAAAGAACAAATGTGGTCGGATATTTTTATTGGCTATGGAATTTTTATTTTAGAAATTTTAACGATTTTATTGGTCGTGGCAGGGATTGTAGTGATGATCTTTGCTTTAAAACAGAAAAAAGCGCAATCGCACGGTGAATTGACGATTACGGATTTGTCTGAAGAATATGAAGATAACAGCAAAAAATTGCGTGATTTTCATTTAACGGAAGATGAATTAAAAGAAGCGGAAAAAGCGCAGAAAAAAGCGGATAAAGCAGAAGCAAAAGCCGCTAAAGCGAAGCGCAAAAAAGGCGAAGTTGAAGATAAAGTCAAAAAGCCCGTGTTGTATGTGCTTAATTTTAAAGGTGATATTCACGCTTCTGAAACAGCCGCATTGCGTGAAGAAATTAGTGCAATTATTAATGTTGCGAACCCAGAAGATGAAGTGTTGTTACGCCTAGAAAGCCCTGGTGGTGTGGTTCACGGTTATGGTTTGGCAGCATCACAATTAGCTCGTTTAAAACAAAAAGGCATTAAATTAACGGTTGCCGTGGACAAAGTTGCGGCAAGCGGTGGTTATATGATGGCGTGTGTAGCAGATAAAATTATTTCTGCGCCATTTGCGATTATTGGCTCTGTGGGCGTGGTGGCTCAAGTGCCAAATATTCACCGTTTATTGAAAAAGCACGATGTTGATGTTGATGTGATGACAGCAGGCGAATATAAGCGCACTGTAACGGTATTAGGTGAAAATACGGAAAAAGGTAAGCAAAAATTCCAGCAAGAATTAGAGCAAACACACGAATTATTTAAGCAATTTGTGGCGCAAAATAGACCGCAGTTAGACGTGGCGAAAATTGCCACTGGTGAGCATTGGTTTGGGCAGCAAGCCTTAGAACTAAACTTGGTTGATGAAATTGCGACAAGCGATGATGTGATTTTACAGGCAATGCCGAATAAATCAGTGATTGAATTGAAATATAAGCAGAAAAAATCAATGTTGCAAAAGTTGGGTAAACAAGCAGAAGAAAGTGCAGACAATGTGTTATTAACGTGGTTAAAACGTCAAGAACGCACTTTTTTATAAGGTTATTTAATATTCTTGCTAAAAAAGTAGCAAATTTTGTTTTACTTTCAAGATATTTAATATTATTATAGCCAACTGAATTGTAGCGGTGTTTATATGATGCTTTAATCTTCATATTATTCGCTATAATTAGCAATGATAGGATTATGAAACATTATTAAGGTAAATTTAATGAAATTATCACACTTTTTATTATCAGCAGTTGCCGCAACTACATTAGCTGCGTGCGGAAACTTAAGCAATATCACTGATGAAGGTCAACCAGCAGGTGATACTCCAGAGCAAGCTGTTGCAGATCTTGTATGGCCAAAAATTGACTCAGCAAGATTTAACCACGACGGTTCACAATTTGGTTCTTGGCCAAACTGGGACAACGTTCGTATGGTTGAAGCTGGTATGAACAAAGACCAATTATACAACTTGTTAGGTCGCCCACACTTTGCTGAAGGCTTATATGGCGTTCGTGAGTGGGATTACGCATTCAACTATCGTGAAAACGGTACTCACAAAATTTGTCAATACAAAGTATTATTCGACAAAAATATGAATGCACAAAGTTTCTTCTGGTTCCCGAATGGTTGTAATGGTAACTCATCATTCAACTTAAGTGGTGATTTCTTATTTGATTTCGATAAAGATACTTTAACTGCTAAAGGTAAAGAAGTTGTTGATAATGTTGCAGCACAATTAAAACAATCAGGTGCTAAAGATGTTGTTATCAATGGCCACACAGACCGTTTAGGTTCTGAGGCTTATAACTTAGATTTATCACAACGTCGTGCGAACCGTGTTAAAGCACGTTTAATCGAGCAAGGCGTTCAAGCAAACTTCACAGCAACTGGTTTAGGTAAAGCTCACCAAGTTAAAGCGTGTGCTGACGAATCAGGTCAAGCGTTAAGAGATTGTTTACGTCCTAACCGTCGTGTAGAAATTAAAGCGGCTGGTACAACGTTAAAACAACACGAAGAACGTCAAGTTGCGGGTGAAAAAGGCCCAACTCCTTATTATCAAAAATAATTTTTGAATAAGCATACCAAAGGCTAAACGAAAGTTTAGCCTTTTTGTTTTTCTGCATTTTATTAATTTCTCTTTAGTTAAAATGGACATAAAGATATACAAAGTGCGGTGTAAAATGTTATAGTTTTTTAACATCTTTTTAAGAGGAATTTTGTATGGACTTATTTGATGGATTACCAACGGTAACGATTTTCTTTATTCTTTTTGTAGCTTTTGTTTTATATTCAACCTTAAAAACAGTACCACAAGGTTATCATTGGACGATTGAACGTTTTGGTCGTTACACACGTACATTAACACCAGGCTTAAACTTTGTGATTCCTTTTGTAGATCGAGTTGGGCGTAAAATTAATATGATGGAACAGGTGCTAGATATTCCATCGCAAGAAGTCATTTCTAAAGATAACGCCAATGTATCGATTGATGCAGTGTGTTTCGTACAGGTGATTGATGCTCGCAGTGCAGCTTATGAAGTAAACCACTTGGAACAAGCCATTGTGAACTTGGTGATGACGAATATTCGTACGGTGCTTGGGAGTATGGAACTTGATGAAATGCTTTCGCAGCGTGATAGCATTAATGGACGTTTGCTGTCGATTGTTGATGAAGCGACCAATCCGTGGGGCGTGAAAGTAACTCGTATTGAAATTCGAGATGTGCGTCCACCACGAGAATTGAGTGAAGCAATGAATGCACAAATGAAAGCCGAGCGTAATAAACGTGCAGAAATTTTAGAAGCAGAAGGGGTTCGCCAAGCGCAAATTTTGCGTGCCGAGGGTGAGAAACAATCTCGCATTTTAAGAGCTGAGGGTGAAAAACAAGAAGCTATTTTGCAAGCGGAAGCTCGTGAGCGTGCGGCGGAAGCGGAGGCAAAAGCCACACAAATGGTTTCTGAGGCAATTACCAATGGTGATACCAAAGCAATTAATTATTTTATTGCACAAAAATATACCGAAGCATTAAAAGACATCGGGGGAGCAAATAATAGCAAAGTAGTGTTAATGCCATTAGAAGCAGGCAACCTGATTGGTTCGGTGGCTGGCATTGCGGAATTATTGAAAGGCGATAAAAAATAAGGACGACTTATGGAATGGCTTGCTCAATGGGGAACGTGGCATTGGCTTATTTTAGGCTTTGCCTTGCTAATTGCAGAAATTATACTCCCCGGGATTTTCTTGCTCTGGTGGGGCTTGGCGGCGATTATTATTGCGGCAATGAACGCATTAATCCCAATATTTTCCCTAACGACTTTGGGAATAATATACGCCATTTTAGCCACGGCATTAAGTTTGATTTGGTGGAAATACCAACATCAAAAAGATCAGGCTGATGAACAAAAATCTCATTTAAATCAACGTGATCACTATATGCTAGGATTAAAAGGCACGGTTGAAGAAATGGCAGAAAATGGTATCGGACGTGGACATTTTGGCGACACAACTTGGCGCATTCAAGCACAAGATGAGCTATTAAATATCGGCGATACGATTGAAGTCATTCAAGTGCAAGGCATTACCTTAGGGGTAAAAAAGGTTAAATAATGAAAAAAACAAAATCGACAAAAAATGTAAAAATTGAAGCTGTAGCAAAACCAAAACATCATTTAATTATTTTTGCTCACCCAAATAGTAATAGCTTCACCAAAGCAATGGTTGATCAGATTATTTTAGCCAGTGAAAAAGCAGGTGCAGAAACAGTGGTTAGAAATCTTTACACAATGAATTTTAACCCTATACTTAGCCAAGAAGAAATTCAGGGAGCATACCAAGGTATTTTGGCGGAAGAAATTCGTTATGAACAGCAATTAATCCATAAAGCGGATTTGATTACGTTGGTTTATCCCCTTTGGTGGATGGGTTTTCCTGCGATTTTAAAAGGCTATTTAGATCGTGTACTCACCGCTGGCTTTGCTTATCAAACTGATGCTAATGGTTCTGTGGGACTAATTCACGGCAAAAAAATGCAGCAGTTTGTAAATCTTGGCAGTAATGTAGCAGAGTACGAAACTAAAGGCTTTGCCCAAGCACTTGATGTTTGTTTAATCAATGGCTTATTCAATTTTTGTGGCATTACCGATATTGATTACGAATTATTTGGTAGTCTATACGGAATTAGCGATCAAGAACGTCAAGCTATATTGACAAAAGTGGCAGAGAAAACAACGAAAAATATCACCGCACTTTAATCTTAGTTTCAGTAAAACAAATAAGGCAATCTTTTGGTTGCCTTATTTTTTTGTATTTTCACTAAAAATCATTTGATATTTCAAAAAATATAATGTAATTTATTTATTACATTAACTGTAATAATAAATTTACAAAAAAGGAAATTGAAAATGAATAAAGATAGTATCCATAATGTTCACATTGTTGATGAAAAAGTGTTGATCACTCCAGCCGAATTAAAACAAAAATTACCATTACCACAAAATTTACGCAGCCAAATTGAACAGCATCGTGCTGAGATTTCAAAAATTATCCATAAAGAAGATCCTCGCTTGCTCGTGGTTATCGGCCCTTGTTCTGTACACGATACCGAAGCAGCATTAGAATACGCACGCCGTTTGAAAAAATTAGCTGATGAAGTCAAAGATGAGCTTTATATTGTGATGCGTGTTTATTTTGAAAAACCACGCACCACCGTGGGCTGGAAAGGTTTGATTAACGACCCTAAAATTGATGGCACATTTGATGTAGAAACAGGCTTACACATTGCTCGTAAATTGTTGCTAGACCTAGTTGAAATGGGCTTGCCTTTAGCTACCGAAGCCCTTGATCCATTAACACCGCAATATTTAGCCGATTTATTCAGCTGGTCGGCGATTGGCGCACGCACAACAGAATCGCAAACTCATCGTGAATTAGCATCAGGTCTATCGATGGCGGTTGGCTTTAAAAATGGCACGGACGGCAGTCTTGCAACAGCAATTAATGCGTTAAAAGCAGCGTCAATGGGGCACAGCTTTATCGGCATCAACCAACAAGGACAAGTGAATTTGCTTCACACTGAAGGTAATCCTGACGGACACGTGATTTTACGTGGCGGAAAAACGCCAAATTTTGAAGCGCCATTTGTTCAACAATGTGAAATTGAATTAGCAAATGCCGGACTTGAAACAGCGATTATGATTGATTGTAGCCACGGCAATTCCAACAAAGATTACCGCCGTCAACCTGCGGTGGCTGAAAATGCGGTTGATCAAATCGTAGCTGGAAGCCAATCAATCATTGGTTTAATGTTGGAAAGTAACATCAACGCAGGTAATCAAAGTGCAGAGCAACCTGTTAGCCAAATGAAATACGGCGTATCCATTACCGATGCCTGCATTGACTGGGAAACCACCGACGAATTGTTACGCAATTTAGCTAACAGATTGAAAAATCGTAAATAATAGGTAGAATAGTTCTATTATTTTACACTTTTATATTTAAAAAACTGCGGTGAAAAAATTGAAAGTTTTACACCGCAGTTTTAATTCATACAACGGACAAAAAAATGAACGCCCTAACCCAAATCCGAAATGAAATAGATCAACTGGATCAACAGCTTATTGAGCTTTTTGCTCAACGTCTTGCTTTGGTGAAAAAAGTTGGTGAAGTGAAACACAAACACGGTTTGCCGATTTATGTTCCTGAGCGAGAGGCTGATATGTTGGCAGCTCGTCGTGAAGAAGCGGAAAAAATGGGCGTGCCAGCGGATTTAATTGAAGATGTGTTACGTCGTTTAATGCGTGAATCTTACACCAGCGAAAATCATTTTGGTTTTAAAACGGTTAATCCCGACATTAAAAAAATCGTTGTAGTGGGCGGAACAGGGAAGTTAGGCGGACTTTTTGCTCGTTTTTTACGATCTTCGGGCTATCAAGTAGAGATTTTAGGGCGTAAAGATTGGCAAAGTGCGGATCAAATTTTAGCAAATTCTGATGTTGTCATTGTATGTGTACCGATTGTTAACACCTTAGAAACTATTGAACGCTTAAAGCCTTATTTAACGCCGAATATGTTGTTGACGGATTTAACTTCGGTGAAACGTCAGCCATTAGAAAAAATGTTAGAAGTTCATAGTGGGGCGGTAGTGGGCTTGCACCCAATGTTTGGACCAGATATTGCGAGTATGGCGAAGCAGGTTGTAGTGCGTTGTGATGGGCGTTTTCCTGAACGCTATCAATGGCTTATTGACCAAATTGCAATGTGGGGCGCAAAAATTTATCAAGTTGATGCAGCAGAACACGATCACAGTATGACCTACATTCAAGCGTTGCGCCATTTTTCAACCTTTGCCAACGGTTTGCATTTGTCAAAACAACCTGTGAAATTAGCGAATTTACTGGCATTATCTTCACCAATTTACCGTTTAGAATTGGCGATGATCGGGCGTTTATTTGCGCAAGATGGCGGACTTTATGCCGATATTATTATGGATAAACCTGAAAATTTAGCAGTGATTGAAAGCCTAAAACAAAGCTATGAAGAAAGCCTAAAATTCTTTGAAACAGGCGATAAACAAGGCTTTATCGACGCATTTGAAAAAGTACATCAGTGGTTTGGTGATTATTCAGAATTATTTATGAAAGAAAGTCGCCAATTATTACAACAAGCCAATGATTTGCGCTAACAAATTATTTAATAAGGAAAATAAATGCAAAATACGCCTTATCAAATTCAACCTAAAGCCGTTTATGGCGATAAAACCGTATTGCGAGTGGTGTCAATTAATGTTAATGGCTTGCGTGCGGCGGAAAAGAAGGGTTTTATTGAATGGTTAGCGCAAAGTGAAGCTGATGTAATTTGTTTGCAAGAAACTCGCTTAACGCACGAACAATGGACGGATAAATTTAAGCCCGCGGGCTGGTTTACCGCACTTTTCCCAGCCGAAAAAGCAGGCTATGCAGGTACGGCAATTTATAGCCGCATTCCGTTTCGTTCGGTAACAACAGGCTTAGGCTTTGAGCTTGCTGATAGCCAAGGGCGATTTATTTGTGCTGAATTTGATCTTGGTCTAGACAAGCCTGTGCATATTGCTTCGCTTTATTTGCCGTCAGGTTCATCAGGTGATGAAGCGCAAGCTCGTAAAGATTTGTTTTTAAACGAATATAAAGCCATTTTAAAACAATGGAGAGCAGAAGATAAATCGATCATTGTGTGTGGCGATTACAACATTGTGCATAAGCGCATCGACATTAAAAACTGGTCGGGCAATCAAAAAGCCTCGGGCTGCTTGCCACACGAACGTGCTTGGCTTGATCATATTTATGACGAACTAGGTTATGTGGATACTTTCCGTGAAGTGCGCAAAGAAAGTGATGTATATTCGTGGTGGTCAAATCGTGGTCAGGCTCGGGCTAAGAACGTTGGCTGGCGTATTGATTATCAAGCCTGCTCGCCAGATTGGAAAAATCGTACGCTCAATGCGTGGGTGTATAAAGAAAATTGGTTTAGCGATCACGCCCCAGTGGTGATAGATTACGCTATTGAATAGTTTTTTTATTTATTTTTGTTTCAGCTCGCATTAGCGGTTGAACTTTTGTATTCCTTATTTTGTCATAAGGAATATATTTTTCCCCTTTATTATTTAGTTATTTATTTAGTATTTACTGGAGCTTTCCGAATGCTTTTGCAAAAAATAAAATCCTCATTGTCTTTTTCTTCGACAAAGGTTATTGCGCTTGTTGCGCTTTATTTTACTGCGGTGCTAAATCTTGCATTTTATAAAACCGTTTTAAACGCTCACCCTTTTACTGGCGCACCTGAAGATTACTTTTTATTAACCGTTCCTTTATTTGTCTTTTTCACTTTAAACGCTGCTTTTCAAATTATCGCTTTGCCAATTTTACACAAAGTGATCATTCCATTATTTCTTGTGTTAAGTGCAGCAATTAGCTATCAAGAGCTATTTTTTGGCATTTATTTTGATAACACAATGCTAGAAAATGTGTTACAAACAAATCCTGCTGAAACAGCGAGAATGATTACTTTGCCTTATGTAACTTGGATTATTTGCTTAGGTGTTATCCCAGCGATTTTATATACTTTTATTAAAATAAAATACCGCACTTTTATCAAAGAAATTGCCTGTCGTGTGGCTACTATTGCGCTTTCAGCCTTTGTTGTATGGGGGATTTCTAAATTCTACTATCAAGATTACGCTTCTTTTGTGCGTAACAATAAAGCAGTAACGCATTTAATTGTGCCGTCGAATTTTATTGGGGCAACTGTTAGCAAAGTAAAACAGTACTACAATGCAAACCGCACTTTTCAACACTTCGGTTTAGAGGCAAAACAAGCGAAGCCAGACAACGCTCGCCACGTGATGTTTTTAGTTGTTGGAGAAACTACTCGTGCGCAAAACTGGGGGCTTAATGGATATGCTCGTCAAACAACACCTTTATTAGCTAAACGTGAGCAACAAGGCGAATTAATTAATTTCCACAATGTTACCAGCTGTGGTACATCAACGGCGTATTCTGTGCCTTGTATGTTTTCAACTTTGCCACGAGATAAATTCAGCGTGAACGATGCCGATTATCAAGATAATTTACTCGATATTTTGCAACGTGCTGGCGTAGAAACAATGTGGATAGACAACAATAGTGATTGTAAAGGTGTATGTGCTCGCACGCCAAATCTGAATGTAACCAATATTGATTTAGCCGATTATTGTCATAATGGCGAATGTTTAGACGATGTTTTGTTCATTGATATTGAGAAATTCTTACATCAATCAGATAAAGATACAGTGATTATATTACACACCATCGGCAATCACGGTCCGACATATCACGAACGTTATACGCCAGAATATCGTCAATTTACACCGACTTGCGATACCAATGAAATTCAGAAGTGTAGCAATGATCAATTAGTTAATACTTATGATAATGGCATTTTATATGTCGATTATTTCTTAAATAAAGCGATTGGTTATTTGGAAAAAGAAAAAGGTTGGGAAGCCGCATTATTTTATATGTCTGATCACGGTGAATCTTTAGGTGAAAATGGCATTTATTTACACGGCACGCCGTATGCGATTGCACCAAAAGAGCAAACTCATATTCCAGCGGTAATGTGGCTATCGCCATCTTGGCAAAAAAATGAAAAAATTGATATGCAATGTTTACAAAACAAAGCGAAAACAGGTGAGTTCTCTCACGATAACTTATTCCATACCACATTTGCAATGATGGATATGAGCTTAGATTTGCCAGAATATAAGCCAGAATTAGATATCTTGGCACAATGTAAGAAAGCGCGATAACGCTTTATTATTGTGATTATTCCTGCATAACATAAAACAGCCTAAATCATCTTTAGGCTGTTTTTTTACGTTAAGAGAATATTTAAAAACATTAAAAAAACAAAAAAGTGCGGTGCAAAATTTTAATGTTTTACACCGCACTTTTTGTTTTAGGAAATTATTTATTCTTCTTTTTTAGTTTTTTTCGCTTTATACACTTTGAAGCCAATAAATAAAGCTAACAAAGCAATAACGATATAAAGTCCTGTTTGCCCAGTTTTAATTTGTTCTGCTAACCAATCACGATTATTTGCGCCGTGATAGCCAAGATAAACCCACACTGGCACAGAAATGATGGCAGCAAAGAAATCAAGCAAGAAAAAGCGAGTGTAGCTCACACGGCGAGTAATACCCGACACCATATAAATTGGCGCACGTAAGCCTGGTAAGAAACGTGCGACAAAAAGTACACGATTACCATATTGATCAAATTTACCACGCACCATTCGTAAGCGTTTTAGGGTGAGAATTCGGCGAATAGGGCGGAATTTTAAAATTTTAACGCCATAAATTCGACCGAGCCAATACATTATGCTGTCGCCAGCCAGCACGCCGAACATACTCACGACTAACATAATATGTACATTCACGCTTTCAGGGTAAAGCCCTGCGATAATCCCACCTGAAACAAGGGTAATATCTTCAGGGATTGGCACGCCAAAACCACAGATAATTAAGACGAATAACACCGCCCAATAACCGTAATCAGTAAAAAAACTCACTAAAAAATCCATATTAAAATCCTATTAACTACAAATATGAAACAAAATCTTGCGTGTCGATTTGCTTGATTTCTCGTTCTAATTTTTCTTCGGCAGCAGTGCCAATCATCAATAATGCCACGATTTTATCTTGTGCGGAACAACCAAAGGCTTGGCGCAAGGCTTTGCCCTCTGTCCATTTGCCTGTAATCCATACATTATCGAAACCTAAATTTTGCGCCGCAAGTTGAATACCATAAGCAGCGCAACCTGCGCTTATTAATTGCTCCCACTCAGGCACTTTGCTGATCTCGGGATTAATTTTCGCCACCACGCCGATAATCATCGGTTTGGCGCAAATGCCGTCGATTTTATTGAATTGCTTTTCGTCTAATTGCAATTCCGTTGCGACTTCTCGCAAAATCGTGGCTAATTTTTGTAAACCGTCATTTTCTATAACGATAAAATGATAAGGGTGTAATCGACCGTGATCGGGCGTGCGTAATGCGGCTTGAAAAATTTGTGCCAACTGTGCCTGATTGGGCGCAGGTGCAACCAATTTTTTATTAGAACGGCGAGTGGTGAGTAATTCTAATGTATCCATAACTTTTCTCGTCAATCATAATTCAAAAGTGCGGTCAATTTTAGCATAAAATTTCCGTGAAAACTTATCCTTTTTCAGGTATATTTCCCCCTTATTTTATTGATAATGAGTAATAATAAATGAAAGTGATTTTTAAATTAATTAAATTCCTTTGGAATGGGTTAAATTTTATTCGTCGCATTGTGATGAATGTGATTTTCCTGTTTTTTGTATTGGCGTTAATCACCGTGTTAAGCCTTGTTAATCCACAAAAAAATAATCAATTATTAACGGGCGAACAAGGGGCGTTATGGCTGAGTTTAGACGGTTATCTCGCTGATAATCGAGAAGAAAATTTGACTTGGCAACAAGCCTTAAATGAGCTTGATAACACGCACGTACCACGTAAAATTTCGACCTTTGATTTAGTCTATGCCATTGAAAATGCAGCCAATGACAGCCGAATTCAAGGCTTGGTTTTAGATCTTAATTATTTTGAGGGCGCAGATTTGCCAGCGTTAAATTACGTTGGGCAAGCCTTGCAACATTTCAAAGCGAAAAATAAACCATTGATTGCTTTTTCGGATAATTATAGCCAAGGGCAATATTTTCTTGCCAGCTTTGCAGATGAGATTTACTTAAACCCGATGGGAACGGTGGAAATTAAAGGTTTGTCTAGCCAAAATTTGTACTTCAAATCAATGTTAGAAAAACTTGATGTAACTGCGCATATTTTCCGTGTGGGAACGTATAAATCAGCAGTTGAGCCATTTTTACGAGATAATATGTCGCCTGAAGCAAAATCTAATACACAACGTTGGCTAACGGGAATGTGGGCGAGTTTCGTGGATACCGTGGCGAAAAATCGCCAAATTGATCCGCAAAATGTATTGCCTGAAAGCGCACAATATTTAGCAGATTTAAGGCAGTTAAAAGGGGACAGTTCAGCTTACGCCAAGCAACGTAAATTAATTACCCAATTTGCGACACGTTCAGAATTAGAGCAAAAACTGACCGCACTTTTTGGCAAAAATGCGCAAGATGAAGTGAAAAGTGTGGATTTCGACCGCTATTTAGCAGCTTTGCCTGATCGCTTACAAGGCGACAGCAGTTTTAGCCGTCCAGACTATAAAATTGCGGTGGTGAATGTTGAAGGAACGATTATCGACGGCGAAAGTGTTGAGGAAGAAGTGGGCGGCGATAGCGTGGCTGCGTTGTTAAAGCAAGCGGCGCAAGATGATACCGTGAAAGCGGTGATTTTACGTGTCAACAGCCCTGGTGGCAGCGCCTTTGCTTCGGAAATTATTCGCCAAGAAATTGACCATTTGCAACGCTTAGGCAAGCCAGTGGTAACGTCAATGGGGGCAATGGCAGCTTCGGGCGGTTATTGGATTTCTAGCACCACCGATTATATCGTTGCCGATCAAAACACCATCACAGGTTCAATCGGTATTTTCGCAATGTTCCCAACCTTTGAAAATACCTTGAAAAAAGCAGGCGTTACTGCTGACGGCGTAAGCATTTCACCATTAAGCGAATTATCGGCGGTGAGCGCATTGTCTCCTGAAGTGAAAGACGTGTTCCAGCTTGAAATTGAGCAAGGCTATGACAAATTTTTAGACGTGGTGAGCCGTGGTCGTCATTTAACTAAAGCCGATGTGGACAAAGTGGCGCAAGGACAAGTTTGGTTAGGACAAGATGCTTTACAGCACAAATTAGTTGATGCCTTGGGGAACTTTGAAACTGCGGTGGAAAAAGCGAAAGAATTGGCGAATGCTAAAGTGGGCAAATCTGTCGAGTATTCGGTGGAATGGTTTGTGGAAGAACCGCAAGGTTTAAGCGCATTATTAAGCTCACTCAAACAAAGTGCAAAATCTTTGGTGCAAAGTAGTGTATATGAAATGATCGGCTTGCCTAAAGGGGCGTTAAGTGCGGCTAAAAATACACAAAAACAATTAGGCGTGCTAAGCCAATTTAATGATCCAAAAGGGCAGTATTTATATTGCTTGAACTGTGGAAGTGTGAAGTAGTTTTTTCGCTTACCGTTCTTTAATGATCGCTGAAAGTATTTGATTAATCGGATAATTCAGCGATCATTTCATTAATTGCCGCACATAATAAATGGCGGTCGTGTCGATAACTCACATCATCAGCATTTAATTTCTTCGCCAATAAGGGAATATTTAAGGTGCATTCCGCCGCAAATTCAGGGGGCGTAATTGCACCGTCGATAATGTCTTGTTCGGCGCATTGATTAATCCAATTTATGCGGTCGCTTAAGGATAATCGAGCCGCAGGGCTATGTTCAACGCCTAAATTATCAATAAAAATAATTTTGGCTGGCGTATTTTTTAACGCATTCATCACTTCAGGTAATAATAGCGTGGGCATAATACTGGTTAAAAAGCTGCCCGGCCCGAGTAAAACATAGTCCGCTTGCAAAATTGCATTCACCGCTTCAGGCGAGGCGGACACTTGCGGCTGCAAAAATACGGAAGTTGGTAATTCAGCTAAATTATCTACCGCAACTTCGCCAAAAACTTGTTCTCCTGAAGCGAGCGTTGCACCTAAATGCACAGGTTGATCAGACATTGGAATTAAATAAGATTTCACTTTCAAAAAGTTACGGATCAGATTAATCGCATCAGTAGGGCGAATGTGCATATCTTCCAATGCTTTTAAAATCAAATTGCCTAAATTGTGTCCAGCTAATACACCATCGCCACCAAAACGATATTCAAAAACCGACGAAGCTGTCGTAGGTTTTGCCACAATTTGCGTTAAGCAATTACGCAAGTCGCCCCACGCAATACCGCCGTGATCTTGACGAATGCGCCCAGTTGATCCGCCGTTGTCGGTGGTGGCGACAATGCCTGTCAGGCGTTCTTTCAAAAAGCTCAATGACGACATCACACGCCCTAAACCGTGTCCGCCACCAATGGCGACGATATGTTGGACTTGTCTTAAATGTAGCTGTGATGAAGTGGTCATTATGTTGAAATCCTTTTTAAAAAGTGCGGTGTTAATTTACCATTTTTTTGCCCAGTTTGAAAAAGATTATTTGCGCAATATACATATTCAGGTTATGTAATCAACTATATAATGATAGGCGAGTTGTAATTTGATTTTTATCATTTTCTCGCAATAATTTGCCAGTTTTTCATTGTGCTTTAATTCTATGTCTTTTAAAATGAAGAAGATTTTTCAAATACCGAGCTTGTATGCCTACGTCTTTGACAACCGAAATGCGTTGCCTAGATAAGGTAGCAATGCCAGTGATCTCAAGGTTACTCGGGGATATGTTGGAAACGACTTATCCTATTTTTTATAAAGGTATCAAATGCAAAACCTCATTCCAATCCGTAATGTTGGAGATCGCCTTGTCGATCCGTTCCAACGAGAATATTACTATCTGCGCTTGTCGATTACCGACGTGTGCAATTTTCGTTGTACCTATTGTCTGCCCGACGGCTACAAGCCTAATCCTGAACGAGATAAATTTCTCAATGTTGATGAAATTCGCCGTGTCGCTCAAGCCTTTGCCAATATGGGCGCAGAGAAAGTGCGCATTACAGGCGGCGAGCCAACTTTACGTAAAGATTTTATTGAAATTGTGGAAAATATCACCGCACTTGAGCCGATCAAAAACGTGGCATTAACCACCAACGGCTACCGAATGGCAAAAGATGTGGAAGCGTGGCGTAAAGCTGGCGTTAGCTCAATTAACGTGAGCGTGGATAGCCTTGACCCTCGCCAATTTCACACCATCACAGGTGAAAATAAATTCTTTGAAGTAATGCAAGGCATTGACCGTGCGTTTGAAGTAGGTTACGAAAAAATTAAGGTCAATTCGGTACTAATGCGTGAGCTGAATTATCGTGAATTCGATCAATTTTTGGCGTGGATAAAAGACCGCCCAATTCAAATGCGTTTCATTGAATTAATGCAAACAGGCGAAATGGATAGCTTTTTCCATAAACAGCATATTTCAGGGCAAATATTAGCCGATAAATTACTGCGTGATGGCTGGCAATTACAACAAAAAGGGCGTTCCGACGGCCCAGCAAAAGTATTTAAACACCCTGATTATGTGGGCGAAATTGGTTTGATTATGCCTTATGAAAAGAATTTTTGTGCAAGTTGTAACCGCCTGCGTATGTCAGCCAAAGGCAAATTGCATTTATGCTTATTTGGTGAAGAAGGCATTGACTTGCGCCATTTGTTACAAAGTGATGAGCAGCAACCGCTTTTAGAAGCTGCGATATTCTCTGCGTTACAGGGTAAGCGTGAGCATCATTTCTTGCATCAAGGCGATAGCGGCGTGCGTAGCAATTTGGCAACCATTGGCGGTTAACTTCAATAATTCAATGGCTGAACTAAGAGCTAAACTGCGGTGCAAAATTAACGAATTTTTTAAGAGAATAAAATGACAGAATTTACTCATATTAATCAAAATGGCGAAGCCAATATGGTCGATGTTTCAGGCAAGCAAGACAGCGTGCGTGAAGCTCGAGCCGAAGTATTTGTGTCAATGAACGCAGAAACCTTGGCGATGATTATGGCTGGCAATCATCACAAAGGTGATGTGTTTGCCACCGCACGAATTGCAGGTATTCAAGCAGCGAAACGCACTTGGGAACTCATTCCATTGTGCCACCCTTTGTTACTTTCTAAAGTTGAAGTCAATTTAACCGCACTTCCTGAAAGCAATCAGGTACGCATTGAAAGCCTGTGTAAGCTCACGGGTAAAACTGGTGTGGAAATGGAAGCTCTAACCGCAGCAAGCGTGGCAGCGTTGACGATTTATGATATGTGCAAAGCGGTGCAGAAAGATATGTTGATTTCAGGCTTGCGTTTATTGGAAAAGTGCGGTGGAAAATCTGGACATTTTATCGCCAAATAAATAAGTGAGAAAAGAATGTTAAAAGTATTATTTTTTGCTCAAACTAGAGAGCTTATCGGACAAGACGAAATTGAACTAAACGCTGAATTTGCTGATGCCGAAGCGGTGCGAGCGCATTTAAGCCAAAAGGGCGACAAATGGGCGTTGGCATTGCAAAAAGGAAAATTACTTGTCGCTATCAATCAAAGTCTGCAACCACTAGAAACTGCGGTGCATTCTGGCGATGAAATTGCTTTTTTCCCACCTGTAACTGGGGGCTAAATGCAAAACGTTAAAATTGCCGTGCAAGAACAGCCCTTTGATCAAAATGCTATTTATCATTGGCTTTCAGAACTTCATTCGGTGGGCGCAAGCACCATTTTTGTCGGAAAAGTGCGAGATTTAAATTTAGGTGATCAGGTTTCAAGCCTGTATTTAGAGCATTATCCTGCAATGACGGAAAAAGCCTTGCAAGAAATTGTGGCGCAAGCGCAACAACGTTGGGATATTCAACGTGTCGCCGTTATTCATCGAGTTGGCTTATTGCAAACTGGCGACGAAATTGTGCTGGTGGGCGTGAGTTCGGCTCATCGTGGTGATGCATATGCTGCCAATGAATTTATTATGGACTATCTCAAAACCAAAGCACCATTTTGGAAAAAAGAGCAAACTAACCAAGGCGAACGCTGGATTGAAAGCCGTGATAGCGATCAACAGGCGGCGGATAAATGGTAGTTTAATCTCACCCGTTCTCACGAAAACTCAACAAAATAGCACCGCACTTTATCTCTCTTTCCTTGCAATTATTGCCCAAAACAGCAAGCTGCGGTGCAAAAAGAATTCAACCCGCCCAACAAAATGAGTATAATAGCTCATTCCTTTTTACAACGAGAATATTATGAAATTTATCTCTTTTAATATCAACGGATTAAGAGCAAGACCACATCAGCTAGAAGCGATTATCGAAAAATATAAGCCTGATGTGTTAGGTTTGCAAGAAATTAAAGTGGCAGACGAACAATTTCCCTATGATTTAGTGGAGCATTTGGGTTATCACGTTTTTCATCACGGTCAAAAAGGGCATTATGGCGTGGCGTTATTGACAAAAAGCCAGCCTAAAGCCGTGCGTAAAGGCTTTCCAACAGACGATGCAGAAGCACAAAAACGCATTATTATGGCAGATTTTGATACAGAATTTGGCGCATTAACGGTGATTAATGGTTATTTTCCGCAAGGTGAAGCTCGTGATCACGAAACCAAATTCCCTGCAAAAGAAAAATTTTATGCGGATTTACAACGTTATTTAGAGCAAGATCACGATAAAAATAACCCAATTATCATTATGGGCGATATGAACATCAGCCCGATTGATGCCGATATTGGCATTGGTGAAGATAACCGCAAACGTTGGTTACGCACTGGCAAATGCTCATTTTTACCCGAAGAACGTGAATGGTATCAACGTTTATACGATTACGGTTTAGAAGACACGTTCCGCAAGCTAAATCCGCACGATGCGGATAAATTTTCGTGGTTTGATTATCGCTCCAAAGGGTTTGATGAAAATCGTGGGCTAAGAATTGACCATATTTTAGCGAACACAGCTTTAGCGGAACGTTGCGTGGCGGTGGGCATTGATTTGGATATTCGAGCGATGGAAAAACCATCAGATCACGCACCAATTTGGGCTGAATTTAAATAAAATGACTGAAATTAATTTCTCTGCTGAATTAGATCAAAACTGGAAAAGTTACCGCACTTGGTTGAATGAACAAGTGGCGGTGATTTCCGTTAATATGGCGTTGATGGACATTTTCCCTGCGGACAAACAAGCTAAGCTGGCGTATGTGGTGCGTGGTTATGAAAGTGATGAAAGCGGCTTACCTTTTGTCGATTGTGCCGATGAAGTTTTTCGCCATATTTTGCATTCAGTTGCACAGCTTGGTGCATTGCCTGATGTGCTTTATGCTGGGCATATTTTATCGGGCGGAAAAGTGCAACAGTTGTTTTATTTTTCTGACGAAACTGCTTTCGCAGAAACGCTGAGCCAGTTGGAATATGACGACTTAATTGTGCAACAAGATGCTCATTGGGACACCTATTTTGAGTTTTTATTGCCATCATCACTTGAAAGCAAAATGACTTTAACAGAAGAAATTTTAGACACTTTAGTGGAAAATGGGGTGGATTTATCGTCGCCAAAATTGGTTGAGCATAGCTTTCATTTCAACGAAAAAGAAGAAGTGGAGCGGTTTATCGAAAAATGTAGCCTGTCTGATGTGCAATTTAATCACATTAAATACACCGAAAATCCTGTACAAACAGACGACTCTAGCGATGTTTATTTAGTTAAAATTGAGCAAGAAATGAGTTTAGATACGCAAGATATTTTCAATCAAGTGGAGCGTTTTGAGCAACTTGCCGATGCCTTTTCTGCCCAATATTTAGGCTGGGAATATGGCAGTTTTGGGCAACGTGGGAATTATTTAAATTAAAGTGGTAAATTTGGCTTAGTTTAATGTAAAACTAAGTCAAATTACACCGCACTTTTAGTCAGTTTAAATCGTTTTTAAGGCTTCGCTTGCAACACCTTGCCGCTGTCGCCGTCCCATTCTAGTTCGGCAATCGTCGCTGGCATAAAAGACACATTATTTCTGCCGCATAATTCAGCTACCATTTCGCCAACCAAAGGCAAGTGTGAGATGATTAATAGGCATTCTACGCCTTGATCAAATAACACTGAAAGATAATCAGAAACCAGTTCTGCGTTGCCGTAGGGCGTGATGGCGTCCCAAGTTTCGGCGAGAGGGGTTAATTGTTGTTCAAATGCTTGATTGACTTGTTGAAAGGTTTGTTGCGCTCGCACATAGGGGCTGACTAAGACTTTGTCAAAGCAAAGTGCGGTGGATTTTAACCAAATTCCTTGATTAAATGCGCTTTCTTGACCAAATTCTGAGAGTTGGCGTTCTTTATCCGATTTGGCAAACATTTCTGCCTCACCGTGTCGCATAATAAAAATTTTCATTTGATTTTCCTCTATGCTGGATATTTGGCAAATATATAAACCAAATTTTATCTAAAAGTCAAAAGGAAATTTTGTTGGAATGGATAGCTTTCAACCAGTTTTAGGCGTATAATGTTGGGCAGTTTTTTCATCGTTGCAGATGTAGCGCAGCGAGAAATAGATTAACAGCTTAATTTTTAAAGAAATATAATGAGGGAAAATCAATGTCTAGAAGACTAAGAAGAACAAAAATCGTATGTACAATGGGGCCTGCAACCGATAAAGGCAACAATTTAGAAAAAATTATTGCGGCAGGTGCAAATGTTGTCCGTATGAATTTCTCTCACGGTACACCAGAAGATCATATTACTCGTGCTGAAAAAGTGCGTGAAATTGCGAAAAAATTAGGTAAGCACGTGGCGATTTTAGGCGATTTGCAAGGCCCGAAAATTCGTGTTTCAACCTTTAAAGAGGGTAAAATTTTCTTAAACATCGGCGATAAATTTATTTTAGATGCTGAATTGCCAAAAGGTGAGGGTAACCAAGACGCTGTAGGTTTAGATTACAAAACTTTACCGCAAGACGTTGTGCCAGGCGATATTTTATTATTAGATGACGGCCGTGTTCAATTAAAAGTGCTTTCAACCGAGGGTGCAAAAGTATTTACCGAAGTTACTGTTGGTGGTCCTCTTTCAAATAATAAAGGGATTAACAAATTAGGCGGTGGCTTATCTGCTGATGCGTTGACTGAAAAAGACAAAGCCGACATTATTACAGCGGCACGTATCGGCGTAGATTATTTAGCGGTTTCTTTCCCTCGTTCAAGTGCAGATTTGAACTATGCTCGTCAATTAGCGACAGATGCTGGCTTAAAAGCAAAAATCGTGGCGAAAGTAGAGCGTGCTGAAACTGTGGTTGATGATGCGGCAATGGACGACATTATTTTAGCTTCTGACGTGATTATGGTGGCTCGTGGCGACTTAGGCGTGGAAATCGGCGACCCTGAATTAGTGGGCGTACAGAAAAAATTAATCCGCCGTTCACGTCAATTAAACCGTGTGGTTATCACAGCAACACAAATGATGGAAACAATGATCAGCAACCCAATGCCAACTCGTGCGGAAGTTATGGACGTAGCGAATGCGGTGTTAGACGGTACGGACGCAGTAATGCTTTCAGCAGAAACTGCTGCAGGTCAATATCCATCTGAAACGGTGGCTGCAATGGCTAAAGTGTGTTTAGGCGCAGAAAAAATGCCAAGCATTAATGTGTCAAAACACCGTATGGATCGTCAATTCGACACCATTGAAGAAGCGGTTGCAATGTCTGCGATGTTTGCTGCAAACCATATGAAAGGGGTGAGCGCATTGATTTCAATGACCACAACAGGTCAAACAGTAAAATTAATGTCGCGTATTAGCTCAGGCTTGCCAATCTTTGCTTTATCACGCCACGAATCTACATTAAATGCGTGTGCATTATATCGTGGTGTTGTGCCAGTATTCTTCGATGAAGAAACTCGTACGATTCAAGGTTTAAGATCAGCGATTGCGATGTTAAAAGATAAAGGCTACTTAATGAGTGGCGATCTTGTTTTATTAACGCAAGGCGACCAATTAACTTCAGGCGGCACAAATACTTGCCGTACATTGATTGTAGAATAAAAATCAATTAAACGAAAAACGGTGGTTTGTGCCACCGTTTTTTTATGGCTGGAAAAAGATTTATTTGCTTATCTGGCTAATAATTTTGCAAGAGGCTTGGAAATCGAACGCTGATTTGTGATATAATAACCAACCTGATTTTTTAAGGCGTGGCATTATTGATGAAAATCAGCCCAATTTCGCCTTATTGAGAACTCTATATTCTATTTTAGTCGTTGGAGGACTAAATGACCAGTACTGTAAATAAACGTTCCGTAATGACACTTTTTTCTGATAAATCAGACATTTATTGCCACCAAGTGCGCATTGTCTTAGCAGAAAAAGGCGTTGCTTATGACACAGAAGTGGTAGATCCTCAATCTTTATCAGAAGATTTAATGGAATTAAACCCTTATGGCACATTGCCAACATTGGTTGACCGAGATCTTGTATTATTCAACTCACGCATCATTATGGAATATCTTGATGAGCGTTTTCCGCACCCACCATTAATGCCAGTTTATCCTGTTTCTCGTGGTAAAACTCGCTTATTAATGTTGCGTATTGAACAAGATTGGTATCCAAGTTTGTTTAAAGCAGAAAAAGGCACGGCAGAAGAAAAAGAAAACGCATTAAGACAGCTTAAAGAAGAAATGTTAGCCATTGCGCCAATTTTCGATCAAACGCCATTTTTTATGAGCGAAGAATTTAGCTTGGTGGATTGCTATATTGCGCCATTATTATGGCGTATGCAAGAATTAGGCGTAGAATTTACTGGTGCAGGCAGCAAAACCTTAAAAGCCTATATGGCACGCGTTTTTGAACGTGATTCATTCCAACAATCTGTTGGCAATAGCGCACCTAAAAATTTAATGGACGATAAATAAATACAATGGAATATAAATCTTCCCCAAAACGCCCTTATTTATTAAGAGCTTATTATGATTGGTTAGTGGATAATAGTTTTACGCCTTATCTTGTGGTTGATGCCACTTATTATGGCGTAGTTGTTCCGCAAGACTATGTTAAAGACGGACAAATCGTACTTAATATTTCATCTGGTGCGGTGGGAGCATTGTCTTTGGGGAATAACGCTATTGAGTTTAACGCTCGTTTTCAAGGCATTCCACAAGATATTTATATTCCTATGGGGGCAGCCTTAGCAATTTATGCTCGAGAAAATGGCGATGGCGTGATGTTTGAACCTGAAAGCATTTATGATGAAATGGATAAAGCGCAAATAGAGCAGCCGACCAGTTTCCAAAACATTGTCGATAAACCGAGTTCAAGCAAGTCAAAAGTGAAAACAACGGATAAAGCAAAAGACACAGCAAAAGCCTCATCAGCTTCTCATTTAAGAATTATTAAATAAAACATTAAAAAAGTGCGGTGTAAAAAACGAAAGAATTTTACACCGCACTTTTTATTTGTGTTAGTCAGCGAGCAGTTCGCTTGGCAGGTTTTTCTCTAAAATATTGTTTTCATCAAGCGTGGAGAGGCGAGCAATCGCATTACGATAAGAAATCTCAAGGCTTTCTCGGCTGGTAGCAAGTACGCCCTGATCGACCAAAAAGCCGTCGTTGACATCATATACCCAACCGTGCAAAGACAGTTTTGCCCCTCTTGCCCAAGCATCTTGAATAATCGAAGAACGCCCGAGGTTATAAACTTGTTCGGCAACGTTGATTTTTGTGAGCATATCAGCACGTTTTTCAGCGGATAAATTCCCTAGCAAATGACTGTGCTTAAAATAAATATCACGAATATGCAGCAGCCAGTTGTTGATTAAACCCAAGTCTTGCTTAGTCATTGCCGCTTTAATGCCGCCGCAGTTGGTATGTCCGCAGATGATGATGTGTTCGATATTTAACACGTCCACAGCATATTGCACCACCGATAAACAGTTCAGATCGGTGTGAATAACTTGATTTGCCACATTGCGGTGGACGAATAATTCGCCCGGTTCTAAATTGGTGAGTTTTTCTGCTGGCACACGGCTATCGGAGCAACCAATCCACAAATAATGTGGCGTTTGATGTTCGGCTAATTCCTTAAAATAGTCGGAATTTTCCTCTTTCATTCTTAATGCCCAACTGTGATTGTTGGCAAATAATTGTTCAATTAATTTCATAAAAATGCGCTTTCCTAATATAAAGCTAATTTATTTAACGATTTCATAGCAAGGCTCATAAGCATCGCCTGTCGGTAATTTCATACGATGTTGCACGATAAAATCTTGTAAAAGCTGATCGACTTTATTCATTAGCTGAGCATCACCGTGAAGTTTAAATTTCCCTTTTTGGGCAATTTCATCTTGGGTTTCAGCCTTGATATTACCAGCCACAATACCTGAAAAGGCACGACGTAAATTTGCCGCTAAATCCACCGCACTTTGGTTCAAATGGAGATTTAAATTCGCCATATTTTCGTGGGTTGGTACGAATGGTTTTTGAAAATCTTCTGAAATATGCAAAGACCAGTTAAAGCTGTAGCTGTCGCCTTTTTTATAGCGTTGTTGCTGAATATCGCTCATTGCCGATTTCATTTGGCGAGCCACGTTAGCTGGATCGTCAATAATAATTTGATAGAGTGATTGCGCTTCTTCGCCTAAGGTTTCTAGCACAAAGCGATCTATCGCCGCAAAATAATCTGCGCTTTCTTTTGGACCAGTTAAAATTAATGGCAAATGTTGCGCTTTATTTTTCGGATTAAGTTTCACGCCTAAAATAAACATAAATTCTTCAAATGTGCCCGGGCCACCAGCAAAAATAATGATGCCGTGTCCTATGCGTACAAAGGCTTCAAGGCGTTTTTCAATGTCTGGCATAATGATCAATTCGTTTACAATCGGATTAGGCGGCTCAGAAGCAATAATTGATGGCTCAGTAATGCCGACAAAACGGCTGTTTTTATAACGTTGATGAGCGTGTCCGATTGCCGCCCCTTTCATTGGTGCTTCCATTACGCCAGTGCCACAACCAGTGATGATGTTAAGCTCACGCAAGCCCAATTCTAAGCCAACGGCACGGCAATATTGATATTCCACTTGGGTAATCGAATGTCCGCCCCAACACACCACAAAATTCGGCATTTCACCAATCGCTAATGCCTTAGCATTGCGCAAAATATTAAAGACTAAATTGGTAATTTGCTCGCCATCATCATTTTTTTTGAAACCGAGATTTGGCAGCATACTATTCACGAACAGAATATCACGCAATACGGCAAAAGAGTGGTATTGAATATTGCGAATCATCACGCCATCGACAAATGCAGTTTGTGGGGGATTGTGCAATTCCAGCACCACACCACGTTCTTTTGCCACTAAATTCACATCAAAATCTTGATATTTGGCTAAAAGCGCACGGCTGTCATCAGTGATTGCGCCAGAGTTTAAAATCGCCAATGTGCAATTACGATAAAGTTGATAGAGCGGTGATTTGGCTTGTTTGGCAAGTTGCTTTACTTCGCAATGAGAAAGCTGATCCATACTGCCTTTTGGATTAATACAATAAACTTGCTGCATATTATTGTCTCGCTAAACGTTGATTTGCTGGAATAGGCTCAAAATTAGAACGATAAGGGTTAATGTCTAAACCGCCACGTCGGGTATAACGTGCATAAACCGTTAATTTCTCAGGTTGGGCAAAGCGCATTAAATCGTTAAAAATGCGCTCGACGCATTGTTCGTGAAATTCGTTATGTTGACGGAAAGAAATCAGATAACGTAATAATTTCTCACGTTGAATTTGTTTGCCCACATAATGAATTTGCACCGTTCCCCAGTCGGGTTGGCTGGTGATTAAGCAATTTGATTTTAATAAATGGCTCACTAAATATTCGTCCACGTGCTTTTCATTGGTGCAATTTTCCAGTAGAGCAGGGTTAAAATCGTAATTATCAATGCAAATATCTTGTTCATCAATACATTCGCCAGCCAAATCGGCAATGGCTTGAGATTGATAAAATGCTAAAGAATTTAACCGCACTTTAACTTCACCTTGTGCACAATCAGCAAGATCTTGTTGCATAATGCGCTGAACTTCGTCGAATGAGCTAAATTTTGTTTGATTAAAGCTATTTAAGTAAAGTTTAAAACTTTTGGATTCAATTAAATTCACCGAGTGATAATCAATAGCCACATCAGCAATCGCTACTTGTGGCACGCCATTAGGATTTAGCCACGAAATTTCATAAGCTGTCCAAATATCTGCGCCAATCGAAAAAGGTTGCGCTTGTGTAATACCTAAGTCATCACGATTTAATGCACGAGGCACGGCTTGCAATAAAATGCGGTCATAATTTGCGCAATATTCGGTTTTTTGCCCGAGTTTTAATGCTTTTAAGCTGTGATTATGTTGATACATTATTTCTTCCAAATGATGTGATATTGTCGATCTTCTTCTTGATGAGAGATAAGGAATTTGGCAAAAATATCGTCCATTTCATCTTGCTCATTGACTAAGCCAATCCAAACTTCGGCATATTCGTTCGGGTCGATAAGCACACCAATTTCCTGATCCCAATCTTCGGCGGTTTCTACAAATTCCACCGCACCACGTTCTTCAAATTGCAGATTGAATAATAAAATATCTGCA
The DNA here is from genome assembly GCA_023101505.1 of Pasteurellaceae bacterium Pebbles2. Taxonomy (GTDB): domain Bacteria; phylum Pseudomonadota; class Gammaproteobacteria; order Enterobacterales; family Pasteurellaceae; genus Lonepinella. The sequence goes on from LVZA01000001.1 coordinate 2,026,446, forward strand.
GGATCTAAATTTTCGCCCGCCATTTCTAAAAAAATGTCATAGGCAATATCAATGGCTTGATCTGGGTCGAGTTTTGTTAAGGTTGTTTCTGTCATTATCTTATTTTCATTGTGTAATAGGGTGATTAAAATGAAAAAGTGCGGTGAAATTAACCGCACTTTTACCGCTTATTGCGTAAAAATCTTATTCAGGCTTTTTCGTCGGTTTAATCGCAAGCAGATTACATTCTAATTTGCTGATAACGTGTTCCGCCGTGTTGCCTAATAGGGCTGCTGAAAGCCCTGTGCGTCCAACTGTGCCCAAAATAACCAGCTCCGCTTCCAATTCTTTCGCCACTTGTGGAATGATTTCTTCAGGGAAACCCTCACGAACGTGGGTATGATCTTCGGCGATACCAAAATGCTGGCGCAAGGCTTTCATATTGATTAAATGCTGTCCACGCACGCCATTAATGTATTCGCTGGTGTGGAATTCAGGCAAATCAATCGCCATATTCATTGGTGTCGGCGGATAAGCACTGACCAAATGCACGTTGCCACGTTCTAATTGATCGGCTAAATCCATACTAAGAGAAACCAATTCTTTGTTGAAACTATCGTGATATTCTTCATCGCCCGACACATTCACAGCGACTAAAATTCGACGTTGATGTTTCCAATTACCATCACGCACCATTAAAAGTGGCGCAGGGCATTTGCGCAATAATTGCCAATCCATCGGCGTAACAAAGAGGGAAGTCAAACTTTCTTCTTCTTTGGTGTATTTCACCACCAAATCATAATTATTATTTTCGATTTCAGCCACAATCGCTTCTGCTTCATTGCTGTTCCACACAACAACAGAACGGAAATTAATCATCGGATCTGCATATTTTTCCAAATAAGGTAGCACGTCTTTTTTACGTTGTTCTACCACCGTTTGGTGCATTTCATCACGTTCCTCTGAGGACAGTAATGCTGACATTTCGTAAGATAAATCATAGACAGGCAGAAAAACAGTGATATTCACTGGCTCATCGCTTTTTTGTTCATTAACTAAACGAACCGCTCGGGCAAGCCCATATTGCTTTTCATTTTCAGGGTTAAGAATAACGAGAATGTTATTGAATTTCATCATAACCTCCATTGCATTTCGCAGTTTGACTTCATTCTTTGGATTGCTTGTATTTGTTAGCATAGAGCAGATTTCTGCAAATAACAAGTGAGCCTATTTAAAAATGTGATTAGCATAACAAAAATTTGCTATGCTAATCGAAGAAAGGAATATTTTACTCTAAAAATTGGATTTTGGTACGATTAATTCCAGCCAATTCGGTGAGTTGTGGCAAATCGTTAATCGTAATATATTTGCCCTGCACGGCAAGAATGCCCAATTTTTGGAAACGTCCGAGTAAGCGACTAATGGTTTCAACGGTTAAACCGAGGTAATTGCCGATGTCGCCACGTGTCATTGTTAAACGGAATTCTCGTTGTGAAAAGCCTCGAGCAGCGTAGCGTTTTGATAAATTATAAATAAATGCGGCTAAACGTTCTTCAGCATTCATTTTTGACAATAACAAAATCATATCCTGATCACTTTTGATCTCGCTACTCATCAAACGCATAATTTGTTGGCGCAATTTCGGCATTTTACCCGCTAAATCATTTAAAATATCGTATGGAATTTCGCATACCATTGCGGTTTCAAGTGCTTGAGCAAAACTTGGGTGGCGCATATTCATAATGGCATCAAAGCCCACCAAATCCCCAGGTAAATGGAAGGAGGTAATCTGTTCTTCGCCAGCTTCATTGATGGTATAAGACTTTATCGTGCCAGAGCGAATAGCATAAAGCGATGCAAGTTCATCTCCTGCTTTAAATAACACTTGAGATTTTTGGATAGGTTTTTTGCGCTCAATAATATTATCAAGCTGATCCAATTCGTGTTCATTTAATGTAAAAGGAATACACAACTGGCTGATGCTGCAATCTTGACAGTGAATAGCGCAGCCGCCCGATTGAATTCGGCGACCAATACGTTGTTCTGAAGATAAAATACTCATTCTGCCTCAAATTTATGATAAAATTGATCTAACGCAAAAAATAATAGCATTATTTTACCAAATTAAGAAGTAATAAAATCTAATCTCTAACAAAAATAGGTTATTTATGCCCGCAGAAAAGCTCACTAAAAAACGTCTTATACAGTTGATTATTCTCTTTTTTATTCTCTTAACGGCTTTTAGCTACAAGACCTATCAACATTATCAAACACAAGAAAGCGAACAAATTCAAGGCGAGAAATAAAAAAGTGCGGTGGAAAAATTTAACGTTTTTTCACCGCACTTTTATTTTAAACAAAAGCCAATAACTTAGTTTGCACTAGAAAGTGCACCTAAGTCTTTGTCTAATAAGAAAATTGATTTGCCATCTTCGCCTAAGATATTGAATTTATCTAATACGCTGCCGAATAATTTTTCTTCTTCGTGTTGTTCCGCCACATACCATTGTAAGAAATTAAATGCGGAGAAATCTTTTTCTTCAAAGGTTGCGCCGACCAATTCATTGATTTTTTGCGTGATCAATTTTTCGTGAGCAAAAGTCAATTCAACCACTTCTCTTAATGAGCTGTATTCGTGGGCAATGGCTTCAATCGCTTCGATTTTTGCTTCCGCACCAGTTTCATTTAAGTAGGTAAATAATTTGCGCATATGCTGCATTTCTTCAGCGGCGTGTTCACGCAAGAATTTGGCTGCGCCCACATAGCCTTTATGTTCGCACCACGCACTCATTTGCAAATAAAGGTTTGAAGAATAAAATTCTAAATTCATTTGATCGTTTAAAAGTTTAATCACTTTTTCTGCTAACATTTTTATTCTCCTTTTTATAACGTTAATAAATCTTTATCAATTAAATATAAGGCTTTGCCGTCTTCGCCTAGAATATTAAATTTATCAATCACACCGTTGAACAACGTTTCTTCTTCGTGTTGTTCGGCCACATACCACTGCAAGAAGTTAAAAGTAGAGTAGTCTTTATGAGCAAAAGTAACTTCCACTAATTCGTTGATTTTTGCCGTAACGTGTTTTTCGTGAGCAAATGCGGTTTCTAGTACGTGGCGTAAAGACTGATATTCTGTATTCGGCGCATCAATTTTGCCTAAAATTGGCAGACCACCAGTTTCGCTAACATAATCGAACAATTTTTGCATATGTTCCATTTCTTCGTCGGCGTGGCGCAATAAAAAGGCAGCCGCACCCTCATAGCCACGGTTAGCGCACCAAGCGCTCATTTGTAAATAAATATTAGAAGAATAAAATTCTAAATTAATTTGTTCATTTAATTTTGCAATAATCGCTGGATTTAACATATTAATTTCCTCATTGTTGATGAAGTGAAAGGATTTAATCATTGTAATCTCATTTATTAATATTGCAACCTTTATTTTGCATAACTCATTAATTTTAAAAGAAATTTTAATGTTAATTATTTTTATTTAGAATTGATTAACAAAAAATTAACATAAATAAAGTTGCTAATAATTCGTATTTTTTCCACCGCACTTTTTATTGGCGATAAATCCTGCAATTCATTGAAGAAAATTTGATTTTTTGTGAAATTTGATTATAATACGCCCTCTCAAATTTATTTTGAGCAAATTATGGGAAATCGCTGGGTCGCCTGCGATTTCTGACTTTAAACAATCTTACTTAATAGAGAACATTAAAATGGCATTTAAATTTAACGCTGAAGTTCGTACATCGCAAGGTAAGGGTGCGAGCCGCCGCCTGCGTCATAATGGTCAAATCCCTGCAATCGTTTATGGTGGCAGCGAAGCGCCAGTTTCAATCGTATTAAACCACGATGAATTAAACAACGCTCAAGTACACGATAGCTTCTATTCAGAAGTAATCACATTGGTAATTGATGGCAAAGAAGTTGCAGTTAAAGTACAAGCAATGCAACGCCACCCATTCAAACCAAAATTAGCACACATCGACTTTAAACGTGCTTAATCCTTATTCTATAAGGCTTTAACACTGTTTTTTGTTCTGAAACTATTAACGATTTTAATTGTTTTCATACTAATAAAATCAATATTTTATAAAATAGTTTCGGAACAGGTTTAGTGATGAATATAGGCTCTTTTGTAAAAAGCAAAAGGGCTTTTTTATTGCTTGTTTTTGGTTAAATAATTTTATCTGTTGGTTTAAGTATTTCACCTTTACCAATGTAATGTTGAGCCATTTGAGTAGAAGAGTGTCCAAGTTATTAGCCGTTCAGAGCAACCTAATATGGTGCTGTGTGAGCGTGCTTAGGTTATCGATCACCGATAACCTAAAGTGGGAACAATGTAAATTAATGATTTAATTCTGTCTTTTGAGTGTTGCAGAAAAGTGAACCATTACAAGCAACCATTTTGTCTATTAAGCGAAATGCAGCATTGCAAAATTCACCGCAAATCCACCAATAACTAGCCATAAGAATACCGCAAAACCTAAAATCAGCGGTTTGATGCCAGCTTGTTTGATTGCACTAATATGTGTGGTTAAACCGAGCGCAGACATTGCCATCATCAATAAAATGCCGTCAATTTGAATGAGTAATTGTACCAGTTGTTCGGGGAGAAAATGGAACGAATTAAACACAGCAACTAAAATAAAATACAGTGCAAACCACGGCATATTGAATTTGGTTTTGCCACTTTGCCCTTGTTGTTTATGCAAATAAAAAGAAAGCACAATTAAAAACGGCGCAAGCATCATTACTCGTAGCATTTTGGTGATCACTGAAATATCGGCGACTTGCGCATTGATATTTTTGCCAGCGGTATAAACCTGTGCAACTTCGTGTACGGAAGAACCAATATAAATACCAAATTGATTATCGCTTAAGCCTTGAATTTCGTGGTAAATCGTTGGGTAGATAAACATCGAAATTGTGCCGAAAATTACGATTAAGGCAATCGCCACCGACACTTTGTGCGAATCTGCTTTGACCACGGGTTCAGCGGCTAAAATTGCCGCCGCACCACAAATGCTACAACCTGTGGCGGTAAGATAAACAATTTGTTTATCAATTTTTAGCAAATAAATACCTAATGCGAAGGTCACAAAAAAGGTGCTAACTAACATGATAACATCGGTAATAATCGCATTTGCTCCAACGGCGGTGATGTCTTGAAAAGTGATATTAAAGCCGTATAAGATAATGCCGAAACGCAATAATTGCCCTTTGGCAAACATCACGCCTGCGTTGGCTTGACTGGCAAATTTGGGGTAAATAGTGTTGCCGACGGCAAGCCCAAATAAAATTGCCAATGTCAGTGCGCCCAAATGCCACTGCGTTGCCCAATCAGTCATTGAGCTTAATTTGGCAAATAGCGTGATGATTGCCACAATGGCTAAGCCAATTAGTTTATTTTTCATAATATTATCTCATTAGCAAGGTAATTTTATTTCTCGGAATGTCATTGTGAGCCCGTCGATCATTAGCAAGCGTCCTGTTAAATTCTTGCCAATTTTTAACCGCACTTTAATAGCTTCAAAGGCTTGAATTGAGCCAACAATGCCCACAATAGGCGAAAGCACCCCTGCTTCCACACAGCTTAGCGCATTTTCGCCAAAAAGTTGGCTAAGCTGGCGATAGGTTGGCGTGTTTGGTTCATAAGTGAACACCGAAACGTGCCCTTCCATACGAATTGCCGCCCCTGAAATAAGTGGCACTTTGGCTTGCTCACACGCCTGGTCGAGCTGATTTCGGCTTTCTACGTTGTCGGTACAATCAAGCACCACATCAAACTGCGGTATAAATTCCGCTAGTTTTTCTGCCGACAATTTTTGCGCCACGCATTCAATTTCGATGTGTGGATTAAGGGCTTGCAGCGCGAGTTGAGCGGATTGCACTTTGGGCATTTCTAAACGAGCATCGCAATGTAACACTTGGCGTTGTAAATTGGATAAAGACACGGTGTCGAAGTCGAGTAGTGTTAAATGCCCTACGCCTGCAGCAGCTAAATATTGGCTGGCAGCGCAGCCCAAACCGCCCAAGCCAACGATTAACATTCGGCTGTCTTTTAAGCGTTCTTGACCGTCAAAATCAATCGCTTTGAGAATGATTTGACGGTTATAGCGCAATTCTTCTTGATAACTTAATTCCGCCATAATTTAGCCTAATAAATGATTGTAAGGTTCAATGGTTACTGTTTCGCCGACAGCAATATTGCCACGTTCTTGTTCAAGGCGAATAAAGCAATTACTTTTCACAAAGGTGCTGAATAAATGCGAACCTTGAAAGCCCACCGGTTCAACTTCAATTTGCCCTTGCGCATTCAGTTGATAAAAACACGCTGAAAATCTAAACGGCCCACTGCCTTTTTCATTGGGCTACGAGCAATGGCTTGAATTGTGGCGCTGGCTGAAATATTGCGCCTGATAATTTGGCGATAACAGGCTGCACTAATTGATAAAACGTAACGAGCGCAGAAACAGGATTGCCCGGTAAACCGCAGAACCACGCATTGTCTAATTTACCAAAAGCAAAAGGTTTACCTGGTTTGATGGCGAGTTTCCAAAAGTTGATTGCGCCCACTTTTTCTAGCACAGTTTTGGTGAAATCAGCTTCGCCCACCGACACGCCGCCGCTAGTAATCACCAAATCAGCTTGTTGTTGCGCTTGTAAAAAGGCTTGTTTCAAATTGCGCTGGATTATCAGGCAAAATGCCGAAATCAAGCACGTCGCAGTCTAATTTTTGTAACATTAATTTTACTGCAAAACGGTTCGTATCGTAAATTTGACCTGTTTGCAATGGCTGTCCAATAGGCACTAATTCATCACCTGTTGAAAGTACCGCAACGGTTAAACGAGGGTAAACTTCTACTTGCGCAATACCAAGAGAAGCGAGCAGTGGCAGCGAAACTGCGGTGAGTTTTTGCCCTTTTTTTAGCACCACATCACCACGTTTTACATCTTCGCCAATGCGGGGATATTTTGGTTAATCTTCGGCAGAGTGTTAAAAGTTACCGTACCATCATCGCTAACTTGCACATCTTCTTGCATTACCACCGCATCTGCGCCATCGGGAATGAGTGCGCCTGTCATAATTCGCACCGCACTTTGCGCTTTCCATTCGCCAACAAAGGGTTGCCAGCAAAGATTTTTACCAGCAACAGACAGCGTCAGCGATTGTGTTAAATCGGCTAAACGCACATAACCGTCCATTGCGGAATTCGAAAGGGATTAATTGGCGAATGACATCTTGAGCGCAAACTAATTGGCGGCTTGTTGAATATCGACAAGGTGGCTTTTTTGTGGCGTTGGCAAGGGCAACATTTGATCGAGAGCTTGTTCTAACGTAAGCATATAATCCTTTTGATTGATGTCGCTAAATAGGGATATTCTACATCTAAAATGAACAAAAATGGCAAAAAATGAAACCGATTTAACTTAAAAATAAGCCGCGAGAATAGCGATTTCATTAAGTTTCCGCCACTGATGGTAGTCGTAATTCCCTTTTGATTTGAGAAGTTAGCAAAACCACAAAGTGCAAACTAACAAGACCATTGTGCACCTAATATTTGTGCTTTCAAAATTTCCAGCAATATTCTTCCCAAGGGATACCAATTAATAAGCTAATGGTTTAAATACCCAACCGAAAATACTTTGTAGACACCGAAAAGTGAATCCCCAGTTGAATAACGCAATTAAACCGATGAAATTAACATTGCGTTGAATGCTAATTGCAGCAGAGCTTGCGCCTTGCGCCATTGCTTCAGTAAACTGGCATGCTTTGGCCACAAATTCATAACTTTTTAAATTTTGTTTCATGGCATTTGTAACCAAAAAACAAGTAATTATAAAGACAAAATCAAACCATTGAAACCATAATTTTTTTGGAAATTTTTTAACGGCCCATTAAAGGCCTAGCGATTGATGGTAACGCGCAAAATATTTCAATTTGCTATTTAATTAATGAATTTGAAAATGCAAATGCAATTAGTAACAACGCGAAGATACCGATGATACTCATTAAAATGTCCATATTAGACCTCAATATTGATTAATAAAAAAAGCATAGCGATTATACTTTTTTATATCGAAATACACAAAGCAAAAAGTCGTGAAATGAGTGAGATGGATCACAAATTAACGACAAAAAAGAGGCTTTTGTAATGCCCCTTAGATTTTGTTTTTTTTGTGCGATTATGGTTGCTTTCTTGCCAAAAGTGCGGTGTTTTTTTAACAAGTTTTCCTTAACAAATCACCACAATTTTTTTTATGCCACATTGTTTGGCATAATCGGCGAGAGCTTGAGTTTCTTCAATGCTTGGAATATGTGGTTCTAAACCTTGTGGATCTCTCGTGCCTTTGTTATGCACTCGGATTAATTTAAACACTACATCGGGATAGGCTTGCAATAATTCGGCAGTTTGTGCCACTAGTGTATACGCATTAAAGAAATTCTTCACGAAAACTAACCGCACTTCTTCCACTTTATCCATTTCAAGCAAGCGTTTTAAGTTCAAATAATTACGTTGTAACTTATCGGCTTTAATCTTGGCGACAGTGGGAATGACTTGCGTTGGCGTTTGCCTTGTTGATTTTTTCGCTCAAAACAAAGAGTTTCTAGACCAGCGCCCGCCTTTAAGATCGAATAAAAATTTATCGGTAACTTCAATTAAAGGTAAGATTTTATCGAATTCAAAAAAGCCGCTGCTATCAAGATAACAGCTTAATCCTTGTTGGCGTAAGGCATTGAAAAGTGGTACTAATTTTCGATGATGCAAGGTTGGCTCGCCACCTGAAACCGTAACGCCACGAATGAAAGGTTCCATCGCTCATATAAATATTGCAAACTGACTAATTTGCTGTCGGGGCTGTAACGAGGAATCGTTTCGGGGTTGTGGCAATAAAGACAGTTTAGCTTGCAACCTTGCAGAAAAATACTGGTGCGATTGCCTTGCCCCTCGACATTAGAAAAGGGGATTATCCGATGCAGCGGCACGGTGATATTTGCAAGTTCATCAGCAAAAAGTGCGGTTATTTCACCGCACTTTTTGGCGTTTTGCATTTCGCTGTGCATTTAAGCGGCGCAGACATCGTCTTCATCACGTAATTGGCGGTCGAATACATTGGCGCAATCGTCAGTACCAGCGCCATACCACGTGGTATCTCGCAACACCGCTTCGCCTTTGCGGAAACGTTCGACTTCGCTTTTCTTCACTAAATAACCTGTTACACGAATTAAATCAGTGTTTTTCAAATAGGTGGTGATGTAGCGATAGCCTAATTGGAATGAACCGTCGATAATATCCACCACGGCATCAAGGTGGTCTAAATAGCCTTGATCAAAAGCAAATAAATCGCCTGTGCCAGATGGGAAATATTTATGATACGGCGCAGATTGTTTCAAATGCGCTAATAAAGTCGGTTCTTCGCCCACACGAATACGGTGCGCTGGCGTGTTGAGTTTATCTTCAGCGTGGTTGCTTGCGCCCACTTGAGCGTGCAATAAATAGCGATTGTTAGTGCGTTCCACATAAACGCCCTCGTGCGCTTGATTTACTGCGCTTAATTTATCCATAATCGCTGTTGCGATTTCTTCACCACGTGCGCTTTGCCCAAAGGTTTCTTGCAATCCCTCTTGTTGTAGGAAGTGGTTTGTTGCATCAGCAAGTCCGACAATGGCAATCATACTAGTGAAATTTTCACGGCGAATAAAGCCCTCACGCACTAAGAAATCACTGTTGAAGAACTTGCTTTTTTCTACTAAATAATGATGGCGTTTGTCCATTGTTGAAAGGCTAAATTTGCCACTTTTGGCAACAATTCGTTGACCATTTCATCAACGCTTGAACACGCTCGAGCAATCGTGCCCAAGCGCAAACGAGTTAAAGTATAAGCACCACCGCATTCAGGCAATGCATTATAACAACTTGCCACGCCATATTGTTCGCCCAAATCTTGAATATAATAAGGGTCATTAGCAAAGGACGGCTTAGACACTAATAAACAGGCTTTCGCCGCAAGCTCAGCAAATTCTCGGCTTGTTTTTTGTTTATCGTAGCGAATGGTCATATTCGGTGTGGTATTTTCCAATTCAATCACCGCTTGTAAAATCAGGCGACCTGCTTTAGTGTCGTAAGGCCCAACATTGGCGTGGCAAAATGAATCTGGAATGGTTTTATCAATGTGATTTAAAAAACGTTTAATTTTTATATAATCTTGTTTTTCATCAGTAATAAACGGCTCGAGCAACACATCAAGGCGACCAATATAAACAGGGTAGGTCGTAATCGACGGTACATTCGCATATAAAATTAACAAGCCATCTAAAGCCTCGTCTAAATTGGTTGGCGCAGGCAAGTCTAAAAATTGGCAACCTTTTTCGATATAAACATTATAATCAGGCAAAATATAACGAGGGCGATAAATAGCGTGCCCCTCATTTAAATCGCAAATCATCTGATTTTCAATATATTGCCATTCTTCATCAGTATAATTTAGCAAGGTTTTTGGGTTAATTAAGCGTTCTGCGATGTTGCCTAAAATCATTAATTTTTGCTGGCAAGTCAATGAATTAGATTCAACGGTGTCGATAATATCTTGAAGTGAAGATTGCATATTGATTGACCTTATCGTGAAAGAAAAGAGAGTTTAATTATAAAATAATCGACACACAAAATACAGTTTAAGCACGGTGTAAATTGTGAGCTAGATCACAGTTTTAGCATTTACTGTATCAAAATTATCAGTGTTCAATCGGAAAACTTTTCATTCTTTAAATGTATATTCTCATTTCATTCTTAGCAGAATGTTTGCTAGAATAGCCGATTATTTTATGGGAGTAGTGAATGAGCAATATTTCAACAGAAGCGGCTAAAGTGCGTGATGCTTTAGTGGCAAAGGGAATTGAAACCCCAATGGTTAAAATTGACTTTACGCAAACAAAAGATGATCGCCGCAGCAAAATTGAAGGCAAAATGCGTGAAGTGCTTGAATTAATCGGATTAGATTTAACTGACGATAGCATTGAAGAAACGCCACATCGTTTAGCAAAAATGTTTGTGGACGAAATTTTTAGCGGCTTGGATTACGCCAATTTCCCTAAAATTACCAATATTGAAAATCGAATGAAAGTGAGCGAAATGGTATTGGTGAATGACGTAACGTTAACCAGCACCTGCGAACACCATTTTGTAACGATTGACGGTATGGGTTTCGGTGGCATATTATCCGAAAAAATGGGTAATTGGCTTGTCGAAAATTAATCGAGTGTGGCATTTTTTGCCCAACGGCCACAAGTACAAGAACGTTTGACTGAACAAATTTTGTTGGCATTTCAACTATTTTGGAAACCGATGACGTGGCAGTTTATGTGAAAGCAACGCATTTTTGCGTAAAATGCCGTGCATTAAAGACAGCAACAGTTACACGGTAACATCAGCTTTCGGCGGTGTATTCCTTGATGATCGTGAAACTCGCAAAGAATTTTTGAGCTTAATTAATAAATAATTTTCTTTATCCATAAAAAGTGCGGTGAATTTCACCGCACTTTTTCGTTATTCCATTCCAAATTAGAATTTCGTTGAGTAATAACACCCATTGCACTATAAATTGCGTTTTCATTTTGAATAACCGCATATTTTGCATTCAAGATAGCCACTTGTGAGGCTTTTTCGGTATTGGCTGCATTTAACCATTCTCTTAACTCAGACACGCCAGCGTTGTAGCGGTTTTGATAATATTTGGTAATGCGTTGATCGTAATCGTATTTTTTCTTCAAATTGGTATAATTTTGTTGCGATTGCGTATAAGCAAATAGTTGGTGTCGATTTCGTTCAATGCGGTGGTGATGCCTTGCTCATAAGTCAGGCGAGCACTTCATAAGCCGCTTCTGAAATTTTCACATTCCATTTCACGTGATTCCAATCTAAGAATGGCAAGCTAATGCCTAATGTGCCAGCGGCGAGTGGATTGTCGAAAGCATTGCCTACTTATTGCCGCTAGACGATAAGCTGCCGCCTAAACTAATGGTTGAAACCACGATTTTTGTGTTGCTTTGGCATCTTTAAATGCACTGCTTAAGCGGTATAAATTACCTTTAACATCAGGGCGATTAGCAATGGTTGAAACTGGCACATTTAAATTCACTGGCACAGTTTTCACATTTAAAATATGTGGAAAGCTAATGTTAAGTGGTTGATTTGGCTTTAAATTTAATAAATTACGCAAAGTTGCTCGGCAATTTTTACGCTGAGTTTGATAAGTAATTAAATTATTTCTCGCCACCAATACAGCTTGTTGTGCTTGGTCGGTGCTGGCACGGTCGGCAACCCTTGAGCAAGGCGATTTTGCATAATTTTGTTAATTTGGCTGTAATAGCTAATTGTGTCATTGGTTGCCGCAATAGCATCATTTAAATACGCCATTTGATAATAGCTCACCACCACAGAGTTCACCAATGAAAGGCGAGCAGCAGCAAGATCTTGTTCAGTGGCTTTTACATTCCATTCAGCGCATTCGCCATATCAGCTAAACGACGCCATAAATCCAAAGTGTAGCTCACACTCAAAGAAGCGCCGTGGCTAATGGTGGAAATTTGAACCTGGATTAATTGGACGGCTTGCTGAAGATTGGGCAGAACCACTGAAGTTAGGCACTAAATCTGCGCCTAATAAATTGGCTTGATAAAGGGCAATTCACTGAAATGGCGGCTTTTGTAAATCTTTATTATTCAATAAAGCCTGTTCAACCACACGGTTAAGTTGTGCATCATTATACAACGCCCACCAATTTTCTTTAATATTATATTGTTGGGTAATTTGTTCATATTGTTGATAATCTTGTTTGTTTGCTGATAAGAATTATCAATATTTGCACAGCCTATCAAGGCGGTTGAGAAAATCACACTTAAGGCGATTTTATTCAGTTTTAACATATTTGTCCTTAATAAAGAGAGAAAAGTAGGTGAAAATGTTGTGTTTTTTGCACCGCACTTTTTAATATATTCTTCATATTACTTTTAATGAATGAACGTTCGTTATTTTTCTCGGCTATTTTAGCAGAAATTTATTTTTTTCTACTATTTTAACTGCCAAATTGACGGCGTTTATTCTCTTGCCAAGGCATTAATCGGGTTTAATTGCGAAGCGTTGCGAGCAGGCATATAACCGAAAATTACGCCAATTAGCGTAGAGCAAAGCACCGCTGCCAATCGAGAATGTCGAGAAAATCATTGTGAAATCTGTTGCCAGCCAGTTAAATAGCACACCAAGCATCAACGATAAGAAAATCCCTGTTAAACCACCAATTAAGCAAATCAACACCGCTTCAATTAAAAATTGCTGCAAAATGTTAGATTGACGAGCACCGATTGCCATTCGCACGCCAATTTCTTTGGTACGTTCAGTTACTGAAACAAGCATAATATTCATTACGCCAATGCCGCCAACCACTAAGGAAATCAAGGCTATAGAGGAAATGAGTAATTTCATTGTATTGGTCGTCGCTTGAATAGTTTGCTTAATACTGTCGGTATTCATCACGAAAAAGTCTTTTTTGCCGTGGCGAATGGTGAGTAGGTTAGTCAAATCTTTTTCAGCTACAGTAGAATTAACATCATCTTTGATTTTCACCGTAATGCTGTCGATTTTTTGATTACCCGAAATTTTATTCATCGCTGTGGTATAAGGAATATAAATATTCAAACTTGAGCTGATATTGCCCATATTATTGCGCGCCGTTGCCACGCCGATCACTTTCAGCGGTTTTTTATTGAGCATTAAAATTTGCCCGAGCGGATTTTTCTCACCAAAAACTTGCTTTAACGTGTTTTCATCAATCACCGCAACGTTTTCATTGCTTTTCACTTGAGTGGCATCAAAAAAGCTACCCTGTAACAAAGAAAGCCCTTTAACGTTAAAATATTGTTCGCCCACGCCACGCACTTGTGCTGTAAAGGTGGCGTTGCTATAAGTTAATGTGCCGCTCACGCCGCTATTTGGCGTAACGCTTTCGATATAACTTTGCTTCGCCAGCATTTGGGTGTCGGCAATGTTTAAATTTTGCATTTTTTCTGCATTGCGATCACCAAAGCCCGTGCCGTTATAAACGTCCATTGTGTTCGTGCCCATTGAATTAATATTTGCTAGGATTTTCTGCTGTGAGCCTGTGCCTAATGCCACCACAGAAACTACAGAAGTAATCCCAATAATAATGCCGAGCATTGTGAGCAAAGAACGCATTTTGTGAGCGATAATCGCTTTCACTGACATTCGGAACGATTCCATAAATTGATCTTTATAGAAACTGAATGCGTTTTTATTCACCGTCGGGCTAGGGGATTTTTCAGCGATTAAATCGCTTTTACGCTGATCTTGAATAATACGTCCGTCTTTAATTTCAATAATACGATTAGCAAATTGTGCTACATTTTTATCGTGCGTAACCAAAATAATGGTGTGTCCCTCGGCGTGAAGCTGACGCAAAATCTCCATTACGGTTTCGCCACTTTTGCTGTCTAACGCCCCCGTGGGTTCGTCGGCGAGAATAATATCGCCACCATTCATCAAGGCTCGAGCAATACTCACACGTTGCTGTTGACCGCCTGAAAGCTGGCTGGGTTTGTTGTCTAACTTATCGCCTAAACCTAATTTTTCCAGCAAAAGTGCGGCTCGTTCTAAACGAGTTTTTTGATCTGCCCTGCATAAATCGCAGGAAGTGCCACATTTTCCACCGCACTTAGCGTAGAAAGCAGGTTATATCTCTGGAAGATAAAGCCGAATTTTTTTTGGCGTAAATCGGAAAGCTGATCACGATTAAGATGGCTAACTTCTTGATTATCAATTTGATAAGAGCCTGATGTCGCTGTGTCTAAACAGCCGATAATATTCATCAGCGTTGATTTGCCCGAACCCGATTGCCCGATAATCGCAATAAAATCGCCTTTTTTAATTTCAAGATCGATTTCTTTCAAGATTTGCGTGCGGTTTTCGCCAACGCCGAAAAATTTAGAAATACCTTTTATTTCAATAATATTCATAAAAACTTACTCAATTTTCACCGCAGTTTAGAACATTCTCGGGCCACGACGAGTATTGCCCACGCTTTCGCCTTGTTCCACTTGCGAAGAAATCACTTTTTCGCCCTCGTTTAAGCCCGATAAAATCTGCGTATTAACATCGTCGCTCAAACCAGTTTGCACTTCACGTTTTTCCGCTTGATTATTATTCAACACATTGACAAAAGTTTTGCCATTTTCTTTGTGTAAAGTTAAAGTCGGCACGAGTAAGGCATCGTGGCTATCGGCAATGGTAATCACATTTTGCGTAGTCATTCCGATACGCAATTTGCCGTCAGGATTATCAACAATCACATTCGCATAAAAATAGACCGCATTAGTGTCGGTAACATCTTCGCTATATCCGTTATCGGTGAGCGTGGTCATTGCTGGATCAACAGAGCTAATCACGCCTTGATATTTGTGATCGGGATCAGAAAGGGTAGTGAACTCCACATTCATTCCTTGTTTCACTTTGGTAATATCGCCCTCGGAAATTTCAGGTTTAATCAACATTTTGCTTAAATCTGCCACTTGCACGATGGTCGGCGTGGTTTGATTGGCATTCACTGTTTGCCCCACCGAAACAGGAATTGAAATCACCGTGCCATTCAACGGCGACACAATTTTGGTATAGCCCAAATTGGTTTGTGCGGTATTAACTTCAATTTCGGCTTGTTTTAATGAAGCCTCAACCGCCTGAATTTCAGCTTCCGCATTGGCTAAGGTATTTTTCGCTGAATTTAGCTCATCGAGCGTGGTCGATTTTTGATTATAGAGTTTCGAAATGCGATTATAGGCTGATAACGCCACGTCGTACGCCGTTTTTTTCGCTTTGAGTTGAGCTTGATAAGAAGTGAGTTGGGCCTGTGCGGTGTTTAGGCTGTTGACTTGCGTTTTGGAATCAATTTCTGCAATCAAATCACCTTGTTTAATTTCTTGCCCAAGGCGAACGTGGATTTTTTCAATTTTCCCCGAGGCTTGCGCACCCACTTCCACACGATTATAAGCTCGCACTGTGCCACTGGCGATCACCGATTTTTGCAAATCACCACGGCTCACAGTTTCTGTTAAATACGTTACTTGCGGTTGGCTATTGCTGTTAAAATAATACCAAGCTCCGCCTGCAATAACAGCGGCGAGTGCTAAACCGATTAATGTTTTTTTCATAGTTTTTTCCGAAAATAAAATAAGTTACCTTAAACTATACAGCAAAAAAGCGAAAAAGTTCTAAAAAGAATAGCTTTTTAGCCTAAAAAGCATAAGTCTAAATTAATGAATAAATGTGCGGTGAAAAAATTGCTAATTTTGCACCGCACTTTTTGCGATAATCCACGATTTCACACAGGGCTTAAATTGTAATCCTAATGTAAAGCGTGTAGAATAAAGCGAATTTTTAATTGAGAATTTTTGTATATGACAACAGCGACAACAACTGAAAATATGGAATTAACGGCTGAAGCTCGTCCGACCAATTTTATTCGTCAAATTATTGATGAAGATTTGAGTGCAGGCAAACATCAAAGTGTGCAACTCGCTTTCCGCCTGAGCCAAACGGCTATTTACACATCGGACACGCAAAATCAATTTGCTTAAACTTCGGCATCGCTCAAGATTATCAAGGCAAATGTAACCTGCGTTTCGACGACACCAACCCAGTGAAAGAAGATGTGGAATATGTGGACAGCATCAAACAAGACGTAGAATGGCTTGGCTTTAAATGGAATGGGGAAGTGCGTTATGCATCGGACTATTTCGACCAACTTTATGGCTATGCCATTGAATTAATTAACAAAGGCTTGGCTTATGTGGACGAACTTTCGCCTGAACAAATGCGTGAATATCGTGGCACATTAACCGAAGCTGGTAAAAATAGCCCTTATCGTGATCGTTCAGTAGAAGAAAATTTGGCGTTATTTGAAAAAATGAAAAACGGCGAATTTGCGGAAGGAACGGCAGCGTTGCGTGCGAAAATTGATATGGCTTCGCCATTTATGGTAATGCGTGATCCAGTGCTTTATCGTGTGAAATTTGCCCATCATCACCAAACTGGCGACAAGTGGTGCATTTACCCGATGTACGATTTTACCCATTGTATTTCTGATGCGATTGAACGCATTACGCATTCATTATGTACGCTGGAATTCCAAGATAACCGCCGTTTATATGATTGGGTATTGGAGCATA